>JAHHHR010000035.1 GCA_019359245.1 Nostoc desertorum CM1-VF14 | reverse complement strand
CCAAAAATCCAATCGTGCCGCTATGGATAATAATTATATGTTGACGATTCTTGCTGCTTGCTTATCTCATCATAATGATGCTTTCAAATCCTCTTGTCAATAGGGTTTGAAATGCGCTTACCCTGATGATACTAGGGGAAGATAAAGATTGTAATAACTGCTTTTGTGCTAAAGCATAAATAGCCCATGCCATTGCTCCTAGCACAATCAAAAGACTACCTAGTATGTATGTGCCATGCGCTGTAATTAAATTTGTTAGTTGTTCCCGAAAAAATAAAAGATAACCGCAAGCCATTACACTTACACCAATCCATTGATACAGCCGATAACGTTCTTTAAAAATCACTAACCCTCCAAAACCTAATAAAAGGGTAGATAATTGAATGAGAACTTCAGCGTTCGCAGGCGATGTTAGTGCTAAACCTTGCATGAATAGAAAATAATTAATCCCTAAAAATAGTGTAGCGATCGCTAATAATTTCCAAGAAGCAGAACGTAGTTGTTCTAACTTTGGTAATTTACCGCGTATTCCTAAATACACACCAAGTAGTAAGAAAGATGTAAAAAAGCGAAACCAGATGACTGTATAGACATCAAGTACTTGCAGAGTTACCGTCAGAGCAATAGGTAAAATTCCCCACAATAAAACCGTCAAAAGCGATAAAGCTAGCCCGAAGCGCCAGCGACCAGAACTTTGATGTAGTGACATTAAAATATTTTACTGAAAGTACGGCTGATGATAAGTTAGAACATATCTAATTTGCATACTTAAATTTTATCAAGCTCTTGTAAATAAAGCATTGTAGTAGCCTAAGTCAGAAGTATTTATTATGGAATAAGCTTTTTAGGGATTTTCAATGGTCTGCTTATTTCTGCCGTGACGTACTAGTTAATTAATGCCAGTTAAATAAATCTAGAACAGTTTATTCTACCCTACTCAATTTATTAGTAGCCCTGTGGCGTTTTTTGTTTACATAAAATTTGTAATACTTGTAATTCTTTACATGAATATTACATTTGAAATTTGATTACGGATGTATAATTTCCCCGGTGTTGTTCTAGTACAAAAACATATGGGAATTTTACCCATAGTAAGCTTAGTAATTTTTATTACAGGCTTATTGGTCTACTTGCTACTGACTTCAAGAGGTCGGTTTTTGCTCAAATCTTTGGTGACAAAAATAAAGCGCCAAGGGTGGAGATTTAGATATGGCAAGCTTAATCGCTCGGAATCAAAATTTTCAAAGACTATAACAATTGCTGCCATTATTCTGGCAGCAGTAATAGCTGGAAATAGTGTATCAGCGCAGGTTACAAGACCGCCAGCTTCGCTTAAGAGCGTGTCGGTTCCAGAGCCTGACAATCTTGGAGACTTTGTAAAAAACAAAGTAGCTGCGATCAAATTAGGAAAAACTCTTTTTTGGGATATGCAAGTTGGGAGCGACGGAAAGACCTCCTGTGCTACTTGTCACTTCCATGCTGGAGCCGACAATAGATCCAAAAATCAGATATCTCCTGGGCTTTTGCGGATTAACGCTGATCGTACAGTAAATCCAGATACAGCTTTTAATGTAGGTAGCGCACCAAACTACCAGCTAAGAAAAGAAGATTTTCCCTTCCATAAGCTGTCAAACCCAAATGATTCTACAACAGTTGTGTCTGACCGTAACGATGTCAGTTCCTCTCAGGGAGTCTCCAATGCAAAGTTTGTAGATGTTAAACCTGGTAGCGCGGAAGACGAAGTAAAAACCGAGCTAGATCCGGTGTTTAACGTGGGAGGTACAAATGTGCGTCGCGTTCAACCGCGTAACACACCAAGCGTAATAAATGCAGCATTGAACTTCCGCAACTTCTGGGATGGAAGTGCACAGGATATCTTTAATGGGGTGAATCCCTTCGGTTTAAGAGACCCTAACGCCTCTGTGGTAAAAGCAGAAAAGCCAAATCAGCTCAGATTTGTCAAAATCAGATTGAATAATTCGTCTTTGGCTTCTCAGGCGCTCGGGCCGCCACTCAGTTCCTTCGAGTCGTCTGCTGATGGTCGCACTTTTCAAGAAATTGGTGATAAGTTTGGGCGAATTGACAAGAGAAAATCTCTCAGTCAACTGCCGCTAGATGATCTAGATAATATTGGTGATACTCTGGTTGGTCCGCTACTCAGTTCCGTTGAAGAACTGACTGGTAAGTTGGCGCAAATCGACAATAGTAAATCTCTCAGTGGACTGCTGCAAAATGCTCTGTCAATTAGGGGTACAAAGCTCCCCCGAGTATTGGGGCAAAAGTTAACTAGCCTCAGACCGCTAGGCAAACAGGTTGTGCATCCACAAGACAGCGTTTTAGGTGCAGACAGTAGATCACCTCAACCCGGACTGAAGGATAAAACCTACGAGCAGATGATTAAAGATGCCTTTAAGCCGGAGTGGTGGAAGTCTAATCGGCTCATCCAAGTTGATGCTGAAGGTAAACGGACTTTTGTCAACAGGCCTGATAACTCTTCTAAAACCGATGAATACACACTGTTGGAGTATAACTTCTCGCTGTTCTTTGGGCTTGCAGTTCAGTTATACGAGTCTACACTCATTGCCAACAATACGCCCTACGATCGCTTCTTAGAAGGAAACACCAGTGCCCTCACCGTGCAGCAGCAACGAGGCAAACAACTATTCGAGGGCAAAGCTGCCTGCATCTTCTGTCATAGTGGGTTGGAACTGACCAGTGCCTCAGTTAGCAACGTCAAGAACCAAAGGCTCAGAGCTAGCACATCCACTCCTAGAACCGTCTCGGACACAAGTTTCTTCAATATCGGCGTTAGACCCACCCTAGAAGACATTGGTGTTGGTGGTCAAGACCCATTTGGTAATCCGCTTTCGGAGTCGCGGGTGGCTGCTTCGGGTAAATTCCCATTACTTCTCGGTTCAAGCCCCAATATTACAGTTAACTCCAGTGACAAAGTAGTTGCAGACGGGCAGTTTAAAACTCCTGGACTACGCAACATAGAACTCACCGCCCCTTACTTCCACAATGGTAGTTATTTGACTTTGCCGCAAGTGGTGGACTTCTACAATCGTGGTGGAGATTTCCGCCAAGAAGGGGTTCTCCGCCCATTGGGATTAAGCCAAACAGAAAAAGATGACTTGGTGGCTTTCCTAAAAGGACTTACTGATGAGCGAGTTGTCACTGATAAAGCGCCCTTTGACCACCCGCAACTGTTCATTCCCAATGGACATCCAGGGAACTCTACCTCTGTTACCAATGACGGTACTGGCAAAGCTACAGATAGCCTACTGGAAATTCCTGCTGTTGGTAGAAATGGTGGTAGTGGTACACCCAATTTCTTGAACTAATACCATTTCACTTTAATAATGATACAAATACGCTGGTAGGGGCTTGTCTTTGCCCATTGGTAGGAAATTAAGCTCAAACACTTATTTCACAGGCATTTTACCCCCCTTAATGCCCCCTTATAAAGAGGGAAACAAGAAATTTAGTTCCCTCCCCAATCCATCGGGGAGGGTTAGGGTGGGGTAACGCAGATCGTGATGGGAAGCCAGAGAACTGAATATCAGGTTTTGGTAACAGTTTCGCGTTAATTTGACACCAATAGGCAATGACATACCCTACGAGAAATCTATATGTATCAGAATTTTTGTGAATTGGTATGATACAGATAGATATGTAAGTGCGTACAGCTAGGTGTACGCACCTAAATTTAAGGTAATTATGAGCAATTTAACGAGTGCTCGGTTCTATGTTACTAACTGTGGTTTGGTTGAGGTAATTGTAGACTCTGCGAGAAACTTCACGGACAAAATCTCCAGCTCTGCGATCGTGGTTTGGTCTTTGCACCAAAACACCTGCTAAATAGCTTTTCCCGTTAGGCATTTGAATAATACCCGCATCACCAATAATAAATCTCAATGTACCAGTTTTATGAGCGATGGTAGCTCCTTTTCCAATACCAGCTGGTAGCAAAGTATTAGTTTTGACACGGCGCATGATGCCTAAAACTCGATTGCGGCTGTTTGGGGATAGCAAACGTTTATTAGAAACTAACGCTGCCAATCTGACCAAATCTTTGGAACTGGTTGTATTTTTGCCAGGAATGTCTGGAAGTAGATTTTTAATTGCTGTATTTTGCAATCCCCAGCCACGAAAACGTTGATTAACTCTTGCTGCACCACCCAAGCGATCGAGAACCATATTTGTTGCGGTATTATCGCTAATGGTCATCATCAAGGTAGCAGTTTGGAGGACGCTAAATTTAGTGCCTATGGGTTTGTATTTCATAGTTCCGGCTTCACCAACCCTTAAATCGCGCCGCATCACTAATTTATCTGTTAGTTTAACTCTACCAGCATCTATTTCTTGAAAAAGAGCCACTAATAAGGGAAATTTAATTGTACTGGCAGCAGCGAATCTTTTTTCGCCATTAATATCTATATAGTTACCTGTAGCTAAATCTAAGAAAAATATTCCCGGGTTCAATGATTTATAAGTTGCTAACAATGCGCGGATTTGAGAACTGATACCCTTCATTTCTTGACCAAGATTGACAACTCCCGCAAACGTTGAAGCATCTGTGGAATTGATGGCAATATCTTCTCGCTTTTCCCCAGTAACCTTATTGTTTTGACGATCAAATGAGTTGAATTTTACAATCCAATGGGAACGAGAATCTCCCTTGATGGATAGGTTACGGGAAGCAATATGATAACCTGGAGATAATTCTACGACAAAACGAGTTGTTTTACTGTCTGGTTTTCCGATGCGAATTTCTTTAATCGCATTACCAAAAGATTTTTTGACAGTATCTGAATTAAAACTAGTTCCAGGTAAGTCAATTATTAGTCGATTAGGATTCTCTAATAAAAAGGCTTTTGGTTGGATTCCAGAAGTTGTAGTTAGGTGTAATTGGTTTTGCTTAGAGTCAAAGTACCAAGACTGTAATCGTGAGGCTTTAGCTTGGCCTGCAACTAAAAGCAAACTGCTTAAACCAATCGCCAGTAGATGTGATTTCATGTTGTGATTGTGGGTGTGCAAGTATGGAGAAGCTAATCAGGTTTACTTAGATTGTTTTCTGATGATTATACTGAACTTCCGGAGAAAAATTCATAAATGCCGTTGAGTTATTTTTGGAGATGATATTTGGGATTAGATAAGCACGATAAATCATTATTACTTATTTAAAGTAAATTGCTGACAGTTTTATTTGTAATGTGAGTTGACAACAACAGAAATTGTTAATCTAGCGGAAGGACGAGCGAAGGATTAATTATGTTTCCAATTTATGTTTTATAGAGAGAGAGAAAGTAAAGCCCATTCACTAAAACCCTAATACATATATATATTTCGCGTAGGGGCGGCACTGCCCATACGTGTCAATCTAAGTGAAACCCTTGTAATGGCGTGATATTCAGTTCTCTGGCTTCCCATCACCATCCGCGTCACCCCGCCCCAACCCTCCTCTTGTCAAGCTACGGTGTACACACAAGTCGGAAAAACTTCATCTACCAAAGATTTGCGGTGCGTTATGCTGGCGTGACAAAGCTAAATTGTTGCAATCATGGCGATGCCTGCGGCGGGCTACGCTAACGCATTTGTTACTTCGGCGTTCGCATTTGTTACTTCGGCGTTCGCATTTGTTATTTCAGCGAACTCAGTTGTTACTTCGGCGTTCGCATTTGTTATTTCAGCGAACTCATTTGTTACTTCGGCGTTCGCATTTGTTATTTCAGCGAACTCATTTGTTATTTCAGCGAACTCATTTGTTACTTCGGCGTTCACATTTGTTATTTCAGCGTTCGCATTTGTTACTTCGGCGTTCGCATTTGTTATTTCAGCGAACTCATTTGTTATTTCGGCGTGTCCATAACGCACCCTACGAAACTACTACAAGAGTTGGTACACCAATAGGTGCAAATATTGAAGAATCTCGTTCGGCTGAAAGTGATAGAGATTTTATAAGTAAGCAGTCTATAGCTTTGAAAGAGGCAAAAGAAACAAGATATTGCTAAAGCTCTTAATTAAATCAAAAATCATGTCTGAAGAGAAAATATTAAGTCTTTTGGATGAATGCGAACAGTTGATTAAAATTATTGCTAAATCAATAATAACAACGAAAGAAAAGTTGAAGAAATAATTTTTTGACTTTTGACTTTTGACTTTTGACTTCCCGATAGGGAGTGGCATCCTGCTTTTTTACAACTGGGCAAAACGTGATTATGAATCTGCCAAAAAGTATCGCGGGTTTTGCCAAAGGTATAAACCGAAGTTAAAAACAGCCAGCAAGTCTTACTGGGGTAGTAAGCTGCTGGCTGGTCAACCCCCTTTGGGGGAATTCAAAAGTCAAAATGAAAAATCTTTTATTGACTTTTGGTTTTTGAATTTGAGCGAAGCGAGTGCTAGGTATCGGAAAGCCCCGAACTAGCAGAAGTGGTACAGAAATTTGTTCTAGCAAATCGAGGTTGTAGGTTTGATGTGCGGGTGTGAGCTATTATGTATGGGTGAACAACCCAAGTCTTTTCTCCCTCGTCATCATTTTGAATTAACACACGCCCCGCGCCTCAAAAGCGGTCGGTGGTAATGAGAATTGTACAGTAAACACAGTAGATAGTCTCTTGCCCCCTGATTCTCAGGAATCGTCTTCGTGACGCCACCCCCTACTACGTTAATAGCTTCTCCGTCTGATAGTTCCTCCATTTCGACTGGAGCTTGCAGGTTTTTTTCTTTGTCAGTTGTTAGAGCTTTGATTATTTTGCTGATCATATAAATCCTTGTACTCATCAAGAATTCATGGACTGCTTTCAGTATGTATCAACTAAAACTGGATTATAAAGAGCTGATACAAAATTAAACCTCATTTCACAAAATGAATTAAATGGGAATGAGGTAAATACGGTTAAGTTGTGAGCTATTTGTTAAAACTGATCCTCTCCTTAAGGGGAAAGAAGAACAGGCTTGAACTTTAGTTCAACACAGGGAAAGGTTCGTCAAACTCACATTAAAAGAAATCAGCCATCCAAGGAGAACTACCTGCAAATATTTGCGTAGCTGCTGCAATAGCTGTTTCTGTCCCATGCAGTTTTCCAGCTATTTGTAAATGGTAGGGTGTGAACAAACTTGTATATATTGGTGCTAGTTCTCGAACATCTAGCTGCAACTCACCTTTTCCACCTTTTGTAACTTCACCGCGCCCGTTGGCAACAGAAAGGATGAATTTACCATTGTTTGCATCTAGCAAATTATCTTGAATATCTAGGTGCAATTCAGCTTGAATTCCCGATGGATAACCACGCATTTCCAGCGCCTTGACTACATCTACTATCCGCAGCATCCAACGCATCGTATTCTTAAGCTTGGCAGTTTGCTCTGGTAGCAGCAATGTTAAGGAATCGCTCACAGAACTCCTCCATCGCACTTTGTCAATTTGGGAGCGATGACTGGCAAGAAAAGACCAGAATGTTTGTGCAGCCGCAGCTGTGAGAATTACCCAATCCTTTATTCGCAGAATTGCGCCATCTTCTGCTGGATGTTGGCTGAAGAGGATGTAGCCTTGAGGTTTTTCTTTGCTACCAATAAAATATGCGTAAAATGTTTCTTTCTCATCTGGCTGGATTAAGCGCTCCCAAATTGCGGGATGTCGGTCTAAATATCCATGCGTTTGTCTCGCCTGCTGCTGATATAGTTCATGAAAGACTTCATGATTGATATCCACTATTCGTTGCAAAGGTAGGGGTTGCTCCCGCACTTGGATACTTTTAGTAGCAACTTCCCAATTACACCAGCTACCCCCCTGCTCATACCCGACTTTTCGATACAAGCTTTGAACTGCTGGATAAAGAGCAGAGAGCGGTATACCTTTTGCATAGAGTTCTTTGAGAGTGTGCTGCATGAGAGCGATCGCAGCTCCCGAACCGCGATACTCTGGAGCAATGCCCACTGCGGCGATTCCTGTCATTGGTACACGCACACCACCCCACCACTGGCCCATATCCAGAGTTGCCAATCCACCCGCTAATTCCTCTAATCCCCGAATAATGCGAAAATTTTCAATGCCAATCTGGTTGATGTAAGCTTCCTCGGCGTTAAGTGGGCTGAGAAAACACTGCTCAAGGATATACATCAGCTGCTGAATATCCTGCGGTTGGCTGAGAGTGCTGTATTCAAATTGAGCCGTCATCTCTTATACCATTAATATTACAAAACCAGAATCATAGTACAACAGATGTTTTTTGAGTGCTTCATCAACTTAGTACACAAGGAGAAGATTAATGCGGTTTGTATTTGCAGATATGGGATACTTAGTAGGTTTACTTAATTCTCATGTTGATTTATATAACAAATGCTTTTTTTATTGCCAATTCTGAGTAGTCTTTGGATTGCCCAAACTATCAACCCTTTATCTTCTTATCAGCCTCTCCAAACTATAGATGGGGCAGCATTATATAAAAAACAATTAACGAATGGGAACGAAGCATATCTACAAGTTATTGATCTGGGCAAAATGCAGATAGACCAAATTACCGGAGAGGTAGATAAGATGGGTCTAAATGAGGGCAAATATTATAAAGGGGAAGGCGGACATTACAGCCCTTTTTTCAAAAATAAGTTGTTTTCAGAAGTAACAGACGAATATAAGAAACTTTACGCAAACAACGTTTTCTCAATAATCAATTGTTCTTTTTTTGAGCAATATCAATCTAGTACTCAATTATCCTTTCCAATTAAATTCAATGGTGTAGTCATTAGTGGCGGCAATAGCCCCTATGGCCCAATCAAGGAACCTAAAGATAAATTTTATAGTAATATTCGCCTCAAGGCCTTAGTCTGGGATAACAAGCAAGCATATATTACTGATTACGACCAGATTAGCGGTGCACCTCTCAACCAAAACGTAGTCAAGAATGCAATTGTCACTTACCGATACAGCGATCATCCAGCAAAAGTATTAGCCCAAAATCAAGTAAATAAGTATCAAGTCATTGGAACTTTGGACAAAGATCGTGTTAAGGGCGACGAGCTTTTGTTGATTATGACGGTGAATCAAGCAACTCTGGATGAGGCAGCCGATTTATTACGTAAATTAGGAGTCAAAGGCGATATTATTACCGTTGACGGAGGTAGATCAACTTATTTATTTAACTCTCAGAGCGGAAATATTATTCTTCCACAACTGTCTAATTCACAAGAAAATCCTACTTTCCGAAACCTACCTCATTATCTGGGATTCCGCAAGAAAACCGAAAATCAGATTGCGCCGAAAATCTTGATCAGTCAGCCAGTTGGGAAAGTACTTCCAAAGAAGGATCAGCCTTATTTAATATTGTGGCGGGATAATCTTAACAGTGATGTCTCGATTAAGTTGTACGATGGGAAGAAACTTATCCAAAACATTTCTTCCCGTACCGCTAGCGATGGAGTTTATCAGTGGACACCACGTATTTCCGTAAAAGAAAGCTATTTGATTCGAATTTCTAGCTGGAAAGACCGGAATATTTTCGGGCAGTTACAATTAAATTCAAGATAAGCGCTGTTTTTAGCGGTGCGGAATGGGAAAATGAAAGGGATAACTAGCTAAACGCAAACCTCTCAACAAGTTTGGCGGTGTGGCAGTGATCGGAATTGTCATCGTTTCTCACAGTAAACAACTAGCTTTGGGTGTGCGGGAACTCGCCGCGCAGATGGTTCAGAACCAAGTTCCCATCGCTGTTGCAGCAGGGATTGAAGATCCGGACAACCCATTGGGTACAGATCCCATTCAGGTTTATGAAGCGATCGCTTCTGTTTTCTCTGATAATGGTGTCTTGGTGTTGATGGATTTGGGTAGTGCTTTGCTGAGTGCGGAAATGGCAATAGAGTTTTTGCCAGAAACACAGCAAAAAAAAGTGCATTTGTGTGAAGCACCTCTAGTAGAAGGCGCGCTCGCTGCTGTGGTGGCTGCGGCGGCTGGTAGAGATATTCACCAAGTCATGGCAGAAGCACGCGGCGCACTCTTAGCAAAAGCAACTCAATTGGGTGTAGTTAGTAGGCCGTTGTCCCTTGCCAGTCACAACACCCCAACAACCAATATAGAATCACCAACGCGAGAAATTCGCCTAAGTGTGAGCAATCGCTTAGGATTACACGCCCGTCCCGCAGCGCAGTTTGTAACAACCGCAGCCCGGTTTCAATCCCAAATTTTGGTGCGGAATTTAACGAGAAATACTGAGCTAGTTAGGGGTGACAGTATTAACCAAGTTACAACTTTAGGGGTGCGTCAAGGACACGAATTATTGATTACTGCCACCGGTTCTGATGCAGATGAAGCACTGGCAGCATTACAAGGATTATTCGCAAATCATTTTGGTGAAGATAATCTTGCCTTGAATTCTCCACCAGCATTGCATCATGAAGTTACACCAGCAACTCACGGCGAACTTTCGGGAATTGCAGCTTCTGCTGGAATCGCGATCGCACCTGTTGTTCATTATCAACCCACCCACGTTTTAATTACGGAATACCACGTAGATGATCCTGAGTCAGAGTGGCAAAGATTACAAACAGCAATTCACACTGCCAGACAAGAAATTCAAGCAGTTTTCTCCCAAGCTTCTCTTCAAATTGGTGACGCTGAAGCCGCTATCTTCGATGCCCAACTACTATTTTTAGAAGATCCAGTACTGCTGGAAGCGGCTAAAGAGCGAATTTTTGAACACCATATAAATGCTGAAGCAGCTTGGCAAGCCGTAGTCGATGAAGTAGCGACTTCCTACCGCACACTTGAGGATTCTTACCTGCAAGAGCGAGTTGACGATGTTGTGGATGTCGGGCAAAGAGTGCTGCGATCACTAGGTGGGAATGTCCCTGCTAGCCTACATCTTGAGTCACCTGCAATTTTAGTGACGACTGATTTAACTCCCTCCGATACCGCGAGATTAGATCCTAAAAAGGTGTTGGGTATTTGTACAACTTCAGGTAGTGCCACTTCTCACAGCGCAATTATCGCCCGAACATTGGGTATTCCCGCAGTTTTGGGAGTGGATGCCCAAGTGTTGCACTTGGCAGATGGTACACTTATGGCACTTGATGGTGAAACTGGCAGAGCTTGGGTAGAACCAGAATCACATATCCTGGATTTATTGGCAGCAAAGCAGTCAGCTTGGCAAGCTGCCCAACAAGAAGCACGATCTACAGCACACCAGCCAGCAATTACTCGTGATGGTCGCCAAGTTAGCGTCTTCGCCAATATTGGTAGTATAAATGATGTCCAAGTTGCGGTGGCTAGCGGTGCAGAAGGTGTGGGATTACTCCGCACAGAGTTTCTCTATCTGGATAGGACAAGCGCCCCCACTGAAGAAGAACAACTAGAAGTGTATCAGGCGATCGCCCAAGTTTTAGATAATCGTCCCTTAATTATTCGTACCTTAGATGTAGGTGGTGATAAGCCGCTTCCTTACCTGAGAATAGGGTTTCCCGAAGCTAACCCTTTCTTGGGTTGGCGGGGAATTCGTTTCTGTTTGGATCATTTGGATTTGTTCAAAACTCAGCTACGGGCAATTTTGAGAGCTAGTGTAGGACACCAAATTAAGATCATGTTGCCAATGATTGCCAGTGTAACTGAGGTACGCGCAACTAAAGTAATTCTGGGTGAAGTGCAGGCTGAACTAAATCAAGCTGGTATTTCCTTTGATGCAGCGATAAAAGTGGGGATTATGGTGGAGGTTCCGTCAGCTGTTGCGATCGCAGATCAGTTAGCGGCTGAAGTAGACTTTTTTAGTATAGGGACTAACGATCTGAGTCAGTATGTCATGGCTAGCGATCGCACCAATCCCCGCGTGGCAAATTTAGTTGATGCCCTACACCCAGCAGTGTTACGAATGGTGCAGCAAACTATCCAAGCTGCCCATGCGGCGGGGATTTCGGTAGGATTATGTGGAGAACTGGCAGCAGATACTTTAGCAACACCAATATTATTAGGTTTAGGGCTGGATGAATTAAGCGTGAATCCTCAAGCCATAGCTGGAGTCAAGCAAGCGATCGCTCGGCTAAGTATAGTTGAAAGTGAAGCGATCGTGGCATCAGCATTGCAACAAGAATCCGCAGTTCGTGTCAGAGAACTAATCTCGACTTCAGTTATTCCCCCTGCGTAAATTCGGTATCTTGAACAAATATCTTCTCGATATCCCGCGCCCCATGCAACACATGCATAATATAAATTCAGCAATTCGCTTAGGGAACTGCAAAAAATAAATTATCCAAATTTCTGGATTTCACTACGACTTTCCCTCCCCCTGCTCCCTGCCCCCTGCCCCCTGCCTCTATAACGATAGTATATTTTATTATTTGGAAGTCCCTTATATCCCCCAAATAGAATTCGGGGGTTTTACGCATCACGCCTCATAAAAAAATTAATTGATGGTTTTCTCAGCACTCTTAAAATCTGATTCCCAGTTGGCCATTAAACCCACGAATAGAATTGTAACCAGCACCAACAAAAACGTTATTAGTAGCACCTACCTGAACGCCACCTGAAACTGCAACACCTTTATCTTCTGAATAAAGTCCAACTCCTACATAAGGTGAGATGACAGGCAAACTGAAAAATTTCAAAACATCTACTCCCGTAGCACCATCAGGGCCAACTCCTAGCTCAACCCCGAAATTTAAAGCTCTAGCGCCTACAGCATAGGTTATATCACCATCTTTTCCACCGACTGAAACCCAAGGTTGCGGTATAAGTTGAGCCGATGCTTGACTTGGGGTAAATACAGCTAACAAACCTATAGATGTAATTAATGTTTTAGCAATAATTGCTACTTTCACGTGATTCTCCTCCACTAACTGGCGCATTTTAATTGTTTTCTCATAACTACCCTTGGTTCAGTACTACTGTTATTAGGGTTTGTCTATGATGGCATGGCTACTTTTGACGGATTTAACGTCATTTGAGTGCCCGATGAGTGTAAGCATTCTTTTGGTAATATTAACTACAGCATTATACAGCCGCAATTTTTAATCATTAGGTATATTTGCTGATTTCTTTATCGAAGGTAGTAGGGGCAGGGAGACAAAGCGTAGCTTTGGTGGGGTGGGGTTCTTAGGGTTTAATAAGTAATCAAGCGGACATGATATGACTTACTCATTTTGGTGTTTTTTGCAAACAAAAGCTATACATCCCTACTCGAAAGTGGATACATCTCGCAGCAAACTAGGAATTTCTCCTTGAGATATAGGAAACTCCAGCAAGGTTTCTCTAAGGCCCAAATATCCAGATTCAGCAAACGACAAAAGCATTCGTGAAAGCGCAAGCCAAACCTCCGATTCGTATTCCCAATCACGATAACGCGAAGCTTTACCAGCAATTGAACGTAGTGCCCAGAAATAAGAGTTTCGTACCACCGAACCACCTTTCTTAAACTCTGGCAAATCTTCGTGGTGGATAAAAAGTATTTGATTTTCAATTCTAGCTTTCATGTAAATTTTGAATTTTAAATTAAAAATAAATTTTAAGTAGGTGCATTAAGGCTTTAGAGGATATTAGAAAATTCTTCTTGTGGGTATCAAAAGTTTTAAATATCTCTAAATCCCCCGATAAATTGGGGAACTTTGATTCTGGTTACACCTTTTTAACCTATCCATTACTTGCATCTTTTTTAACAATCAAACAATATACTTAGAAGACATTGCCAAAACTTTCATCAAATATTGCGTCAATGTAAACGCATCTACACCTAATTCGGTACGTTCTTGGGCTGCTAGAATACCAGCTTGCGAATGCCACCAAGCGGCAGTTGCCACAATATCTTCTACCGGAATCTGTTTAGTTGCTGCTTGCGCCAACAATCCACCCAGTAGTCCAGTTAAAACGTCACCGCTACCACCGCGTGCTAAGGCAGGTGTACTTTCAGGAATGATCCAAACAACACCTTGAGGGTTTGCGATCGCAGTTCTTGCCCCTTTCAACAACACTACAGCGCCACTTTGTACGGCTGCTTGCTGTACTCCTTTCACTTTGTCATGTTTAGCATCGGGGACATTAGGAAATAATCTTTCAAATTCGCCAGTATGGGGTGTGAGTACGGTTATGGCTTGACGTTTTTTTAACGTGGCGATCGCTCCCATTTGTGCCAAGATATTTAAACCATCGGCATCGAGAATTAGCGGGCGTTTGCTTTCTATGACTTCTTGCACAATGGGCGTAGCATCTCGTGTTAAACCGGGGCCACAAGCGATCGCATTAAAGGAACTCAGATCGGTTTTTTCTGGTAATTGCAATTGAGCGATGGCTCCGGTTTCCGTCTCTGGACAACTGACAATTAATGCTTCTGGCAAGTGTGACACCAAAAGAGATTTCAGCGATTCGGGTACAGCAATAGAAAGCATCCCCACACCACTAGCCCTAGCACCCAAACCAGTTAAAATTGCACCACCTGCATAGCGTCGCGAACCGCAAATTAACAATAAATGTCCTTCTTTATATTTGTGGGTGACTGGTGGCCGAGGTAGGGGTAGAGTAGCAAGTGCCGTTGCTGGTGTAATACGTTTAATCCTGGATGCATCTTTTAGAACAGCTTCCACATCAGCTAAAGGAATATCAAAATCGATTAACTCAGCTTTCCCAATATATTCCAGCGCCTGATCTTGGAAGAAAGCTAATTTCCATAAACCCAAACAAAATGTGTAAGTGGCGCGAATGGCAGTTCCCAATACTTCGCCTGTGTCGGTGTGTAAACCTGAAGGTAAATCGATACTATAAATCGGCACAGACAATTCATTTAGCTGATTAATTGCAGAGGCAATGGGATCAGTAAGGTTTCTTTCTAAACCAAACCCAAATAAGCCATCAATCAACAAATCAGAATCTGGCAGTTGCTCAATTGTTTGATAAATTGGAATGCCTAAACTTTGAGCATACTGCAAGTGCTGCGAAGTTAATTCCTTAAACTTAGAGAAAGGAGAATAAATCCAAACTTCATATCCGCAAAAGTGTAATTCACGGGCTACTACTAAAGCATCCCCGCCATTATGACCGGGGCCGACAAGAATTCCAACACGAGATCCCTCTACCTGCGGCAACTTCCTTTTTAAGAGGGTGTTTGAAGCAAAACAAGTCTTTTTAAGGGGAGTTGGGGGGATCTCTTGAATGCGACGGGCAATTAATCCCGCCACCTTTTCCATCAAAGCAACTACAGGCATTCCTGCTGCAAAGATCCGATCTTCAATATCGCGCATCTGTACAGCAGTCACTATCACTTGCGAAATTTTTTCTTGCCTGTTTTGCATCAGTCCTAATTCCTGGTAGCGGATAGCTATGGTTGAGCCAGTGCTGAGTTATGAGTTTTAGGGTAACTGAAACTTTAGCAGATTTCAAAACCCTTCCTTCATAAATGAACTAACTGATTATGCTGACATCGCTGGAATCTTTGTGTTACAACTTGGCAGACAATTTAATCATGCGTTGGAGTAGGTGAATCAGATTTTGGGAATAATCCTCATAGTGTTTGAAAGCATCGTTTTGGTTGGGCTTCACGCTATGAGAGCGCGATTTATAAGAAAAAACCAGATTTTTGGGTATTTATCTATTGCATTTTGCTGCATTCTGTGGATTTGTTTGGCATTAATTCCAGTCCACGCAACATCCACAGGTTCTATTGATAATTTGCGACAACAGCAGCAACAAATGAACCAGCAGCGTCAGAGTGTGGCTAAAGATCGCGATCGCTTAACAAATCTCCAACAAGAGGCCCAAAAACACCTCACTGGTTTAAAACAAAATTTGCAAACTACAGATAGCTATATTCAAGAGAGCGAATCACGATTACAACTCGCCACCCAACGCCTCCAGCAGTTGGAAACTGATCTAGCAGTAGCGGAACGTTCCTATGAGGAGCGGCAAATAGCAACAGTAGCACGATTGCGTTATCTCCAGCGATCGCCTGCGTCTGTTGGATGGGCAGTTTTGCTCGAAAGTGAAAATATCAGCGACTTCTTCAGCCGTCGTCATCAGTTGAAGTTAGTGTATCAGGCAGACGAACAAATTTTAGTAAAGCTCAACAAACAAGCAAAGCTGATAAATCAACAAAAAACGGATGTAGAACAGCAAAAAAACGAAATTGCCTTAATTCGTGAACAACTGTTGGCACAAAAATCCGATTATCAAAACCAGGCGGAGTCACAATCAGAATTGATTTACCGTCTTAATAGCGATCGCCTAGCCCTGGAAGCAGCGCAAAACCAGTTAGAGAGGGAATCCAAAAATTTGGAAGTCTTGATTCAACAAAAGGTAGCAGAAGCTAAAGCAACAGAAGAGGCGCAAGCAAAAACCAACAGCCGGACAAGTTTCATCATTCGGGGAACTGGTGTAATGGCATATCCTAGCGATGCTTCTACTAGCAGTCCCTTCGGTTGGCGGGTGCACCCCGTTCTTGGCTATCGTCGCTTTCATGCCGGGTTAGATTTTGCCGCTAACTATGGTAGTACAATTCGGGCAGCCGATTCGGGAACAGTAATTTTTGCTGGCTGGTATGGTGGTTATGGCAGAGCTGTAATTATCAACCACGGCAATGGTATTACAACACTATACGGACATAGTAGCGAGTTGTATGTTTCTGAGGGACAAGCAGTTGAACGTGGACAAGCGATCGCTGCTGTCGGTTCCACGGGTTTATCAACTGGCCCCCACCTCCACTTTGAAGTGCGTCGGAATGGTACACCCGTAAACCCAGCCAATTATCTTTAACTCAGAAACCAAGTTTCTCTAGACCGCAAATTTTATCACAGACGTGCTATAATGTGAAAGACTAAGGGCGCGTGGCTCAGTGGATAGAGCAACAGATTCCGGTTCTGTGGGTCGGGGGTTCAAATCCCTCCGCGCTCGTTATTTGTACATTAACTAAATTATTTGTCTAAGAAGTGCTTAAAGTCCCACTTCTGATAATAGAGCTTCCATAGCTTCCCAAGATAATCCTTGTTGAATATAACGGGGTGCTTCAGGATTATAAGGACTGGCTACTCGGTCAATATTGAGGATGTTTGCCCCATATGGAAGAACTGGTACATCTGCATCAAATGCCGTGGGGCGCATCAAAGAACTAGAAAAGCCTTTGAAAATAGCAATTGTATCTTGCTCATCAGCAATTTCCACCGTTACAAGTAGGACTTCTTGGGGGCGTTTGGCGGTGTATTGTTCCAGTCGCTTACCAATGGAATTCATTTTTTTAAGATTAGAGGTATGGTGGGGCAGCAATGGTTACTGTGGTGTGGCTGAACGTCCTTGCTTGCCCAGCTTAATCAGAACAAAGTAGCTTAAGTAAAGCACATAAATTACTAAACTAGTTATGCCAAGAAAACCTAAGAAATCAGCCTTGCTATTAGCATGGAAATATTCTTTGAATAGCAACGGAGCCTCAAACCAGACGCGACAATAGGGAGTCTTCAGCATATTGCCAGAAAAAGCACAACCCAAAAATGGGATAAAGGCTAATGTACCCAAAATACAATAAACAGTTGTAGCCCAGCGCCAAGAGGTAAAAACTAATTTCAAAGAGCCATTGGTTTGATACTCAATTTCATCGTTGATATCCACCCAGAACCACAAAGAAATTGGGATCAAAATCTGAGCTATCAACCCAGATACAAAGCTAACTGGATACTGGGCAATCATTAAATAAATCGTAATTGCTACCAGGCTTGATACTCGCCAGTATATAGCCAATAAGCGTTGTATGGCTTCCACTTTTTGCACAAATGCCCAAATCAGAAGAATTAGCGGAATAATTACCAGGAATAATACTGCCAGTCGGTAATCAATCCAGACGAAAGGGCGAAACCAAACATTATAGTCCATAGTTTTTTTCAAACGATAAATAAAACATTTTAACTAAGAGCAAGTATCTATAACTGACAAACCTGTAAGCTATTAGCTAGCTAGTAGTCTATCTATATTACATAACAGTTTAATCAAAGCACAAAGCTCAATGTCTAGTCTCAAGACTGCGCTCTAACTTCTTTGTGCAAAGAAGTGGCTCCCAAACTCATACCATTTCATGTAATTTATACTATAAACACGTTTGTAGAGGCATACAGATGTACTCCCCTACAGCCAATTGATTTGTTACAAAGATTTTTGGAAAAGGTATTAGATGGTAAATAGTCTAATTTACTTTCTTCAATCTCTGTAATTTGGCAAAAAAAACAAGCAACTCAAAGATCCTTAATTTAAATTTTGCACCTATGTGTAGTAGCATCAGGGAGCCTGTTTAAAACCCACCCAGCAGCTATATACTTGATACTCATGGATAAAATTCCAATTTTATTGGATATATAAGGTTTCCTTTTAAGATAAAAACTCTCAAAGTTTAATCCTCATACATCCATAACTCCAGATATTTCACCAATTTTTTACCCGTTGTAGAAATTGACGAAAGAGGGAGAGTAGGATTTCAGCCGTGAGTAACGTAAAAGTGCGAAATTTCAATCACTAAATCCTGGTTGCTCGGTGACAAACGAACACAAAATTAGCTAGTTCAAATTTTTATTCGTCGTAAACCCGGCATTCAATTGCATCTGGGTTGTCATCGCAATACTGTTCTAGAGAATTTTTTGGCTTGCTTTGGCGCTTGTGGGAAGCTTCCGCTTGCAATTCTTCTACTGCATCCCAAGCAGCAGCACACTCTGGTGAGTTGCTACCGCTAACGTCACACACAGTACGCGCTTGTTCTACTTCTTCTTGAATTTTCTCTTGGATGTCGCCCTTTGCAGTTTCTTGGATGTTGGTCATTGCTTTAGTCTCGTTGTCTGTTGTTAATACTAGTATAGAAAAGCTTCAGAAATGGCAGATTTTAGGTTGATTACTAACCATTCTAACCATTCAACTAATAAGTTAGTACTTTAGCCTATTGATTTATAACCATTACAGTAAACTGCCGCATCTATAATGCATTCATCTTTATTTTTTAAGATTTTGTGGAATTGGTACCATAGATAAGCAATCATACAATATATTTAGATGCATCTATTAGAGAATGACAACCCCAGCTTCTTGGGATGGAGGAGACAAAAGGCTCGCACTCATTTTTGTCGGATGCAATTCTTCCCAAAATAAAAAATCAAAATTTACTAGCCCAAAAAGATAAAGAAGCTCAAAACTCATGGCAGACCAAATGCAGTGGGCAAATGCCCTATCAACCCGTCATTCTCTGGAAGCCGCCGTTACAGATGTAGTGGAACGAGCTGTCTCATCGTTAACAGCACCTGCGGATCTAGGACTGGTATTCATTTCGTCTGCTTTTACGAGTGAGTATTCCCGATTGTTACCCTTGCTAACTGAAAAACTTTCTGTGCCAGTGCTAATTGGCTGTAGTGGTGGGGGCGTTATTGGCACGACAGTTGGCGGAGAAACCCAAGAACTGGAAGCTGAACCAGCTATCAGCTTGACCTTAGCACATCTTCCAGGGGTAAAGGTTCAAGTCTTTCATGTTGTTGCTGAAGAATTACCTGACTTAGACAGTTCTCCAGATGCTTGGGTTGATTTAATCGGTGTGCCAGCATCACCGACACCCCAGTTCATCTTGCTGTCTAGTTCCTTTGCCTCTGGAATCAACAATTTGTTGCAGGGGTTAGATTTTGCTTATCCAGGATCGGTGATAGTGGGAGGACAGGCTAGTGGTGGAGGTATGGGTGGTCGTGTTGCTCTTTTTTGTAATGATATTGAAGGCGAGAAATGCCAAAGTCTCTATCGTGAGGGCACTGTTGGTATAGCTTTAACGGGCAATATTGTTTTGGAAACGATTGTAGCCCAAGGATGCCGACCGATTGGCAAACCATTGCAAGTCACGAAAGCCGATCGCAATATTATTCTGGAGTTAGATGAGCAAGTGCCTTTAGTGGTGTTGCGAGATTTGATTGCCAGTCTCAGCGAACACGAACGGACTTTAGCACAGCACTCTTTGTTTGTTGGTGTGGCAATGGATGAATTTAAGCTGGCTTTGCAACAGGGAGACTTTTTAATTCGTGGTATTCTTGGGGTCGATCCAGCAGCTGGGGCGATCGCAATTGGCGATCGTGTCCGCCCTGGTCAAAGGCTGCAATTCCACCTACGCGATGCCCAAGCCTCTGCTGAAGACCTAGAGTTACTACTCCAAAGTTATCAAACCCAACGAGAATCTGAACCCTCTGCCGTAGCTGCCTTAATGTTTGCCTGTCTGGGGCGAGGTGAAGGACTATATGGTAAACCCAATTTCGATTCTGAATTATTTCGCCGTTACCTCAGCGATATTCCTGTAGGCGGCTTTTTCTGTGGTGGTGAAATCGGTCCTGTTGGTGGCAGAACCTTCTTACACGCCTACACTTCAGCATTTGGAATTTGTCGCCAAAATTCAGTATGAGTTATGAATTAAACTTCTGACTCTGCCAATTTTGGATTTTAATTAACCCCATACCTTCACATAAAAACTTGGCCCGGATGTTTCACTAATGAGAAATCCGGGTTTAGTCTGTAGGCTTTTTGCCAAAGCTGATTTATAATTCCTTGATTATTCCGGCGCTAATTTCGCTAGCACTCAAAGGGGTAAAGTTCTTGCCTTTAACAGCAGATCAACTGCTACGTCGCAGCACCTTCATTTATGGCTTTGGTGGTATCATTCCTCCCTTCATTGCCATCAAACTAATAGATATTATCCTAGCTTTGTCTTAATTTACTATGAAACCCTCTTATATCCAACACGCGTTAGCGTACCACTCCGTGGAAGCAAGCTACGCGGAGCGTCTCGTAGAGAAGCTCGCCGCAGGCATCACTGCATCCCAAGTATTAAAAAAAATAATTGAAATCTGGTATCAATGGCGTAAACAAAATTTGCCACTGTATTTATTCCTGGCGATGTGTTTTAACCTAGTGGTTGCACCTCTGGTTTACGCAGCTAGTGGTGAACAACTTTCTCGCAGTCAATCTTGGGGATTGGGGCTGTTAGGACTGCTGACGCTAGGGCTTTCTATCTATCTACTTTTTGTAATGTTTGTACCGGAGAAATTCTAATGAGTTTTGCACTATTGCCGGACAAGGTTAAAGGCTAAGGGCAAATTTCATCCCTTTCACCTTTCCCTTTCTCCGACAATGCCAAGAAGTCTATTGTATAGAGGCTGACATTTCTTGCTGAACCTTGCTCTTGGCAGCCTTGAAATCGGTAGCCATTTGCTCTTTTTCTATATCACTGCAATTTCTGTTGATCGCCGCGAACATAGTACTCTCTTCTTGACGAATGTGATCCCCGACTGTATCCATCAACTGTTTAATTTTTGCTCTGAACTCATCGGCTGAAGCAGGATCAATAGATTTAATTTCATCAAGCATCCGTTTCATTTGGGCTTGCTCATCGTATAGTTCCTGAGTATTGTCATCGCCATAAAACGAGCGAACTTGCGGGTATACGACTTCTTCTTCAGCTTGAGCATGGGCTAATAAGTCTTTGTAGAGTTGCCCAAAATATTCTTGGAGTTTTTGAGGATCTTTAGTCGCCCCGATTTCGGTGAAAATAGTATTCACTTTTTCGTGATCTAAGCGGATGAGGGTCTGGATGTTAATATCCTGTTTGTCAGTGTTTTGGGTAATCACACTGCCACCTACACCCGATAATGCAGCAACAGCATCTTGCACGCGTGCCCACAGTCCCTGCTCTGCATCAAGGCCCGTCATTTCACGGACACCCACCTGTTCGAGTATGCCCTTGAGCTGTTCTTGATGAGCGCGACCCTCAAAGTTGACAGTATTCAAAGGCGCAATAGCCACTTCAATATCTGCCCCCACCACCTGAGCAGCTTTGTGAATAACGATTCCACTCATGGCTTGACCATGCTTCATTAGTTCGTGGTGAATAAGCTTCTGGTAGAACGTAAACTCATTGCCAGACATCATCTGCTCAAACTGAGGAATAAATATCTTGGTCGCACTACTAGGTTCAGATTGAATGCCGTATTGAACAATGACAGTGTCTATAATGCCTAAGTTTTTTTGGTCATCTTCGAGCATATTTTGCAAACGATCGCGAACATCTTCATAAGGACAGATATCTATTAGTTTTTGATCGTTAGAAAGAATTAAATTTTGAAATGCTCTCAGGTCTGCTAATCTTTCGGCGATCGCAAGCCGTTTAGTATCGTCGAGTGTTGTAACCATGCTTAGTTGCCTTATAGGAAAATAATTTGATTGATGCTTAAATTACCGTCGAGGTAATGTGGCTAAACACGAGTGCCCCAAATCTTTCTCATAGAACTACTAAGAGATGTTGTTCACACCTCAATTTGAGAACATGAGCAAACAAAATTACCTCAGTCATAAAAATCTTGCTTGGCAACGAAATATGACATAGGTATAAGGAGCAATAAGTAATAGCCATATTGAGTGATGTTTTCAAGCTTGGCTTGAATACCATTAGTTTTGCAGGTAAGGTAGCTATCTTCCACCTAACCCTGGTTAGATATTTCGATTTAGCCTAATCTGAAACAAACTTATGGGTCCTATTTGATCCGTGAAAAATATAGATAAGGAAACGAATCGCCAATAAGCCAAGGACGTAAAGTGAAGAAAGAAAAAAGAAATATATAATTTTCACAAATGATTTAGGATTGCTTTATTCACCCAAGCATTAGACTATTTCTGTCCAATAAATGTGTTAGCAATTTGTACTCGTAAAAGTATTACATTGCTGAGGATCACTCGTTTGAATAGCTTGTTTAAACTTGAGTTTTAAGAACCGCGTGCCTGCTGCCTGTATAGTTTTTTATTAGCTATCATCCAGATCAGCCTGCTTCCAGTGACAAGCGATATTTTTGTTGCAATTCTAAGCTAATAATACAGGCAATCAACCACACTAAACCTGCCCCGTAGCCAGCTGTCACATCAGTCAGCCAATGTACTCCAAGATAAAGCCGACTGAAACCGATCGCAGCAATTAAGACAACAGCCAAGGCATAAATCTGAAAGCCCCATTCAGGAAACTGCTTTGCCAGAATATAGCTAGTAAAACCGTAAATGACTATTGAAACCATTGCATGACCACTGGGAAAACTGTGTTGACCCACTTTAATAATATGGTTCCACAGTGCTGGACGCGCTCTACCAAATAATATTTTCATTAAACAATTTAGCAAGGTTGCACCGACTCCAGCGATGCCCAACATAGTTGCTTGCCAGCGACGATTAGAATATAACGGACTAATCGCCAGCCCCAAAGAAGATATCAGCATTACTAGTGGATCGCCAAGAAAAGTGATACTAACCATGATGCGATCGCGCAGTGGTGTATGCAGCTTCTGGATCAAGAGCAAAATGGCTTCGTCAAGATTATATGCATACAACAGTGCAGTGCCGCATACAAGAGCGCCAATAGCCCCCAATACCGGAATAAGTTTACTGCTTGTTTGGTTTAATTGTCGCTGCATAGATATTTGAGACAGTACAGCTGAATCAAATATGCTTCGGTTATTACCCCCAACGAAACCAATATTTTCTTTAATACCAAAGGAATGCAAGTTACTGTCTTTAATGACTGCGGTAGATGGTTTTAGAACCTTGACTGATTGGGTTTGTATGGAAGAACCAAGTGATTTGCTAGCTTTTTTCCGATAATCTAAGACAATTTCTTGAATGAGGAGAGCGATCGCGTTTAAACTTTTATCTGGATGGAAAATAACAAGGACATTCCCTGTATAACTATTAGCACTAGCTCGTGAGATTATTTCCTCTTCTAATAATCTTGATTCAAGATATCTTTTGAGGGCTTCCGAATGATAAAGCCCATTTACCTTATATCTAACTCTTCCTTTAACAGCAGTATGTATTGCTTGAACCCAATGGTTCTCATTAATAAGTTTACGACAGTGAGGGTTACCCATTTTTTATTGATAATAAAATGCTTGGACTCAAGGCTAGAGAAGAAAGATTTTCAGAAATTATGTGAAATCCCATTTATTTCAGAGCTACTTACTCCTAACCAGGAATAATTTTAATGATTAGTGTATTATTAACTACACAAGATCAGGTTCGCTGGCAGATTTCAGTTTCAAAGGCTGGGAGTTGACTTCGTTATTGCCACGCAATCGCCATCGCTTGTTAGGCAAGATAAACATGGTGGCAGATTTTAGTCTCTTAATTATGCTTCTTGAGGTAGAAAGTAGCCGTTCCCAAACGTCTGTTTTAAACCTTCGATATACAATGACATTACGCGCTTGGTTGATCTTGCGTGTACTATCAATTAGGTTAATTAGAGCATCAAAAATAGCACCTACGATTGATTTTGCCATTATCTCTTTTGGCACAACCACATCTTGGGCAGTTTGAATAAGATTAATCAAATGCGCGAGCATCTGATTATCTGAAATTACATCTATTTTATAATTGATGACAATGGATGCAGCTTGTGGGTTAGCACGGACATATGTAACTCTAGGATCAGATTCTATCGCTGATTTGAGTTGATTAGCATACTCAGTATCTTTGGCTAGCAGAGGAATACGAAAACGAATCCGCCCAGGAATAGTATGGACAATGCTATAGAATATCTTTTGGGATGGTGCTGTTTTATCAGCTACGCTTTTAGCCGCCTTTTTTGATGGTAAAGGCAGATTCAAACTAGCATTTTTGCCAGAGTTAGACCGTTTTATAGAAGTCATAGTACTATTTTGCAATTCCAAAAAATAAAAAATGCAACCAAACTTATAAACTTATCTATTGATGTTCAAAGAGAGCATTTTATCGAGCTGCATGAACTTTACTTAATTCATACCTATTTTTTTGATTTAAAAAATCTATCTCAGTAGTGAATCTAGCTATCTCTGCTATCAAGTTGATTAAGTTTCTTTAACATTGTGCTTCATTAATAATAATCGAATAATCAAGAAGAGCAATGTTGAATAAGGTAGAAGGCAAACGGCACTTAGCAATATATTCGGGGATTCAGCATCGTACTTAATTAAAGCCACTAAATCCAAAATTTGGCTTTGTGCTTAAATCCCTGCTCCCTGTTCCCCTCTACCTTGCTGATAAATGCTTTTTTAAAAGTATTTGGCTGTAATTTTAAACACTTGTTACTCCCCTTTCCCCCTTCTTTGAGGATTTAAACCATCCTCTAAGATGATTATCATTTTGGTTTACAAGTACTTCATTACATAGGGTATTGACATATAATTATTTTAATGCATAGTGATTGAGTTACTGTACTCTCAAGTAGTAAGATCAAGAGTATGTATGAATTTATTAGATGGCAGTACTGCCCTGATTTTATGCAAGCCTTGCTTATTTATTTTATTCAATTTCTAGGTATGTGTTTATGCAGCAAGGGTTAAGGTTACTAATTCAACTGGTACTAGAGTTTGCACCTGTTGTTGCAGAGCTAGTACAAAAGAGAAGTCAAGACAGTTTAGCCTTAAGTAAATATGAACCGATTGAGGCAATTCCCCAATTACTCAAAGCTTTAAATACTTCAAACCAAGAAAGCAGTTATGTTGAAGACTTTGAACAAGAAAGAATTTTTCAAGAGCAACTAGTAGCCGAGAATCATCAAACGCGATTAAGAATAGCTGAACAAGAGCGAGAAACAGCGCTAAAGTTGCCAGAAGTCAACAAAATTCTTGATACCTGGCCCTTAAAATTATATCCTTCACAAATTTTAGACCACACCAATTATGAACGCATTCCACTGAAAATTTTTATCGCTCCTCCTCAAATACATTTTGACCAATTTAACGATAATAAAGATGAAAAATTTTCCCAAATTGAGTTAATGTTGGCTGAAGGATTACGAGACTTTCTCAACAAGCATTACTCTTTACACAATGAAGTTAGACCAACAGAGTTATTGGCAGGAGCTTGGGATAGTAAACGTTTTCACAGTGAATCAAGTATTAAGGCTCTGTTTGGAATGTTGAAGACAGAGCCTATTTTGATTTTAGAGTCAGAAAATGATGGAGATTATTTAAATTTTCGGATTGCCTATTGGGGTTTAGACCAAAGTAATTATTATTATAAAACAATTGCTCGTTTACCTTATCGAGAAATTCTAGAAGAGTCTGCTAAAAGACGGGCGTTAGAATGGAAAAAACTTAGAGATGAACTGGTAGCACTAGGAGAAGACTTAGAGGAAATTAATCAGATTGGAAAAGACAATGTAGCTAATTTGGCAATTTTAGAAAAGGTAGAAAAGTGGAATGAGAAAGGAATTGATATTAGTCATTTATCCTTACAATATCAAGTCAATCGTCAGGACTTTGAACAACTTTGCCAAGTTTTGATTACTTATCACTGTTTGGTTGCAGGTTGGATAGCAGATGTTTACCATCTGGTTGATCGTGGTGTACCTCCGCTACTACCAGAGTTGCTGCCGAGTTTGCTGTCAGATACTTTTGATTTACAATCAGTACAGGTTATCGCTTCCGGTTACAAGCAAGTTTACCAAGCTCTGGAAAATGAGCGTTGTTACTGGATTCCAGAATTAGCTTTGCAATTAGCCCAAAGTTTATGCCATTTAAGCGATGCCTATGGCGGTAAACTACGCTCGTGGGCAAATGAACAGCTTTCATTTTCTGTAAATACATGGTTGCAACTACGCCAAATATCACTACAGGATTTTCGTAACCCGCTTCAGGCAATGCAATCAGCTGTCAGCGTTAAAGATGAGGAATATGTAAGAAAGTTAAGAGAATATTTTGTTGCAGTCGGTGATAGTCAGAGTATTGCTGATGTTGAGGAAATTTTAAATTGCGTCGCCAACCTCAAACACCAAGTTACACTACAACATATTGTTCTCAGCCACACCCTAACTGGACATTCAGAAAAAGTTACATCTGTCGTCATTAGTCCTGATTCTGAGAGTTTAGTTAGCGGTTGTGCCGATAAAACTATCAAAGTATGGAATCTTAAAACTGGCAAGCTTATCCGCACCCTTACAAAAGATTTAGGCAAAATTTCCTCTGTTGCGATTAGTCCTGATGGACATTATCTCGCCGTTGGTAGTTGCCAACACCCCAAAAGTAACGTCAAAGTATGGAATCTCAATTCTGACAAACTCCTCCACACTCTCTTAGGACATCAAAAGCCGGTTAACTGCATCGCCATCAGTCCCGATGGACAAATTCTTGCTAGTGGCAGTAATAAAATCAAAATTTGGAACTTGCATAAAGGCGATGCCTCCGGCGAGCTATGCCAACGCATTTGTACCCTTTGGCATTCATCCGCAGTTAATTCTGCTGCGATCAGCCTCGATGGTACGATCCTTGCTAGTGGTAGTTCTGACAACAAAATTAGGTTGTGGAATCCACGTACGGGAGATCCATTACGCACCCTGAACGGACATTCAGGTGAGGTGAAATCAGTAATCATTAGCCCTGATGGAGAAATTCTCTTTAGCGGTAGCGCAGACAAAAATATCAAAATTTGGCATCTAGCTACAGGTAAAGTGTTATACACCTTGACTGGACATTTAGAAGAGGTAAGCTCCTTAGCTATTAGTCCTGATGGAGAAATTCTCTTTAGCGGTAGCGCAGACAAAACCATCAAAATTTGGCATTTGGGGACGGGAGAATTACTGCAAACTATTACAGAACACTTAGGGGCAGTAAACTCTATTGCTATGAGCAAGGATGGTCAATTTCTTGCTAGTGGTAGTTCTGATAAAACCATCAAGATTTGGCAGATCAATTAAGCTTTTCAGTTACTCATTTTGTGATTGTTTTTGGCTATTTCCGTGCAACTTAATAAAGCTATCAAAAGCATACCATGCTAGAACATACCAAGGAATACCTTCTAACTGCAACCCTTTATTAAGTAATTGTCGCAGCGAAAGGCTAGCTAATCCCACAGGGAAAAGAATCCGCAGATCAAAAGCACCACCTGTTGACTGTTTTACGCGCTGGTTTAAGTCAACAACCGCAGATGATACTCCTGCTGCTGCCTCGGTGTTACCCTCGGAAACATTGGCAAAAATTATTCCTAAATCTTTAAGTGTTGCTAGCACATTTTCTAGACTGCCATCTTTACCATCGTGATTGATCACAATACTGCCATGATGGATATTTGTCTTAACTTGATTAATGTGAGCATTTGCTGACAAAGCATTGGCGATGTGTTGCATCTTTTCTGGTTGACGATGAGAATGAGCCACTCTCAACCGCAATCTTCCGGGAGTCGAACTTACAACTTTTGTAGATATTGGTTTTGGTGGTGTTTTGAAGCTGGCTCTGTCTATAATTTCCGGCATTTTATTGTAAGTGCTATGACCATTTGTCAACATGCAACCACCTTTTTTACTTGTGTGATAGTGGATTTTTTGTTGTGGGTTTGTTATTTACAGAAATAAGTGAAAAATTAATGGAAAACGAACCCCAGAGAAGCCAGTGCGTTGGGCGGCTCTGCCGACTTGTACCCCTGCGGGGAAGCAAGCTACGCGCAGCGTCTCCCCTTGGGAGAAGCATCTGGCGCGGCGCAGAGAACACACAGGAATAAGAGAAGCGAGGAGTTTTTGCACTATCTTGCTCTAGGGGCTTGCAAAACATAAATTATATTATGTCCGCTTGATTACTTATTAAACCCGGAGAACCCCGCCCCGCCAAAGCTTTGCTTTGTCTCCCCTCCCCGCAGGCGGGGAGGGGTTGGGGGTGGGCTTCTTTTATTAGGGGAATTGGAGTCGCCTATGGCAAAGAATTTAACTTGCTAATGAGCGGATGAAATTACACACCATTATCGGCGACATTATCACCATTGGTGGCAGACGCTTCAAATACGGGGGTTTCTTTTTCATCAGCAAGTTCGGCTCTGGCTTCGGCTACCATGTCTTCCCAGGTTTCGCCCATTTCTGCAATGGTTCCTTTGCTTCTTTCATAAAGACCAATTCCGCCTTTGATGACTGATTTGACTAAGGGTTTACCAACTCCAGCAACAATCGGCAGTAGAACAGGTGCTAAGAGAACTGCACCAATTCCGGCTATAATACCGGGAGCGCCTGCATCTTCAACAAAATCACTGATTTTAGGGGCCATGTTCAATTTTCTCCTATTTAATTAAGAAATCTCAGAAAGCTTTTTAAGATACTCTTGTCGGCATAGTTGGATCATCTTGCCGATGGTAGAGCTTTATGTCGACGACTTTTAAGAATCGGACGTAAACCGTTGACTCCGGCAACTACGGTTGAGCCATTGTTGACTACTGTTGCAGCTAAGGGGTTAAGACCAAAGAAAACGGCTATCACCATTGCCGCTAGGTTAGGAACGGCAACTAGTCCTGTGTTTTGCCGAATCAATTGCTTGGCTTGACGAGCGATCGCGATCGCTTCTAATAAACCATGCAAGTCATTCTGCATCAACACTAAGTCTGCTGTTTCGCGGGCTATCTCAGAACCGTTGGCAAAGGAAACGGAAACATCGGCGTAGGCTAAAGCTGGCGAATCGTTAATTCCATCGCCGACAAATGCAACCGTCTTGCCTTGTTCATGCAGTTGTTGGACAACTGTTGCCTTTTGTTCTGGAAAAGCTTCTGCGTGAGTATGCGTCGGCAAAATACCTAGTTGAGCAGCGACAGCAGTCGCAGTTCGCTTATTATCGCCGGTTAGCATATGGATTTCCACACCTTCGACCGTCGAAAGTGCCCTAATGACTTCCCGACTTTCGGGACGGAGAAGATCACTATATTTAATAATACCTTGAAGTTGACCGTTGCTAGCCACATAAATCGATGAATTTGGAGATTTTTGGTGGCCATTTAATGCTTCCATGTCAATGCCACTGGTACGCAAAAAGCGATCGCTCCCAACATAAACTGTCTCTCCATCAATCTGAGCTTTTACGCCCAAACCTAGTTGATAATCCCACTTGCTACGCGGCAAAATTTCTACTTGCTCTGCTTGGGCATAGCGAACAATTGCTTCTGCTACTGGATGAGTTAAACGCTGTTCGGCGGCGGCGGCCAATTCCAACACCCGTAATCTTGAGGTTGCGGGATTGAGATTTTCCACACTGACAACATCAACTTCTCCCTTAGTCAGTGTCCCCGTTTTATCAAAAACTATGGTATCAACTTCTGCTAGTTGTTCTAACGCCCGTCCGCTACGGATAAGAATACCTCGTCGGGCAGCATAAGTTAATGCTGCTAAAACTGTTGTCGGGACTGATACTCGAATACCTGTAGCAAAGTCTAGAGTTAAAACGCTGGCTGCTCGTGAAGGGTTGCGAGTTGCGGCAAATACTGCTCCACCAAGTAGCAAAGTTGGCATGACAGCTTTTTGAGCAAATTTCGTGGCATAATTCTCCATTCGGGTATCGTGGACAGGTGCTTCTTGCATTAACTTAATGCTCTGTCCGGCGCGGGTATCGTTGCCTATCCATTCTGCAAGAATATAAATTCGTCCTTCTCGTACCAGGGTTGAGGCGAAAACTGGTTGTCCCTTTTTCTTCAGCACCGGCATCGATTCGCCAGTTAGTTTCTGCTCATCTAACAGGGCTTTACCTCGCAAAATGCTACCATCAACCGGCACTTGTTCACCGGGGTAAACAATTACTGTATCGCCACGCTGCACATCTTGAATGGGAATTTGTACCTTTTCGCCATTGCGTTCTACCCAGACAAATTGCCCTAGAGAACTAAGTAAATCTAGAGTTTGTTGAGCAGAAGAACGAGCTGTGCGATCGCGGATATTTTCACCCACTTCAATTAAACCCAGCATCAGCGATGGTGTGAGAAATTGACCTTGGAAGGTAGTAATAGCGATCGCCATAAAATCCAAAAAGTCAATATTCAATTTTCGCTCTACCGTAATACCCTCCCATGCTCGTTGGATAACGGGTAAAGTAGCCAGAGCGATCGGAAGCACCACTATCAAAGGCGGGATCGATAATCCTAATGGCCCTCCCAGCACTGCTAAAGTAGTCGCAACAGCAGAGAGTTGTAAACCTGGCCAAGATGGCTCTTTTTCAGTTTCCGATGATGTAGAGTTTTTGAGAACGACTACCTCACTAGCAGCCTGAATCAAATCGTGAAGATGCGATCGCATCTTCGCATCAGAAACTTTATTAGATTTATAAGTAACTGCAACTGACATTGCCGCAGGCTTGACACGGACATTCTTCACCAGCGCATCTGCTGTTAACAATACTTCCAGACGCTTGGCATAATCTGCATCAGTGCGTAAGCGAGGTAGACGAAACCGCAGTCTTCCCGGAGTTGTATGGACAACGCTGTAGGTAACGTTGGGAAGCTGTTCTTGAGAGTGTCCATTAATGTCAATTAAAGAAACTTTTCCATTGCCTTCCAACACAGTGAATTGAGATTTGGGAGGTGATGGTAGTTCCAGTGCTACTTTTGCCATTACTTTTCTTTGTTCCAAATATTGTTACACTTCAATGAAAATTAGGCTCTTTGCTGAGGTAAAGAGAGCAAATTAGCCACCAATCTGGCGAGATTGGTTAGCTATCAATAGTTTGGTTATTTGTAATCAGCTAGATTGGTTGACTAACTTATTGCTGTGGCGGGATCATTGGCAGATTCAATTAAACTGGCTAGATGAGATATTGTTGCTGACAAAAAGCTTTGCACTCGCTTCTGAGAATCCCGCATCATTCCAGTTTTATAGGTAATAACAACTGATTTTGCAGCGCTATTAACTCGCTCACTGGTAACTGTAGAATCTGATTTGAGTAATGCCTCTAAGCGTTGGACATACTTTGGATCGCGGGCAATTCGAGGCACACGAAACCGCACTCTTCCGGGAATTGCATGAGCAATGCTATAAGCTACTTTTGCAGGTTTTTTTGTTTGTTGAGTTGCAAGCTGAGAATCGGTTGAGGATAGCGAATTGCTTTTAGTCTTAGAGACTGAGACATCCGCAGAGGATAAGGAGAATGTTGCTGATTTCTGCTTCTCTGCTGGGATTTTTAGCTTTCTATCCTGTTTGTCTTCTGTTTTTACCGCATCTGAGTATGGTTTGAATTTCTTTGCATTTGCTGGTAACACTTCTGGATTGCCAGCAGACTGAATCAAATTAGCCAAATGCGATCGCATCTCAACATCTGACTTTACATCAGATTTATAGGTAATAGCAATTGACCCTACCATAGTATTGTCGACTTCCTGATTGATTACCAAAGGCTCATTGGTAAGCAAGGCCAGAAGACGTTCCACATATTTTGGATCTTCGGTAATCTGAGGTATGCAAAATCCCACTTGTCCGGGAGATGCACAAATAACACTATATGCTACCTTTGAAGGCGGCGTTGCGGGGCTATTAATCTCGTGTGTGACTATTTGCTCTGGTTTTTTGTCTAAATCTGCTACCCTTTCTAAATTTAAACCAGCCATAATTCCCCTCCACTATTCCGCAATTTGAAACTGTATATTAAGTTTGCAAGGGTAAGTTCGCCATAACACCTAACGAGAAAGACATTGCAGGCGATTTTAGGTTAGTCCACAGACTTGATAACTTTGAACTCGTTTTGTTTGCCGTTGTTGCGTCTGTACTTTCAGCAGTCTGACTAACGGGAGTAGGATCATTTACCGTTGTTGCGTCTGTACTTTCAGCAGTCTGACTAACAGGAGTAGGATCATTTACCGTTATTGCGTCTGTAATTTCAGCAGACTGACTAACGGGAGTAGGATCATTTACCGTTGTTGCGTCTGTACTTTCAGCAGTTTGACTAACTTCTTGTAGAGGTTGGTTAGCCTTTATGATTGTCTGTGTTGCTGGGTTTGTCTCCAATGCCAATTCCATCAGATTCACCCAATGAGATAATGGAATCTTACGAGACTGATAAGCGATCGCGATCGATGCCGCATCAAAATTCATACGCACGCTTGTAACTTCAGCATCGGTTTTCACTATTCTCTCAAGCCGCCGCGCATAAGCTCGATCTTGGGCGATTTTTGGCACATTCAACCGAATACGGCCATCAATTGCATGGACTACGCTGTAGTCAATCTTTGCAGGTGCTGTCACCTCGCTAGGCTTCTCAAGATTATTTCGCTCCTCTTTTGATAATTCCAATTCAGATATGTCGCTTTTTATCGCAGAACTGGTATGGTTTTCCTCGTTCTTTTCTGATGTCGGAACTTGAGAGCCAATACAACCAATTACACCACGGGTTACATCCGCCACAATCATGTAAACTGGAATCGATACCCAGCCATGAATTCCCAATCTTCCTGTTACCGCCAAGCCTGTCATCATCGGAATTAAGGAAATACCCTGCTCTTTCCAAAATGAAGCCGATTTCCAAGCTGCAAAGGGATCGGTCTTACTAGGTGAATCAGACGAAGCTTGCGGCTGTTGGATCTCAAGATCGGATTTTAGGGCCAAAATTCGCGGTAATGACAGCTTGTCTTCATCAAAATTAATCACCAAACTGCCCGTTTGCTCATTCACAGTAACTTCCGTCACTCCTTCTAAGGAGCGTAAATCTTGGGCTATCCTGTCTAGCATCGAGTTAAGACTACTGTCAGTAGTGCGGAGTCGCACACGCCCGGTAGTGACATGAACTATTTGCAACCCACCAGAGGGCTGTAACTTCATTGACTGTGCGATCGCTTTGCTTTTACTCTGATTGACTCCGTTGTTTGGTTGTTTAGAGATTAAATTAGAAGATATTTTAGCTAAAATGTTTAATTTTTCACGATTACTGGTATTTTTAGTCATTTACCGGGTTACCCAATAGCTACATCAAGTTAATAGGTTAACAATAGATTAAATGTACCTTAAGCTTAAGGGTCAAGTATGCGTCTTCCGGATTATATTTAACAATAATTTTTGATGATAATGATTATCATAACAAAATGTAACTATACAAAATTTTCACCGAGTCTGTTGCCTTCGAGGGAGGAGGGTAATCTTCCTTGACTGATGACAGTTAACAACCGTAAACAGTGCTTATACAATTTAGGCGCGCATCAGCTTAGGGATTTCCAGAAATTAAATTATCCAATTTTTAGAGCAAAGACGATGATCGGATTCTTCCTCCCTTGCTCCCCCTGCTTGCACAGCGATGGGACATTTTTTGGAAGTCCCTTACCAAACTGAATTCTGACTCCTGAATCCTGAATTTTGTTCCGGTAAAACAGACTTTATGTCTTCCTTTGAGACTTAAGTTATGTGTTTTATTAATTTAAAGCCGTTGTAATTAATAGTTTTTCACAGAATTAATTGAGAGGTTACTAAAAAAAGATAACAATCAAATCCTTGAGAATTGAGCAATGCTCTTTTTTACTCTGTCCATAAAATATTCAAAACCTTATTTATTTGTGCTTGGTTCCAAGCAAAGATTTTTCGGCATTGCTGATAAAGCAAGGCTTTGAAAAAGATTCAATGGCCAACTCTAGTTGAAATCTGTTATTTTTCAAGGCTAAAAAGGAGCTACAACAAATTAGGGTTAAAAACAAGAAGCTAAACCCCATAAATGGCATAAAATAAACCAAAACCCCTATATAAATGCAACCTTTGGCATATAAGCTATCTGCAAAGCTTTACGCTTCTTCATCCGTAAAAGTTTTGTGAGATATAGCTTATATCACTACAATCTGATAAGATTTCCAAAAGTACAACAGCTGCTTGTTCTCTTTTTCTTGAAGCCAGTGATTTTGGGTCTTTTTTGGGAAAGGAAAATACAAAAATGTCTCATCTATTGTGGAAAACTCTGGTACTAAGTCCAGTAGTTTTGGGAGTGACGGTGTTGGTTTCCGCTGGGGCTATGGCTGCTGAAGTAGCAAGCTCTTCTGAGGCAAAATCTGCTCAGACAGAAGCACCAATAGCTTCTAGTGCTTCAATGTCCATTCAAACAGAGCAACTAAAAGTTAATCGGCAGTTGGTTGCCCAAAACACTGATGAAAATAAGGTTTTAGAAGAAGTTAACCGCTACAGCAGTGAAGGCAAGAACCAGAATTCACTGTCTCAAGTCACATCAGTTTCTCAGTTTTCTGATGTACAGCCTACTGACTGGGCATTCCAAGCTTTGCAATCTCTGGTTGAACGCTACGGTTGTATCGCAGGATACCCCAATGCCACTTATCGGGGCAACCGGGCACTAACCCGCTATGAATTTGCCGCAGGTTTAAATGCTTGTTTAGATCGAGTTAATGAACTGATTGCCACTGCAACTGCTGACTTGGTGACAAAACAGGATTTAGCAACTCTCCAACGTTTGCAAGAAGAATTCTCGGCAGAACTAGCAACTCTGCGTGGCCGAGTAGATGCTGTAGAAGCACGGGCTGCTGAACTGGAAGCAAATCAGTTTTCTACTACTACAAAATTAGTGGGTGAAGCTATTTTTGCCGTTACTGATGTGTTTGGCGGTAATACTGGCGATGCTAACAATACTGTCTTCCAAAACAGGGTACGTTTAGACTTACAAACCAGCTTCACGGGCAAAGACGTTTTACACACCCGCCTTGCAGCCGGGAATGCGCTAGCCTTTAGTCAAGTAGATAATGGTGGTTTTCCTATCGATACTGCTGAAGGCACACAAACTTTTCAAATCGGTAGCACTGGTAACAACGGTGTGATTATAGACTGGCTGGCATATTACGTACCTATAGGCCCAGCTCAAGTTTACTTGGCGGGCACTGGAGGTATTCATAGCGATTATGCTGCCACTAACAACCCTTACTTTGAAGACTTTGATGGTGGTAATGGTGCTTTGTCTACCTTTGCTTCTGAAAGTCCCATCTATCGGATTGGTGGTGGTGCCGGTGCAGCACTGACTTTACCCTTTGGTAGCGGTGGTAGCATTTTTAAACCAAGTTCACTGACTGTAGGCTACTTAGCATCAAATGCTAATAATCCTGGAGTAAATCAAGGTTTGCTTGAAGGTAACTATGCAGCTCTTGGACAGTTGAACTTTAGTGTAGGCGATCGCTTGGCTTTGGCTGCTACCTACGTTCACGGTTATCATGGTGCTGGAGGTGGTAATTTATTTGACTTAGGCGGTGGTTTAGGTAGCGCCAACCGCGTTGTAGGTACTGGTCAAGCTAACACCCTCAGTACTCTAAATGCAGCTTCCAGTAATTCATACGGAGTATCGGCAGCCTTCAGACCTAGCGATAAGTTGTCAATTAGTGGCTTCGTTTCTTACCACGATGTCACAGGCTTTGGTGTTGGTGATGATTATGAAGCTTGGAGTTACGGAGTTGGGATAGCTTTACCTGACTTCGGTAAACCAGGTAACGTTTTAGGTATTTTTGCTGGTGCAGAACCTTATTCGTTTAACCGACCAGGTTTTGCTGGTACTGGCAATGATATACCTTATCACTTTGAAGGCTTTTACAAGTATCGCGTGTCAGATAACATTTCAATCACTCCTGGTGTGATCTGGTTGACCTCTCCTGGTCAAAACAGCGGTAATGATGATGCAATTATCGGTACACTGAGAACAACTTTCACCTTCTAAAGTTTTGCTGTAAGGGCGCACAGATGTCATTGGTGTAAACTTAAACTCAAACACTTATTTCACAGGCATTTTACCCCCCTTAGTCCCCCCTTATAAAGGGAGGAAAAAAGAAATCCAGTTCCCTCCCCTTTATAAGGGGAGGGTTAGGGTGGGGTAACGCAGATTGTGATGGAAAGCCAGAGAACTGAATATCAGGTCATTACAAGGGTTTCACGTTAAGTTGACACCAATGCACAGATGTACGCCCCTACATATCTATCTGTATCAAGTATTTCGTGAAATGGTATTAGGCGATCGCTATGCAGGTGGAAGTCCATTGGAGAGCTATATAAAATATCCAAAATGCGAGAACTTTACCCAGCGATCGAGCCTTACTTAGAAGGTAGTTTAAAGGTTTCCGATCTTCATACCATTCATTTTGAAGAATCAGGAAATCCCCAAGGTCAACCCATTGTTTTGCTGCATGGCGGCCCTGGTGGTGGGTGTCCACCTTTTTATCGACAATATTTCCACCCAAAAAAATGGCGATTGGTAATGTTTGACCAGCGCGGTTGTGGTAAAAGTACGCCCCATGCTGAATTACGAGAAAACACCACTTGGGATTTAGTCAGTGATATCGAAAAACTACGCCAACATTTAGGTATAGAAAAGTGGGCGGTCTTCGGTGGAAGTTGGGGTAGCACTTTATCATTAGCTTACAGTCAAACCCATCCCTCTCGCTGCACGGCGTTAATTCTCCGTGGTATCTTCATGCTGAGACAAAAAGAGTTGCGATGGTTCTACCAAGAGGGTGCTAGCTATATTTTTCCTGATGCTTGGGAAGAATATCTCAAACCAATTGCGATCGCAGAACGTGATGATATGATCGCAGCATATTACAAACGCTTGACCAATCCAGATTTAGAAATTCAATTAGCAGCAGCGCGTGCTTGGTCAATTTGGGAAGCGAGTACCAGTAGACTTTTTTTAGATCCACAACTCATGCAAAAGTTTGGCGAGAGCCAATTTGCTTCAGCTTTCGCTCGTATTGAATGCCATTATTTTATGAATAAGGGATTTTTGGAAACAGAAGATCAATTACTCTTAAATGTAGACCGTATTCGCCATATTCCGGCTGTAATTGTTCAGGGACGGTATGATGTAGTCTGCCCGATGAAATCAGCTTGGGAATTACATCGCGCTTGGCCAGAAGCCGAATTTATTGTGGTTCCTGATGCCGGGCATTCGATGAGTGAACCAGGAATTTGCAGCGCTTTGATTGAAGCAACAGATAATATTGATTTCCGTTGAGGGGCTTGGCTTCAAGGACTTTTTAATAAGTAGCTAGGCGTAAATAAATTAAGGTTTGTAGTAAGGACTTTAGCCTTAATAAACATTGCTATGAGCGATGAATCACTTATTACGAATCAAAATATTAAGGTTTTAAATTATACTTCTTATGAGTGTATTTCTATATATGGTTAGTATCTCTAAATGCACAAAAATGAGATTTTACCTGGAAAAAACCTTTTAAGATTCGTTTGAGTGAGTTAAATTTAACACACCTGATAGCTGTAGCCACTTCTACCCACTTGCGTTTTCTTTTACTTGCTTCTGGATAATCTTCACTTAGCATTTCGACTGGTAACAAATACATCTTGACACGGTAAATTTTGCCTCCTTTGCGGTACTTGTAAGTTCCCAGTTCATTGGTGTCTACCTGCCCAATTACCCCTGCTTCTTCCCACGCCTCTTTAGCTGCTGAAGCAGGTGGACTCATGCCATTAGGAATATCTCCTTTCGGAATTACCCAGTGTTGAAAATTACGGCTTGTGATTAGCAAGATTTCGACTTTGCCATTATTCACTCTATAAGGAATCACCCCAGATTGTTTAAAGACTTTGCTGATTTTCCGACTCATGTAACTCTATCCTGTATGGTCTAGCTTTTTTGTACAATGTTTATTTCAAAAATTCAAGAGCTGATACTGGATAAATTTTAGTTAATTTTAGGTTATGAAAAGGTTAAAAGTTTTTACCCATAAAAGTTAACTGTTGAAAGTTATTGATTATTGAAGTAGCGCCGCACATCCATGCATCCCACCCCTACCGTGTGTTGCAATAAGACGCGTAGTAAGCTATCGCCTATCTAAGTTGCACATTTTTCTGTGTTGACTGTTGACTGTTGACTGTTAACTATCAGCAGTCAACAAACCTGTTTTTCAAGTTTTGGTTTTCAAGTTTTGGTAGATATACAGCGAAGATATTGTATTTAAATCTACTTCTTTACGCTCATTTTCATAGTCGTTAGTATTTTTAAACAGTACTGTAAATGCACCAGCGCCTAACCTATCTTGAGGAAACATCCGATAACAAGGCATCGTAGTTAAATGTGACTGATATTTAGCTAAATTACTAATTTCCATCGCCTGGAATTGGGGAAAGCGTTCCAAAAACCATTCACAAACTTGCTCATTTTCTTCGGGTGAATATGTGCAAGTCATATAAGCAAGATAGCCTTGTGGTGAAACAAGTTTAGCAGAGTTAGCTATAATACGCTTTTGTCGATTTGCACTTTTATTAATAGCAGTTGGATGAAAACACCCGGGTGCTTTTTCACCTTTAGCAAGTAAAGATTGTCCAGTACAAGGAGCATCTACTATTACTAGATTGCTAAAGCAGGGAAACATTTCGGCAAATATACTCGAATCTCTATTTACCACTGCACTAGGACTTATCTGGCAACGTTTCAAATTAGAAATTAGCATTCCCAGACGTTTGCCGATTACTTCATTACTGATAAGTAAGTCAGGTTGTAAAGCTTTCCAAGCGAAGATACTCTTACCTCCTGGTGCGGCACACATATCAAAAACTAAACGCACTGGCACAGGAATAGCTAACAAAGTAGTAGCTGCAAACACCGAAGAAAAATCTAAACAATAAAAATATCCTTGTTGATGCAAGTGATGCTGACCGGGTTTTTCCCCCAGGTATAAACGGTCAGTAAATGGTGGTTGCCAATAGGTTGGCGTTTCTACTGCTAAAGGTGAATTTTCAGGCTTTTCTTTACACCAAAGAATACTAGGCGAAAAAGGCTGAGGATTCATTAAAGCATCGATAAATTTTTCTTGTTCATCTAGATTAGCGAACAAACGCCGTGAGACTTTAAGTAATAAATTAGAAGGTTTTTCCATCTGGATATATAAATAATAACAATTTTCAAAAATCAGAGTAAAGATGCAATTGTGTGAAAACCATATAAAATATGACGCTTCTTAATTCCGAACTAAGAATTACGAATTAAGTTGTATCAAACTCAAAATCAAACTGTTATACAAGAACAATGTAATTAAGGCTTTTGGCTTCATACTCAAAATATAATGACCGCCATTGGGAACGCAATGGCCAAGCTACCCCACTGCACCGGAGAAGGTCATGTTCTTAGATAGTTTTCCGCAAAAGTTACGCAAAGAAGCACAATTATGGAGGGATGAAGGATTAATTAGTTCTTCGCTGTATGAGCAAATAGCAGAACGTTATCAATTTAAAAACCTGGAAGCTGCTGCACGCGATCGCAATAAAGCGATTGCTATTGCTATAGGCGGCATACTTTTATGCTTAGGCATAATTACCTTTGTAGCAGGAAACTGGCAGGGAGGATCGCGAGAAGTCAGATTTATTCTGCTGATGAGTTTGTTTTTTGCGATCGCTATCACTGGATTTTACAATTGGAGGCCACCTGAAGGAAAGAAGCCAGAAAAAAGCAAACGCTTACTAGGAGAAGGGTTGCTAATTTTAAGCGCCTTCATTTTCGGTGCAAATTTACTGCTGATGGCCCAGATGTTCAATATTGTCGGTTCAACTTCCCAACTGTTCTTCGCTTGGGGGTTGGGTGTTGTAGTGATGGCCTTCAGTTTGTGCATAAATTCTTTAGGAATTCTGTCAATTATCCTCGTGGAAATCGGCTATTGGACTGGGCTAGAAGACTTGTGGTACTCTTCAGGCGAGTTAACTTGGTCGCGGCTAGTGGTGCAGCATATGCCTTTGTTAGCATGGCTAGTATTTGTCCCCTTAGCCTACTTCTGCCGTTCGCGCTGGATTTTTGGTCTAGCAGCCTTTGTCTTTGCTAGTTCCTTACAAGCCAACCTTAATCCTCTGCCATTGCTGAATTATGCTGATATAGCCCCTTGGGTGGCATCTTTTGCTTTTACACTCCCACCTGCACTATTCTGGAGTTATGATGACCTGCTGTTTCCAACCATAAATTACAGATTGTTTCAATCTCTGGCCCGTAATTTAGCATTGGTAAGCTTTGGCGTTGTCTTTTATGTCCTGTCTTTTCGTTGGGTCTGGGAATTGCCAGATTATGGTTATAACCGGCCAACGACATTGACAAACTTGTTCGAGTCTCTGCCGATCATCGATTTAGGGATTCTCAGTGGCTTGGCGGTATTGCAATGGTTGTTTCTACTGCGTCAAAGAAATAACCCCCCTCGCCGCGAAGTGATTTTCACAACTGCTGTTATTGGTACCTTTCTTGCCTTTATTGCCATAGTACCTTTTTGGCATCAAACTATCAGCCGAATTGATGAGCTTGGTGTTTTTATTTTCAATGTACTTCTAGCAACATTAGCCTGGGGACTAATTCAAGAAGGATTGAAATTAAGTAACAGAAGTTCTTTTTGGGGCGGGATGCTGTTATTAACACTGCAAATTATCAGTCGCGTGCAAGAGTACGATACCGATTTACTGTTTAAGTCCTTAGTCTTTGTTTTGTGCGGTTCTGCTTTAATTAGTGCTGGACTCTGGTTTGAACGCCGTCTACCTGGTGGTAGTGCAAGTAAGAAGTAGTGTAAAAGATGAAAGAATTCAGGAGTCAGAATTCAGAAGCCAGGAAAAGCCCAATCATAAAGTGATGGAGTTTCAAAATGGATGATTTTCCTTGCACTCCTAACTCCTAACCTATTCTGAAATCTCTGTACGTCAAAGTTTTTAAAGTTTCTCTGCGTTAGTCCTAATCTCGTTACTTTTGACCTCCTCAATACCTCTGCTTTTTAGGACTACGCTCATGACTAATAGTTCTTCTGAATCTAAAAATAAAACCTTGTCTCCCGAAGCAGAATTCTCCAGTAAGGTGACTTTTCGGGATTACTTGATTGCTACTGAACAAAAATCGAATAAGCCCTTACCTTTTTGGCGGTTACTAGTTCCTCTGGCGCTGCAAACAGGGTTAATTATGGCAGTACCAGCCCAAGCCCTTTATACAGATGTGACAGGTAAGACGGTGATTTTGCAAACCGTACCTGTAGATTCTAACAATGTGCTGCAAGGTAACACCTTAGCGCTAGATTACAACATATCCCGTACTGCAAATTTGAGCAGATTACCTGGCTGGCAAACATTAGTCAGTAAAGGTCGTGGAAGCGGCAGAAGATTGCCTGAAGGAACCAACGTCTACGTAATTTTGCAAGAGCAACTATCCTCTGGTCGCGGTGTTCCTAGAGCTTGGAGACCGTTACGAGTGACTAGCGATCGCCCCAGTTCGCTAAGAGCCAATCAGGTGGCTTTAAAAGGTGTTTATCAGGATGGTTCAGTCAACTATGGCTTAGAAACATATTACATCCCAGAAAACCAACGGCAGCAGATAAGGAACGATTTGCAAGCCCAACGCGTCCGTAGAGGACAAGTACCCCCCATTGTAGTGAAGGCGAAAGTAGATCCACAGGGTAAGGCAGTCCCAGTTAGTATGTGGGTGCGCGATCGCAACTATCGTTTTTAAGGTCTATATCATGTCGGCATAACTTAGTTTTGGGCATGGAATGGGGAAGAAGGTACCAATGCCCTATGCCCCAAGCGACGGGGCGACTATCCCTCTACAGAAACCTGCGGATAGTCGCCCCGTCGCTTTCAATAAAAAAATATCTCATCCCTGCGGAACGCTACGCGTAGCTTGTTACCCCAATGGGTTACGCTTTAAGGTCAGGGGGGCAAGGAGCAGTGGGAGGGAAAGTCGTAGTGAAGTTCAGAAATTGGATAATTTATTTTTTGGAGTTCACTAAGATACTGCTGTGACTGGATTTTGAAATTACATCCGGATTACACAAGTGCAAAGTAGTTTATGTATAAAAAAGAGATTGCTTTGCATGATTAACCAAATTGTCACTTTAGAATCTTGTTGGCATAGTTCTGCACCGTGGGGAAAAGCTATGCCGCCATTAGCAGTTCAAATCCTCGAAAAAGTCTTTTTATCAGGTTCTGATATATCAGGCTACTGTTGTGGTGTCCAATGGGAGAGACAGGAATGGATTTATGCCATTGTCTGCTGTCGTGAAATACTCTACTTGCCTCAAGAAGAATTTTTGGGAACAAACTTTGTGGAAACAACCACAGTTGCCACACCAGCTTTTGAATTGGGCGATGTGGTAGAAGTTGATTTTAGTGAAGAACCAGCACGTCGTATTATTCAAGGAATTTTTAGCCTGAAAAACAATTGGCTTTATGCAGTAGAATGGCGTTCTCCAATTTTGGATGAAATGGCATCGGCTCAAAGTAGAATTATCTGGCTTGCAGATGTGGATTTAGTCAAAGTGAATGTATAAATGTATGATTGTGTTTTTAGAGTTTTAACAAAAAAGTTAGTGTGTTCACCCGAGTGTGTGTTTAATTGTTTGAGTTGGTTTACTGTTGCTAGGATTGAATCTGAATAGTGAGCCAACTGAATCCCAAATCCGATATCGCTTTCCAAAGATTGCGTCATCACTAATGTTTCGCTTTCTGTATTGACAGTAACTTTTTATAGTTAGGCAGTGTTAATTCTAAAATTAGACCTACAGACTGTAGTAAATTAGCCCTTGTTTTGTCTAGAGTGAAAAACAAGTCATAAGCTAAAATTTCAACTCATGCTGCATCGCGTATCAAAGTATGGAGTGATTTGTATCACTCAACCACATCATGCTTGGCTTTCAGGTCAATTAGCACGAGCTTGGGGAAATGAACAATTTGGTCAGTTTGTTCCTAAAGAAGAAGTTTCTCTGGCCGCAGAACAGCATGACATTGGGTGGTTACGATGGGAGCAGCAGCCTACGCTTAACCCGCGAACTGGTTACCCTTACAAATTTACAGAATTGGCAACTGAGGTGCATATAGACATTTGGTCGGGTGCTAAACAGTTAGCACTTCCTTTAGGTAGATATGCAACGCTACTGATTTCATTGCACGGAACAGGATTGTATGAGAGATTCACAAGTTGGCAAAACTCAGAGAAGTCTACTCAAATTGTTCAGGATTATTTGAAAAACGAGTATGCATTTCAAAGCAAGATTATTGAACTTCTTAAAAAAGATGGATATTATGCACCTTATGTAATGCCAGAGGTAATAGAGCGTAACAAAAAGCTAGTGGCAACATGGGATGCACTTTCGATAATTTTATGTGAAGGAGAAACTGGAGAACACTATGTCAATCAAGTTCCAACGACTAATGGCACAACTACATTAAAGTTAAGTTTGACAGAAGATAAAGAGCATCATCATACAGTAATCATGTCTCCTTGGGTATTTGAGCAAAGCGAAATCAAGCTGGTCTATGAAGGACGCCTTTTACAAGAAACTTTTAGCGATGAAGTAGCGATGCAAAAGGTTTTGACAAGTGATTGTTGGGTAACTCTAAGTACCACTTTGATACCAGGCTGACGTATGAGATTTTGAATCAAATTTTTGACTGAGACTGAACGATAAACTCATGTTTAGCGTTGATATGATTACGTTATCACTAGCTTTAATGCTCAACTCACTGCACCTTCAAGGAATATCGCCACTTTCGTGTCCACACCCGTCACAAGTCGCGTGCCGTCCAAAACTCCCAGTACTTCTACGGTGGTATAAAGATTGACTATTGAATAAAATAATGCGTAGAGGCATAAGATACATATACATCTATATACTCTACTGAAACAAATAAATCAGTAGAGTATTTTTATAGGAATGCAATGTCTGCTCCTTGCCGCTCACCTAACAATATTGCGGAAGCCAGCCTACTGCTAGTTTGCCTCTCCTAGCGAACCGGAGGATGTCGAGGGAACGGCTACTGTGATGAGTATGGGCAATCATCCTCTATTTCGAGAAAGTATTCCCGCTACACACTAGGTTGAGCGCTAGATGAACTCGGTTTACCGATTTCTGCTGGTTTTATAAATCCGTAGTAGAAAGCGATCGCGGCAGTAATAGCATTGAGCCAGATATTATTTCCAAAAAGTGGTGTAAGTCCGAACAGGGTATTTGTAAAAGGCAATAGTCCTAAAATAACACCTGCTGCATAGAGGATAGCGAAGATGCGATTGAACACAATTGCTCCGCTTAAGCTAGTAAATGCAGCAATTCCCCAAACACCAACTAAAACGCCGATTGCATTATGAAAATAGTTGGTGGGGAATATCCCGAATATATAGCCGAAGCCTGGTTCGGAGGTGAAGTTGCCAGAGGGAACGACGAAAGCTCTCACAAATCCAGCCAAACCAAGTAGTAAGAAAAGAAGACCCAAACTCAAGGCGGTGTAACGAATTGGCGAAGTTGAAGAGATTGATGTTTGCATGGCAGTATTTTGGTTTTTAACGACTTCTGTTGATAATTAGACACAAGGTTTTAGAGAACTACAGACATTTATAACTGTCTCATGCAGCCCTCTAGCCAATCAGATGCAGTACATCCCGAAGGACACTATAACCAGCTAAATCCCAAAGGAGATAAGCGACAAAACCAAGCATGGCCAAACGACCGTTCCATAGTTCTTGCTGTGGGTTCCAACCAAAGATCCAGGCATTACGATCGGCACCATTGTAAGCTGGGGCAATATTAGGGACTTGAGCAGTGTTGATTGTTGAAGTTTTCATGGTAATATCTCTCAAAGATTCTGCTTTACTTTGATGTTATCGAGTATATTTGCCAGGATTGTCTGCCCTTAGAATTGGCTTTTATCTATATCTAAAGATTGGATTAGCAATATCCAATTGTTAATATCTTCACAAGAAAAAGTATCCTTATTTACCAATAATATAGGGGAGAAAAACCCGTCTTACTTCCGATGCACCCCGCAGACTTGGCTCGATCATCGCTGTGAACCAGGATGGATCGCCCTTTAGGAAGTGAGCATGGAGATCAACCAACTGTCCATAACGATTGGCAATTTCTTGAATTGCAGTATTCATGCGCTGGAGGTTCTTGCGAGCGATCGCCGGCTCAATACCCAAGAAATTGCGCCTATCATCCCCCAAGGTGGGATCGTACACATTACCTAATAGAACAGGACGGATTGGTAAATTCTGCACAAATGTATCGAGGGTATTGGCAAAGGTTGTGATTCCTGCACCGGAATCTCGAATTAATCCTCGTAGTAAATCGTTACCACCGATAGTGATGAGTGCAATTGCCTTTCCTTCCACTCGCAATCCTTGCACCTGAGCAAGCATTGAATCAACTGTCGCACCATCACGGGCGCGATGTTCCAGACGAGCAGGTTGGCGTGATTTCAGGTCTTGACCTTGAAACTCCGGAAACAGGCGATCGTCATTCTGGACAAGGAGTTGTCCGGGATGAACCCCAAATTCGTTATATCGTCCGCAATCTAAAATTGAGTCCCCAAAAGTATATAGCGTCAGCATTCCTTGCTCCTGTCGATTGCAGCCCAAGAGAGCCAGGAAACTTGCTCCTCCAGCTAGTTGAATAAACCGTCGTCGTAACGGAGCCATGACACTCTCCTGTTTATTCGACGCTACCATGAGCAGATGATAGATAATATGAATCAGAAGATGGATTTACTGCTTGAAGCGCTCGATTCCGAAAAACTGATTGCGCTGGCCATAACCTATCTCAACACGAGAAGTAGTTGAGTATTTTTTTATTTGTCAGTCCCTAAATCATTCACTTTAGCAACTATATAATGCAACTCTTCCAGCTTTTCTAAAACCTTAGTTGCACTTTCGGCAACACTTTCTTGGTTAGTTTTACATTCGACTTCTGGACGGAGTGGTATTTCATAAGGATCATCAATACCAGTAAAGTGCTTAATCTCCCCGGATCTTGCTTTTTTATATAACCCTTTTACGTCTCGCTTTTCACAAACTTCTAATGATGCATTAACGTAAACTTCAATGAAATGTGGAATACTTTGGCGCACTTCTTCCCGAATTTCGCGGTAAGGTGAAATGGCCGAAACCAATACAATTACATTATTTCTGGCAAGAAGATGAGCCACAAAGCTAATGCGCCGAATATTCTCTTCTCGATCCTCTTTACTGAAACCCAACCCTTTACATAGGTTTTGACGTACTACATCGCCATCTAAAACTTCAACTCTGTATCCCTGTATCCGCAGTTGTTTCTCTACGAATTTACAGATAGTAGTTTTACCCGCACCACTTAGACCTGTGAACCATACTGTCACGCCATACTCATGTTGTCTCATCCTATCTCTACCGCACACTTAAAATGGCACACCAAAAGATGCTTTTTTAGGTAATTTCAGGTCAATAAATACACACTGAGGGTGCTGTGACTTTATGTGCAATACAATTGCAAACTTTTAACTTTCCTCCTGAGGATAACCATTTTTCTCACGTTTGAGGCTTTCTTCTAGGGCTTGAATTTGTTCACGCCGAGCTTCCAATTCTAAGGAACGCCGTGCTAAGTCTTGGTTTTGCAACGTCAGGGATTGTCGCCAATGTTCTGCTCGCTCGGCTTCGTGCTGCAAAAATTCTGGGGTAATGCCGATGGTAAGGTAGCTTTGTACCAGATGGAGTACCCAGTTGGTAGCGTCTTCTATTCTTTCAATGTCGCCTGTAGGGGAAAGTTCTACTAAAACAAGCAAGTTTTCACTCATAATCTTTCCCTTTCCTAACAGAATGAAAGCCTCTTCTGGAATTATCGCCCACAAGTTATCAGCTTCTTGACGCGCCAATAAGCGTAACTGGTGCTGGTCTAAAAAATCGTTTTTACGCACCTGGGCTAGATATAGCATGAGAGTCGCTTCGCTCCAATTCAAAATTCAAACACCCTCTAAGTTCTGTACCCCGTTGGGGATGGTGGAGTCATCTAAGAAAGCCTGAGCTTCAACCTTTCTGGAGTAACGGAAACTTCTCTGGCTCCGCTCAAAATTCAAAAAATGATTTTTAATAAAAAACAAGGGCAAAATTGATATTTGGAATAAATTTAATTGGTAATGGATAATTAGGAATTATTGACACTCCCATTACCCATTACACTTATCCTAAGCCACGCAGGCGATCGCTACGACAACACCTTTAAGCGATGCCTACGACAACGCCTTTAAGCGATCGCGCAAAATTTCCGCTTGCTTCTGTGCTTCTGCTAAAGCGTCCCGCGCTCCTTGTACCACGTCGGCTCTAGCTCTGTCAACAAAACTAGGATTGTTTAATCTGGTACTCAGGGATTGAACTTCGGCTTCAGCTTTACTCAAGCTTTTCTCTAGTTTGGCACGCACAGCTTCAATATCCACTACGCCCTTAAGAGGAATTAGCACTTGTATTGTACCAATCACACCAGCGATCGCATTTTCTGGTTCTTGTGGTTGTTCTAATTCTCTCTGTGGGAAAAATCGGCTCCATAACCTAAGTCTTGCTTGAGCAGTGAGTAAATTTTGGCTAACAAACCACGCTGTGTAAGCAAAACCAACTAGTTCAAAGAAAGTTCCGACGATGGGAATGTCATCAATGGCATTTCCCGCAGCTAAACCCAATCTACCAAAAACAATAGCCACGATAATTAAGCCAATTGTCTTCAAACCCCTCTGAGGTTTTTTCGCAGCAACAGTTTGGTTTTCTTGCTTGTCGGTAATAGTTAAAGTCTCAACCTTCGCCAAATCTTTAATATAAGACTGTCCAGCCGTGAGAATTTCCCGCTCTTTCTGGCTTTCAGTTTGCAAATTCGCTGTTACTTTTACCCCTGGTTTAATATCCGCTTCAGCCCGCAAATTCCGAATTGTGCGGATAGTAGCAATGAGTAATTCAAACTGTTCTTCTAAAGCTGAATCAATCAGGTTTGCATCTACCTGAGGATATATTTGTAATGGTAAAGTTTGCGGAGAATCTACCGGTTGTTGGGTGAGAGTTTGCCAAATTTCTTCGGTAATATGAGGCATCAACGGATGAAGCAGTTTTAAAATTCCTTCCAGTATGTAGCCGAGAGTTTGCTGTGCTACCCGCCGCGATACTGGATCGGCATCTGCTTGCAATCTGGATTTCGCTAGTTCAATATACTGATCGCAGAAATCACCCCAGATAAATTCGTAGAGTCCTTTTGCTGCTTCCCCTAAACCATAATTATCGATGTAATTAGTGGTTTGTTTGATAACCTGATGATACCGCGAGATGATCCAGCGATCGCTCAATTCGGTAGCTACTGGATTTCCCAATTGCTGCGGCGTTTGTCCATCCAAATTCATCATCACAAACCGGGCTGCATTCCACAACTTATTTGCAAAGTTGCGCGATGCCTCTACAGATGCCGATTCATCTTTTTTGCGATCGTATTCTAAGCGGATATCTTGACCAGCGCCAGCCACTTCTCTAATTAAGGTATAGCGCAGGGCATCAGTACCATATTTGTCAATTAATAACAACGGGTCAATGCCATTACCTTTGGTCTTTGACATCTTCTGACCTTTTTCATCCAGCACCAAACCGTGGATGTAAACTGTTTGGAAAGGCATTTGCTGCGTAAAATGCCCAGCCATCATGGTCATTCTGGCTACCCAGAAAAAGATGATGTCAAAGCCTGTCACCAAAGTGGTAGTCGGGTAGTAAGTTGCTAAATCCTGAGTTTGTTCCGGCCAGCCCAAAGTCGAAAACGGCCAGAGTCCAGAAGAAAACCAAGTATCCAGCACATCTGGGTCTTGTTCTAACTTGACATTTTCGCCAAATTGTGATTTGGCTTTTTCCCAAGCTTCGGTTTCCGATTTTGCCACCACAAAGGGCGTGTTATCAGTAATTTGTCCACCCGTTTCACTGATAGCGTACCAAGCCGGAATTTGGTGTCCCCACCATAATTGGCGAGAGATACACCAATCTTTGAGTTTTACTAGCCAATCACGATAGACCTTAGTCCAGCGTTGGGGGACAAACTCTGGAGAAGTTTGCTGGTCGAGGAATTCGAGAGTGTTGTCAGCTAGGGGGCGAATTTTGACGAACCACTGAGTCGAGAGGAGAGGTTCAATAGGTACTTTACCGCGATCGCTGTAGGGAACGGTATGTTTATAATCTTCGATCTTCACCAAAAAGCCATCTGCTTCTAGGCGAGAAACCACATTCTTTCTCGCAACAAAGCGGTCTTGTCCTTGAAACTCCCCGGCATTGGCGTTGAGAGTGCCGTCTTTGTTCATAATGTTGATTAACGGCAGATTGTGACGTTTACCCATGTCAAAATCATTCAGGTCATGGGCGGGAGTTACCTTCACGCAACCTGTACCGAAGGTAGGATCAACAAATTCATCGCCAATAATGGGAATTTCTCGTTGTAGAATGGGCAGAGTTAGAGTTTTGCCGATGAGATGTTTGTAGCGATCGTCATTGGGATTAACCGCTACTGCTGTATCGCCCAGCATAGTTTCTGGTCGAGTTGTCGCCACCTCTACAAAACCGGAACCATCGGTGAGGGGATAGCGGAAGTGCCAGAGATTTCCATTAACCTCTTGATTTTCTACTTCCACATCAGACACAGCCGACTGAGAAGCGGGACACCAGTTAACTAAATATTCACCACGATAAATTAAGCCTTCCTCGTAGAGGCGAGTAAATGCCTCGACAACAGCCTTAGATAAACCCTCATCCAGGGTAAACCTTTCCCGTGACCAGTCCACCGAGACACCCAAGCGTCGTAGCTGATTCAGAATCGTTCCCTCAGACTCCGCCTTCCATTGCCAAGCGCGTTCTAAGAACTTCTCGCGCCCCAATTCATAGCGAGTCTTACCCTCTTTTTTGAGTTGCTTTTCCAGCATACTATGCACAGCAATGCTGGCATGATCAGTTCCGGGTAGCCATAGGGTATTGCGTCCCTGCATCCGGTGGTAGCGCACGAGGGTATCAATCAACGCACTTTCAAAAGCGTGACCCATGTGCAAACTGCCAGTGACATTTGGGGGGGGAATGACGATGCAGTAGGGTTCGCCGCCTTTGTTGGGGTCAGCTTTGTAAACTTGGTTGTCTTCCCAGAATTTTTGCCACTTGGCTTCAGTGGAAAAGGGGTCGTAGAGACTGGGGAGATTGGGAATAGTTGCGGTCATGCTGGGCAAACTAACTATGGAAGGACTCTAATAAATTTTGCCACAGGGTTGGAGAGGGTTTGTTTAGCAATTCTCTAAATCGTGGATATACCCTTAAAAAATCTATCTGGAAATGCGAAATCTATTTTTGGCCTTTGTAGTTATCTTGCATAAATTCCGTAGCTGACATCTGTATATTCATCCAGAAAGACTCATGAAATTGAAACCAGGTTTATTTCAACTCATAGTGTTGGTTATGACTGTATCGCTACTTGCTTCTTGTGCGACAACCCCAGAAGCAAGACAGTCAGATTGCATTTCCACAACGTTGCCGAATGCTAAACAACAACCCAATAACTGTTCACCCTCATCTAATGGTAGCGGCAGATCAAGTGGTTACTCTGGTGGGAGTAGCATTAGAAGATCAGGTTCTGGTGATTCATCGGATGTCGGTACTTCTAGCGGTTCTGCCAAGGGCCGTAGTGGTTTTGGTAGTTTCGGTCGCGGTGGTCATGCGGGTGGATAAGAGAGTTATGAATATTTTCAACAGTCCTCAACGAAAGCGTCTATTTCAATCGATGAAAATGGGTTGGTACAACTTTGCTCCTATTGAAGAAGGAACAGGTATACATCTGACTGACCAAGAAACACCTTACGCTCTTTATTATTGCCATCAAGTTTTACCGCAGACGATACAAGAAATCCAGCAAGCGTCAGAATTAGTCGGTAGTGTTTTAACTCAAGTGTGGCAAACTATCCGCACTCTTGATGAGGATACACTACTTTTCTATGGATTTCCGGAAGCTACCATCAAGTTAGTTAAATATGACTTTCTCGCACCATTTTGTATGCGTCTTGACTGGTGCTGGAATCAAGAAAAAGGGATAAAAAAGGTAGTAGAAACTAATCCCCAAACTCCTAGCTTTTGGTTTGAGTGTACGGATGGCAATAATAAAGTCGCCAGACATTTTGGATTGCGAGAACCAGATTTAGATGCTCAAAAAATCTTAAAAAGAACACTCAATCAACATGTAAATAGAGCCGCATTAAATTTGGGTAAACCAGTTACAGACTGTCGCGTAGCATTTACAGCTTTGAATAATGCCGAAGATTTAGGTACTATGCGATGGCTAAGAAATTACTTGGAGTCCAAAAGTACCATTTTACCCTTAGAATATCTTGGCATCAAAGATGGCGAATATCTATTTGACCAGAGAACAAAAAAACCAATAGATATACTTTTTATGTGGTATCCAGTGGAATGGCTGATCCATGATACTGATGAAAAAGGTGAAAGATTATGGCCGGCTCTAGAGCAATTAATTTTTGAGAATAAAATTGTGATTGTGAACTTTGGTTCTGCTTTTGCACTGCAACCAAAAAGTATATTTGCTCTAATTACAGATTTGGGATATGACTTTTTTTCTGGCAAAGATGCTGGGACAGTCTGGGAATATTTTCCTAAAACATCACTGAGTGCAACAGCAATAGGTAATTCATACTTTGCCAAACCTATTTTAGGAAGAGAAGGTGAAGGAGGATTTGCAGTTAATTCAGGAAAAATCTCTGTGCGTAGTAGTAATAATGACCCTTGGTATACACAACAGAGTTATGTCTATCAAGAATTATTAGAGTTTCCTAAATTAGAAATTGATGGTAAGTCAATGACTCAGGTTTGGGGAGCCTGGCTATATAACAATGGTAATGACAAATTTATATCTGGAGGTGTAGGAATGCGACTTTCTGAAGGGGAAATTACAGATAACTTATCTTATTGGTGTCCTATTGGATGCTAATTTTAATAACACCGATAATTAGAGGCAAACATGAAACCTCAAACCACCACCCCTTCGCCCTGGACATACATACCCACTCTCTACTTTGCCTCTGGCATACCTTACATCATCATCAATACAGTTTCCGTAATCTTTTACAAAAAGCTTGGAATAGATAATACTCAAATTGCCTTGTGGACAAGTTTCCTCTATCTACCTTGGGTCATCAAAATGTTTTGGGGTCCAGTTGTCGATATTTATTCTACCAAACGTCAATGGATACTTTATACCCAATTTGCGATGTTCGCTTGTTTGGGTTTGATAGCCTTCTCCTTGCAACTGCCAAATTTCTTTTTCATCTCTCTTGTGACATTAACAATAGGAGCATTTATTTCTGCAACTTATGACATTGCCACAGATGGCTTCTATCTGCTGGCTTTATCTCCAGAACAACAAGCCTTATTTGTTGGCATTCGCTCACTGTTTTATCGAATGGCTGTCATTTTTGGCTCTGGAATATTAGTAGTCTTAGCAGGTCAGCTTGAAGTTTCTCTGAACAACATTCCCTTAAGCTGGACTATAGCCATTGGCTTCTCAGCTTTAATTTTAGCAATCCTATTTATTTTCCATCGCCTAATTTTACCCTTACCTGAATCAGATAACCAACGACAAATACAAGCTAGGGAAAATATACCTTTTTGGTCAATTATTAGCTCATATTTTGCTCAAGATAAAATTATAAATATTTTAGCATTTGTCTTGCTTTACAGACTTGGCGAAGCAATGCTTGTGAAGATAGCCTCTTTATTTTTATTGGACAAACCGGAAGTAGGAGGCTTAGGGTTATCAACATCAGATGTCGGGCTAGTCTACGGTACATTTGGGGTAATATCCTTAATCTGTGGAGGAATTTTAGGAGGCTTGCTAATTTCTAGATATGGATTAAAAAAATGTTTATTCCCTATGGCTTTAGCATTGAATTTACCTAATATTTTTTATGTGTATATGGCTTACACTAAGCCTTCACTAACATTAGTCTATCCCTTGGTTTCCTTGGAGCAATTTGGCTATGGTTTTGGATTTACAGCTTTTAGTGTTTATTTAATGTATATTTGCCAAGGTGAATATAAAACTTCTCATTTTGCTATCTCCACAGGCTTTATGGCTTTAGGAATGATGTTACCCGGATTAGTTAGTGGTTATTTGCAAAAAGCACTCGGCTATCCATTATTTTTTGTCTTGATTTGTTTGCTGACCATTCCTGGAATGATTGCTCTCTTTTTTATTCCTTTAAAAGAAGAATTGAAGCATCAAAATAATTAAGATTATTGCAATCCATGAGTTATGTTTTAGGAATAGATGGCGGCGGTAGCAAGACTGTTTGTGTCTTAATGGATGATTTGCATCTAGTGCTAGGCCGTGGTGAAGCAGGACCATCTAATTATCAGAGTATAGGTATCGAAGTAACTTTACAATCTATTAAAACAGCAATTAAAAATGCAGTTGAGGCAGCAATAATTACAAATACTCTAAAGATTGACGCGATATGTTTTGGTTTAGCAGGTGTAGGTCGTGCAACAGATATCGAAGTAGTGAAAGGCTTAGTTAAAGAGTTACAGAATAATAAATTGCCTATTAGTTGGGCATTACAACCAGCAAATATTGTAATTTGTAACGATGCTTTGATTGCTTTAGTTGGTGGAATTGGTCAGCCTGTAGGAATTGTGGTTGCAGCAGGTACTGGTTCGATAGTTTTTGGGCGAAATCATGAAGGACATACTAAGCGAGTTGGCGGCTGGGGGTATATTTTAGGAGATGAAGGTAGTGCTTATAAAATTGCGATCGCAGGCATGAATGCAGCATTAAAATCTTATGATGGACGAGAGATTTCAACGATTTTGATAGAGGGTTTCAAACAGCATCTTGATTTGGAAACTATAGAAGATTTAATAGAAGTAGTATATCGCCGAGAATGGGGAGTTAAACAGATAGCTGCTTTAGCACCAGTTGTAGATTTTGCAGCAGCGTCAGGTGATATAGTAGCGAATATGATAATCGATGATGCTGTAAAAGAGTTAGTAAAAGCTACATCTACAGTAATCGATGCAATTTTTGGTGCTGACTCAGTTTTAGAAGTAGTCACAACAGGAAGTGTCTGGCGCGGTAGATGCAAGATCCATCAAAGATTTGCAGCGTCTATTGTTAAGAAATTTCCTAATGTAAACGTGATTTTTCCGAGGCATGAACCTGCTTACGGTGCTGGGTTATTAGCTTTGCAGACAACTCAAAATTGACGCGAAGAAAGCAATAATATAAGTTTTCAGTCTGCAAATATACGCCCAAAAAAAGTTACTATTTCTGACCAAGCTGCGGTGGTAGCACTAGAATCATAACGATAGCCGTCATCGCGCATGAAAGTATGTTCTGCTTCATACAAGAAAACTTGGTGAGGTATGTTAGCATCCTCAATTGCTTTTATTATGGTTTGGCGATCGCTATCTGGTATATGAGGGTCAAGAGTACCGAACACCATTAGCATCTCACCTTTGATTTCACTTACCCTCTGCATTGTATCGGCTACCTCTTTACCCAGTTTACCACTGGGAATCCCAGTCGGGTAACAGCAGACACAAGCCCGAATTTCGCTTTGAAATGCAGCGCGGAAAGCTAAATGTCCACCAATACAAAAGCCGAGAGTGCCTATTTGATTTGGAGAAACCGCACTCTCTGTTTTCAGAAATTCAATCACAGCAAGGCAATCGGCATCATAATCAGCTACCGAGGTTCGACGCGCATCGTCATTACCCCGCATCCTTCCCAGATCGTCTGGCTCAATTACTAAACCAATTGGCTCAATTCGGTGAAAAATTTCTGGGGCTGCTACTACATAGCCGTATCCTGCTAAGTAGTTAGCTAGACGAATCATTGCATCACCTAACTGATAAATATCACTATAGAAGACAATACCAGGGTATTTTCCTGCTGCTTTGGGAGCCGCTACATAAACACGCATTAAGCTGCCATCTACTCTTAATTCAACATTGCGCTTAGTGATTTGCACTTTTTTGTCTCCGTGTTACGCTTGCTGTCATTAGCTTCTACACTGTAGCGCCGCAGCATCCGGTTACTTTCAACCCACAATTTAGCGTTTTTCTGCCATGATTGCGATCGTTTAATATCACCAGTGAAAGTTTGTTGCGATCGGCTTAATACACCCGTTACCTATATCATCTGTTTACGTGTTTGTACGCTACTATTTTATTTATTCAACTTAGTACAATAAATTACTATTGAGATAAACTAGTAAAAATTTTTATTTTTAATATTTCGATTTTTTATGGATAATAATCAAAATTTAAAAACACTTTTTTTTTGTAATACCTTTGAAGTAATTGAACAATATAACAATAAGCGTAAGGATAATAATATTTATAAGTCTCAAGAATATAAAGATTTTTTAAACCTAGTAAAGCGACCTTTTATTATTTTTTGTCACTTGATACATCAACAAATACCATGTGAAATTGCTGCCAATAATTTTTATATAATAACACCAATTGGATTATTTGATGTAGATATTTCTGTTTCTCCTAGTAATTTCAGGTTACATAAGTATTTAGATATATTTTCATTATTATATATAGAATTCATAGATACAGGTATAAACATAAAATTTAGAGAAAATGCAGGTACATTTCTAGCAAATAAGATTGCAGAAATAAATCCTGTAATGGTAGCAAATAAAAGGACTAAAGATATAAATGCGTTTGATTTATCATATCCTGATCATAGTTGTTATTTTAATAAAAGAGAAATATTAGATTTTTCCCAAGAAGAATTAATTAATAAGTTTAAAGAATGGTTTCAACATTATCTTCCGTTATTTTTACAAGCAGTATCTAAGGAGGTAATACCTGATATTAGTCCAACTATAAGTGAACTTTATACCTTAAACCAATGTACTGAAGATACTGGAGTTTCCCAACTAGTTTTAAAACTCTGGATACGCACGATTAATCGTAAAGGTCAAGCAATTTTATATGGTTCACCTGGAACAGGCAAAACTTTCATAGCTGAAAAACTTGCAAAATACTTAATCGGCGGTAGTGATGGTTTTTCGGAACTAGTGCAATTTCATCCAGCATACTCTTATGAAGATTTCATTCAAGGTATCCGCCCCCAAAGTCAAGATGGAGAATTAACATATCCACTAGTTCCAGGGCGCTTTTTGGAATTTTGCAAAAGGGCAGAGTCTTATCAAGATACTTGCGTGTTAATCATTGATGAAATAAACCGCGCTAATCTCGCACAAGTTTTTGGTGAATTAATGTACTTACTTGAGTACCGAGATAGAGAAATTCCATTAGCTGGCGGTAACAACTTTCGTATCCCGAAAAATGTTCGCATTATTGGCACGATGAATACAGCAGATAGGTCTATTGCCAATATAGATCATGCGCTACGCCGTCGCTTTGCATTTATTGAACTTCGCTCAAACTATGAGGTGCTGCGAAATTATCACCGAATAAGAGGTTTTGCAGTAGAGGGATTAATTAACATTTTACAGCAATTAAATCAGGCGATCGCAGACAAAAACTACGAAATTGGTATTTCATTCTTTTTAACAGACAACCTACGGGAAGATATAGAAGATATATGGCGCATGGAAATTGAACCATATTTAGAAGAATACTTTTTTAACCAGCTAGAAAAAGTAGATCAGTTTCGCTGGGATGAAATAAAAAATAAATTATGGATATAAACCCAGCACAACCAATAATTCGTGAACTTACAGAATACGAAGAGAAATCATTTAAGTTTGATGAAATACCCAATTCAGCCGGGGTAGAGTTATATGAAAAATACAAAACACAAGTAGATATAGAATTTCCTAACTATAAAACGAAAGAACATTGGAAACTCAAAGCTAAAGGATGGGTAGGTTACATTCCCGTAACTCCTGAATTGCATCTAAAAATAAATCCGAAAGTGCCTATCCAAAACCTCTTCGGAATGCTGGAATATGCCTACAATTTAAAAGGGTTTCGCTTTCTCGAAGGGCTGATGGACTGTGAATCTCTAGAGAATTTTTATAATAATCTGGCTCATATCTTAGCCGATAAAGTTTTAGAGCGATGCCGCAAAGGATTATATCGTACTTATTTGCCTAAAACACAGCAGCTTTCTTATGTGCGGGGAAGACTTGATGTGCGACAGCTAATTCAAAAGCCGTGGAATGTTAAACTTAAATGCGATTACGAAGAACATACGGCTGATATTAAAGAAAATCAAATACTGGCATGGACACTTTATATCATTGGTTGTAGCAGTTTATGTTCAGAAAGAGTATCACCAACAGTACGAAAAGCTTACCACGCTCTACAAGGATTAGTAACGCTGCAACCTTGTAGTGCAGAAGATTGTATAGCCAGACAGTATAATCGCCTCAATCCTGACTATCAACTATTACATAATTTATGTCGATTTTTTTTGGAAAATAGTAGTCCCAGCCATGAAAAGGGAAATTACAAAACCCTACCCTTTCTCGTTGACATGGCACATTTATATGAACTTTTTGTTGCAGAATGGCTTAAGAAAAACACGCCGCAAGGCTATTTTTTCAAACAGCAACATCCAATAGAAATTAGTCAAAATCGGCACTTCAATATAGATATATTACTGTGTGATGCTGCTTCTGGCAAAACAATAGCAGTTTTAGATACAAAGTATAAAGCCCCAGAACTGGCAGGATATACAGATATTCATCAAATGATCAGCTACGCCAACACAACAAAATGCAAGCAAGCTTTTTTGATATATCCCAAAGACTTGACACAGCCACTAGATGTTAAAAGTGACGAAATCCGAGTCCGTAGCCTCACCTTTTCCCTAGATGATAATATTGATCGCGCAGGTGAAACCTTCTTAAAAAACCTTTTTCTCCTAATCCCTCAGAACTCACACCAATAATTAGTAAAGGGGACAGATGACATTCGCTTGTGGCGAAGCACCCATCCCCGAATAGCTGCCCAGATCATGAACCTGGAATCTATAGTCCGGTATCTAATAATCACAGTATCGGCCGAGATATGTAGATTGTCACTGGGATAGATACTGATTTACGAAATACCTACGAAAAGATTGTTACACAATTACTCTTGTTCACCCTTAATTCCGCCTCCCATCGCCAACAGCGCCGTTCCATAAGCTGCTTCTGTGTACACTGACGCTACAACAGGAACCTGCAAATGACGCGCCCTAATCGCAGTCCAAGTTTCATTCGCCGCACCACCGCCAGCAGTATAAACACGGCTCAATTTGTCTGCGCCCATTTGCTGTAATAATTCATACCCTCGCGCTTCTATGCGGGCAATGCTTTCTAACAACCCATGCAAAAATTCCACTGGGTTATCTGGGCGTGGTGACAAACGTGGCGATAAATTGGGATCGTTAATCGGAAAGCGATCGCCTGCCTTCAATAACGGATAATAATCTAACTCGCTGGCAATTGAAGCATCAATCTCCCGACTAAGGCTTTCTAACTCAGCCTTGGTGAAAAATTGCTTTAGTACTGCACCTCCAGTATTAGAAGCACCACCAGTCAGCCACAAATCACCCAACCGATGGCTGTAAATCCCATATCTGGCATCTTCTTGCCGGGTACGACTTAACAACTTTAGTACCAACGTTGAACCAAGGGAAGTCACGGCTTCACCAGGTAATTTTGCCCCACTGGCGAGAAAAGCCGCAATACTATCAGTTGTACCTGCACACACCAGACAATCACGGCGGAAACCGAACTTATCGACAATTTCAGGACGCAATTGGGCAATGGGAGTACCAGGAGTTAAAACTTTGGGTAGCTGAATCGGGATTTGCAAATTTTCTAGCCATTCTGGGTATTTCAACTCTTCCACGTCATAACCCAGCTTTAAAGCATTATGGTAATCGCTAATACCCAATTGTCCATGTAGGAGAAACGCCAGCCAATCTGCTTGATGCAAGAAATATCTAGCTTCACTAAAAGAGGGTTGTTGCCTCATCCACAAAAGTTTCGCCAGGCTAGAGGTGGCACTCAACACGGTATGATTGGGGGGTGCTATACTCCTCAAATGCTCTAGCACCAATGATCCCCGCGCATCGTTGTACAGCAATGGTGCATCTGTTGGATTGCCAGCAGCATCGACCAGCAAGACGGTGGAAGAAGTACCATTAATTGCGATCGCTTTAATTTCTCGCCGCAATGGGTCAGGTATTTGTTCCACCAGCATAAACAAAGCCTCCTGCCAAATTTTGGACGTAACGGCAGCTGGTGAGTCCTGGAAGGGATATCGCATCTCAACCTGGATGTTAGTAGTTTCCTCGTCAATCACCACACCGCGTGCGCCAGAGGTGCCAAAGTCGATACCCAAATACAAATCCATAGTTTTATGAATTTTTTTAATAAACAATCATTAAAAACTACTGACTAATAACTGCTTTTGTTGCATCTTGTAACAAGATATTCCACAATCTTGGCAAAACAAGGAAAAGTAGTAAACGAACTGTTCAAAATCTATTCAGGTTAGGAGGTTTTCAGCCATGCCTATCTTAGATACTCTGTATATCGCTCAGGTGTCTTCCATCTCGGATACTCAAGTCTACATCGCTCTAGTTGTAGCGCTGATCCCAGGAGTTCTAGCTTGGCGATTAGCCACAGAACTTTACAAATAACGGTACGATGTGACACAGTTAAAAAGCTAATAATCCTGGCAGTACGGGGTGCAATTTTCAGACGCTTGTGGCTTTATGCCATAAGTTGCTAGAAAACTAGCACTTACGTAAGCCAGGTTATTTTTTAACTAGTGCAACACTTGTAGCTATTTCATAAAAATGAAGTAATATGACAGCTAAATCAAGCAGTAATTAGCGCCAGAGCGCTTTTACAGTGCTTCCCTTCACTAAGCGAGGTTATTTTTTAGCATCATGAACGCGACTCAACCCTCCAGACCACCGTTACAACCTATACAAAAACGCCAGGTCATTCCTCGACCAAAGCGGCATCTTCGTCAACGTTCTTACCAGGTGATGGCACTGGAAAGCACAGCCAAGATAGCGGTTAATCTTGTTGTTACAGCCGTTGCAGCATCTGCTTTAGCACAACTTTTGCCTTATCATTGGTCACAGCAAGGAAAGTTGCGAGAGATTAGTACTGAAGTCAAGTTGATGGAAGTACATGTCAATGGTTTGCAGACGGAATTTAGCCGTAACTTCGATCCTCAGCAAACTAAAAGTATTATGCAACAACAGGGGTACCGATTTGATCCCAGCCAGCGTCGCGTGGTGTTGATGAATCCAGATCGCCGAGAAGATGAACAAACAGACTTATCACCCTAAGACAAATAGCGAATTTAGGAGTATTTAAGTTTCTTGTGATTCTGGCTACGTATACACTGGGTGTTAATTTATATTATTGCTAATAAATAATGGCTAATAGCTAATTTCTGGATAACTATATAGTTATCATTTATTAGTCATTAACGATACAGGGTCGCCAAACTCTAATTCAAAATTTAATAATTTATTTTGAATTTTGAATCTGACAGAAAAACTAATCTACCAAATAGGACGCCCAGGAAATAACAAATCGTTTAGCCAATTTTCGATTTGTAAACGCAAGCGAGAACCAGTAACATCTTTAGTTGTTTCGATCGAGGGCAGTTGAGTGAGGGCGCGACGATAATCAGCGATCGCACAATTCCAGTCACCCCAAAGATGGTAAGTCCTGCCGCGTTCAGCCCAGAGATGACCTTCTAGTTGACCGAAAAGCAGTGCTACCTCAAAATTCTCAATTGCCTCCTCATATTGCCCCAAATCACGCCAGGTAATGCCTCGGTTAATCCACGCCCGGACATGGCGAGGATTTAAATCAATCGCTTGATCATAGTCGGCAAGTGCTGCTGCTAATTCTCCACAAGCTGCGTAGTAATTTGCCCGATTATTATAAGCACTAGCCAAATAGGGATTAAGTTTGAGGGCAGTGTTATAGTCGGAAAGCGCTTTTTGCGTTTCGCCACTTTGGAAATAAATTAGCCCCCGGTTGTTGTAATTAACGGCATTATGGGGATGGCGCGAGATTAGTTGGCTTAAAAGTGCGATCGCCTCAGTATAATTTCCTTGTTGAGCCAACCTCAAAGCACAAGAGCGTAAATAGCTATCTCCCAAAGTAGATGCGCCAGTGTCATTTTTCCTACTTTCTTGGGCTTTATGTATAATATTTAGCGAAAAGTGATATTTGTTACTTTGCTGGCCACCGTCAGCTAAGAATGAGTGAATATTCATCTTTTTCTACGTTCAATCAGTGCTTTGTGGAACCAAATTCTAGTTTTTGCCTGTTGGTGGTTTTACCACTATGTCTATTTTTAAAGTATTTAGGCTTACCTAGAAGCCATCTCAAGAGAGAACTGTAACCTAGTAGGACAAGAGAAATCTATGCCCTAGATAAACAAACAATTGATCCTCAAACCTAATCATGAATACTTCATCCCCAGGATGAATTCCAGAAATAGCAGATATCAATCTCAAAGACTGGTCAAGTAGTGAGGGCTACAAATTGGTAGAATGCCAACAAGCCGTTCTTCTAGAGATAAGAAAGATGGTAAGGAGACAAGGGAGATAGTGAGAATAACCATGCCCCATTCCCCAGTCTCTAGATTTAATTTTTAAGTTTTGAGAAATTTTCCGATGACAACTGCAATTTCCTATCCCAATGCCCCTGATTTAGCAACCGATGATTACATTGTTATCGGCTTGGCAACCTGCTTCGTCAAAGAAGATGGAGAGGTTTATCAAATCGAAGTTATAGAACCGATTCCCTCTGCGGCTTTGGAAGCACTCTTAAAGGGCATTCCTACCTCCTATAAGCTGGCTCATGCAACAACTTTGGGATCAGTGCTGGATGGCGATTCACAACTGTTGCCTGATGGCTTCCCAGAGTCGGCTCAGTTTGGAGAAGAATTTGTGCCACGGGCATTTGCAGCAGCGCGTACCTACAAGCGTCGTGAATCTGCAAAATCTTTAATTCCTTTAGGTACAAACTACACTGAATTTAAATATTCTACTGAGCGTAAACGCGTATTAAATGCTGCTAGAGTCGTCACTAAAGAAGACAACATTAAACAGCATTCTCACACTCACAAAGTTCTTTAAGTAATTATGCTAAAACTTTACGGGGGCGCTCGTAGTCGAGCGTCAATTGTTCAGTGGTATTTAGAGGAACTAGAAGTTCCCTACGAATTTGTCAAGCTCGATATGCAGGCAGGTGAACACCTTAAACCTGAATATTTGGCAATTAATCCAGTTGGTAAAGTTCCAGCAATTGTTGATGGGGATTTTAAACTTTGGGAATCTGGAGCAATTTTGCTGTATCTTGCCGATAAGTACAGTAAAACAGCACTTTCACTCCAAGAACGTGCTGTATTTTACCAATGGGTTTTGTTTGCCAATGCTACCCTTGGTCCAGGAATTTTTGTAGAAGCAAGTCGGGAGCGGGAAATGCCCCGCTTGTTGACTCCGTTAAATGAAATTTTCAGTAAGCAACCTTTTTTGCTTGGCGATGAGTTCACTGTTGCTGATGTGGCAGTAGGGTCTATTCTAAATTACATTCCCATCATGCTGAAGCTAGACCTCAGTTCCTACCCAGCCATGTTGAACTATATGAAGCAGTTATCTGAGCGTCCAGCATTTCAAAAAAGTATTAGCGGACGGGCTTAAAATAGTTCGTAATTCGTAACCAAATTATTTGCTACGAATTACGAATCTTTTAACGATAATTTGTAAATTGCAAAGCCACTGGGTAGTCTTCTTGTTTCAGCCGTTGCATGACTACTTGTAAGTCATCTTTAGATTTGGCAGAAACTCGCACAGCATCCCCTTGGATGGAGGCTTGTACCTTTTTGAATTCGTCCCGAATCAATTTGGAAATTTGTTTGGCGATTTCCTGACTAATGCCTTTTTTGAGTTTGATTTCTTGACGCACGCGATTACCACTGGCTGATTCAACTTTGCCAAAATCAAAGATTTTCTGGGAGAGGTTACGCTTGGCGGCTTTCTCTCGCAAAATGTTGTGTACAGAATCTAAGGTAAACTCGCTGTCAGTACTAACGTTAATGCTCTCTTCGACTAACTCGACAGTAGTTTCAGTGTCTTTGAGGTCGTAACGACCTTTGATGTCACGGATAACTTGATCGACGGCGTTAACCAACTCTTGTCGGTCAAAGTCGCTCACAATGTCAAAGGAAAAAGTAGAAGCCATAAAACATTTTAGATTTTAGATTTTGGATTTTGGATTGGGCATTGGGCATTTCTTCCCTTGCTTCCCATGCCTCCCCTGCTCCCTCATCCCCCGTTCCTCACTTAACTAGTAGCTTGGACGATACTCAAGAAAAAGAGAGTGGCAGAGCCAAGGATGCCAATGCCAAACATGAGCGATCGCAAAAGGGGTATATTCAAAATATAAAAAATTGAGTAGAGAAAACGGGCCACCACAAAAGCGATCGCAGCCACTTGTGCTGTAAAGGAATTTACACCTGTTACGTATGCCATCAATGCTGCTGCCGCAAACACCATAAATGCTTCAAAGGTGTTTTGATGTGCCCAAGTAGCTCGTTGGGCGTATGGTGGCAATTTATCAAACATAGCACGAGGAGTAGAAAACATTTCATACCCAATACGCGTACGGGCATAAGCTACCAGCAAAAATGGCAGGTAAATTAAAACGGCAGCAGCAGCGATCGAGTACAAAAAAATAATCATTATTTATTAAGCATTGGTTATGAGTCATTAGTCATCAGTCATCAGTCATTAGTCAAATACAAAGGACAAATGACAAATGACAAATGACTAGTCAAAGTAGAAGAGGGTCACTACTTTTCTTTGTTCTTCTGCATCTTGACAAGTTTGCAACAGGGTGCGACTGTCGTGGAATGCAAAGCAGATCAGTTGCTGGCAACGAGAGACAATTTCCTTGTTGCACAGGTAACTAGCTTCAGCAAGGGACATATTATCATTACTGGGATTTTCCACTAGATGCATTACCTGTTCTAGTTGCTGGCGTGATTCCAAAGGCTGGCGTTCCAGGCTTTGGGGTAGAATCACCGTCAACAAATTTGCATCAGCTCGCGTTGCTCCCTTGATAGCCGCTGAATTTGTACCTGTAGCACCAGAAGTAATGATGCGATTACCCGATAAAACTAGGGCATATGTCATCATTTCAATGAGATTCTGATGCGTAATCGGAACGTGACGAGAACCCAGCAAGGCGATTCTTTTGGAACCCGTTTGCTGGATTGTCGCTAGTTCTTGCGCTAATGTATCGAGGTTAATAAGGTCTGTTGACTGGCTCAAAGATGGACATAATCCGAATTAAACGACCCAGATATTTTACCAAACAGCGTGTAGGTGCGAGGAAAACTTGAGTTAGACATTGCTACTAATTTTCGATTGTTTGGTTAAGTAACTCCATTACTTAGTGGCAACGCCGTCGCCTGGGAGGTGACAGCGAGCCGACTGTGCCCTCATCAGCAATACAGGCTCCTAACTGATAACTGAGCATTGATGCTCTCAATTATTTGAGTTAATGAGGTTAAGACAATGCTGCTGCGGGAGTCAAACCAAGTTTTGACAACAGGCGGTCAATGTCAAAATGCTCAGACATTAACTGACGAATACAGTGAACCTTAATCGGCTCGTGGAGGCGGACTTGCCCAAAAGTACGGTCAACAATTTCTACAGTAGTGAGAGTGTCTAAGTCAACAGATAAAATGGGGATTTCTAGTTCTTCAGCGCGACTGAGAATGAACGGCGGCGGTGGTAGTTGCCCGGTGAGAATTAAACATTGGGTAGAAGTTTCCAAAGCTGCTTGCTGAATTTCCACGCGATCGCCTCCTGTTACCACTGCCATATTCCGGCGTTTTCGGAAATATTTCACAGCGGAATTGACATTCATCGCTCCAATTGCTAGACTCTCCACCAACAAATCTAAGCGATCGTTGCGGCAGAGAACATCAGCCTTTAACTGTTTGACCAGTTCGCCAACACTGACACTGCGGAGCAAATCGCTGTTTGGCAGCATTGCTAGTACTGGAATCCCCTGCTGTTCCAAAAAGGGACGCAAGAGAGTGTCAACTGCTTCTAGTTGCGTGACAGGAATATCATTGATCACAACTCCAAACAAGCGATCGCCTACACGCCCTTTAGCAGCCAATAGCGCCTCAACCGAAAGCAACGATTTATAGCGGGTCACTAGCAGCACACCAGCATCTAATACTTCAGCCATTTGCAGCAAAGACAAGTCAAACAAATTACCTTCGGAAAAATCACCAGGCCCCTCCAGTAATACCAAATCTCCTTGGGACGTTTGCAAATATTGCTGTATTAGGGACTGCTGATAATCGGTTTTGTCTTCCCCTCGTAAGCGCTTTTGCACATTGAGTTCATCCAAAGCCAGCATTGTAGGTGCAACACGGTTTTCCGGCAAATTGAGGCTAAGAGCGATGAATTGGACATCTTCCTCAATTACGGTTCCACTAGAGGAATTCAAACACGTACCGAGCGGTTTACCGTAGGTAATATCCAGTCCTTTTTGCTGTAGCTGATGAGACAAACCCAGAACAGTTGCAGATTTACCGCTGTAAGTCTCGGTTGATCCAATCAGCAAATATTTAGGGGATTTTGGCACACATGCACTCCTAATTTCAAAAGTCAGAAGAACCCAGCTAGGTGTTTCCTAATTCTAGTTCCTTCTGGCAAAAGCCTCTCGCTCTCACAAATTAAGGTTTCCCAGAATTAGCTTCTAAATAAGCAGGAGTAAGCGAACTCCTTCGCACAGCGCTAGCTATTAGTGGGGGATTCAGAAGTCCTACAGTAAATACTTCTAAGTGTAGATGAATTGCCGATCAGGAAAGAGATAATTCTGAAAGACTTGATTTTATCTGACCAATTACTGACCAGGAGATTATTTAATGAGAACCAGAAAGCTAGGGAAACTTGGGTTAGAAGTTTCAACTATCGGACTTGGTTGCATGGGAATGTCTGAGTTTTATAGTGGTCGTGATGAAATTGAGGCGATCGCTACAATTCATCGAGCATTGGAATTAGGAGTTAATTTTCTTGATACTGCTGATATGTATGGGCCTTTTACTAATGAGCAACTAATAGGCAAAGCAATTAAAGACCGCCGAGATCAAGTAGTATTAGCAACGAAGTTTGGCAATGTCCGCACTGAAGATGGTGGTTGGAAAGGCATTAGTGGCAGACCAGAATATGTCCATCAAGCTTGCGATGCCTCATTAAAACGTCTGGGAGTGGAAGTGATTGACCTTTATTATCAACATCGCGTAGATCCAACCGTACCGATCGAAGATACTGTAGGAGCAATGGCAGAGTTAGTCAAGCTTGGAAAAGTTCGTCATTTGGGGCTTTCAGAGGCTGCTCCTGCGACGATTCGGCGAGCTGTGAGAGTTCACCCCATTACGGCACTCCAAACAGAATACTCTCTTTGGAGTCGAGAGCCAGAGGATGAAATTTTACCTACTGTGCGGGAATTAGGAATTGGGTTTGTTCCCTATAGCCCATTAGGAAGAGGGTTTTTATCAGGTGCAATCACCAGCCCTGATGATCTAGCACCTGATGACTATCGTAGAAATGCTCCTCGCTTTCAAGGCGAGAATTTTTATAAGAACCTACAATTAGTTGAGCAAGTCAAGGCAATTGCCACCGAAAAAGGAGTGACTTCTAGTCAACTTGCGCTAGCATGGCTTTTGGCTCAGGGAGAAGATATTGTCCCAATTCCTGGTACAAAACGCCGTAGTTACTTGGAAGAGAATGTTGCAGCTACCGAAATTAACCTGACTGAACAAGAGTTGAATCGGCTGGAAGCAGTTGCACCTAAAAATGTGGCCGCAGGTGAGCGCTACCCTGACATGAGTAGTGTTAATCGTTGATCTATTAACGAAGCATTAGTAACAAGTCTACAAAAAAAGCTGCGATACCTTCTCTACGAGAGGCTACGCCAACGGTAAGCTTCGCTAACGCAGCTTTTTTTGGTAAATTTAAAAAGTATTTAGGCCAGCGATCGCTTCAGTCAGATCCGAGAGTAGCGAAAACGAAGTCTGAGTAGCCGAAGCCAGCGTAACCACATTTGTGCAGGTTGTTCAAAGAACGTGAAAATATCACCAAAACCCAAATTAGTTTTGTGATGGTGCAACCAGTGCCTCTCAGGAGTAGTAATAAATAGAATTTGGCACAAAATATTGACAGGTTTTGAAGTTTGCCAACCTAGTACACTTATGTGTCTCCACCATACATGAAACTGACCAAGCAGTAATCCAGAAACAACGCCAATGGGAGAGAAAGACCACAAGACTACTGCTAAAAATACATAAGGTAAAGCTCCCAAGATACCATCTAAAAGAACCTGAGGATTAAAAGTCAAAATAGCGTAGTGGCGGAAGTCTTTCTTCCAGGAGTGGTGCGTTTTTAAATGTAGGCTACCAAAAACGTGCTCGGGTATGTGGTAAAAAAATGTAGATAGAAAATCGCCAAAAAACAATAATAACCAAGCAACAGCGATAGCCTCAAGCATTTGTACTCCTCAAGTTTAGTAAAAAAACTCCACAGAAAATATGCAAACTTTATGCTGTAGGCGTAGACACCTAATTTTCTACTTGCAACCATCATGTGTGCATTTCATCGGTCTACACTCCAGTTAATTTGGCTCAGAGTATATGTAATTGGGTGAGTTGCAGCTTCATAAATCTAGAATCCTTAATGCAGTAAATAGCAACTCGTAAAAACCTCCAATTTGGCTTCTAGCTTTGGATTAATAGTAAAATTACATCTTAATTCCGATAGGAATACAGTGTTTTACCATAGTTACTACATAATCTTCTTACTAAGGCATACAGAGTAAGCAAAGCTTGAGTTAAAATTAGTACAAGTTTAGGTTAAGGTGTTCTTCAGTATTTTTAATCCTAAATTGATTGCAATTAAGCTTTAATTAAAAATTTAATCATAATGATAGAAATAGGCATTCTGTTAAGGTAAATTGGGTTATCAAGGTGAGGAAAGCTGGTTGAAAATTAAATTGAGAACCGACAAAATTTTGAGCATCTAGAATTAACTAGATGCCATGATAGTAGGTTATCAATCAGCAAATCGTAAGGTAGAGAGCGACGCAAAGGGAGAAAGGCACAGCGACGCAAAGAATGAAGATTTCCCTGCTTCCTCGTCTTAACCTACTAATTTTAATCTAGTATTTATATTAGTAACTTTTTATACTTAAATTTAGGCAAGTGTGAGGCTTTTGCATAATTAAGCTCAAAGGGGTAAAAAGTTGATTGTAGAGCAATAGGTTTAGATTAAGGCTTGATCCTTCCTAATCATCATTAAAAAATAGGGAATTAAGCCCTACTTTTTTAGGGGAGCTACTGCGTTGGGGGGAAGCTCCTGGACTAATTAATTATCATCAGCGTATTTGGATTTTAGAGTTCTAAATCTTAGCGGTTCAAATATCATTTATGGACAAGTTAGTAAATTAGTCAAGCATACTTGCAATATTTATTTACAACGTGCCCTCTTAAATAAGGTATCTCGGCATATCCCGAATTTAGGTTACTTTCCAGTTAGGAAGGTAAAATCAGGGTTTGAAGCTATGATTACATGATTTATCTATTTCAGCATGAACAAAAAATGGGCTGTCAAGCGAATCACTATTAACCTGGCATCAAATGAAGCCAATAACCTTGAAAAGTATTGTGAACAGACGGGCAGACCAGCAACTGATGTGATTCGAGAACTCATTCGAGCCTTGCCAGTGACGAAATGAAAGTAGATTTACGAATCATTTAATACCTTGGTTCATTCTCAGATATAAGTATTAAAATTTAGTTGAATTGGAGGTGTTAAATTAACTAGTGGTAATTTTTTGTAAGATTGAGAGTTTGTCACTACAAGCAATTGTCTCGAAACCCAACTTTGGCACATTGCGGCTTGAACTCCGTCCGACTTGGCGCTCTCCTGGCGATCGCTCTTTGTATATTATGGATGATGGTAGGATAAACGTGTTTTAGATAGCAAATAGTTAAATCGGCGGTTAGAAACTGCGTCTACACAGGCAAAACCCACTTCCGTCGGTTTCAAACACTCAATTTTTCCTTAGTCCGCGGAGGCGGACTAGCCTTCTCTTCTCCCAAAGGGAGACGCTACGCGAACGAGAGGCTGCGCCAACGGGTTCGCTAAAAGCGTTCTCGTAAGAGTAGCCGCAAAGCGTCTATGTTTGTGTAGCCGCGAATTCCATTTGTCCTGCTCTAAGTTAACACTAAAAATTCCTAAGTTTATACTGTGCTAGACCGACCTGTATCTGAACTCTTAAAACCTAGCAGGCGCTTACCTAATCAGCGCTGGCAAATCTATCCGCAGCAACTAGAATTTGCCCAAAAGCTGGCAGTTTTAATTAATGTTTCACCGATTATCAGCCAGTTACTAATTAATCGGGGGATCGAAACACCAGAACAGGCACAAGCATTTTTAAATCCAGAGTCTTTAGTCTTACCTTCGCCGTTAGAGGATTTCCCTGATTTGGCAATTAGTTTGGAGTTGTTGCAAAATGCGATCGCCTCTCAAACAAAAATTGCTATTTGTGGTGACTATGATGCTGATGGGATGACCAGCACTGCTCTACTTTTGCGTAGTCTTCGCACTTTAGGCGCACAGGTAGATTATGCTATTCCCAGCCGGATGCACGAAGGCTACGGTATTAATAAACGCATAGTTGAAGAATTTCACAGCGAAGGCGTGGGATTAATCCTCACTGTAGACAATGGCATCTCTGCCTTTGAACCAGTTGCCAGAGCTAGAGAACTTGGTCTTGCAGTGATTATCACCGATCATCACGATATCCCCCAAAAATTACCACCAGCTAATGCTATCCTCAACCCCAAATTAATAGCTGAATCCTCACCTTATCGGGGTGTTGCTGGTGTTGGGGTTGCATACATTTTGGCAGTCTCTCTAGCACAACAGTTAGGGGAGACTAAGGGCTTGATCCAGCCAATGCTAGCACTGTTTACGCTCGGAACGATCGCAGATTTAGCTCCCTTAACTGGCGTGAATCGCCGTTGGGTGAAACGCGGTTTACAGCATTTACCCAAATCCAACTTAGCTGGGATACAGGCGTTGATTCAAGTAGGTGGCGTGCAGGCGAGGGGAGAGGCGGAGCAGGGGAGCAGGGGAGCAGGGGGAGCAGGGGGAGCAGGGGAGAAAAAAAACATCCCTAACTCCTCAAATCCCAAATCACTAAAACCTGAAGATATCGGTTTTCGCTTGGGGCCACGAATTAATGCTATTGGTCGAATTGGTAATCCCCAGACTGTCATTGAATTGCTGACTACAGATGATATGGGGTTGGCGCTGGAAAGAGCAATGCAGTGCGAACAAATCAACGCCTCTCGCCAGCTAATGTGTGAGCAAATTGAACAAGAAGCGATCGCTTATGTAGAAACAGAATTTGTTACATCTCTACAACAAGATCGTGTATTAGTTGTTGTTCAACCTAATTGGCATCACGGCGTTATTGGGATTGTCGCTTCCCGTTTAGTGGAACGCTACGGTGTTCCCGTGTTTATTGGTACTTATGAGGATGAGGAACACATACGCGGTTCTGCACGCTCGATTCCAGAGTTCCATGTATTTGAAGCTCTGGAATCTTGTCACGATTTACTAGGGAAATTTGGCGGACACAAAGCAGCCGGGGGATTCTCTCTACCAGCAGATAATTTACAGATGTTGCGATCGCGTTTGATTGAATTTGCTAACCAGTGTCTTGAACCGCAGCATCTCAAGCCTCTGCTCAAAATTGATGCTGAAGTCAACCTGAATCAAATTAATCAGCAGCTTTATCAACAGCTTAATGCTTTGCACCCCTGCGGTATGGATAATCCCGATCCAGTTTTTTGGACATCTAATGTTCAAGTGGTTGAGCAAAAAATCGTCGGGAAGGGTCACATTAAACTGACGATTGCCCAAACTATTGATAATCAGGAGTATAAAATTAAAGCGATCGCTTGGCGTTGGGGCGACTATTTCCGCTTACCACCGCGAGTCGATGTTGCTTACAAACTCCGAGAAAATTACTTTAACGGTAATACCACTATCGAGTTAGAGTTAATAGGTGCCAGACTGCCAATTCAACTTCAACAATTTTTTGCTTCGCCACCAACCCCGTCAAGCACAACCTTTGAATACAATCAGCGAGAGTATACTTGCGGTTTCTATAAAAACGGTATTGAAGCAGAATTAAGAATTAAAAACTCTGAAGGTAAAGTCTTAGCTATGCAGCCAGGACATATAATCGGTTTACTAGGCACTAATCGCCAAAACGCCAAAGAAGTCGATATCTCTCAGCCACAGTATGACAGTATTATCCAAGCTGCCCTTCAGGCGTTATCAGTACTGAGTGCTAAGTTATAAGTTATGAGTTTTAAATTCAACAATTTTTTCAACTCAGGACTCACAACTGGGCACTCAGAACTCTTATAGGTTGCCGTTGCGAAATGCCAGCAAAAAGATTACCACTGGCCCAGCAATCACAATTAGCGCCACGGACAGCAATTGGAAAATAACTTCCCAATTGATACTGGTAAAAGCGTTAAACAAAGCGTCCATTTTTCCTTTTCTCCTCCCAATTGTCTTAAAAAATTCAATAACTTAATTACAAAACCCGAAATCGATCATATCTGGCTATGGACTGCTAGATTTAATTTACTTAACAAAATTATAAGAAAAGATATAAAAACGTAAAATAGGGGCATTGGGCATGGCTCAAGAATCAATAGTTCTTCTTCCCCTGCCTCCCCTGCTCCCCCTGCTCCCTCATTTCCCTACTCCCCAATCTAAAATGTCAACTTGGCAATGTGTAAAACAATGTGGAGCCTGCTGCAATCTTGATCCAGCAGAGCGTCCAGATTTAGATGAGTATCTCTCTCCACCAGAACTAGAAATCTACCTCAGCATGGTAGGCGAAGATGGATGGTGTGTTAATTTCGACCATACCACGCGAGAATGCCGCATCTACTCAGATCGTCCTCGTTTCTGCCGTGTGGAATCAGAAGTATTTCAAGATATGTATGGGATTGAACCAGAAGAAGTTAACGATTTTGCCATTGACTGCTGTCGCCAACAAATAGAAGGTGTATACGGCGATCGCAGTCTGGAAATACTACGCTTCGATAAAGCTGTTGGGCTGTAAGCAGGATGCAAAGACACAAAGACAGCCCATAATTTTTTTGTCCCCACTTATGTAGTTGCAATTTATTACAACAATCTGAGAATATGATAGAAATATGAAAACATCTAGCAACCAAAACTACTGCCCGTGAAACTTGATTCTGGTCCTTTGGAGATTTATGGCATATCTCAAACTAAGATCGAGGTAGAACTGAAAGACAGCACTGATTTTAACTTAACTCCTGCGATCGCCCAACCAGTTCAGCCTGTAGTTGCCGATAGTCCTCAAAAGCAGCAATCACCGATAGTAGTTTTTGGTACAACTTTTGTAACCATTTTTCTAGCAGAAATTGGAGATAAAACTCAGCTTTCCACTTTGTTAATGAGTGCAGAATCTCATTCGCCGTGGGTGGTATTTATCGGATCTGCGGCTGCACTGATAACCACCAGCTTATTAGGTGTGCTTTTAGGTAGTTGGATAGCCACCCGACTAAGTCCGAAAACTGTAGAAAAATCAGCAGGCGTGATGTTGTTGGTGATTTCCCTAATGCTGTTTTGGGATGTATTTCAAGGTTAGTTAGAAGTTAGGAGTTAGGAGTTAGGAGTTAGAAATATTAAATTTTTTCCTGCTTCCCCTGCTTCCCCTGCTTCCCCTGCTCCCCCTGCTCCCCCTGCTCCCTCACTTCCCCCTTAATAATATGGATTGGCATCTATTAGGATTGAGCTTTATTACAGTTTTTTTATCAGAATTAGGTGATAAAAGTCAGCTAGCAGCGATCGCACTTTCAGGGCGTTGTAATTCTCCTCGTGCAGTATTTTTTGGTGCAGCAGGCGCACTACTATTAACAAGCCTATTGGGAGCATTAGCAGGGGGTGCAGTAGCTGAATTATTACCTACACGTTTGTTAAAAGCGATCGCTGCTGTGGGATTTGCTATCCTTGCCACACGCCTGTTGTTATTTAACAATGAGCCATCGAGAGATTCTGAAAATACACCATAAAAAGAAATCAGGAGTTAGAGTTCAGAATTGAGAAAACTCTATTGCTTCATGGATGTAGTCTCAACAAAGAAAAACGTTTAAATTTTGTTTTACTCAAATTCATCCTGTTAGCGGATAGCTAAGGTTTAGCCCATTCTGACTCCTGAGTTCTGAATTATCCTTTACAAAAGTTCCCAAGCAGTTCCTTTGTAACCGTATTGAAAAATTTCTGGATGCAAGATTTCTGCCAAAATTTCTAAAGAATCTACCAATCGAGGCCCTGGACGATTGAAATAAGAATTGCCATCAGTGACGTACACCCTACCAGCTTTGGTAGCGTGCAGTTTTTCCCACTCTGAACGTTGAGTTAACAAATTAGCTTCTTGGCGAGTGCGATTTAAATCAAAGCCACAAGGCATAAAGACAATTACATCTGGATTAGTTGCTAATAGTGTTTCCCACTGTAAGACAGGAGAAGGCTGACCTGTAGTGCAAAATAGAGACTGTCCTCCGGCTAAGTTAACTAATTCAGGAATCCAATTTGCGGCGGCCATCAAAGGATCAGTCCACTCGATACAGGCGACAGTAGGCTGTTCATTTAAAGAAAGCCCTTGGACTTTTTGCTGACAAATTCTGACGCGAGCTTCTAAGTTTTCTAACACTTTGACCGAGTCTACCTCGAAAGCATTGCCAACTCGTTCAATGTCAGCCCAAACATCTTGGAGAATATTAGGTTGTAAAGAAATAATCTGGGGTTTACTATCAATGAGTGTAGCAACTGCCTTTTCAACATCGTGTAAGCTGACAGCACAAACATCACACTGGTCTTGAGTGAGAATGTGGGTAGGCTGCAATTTCTCTAAAACATCTGTTTTGATTTGATAAATGCTGAGAGCAGATTGCAATAAATTGTTCACTTCATCATGAATTTCGCTGCTGGAGGCACTGGAGTCTAAGCGTGCTTCGGTACAAATAGGGCGATTGTGAATTTCTGGAGGGTAATCGCATTCGTGCGATCGCCCCACAATAGCATCAACCAAGCCTAGTTTCGCTAAAATCTCTGTTCCACCGGGAATCAGGGAAACAATTCTTACATTACTATTTGTCATCGCTCCACCTCCACAAAACCTGCTGTCATTCCAATTTTTGCAAAATTTGGGTGATTATGCATCTTTCTCTAGGAGAATCAAGCGTGTTTTGGTAGCCAGCACTAGGCAAAAAATTAAACTGAGTGTTAAGTATTAGTTAAGTATTGGGAAGAGTCTTTCCTAACCCCTAGACCCAAATTTAAAATACTGTAATACTTGGTAGTAGAATTACTTGATAGTAGAATTATTTTAAATGCTAATTATCCCCTGGCAAAAACCACTGGAATGAATTAATAGAAACGATGAACAAAACTTAGTTTAAAGCTTGTTATTCAGAATAAGAAATTTTGATGAGAAAAACTATACTTTCCGGTTATGAAAAACCATATCAAGTAATTGTAGTTATACAAAGACGGTTCTAATTTTTCTGTAGAATTACAAGCCAAAATTATTTCTTCTTGAGGTCAACTAATGCAGGTGGTGTCAGCTAGAGATATTACAGAGCACAACCAGTCCCAAGAGGCTTTACAAATCAAAGAAAATCGTCGGCGAAAACAAAGTCAGACACTGGTGCAGCTGGCAAGAAGCAAGACATTTCAGCAAGGTGATCTGAACGCGACCTTAAGAGAAATCACAGAAACTGCTGCTGGGGCGCTTTTAGTAAAACGAGTCGGGGTGTGGTTATATAATGAAGAACGTTCAAAAATTAACTGCATCAATTTATATGATGTAAATACCAAGCAGCATAGCTTTGGTAACTCGTTTTTAAAAAAAAATTATCCAGTTTATTTCCAGGCTTTAGAAGAAGAGTGTACCATTGCCGTAGATGATGCCATAAACGATATAAGAACCCAAGAATTATCTGAGTCTTATCTTTCTGTTTTGGGGATCACATCCCTGCTGGATGCACCGATTTGGCTAGATGGTCGTTTGGTGGGCGTAGTGTGTAACGAACACATAGGCGAAGGTCGCCAATGGACTTTGGAGGAAGAGACTTTTGCTGGCTCGATTGCAGATTTCGTAACGCTGGCTATAGAAGCAAGTGAGCAAAACGTCATACAGGAAGCACTGCGACAAAGTGAGGCGCAATTCCGGGCGATTTTTGAGTGTTCCTCTATTGGCATTGGACTTATAGATATGAAAGCGCAGATAGTCGATACTAATCTGGCACTGTGCAAGATTTTAGGATATAGCCGAGAAGAGCTATACGGCAAACGCTTTACAGATTACACTTTGACACAAAGGGGGGATTTCAAACTTTACAAACAATTGATATCAGGAATTTACACAGATTTAAAGAGAACTTCTAGGGTAGGCTTCCACCCTTCCAAACATCAGGAACCATTTGTCGAAAGACATCGCATTGAGATGGAAAGACGCTGTTTGCATCAAAACGGTAGCTTAGTTTGGACTCATATCTCTGTTTCTGTTATACCAGGTAGTAATGGTGAGCCTGAGTTTTTTCTAGCCATGATTAAGGACATTACTGAATGTAAGCAGACAGAGTTGAAACTTCGCGCCTCTCAAGAAGCAGCAGAAGCCGCCAGTTTGGCAAAAAGTGAATTTTTAGCAACCATGAGCCATGAGTTGCGAACACCTCTCAATGCAATTATGGGTTTGTCGCAGTTGCTGCAACAACAAATAGTTGGTTCTCTCAATGAAAAGCAGAACGAATATGTAAGTTGTATATATAGTAGCGGTGAACACTTACTAGCACTGATTAATGATGTCCTTGACTTATCTAAGGTAGAAGCAGGCAAAGAGGAACTGTTACTCTCACCTTTGTCAGTATCAGATTTATGTAATTATGCCATATGGACAGTGCGCGATCGCGCCTTAGAAAAGGGATTACAACTCACCTGTGAAATTGATCTAGAAGAGGATATTTGTATTGCTGATGAGCGGCGCATTAAGCAAATGCTACTTAATCTGCTTACCAATGCCATTAAATTCACCCCAGCAGGTCAGGTATCGTTGGTAGTCAAAAAAGTATTGTCAGGTATAACATTTAGAGTTTCAGATACTGGAATTGGTATAGACTCACATCAGTTTCAATTTCTATTTGAACCATTTAAACAGCTTGACAGTCAGTTAAATCGGCAGTATGAAGGCACTGGTTTAGGTTTAGCCTTAACACGCAAATTAGCGCGTTTGCATGGTGGAGATGTTACCGTTACATCCACTTTAGGAAAGGGTAGTCAGTTCACTGTGTTTCTACCAAATCCAGTGTATCCAGGAGAAGAGGAGAGTGGAAGAGAAAATAATCATTCTTTCTCCCCATCCTTTTTTAATCCCAAGACTAAACGCATTCTGCTCGTGGAAAAAGAGGAAAACACTGGCATACTGCTGAAAGATTATCTTCAGGCAATTGGCTACCAAGTCACGTGGATAGATAACGGAAACGACTTTTTAAAGCAGGTGCAAAACCTACAACCAGATTTAGTTTTTTTAGATTTCCACTTAGTAGGCGATGTTAGCAAATGGAATTTACTAAATACCCTTAGATATGAGCCTTCTTGCAAAAATTTGCAAATTGTCATTATTAGCTCTACTGAACCTACAGAGCAGGAAATTACTATGCTTCCAGGAAGTGCAAATGACTACCTCATCAAGCCAATTCGGGTAGTCCAATTAGAGTCAATATTGATGCGGTATTTGAGTGACAGCGATTTTAAGCACAACGAAAGACCAATTTAGAACCAAGCCTTCGCATTTATATTTTTAGTCTCAAATAGGTATCTATAGCAATTGCCAGGCGATCGCTTTATCTTCATCATAATGTAGGCATAACTCTTTGCAGACATCGCTAGGAGCAATCTGAAGCCTGTCAGACCTGCTAGCTATGCCGCAGGCTTTACGGCTGCGCTCAGTGACCCCCTGCCTCCTGCCTTTTAAAATTATACTTAGGTAGATATTTACTGCTTATGCTGGCGTAATTGCTCTACTATATAATCTTCCAGTTCTTGCCTTTCTCTTTTACTGGCATTTCGTTGATAAGTTCTTCCTGTTTCTTGCATAAACCTGCGTTTCTCGCTTGGAGAAGATTTTAGTTTACCTCCACTACCTTGCAGCTTTTGCTGTAATTCTTCCCAAGTCTTTTCGCCCACACTTTCACCTAGTTTAACCAGTACCTTTGGTAGTAATATTCTTGCTTCTCTTTCAAAATCTTCTTCTGTCTCAAGTGAAGCTAAATCTATATTGCTGAAGTCGATATCGATTTGAAACTTATTCATAAAATTGTATTTGTTCTTTCAACGATTATTATTACGGGAGTCTATGGAAATTACTTTCCGACCTTATTGTTGTCAGATTACGAGTATCAGAATCGAAATATATCAAATCAATTATCAGTCTGCAATTCACCAAAATCCTCAAAAGTACGATTTTTTATTTGTGCATCTTGACCCAAATCATGGTTATATCTCAGATAATCATTGATTTTATCGATTTTTAAAGAATGATTTAAGACTTTTATATCAAAAGGAATATACATCCAGTTAATGCAAGTTTAACCAAGTTACGAGTATTAAAAATGCTATCTTAAAGGCAAGGTCATTTGCTCAACTTTTCAGGGAAAAACTATGACTACAACGCTCATAGAGGCTAATTCTATCGAGTCATTGCTAGGTAAAGAGGCTGAAGAACTGCTTACCTACAAAGCAAAAGTTCCTCCTGATTTACTACATTTGCCGGGACCAGACTTTGTAGATCGCATCTGGCTCAACAGCGATCGCAATCCTCAAGTATTGCGTAATCTTCAGTTACTCTATTCTACTGGTCGTCTGGCATATACTGGGTATCTGTCTATTTTACCGGTAGACCAAGGGATTGAACATTCGGCAGGTGCGTCTTTTGCGCCCAATCCGATTTACTTTGACCCAGAAAATATTATCAGATTATCGATCGCCGCAGGTTGTAATGCGGTTGCTACTACTTTGGGGACATTAGGCATCGTTTCGCGCAAATATGCCCACAAAATTCCCTTTATTGCCAAAATAAATCATAACGAATTGCTGACTTTCCCCAATCAATTTGACCAGGTATTGTTTGCTGATGTGGAACAAGCTTGGAATTTAGGGGCCGTTGCCGTAGGTGCGACAATTTACTTTGGCTCAGAGCATTCTACTAGACAAATTCAGGAAATCAGCAAAGCTTTTAAACGCGCCCATGAACTGGGGATGGTCACAATTCTCTGGTGCTATCTGCGGAATAACGCTTTTAAACAAGATAAAGATTACCACCTTGCTGCTGACCTCACTGGACAGGCAAATCATTTGGGTGTAACGATTGAAGCCGACATTATCAAACAAAAGTTACCCGAAAGTAACAATGGTTATGGTGCAATTGCCAAAGCGACTGGTAAAAGTTACGGCAAAACAGATGAGCGAGTTTACACAGAATTGACAACTGACCACCCAATTGATTTAGCTCGTTACCAAGTGCTGAATTGCTACTCTGGGCGTGTAGGACTGATTAATTCTGGTGGCGCGACTGGTAAAAATGACTTCGCCGAAGCAGTTCGCACTGCTGTAATTAATAAACGGGCTGGTGGTTCGGGATTAATTTCTGGGCGAAAGACCTTTCAACGTCCCTTTGAGGAAGGTGTGAAGCTATTTCATGCCATTCAGGATGTTTACTTATCGCCAGATGTGACGATAGCTTAGGGATTGGGGAGATGAGGGTAATCATCTATGCCCCATTCCCCATGCCCATCTAATTATATATAGGTAACCAACCTAGAGTGAAGGGGGACTAATTATGTGTATCTTCATACAGAATTGGTATAAGAGTGCAAATGTTTGCTAACTAGACTAGTTAAGAGAATTCTGAAGAGGCAAATCTTGGTAAAGATTCTGGGATATCCTTAGATAAGTGAAAGATTTGCCAAAAAAAGTAAGAATGAAGCTGGCAGCAAGAGTAAGTCAGGTAACACCTTCGTTAACCTTAGCGATCGCAGCCAAGGCTAAGGGACTGAAGGCGGAAGGAATAGATGTTTGTAGTTTTAGCGCTGGAGAACCAGATTTTGATACCCCAGCGCATATTAAAGCCGCAGCAGTCAAAGCTTTGGAAGAAGGCAAAACCAAATATGGTGCAGCAGCTGGAGAACCAAAGTTAAGGGAAGCGATCGCCCATAAGCTTAAAATTGATAACGGTCTTGATTACAAGTTAGAGAATGTCATCGTCACCAATGGCGGTAAGCATTCTTTGTACAACTTGATGGTGGCACTAATTGATCCAGGTGATGAGGTAATTATCCCTGCACCCTACTGGCTAAGTTATCCCGAAATGGTGACTTTGGTCGGTGGAGTCCCAGTAATTGTCCCCACAGATGCAACGACGGGTTATAAGGTTACTGCCGAACAACTCCGTAAAGCAATCACGCCCAAGACAAAGTTATTTATTCTCAACTCGCCATCTAATCCCACAGGGATGGTTTACACGCCAGATGAAATCAAAGCACTGGCGCAGGTAGTAGTAGATGCAGATATCTTTGTCGTCTCTGATGAGATTTACGAAAAGATTCTCTACGACGGTGCAGAACATATCAGCATCGGTTCTCTTGGGAAGGAAATTTTTGACCGTACTTTGATCAGTAATGGGTTTGCGAAGGCTTATTCTATGACTGGTTGGAGACTTGGTTATTTAGCGGGGCCCGTGGAAATCATTAAAGCAGCGAGTTCCATCCAAGGGCATAGTACATCTAATGTATGTACCTTTGCTCAATATGGTGCGATCGCGGCGCTACAAAATCCTCAAGATTGTGTCGAAGAAATGCGCCAAGCCTTCGCCAAACGTCGACAGGTAATGCTAGACAGACTCAACGCCATTCCCGGTTTGAGTACCGCAAAACCAGATGGCGCTTTTTATCTGTTCCCTGATATCAGTAAAACCGGTCTAAAATCCCTAGAATTTTGTGACGCTTTGCTGGAAAAACATCAAGTTGCAGTCATTCCCGGAATTGCTTTTGGCGCTGATGACAACATTCGCCTTTCCTACGCCACAGATATGGCGACGATTGAAAAAGGAATGGATAGATTGGAGAAATTTGTCAAGTCGCGTATTTAGCTAATTGTCATTTGTCATTTGTGAGGAGAATTTACCAACTCTCCAATTCCTTAACTCCACCTTTTCAACTGAGAACGGGTGGAGTTCATTTTCAATATTGCGTAAAAAAACATTGGTTAGCTAAAGTAGTGACATTGCAGCTTACTCTTTCTCCACTGAAAGATTGCTCATTTAGAAAGCAGGGAGTGCAGTAGTCTTGCTCCCATCAACACTTACCCAAAACTAATCAGCTTAATTTTTGCTAAGTCCCATTATGGGTAATTTGGCGGACATGATATAACTCCTGAATTCTGGCTTGGAAGTATTCTTATTCAAATCAACATACCAGCAATACAAGCAGTGATAAAACCTGCTAACAATCCGCCAATCATTGACCTTACACCCATGCGAGCTAAATCATGCTGGCGATTAGGTGCTATTCCAGTAATGCCGCCAATCGTCATTCCAATTGAACCTATATTTGCAAAATTACATAAGGCGTAAGTCGCAATAATTACTGCGCGTTGGGAAATTTTATCACTTTCAATTAGTGCCTTCAAATCCAAAAAAGCAATAAACTCATTCAGAATTGTTTTTGTACCCAATAAAGCCCCAACTTGCCGACAATCAGCCCAAGGTACGCCCATCAGCCAAGCTACGGGAGCCATAACAAAAGATAAAATCCACTGTAATGACAGTTGCTGTAAACCCACGAATGCCCCCAACCATCCTAGCAGGGCATTCAGCGCAGCTAATAATCCTAAAAAGGCAATAATCATCACGCCGACGTTAACAGCCAACTTCACGCCATCAATTGCTCCCGTCGTAGCAGCATCAATTACATTTACATAATTGGTTTCTACAACCGCTTTTACCTTCCCAGCCGTCTCAGATACTTCTGTTTCTGGATACAACAGTTTTGATACCACCAACGATGTGGGAGTAGTCATAAAGAAAGCAGCAATCAGGTGTTCTGTTGGTATCCCAAAAGAAAGATATGCCCCTAGAACTCCACCTGCAATTGTGGCAAAACCACCCGTCATCACGGCATGGAGTTCCGATTGCGTCATATTCGCTATGTAAGGTTTAACCATCAGCGCCGACTCTGTTGGCCCTAAAAAAATATTACCTGCACAGGATAAAGATTCAGAACCCGATGTTTTCATCGTCTTCATCATTACCCACGCCATCACATTTACGGCTCGCTGTAAAATACCGTAGTAATACAAAACGCTGATGAAGGCAGAGAAAAAGATAATTGTCGGCAGCACTTGGAAGGCAAAGAAATGATCCTTAAAATTGTCTCCAAAGACGAATTTTGCACCAACATCAGAAAATGCTAAAAATTGGCTGACAATATCTCCTAGAGATTTAAACGCATTCAAACCCCAAGGAGTTTTAAGAATTACTAGCGCAAATGCAAACTCCAATCCTAAACCCCAGGCCCCCCGGATTTCTCACAAACTCAGAAAAAAGCGGAGCTTCAAACTGATAAAATGTATATATGGTAAGCATTTGAGCAGTTTTAACCGATGAATCTACCCGCAACGCGATCGCTCCCAAAACAGTTCA
>JAHHHR010000034.1 GCA_019359245.1 Nostoc desertorum CM1-VF14 | reverse complement strand
GGGCTGACCACTGTCATGCAAGGATTTTGGGCTATTTTACCTTCTTTCCTTGCACCTGAATATACTTCTAGGGTCTTTTTATCTACAGACTGTCACCTTTTCTTTCTTTTTCAGCAAGCCCTAATTACTTGTTCTACCGAGAATTGAGGTTCCACGCGTATTTCCCCTTAAAAAATCTTTTTTAACAACCGTTGCCAAATTGAAGATGTACTCTTGTTAATCACACCACCCGCACTCAAATCTGACAGAGTGGGAAATGATGCAGACTTAGCATAGGGGCCATTTCGCAAAACTTTAGCTAGGGTATTGTTATTTTCGCGCAAACCTTCGTAAAAAAAGAATACTTCTCCTTGAATGCCAAGTTGACGATTGTATTCAATTGCCTGCACCAGATATTCTGGACTAATACAATAAGAACCAAGCTTCATCAGTATTCCCGGTGCTAACTTGGGCAGCGTCATATCTGTGAACTGCTGGTTTACTAGTTTATCAACGATCGCCTGATAACTCCTAAAGTCACGGCGATAAATCTGCGGCTGAATCATATCAACTATTCCCCGCTTCAGCCATGCGGGTGAGTCTTGCAGATATTCCTGGAATGCCCAATCATGGATATTAGGTGCGATCGCAACTAATAAATTAGGATTCACCGCTTTCACCTCCCGGTAGAGATGCGCCAAAAACTCAGTGAGAATATCTGCACGCCACTGTAACCATTGCCTATCCTTGGGGTTCTGTGGTGGATTACGATTAAATTTCTGGCGATAGCGGGTGACAGTTCCCTCATCATAGCCACCTTCAGAGGGGAATGCAGGGAAGCGATCGTCTCCTTGAACCCCATCCACATCGTAATTCTTCACAACTTCCAGCACCAAGTTCAAGAAGAATTCTTGCACCTGTAAATCGAGTGCATTCAACCACTCAAAGCCGTTTTTCTTTAGTAAGTTGCGGTTACAATCACGCGCAGTCCATTCCGGTTTTTTTTGTAAGAGTACACCACCATTTAAATTGTAGGAACTGGCAAAACCGTATTCAAACCAAGGAATGACTTTCAACCCAACTCGCCGCGCCTCAACTACCACCTCTTCTAAAGGATCACGGCCTACAGACATAGGGTCAATTTCGACTCTAAAAGTCTGCTGCATTGTTTGACTAGGATATAAAGTTACTGCCTTATTCCAAACAACGGGAAATACCACATTAAATCCCGTTTCGGCAAGCAAATCCATCGCCTCAGCAATGCGTTGCTTTGACTTGAGAACCTTACTATCAGTAGTCGTCAGCCAAATACCACGGGTTTCTATTATTGCCATTTCTATAAATTGAAATTCTCGGCGTTGCAACGTTTAAACATTGACTAGCCGACGATACCGCGCCTGTATTATTGTGTAAATGGCATAGGCAACCAAACCTAACGCCACAATACCCAAAAGCCATGCTCCGTTAGGCTGTTGCGCTAGCGTCTGTAATACTTCATCCAAACCTTGTGCAGTAGCAGCGTTCGACTGTCTTGCAGCTTCAATTAGAAACCAACCAATAATACAAAAGACTATACCCCGTGCCGCTAAACCAAATCTGGAAATCCTCATTACCCATTGGGCTTCTGTGTTGCTTAACTCAGTTAAATTGAGTTCTTTACGAAATTTGCCACTAAAAGCTTGATAAAACTGATAGAAGCCTAGAGCAATTACAAACGCCCCCGCAGTTCCAACTAACCATTGGCCAAAGGGTTGAGAAAGCAAACGTGCTGTCGAATCTTCAGTAGAATCACTACTATTTTTACCACCGCCTGTACCCATAACGATTTTCACAGCACTTAAAGCTAAACTTGCATAGACCAAGCCATTAACTGCGTAACCAATTCGCACTGCCAAACCTTTGGCATCATTACCTTTATTTTCTGGGTCTTTAATTGCCTGTACAAAACGCCAGATTACGTATCCAATCAAGCCAATTGCAACTAAAGCCAACAAAAATTTACCAAATGGCTGGTTAACAATTGTTTGGAGAGCGCCTTGGGTATCAGTTGTTTGACCACCCCTGCCAAAAGCCGCCTGTGCTGCCAGTAGTCCAACTATACCGTAAACTACTCCCTTGGAAAGATAGCCAAATCGTCCCAGTCGCTCAACCCACAATGAAGCATGGTTTGTCAACTGTTGTGTCATGGTAATTGGGGAGAAATATTATATCTACCTTCTACCAAAATTTACCCATGATTTACATCTACCGCAGGGCAAATTGTCTAATATTTTTGCAAAAAATCACTATCGTAATACTGCCTTTTAATAGATGTGAGGCTAATCAACATGATATTACACTTATTAAGTAGAGTATTACTATTTAGTGTTTTTTAATGCTGAATTTAGATTAATTATGTCTCTAATAGAAACTTCTTGGAAACACGAATATATAACTACTAATGGGGTAAAGCTACACTACGTTACCCAAGGTGAAGGACCCTTAATATTGATGTTGCATGGGTTTCCAGAGTTTTGGTACTCTTGGCGGCATCAAATACCAGAATTTGCCCAAGATTTTAAAGTTGTCGCCCTTGACTTGCGTGGCTACAACGATAGTGATAAACCAAATGAGCAATCAGCTTATGTAATGGATGAGTTTATCAAAGATGTTGAGGGAGTAATTAAAGGCTTAGGATACCAAAAATGTGTATTAGTTGGACATGATTGGGGTGGTGCGATCGCTTGGAATTTTGCCTATGCTCACCCCGAATTGTTAGAGCAATTAATTATCCTTAACCTTCCTCATCCTGCCAAATTTGCCCAAGGGTTACGCACTCCTCAACAGTTGCTACGTAGCAATTACATATTCCTTTTTCAACTACCCTGGATACCAGAATTACTTTTACAATCTTCAGACTACCAAGTAATTGAAACAGCTTTTAAAGGTACAGCAGTTAACAAGAGTGCTTTCACCAAAGCGGATCTTGAAGCTTATAAAAATGCTGCTGCAAAACGTGGTGCCCTCACAGCAATGTTGAACTACTACCGTAATATTTTTCAACAGAGAATGCTAAATCCAAATTGGGGCGTTCTAGAAGTGCCAACACTAATGATTTGGGGAGAAAATGACACTGCACTTGGCAAGGAACTAACCTACAATACCGAAGCCTATGTCAGAGACTTTCAAATCAAGTACATACCCAATTGTGGACATTGGGTGCAGCAAGAACAACCTGAATTAGTTAATCAGTATATGCGAGAATTTCTGAAGAGTAAAACTAACAGTATTTACTAAAAAGTATAAATACTTATCAAACTAGCCAAATTATGGCGAGTAATGCAAGCTCCTAAAAAGATTTAACAGTGATTTAACACTGGCAGTTTTTTAGGGATTATCAAGTAAAAATCGCCAAAAATCAGGATTAACGGCATTTGTTAGATTACCGTTATCCCTGTTTCATATCACAAGTAAGTTGTCAAGAGATGGATTGACCTCAAGAAGTTTAATGAGATAATAGAGTTGTGAGGGACAGAACGGACGCAACTTGATTATTTAAGGGGGAAAATTATGAAACTCCAGCTATTAGCGGCCATGGTCTTAGCAACTCCCCTATTTTTCGCTAGCTTGGTTAGAGCTGAGAATCCGCAGGACTTACAAAAGCTGCTTTCAACTGGGGAATGCATTAACTGTGATCTAGCGGGAGCTAACCTCAGTGGCGCTCATTTAATTGGTGCTGACTTGAGAGGCTCGAAGCTCCAAGGAGCCAACCTTGTAGGGGCTAACCTCGAAGGTGCTGACTTAACTGGTGCAAATTTGGCAGGTGCTAACCTAACATCAGCTTATGTCACCAATGTGAATTTGAAGCAAACCAATCTCAACGGAGTAAATTTTACTCGCGCTACAATTCACGATTCTAATGTGTATAAAGCATCAATGAATGATCTCAACCTAACTGATGCTGAAATATTTAACACTGGAATCGGCATTGGTGGAGAAGATGCCGAAATTCCTGATTGGGACTAGGCTAAACTAAGTAGGCAGGTTAAATAAACACAACATCAGAGAAACTGGTTTTTTGCCAGTATTAACCTTAAAATCTGCCTATACACTATACAAGAATAAAAAATGAAACCCCTCTGCCTTGTAATGACTTTAGTATGGCGAAAGCAGAGGGGATTTCTTATTAAGTTGTGCTGGTCGCTACACACGAAGCAAGGATGTTTCCTTAAGCTGTAAGCGCTATGATTGAGCTTTATTGAACGTCTTATGCATTGGTTGTTATCTGGGCCGTTGAGTATAGAAAACTTGACGGTTAATATTACAGGGTTGCCTGCATCGTTACAAGGTAAGAAGTTGGTGCAGTTGTCAGATTTTCACTACGATGGTTTGCGGCTATCGGAAGAGATGTTAGAAAAAGCGATCGCATTTACTAACCAAGCTGAACCAGATTTAATTTTATTAACTGGTGACTATGTAACTGACGATCCGACACCGATTCACCAACTGATACTTCGACTTAAACATCTGCAAAGTCGCAGTGGTATTTATGCTGTTCTTGGCAATCACGATATCCATTACAAACACGCAAAAGCAGAAGTTACCGATGCCCTTACTAGCATTGGAATTCACGTCCTTTGGAACGAAATTGCCTATCCACTAGGAAAAGAATTGCCTCTTGTTGGATTGGCAGATAGTTGGTCACGGGAATTTAATCCCGTACCAGTCATGAATCAACTAAATCCTGACATACCCCGCATCGTTTTATCTCACAACCCTGATAGTGCAGAAATACTGCAAACATGGCGAGTTGACTTACAATTATCTGGTCATACTCACGGTGGCCAAATCATGATTCCCGGAATTGGGCCTGCAATGTTTTTTTACGAAAAGCTTACTGAAAAAATACCCAGAAAAGTGCGGCGTCGAGTGCCATTTTTGCAAGAAAATATTTCTGTAGTCAAGCATTGGGAATGGGCACAGGGTTTCCATCGGATAGGAAAAAATCAGCTATATGTCAATCGTGGTTTAGGAACTTACCTCCCAGGACGCTTATTTTGCCCCCCAGAAGTTACTATAATCACTCTACAAGATGAGTAAGTAATTCAAATGTCAAAATTAAAGAACGCAATCCCAGTAGGTATTCTGGCTAATGAATCACTACAAATTAAAGCTAGTATTTAAGTTAATTAGTTAGTTATATTTGGAGTATATGACATAAATTATTGCAGTTTATCAAGTTACATTTTGATTTTTGGTAAGCTGTAAGCGCTGGTATGAGGAGTATCGGTTGCCTTATGCATTGGTTGTTTACGGGACATTTAAGAGTAGATAAAATCACGGTTAAGATTGCGGAACTTCCAGCATCTTTACAAGGTACAACCCTAGTGCAGTTGTCAGATTTTCACTACGATGGTTTGCGGCTGTCGGAAGATATGTTAGAAAAAGCGATCGCACTTACTAATGAAGCTGAACCAGATTTAATTCTATTAACTGGTGACTATGTAACTGACGATCCGACGCCGATTCACCAATTGGTGCATCGACTCAAACATTTGCAAAGTCGCTGTGGTATCTACGCCGTACTGGGTAATCATGACATCTATTACAGCCACTCAAAAGCAGAAGTTACAAAGGCGTTAACTAGCATTGGGGTGCATGTGCTTTGGAATGAAATCGCCTATCCATTAGGAACAGAATTACCATTAGTAGGACTAGCTGATTATTGGTCACGGGAATTTTACCCTGCACCAGTCATGAATCAATTAGACTCCGTTACACCCCGGATCGTGTTATCCCATAATCCAGATACAGCTAAGATATTGCAGCAATGGCGCGTAGATTTGCAACTATCTGGTCATACTCACGGTGGTCACATCGTAATTCCGGGCATTGGTCCTTTAGTATTTTATTATAAAAAGCTGCTGAAACAAATTCCCAAAAAATTACGGCGTTGGGTAACATTTTTCCTGGGAGACTGTTCTAAAGTCGTGCGCTATTGGGAGTGGGCGCAAGGGTTTCACAAGGTAGAAGAAAATCAACTATATGTCAATCGTGGTTTAGGAACTTATAAACCAGGACGTTTGTTTTGTCCGCCAGAAGTAACTGTAATTACGTTAGTTAGTCATTAGTCATTAGTCATTGGTCATTGTTCATTGGTCATTGATCTAAATAACTCTCTCCTAAGAAGAGAGATAAGTAACAAAGGACAAACGACAAAAATGCATAACACTTAAAACAGAAACCGCCTGAAGCTACGATGGATAATATCAGCAGCTTGGGGCGGTTTCTTGAAGATCAAAGAATTCAGAAGTAACTAACTCAAACTAAGGTGGACAGTATTGGCGATCGCTATACTCAGAATTGCACATCCTAACATTACAACTAGGCAGGCATTTTCTGGCAGTGCGTTTTAAAACCTCCAAAACAACTCATTGAACTTCAAGCGAGAATACATTCAATGGATGCCACAACCAATCATAGCGATCGCGAGAACATTAGAGCAGGAGGTACAGGCTCTAACTGGAAAGTTTTTCTTTAACTTTTAACCTGTTTGTACCTTGCTCTTAATCTAGCATCATGTTTGTTTAGCTACAAGGCACTTTTACTAAACTTGAATACCATTAATTTATCGCAATAATTCAGAAATATTTCTTAAGAATATTCCCACTTGTTAGATGTTGGCGTTAATGCCAGCATTATCAAGTGGGCTGATTCAGAAGTCGTTATTGAGCAGAACCGCCTGTAGTAGTATCATCTGCGGTAGGAGAACCGCTATTAGATGTACTGTTTGACTGGTCTACTCCTTGAGGTGGAGTAGTTTTAGAAGTATCATTTTTCGCACCTGGAACCACAGTATTACTAGAAGTACCACCCTCGTTTTGCGAATTCGGAGTATTACTACTTGGGCTTTGTGTAACTTTCGGTGTTGGCTGAATTACAGAAGGCGCTTTTTCTGCCGCAGGCTGCTGGGGTGGGATAGTAATGTTAATATCCGGTTGGCGAGGTGCAGATGGAGGTGTAACCTGCTGTTGTGGAACAGGAACAGCAACAGGAACAGGTACTTCCCTGGTTCTTTCGATGATCGTGGTTTTTGTTTGAGGAGAAGCACTAGGAGCTGGACTACTACTTGGTACAGGAACCACGACTGGCACAGTATTGTCAACGGCTGCGTTATTCTGCTGGTTGAAGTACCAGACGCCACCTATAACCAAACCAAGCAGAGAAGTGATGATAATACCCAATAGCAAACCACCACTAACACTGTTTTCATCACGCTGGGCTAAATCAGCTTGCTGGTAGCTACGCTCAGTATTTCGACCTTGTACGTAACCGTTAGTGTAAGAGTTGGGATTAGCTGCGTTGTTCTTGACTGTTTCAGTGGTTCGCGTCAAGTCAGTGTGAATATTACCATTAATATCTGTGTAAGATTCTTGCTTGATCTCACTGTTTTTGCTTTCGGGTTCATTGGGAATAGACATAGCTGTTGATTTCACTCCTCGATATGATTTTGACAAACTAAAGTTTTGTAAGAACAAGAGGTTTTAATGAGCTTAAAAATTTATGTTGCTGATAAATATTGAGTTTTATTTGCTACTCAACTGTTGGTATCTCTCAGCATAACCTCTGAGATCAGCAAATGGCTCTATCTCCAGGAAGTTAATACTTAATCTAAAGAAAGATTATCCCAAAGATAGATGTTTATTAAACTGTCAAGTGATGCATTGATATAAAATCTTGTAATTTGCTTCAGTTATTTAAATTTTTAATAAATAAGAATAAATTATGATTAGAGGTCATTTATAAACAATACTCAGCACAGTTTTTACGCGATAACGCATTGAAAATTTACTACTTGCTTTATGCAGTTGTTAGTGCTGAAATTATCAAATTTACTTCGATTTGTCGTTAGACATTACATCGCCAAAGCTTGATTGTCATGTCTCGACTACCACTAACCAAAGTTTTGGCATCGGGACTGAAAGCGACGGAGTTAACCCAATCTGAATGGTTGCCCAGCGTGTAAAGTTCTTGTCCGGTGTTAACATTCCATAGCTTTACCGTATGATCTGCACTACCACTAACAAGATGCTGACCATTGGGACTAAAAGCAACAGACCAAACATAGCTATGATGTCCAGCAAGTGTGTTAATTAGCTTACCTGTATTGATATTCCATAACTTGATAGTCTGGTCATAACTGCTACTAGCTAAAATTTGTCCATCAGGGCTAATGGCGACACAAGTCACCCAGCCTGAATGCTCGCTGATAGTTTGCAGCAGTTTCCTACTTTTTAAATTCCACAGCTTAATGGTATTATCCGCACCGCCACTGGCAAAAATCTGGTGTTTTGGGCAAATAGCAAGGGAGTAAACTAAGCCAGAATGACCTTTGAGGACTTGCAGTAACTGTCCCATCTCTATATGAGAAACCTTGATAGTAGTGTCTGTACCGCCACTCAAGATAGTTTGACCATCTGGACTAATGATTACAGAAAAAACTGGGGTTGAATGTACTTTGAGTGTCTTGAGTAATTTACCTGTAGACACTTGCCAAATCATTATGCTGCTGTCATCACTGCCACTAACCAGAGTTTGGCTATCTGGGCTAAAGGCTAGGCATCTTACCCATTTTGTATGACTAGTAAGAGTATGTAGTAATTTCCCTGTGTCGATATGCCAAATCTTGATAGTATTGTCACTACTTCCACTAGCCAAAATTTGCCCATCTGGACTGATTGCAGTTGTAAAAACCCAGTTCAGATGAGTCAGGGTGTGTACACATTTCCAGGATGGAAGTTGGGACTGTGATTCAGGTGGCGGTGTAGGTTTGGGTGGTGGCGGTGGCGATGTAGGTTTGGGTGGTGGTGGCGGCGGCGATGTAGGTTTAGGCGGTGGCGTTGGTGGCGATGTAGGTTTGGGTGCTGCTTTTTTCTGTTTCAGTTCCAGTTCTCTGGCATTTTTCAAATCTGACTTGGCTCTATTTTCATATCCTAGTTTTGAGCAAGCAAGCCCTCGGTATTTGTAAGCTTCAAAGTAGTTGGGGTTAAGACGAATGGCTTTGCTAAAGTCTTCAATTGCTTCACTATATTTTCCTCTTTGAGCTTTCTCCATGCCCAGTTTATAGAAACTTTCAGCATTAGATGGAGTGAAATCAATTTTGGTAGAAGTGGAACCAGATTTATTTGTCTCATCTGGCTGATAAGACTTTAATCTTGCATAAGCTTGATTGATTTCTTTGATTTTTTCTTCCGCTTCTAGCTTTTGCTGTGGTTCTATAAAACAATCTGGATGCCAAGTCTTAGCCATCTGGCGATAAGCTTGCTTGATTTCATCAACAGATGCATCTGGTTTTAAGCCCAGAATATTGTAAACATGATTTATATTGACGCGATCGCTCATACTAGAAAATCAGTAGCAAATCCAACTCTACTTAGTATTCCCCAGTACAAGTATTATCTAACTCAAGGCATGGTGTCACCGTCTGAAGCGTCTTAAACTATCGCTTTTTATCTCCAACGCCGATTTAACCGTAATATCTTTTTAATCCCCTGGCAAAATCTTTCTACTAGAGGTCTGGGTTTGGATACATATCTAGGCGATCGCACTCTCCGTGTAGCCCCCGGATTTCTTAGCTCTTCTTCTATTTGTGCAGCTTTATTTAAATCGGAAGCGGCTCTATATTCGTATCCCAATTGTGAGCAAACTAACCCACGATATTTATACGCCTCAACATAGTGAGGATTTAGACGAATTGCATGGGTAAAATCTGCGATCGCATCCTCATATCTGCCTTCTGTAGCATTTTCTACTCCTAAACTATAGAAAGTTTCAGCATCCCAACGATTGACAGATATTTTGGTGGGATTTTTAGGCGAAGATGAAGATGGATTTTCAGGAATAGGAGGTTTGGATGGACTTTCAGATTTGAGCTTGTTGTAAGCTGCGTTGATTGATTTGATTTTTTCCTCAGCTTCCTGTTTTTGCTTTTGCTCAAGAAAGCGATCGGGATGCCAAATTTTCACCAGTTGACGGTAAGCTCGCTTTACTTGTGCTTGTGATGCACCCGGTTCCAACCCAAGAATTTCATAAGCATGATTGAGATCGAGGTCATCGCGCATACTGAAAAAATCGGCAACTATTATTATAGATATATGTTAACTATTCCCCTAAATCTCCTTCAATCAACACAAACGCCCCATTCTGGTTATCACTGGGATGGTGGTGGTCGCCGCTTCTTTGAAGGCTGGTATTACCGCATCACTTTGCCGGAAATTGGGCAAACATTTGCTTTTATGTACTCCATCGAAGATCCCATTGGCGGTAAACCCCATAGCGGCGGTGCAGCCCAAATCCTCGGCCCGGATGATGAGTATTTATGCCGTACTTTTCCTGATGTGAATAAATTTTGGGGTAGTCGAGATGTCTTGGGTTTAGGTCATTGGGGTAAAACAGATTTGCAAATTTCTCCTATATACTTGCTTCCAGCAGAGTTTGAGCATCATGTTCAAGAGGGTTATCAAGCTACAGCCACTTTAAATCAGGGAGTGATTTGCGATCGCGCCAGCAATAATTATTGTCGTTGGGAGTATGAAATTCAACCAGTATACGGTTGGGGTAATAAAAACAGCGTTCAGCAATCAACCGCAGGCTGGCTCTCATTCTCACAGATTTTTGAACCCGGATGGCAGATTTTGATGGCTCACGGTTTAGCCAGTGGAAAGATTGACTGGAATGGCAAAATCTATGAATTCACCAATGCCCCAGCCTACGGCGAGAAAAATTGGGGTGGTGCTTTTCCGCAAAAATGGTTTTGGATAAATTGTAATTGCTTTGAGGGTGAACCCGACTTAGCGTTAACTGCTGGCGGTGGACGGCGGGGTGTGCTGTGGTGGATGGAATCTGTAGCGATGATTGGGTTGCACTATCAAGGTAAGTTTTATGAATTCGTTCCCTGGAATTCACAAGTAAGCTGGGAAATCCAGCCTTGGGGTAGGTGGCAAATGAAAGCTACCAACTCTAAGTATGAAATTGAATTAACAGGAACCACGGATTTACCTGGTACACCTCTGCGTGCGCCTACAGCAGAAGGTTTAAAATACTGTTGTCGGGACACCATGCAAGGAAAGTTAAATTTAGAGTTACGAGAACTAAATGGGAGAAAATCTCAAATAATTCTCAAAGCAGAAAGTTTTCTTTGTGGCTTAGAAGTAGGTGGCGGCTCTTGGGATAATTGTTGGCAGTCTCGGTAAAAGTACTGCTATAATTATATATGCTTCATAGTTGGGGTTGTAGCTCAGTTGGATAGAGCGGACGCCTCCTAAGCGTCAGGTCGTGCGTTCGAATCGCACCAGTCCCGTAGAAAAATAAATTCCTATGACTTTGATTAATAGCAGGTTGTAGGAATTTTATTTTTTACTGTAGTAGCTGAAAAACAGTAAAAATATCTTAAGATAATTCTTCTACATCATGTCATTTTACAAATGCGAATACTTTTAGATGAAATAACAGTAAAAGCTTTTAATAATTCATCTGCATATTGATTAATGGCATTGGTAATAATTTCTGCCCTATCATTGAAATCTGCTATATTTTCTAGCACTATCAACCGCTACTTTAATAATGCTTGCACCGTCTGGGCAGTGCGGCTAGAGAATCGTTGATAAACCAAGGTTTCAACTACCGAGTAAGACTACTTAGTTAATAACCTTCCTAAAGACTGAGGGTGCTTTATTTATATTTTGTCCCTAGATTTTGTCCCTAGGCAGACGAGATCAATACATAAAATAAGTAATATTTATTTGCTCCCACAAAAAAGCTTGTGTAGATTTCATCCTACCTAGTTCAAGGAGTATTTTTTTGTGAGTATTAGTAAGCACTAATTATGCGTTGGCAAATAGGTCGTCGGAGTACAAATGTTGAAGATCGGCGTGGAACGAAGATTTCCGGACCTGTCGTGGGTGGAGGTATTGGAGCAGCACTGATATCGCTACTGGTTTTACTATTGGGTGGTGATCCCAGTGGACTTTGGCAACAAGATTCCCTACCAAGTGATAGCCCGATAGCTGAGTCACCTCAAACAACAGGGTCTCAGGCTCAAGATCAAATGGCGGATTTTGTATCTGTTGTACTGGCTGATACAGAAGATACATGGAGTGAGTTGTTTCGGCAAGATGGAAAAACTTATGTAGAACCAAAGTTAGTTCTTTACTCAGGAGCGGTAGAGTCTGCTTGTGGATTTGCACGTTCAGCAGTTGGGCCGTTTTATTGTCCGCGCGATCAAAAGGTGTATATTGACTTGAGCTTTTACCGAGATTTGAAGACTCGATATCAAGCACCTGGAGATTTTGCTCAAGCATATGTAATTGCTCATGAAATTGGGCATCATGTCCAAAATTTACTTGGGATTTCAGAGCAAGTTCAAACCTTGCAAACCCAAGTGAATCAGACACAAGCAAATCAGCTTTCTGTGCGATTAGAATTACAAGCAGACTGTTTTGCAGGCGTTTGGGCAAATCATGCTCAACGCTCACGCCAAATTTTGGAGACAGGCGATATTGAAGAAGGATTAAATGCAGCTAGCAGTATTGGAGATGACCGCTTGCAAAAACAAGCTAGAGGCTATACTGTGCCAGAATCTTTTACACATGGTAGTTCAGCTCAAAGGGTTCGTTGGTTTAAACGAGGTATCCAAACGGGCGAACCTCAGAAATGTAATACTTTCGCTAATACCAATTCCTAACACATTTCGTTTATTGAACAATTTTTAGAAGAATAATGAAAAACATGGATAACAAAAACAAAGTTGATAGTAGTAAAAATAATTTGGTTCAGCATACAAAAGGTACTGAAACTGATATGGTTTTATCCTCTAATGAACCCAAAGAGATAACTAAAACAATTGATATAGATGGTCATCGTCCAGTTGATCCAAGTAACATTCAAATTCAGGAAATAATTAATATAGATGGTCAACGCCCAATTGTAAAAGATAAAAATAATTACGATCAAACAATTGATATAGATGGTCACCGTCCGATCGCTAAGAGCGCTTTTCAAGAGCATGACACGCTAAACGTAGATGGCAAACGTCCAATTGACCCTAGTGATTTAGAGGTTGAAGCTATTCTTGATATAGATGGTCAACGTCCGATCGCTAAGAGTAATTTTCAAGTTCAAGATACTCTAGAGATAGATGGTAGCCGCCCCATAGTTTCAGATAACACTGTTGATTCGCAAATACCAACAGACTACGTAGACTAAAATCACGACCTGACTTGGCTCTAGACACCGTAATAGTTTTAGATATTTTAGTAAATTCCCACTCCGCTTTCAAAACTCTATTTTTATGCGATGCCTACGGCGGTAAACTACGCATAAAGTCGAAACTATAGTACATTTGAATTACAGCTTGGAACCCTTATTAAATCGTTCGGCTTTTTTCTAACTCAATTTAAAATGGGCAAACCGTGAGTTATCAGCGACTCATTGCAAAAATCTGTTCAGCCGTTAAGGGAATGTTCGGAAACAATCTAGAATCAATTCGATCCTGCCCTCGAAACACCTTTGGGGGTAAATACTCTGCACCTTCAAGTTGGTAGATTGTAATGGTTGGCTGCTTAGGAGAGCCAATGAACCGAATGCCACCAAAAGCAGCATAGTCTATAATGATGTACTCGAAAACGCCCAAGTCTTCATATTCAGCAAGTTTTGTCAGATAGTCGTCCTTCCAGTTATTGCTAACGACCTCAATAATTCCCGGTGGTGGAATATATGCAGCAGCAGAACTAGAGCTAGTTTTCATCCTCTGCCATTCAACTCTTGCAAATATGACAATATCTGCTTTCCGACTTTTTTCCTTTTCTCCTGGTGCTGTTTTGAGCCGAACCTGCTTCGACTGGCGCGACACATAAGGCAGGTCATTTTCTTGGCAGTGATTTTCTAAATAGGTACACAGTCGCTGGATCAAATCCTCATGATTTGCATTTGGTTCTGATAATGGCACGGGAATTCCATCCAATAGCTCAAATTCTCTGCCTGAACCATCGTCCCAGGCAAGAAACTCTTCAAAAGTCAGTGGTTGTGTGACGGTTGCATACATCGCCCTCGCTCCCTTGCTGACGGGTACTTCACTCAATGTTACCAAGATGTACAGCTTTGTCTATGGCTTCAATCATCCCATAGGTCTTGGATGGACACATCTTTCTAAAAGTTTTTGTGTCTTTCCTAACAAATTATATGCAATAATACCTGATGTGATATCACCATCTAGATTATTGTAGAAGTACGAAGAATGAGCATCTTCTGCTCCAACAACCATTGCCATATCTGATTGACCCATATTGTTTAATGTTTTCTCTATTGCGTTTGCATACTGCCACACATACTGATCGCAGAATAATAAATCTGAGCTAATTTCATCTTCTATGGCAGCTTTGAGAGGATAGGCAATTAAGTCAGAGGAATGAATTATACTTACCCATCTTAACTTCTGCAATCCAGCAGTTTCTTCTTGATTATAATTTTTAAAATAATAATTGATAACCGAGAAATCAATATCTAGCATTTGCTTAAGGAATAAGAGAGGAGAACCTAGTGTCGTAATGCTAGCTAAATTTAACAGATTTAGTTTCTCACGAAAAATAAAAGCTGGATCATCATTGTCTAAAGTATCTGAAAAAATGAGATCCCAAAGAATAAAACTACCTAGAGAATGAGCAATCAAATGAATTTCTTGTTGATCTGAGTGGTCATTTAAGAACTGACTCAGTTGTTCAACGATAGTTTTACGTATTGCTTTACCGCGATCGGGATTTTGATAGATTAAAAAATCACTTAAAAAATTATTGATGATCTCATTTCTTCGTTTTTTGTATCTGTAAATATCATCATACGAACTTTTATATTCTTTATGTTGTTCACAAAGTTTAGAAAAATCTTTTTCAATACATCCAATAGTTTGATGTTTCTTATTATTGAATAAGTTTCCCCAGAAACTTGAGTAAAAGTTTACAGGAGTTGCTAGTTTTTTGTGGATTTTTTTTATGAGTACGTCAGCATATCTAGAATTATGAGTGTTGACACCGTGGATAAAGAATACAAGCATACTCATGAATAATTACAGTTATAACTGCTAGAAATTGTATTGTTATATATTTCCCCATAACCAACCTCAAATCACTGCGTTATAGAACAATTGTTATTTGATGTTGAACCGTACAAATTTCGGGGAACACTAAACTTGAAACCCCAATAAGTTTGTTATATCAGTATTTACTAGAGAATATAGTATGGATGAATTCGTAAGGAAAGCAGCTGGAATAGGTTTGCCTGCAATTGTACTTATAATTACGATGGCTACTACAGGTCTTACCGGAGCCGCTGCTATTACAGCAGCTTTAGCAATATTGGGGCCAGGAGGGATGATAGGTGGTATAGTTCTGCTGGGAATAATAGGCTTGGCAGCTGATATGTTATCTAAGTTTGGCCTAGAGACATTGTTAATAGCCATCTATAGACAGCGCCTACAAAATGGGGAAACTCGTAACAATATCTGCCAAGAAATTAACTGGCTACCGATCTCTGGAGATTTAAAGCGCAGGGTTAGAGAAGAATTTGGGTGCTAATTGCTTTAAGTAAGCGATATTTGTTAGTGAGTATTGCCCCATCTGCTAAATTAAGGAGAGCTTTTGGTAATGCGATCGCCTATGAAAGACCCATTATACAAATGCTACTCATCCTCTTTCACATTGGCAGAATAGCGCAAATAATCCCTCACGCAATTTAAATTAACTATTTGAATGGGAACAAAATCTCTATCACCTACCAGAACACAAGGCGCGATCGCCTCTGGCGTTGGCGGAGCCAGACGCTCGCGGACTTGCTAACGCTGTGCTATCGCCCTTCATTACCTTCTGATTAGTCTTCAAATAATCATGTAGCAAATTGCAACCTCGTGCCAGCAATTTTTCTAGTTCGATATCTGCCAAATTCTGGAAAATTACTGTGCCATTACCACTACCCGCAGCCAGAGTCTTACCGTCATTACTGAAACTGACGCTGGTTAACTCTTGCTTATCACCTTTCAAAGCAATCAGTAACGTCCCTTCTCGGCTCCAAATTCTCACTTTGTCATCACTGCTAGCTGCCAAAGTTTTACCATCGGGGCTAAAACTCACACTGATGAAACTATCACCATCGCCTGTAAGATTATTTAGCAAATGACCGTCCCGGCTCCAAATCTTCACCGTGCTATCAATACTAGCTGAAGCGATAAGCCCTTTGGGCATGGCTCCGCTTACCGCCTGACCATCAGGTGACCAAGCAACCCCATTTACTCGGCGGCTATGACCATTTAAGCTGTATAGTAATTTACCCTCTAAACTCCAGATTTTCACAGTTTTGTCATCACTGGCTGAGGCTAGCAACTTACCATCTGGGCTAAAACTTACCCAATTCACTGCATCTTCATGTGCTTGCAAAGTGTTGAGCAGTTTACCATCTTGACTCCAAAGCTTTACTGTTTTATCTTTACTAGCCGAGGCAATTACTTGACTATTAGGCGACCAAGCTACACTCAAGACGGTACTAGTATGTCCTTGTAAGGTATTGATTAGTTTACCGTCACCACTCCAAAGCTTCACCGTTTTATCTTTACTAGCCGAGGCAATTACTTGACCATCTGGGCTGAAACTAACGCCCCAAACTTGACCTTCATGCCCCGTGAATGTACGTAGTAATTTACCGTCTCGACTGAAAAGTTTTATAGTTTTGTCTCGATTTGCTGCTGCCAAGGTGCGATCGTCTGGGCTAAAACTGATGCTAGTTACCCAGTCATTGTTATCGGCTTTGGGCTTTCGTAGTAACACCCTGTCCAAATGCCAAAGTTTAATAGTTTTATCCCGACTTGCAGAAGCTAGGGTGCGACCGTCTGGACTGAAACTGACGCTATTAACCCAATTATTATGTCCCTTCAGGGTTCCGAGCAACACACCTTCAAAACTCCAAAGTTTGATTGTCTCGTCGGTACTTGCGGAAGCAATCATGTTACCATCACGGCTAAAGCTGACACTGGTAACTCCAGTACTATGCCCCGATAAAGTTCGCAGTAGTTTACCCTCCAGATTCCACAGTTTGATTGTCTGGTCTAAACTAGCTGATGCAATAGTTTTAGCATTGGGCGACCAAGCGACACTTAAGACTGCATCATCATGGCCCTGCAAGGTTTTAAGCAGTTGACCATCTCGATTCCACAATTTCACCGTTTTGTCAGCACTCCCGGAAGCAATGGTCTGTCCATCGGTTGACCAAGCGACACTTAAGACTGCACCATCATGTAAAAGCAAGGTTTTGAGCAGCTTACCATCACGATTCCACAGTTTTACTGTTTTGTCTGTACTCGCCGAGGCAATAATCTGACCATCTGGGCTGAAACTGACACTATTCACTACACCCTGATGTCCTAATAGGGTAGCAAGCAGTTGACCCTCTCGGCTCCAAAGTTTCACTGTTTTATCTTGACTGGCGGAAGCAATGATTTGACTATCTGGGCTGAAACTGACGTTATTAACTACATCTTCATGCCCAGATAATGTGTTGACCAAGCTACCATCAAGATGCCAGAGTTGGATTGTAGTATCAGCACTGGCTGACGCAATTAAAGAGCGATCAGGGCTAAATGTAACACTATTTACTCCAGATATATGCCCGTCCAAGCGGTTATATTCTCTTAATCCTGAAACTGCTTGATATAGTGCCGTCTGTACTTGCTCTCTGGTATTGGAATCTACCCAGATTGTCTGCTGTAATTTTTTTCCCGCCCTTAAACCTTCTTTTAAAGCATCAATACCTTTTTGAGATGCAAATAGAGCTTCACTAGATGCGCTAAGAGTTCTAATTTCGCTATCTACTGCTGTCACGATGGAAACACTTAATCCCAATATGGCTAGAACAGAAGCAGTCAGGGCAATTTTTAAAGAACGATTTAATTGAGCTTCACTAAGTCTTTGTTTCTTTTGACTTTCTGCAAGTTTAGCTGTTAATTCTTTTTCTTTGAGTTCAACTCGTAATTGCTCAATTTCTAACTGACTCAATTCTTCGCGCTTGTGTAACTCCCGTAATTCTGTTAATAAATCCAAACCCTGTTGGGGATGATGATCTACCAATTGCGATCGCTGCTCATTTTGGCTAAGTTCACTCTTCAGCCGTTCAATCTCTGCTTGACTCTGTTCTACTTTGTAGCGTAGTTGGTTAAGTTGTACCTGTAAGCTCGATTCTTGTTGTTGCAGGTAGCGAATCAAGTCTACTAAATAATCGTGAATCAGTTGATAGCGTTCTGGTACATCAGGGAATAGTACTACTAAACCGGAGCTAACTAAAATTTCTAATACTAATTCTAATTTACTAGCATCTTCTAACTCTGCTAGTTGCGCCGCTAACTCAGCACGAGTTTTAAAAGGTCGGTTGTTACTTTCATCTGTTAATAAGTATAAGACAAGTAACGCGGCTCGCTCGTTTTCTGGGCCGCAGTCTTTAATGAGTTCTTTTAAATATCGCTCAATGAGTTTGTTGGGTCTATATGGCTGATATTCTTCTAGTGTAGTAATTCGCTCATCTTGAATTTGCGCTCCTACAACTTGCAATTCAATGGGGCGGACTTCTCCAAATCCTGTAGATAAATCTTCAATTAAGGCATCAATTAAAGCAGGCTCTAAATTAAACTGCGATCGCTCTGTCAATTTTTGGATAATTGCTTTGGCATATTCTGGTGAAAAGTTATTTAACTGGTAGCGAATATGCTTGTCGAGAATATTATTATTAATCGCTTCTAGTGCCGAAAGATGTTTAAAATCTAATAAACGGTGTAAATAATCTTCTCGCAAGGTAAGGATAACTTTGACAAAGGGGATATTCAGGCAGTCGCTAATAAATTTATCAAATTCTTGCTTTTGATTGCGATCGCTATAACCAAAGAAAAATTCTTCAAATTGGTCAAAAATTAAAACTGTGATCAGATGGTTATCAGCATTTTCTTTTAGTTGCTGTAAAATTCTGAGGATGGTAATAGGTGTGACAGAGTAGAGCACAGCTTCCGATTCAATAGCTGCTTCTGCCATGATGTCAGCATATATGGCAAGGGATGCGTCATTAGACATCGCCTCATCTAAAGATTTCCCTAATTCCCGCGCCCAATCGGTGTAAACTTGCAGCACCACAGGTATAGCTATTTGATCACCAATGGCTCGATTTTGCAGTGCTGGAACTAAACCCGCAGTTACAATAGAACTTTTACCTACCCCTGATTGACCGTGAATCACCGTCAATTTTTGATCAGCGCGGCTAATTCTGCCAATTAAGTTATTAATATCACGCTCTCGACCGGAAGCTGCAATTTCTAAAGCAACGCTGCTACTCCCAGAAGATGACATCAATGCTGGGTTTGTCACCTGTCTTCGCGGTTGCAAACGCCCTGCACCGATAAAAGCTCGAAAACCATACTGCTGCTCAACAGAACGCCGTTTTTGTCGAATGTAATAGGCTTCCAAATAACGCCCTTCTTCAAAATAGAGCGATCGCAGTGTCCGCAATAAGCGAATATAACGATGGGCATCGTATTGATGGGCACTGCTTTCTAAGGCTGCTGGTAATTCTTTTGTCGCCTTGTCTAGATATTCACGAGCTACTTCTAACTCATTTAGATTTCGCTGTGCTTTCGCTAAAACTAAATAGTAAATTTGTCCCAACAGTAATGGAAAGAAGCAATTAGAAGGGTCATTGTGCTTTTGCGCCTCACCTAGTTTCAGGAGTGATACGTGTGCTAATATACTCGCCTGTACCCACCGTGACTGCTGCACAGCCACTTGCGCCAGAAAACCGTAGTCACAAGCTAATTGAATTTGAATACCATAAGTTTGATGTAACTCCAAAGACTTTTGAGCAACAGTTTGCAACTCTTCCCACTCTTGGAGATATTGCAGAACCTCTGCAAGTTGACCAATAAATCCAGCAACTACATCTGAACGCCCAGCCACCTGCAAGATATTCAAGCACTGCTGAAAATAAGATTTAGCTGTGTACCAATGGCGACGGTTTTCTGTTTGATTTTGCTCTGCCAAACGGCAATAACACAGCCCAATATAAAATAGCAAAACTCCTTCTCGCAAAAGTAGCAAAGATGGGGGAGATGGAGGAGATGGCGAAGAAAATACTTCCTGATCTCTCCCGGCTCCCCCATTCCCTCTTTCTTCTAACTTTTGCCAAACTTGCAAGCTTTGCTGAAAATGGTTTAAAGCTGTATTGATGCGATCGCTAATATAATTATCTAGACCAAAAACAAATTCTAAACTAGCGTGTAATTCTGGCTCTAAGGTGATACCACGATTGTGCAACTCTCTAATGGCAAAGTGGAGTTCATAGCTATGTTCCCAGACTTGCTCCACAGTGAAATAATGCTTTGCAATTTGAGGAGTTTGATGTTGTGCAGCATCGGTTGGTAATACCGTAGCAAATAGAGAGTCAGTTTCCTGTTGCAAAAATTGCAGCAATGATTCAGTTGTCATTTCAAACCGAATCGGTGTCGCTGCCCAACTAGCAAAATCTGGTGCTAAACGCACAACCTTTTGCAACACTTCCTCATTCATCCACACAATTAGAGGAAATGGGTGGCGTTTGCGAAATTCATCACGAATATGATTGATCGAGCTAAGTAGATCATCAAGTCCATCTACTGACTCTAAACCCAAAATCATCAACGCTGATGGCGGATTATCTTCCGTTAGCAGTTGTAAATGAATACTTGTGTAAAGGCTTCTAGCATTATGCGACAGAACTACCTTTTCAATTCGGTGTACTCCTGAAGAGATTTCTTCGAGTCGTTGCAGCATTCGCTCTTGCAAAACTCGATAATTGCAGCACACCAAAACCAAAGAGAATTGACCGCTAGAGAGGGCAATTGCTCTCCCCAAACTCCGCAAAGCACGCTCGTTAGCTGCTCTTATATCTGCTTGTGGGTGTCCTTCAACCATGATTTGAATTTTTCTGTCTCTGCTAAAACTGGGTTGACGGCAAACCAGGCTCCCTGATGATCGCGGTATTCAAATATAAATAAACTTCGCAATAGAGTGTGGTATTGGATATCACCTCTAACTCTTTGCTGTTGCACCACCTGAAAGATTAGTTCCCACTCATGAGGGTCGATAGCGTTAGCTCGGTAATCCCGCTGTCTTTGAATCACCAATTCGACACACTCCCGCTCAAAGGGTGGATCTTGTTCTCGCAGACAGTCAAATAGTAAACCTAGCAAGTCGCGTACATGACCACCACTAATCAGGCACAATCGATCTAAGGTTTCCTGACTATCAAACACTTCTGTAATTAAGCCTAACCGATCGCTAGGCAGAATGTCTGGAAAAGCTCTAGCTAGCACCATTTGCTGCATCATTGCTAGCCCTTGGGTGAAAATCTCCCCAGAGCGCAGACGCACAGGTATCATCGGTAACATTTTTGGTGCAACTCCTCCCCCCAAACGATGCTGAAGTTCGGCGCTATCGTTGGAGAAAGTCAGAGCTAGGGGAATGGTGTAGACTACATGACAATTCAGTTTGCGTAACTGTTCACCACGTTGAATAAATAAGTATTCTGGCAGCGATCGCCCCGATGGTAAAGGTCGAATTGCCACTCTATCTAAGTTATCAACAATAACTACCAGTCCTTTTTTACCCCTGGCTTTCAGTTCTTTGTTGGCACGTTCTAGCAATTCTTGATTAATTGACTGTAAAATATTTGCTGTTCGCGGTTCTAGATAATCTCTTAACCGCCGCCGTAATTGGGGACTTTCTTTAGTTTTAGCTGTAATTTTGGCAATCCCCACAGACAACTCTGCTTCTACCCCAAGATCAATTGGCGTTTGCAGAAAATCCACAAGTTCACCAAATAACTTGGTGAAGTAAGTAGGTTTGAGCCTAATTTTCATTGCTTCTAGGCTTTCACTCACCTGGCCTGCGATCGCTAACAAAATATCAGTCACATCCACATCTGCCATTTCTAAGACATGGGTAGACTCAAAGTAAACTACATGAAATTGCTGTACTTCCAACTCAGCTTTGAGCCGCAACAGCTCCGTTGATTTTCCACAGCCGAGATGTCCTGTAAATAGCTGACAAGTTGGTACATCCGGCGATATCCGAGCGATCGTGCGTTGCAAAGCCTCAATGATTTTACCACCCCGCACCGCAGCAAAATCGATATAGTACCTGCGATCGCTGGCATTTCCTATGATTAGAGGTCTGCTTGGATTGCAAGCCTGATAAAATCTTTCTAAATCTAGGAGCATAACTAATCGAGTTCACTCAGGAATAGGGATGACAAAATATATTGGCTAAATATTGGTTTTAGGGAATTGATCGCTTAATTTAAGTACATTTCACCCAAACTACTAACTAAACTAGCAGCATTTCGGATAATTGTTCATATATAGGTTAGATGTAGCACATCGCAATGCTGATATTTAATTTTAAGTAGGCAGAAATACTCCTATAAGTACAATTAGAAAAAGTATTCACTATTTAATAAGCTACTCTTATGAATATTAAAAATATCTAACACAAAAAAAGGTACTGTTGAGTACAATTTTGTCGTGCACTTGGACATATAGCAGTTCTCAAGAGATTTCCAAATAAAAAAATACTCAATTACTTCTTGTGGGGTGGGCGTCTCGCCATTGATGTTAAGTTAAGAAATAAAAGGATTGATCTGGGTAGAGGCAACATTTGTGAGTCGGCTTTGATATTCCAATTAGTTGGGTGCGATCGCTTTGAATGGTCAAATTATTTGAGTGCGACGCCGAATAGCCCGTCGTAGACATCGCAACCCTTAAGATAACATTCATTCACGAGTATAAAAGACTCATTCACGAGTATTAAAGGTGCGTTACGCTTTCGCGCTAACACACCCTAAGACTACGATCGCTTTATAATTGCGATGTCTACGACGAACTACGCCTACGCACCACCAACGCTACAGGCGATCGCCTTATGGCATACATTGAATATAGTTAACAGTCGGCAATTCCATGAATATTCGTCAAGAACTTCTAAGTCTGATTGAACAACTGAATGATGAGCAGTTATCAGCATTGCTTGATTTAGCTCTTTCTTTCAAGAATAGCGAAAAATCTGTTAATCCTGCTGTTGAGTCTCAGGCTTATCAAGATTGGGTAAGCCCTGAAAATGATATTTACGACGAAGTATTTGCTGATGAACTTACAGCGCGGTGATATTGTGTTATGTCGAGTGCCCATGCCTTCAACGGGATTGGCACAGTTTAAAGTTCGTCCTGCTGTTGTAATTTCGGCAAACCACTTGAATCAAATTCTTGATGATTTGATGGTTGTGCCCTGTACTTCCAACACTAATCGCCCTTTAACTGTTACGCAATACTTAATAACGGGCGATGAAATTGGCAGTGCAGGTATTAGAGTTGAGTCTGTAGTTCGCTGTGAGTCAATTTTTACATTAAATAAATCTATGATTCTCAGAAAGCTGGGTTCTCTTTCGTCTGAGACAATTAATCAGGTGAATTTTTGTCTAATAGCGGCCTTGGAATTATAAATTACTACGATCGCTTTATAATAGCGATGTCTACGACGGGCTATTCGGCGTCGCAGCTATAAAACCAATCCATAACTACTTATCCCAATTCTCTTGATGGAGAGACGGTTTCGTTAATTTGAGAAGATGGTTTACTCAAGAAGAAACTCCAAATTCTTTGAATAGCTATTATTAGAAAACCAATCACAATCACTCCTGCTACCACTGGTAAAGCTAATGCCAGCACAGACAGTCCGATTGCGATGACCAACTCAATGGTTGATACAACTGGATTGGTTAATCCACCAGAAACGCCTGTAGAACTTATCCGCAATATATTTGTTAATCCCTGAGTTAATCCTGCGGTTCCACCACCAGCAACTAAAGCTAACGTCCATTGCACCAGTGGATTCATCTCTGGAGCAACAGATGCTGTGACGATTGTCCCGGCGATAAATGCCGCAGGAGTGGCGACAATATCCAGCAGATGATCCAACCAAGGAATGTAATAACCGATAATTTCCAGCAAACAAGCGGCTGCAAAGACAATTACAGCTTGAGGTGTTTCCAGCCAATCAAAGTCAGTCGGCAAATCTAAATGTCCAAAAACTGAAGCCACACTCAATGCTAACAGTGGTACAAATACTCTCAAGCCAGCCGCCGCGCTCAAACTAATCCCTAGTAATAATTCAATAAATGTATTTAGATTGAACAAAGAATTTAAATCCATAGTAAAACTCAAGTAATACTCCTGGTGTTTTTCCCATCTTTGAGCTGAACGGAGTGACAACTCTAAGTTGTGATCCCAAGATAAGAAACTTGGCGAAAATATTTCATCTTACTATGTGTAGAATCAGTTAACTTAAGCCTTGGCGAACGGGATTCGTAGCTACACAGGCGAAGTCCGCTTCCCCCTGCTCCCTGCTTCCTTGTCTCTTGTTCAAGTCGGCGAGTCTGAGGGCGCTTTTGGATAATTCTGCAATCGTCAACCTTGAGAAATCAAGTCAAAATGAGCCAATGGTGAGTTTCAGCAAAACAGACTTTATTAAAAGGATGCCAAAAATATCATAATTTTGGAAAATAATAAAGTAAGTCGAGTATCAGAAGACTCACTTGATATCCTCATTTCTTCTAGGAAAAAATGACTCATCCTTTCCTTGAACGCCTGCGTAGTCCAGATAGACCAGTCCTCGTCTTCGACGGGGCGATGGGAACCAACTTACAAACCCAAAACCTTACTGCTGAGGACTTTGGCGGCCCACAGTATGAAGGTTGTAACGAATACTTAGTCCACACTAAACCTGAAGCTGTGGCTAAGGTTCACCGTGACTTTCTCGCTGCTGGTGCAGATGTCATTGAAACGGATACCTTTGGCAGTACGTCCCTTGTGCTGGCAGAATATGACTTGGCAGACCAAGCCTACTACCTCAGCAAGACAGCCGCAGAATTGGCCAAGCGTGTGGCGGCGGAATTTTCCACGCCAGAAAAACCCCGGTTTGTGGCAGGTTCCATCGGCCCCACAACGAAACTCCCAACTTTGGGACATATTGACTTTGACACTATGAAAGCCACTTTTGCTGAACAAGCAGAGGCGCTGTGGGATGGTGGTGTCGATTTATTTTTGGTGGAAACCTGCCAAGATGTACTGCAAATTAAGGCGGCGCTGAATGCCATTGAAGAGGTGTTTGCCAAAAAAGGCGATCGCCGTCCGTTGATGGTGTCTGTGACAATGGAAAGCATGGGCACAATGTTGGTTGGTTCAGAAATCAGTGCTGTGCTGACAATTTTGGAACCTTACCCAATTGATATTCTCGGTCTAAACTGCGCCACAGGCCCAGACTTGATGAAACCACATATCAAGTATTTGGCAGAACATTCACCTTTCATCGTTTCCTGTATACCCAACGCGGGTTTACCTGAAAACGTCGGTGGTCAAGCGCACTACCGTTTGACACCGTTGGAATTACGGATGTCGCTGATGCATTTTGTTGAAGATTTGGGTGTCCAAGTGATCGGGGGTTGCTGTGGGACGCGTCCAGAACACATTCAACAATTGGCAGAAGTTGCTAAAGATCTGAAGCCAAAAGTTAGACATCCAAGTTTAGAACCAGCAGCAGCATCAATTTACACCACTCAGCCTTACGATCAAGATAATTCCTTCTTGATTGTTGGTGAACGTCTTAACGCCAGTGGTTCTAAGAAGTGCCGCGATTTGCTAAATACCGAAGATTGGGATGGACTCGTTTCAATGGCGAGGGCGCAAGTAAAAGAAGGCGCACACATCCTTGATGTCAACGTCGATTATGTCGGACGTGACGGCGTGCGGGATATGCACGAATTAGTTTCGCGCATTGTTAATAATGTGACATTGCCCTTAATGCTTGATTCCACCGAATGGGAAAAGATGGAGGCGGGTTTAAAGGTTGCCGGTGGTAAGTGTTTGCTGAACTCCACCAACTACGAAGATGGGGAACCGCGCTTTTTGAAGGTGTTGGATTTAGCGAAAAAGTACGGTGCTGGTGTAGTCATTGGTACTATCGATGAAGACGGGATGGCACGGACAGCAGACAAAAAGTTTGCGATCGCACAGCGCGCATACCGTCAAGCTGTAGAATATGGCATACCAGCCACAGAAATATTCTTTGATACCCTCGCGTTACCAATTTCCACTGGGATTGAAGAAGACCGAGAAAACGGTAAAGCTACAATTGAATCCATCCGGCGGATTCGTCAAGAATTGCCTGGATGTCATGTGATTTTGGGTGTTTCCAATATTTCCTTTGGTTTGAATCCAGCCTCGCGGATGGTGCTGAACTCGGTGTTTTTGCACGAAGCGACGGCGGCGGGAATGGATGCAGCCATTGTTAGTGCTAACAAGATTTTACCGCTATCGAAAATTGACGAACGTCATCAAGAAATCTGTCGTCAGTTGATTTATGACGAACGTAAATTTGAGGGTAATGTTTGCGTTTACGATCCCTTGGGAGAGCTTACCACAGCGTTTGCTGGGGTAACAACTAAACGCGATCGCTCCTTAGATGAAAGTCTCCCCATCCCAGAACGTCTCAAGCGTCACATCATCGACGGTGAACGGATTGGCTTAGAAGAACATCTGAAAAAAGCCTTAGAAGAACATCCCCCCTTGGAAATTATCAACACCTTCCTACTAGATGGCATGAAAGTTGTCGGGGAATTATTCGGTTCTGGACAAATGCAGTTACCTTTCGTTTTGCAATCAGCAGAAACCATGAAGGCGGCGGTAGCATTTTTAGAACCGTTCATGGAAAAATCAGAATCAGGCAATAATGCCAAAGGAACCTTTATCATTGCCACAGTTAAAGGTGATGTCCACGACATTGGTAAAAACTTAGTGGATATTATCTTATCCAACAACGGCTACAAGGTGATTAACCTGGGAATTAAGCAGCCAGTAGAAAACATCATCAACGCTTACGAACAGCATAAAGCTGATTGTATTGCTATGAGTGGTTTGCTGGTAAAATCCACCGCCTTCATGAAAGAGAACTTGGAGGTATTCAACGAAAAGGGAATTAGTGTCCCCGTGATATTAGGTGGTGCAGCGTTGACTCCTAAGTTTGTCTATGAAGATTGCCAAAATACCTATAAAGGTAAAGTTGTTTATGGCAAAGATGCCTTTTCTGACTTGCACTTCATGGATAAATTAATGCCAGCAAAGGCTACTGGTAACTGGGAAGATTTGCAGGGATTTTTGAACGAAGTTGAAACTGCTGAAGTTTCGACTAATGGTCACAAAGAACCAAAAACTAAGACTGCTGAAGAAACATCTGCGGAACCAAAAGTAGTAGATACGAGACGTTCCGAAGCCGTGGCGATAGATATTGAACGTCCCACGCCGCCTTTCTGGGGAACGAAGTTATTGCAGCCTAGTGATATTCCCATTGAGGAAATATTTTGGCACTTGGATTTACAAGCTTTAGTTGCTGGACAGTGGCAATTCCGTAAGCCAAAGGAGCAATCTAAGGAAGAATATCAGGCTTTCTTAGCAGAGAAAGTATACCCAATTTTAGAAACTTGGAAACAGCGGATTCTTGAAGAAAATCTGTTGCATCCCCAGGTGATTTATGGGTATTTCCCTTGTAAGTCTGAAGGGAATTCTCTACATATATATGACTCAGAGAACCAATCACAACAGGTTGCAACTTTTGAGTTTCCCAGACAGAAGTCTTTAAGACGGCTGTGCATAGCAGATTTCTTTGCATCAAAAGAATCGGGAATTATTGATGTCTTCCCAATGCAGGCCGTAACTGTAGGCGAGATTGCGACAGAGTTCGCCCAAAAGCTATTTTCTGCCAACCAATACACTGATTATCTGTATTTTCACGGTATGGCGGTACAGGTGGCTGAGGCTGTGGCTGAATGGACACACGCCAGAATCCGGCGAGAGTTAGGTTTTACAGCTGAAGAACCCGACAATATTCGGGATATATTAGCACAACGCTATCGTGGCTCACGGTATAGCTTTGGGTATCCCGCTTGCCCAAATATCCAAGACCAATACAAGCAACTGGAGTTATTGCAGACTGACAAGATTAACTTGTATATGGATGAAAGTGAACAACTTTATCCAGAACAATCTACCACTGCAATTATTGCTTACCACCCACTAGCCAAATACTTTAGCGCTTAATCTATATCCCCTCTCCTTAATAAGGAGAGGGGTGCCCGAAGGGCGGGGTGAGGTTACTACTTCTACTGGACTGGCGCTCTAGCTGTGCCCCACTAAGAAGCGACTGTATTTGACTCAATTGAGAACCTCTACGGTTTTTACTGAAGCACAGCTATTAATGGGTAATTCATAATACAGCGAGTAAAATAGCAAGAGCAGATTTACTGTCCTCGAGGCTCCTACTATGAAAGTAATTCAAGCTCTTGCTCGTTACTTCCCAGATAAATGTGGTGGTATTCAAGTAAACCTCACCGAGTTACTGCCAGAATTGCGATCACTCTTAGCGTTGGCGGAGCCATCGCATGATATTGACATCCAGATAGCAGCAGCTAGTAACGGTTCCCAAAAAGAAGAAACTTATAAATATAACGACGTAGAAGTTTATCGATATCCTGTATTTCCTGCACCCAAAACAGAACCAAATCATGGACAATTCCCGCATGGTAAATTTGAGTATTTCGCTAATTGGTTAACTAATCAAAAAGCAGACATATATCATCAGCACCATTGGGAAGTATATTGTGGGTTGCCTCATTTGCGATTAGCTAAAGAATTAGGCATGGCAACAGTGTTGACAGTACACTATGCTGTACCAGTTTGCCAGAGAGTTACTTTGATGTTCAATGGACAGAAAGTTTGTGATGGCAAAATTGATGTGGTTCGCTGTTCCCAGTGTGCTGATACTTTGAGCAAAAAGCTACCTGCTGCAATGGTCAATAGTTTGAGCCATTTGCCCTTGGATCTTCTCAGTCGCCTACCAATGCCTGCAAGTGCATATCTTCCAGCCTCAGTAGACGATGGCAATCTAGGAAGATTTGTACGCCCTTTTGTCGTGCCTGGTTATGTTGCTGCACGCAAAAAAAGTTTGCTAAAAATGGCAAAATATGCTGACCGCATTGTGACAGTATGTGATTGGCTTTATAAAGCTCTACTCATCAACGGCATACCTGAAGAAAAGCTCATTCTCTCTCGACATGGAATTTCTTATACAGCACAAGGAAAAGTACCAAAGACAAAACACCAATCAGACCCTTTAAAAGTAGTTTTTTTAGGACGTTGGGATATATATAAAGGTATCGAAATTTTAGTACAGGCAGTTAAAGATTTACCTCAGCAAGTAAAGATTGAGTTGACCATTTATGGAATAACGCAAGATGAGCGATATCGTCAAAAAATCTTTAATTTGATTGCAAACGATGCTCGAATTCGTGTAAATAAACAATTAACTAGAGTTGAGCTTCCCCAAACCCTAGCTAGCTATGATTTACTGGCTGTACCTTCCCAATGCCTGGAAACTGGGCCTTTGGTTGTATTAGAAGCCCACTCCCTATCTGTACCTGTTATCGGATCTAACTTAGGGGGTATTGCTGAACTTGTTAGACATGGCATTGATGGTTGGTTAGTGACTGCTAACGATACAAAAGCTTGGACTCAAGCTTTTGTATCGTTAGCAACAGATACTAATTTACTTAATAAATTACGCCAAGGTATTAAACCTGTTCGTACAGTAAATATGCAGGCAGCAGATTTAGCAGCCATATATAAAAACCTACAACAGTAGTTTCTCTTTCTCCGTAGATAAATCCGAATAAAATATAACTCACGAGTCAATATTGTAGAGATGAATGAAACCGATTTTCAGAGATGCAATAAAGGAATTAAGAGAATGCTGAACGTTAAACATTTCCTTCATCGAGTACAAAACAAGATTTGGCGACTATACAATCATAAATTGCCAGAATTTCTGAGTAGCGTGCAGTTTCTTTGGCTATTGCATATTGGTAGTAAGCCAATGAAAGTTAATCAGAAATCTGCGATGATAATTGCACCACACCAGGATGATGAAGTTTTGGGGTGTGGTGGTTTGATTAGACTCAAGCGAGAACAGAATGTGCCAGTCCAGATTGTTTTTGTCACTGATGGAGCAGCAAGTCATGGCAAACATTCCAAATTTCAATCTGGTGAAATGGTTCCAATTCGTAAGCAGGAAGCGCTTTGTGCTTTAAGCATCTTAGGTGTAGACAAGAGCCAAATTTACTTTCTCGACAAACCAGATAGTCAGCTTCAATATCTAGATGCAAGCAAGCGCCAACAAACAATTGAACAACTTGCCGGGCTTCTGAAATCCTTCCAGCCTGGGGAGATTTATGTTACTCACCGCCAAGACCGGATTAAAGACCACGAAGTAACTTATGAATTACTGCTAGCGGCAATTCAACACTCTGAAATTGAGGTTGACATTTTACAGTACCCTATTTGGATTCTCTGGAAATCTTTACTCTTCCGTGACCTGAAATTAGATGAATTAGCATCTGCTCACCGTATACCTATTCATTCTGTTCAAAGCAAGAAGATAGAGGCGCTTGAAGCCTACCGCTCCCAGTGCCTACCTATTGATGCTGAAACTTCTGCTGTATTAAAGCCTGGCTTCCTACGGCGATTTTTCGTACCGTATGAAATTTTTTTCAAGCCGACTTCTTTGTCGTCAAATCAATAATCTAATACATAGCTTGTGCAAACAACAGTGTAATTCAGCTATCCACTATTAAACCTAATTACTGCGTATTTGCTTGAAATTAAGAATATTCACTCTGCCGCCTCCCCACTACAGGGAGGTTTTAAATTTTTTCATATTATTTTGCCCCTCACTGATATTTTTACTTTAACAGGTGGGTACTATAACTTTAGTATGCTGACAACATCTTCATCAAGCTACCTTTGAATGAAATAGATTTCTACAAAGTTAAGTTTAAATTATACTATTTCTCTAACAAAGTGAGTTTAATTAGCCTGTGCAAATGCAGGTTCTGTTTTGTAACCTCAGTATTCCATAGAAGGATAAGTTTTATTTAGCAAACAGGCATAAATTAAATAATTTCGATAATTTCAGTATTTTTCGGTATTAACCAAAAAATGAACTCATGATATAAATTGAATCAATAGTATTTGTTAATTTACTACTGCATTTTTAACAATATTTAAGCAAGGTTAGGTTTCACATCAATAAAAAATCTCACTTTTAGTTAAAACTTACATAATAGGTTGAATTAGCTATAAAATCAACATTTTCAAATCTGTAAACAAACACTTGGCAGGGGAGCTTCTATGTCTGTAAGACGCAAGTTATTCAAGGCAGTAATATTTAATTTAAAAAAACTTAGCAGCCAGCTTTTATCTACAATAAAAAAGCAAATTATTTGGCTACTAAGAACTATTTTCACCACTAATAGAAGACGTGGTACGGCAAATGCTGGGTTTGTTTTGCCAACGGTGGCAATGGTATCTTTAGTTGTTGTACTCTTAACAACTGCAATTTTATTTCGCTCTTTTGAACGTTCCAAAAATGCTAGCAATGTTCGAGTAAATGAGGCTGCACTTAACGCCGCAACTCCAGCAATTGACCGCGCTAGAGCTAAAATAAATAAGCTATTTCAAGATGGACGACTACCAAGAGCCACACCAACAGATGATGCGTTGTATTCTACTTTGAAAGGCAATATCAATGAATATACATTTGGTGATGAAACTCAACTTCAACTGGCTTTAAATATTGATCAACAAGCAAAAAGAAGCGAAGCTGCTGAAAAAGCTAAGACACTAGATACTGCATGGCTATACCCTCTAGATACCGATAACAACGGCAAATTTGATAGCTACACACTTTATGGCATTTACTTTAGAAATCCCCCTATAAACTCTGGTGTATATAAATATGCCAGAAATCCATTAGAGGCAAGAACTCTACCAATGACTGCTGGTAATGTCAGTGGAGATTGTGGAGATACGCTAGGCACAAGCGCCACCTTAGTAGGTAATACTGGCTGGTTTAAGGTGGGTAATAAGTTGAAAAAAGCCTTCTTTGTCTACACAGCAACTGTTCCTATTACTACTACACCAGCTTCTAATACTAAGTACGAACTTTACAAAGGTAATAAAAGCTTTTCTGCTCTAGAGTATCAACAAGAGCGTATCCAAATTCCTGTAGTTAATAATGCTGTTCTTTATGAAGATGACATAGATATTAGTCCAGGCCCCGCCTTCAGATTAAATGGACGAATTTTTACCAATAGTAATTTTCTCACTGGTTCACCAGGAAATAATGTCAAGCTATATCAAGTTAGCAGTAAGGAATCCTGCTTCTACGATGATGAAAATGCCAAAATAGTAATTGGTGGAAACTTGGGTGCTGGTGGCTTCACAGATACAAGTGACTCATCCAAGGTCACCCAAGTGGATTTATTTAGAAAAGGAGAAGCTACCGATCCTGTTGTAGTCGATTTTGCAAAATCAACTACTCCAGCAGCAAATCAAGCGAATTTAATCGCTTATAACAGTCTCGCCTATGAGCAACGCATCAATCGCCTAGTTAGCGCCCAAATAGCTAACACTACAAATCCTGATCCTACAGAAGTAACCAAAGGTATTCAACAACAAAAAGATAAGCTTGCTTTAGCAAGTTACACAGCAGCAGAAGAACTCACACTTCGCAAACAACAGCTACAGCTATATTTTAAAAAACGCACGCGCCGCGTACCTTACAGAGAAATTCCTGCTGGAAGTACTGAATCAGTCGCATTAGGTACATACGTCACAACTACTCCGCTTCAAGGCAGTGGCGATACCCTACGCCCTGTAAATGCTTGGATGTATCCTACCGATCCGACGGATGGTAAAACGGGTACTGGTTATACTAATTTGACACTAAGTATAAGCAGTAATAAACTGACACCTGGTGCAACGGAACCGATTAAACTACAAAAAGACTATGAGGGAAAAGAACAATCCTTGGGTGATAGGGTTGTAATTGGTAATAATCTACCTCAAATCTGGTGGGATAGCAATCAAAGCCAATTTGTAGGCCCAAATCCCCAAGATACCCAAAATATTAGTGATGTTAACTGGGATCTACCAACAACACCTTCTACACCTCGCACTCGCCGCTCTCGCGTACAAATACTAGCTGATTTAGGCTCTACAGACCGAGATAAAGATTGGGAACTAGCAGCAGCTCAAGTTCCGAGTACCATACAAGATCCTGTTGGTGGTTTACGAGTGGTAACTGGTGCTGGGATTTATTTGCCTGACACTTTCACAGCCGCAAGTACTATCTTCACTTCAGCTGCCAAAGAAATTTGGTCTGACCTGATGCCAGTGCCTCAGTCTCCAGCACCCACACAAAAGACTATTAAGCCATATTGGATGTATGATTACTCTGCTGTAACCACAACTAATTACTCCTCAATACAGTATAAATGGCCCGAAATTACCGATCCAACTAAGACACCATATCTGCGGATGCGAGCTACAGCTGTTTATCACTACAAAGCTACTAGTTACGACCACCAAAGTCCACAACCTATAGCTTGTGTAAGCAGCTTTTACGTCCCTACTAACAGCACTACTGCTAAAAATCAAACAGGACTTCCAGCTTGGGCTTCAGATGCTAATAGTTCAAATCCACCTGGTTTATCCAATAACGGCATAGTTTACGGGCCTCCAACCAAAACAGTTACTGATTATCAGGCGCTACTGACTTATCAATCCCAATTAAAATATCCAAAAGGAGATATAAAAGGAGATCCAAAACGTCCAATAACTGATGCAACTAATACAGATTATTTAGCTGGACGTTCTATAGATGATGGACTGTTAGCAAAAGCTTTAGCAAAAACAGCAGCAAATCGTACTCTTTCGGAACAATCTACAATTCATTCTGCAATTTGCGCCCTACAAATTTTAGACGGCAGTATTTCTCCAATAACCAGTGCACCTCCTATTCCTCACGGTGCAATTCGAGAAACTGCCTTTTTAGATGCGAGACAGGTTAAGGCAAATCAAACAACTACTGCAAGTACTGATTACGATCTTGAAAAAAAAGACAGACAACCTTTAGAAATTCGCGCCACAGTATTAGATATCAACTCGCTTCGCACTACTACGTATGGTGCAGCAACTCCAGCCCAAGAATACTTACTGCCAAATAGTGGCATTATTTATGCTACTCGCAATGATGCACTGCCAGATTTGAGTTCAACAAAGACAGATCCAGAGGCGCAAAAACTTGAAAGCCCAGTGGATTATACACTTGATCCAACACGCCGTCCTAATGCCATTATGCTCATCAACGGCTCAAAAATTGGTCGCGGCACAAGTAATAATTATCGAGATGTAGAGAAAGGGTTAATTTTAGCTACTAATTTGCCTGTTTACGTTAAGGGGAACTTTAATCTTCACACCCAAGAAGAGTTCACAACAGCATTGTCAGATGATTGGAGCAATTTCTATACTCGCGCCAAAGCACAGCGCAATCCGAATTTCGCGTGTCGTCCAAATGACACAAGGCTACCAAACTGTACAACTGGGGATGAATGGCGTCCCGCATCTGTGTTGGCAGATGCTGTTACTTTACTTTCTAATAACTTTAGATTGGGCTACCGCAATGAGGGAGATTATGACTGGAGTAATAGCTATAATCCTCCATCCCCAATACCATCTGGTTTCTCACAATTCTCACAATACAATAGCTTTGTCCCCCTAGCTCAATGGCGTGATACCACTACAGGCATACCCAAAGACCTTGACTCAACTACAACAGGGTTTCAAGGTAGTTCCTACCTCAACAACTTTGTGACACCAATTGCGCTACAAATACCACCAGGGTCATATTTGACAGAAGTTTGCTCTGCAACTAACCAAGCAGATTGTAGCGATCCTACAAAAGCGACGACTGCATGGACAATCCAGACAGCCTGTGGAGGTGGAGGAGGTAATACGTTTTATAATGGTCAAATTGTTGGTAAAAATGGAGACCCAGGCAATAATCGAATAAAAACAGGATACATCTTTGATGATCCAGCAACTTTTGATCAAGATAGTCCAAAATGCTTTTCTGCAAACGCTCCTCGGAGAATTGCTTTTGTACGTAATGCAACGACTGGTCAGTTAGTTACTCCTCTTAAAGTCCTAGCAGTTGATGTACCTGGTAAGGTACAAGAATTTCCTCTAGGGTCAACAACATCCACTACGGGGACAACACTATTACCGCCACCAAACGATGCGTTCATGCCCTGGCTGAAGCCTGTTGTAGTTGCTGGTATTGTTACTAAATTTGAACCAGTTTTACAAATTAACCAACCTTTTGCTACTCCTCAAAGCCCAGATAACACTAATCAGATTATCTCTGGAACCCACAATAATTGGTTGCAAACAGCTACTGAAACTACCTTTAATTTGATTGCTGTGGCTGGAGATACCCCAGCGCGTCCTACAGAAGACAATGGTGGTCTACACAACTTTGTGCGCTTTTTAGAAAACTGGAACTCAACTGGTACACAGCCAACTGATGCTATTAAAGCTAGGATTAGTGGCACTTTCGTCCAGACTAAACGAAGTGCCTATGCCACTGCATCATTCAGCACATCCATATCAACTCAATCCAGTAATTACCAGTATCCGATTCAAGGCAACGACAGCAGAACTCCTTTCTATCTGGCTCCTACACGGCAATGGGGTTATGATGTAGCACTGCTATCTCAGTCGCCTGACTTATTAGCCCAAAAACTGGCAACCATACCCGATGACTTGCCAGATGAGTACTTCCGGGAAGTTGGTCGAGATGATGCATGGGTGCAAAGTTTGTTGTGTGCGAAAAAACCCGATACTAGTACTCCTCCTGTATATACTCCTGCAATCGATTCCGATCAACGTCCTAGTAACTGCCCATCTTAAAATTTCATACTACTCTCCTAAACTGTAACTTTCACTTTAGGGGAGTAAAATTTTTCAATTACGTTTTTGAATGCAAATTGGTATCAAAAGCTGGTGATAAGTTAATGATTAAGCACAAACTACAGCAACAAATCATCCCTGCCGATGAGCCTGGTTTTACGATTATTGAGTCGTTGGTAGCAATAGTTGTGGTTGCTATTTTATTAGCAGCGATCGCACCTGCGATCGTCATCTCAACAGCAACCCGCGTTCAGTCTCGACGAGTGGAACTTGCAACCCAAGCAACAAAAACATTCATTGATGGCGTTAGAACTGGAGCAATTACTGCACCAAGTATAATCATTGCACGCGATTCTGCAAATGCAACTACAACCCGAAATGTTTCAAATTCAACTCAAGCAGCAGCCTATTTAATTAGCAGTACAGAGATGCCTGTTCCACAAGCAAGTGATACGAATTTGTATTGCTTTAAGAAAGATGGCACTATTACTATTACTAGTACTACAAATTGTAGGGATAAGCCGTTTGAGCAGTTTTACATTCAAGCTGCTCAAGTTAAAGTCACAGGTAGTTCAGTAAACGACGGTTACCGTCTGGCAATTCGGGTTTATCGAACAGATATTGACTTTAGTAAAACTATAACAGCCAACACTGGGAACTCGAATGATGATAAGAAAATACAAAAAACTTTCACAGGCGGATTGGGCGATAGCCAAGCACCATTAATCGAAATGACAACCGATATTGGCAACAGCAATACTACCTTTCAGGCTTTATGCCGAAGACTGGGTATTGCAACAAATCAAACTTGTCAATAAAAATTAGCAGTTTCATACTATTACGATGCTCACTGTGCATTTATAACTAAAGAGAATTCCACAATATGGTGAGGACACTAAAATTCTTACTCAGAAGCCAGCTAAAACGCTCTAGGCCAGTTCAGCAAGTTAGCGGTTTTACCTTAATTGAATTGTTGATTGCCATGATCATGGCATTCCTTATCATCACCCCGTTGCTAGGGTTTATGGTTAACATTATGGAAACAGACCAAAAGGAGCAAGCAAAGGCAAATTCTGAGCAAGAAACTCAAGCTGCACTAGATTATATTGCCCGTGATTTACAACAGGCAATTTATCTTTATGATGCTGACGGAATTGAAGCTATAAAAAACCAACTACCTAATTCTAGCGCGACAGATAGAGTCCCTGTTCTTGTCTTTTGGAAGCGAGAAATAGTTAACCAAGCACTTACAATTACAGGAAACGAAAAAGATGATACGTTTGTATACTCATTGGTTGCCTACTATTTAATTAAAGACGCTACATCTAGTTCTACTTGGTCTAATGCAGCTCGTATCGCCCGATGGCAAATTAAGGATGGTGTACCAGCTAGCACTGGTGTTGATTGTACTGGTTATACTGGCAAATATATTAGTGGTAATTGTCCTAGTCCAGGTTTTACTCTATTTAGGCTGGATGGAATAGGCACTCTCAAAGATAAGATGAATGCTTGGGTAAAAGCCACAGCAGATTATACTGCCGATACCACAGTACTTGTTGACTTTATTGATCAAAGTAAAACTGACGACGTACCAGCAGCGCCATCACGAGTAATATGTTCTACTGACTCTGTTATCAACGCGCAGTTAACAGTACCACCAAATACAGCTAGTTTTAATACTCGTAATACGTATAAAATGACCAGCTTTTATGCGTGTATTGATAGGGTTAACACAACAGCACAAGTATTTTTACGAGGCAATGCACTCACGCGGTTAAAAAGCAATAACCAGAATTATACAGATAGTAACAAAACTTATTTTCCTAATGCAAGTATACGGGTACAAGGACGCGGATACTTATTTACTAAATAAGTGCTGAAAATTCAAGGATTAATTAATGGCAGCTAATTATGGGAAAGTTAAGTTTGAACTTATTGAACCCTATTCACAGGAATGGAAGAAGCCAACAGCGATGTTTAGTTAATAGGCTACGTTGTGGTTGTAGATACGCTCAACAAGATGCTGGCTTTACTCTGATAGAATTAATTGTAGTAATGGTGATGATAGGAATTCTATCTGCGATCGCAGCTCCAGGTTGGCTTGCCTTTGTGAATCGACAGCGAGTAAATAAGGCGAATGATGCCGTTTTAGCTGCACTGCAAGAAGCACAGCGCGAAGCTAAAAAGACAAAACTTAGCTACAGTGTCAGCTTTCAGAAAAATAGCACAACTCAAAATGTAGAGGTTGCTATTTATCGTACCGATATTGGGATCAGCACTTGGAAACCTTTAGGGGCAGATGTGGGAGCCGATTCTGATAAATTTCTGCTAGGTGCGAATCTCACCAGTCAAAACACTGCTGGTTCATCTGTATCTTATACTTTAAGTACATCAACAAAAATTACCTTTGACTATATGGGGATTTTACCTAATGCAAACTTTGGAACAGCTACAGCCCCTTCGACAGAACCACCTGGGTTAAAAATAGTGGTAGCTGTACCAAGCTCTACAAATTCTACATTGGCTAGTAGCGTAAAACGATGCGTGATTGTCAAAACTCTTTTAGGCTCAATGCTCACAGCAAAAGACGCTGAATGTAATTAAGTAGCTTAAGTAACAAATTTTATCAAAGAATACGTAATAAGACTGTATATAAAACTGCACGCTAATAGCAAAATTGAAACATCATGTGCAGTTTTAATGTTTGATAAGTTTATTTAAGAGCTACTGATAAATTAGCCATTGGTTCAACATATAAAATAAAAAGCGTCCTAATCAAAATGTAACTTTTGTCAAATGACTGATAACCTTGACTTTACTGTAGCTATCCCAACTTATAACGGTGAAAGTCGTTTGCCTGAACTACTGGAGCGCCTACAAAACCAACTTTACACCGAAAATTTATCTTGGGAAATTATAGTTGTAGACAATAACAGCAGTGATAACACAGCTAAAGTTATTCAAACCTACCAAAAAAATTGGCAGTGTCCTTACCCTTTAAAATATTGCTTTGAAGGGCAACAGGGAGCAGCTTATGCCCGAAAAAAAGCAGTTGCAGAAGCTAAAGGTAAATTCATCGGTTTTCTAGATGATGACAACTACCCAATATCTAATTGGATATCCGCAGCTTATGCCTTTGGTGAAAAGTATCCCAAAGCAGGAGCTTATGGCAGCCAAATTCACCCTGACTGGGAAGTAGAACCACCAGAAAACTTTCAGCGAATTGCTCCATTCTTGGCAATTACAGAGCGGGGTAATTTGCCGTTATTATATGAAGCAGCCAAAAAATTGCTACCACCCTCAGCCGGACTTGTTGTCCGTAGACAAGCTTGGTTAGAAAGCGTACCAGAAAAGCCTATTTTAACTGGTAGAGTTAAAGGCAATATGCTTACCAGTGAAGACTTAGAAATGTTGGCTTACATCCAAAGATCAGGATGGGAAATCTGGTATAACCCCGAAATGGAAATTTTTCATAAAATACCAAATTCTCGGCTACAAAAAGATTATTTAATTCCGTTTTTCAGAGGCATTGGACTTAGCCGTTATGTAACTAGAATGGTTAACATAAAACAGGTATATAGACCATTTGCTCTTTTACCTTATATGATCAATGACATACGTAAAATAGTTTTACATCTACTCAAATATCGAACTAAACTAAAAAATGATTTGGTAGTTGCTTGCGAAATGGAACTTTTTTTAAGTAGTTTAATTAGCCCTTTTTATCTTTGGAAAAATGGATACTTTAAAAAATAAATTATCAAAAAGTTAGTTATTATGACCGAATTAGCAGTTGAAAGTTTAGATATTAGCGTAGCCATCCCTGCATATAACGGAGCAACCCGTTTACCAAAACTTTTAGATAAGCTATTGACCCAAACAGGTGTAGAAAAACTGAAGTGGGAAATTATTATTGTAGATAATAACAGTTCTGATAACACATTTGAAATAATTCAGAATTACCAAAAAATATATGATGGAAAATTTCATTTAAGATATTTTTTAGAAACGGAACAGGGAGCCGCTTTTGCACGGTTGCGGGCAGTACGTGAAGCCAGAGGTGAGCTAATAGCATTTTTAGATGATGATAACTTACCTGCTCCTGATTGGTTAGCCGAAGCATATGCCTTTGGATTGGAGCATTCTCAAGCAGGTGCTTGGAGTGGACAGATTCATGGTGATTTTGAAGTAAAACCGCCAGAAAAGTTTGAAAGAATTCAAGCTTTTTTAGCTATCAGAGAACATGGGCCGAATCCACATTTATTTGATGCAGAGAATTTAAGACTTCCTCCTGGTGCGGCGCTTGTTGTCAGGAAAAAAGTATGGCGCGAAAATGTACCACAACGGCCTACTTTAAGCGGGAAGTTGCCTGGTATTTTGGTGCAGGGTGATGACTATGAACCATTACTTTACATACATTATGGAGGTTGGCAAATTTGGTATAACCCTACCATGCACACTTATCATCAAATACCACATTGGCGGCTTGAAAGAGATTACCTACTAACTCTGGCACGCGGCTGTGGGTTGTGTATTTTCCAGTTACGCTTGATAAATACTAAAAATTGGCAAAAACCAATAGTTTTTGTAAAAACTATTTTAGGTAATTTCCGCCGAGTATTACAGCACCTTATTCAGTATAGAGGGGAGTTGAAAAGTAATCTAATTGCACTTTTTGAAATAGAGTTTTACTTGGCTAGTATGATAAGTCCTATTTACTACTTAAAATGTAATTTAGGTAAAGTACTGAAAAATAAAATGGCTCTATAACTATGATTACAATCAGCGAAAAGTTACCAAAAATTTCTGTAATCATCCCTGCCTATAATAGTGAAAAGACTATTGGACACACAATTCAATCTGTTCTAAATCAAACTTTTACTGATCTAGAATTAATTGTAATTAATGATGGTTCACAAGACTTAACATTAAAAATTGTTACACAAATCAAAGACCCACGAATAAAGGTATTTTCCTATTCTAATGCTGGCGGAAACATCAGCCGTAACCGAGGGCTACAGCGTGCAGTTGGAGAATTTGTTAGTTTCTTAGATGCAGATGATCTTTGGACGCCTGATAAACTTCAGTCTCAGTTAAAGGCTTTGCAAGAAAACGCTACTGCACAAGTTGCTTACAGTTGGACTGATTATATTAATACAAATGATGAATTTATACTTTCAGGCAAGCGCGTTAATGTAAATGGAAATGTTTATGAAAATTTACTACTAAATAACTTTCTAGAGAATGGTTCCAATCCTTTAATTTGTAGAAAAGCTTTAATTAAATTAGGTGGCTTTGACGAATCTCTTAGTGCGGCTCAGGATTGGGATATGTGGCTGCGATTAGCTTCTAAGTTTGATTTTATATGTGTACCATCTGTACAAATCTTATATCGTATAAGTGCTAATTCAGTTTCTTGCAATCTTGTCAGGCAGGAAAAATCTTGCTTGCAAGTGCTTGAAAGAGCTTACAAGGAAAGACCTTCCGCACTAAAGCATAGTTGGAATCTAAGTTTGGCAAATTTGTACAAATACTTGGTCTGCAAAGCTCTACAAAAGCCGTTGAATAGACAAAAAGGTTTAACATCTGCCATATTTTTATGGAAGTATTTCCTTCATGACACCTCAAGACTTCAGAATATAAATTTCACCTTAAAACTGTTACTTAAAATTGTCATAATCCTTATCCTGCCTACCTTGCTAGACAGTATTACTAACCTCAGAAGGCAAAAAACTGAAACATTGCTCAACGGCTAGGTAGTTGAAAAGCAATCAGAAGACCAAAATGGATACCAGGGTGCATTTACCGTCTCGAATTAATAAAAAAAAGCTTTTGAATAAGCACTCCAGTAGTGGTTTTACACTATTAGAAACTTTAGCAGTGATTTCATTAATTGGTATATTAGCTACACTGGCAATACCCAACTGGCTAGCTTTTGTGCAGACTCGCCGTCTCAACACTGCCCAAAACGAAATTCACCTTGCTATGCAGCAAGCTCGAAGCCAAGCCAGTAAAGAAAAGCTAACTTGGCAAGTCAGCATTCGTGAGCAAAACAGCATTGTTCAATGGGCGATTCATCCTGCTACAGTAAACCCATCTACGGCTAACTGGAATAACCTAGATTCTAATGTGCGCTTAGATTCTGAGACTACTTTGCAACTATCAAATGACATACGCAAAGTTCAATTTGACTACAGAGGTAATGTTAAAAGCGTTGGTGATATGGGACGGATCACGCTATCCAGTAGGTCTGGTGGTAAAGTTAAGCGTTGTGTTATTATTTCAACGATTTTAGGAACAATGCGAACTGCAAAGGAAAATACTACAGCCAACGAAAACGACAAGTATTGCTATTAAGATATTTTTAGTTCATTTAAATAAGGTATTGTGTGCTGAATTTACCAGCAAATCGAAAACAGCACCTGATTATTTTCACTCGCTATCCAGAACCTGGGAAGACAAAAACCCGACTTATTCCTGCTTTGGGAACTGTTGGTGCTGCCAACCTTCAACGGGAAATGACTGAACATACAATATTTCAGGTTAAAGAATTGCAAAAAGTCATTGACATATCTGTGGAAGTGCGGTTTGCAGGTGGCGATTTGCAACTTATGCAAGACTGGCTAGGGTTGGATTTAGTTTACCAGTCTCAAGGTGAAGGGGATCTAGGTTCGCGGATGGCGCGATCGCTTTTCGATGCCTTTCAATCTGGTACAGAAAATGTAATTATCATCGGTACAGATTGTCCTGGAGTGAATGCCCAGATTCTAGCGACAGCCTTTGAAAAGTTACACACCTCTGACCTGGTACTTGGCCCTGCGATCGATGGTGGATATTACTTAATTGGTTTGCGCCAACCCATCCCGGAGTTATTCGTTAACATCGAGTGGGGAACTGCTCAAGTATTCCAGAAAACCGTGGATATTGCCCAGAAACTGAATTTATCACATATAAACTTGTCGCCTCTAGCCGATGTTGACCGACCGGAGGATCTGCCGGTTTGGGAACAGGCCCTTGCAAGGGAGATAGAAAAATGAGCAGATAAGGAAGATATAGCAATTTTTGTATGGATGCAAGATACGCTACAGGCGCACAGCTAGTTGTATGACCCGACATAAGGCCCGTGTTACGACCGATTGAAAACTGCAATAAGGGAGATCGGGTAATTAATCAGTCTTTTCTTACTACCCCGCATTAGCTTTGTATCTTCAAATACCAGGAATTTCCTGAAGACACTATACATAACAAATGCTACTGTGGCCTAGTTGAAAACCAAGAGGCAGATAGCCTTTACCAGTATTGAATCTGCTTTGTGTTTCTACACAAAAGTTACCATCATAGGCACAATATTCAAGTAGCTTGAAATATGAAAATCACTCGTATTCACCGCCAGTTTGAAAAACTATGGTTAACCGTTTTGCTTCCGTGACTACTGCCCTCACACTTAAAGTAGTTGGAATAATCTGCATTTTGTCCTTTTTCGTTGACTTTTTTATTCTATTGTTACCCTTTCAACCAACTGATCGGGTATGGCAAATCAACTTGGCAACAGCGCTAGTTGATCGCGGAATTGTTCCTTTAGTAGGTTTGGGGCTTCTATTTGCTGCCTATTGGGTTGATAGTGCTGATGCAGGAGGCGATCGCCCCCAAGGTATCGATTTAAGATTTCCCGCCCTGATCATCTCAAGTATTTTAGGGTTGATGTTCTTGCTGATTTTTCCCCTGCACCTCAATAACGTCAATCAAGCTAAGACTCAAACACTCAACCGCATCACCCAAGAAGCAGATCAGGCAGAAAATCAACTGAACGCTCGGTTATCCCAATTGCAAGCACAATTGAATACTGAGCAAGGAAAAGCTCAACTAGAGCAACTGCGAAACCAAACCAAAACTCAGTTTAGTGAAATCCTTAAGGATGAGCAGAGATATAAGCAAGCACTTGAGAGTCCTCAAATTCCTGCAAATATCAAAGATTTGTTGAGGAAGGCTAAAACAGATCCCCAAGCACTTAACAAAGCTATTGAACAACAAACAGATATTAAGACACTGCAAAGTCAACAACTAAGCCAAGTTCGCCAGCGCAGAGACGAAGCACAGCAACAAGCTAGAGATAATGCTTGGAAGTCTGGACTGCGGATTGGGATTAGCAGTTTGCTGTTGTCTATTGGTTACATTATCATCGGCTGGACAGGCTTAAAAGGCAGGGGTGCTGTACAAGCTGGTAAACCTAGAGCTACTGCACGCTAATCTACTATCGGTATGGCAGTAGAACGTATCTAATAATTATTGATGGCTTATACTGCCATGCGCCTAGTAGTTAATAACAATAAAAAAGCAATTATCGCTGAGTAAAATCGCTATAAAACTTGGGTAATGTTTTCAATTTACATACTGACATATAACGAAGAATTAGATATTGCTGCTTGTATAGAATCGGCGATGCTATCGGATGACATAATTGTTGTGGATTCATGCAGTAGCGATCGCACTGTAGAAATCGCTAGTCGCTATCCCATCCGCGTCGTCCAACACGCTTTTGAAAGCCACGGACGCCAACGCACCTGGATGTTAGAGTCTATCCCTCCAAAGCACGGATGGGTTTATATTCTCGAAGCTGACGAGCGCATGACACCAGAACTGTTCGCGGAATGCGAAAAGGTAAGTCAGAATCCAGATTACATCGGTTACTACGTGGCTGAACGTGTCATGTTCATGAATCATTGGATTCGCTACAGCACACAGTATCCCCGTTACCAAATGCGCCTCTTTTGCCACGGTAAAGTCTGGTTTACAGACTATGGTCATACTGAGCGGGAAGTTTGTGAGGGTGCAACTAGCTTTTTAAAAGAAACATACCCACACTACACTTGTAGTAAAGGTTTGAACCGTTGGATTGACAAGCATAACCGTTATTCTACAGATGAAGCTCAAGAAACGCTGTATCAGTTAGAACAAGGAAAAGTTAACTGGCGAGATTTATTCTTTGGCAAATCGGAAGTCGAAAAACGCCGCGCTCTAAAAGATTTGTCTTTGCGTTTACCCGCCAGACCGTTGCTACGGTTTGTATATATGTATTTTATCTTAGGCGGATGTTTAGATGGACGCGCCGGACTTGCTTGGTGTACATTGCAGGCATTCTACGAATACCTGATTTTGCTCAAAGTCTGGGAAATGAAGTATCTACCAAAACCTAATTTAGACACAACGGCAATTCTGGCACAAGAGAGTACACAACAGGTGCAGGGCGCGGATTCTGAAATTACGCAGGCTGATGTGGCCTAAAATTTGAAGCAGCGATCACCTACGATGGACGGATACGCGATCGCAAAATCAGAATTCAGAAGTGGGGACGTACAGTTAGCTATGCGTCCCTATCGCGTTTTCCACGTTAAACGAGAACCACCATAATAAATTAATATTTTTAACGGAGCATTTCATAAAAGCCGCACCTGCTCAAATGTCAGTGACTGACCAAATAAAATAATTCTTCTGTTTATGCGCTCTGGCTTTTACAATCACGAGCAGCTTTTGATTGAGCGCGATAGATTAGTAATACCTAAGAGACTTGCAACAATCATTTACAAGTCTTACAAAGAAAAGTAACATCCTTTGAGAATAACCAGCCGACATTGGATTGGTTAGTGTCTATGTGTATGCTTGTAGGAAAATAGCTGATTTCCAGCAACAAGTACGTGTTTTTGCGGCGGCAGCAAGCTGCTAGCGTTTTGGACAGTTACTTGCGGTAAAAACTGCCTAAAGTTAAAGTCTTCGGAATTTAACGAATCTGCTGGTATGAATACCAATAATAAAAGTTCCTCTAGCTTAAAACAGGAGAATCGGGGCTTGGTAATCGATCGCCTAAAACAGGACATAAAAAACGACCTGATCGCTGGTTTGTTGGTAGTAATTCCCCTTGCAACCACTATTTGGCTAACGATTACCATTGCTACTTGGGTAATCAACTTCCTCACCCAAATTCCCAAACAACTAAATCCCTTTGATGGGTTAAATCCATTCTTAGTAAATATACTGAATCTATTGGTAGGTTTAGCTGTACCACTACTATGCATCTTGTTGATGGGCTTGATGGCTCGGAATATTGCTGGTAGGTGGTTATTAGATTTTGGTGAGCGATTTTTACAGGCAATTCCTTTAGCAGGACAGGTATACAAAACTCTAAAACAGCTTTTAGAAACAATATTAAAAGATTCTAATGGCAAGTTTCGTCGGGTAATTTTGGTAGAGTATCCCCGTCGAGGCATTTGGGCGATCGCTTTTGTCACCGGTGTAATCAGCAGTGATATCCAAGCCCAGATGTCTCGCCCCGTGCTAAGTGTTTTTATACCCACTACCCCGAATCCGACTACTGGATGGTACGCAGTCGTTCCTGAAGACGAGGTGGTAAACCTCTCCATATCAATTGAAGACGCATTTAAAATAGTTGTATCAGGTGGGATTGTCGCCCCCAATACACCCTTACTTTTCCCTAAAGAGTCCACACTAGAAATAAAACACGACGAAATCAAGCAGCAGGTTATTCCCGTTGAAGAAACTTAAAATCAATCTGGCAAAGTCACAAGCAAATGCGTAATGTTGTTGTTTGACTGTGCCAAAGTTGATAAAATTATAAGTTTGCCCTGCCTAGTTAATCAGTTCTTGCACAATCACCCCTCAGTTTTATGCAACCTCGTAAACCCCAGCAAATTGCTCGTGAATTGGCACTTTTAAGCCTTAGCCAATTGCCAGTAAACCCCAAAAAATTAGATAAATTGGAAGATGATCAACTAGTATCTAAGTTGGTGCTAGGAGCAGTACGCACTCTGACTTCAGAAGTGCAAGATACCCTCGATAATGCCGCAGGTGAACTGCAACGCAGTAATGACCGCCTTTTAAGTAGCCAAACTCGGGCCTCCGACCTCAATTCTGCTAGAACAATGCTCCAAGAAGCGATCGCCTGTACCCAGACAGCAATCAATCAGTTGGGTACAGCAATGGATTTCCCAGTATTGATTCAGCTAGCTAATCAGGATAAGGGAGTTCGTAATTACGCTAAAGAGCTTGTGATTACCGTCAACGAAAATCGACACATTATAGATGAACTCATTTCTACTGCCTTAGTAGATTGGCAAGTAACTCGCCTCGCCCAAATTGACCGCGATATCCTGCAAATCGCTGTGGCAGAAATGAAGTTTTTAGGAGTTCCAGACAGCATTGCCATCAACGAAGCTGTAGAGTTAGCCAAACGCTACAGTGGAGACGATGGTCATCGGTTTATCAACGGTGTTTTGCGCCGAGTCACTGAGCAGAAAAAAACAGCATAATTCTTATATTGCTATGGAGAAAAGTCTGTAGCCGCTTCTGCGGCTTCCTCCGAGCGAACGTTCAAAGCGAAGCTCGTAGTTATAGCGATTCTTTTCAAACTAGCGTTGAAAGGTGAGGATAACCGGGAAGTTTTCACCACAAGAAAAAGTGCAAACTTAAATTAAACTCATAACTTATAACTTATAACTCATAGAACTAATACTGCTGCAATGGTTTTTAATTGGTTCCGTCGTCAATATAACGATTCCTCTGAGACTCCCTCTGATAAAAAACAGCAAGAAACTCCTCCTGCACAAGAACCCCAACCAGAGCTAGCCGAAACGTCAACACCAACTGCTGAAACTGCACCAGACTTGTTAGCGTTTGCTAAAGCTGCCTACAAAAATATTCAGCAAAAACAACAAGTTGAGGTAGTAGAAACTCCGCCTGATTCAGCAGATAACTCAGCAGAACCTGAAACCTTAGAAACGGCAATTACGCAAATCACTGAGCCAGAAACAGCTGAGGAACTTGTTACTACAACCCCAGAAACAGCACCTCCAGAAGTTATTCAAGCTGCTACTGAAGAAGAAAGCACAGAAGATTCCTTAGTAGCAGCAATTGCTGAAGCTCCAGATGTTGAAAGCCCAAAAATAACGACAAGCGAAACTGAACCAACATCTATTGAAACACTAGTTACGCCAGAGGCAACACAGCCAACAGCACCAGCCACCTCATCTTTCTTACAACGAGCAGCGGCAGAACGCCAAGCCAAGCTGGAACAACTAATAGCCACCGCGATTGAAGTCCCAGAACCGGAGGTAGTACAGCCGGTAGCTGCAACCTTGGAGACAGGAGAGGAAATTCCCGGACTGGTATTTGATGATGGGTTTGTCTGGTCCGCGAAAGTTTTAGCAGCTCAAGGTAGAAGTCCAGAAGACGTTTCTATTGAAGAAATTACCTGGCTGAAAAAGCTCCGGCAAGGGTTAGATAAAACTCGCCGGAGTATTCTCAACCAACTGAAGGCGATCGTTGGTCAAGGGCCGCTAAACCAAGCTGCTGTGACAGAAATTGAGGCATTGCTGCTGCAAGCTGATGTGGGTGTAGAGGCGACGGACTTTATTATTAATGCCTTACAGACAAAACTTCGGGAAGAAGTTACTGCACCTGAAGAAGCGATCGCTTATCTGAAAAAAATCCTCCGGGATATGCTGGATGCACCAAGCATTGCATCCCAAAAAACTAGCTTTACCCCAGACAAAGAAATCCTGAATATTTGGTTAATCACTGGGGTGAATGGTGCCGGTAAAACCACCACCATCGGCAAAATTGCCCATTTGGGACAAAAATCTGGCTATAAATGCTTGATTGGCGCAGCAGACACCTTCCGCGCCGCCGCCGTGGAACAGGTGAAAGTTTGGGGTAGTAGAAGTGGTGTAGAAGTAATTGCCAATCCGGGAAAGAATACAGATCCGGCAGCAGTTGTATTTGATGCGATCGCAGCAGCTCAAGCGCGGCAAACAGAATTACTTCTGGTAGATACAGCTGGGCGACTGCAAAACAAGAAAAATTTAATGGACGAACTCGGCAAAATCCGGCGAATTATCGACAAAAAAGCCCCAAATGCGAAAGTAGAATCTCTTTTAGTTCTAGATGCCACTTTAGGTCAAAATGGACTGCGGCAAGCCGAAGTTTTCTCCCAAGCTGCCCAACTGAGTGGCGTTGTCTTAACCAAGCTAGATGGCACTGCCAAAGGCGGTGTTGCCCTTGCCGTTGTGCAACAGCTAGGTTTACCTATTCGCTTTATTGGTGCTGGCGAAGGAATTGAAGATTTGCGCCCCTTTTCTAGCTATGAGTTTGTCGAAGCTCTATTGAGCGGCTAATTAAAAAATTGGGAGTTAAATATTTTTCTTGACAACTAATAAATTTAGGGATGACTGATCTGGTATTATCACTTGAACTAATTAGAAAGAAAAGACTAGAAACAGATTAAGTTCTATAAATCATGAGTTTGTCAGCATAAATGGGTAACTTTTGTTAAAATCTCAAGCTAATGCCCTTTTTTCACGCTCTGAATGGGCATTTAGTTGCAACACGTAAAACTCTGGAAGCTTCCATTTTGTAGCAATTTAAAGGGCAAGCGAGATGCTCACCCCCACAAATACAACTACTGGAGGATAGATAGCAGTCTAACGGTAAGCAATGCGTTGGGGAGCCAGCGCGGATGAGTCTAGCACTGTGGAATGGTTTGCCTCCACAGGTTGGTTGTGTTGACTATAGCGACTTGCTTGTAATCCTCGCTGAACAGAGAAGCAAGCTACGCACACGGGCAACTACAGGAGAAGGAACTGCGTTCGGGAGTTGGGAGAGCTGTACACTGCACGTAACTTACTTAAAAGTAGGAGTACGAGCTTCATCTGTTTGCCCAGCGCCGACATTAGGAAAAAGACGCCTTCCAACATCATAACTTCGGAAAATCGTCCACTGTGGACTTAAAAAGTGAATTGGTGTAAGTAAGCTGATTCAACACTCTCAGGTGTATTTTCAGTTCCTACTTGCAAAAGTATCTACAAATATTTTCTGTAGTCAATCGAGAGGTTTTAACTCTGATGGTTAAACTAAAACCCTCTTTCTCGCTTTTAACTTAAACTTCTTGGAGGATATTTTTTTAGATTTAGTGTCATCCCTTCTATTCATATCTTACACTTACCAAGTGACTACTTTTAAAATCCAATATAGGTTAATGGTTTGAGTCTGTCACCGCTAACTCAAAAGATTGGGTCATCTCACTTTTATTCCGTTTTAATGGGTTGAATTTTTGCATATTCGGCAACTCAAAACGAGAAATTCAAAATTAAAAGCTCAATCTTGGCGATTATCCCGGCAATTATGGTATACAAATTAAGTATTTGAATGCTTATTTACAAATTATCAGGTATGGAAATTCAGTTTAAGTCTATTTTTACGAGACCCAAGCTCGATTTGAGCGGTTATAGAGGTTTTCACTCAAAAAACTTCCAGCCTCCTAGTTGCCTCTGCCCAAACGGCTACTCTGAAAGCGCGATGAACTATTCTTTTAATAAAGTATTTTTATGACTATAGAGATATGCTTTGGGAATTAAGTTATGAAAAAATGAAAGTCTTTCTTAACTATCACCGAAATTAGTAATTTTTACGGGTTGGCTTTTGACTAAAAATACATGATTTTAAATTACTAATATTCCATCAAAAATACAATAAGCCAATAAAATACTGATAAAAGTTGCCTGTTACGTCTTTATACTCTTGCTAAAGTGACAAGTCTTGTCTAAATATGGTTTAGCAATGTCAAAGCCAAAAGATTTATAAGTAATCTAAAATCTGCCAATATAAAGTGCAATAGTACCTGTGCCTGTGTCTCAACTGCCCTCTCAACCCACTGACAACAATAGTAGTGCCGCGACAGATGTCACACCTGTCGTAGCACTTAAAGAACTCGTGGCAAGGTTGCACCGGGAACAGAACAAAATTCAAGATTTGCTAAGTTCTTTAGGATTTGCCCTGAGAAGTTTCAATAATTTGAATCAGTTTTTGGAGCTGATTCCGCTGATGGCAACAAGAGTGACAGATGCAGACGGCAGCGCCCTGTTTCTCTACAAAAATGGTCAAGTCAGGCTAGAGCAGTTACATTGGCAAGATAGTGGCCAGCGCAAAAATATCCGCAAAGCGCTAGAAATAGCCAGCAGTCAAATCCCGCTTGTATCCAATACTGCCCCTCTAGCCAATGCCACCGGGATTTTGGATGACCAGATGCATCGCTATCTGGGGACAGATGTACAAATCTTTGGTACAGCGATTCTGGTAAAGCATACAGAACGGGGATGGCTCTATGTCTTGAGCCGTGATCCAGAATATAGTTGGACAGAAACCAGGCAAAAGTTAGTTAGGTTAGTAGCAGACCAAACAGCGGTAGCAATCGAAAACGATGAACTAGCTGTAGAACTAAGAAAAAAAGAACGCCTAGACCAAGAACTAGAAATTGGCGCAGAAATTCAACGGCGACTTCTGCCACGTCAATGCCCCATAATCCCTGGTGTAGTATTAGCGGCACGCTGTAAACCGGCCAATCGCGTCGGCGGAGACTACTACGACTTTATTGCTACCAATCACAATAAGATTCAATCCAAGGCCAAAGACGGCACGGAAACTGGTCGCTGGGGTTTGGTTATTGGAGATGTCATGGGCAAGGGTGTCCCCGCAGGGCTGATTATGACGATGATGCGGGGAATGCTACGCGGTGAAGTGCTACATGGTAATTCCCCAGCCGGAATTCTGCAAAACTTAAATAGAGTTATGTATGCGGATTTGGAAAATTCCCACCGCTTTATAACGCTATTTTACTCAGAATATAATCCCCACAACCGAATTTTGTCTTATAGCAATGCGGCACACAATCCTCCCTTATGGTGGCACGCAGCTACAAAAACTGTCAGCCGTTTAGATACTCTAGGAATGTTAATCGGTTTGGATGCTAACAGCCAATATGAAGATGCCCAGGTACAATTAGAGCCTGGGGATACAATTATTTATTATACAGATGGCTTGACCGATGCCGCCGCCGCTAGTGGCGATCGCTTCGACGAAGATAATTTTGTTACTGGCTTCAATACGGCTTGCAAGTACTGCAATGGGCCACAAGAGATTGTGGATTACTTATTTGACCAAGTTGAGCAATTCATCGGTGCTGATAAGCAAAACACTGATGATATGACACTAGTTGTTCTACAAATTTTATAGTTATTAGCCATTTTTGCTTGGTCAAGTCATGATTAAACAGATGGTAACTGAGGATTCATCATACTAAATTTAATTTTTTCTTTATTTTTTCTTTGACTTGCCTTAGCGATCGCCCAAATGGTCGCACATCAACCTTTTTTGAGATTCGTTTATATTCAGCCTTTAGGGGGATACATAAAAAATGATCCTTACAATACTTTTCTCTTAAAGTAAAAACTATATATTTTGCACATCTAGCACAGTAGGAAACGCCGAGGGAGAGACTAGGTAAAAGGTACAAGGTAAAAAGTAAAAGGTAAATTTACTTCTTCATTTTTGCTTTCTTTCTATCCTTGTGGCGCAAGCATTTCGCCTGTTCCCCCTTAGCGTTTTAATTTTTCTTTTCTCCGCCGTAGCAAGTTCACAACAGCTACGACGGAGTTTTGCTTTCTTTATCTCTTACGCCTAGACTTGGCTTTTAAATCTCCTTGGTATTTAAGTAAATAACCTTCATTTAATGATTTGTCAAGATATTTCTGAAAATATTTTAGTTAAAGAATTCAGATAACTATTCTTGCGCCCCAGCTTTTTGCAGACTCCGCACTATATTCTTATAACCATTAAATTCTGCAATCATCAAAGCAGTATAACCACCCCGGTTTTTCAAATTCATATCTGCCCCAGCTTGTAATAATACGTGTACAATTTCGCTGTAACCTGCTGAGGCAGCCCACATTAATGCTGTGGCCCTCGCTGAGTCTTGAAAATTCACATCTGCCCCCTTTGCCAGCAGCAAATGTATTATCTCTATGTGCTTGCGTTCGGTTGCCTTGCTCAAAGCAGTTTTGCCATCATCGCCCGGAGTGTTGGCATCAGCACCATAGTCTAGCAGCACTTTCACTGTTTGGGTGTGCCCCTGTGATGCAGCCAGCGTCAAAGGTACTTCGCCAAGGTTTTTCTCAGTAATATCTGCCCCAGAACGCAGCAGTGCCTCAACGATATGGCTGTGCCCCTGCAATGCTGCTACAAGCAGTGGCGTATCACCCAGGTGGTTCCTAATTTGGACATCTGCACCCTTGTTAAGTAACACTTGCACGACATCAATATAGCCTTCTACAACGGCAAGGTGTAGGGCAGTTTCACCATCTTGGTCTTGAAGATTAATTTCAGCACCTCGATCTAGTAAAGCTGCTGCGATCGCACTATGTCCAGCCGCTGCTGCTGCCGATAGGGCAGTTCCACCATCAGCGTTTTTCACATTCACATCAGCCCCTGCTGCTAGCAGTGCTTCCACAACCTTCAAATGTCCCAAATCTGCCGCTAATGTTAAGAGTGTCTCACCCTCCTGATCTCGGATATCGACATCGACACCAGTTTGGAGAATTGCTTGTAAAACTTCTATTTTTCCCTGCTTAACGGCAAGTTTCAAGGCAGTATCATCATCTTGGTCTGCGATATTCACCTTTGCGCCAGCAGCCAATAAGGCTCGCACTATATCGACATGGCCTTTGAGTACAGCTGCCATTAAAGCTGTGCTGCCATCTTCATTAGTGGCATTTACATCAGCACCCTTAGATAGTAAAAGCTGTACAATGTCAAGCTGTTTGGCACTAGCCGCCAACATTAAAGCCGTCAAACCATAGAGTTTTCTGGGCAAGTTGATATTCGCCCCAGCATCTAATAGCGATCGCACAATTTCGGTGTAGCCTAAATTGGCAGCAAACATTAATGCTGTCGTGCCTTGGCGATCGCACGCGTCCACACTCGCACCAGCAGCTAGTAGGGCACACAGATGCTTAATATCCCCGCTTTTAGCCGCTTTTAGCAGCAAAGTATCATTGTTTTCAGTCATGGATGAGATCCCCCACAGGGGTTTTGTTCGTCTACCCTCAAAATTTAGTCTGAGATTGTTTATCCACTTTGGCAAGAGGGTTATAAAATTCAAAATTCAAAATTTTAATTTAAAATTTAATAAATTCAGTCTTGGCAACCATTGTGGCTATTGACTTGATGCAAATTAAACTGAGGGAGGCTTCACTCTTCTGTTTTCTCGTCTTTCTCAGCCTCTTTTAGCTTGTGCAACTTTAAGCACAGGAAATAGAGTTATGCTAATTTTTATGAAGATTTAATGATTGGGCGAGAACACTATGAGTCTGGAACTTTCTGCATCGGTGAAATATTGGCTGAACTTTTTTCATCCGGTGCTCATGTGGGCGCTATTAGTACTCTCAATTTATGCTGCTTACTTGGGGCTGCAACTACAGCGTACCAGAAATGCTCAGGGGGAAGAAAAGAAAGAACTGGTTAAAGGTAGATATAACGTTAGACACTACCAAATTGGATCTATACTCCTAGCTTTGATGGTGGTAGGTGCGATCGGAGGGATGGGTGTCACTTACATCAATAATGGCAAGTTATTTGTCGGACCTCACCTGCTAGCAGGACTAGGCATGACGGGTCTGATTGCATTTTCTGCTGCTTTGTCGCCTTATATGCAAAAAGGGGCAAATTGGGCGCGTGCAACTCACATTTTGCTAAATTTCACGCTTTTGGGACTTTTTGCTTGGCAGGCTGTTACTGGTGTGCAAATTGTCCAAAGAATTCTCACTAAAGCTTAGTCATTTGTCATTTGTCATTTGTCATTTGTCATTAATTTTTGACAAATGACAAAGAACTGTTGGCTCACCGTTTTTGCTTAGAATTAGCAGGAAATGGGATTTCCAAAGATTTATGAAAATCTTCTTGAACTTTGCGAGTTAAGCGGCGGGAGACTTGACGGACAATTTGGTTAAGTAAGCGATCGCCTGTAGATTGAATTATAGATTTGGGTAATCGCTGAATAAACTTAGGGAAGTGCAAATCAACTATTAAATCCAATTCCCATTCAACTCTTGTAACGTCACCAATGCTAGTAGAAGTATCGTTTTCTACTAACTGTAGAGATGCCCGATAGTCTACGTCATAACCAGGTGGTTGGTAATCAGGAATAGGGATTGTACGGATGCGGTAAATACCCTCATCCGGGGGCAACAATTCCAAACCAATTTTTGGTTCTACATCATAACCAAAAGCACCAAAACGACCAATTACTAAAGCGTAGCCATTTTCCCCAAGTAATTGCACCTTCATGGGTTCAGCGCAACGGGAAAACCATGAGGCGTGATTATTAAGATACTCAGCAACCTTCTCTGCTGAGGCAGGCATTTCCATAAAATCTTGATAACGACCATAAAATTTTGTGGCCGTCGCTACATTTGCTTCTATTAATATGTCCTCTGCTTCTTCTTGGCTGGAGGCTACAGGTAAAACTGCTTCTGTTATTTCCCAGGATTTATATTCGGCTTTTCTTGAAAGCATAAATGCATTAATGTATACTTTTACGTTCGTCTATATCAATAATTCCCCACGTGCCTGGGTGATTTCGTACTCATATATCATTTTTACCGAAACCTCATTAATCTGCCATCAGCTCCATAGAATTACTAAAATAAAGAACTGAACAAGCACACAATAGTTTCCCAGGATAGCATTTCTCATGAAAGCATTTGTAGCAGGGGCAACGGGTGAAACAGGTCGCCGGATTGTGCAAGAGTTGATAGCGCGGAATATTCCCGTCATAGCCCTGGTGAGGGATATAGAGAAAGCTAGGGGTATTCTGTCTCCTGAAGCCGAATTAGTAGTAGGTGACGTGTTACAACCACAAAGTTTAAATGCTGCGTTGGGAGATAGCACAGTTTTGTTGGTTGCTACTGGTGCAAAACCTAGCTTTGACCCCACTGGCCCCTATAAAGTAGATTTTGAAGGGACTAAAAATCTAGTAGAAGCTGCCAAGGTAAAGGGAATTGAGCATTTTGTCTTAGTTTCTTCTTTGTGTACTTCGCAGTTATTCCATCCATTGAACTTGTTTTGGCTGATTTTAGTGTGGAAAAAACAAGCTGAAGAGTATATCCAAAAAAGTGGTCTTACTTATACGATTGTGCGGCCTGGTGGGTTGAAAAATGAAGATAACACCGACGCGATCGTAATGCAGAGTGCTGATACACTGTTTGACGGTAGCATACCCAGGCAGAAAGTCGCCCAAGTTGCTGTTGAGGCGCTTTTGGAAGCAGATGCACGCAATAAAATTGTCGAGATTGTTGCCAAACCTGAAGCTACTTCCAAAACTTTTGGTGAGTTATTTGCTAACGTCGCGTAATCAACCAGTGGGGAGTTAGAGTTAAAACTCTTTTGCTTGGACAACACGCGCTTTGGGCACAGCAATTCTGTGCCCCTACGAATGTATTAGAGTGAACTTTGCCAGAATGAGTTCGTCGATAATTTTTGTGAGCAAAAAGAGCGAATTTGAAGGAGTCGGACTCTGAAAGGCTTTAAATTCAAAGGTGTTGAAAAACTTATTGGGCCAATAGCCGCGCTTCTTGGCTTTGTGTATTTGTTGCAATGGTATATTGGAGACTTGCGATCGCCTTCTGATCCCATCTTTGCAGTTAAACAGCCGCCTTTGGTAATGAAAAAGGGCGACCCTTATATCCGCGCTTTAATGCGAACCATCTCGGCGAGTGAAGCGAGTGGTAATCGTCCCTATTCGCTGTTATATGGTGGACAGCAAGTGAACGACCTTAGCCGACATCCTGAGATATGCGTCACAATTGTTACAGGGCCAAATACAGGTAATTGTTCTACGGCTGCTGGCAGATATCAAATTATCAATATTACTTGGTATCGTTTAGCCCCTCTTTATCACCCAAATCCAATGCAAATGATGTTTTGGACTGCTTATAGTTTTGAAGCAGAATATCAAGATGTAGTTGTTTACCGTTGGCTAAATGATTCTAAAGTTTGGGGAACAGATATTTCTCAACTGTTGCGTCAGGGAAAGTTAAATGATGTTTTGCGGCGGCTCTCTCCCACCTGGACAAGTCTAGGATATGGTATAGAAACTAATTCTGTTAGTAGCTCTTTACCTAAGATTTATCAGAAAATGTTGCAAGAGGAATTAACCGCAGTTAATCAACTAAAAACCCCGAATTCGACACCATCCCCAACTTCTTCTAGCAATGCAGTAAAGAAGTTGCCAAAAAGCCAGTGAAGTTATCCTAATTTTTAACTTGCTGTATACAAAAAATCTTTGATATTTTCCACAAATGCCAAAGTATTTTCAAAGTGGATATTATGTCCAGCATTACTAATTATTTTTAGTTGAGCAAATTTACAGATTTGAGCCATTTCTGTATTAATAGATATAAATTTTTCATCATATTCACCGGCTAGTAAGAGCAGAGGTATTTTATTTTTTTGTAGCTTTTCCCACAAAGAAGGTTGGCATCCAACACCCATGAAGCGCAATGATTTATCTAATTCTTGTGGATTATTTTGCAACCGACTTTCTATCATGCGATCGTATTCTGGATGATTTTTTATATAACCAAAAATTGGTTGATTATACCAATTTGATAAAAAAGTTACAAAATCACTTTTTCCAATGCTTCTTGTCAGTTTTCTACCTATTTGTGTATCAAGTTTAATGCGTTCTAACCTTTCTAATTCTGTTAGCAAACCTGGGGAAGCTGACTCTAACACAACTTTATGAAAACGTTCTGGGAAATGCAGAGTCAGGTATAAAGCCAACCTACCACCCATTGAATAACCAATTAAAAAACATTTAGCAATTTTTAACTCATCCAGTAAGTTTATTAAACCATCGGCAATGTTTGCCATCGTATAGCACTCGTCCCCACCCAAAACTTGAGTTTTGCCGTGTCCAGGAAGGTCAATTATTAAATAATAAAACTCGTCAGATAGTAATTTTATGGCTTCATCAAATTCATCTATATTGCCCATAAAACCATGCAAAAAAAGAATTAGTGGTTTGTCTGGGTTGCCAATTAAAGAATAGTAAAATTGATAGTTTTTTACGATCATAGTCTAGCTCAAAACCATCGTTGCTATACAGCAAATTTTCTTATTAAATAAGCTTATTTTCTCGTTTACCCTTTTTAGTAAGGAACGAGGAAAAAGTAGGGAAAGCCTATTAAAATATATTGGCTATCAGTTCACAAGATGATATTGCTATTGTGAATATTATGATGCACGATTAAATTTTAATGTATCGCTGTTAGTACATGACCAATTTTGCAAATCTATGTCACATTATTCTTCTAATTTTTAAGGCAAAAATCGATCTAAAGCAGCTTTTAACTGTTTAATTTCAACCTCAATATTACCCTCTTGTGCGGCTCTAGCAATACACTCAGTTAAATGTTCATCCAAAACAATTCGTGCTACCTTATCTAATGCGCCCCGCACTGCGGCAATTTGCAGAAGAACATCAGGACAAGGGCTATTTTGCTGCACCATTGTTTTGATACCACGAACATGACCTTCTATCCGTGATAATCGATTGGCAATTCGCCGTAATGACTCTTCGCTATGGACGTGAGGATGAGCCTGCTCTCCAGTTTCATGAGTATGATCTGTATGCTCGTGGTCTGTATCGTGATAATGGGAATGTTCTGCTTGTTGGGATATTGGCAAGGATTCCTTGCTTAATCGCTTTGATCCATTCATGGGTTATCAGAAAATTTGTATTACTAAGATCCTAGCCTAGTGCGTTACAGGAAGTGGGGAATAAGGAATGGGAAATAAGGCATTGGGCATGGGTAAGAGAAATTGGGGACAAGTCCTTCCCCTTGCCCCCAATTCTTCACTCAAGTCACCTTGTCCCTAAGTCCCCTTTACTCCCTACTCCCTACTCCTACTCCCCACTCCCCATTGCCCCTAACTCTACTGCTGACGATTGGCTCTTGCTTGGGGAATAATTTCTGTTACTACCCTACCGCTAGAACTGCCACCTTTGACAACAATATTTTCTGTTTGCAGATTACCAACGGCTGTTTCACCTGTAAAATTTAATCTTGGGTCAACTTGCTGATAAACAACATTTCCCTGAGCTTCAACTAACTTGTTGTCTAAATACCAAGTTAATGTATTAGATTTCAAAGATTGGCGACGCTGACCAATGGCGTTGACGTTACCTGTTAAATAAACCGTTTTTTGCGGTATCTTCATTTCACCTTGATTGGCGGTCACGGTAAGATTCTCGGCACGTTGGAACATCCGCACGGGGGAATTTGTAATAACAGTTTCTGCGTTCATGTTCCAAGTCATTGAGTTACTAGTTATTTGCACTGGCGGGTCTAGTAATTCTAATTGAGCATTTTTTTTAATAGTGGCAATTTTCGTTTTTAAGTTGACTTCGGCAGAATTTCCTTTACCGCGATCGCTAATTTTATTATCTTTATAACGGTCAATTTCTAAAGGGCGATCGCCAATCAGTTTTTCTTCTTTAATATTCCAAATTAAATGCTCTGTTCTTACTTGTAATTGGGGATCAGAGGAATTTGCTACTACCCTTCCAGAAAATTCTATACGCTGTTCGCGGGTTTTAACTCGCGCTTCTTGCGCTACAGCTTGGAGTTGTTTATGATTACCGTTAATTTGGTTACGGACAATCAACAAATCTTCTTTGGGACGCCATTCTAATTCATTACCTTGCAATATAATTCCATTACTGGGATCTGTAGCAAATATCCTACCTTTAAGAAATAACTGCTTCCCATCTTGTTCAATATCTGCAACATCTGCTTTGATTTGGTAAACTACTTTGCCATCTTGGTATAGTTCACCATAAGGACTTTCAGCCTGACCAATTTGTTTTTCTTTGGTGTATTTTGCCTTTTTAGCTTGGACTTTCCAAATTGGCCGTCCCACTTCATCTGCTTGTTCTAAGGTGACATCAAAGAAAGTCAAATTGCTATCTTCGTTAGATGAAGCCGCAGACTTTTCTTGAGAAGCTAGGGGAGATTTATCGCTGCAAGCAACTAAACTAAATATCAATAAAAAAATCAAAGGTAAAAAAAGGAAGGGAGAAGTGGGGGAGTACTTTTTAATTTTTCTCTCCCCCTGCCTCCCCCTTTGATGAAATTGATAAGCCATTATTCTTGGATTTCTAGGTGTCCATCACTAGTTCTTGGATCTTCCAAAAAACCGATCCCAGATAATGGTCGGTATGGATAGCTTTGGCGAGGGGTTTTTTGAATATCTTCTTTGATGGCTTCTAAATCAATGTAGCGATCGCTTACATTAATTAAGCTATCGCTAGTCATCGAACGCAAGCTCACTACTTCTACGCGCACGCCACGATAGCTGACTGAATTTACCGCATATGCCAAATCCCCATCACCGCTGACTAAAACTGCGGTATCATAAGAATCTACTAGCGCCATCATGTCTACTGCTATTTCTACATCCAGGTTAGCTTTTTTAGAGCCATCTGGTAGCTGGACTAAATCCTTAGCAATGACTCGATAGCCATTGCGACGCATCCACAGCAAAAATCCCTGTTGTTTCTCGTTTGTCCGGTCTACACCAGTGTAGAAAAAAGACCGCAGTAGTCTAGAACCACCAGTTAATCTACATAACAACTTCGTGTAATCGATTTCAATTCCTAGTTGCAGTGCAGCGTAAAATAGATTTGAGCCATCAATAAATATAGCGACCCGACCCCGATTCTCCAATACTTGTTCCGGCGTAAATATTGAATCGGTTTCAAAATTATTCAACATCATTGTGATACCTCAATTTTTATCCCTGTTATTTTTGATACAAATTACCAACTTTTAGATGCTAGTCACAGCGGCTTATGATAATGTTCCGGGACTAATTTAAGTTCAGCCCCGATAAATTTTTATCAGAGAAATAAGAAATTGAACAAAATCAGATTTTGATAAGGACTACTCGTTTTTTGGGGGTTCTATTCGCTTAAAAATCGGTTGGGGTGTACCCAACTGTTGTTTACTAGATAGTATCCCCCATGTTGCATGAGTGGTAAAAGGAGCGCTAACTGAAATTTGTATTTGATCGTTAAAGTTTATTCCAAAGCCCAGCTGCTGATAAATATCGCTACTGATGTTGGGAATAATTGGGGATAGCAGATAAGCTGCTAGTCTAACCGATTCTAGAACTGCGTAGAGAACTTTTTCCACAGACTCCTGCTGTCCCTGTTTATATAATGACCAAGGAGCTTGTTCATCAATAAACTTATTACTGGCTTGCACCAGTGAAAGGATAACCTCACAGGCTTGACTAAAAGCTAACTCTTCATAGGCTTGTTTTACCTGTTCTCCTAGACGTAAACCATTTTTTTTCAAAGGATTTTCGTCAGGAATTGCTTCATTGCCGATTGAAGGTACACTATTGTCAACGCAGTATTTCTTCACCATGTTCAAGGTGCGATTAAGCAAATTACCTAAATCATTTGCTAAATCTGCATTCAGAACATTAATGAACCTAACTTCATTAAAATCTCCATCCTTGCCAAATTCGATTTCCTTAAGGAAGTAATAACGAACGGCATCACTACCATAGCGCTGAACTAACGCCACAGGATCAAGGGTGTTACCCAGACTTTTACCCATCTTTTGACCATCTTTGGTCAAAAAGCCATGCCCAAATACTCGTTCTGGCAAGGGTAAGCCAGCCGACAATAGCATTGCTGGCCAGTAAACTGCATGGAAGCGCAGAATATCCTTACCAATTAGGTGCAGGTTGATTGGCCACCATGTTTCTAAAGCATTTGCTAAAGTCGGTTCTGCATCTGGTTCGAGTAATGCCGTTACATAAGCTAACAGCGCGTCAAACCAGACATAAAGGGTGTGCTTGGGATCAACTGGTACAGGAAAGCCCCAATCTAAATTTACCCGCGAAATTGAAAAGTCTTGCAGCCCTTGATTTACAAAGCTGAGAACTTCGTTGCGCCGACTTTCTGGTTGAATAAAATCCGGCCTAAACTGATAAAATTCTGTCAGCTTAGTTTGATATTTGGATAAGCGGAAAAAATAGTTTTGCTCGTCTCGCCACTCGACTTCTTTGTTAGTATGAATCGCGCAACGGTGTCCTTCTAGTAGGTCGCGTTCTTCTTTAAATTCTTCGCACGATACGCAATACCAGCCTTTTTGTTGTCCCTGGTAGATATCACCAGATTTCCATACTCGCTCAAAGAATTCTTTAACGATCGCTTCATGACGAGCAGCAGTAGTCCGGCTAAAACGATCATATTGAATGTCGAGTAACTGCCACAAATTAACGAAGCTAGGGACAATTTCATCACAAAATTCTTGTGGCGCTTTGCCTAAACTTTCTGCCGATCGCTGAATTTTTTGCCCGTGTTCATCTGTACCTGTAATCAGTAATACTTGATGCCCCAGGAGTCTTTGAAATCGAGCTACTACATCTGCTGCGATCGTCGTATAAGCACTGCCTATATGAGGGACATCGTTTACATAATATAGTGGTGTTGTTAGTGCAAATGTCTTTTGTGTTTTTTTCACTAGATTCATGCAAAATAAAAATTAACTTATAAAATCTTTTACTTTTATTGGAAAAACCACGCAATTATACAATATTATTTTTATTTTTTCCAATGATACCTTAATGTTAGCAAATTTTTCCGGTCAAAAATTGTTTTGTAATATGCATCAATTCAACTCATTTTTACCTACGAGAAAGGAATTAACTAATGATAATTTTTTTGAATACTTTCTATTAGAAAATATTGTGATCAAAAATACATAATCTAGGATGGTGAAAATTTAGCTGTTTTTGTAGATTAGACATTTCTATCTTAAGACGGTCATGGCAGTGGTAAAGAAATGTAAAAATTAAATTAAGATAAACTGCCACCCTTAACGGAAAATATATTGATTAGGTATGAGTCGAAATAGCCCCCTGGAGATTTCTCGCACTTTGGTGGCGGCACTCTCAACGCAAATGTTTCGTTATTATGAGGATCGCATTCCCCAGGATGCTAGCGTCTTGGTAGTCAGTAATCATCGCAGCTTTATGGATGCGCTGATTTTAATGGCGGCGTTATCAAATCCGATTCGCTTTGCTTGCCATCACTACATGGGACAAGTGCCAGTAATGCGGGAAATTGTCACCGGACAATTGGGGTGTTTTCCTTTGGAGGAAACTCAAAACCGCCAGCAAAGCTTTTTTTCGCAGTCGCAGGTGCTATTGCAGTCTCGGCAGATGGTGGGAGTATTTCCAGAAGGAACTGAACCAATGGTGAAATTTACTCAGCCAAACCATGTGGGTGACTTTCAGAGGGGTTTTGCCCATTTGGCATTACGGGCTGATGTGCAGGATTTAGCTATTTTGCCGATCGCGATCGCCTCCTTAGAAGAGGTAAATACTTCCGGTTTCCCCTTAAGGCTTTTGAGCCTATTTGACCCTTCAGAACCTTTATTTAATCAAAATGGTTGGCATCCTCTGGTACTTTATCGTCGGGTTGCAGTGTTAATCGGTCGCCCTTATTGGATTACGCCTCAACATCAAAAACAATATCACGGCAAACAAGCCAGAACTGTTGTGGCTGAACTGACAGAACACTGTCATGGTGAAATTAGCACCTTACTGCGTCAAGGTTGCTATTAGAGCCATTCGATTTAGACTTTCCTCCGGAACGCTACGCGTAGCTTGCTTCTCCGTTCGCGTAGCGTCCCATAGGGAAGGAGTACGGCTTTGCTCAGTCGAACAATTTTGGATTGTCCCCATAACTTTCAGTAGCTTGTTCCAAGACCTTTTTTATTTTTGCTCAAAAGTACCGAAGCTCTTAACAGCAACAATCAGCAATCCAAAAGTTTTATACCATTGACTAATGACCAATGACTAATGACCAATGACCAATGACTATCTCAGAAGTTGAGCTAAATCCTTGTTTCCTAACTCCTAAACGAGTAAAGCCAGAGTATCCACTGTTGGTATATTTGCCAGGAATGGATGGAACAGGTCAACTATTGCGATCGCAAACCGCAGGATTAGAAACTGGCTTTGATGTCCGTTGTTTAGCGATCCCACGCAAAGACCTTAACACTTGGGATGTACTAGCTAAGAGTGTGTTGGACTTAATCCACGCCGAGTTAGAAAAAAGCTCTCAGAGGCCAGTTTACCTATGTGGTGAGTCCTTTGGTGGTTGCTTGGCAATGAAAGTGGCGATCCAAACGCCACATTTATTTAAGCGAATTATCTTAATTAACCCAGCTTCGTCCTTTCGTCTTCGCCCTTGGTTGAATTGGGCATCTCAACTTACTTACTTGGTGCCATCAGAGTTGTATGATGTTGGCGCACTGGGATTGTTGCCGTTTTTAGCATCTTTGCAACGCATTTCTCGGAGCGATCGCCATGAACTGCTAAAAACTATGCGTTCTGTCCCTTCAGAAACCGTTCTTTGGCGGTTGTCTTTACTGCGAGAGTTTGAAGTTGATCAAGAACAGTTAAGTCGCTTAACTCAACCAGTTTTATTGATTGCCGGTGGTAGCGATCGCCTTTTACCTTCTGTAACTGAAGTGAAGCGGATAGGGAATATTTTACCAAATACCAAAATTGTGGTATTGCCCCATTGTGGACACGCTTGCTTGCTAGAAGAAGATATTAATCTCTATGAAATTCTTAAGGATAATGACTTTTTAGAAAGTAATGCTGATATAGGTAGGGGGCTAGAAGTCAGAGGATAGGGTGAGGCGCGATGCCTACGGCGAGCTGTGCGATCGCATCAAATAGACATTAATTAAACAAACTCAAAACCCACTATGACCACAACAACTATCAAGCTGGAAATTCCTTTTGAATCACTTCTAGATGCCATTGCCAACCTTTCTTTAGAAGAAAAACATCAATTGTGGCAATTATTAAATGACGAAATTAATCAAGGCGAAGGAAATTTACTTCCAGAAGACTCTTATGATTGGGGTTCCCAAGGACAGCCAAAAGGCAAGCCAGTAGAATATATCCCTGGAGTTGGGCTAAAAGTTGTTGGTGGCAAGAATGCTCCAACCTGATTTGCTTGAATGTGGCGACGTAGTTATAGTAACTTTGCCTACTAGTAATCCTAGAGGACGTGAACAGCAAGGAACTCGACCTGCTGTAGTGGTAGGTATACCTTGGGGAGAAGTCCGCTATCCAATGCTAATGATTGCACCTTTAACTACCCAGAGCGGTTCTTGGGTGTTCAATAATCCCAGCTTATATCCGCGTTTGTCAGCTGGTGCTGGTGGTTGATCTCTGTCTTCCATTGTCTTGTTAGATCAAACGCGGGGATTGGATATAAATCGAGTTTTGGCGTATTTGGGAACACTTATCCCTGAGCAATATATTCCTATTGTTGATGGATTAAGACAGTTATTCAGAAAAGAAAATAGTTAATATGAAACTGATATTTACGTTTATAGAGGGATGTAGAGCCGCTCATAATTTCGCTACAACCAAAAGAGAGGCTTTACAAGATGGTGTCAAGCAATGACAGACAAACCCCAAGAAATCGAGGTGAATAAACCAGTTAATTCACCGAGAGAAACTTCAGAAAGAAAAATACAGGCTCAATCATCAGTAGAAAATCAACCGTCTATATTAGAGTCTTTTTTTAAAACTGTTGCTGAGACTGGCAAAGCAGTTTTAGACACAGCAATAGGGGTGGGAGAAACAACGGCGAAAGAAACGCACAAGTTAATTGAGCAAACAACTCAAACCAGTGGTCAGGTTGTGAATCGCCTCAGCGAAAATTGGCTGATTAGAAGGCTATCTGGAGTATTAAATCTAAATTGGCTAATTGGTACTACTGACGCTGTTGATTTAGAAAAAGCAGAAGTTGCGGTAAAAAAGCTCAAGCAACAGTATCCAAATGAATCAGCTAGCCAGATTGCTCACCGAATCATGGTGGAAAAAGCGACTCAAGCAGGCACAGTTGGACTAGCAACAAGTGTTTTGCCAGGAATAGCAGTTGCATTGTTGGCAATTGATTTAACAGCCACAACCAAATTGCAGTCAGAAATGCTTTATCAAATTGCATCTGTCTACGGGCTAGATTTAAAAGATCCTGCCCGTAAAGGTGAAATTTTGGCAATTTTTGGTCTAGGCTTGGGTGGAGGCCGTCTATTGAAAGCTGCGGGATTAGGCTTGCTGCGAAATATACCCTTGGCGGGTGCGGTAATAGGAGCTAGTTCGAATGCGACGATGATTTATTCATTAGGTTATGCTGCTTGTCGATTTTACGAAGCCAAGCTAGATGAATCAACTTCGCTTACATCGCCACAGACACTAGCAACATTAAAAGCAGAGAGTGAAAAATATCTAGAAACTGCGATCGCTCAACAAGCTGTCATGGATCAAATTTTAGTTCACATGATCCTCGCTAGTCATCCAGAGAAGACTTGGAAAGAAATTTTGCCAGAATTACAAACTCTAAACCTTACTCCTAACTCCTTGGATGCCATTGCCCAAAATATCAAATCACCTAAGTCTTTAGATGTACTGCTCAATCAGTTGAATCGTGATTTTGCCATACCTTTGCTAGCTCAGTGTTACAAAATTGCCCAGCTTGACAATAAGACTACACCAGTTGAGCAAGAAATAATCGAGGCGATCGCCAGCAAATTTGATATTGACAAAAATGGAATTGGGGCATAAGGCATAGGAGGTAAAACAGTGAAGTGCATAGCTTTATTAACGAGTATCGAAAACTCGTTAATGAGTGCTATTTACACTAATTAGCTAAATATCTGCTTAATTCAGCAGAACAATTTTTACATTACTCAAGTGTGTGAGATAGTGAGGTACGGGTAGTCGAAGTTTCGATTGAGGAAATGCATTCTACCTGTTATGCCTTCTTACCTGCTACTGGTTCAGCTATATTTTCCATATCAACCAGATTCCACTTTAAGCCTTTGCTCCTATATATACGCTTTTGCAAATTTGGATAGTCACCGATATCATAGTCTAGCCTTTGACCAACTACTATACATTTGAATATAGAATTACCCGTGTTTTTCAGCTTGTGCGGCTTACCACCAGCGCGATATCCAATAAAATCTCCTGCTTTAACTGGATAAACGCTTTCTCCAATTGTTGCCTCAGCTTCTCCCTCAAGAACGTATACGCACTCTTCTTCGTGATAGTGCATATGAAGCTCCGTTGATTCACGTCCAGGCTCTACTTCAATGATGTGAAAACCGATATTTTTTAAACCTGTCAAATCTCCTAAAGACTTATTCAGTCTGCGAGCATTGGAGTTGAGAAAATGTGTTTTTTCTAGTCCTTCATAAGACTCAATCTCTTCTTTGGTGACTAAATACTTTTCCATTTCTTGATACCAAAGTGCTAAGAAAATTTGATGGTGAACAAGCGAGAGTCTTAAAGATGAATTAAAACGGAAGTTAAAACAGGTTCAAGGGTTCCATCTCAGCAGAAGTGATTGCTTCTATTTGTGGATGGCATTATATCATCACCTCGTTATTAAGCACAACTTCATAGAGAATTGGTATAACCCCTGCTCCCCCATTCCCCATTCCCCGCTCCCCTCAGCCTGAAACAAGAAATTTGAGCAATACTGGTACAAGAAGGAATATTTACACAAAATCCCAACATGACAATTCAACTTAGTGATAAGCCTTTGCTAGAGTGGGCAGGCGATAGTTTGGCAATTGGATTATTTGAAGATGCAGTAGAGTTAACTGGAGAATTGGCAACTTTAGATCAAAAGTTTTTCGGGGTCTTAAAAGAACTAATTGCTGAAGAAGAATTTAAAGGTAAAGCCAACACTACCATCTTTACTCGTGTGAATCCTGGTAGCCCAGTGCGGAAATTGATTTTGGTAGGCTTAGGTAAACCAGATGTACTAAAACTCGACACTTTGCGACGTGCTGCTGCTGCTGTAGCCAGAGTAGCAAAAAAACAAAAAAGTAAAATTTTGGGATTTAGTTTCCCATTGTGGAATAACGATCCAGCCGCAAGCGCCCAAGCGATCGCAGAAGGTATAGAATTGGCGCTTTACCAAGATATTCGCTTTAAATCAGAACCAGAAGATAAAGGTTCTCAAATAGAAACCATAGATTTACTAGGATTCAGTGGGCAAGAAGCAGCCATCACCCGTGCCAATCAAATAGTGTCAGGCGTAAACTTGGCACGGGAGTTAGTAGCAGCACCAGCTAATGCAGTAACACCAATTACTTTGGCAGAAACGGCTCAAGCGATCGCAAAGGATCACGGTTTACAAGTAGAAATTCTGGAAAAAGAAGACTGTGAAAAGTTGGGTATGGGTGCATTTTTAGGAGTAGCGCAAGCTTCCGAGTTGCCACCTAAATTCATTCACCTGACTTACAAGCCAGAAGGTACACCCAAAAAGAAATTAGCAATTATTGGCAAAGGTGTAACTTTCGATTCCGGTGGACTGAATATCAAAGGTGCTGGTAGCGGCATCGAAACCATGAAAATTGATATGGGTGGTGCAGCTGCTACCTTGGGCGCGGCAAAAGCAATTGCTCAAATTAAGCCAGATGTTGAGGTTCACTTTATCTCGGCGGTGGCTGAAAACATGATTAGCGGTCGTGCTATGCACCCTGGAGACATTCTCACAGCATCAAACGGCAAAACAATCGAAGTGAACAACACCGACGCTGAAGGGCGTTTAACCTTAGCGGATGCCTTGGTGTTTGCCGACAAATTGGGATTAGATGCGATCGTGGATTTAGCCACCCTAACCGGCGCTAACGTTATTGCCTTAGGTGAAGATATTGCTGGTTTGTACACTCCCGATGATGCTGTAGCTTCCCAGCTAGAGAAAGCTGCCCAAACTTCAGGGGAAAAGATTTGGCGGATGCCAATGGAAGAAAAATATTTTGAAGGGCTAAAGTCTGGCATTGCGGACATGAAAAATACTGGGCCGCGTCCAGGTGGTTCTATTACCGCCGCCCTTTTCCTGAAACAATTCGTCAAAGAGACACCTTGGGCGCACTTAGATATTGCTGGTCCAGTGTGGACAGATAAAGAAAATGGCTACAACGGCGCTGGGGCAACTGGCTACGGCGTTCGGACGCTAGTTAACTGGGTGCTGGAGTTTGGGGATTAGGGAGAAGAGGCAGGGGGCAGGGGGCAGGGAAGAATAAGGGAGATGAGGCGAATTAATCAATCCCCAATCCCCAATCCTCAATCCCCCAATTCGTGCTATCTTGAGCTTGCCAGCAAAAATTGTTGCAATAGTAACAGAAATAACTTGGCAGTCAGAAAGTTAAGCTTTTTCGGCAAAGCCATCTGGTAAAATTTGTAAGGTTTCTAAAAGCTCTGAGCAATGGGATCGACTCGCGTACGGATCGCAATTGACGCAATGGGAGGGGATCACGCACCCGGTGAAATCGTTGCTGGCGCACTGCGAGCAAAGGAAGAATTGGGTGTAGATGTATTACTTGTTGGTGATCCCCAACAAATAGAAGCTGCCTTGCCGCCAAAAACGAATTTAGGGCAGGTGGAGATCGTTCCTGCTGAGGAAGCGATCGCTATGGATGAGGAGCCTTTAAATGCAGTTAGACGCAAACGCAAGGCTTCTATCAATGTGGCGATGGATTTAGTCAAGCAGCAAAAAGCAGATGCCGTATTTTCTGCCGGCCACTCTGGGGCAGCTATGGCATCAGCTTTACTCCGCTTAGGACGATTGCCGGGAATTGACCGCCCAGCCATAGGGACTGTTTTTCCAACAATTATTGCTGGTAAGCCAGTACTGGTACTTGATGTCGGCGCGAATGTAGATTGCCGTCCTAAATTTCTAGAGCAGTTTGCCGTCATGGGATCGGCTTACAGTCAATATGTTTTAGGTACAACCGAACCTAAAGTGGGTTTGTTAAATATTGGTGAAGAAGACTCTAAGGGTAATGATTCAGTCGTCCGCGCCCACCAACTGCTGCGCGAAAATTCTCAAATTAATTTTATTGGCAATGCCGAAGGGCGTGATGTACTTTCCGGCCGCTTTGATGTGATTGTCTGTGACGGCTTTGTGGGCAATGTATTATTAAAATTTGCCGAAGCAGTCGGAGAAGTAATTCTGCAAATTTTGCGGGAAGAATTACCCCAAGGATTACACGGTCAAATCGGTTCAGCACTCTTAAAACCAAACCTGAAGCGGATTAAGCAGCGAATGGATCACGCAGAACACGGCGGCGCTTTGCTGCTAGGCGTGGCAGGAGTCTGTTTTATCGGTCACGGTAGCTCACAAGCTCCTTCAATTTTTAATGCAATTCGCATGGCCAAAGAAGCCGTTGACAACCAGGTGCTACAACGAATTCAGTCCCAATATATCCTAGAGCGCGAGAGCGGTTAGTCATTAGTCATTAGTCATTAGTCATTAGTCATTAGTTATTAGTCATTAGTCATTAGTCATTAGTTACGAGCAACAAAAGACAATTGACAATTGACAATTGATAAAGGACACAAAAGACAAGGACAAGGGACAAAAGACAAAAAGCTGATAGCTCAGGAGATTAGGAGTGCAAAACTTAGGCGTAGCAATTACCGGAAGTGGCTCGGCAGTACCAGCAACTTCCCTACACAACCAGATATTGAGTGAAGTAGTTGAAACATCAGATGAGTGGATTGCCACAAGAACGGGAATTCGTCAACGACGGTTAGCTGTGCCATCTGAATCCTTGAGTGACCTCGCTACTGCCGCCAGCAGTCAGGCGATCGCAGCTTCGGGAATTAAACCAGAAGACTTAGACCTGATTCTGCTAGCGACTTCCACCCCTGATGATTTGTTTGGTACTGCTTGTAAAGTACAGGCGCAATTGGGAGCCACCAACGCAGTAGCTTTTGATTTGACAGCAGCCTGCTCTGGCTTTGTGTTTGGTCTGGTTACAGCAGCCCAATACATTAGAACAGGTGTCTATAAAAACGTCCTGTTAATAGGTGCAGATATCCTCTCTCGCTGGGTAGATTGGGAAGATCGGCGCACTTGTGTATTATTTGGCGATGGTGCAGGGGCAGTCATATTGCAGGCTGACAAAAGCGATCGCTTATTAGGATTTGCCCTTAAAAGTGATGGTACTCAAAACCATCATCTCAACCTTGCTTATGCAGGCGCTTCCCAAGAATTGCTCCCCGGTGTAAATATCACTAAAGGCACTTATCAACCTATTACTATGAACGGCAAAGAAGTCTACCGCTTTGCTGTCCAAAAAGTGCCAGAAATCATAGATAAAGCCTTATTTCAAGCCAACCTCAGCGTTGACCAAATAGATTGGCTGCTGTTGCATCAAGCCAATCAGCGAATTATTGATGCTGTTGCCCAACGCCTGAATATCCCAGAACATAAAGTTATAAGTAATCTCGCCCAGTATGGCAATACCTCTGCTGCTTCCATTCCCTTAGCTTTAGATGAAGCGGTACGACAAGGTAAAATTAAACCCAATCACATCGTTGCTACATCCGGCTTTGGTGCCGGTCTAACCTGGGGCGCGGCAATTTTCCAATGGGGAAGGTAGAAGAATTAGGAGTTAAGAGTTATGAGTTAAGAGTTATGAGTATGAGTTATGAATTTTAATTTCTAACTCCTGATTCCTCACTCCTCACTTCTAACCCCTAACTCCTAACTCCTCACTCCTAACTTTTCACTTTTCTGACTAATGACTAATGACTAAAACTGCATGGGTGTTTCCTGGACAAGGTTCTCAAGTATTGGGAATGGGAATAGACTTATTAGATATACCATCTGCTAAAGACAAATTTGCCCAAGCCGAGGAAATTTTGGGCTGGTCTGTAACAGATATCTGTCAAAACGAAGAAGCAAAGTTATCACAGACGCTATACACTCAGCCAAGTCTTTATGTGATCGAAAGCATTCTTGCCGACCTGCTTCGAGAACGAGGACACCAGCCAGATTTAGTTGCTGGGCATAGTTTGGGAGAATATTCTGCCCTTTATGTAGCGGGTGTCTTTGAGTGGTCGGCTGGTTTATATCTGGTGAAGCGTCGTGCAGAACTTATGGATAGTTCTATCGATGGGATGATGGCAGCTTTGATGAACTTTGACCGCGAACAGTTAGAAAAAGTCATTGCTGAAACGCCTGATGTAGTGATAGCAAATGATAATAGTTCGGCTCAGGTGGTAATTTCAGGCACGACTGAGGCTGTACAAGCGGTGATGGCTCAAGTTAAAGCAAAGCGTGCTATCCCCCTAAAAGTTTCTGGAGCATTTCATTCACATTTAATAGCACCAGCAGCTGCGGAATTCCAAGACATTCTACAATCTGTGGAATTTCAGTCAGCTATTGTACCAGTGTTGTCTAACGTAGAACCAATTCCATCTATTGATGCGGAGATATTAAAGCAACGCCTGAATAAACAAATGACTGGTTCTGTAAGATGGCGAGAAATTTCTCTGCAATTACCAGCCAACGGCATCGAGCAAGTAGTAGAAATTGGCCCTGGTAAAGTGCTAACTGGTTTAATCAAACGTAGTAGCCCTGATTTAATATTAAAAAATATCCAGAGTGTTGCTGATTTACCAAACAGAATTCAGTAGTTAGGAGTCAAAATTAATTCTGAATTCTGGCTGATAAAGCCGATAGCGCAACGGTAGCGAGTTCCAAGTACCCTTACGGCAATCTTGCTACCCGCAGCGTTTCTAGAGAGTTTTCCAGATGGGCGAAGTAATTTATATCTACTGCTGTTTTGGGTTTGCTCTGGGCCTGGCGATCGCGTATGCTAAATTCAGTCTGATTTGAATTATCTTCTGTGGACAGAAACCGCGAACCGTTTATCAGTCTGGCACTTTACCACGCCTTTAAATGGTCGGTCGTCAGCCCCATGCTTCACGCTTACTTTCGGGGCCAGATTTATGGTACGGAAAATGTCCCCCAATCAGGGCCGTTGCTGGTAGTGAGTAATCACGCTAGTTATTTTGACCCGCCAATTGTCTCCAACTGTGTACGTCGTCCAGTGGCGTACATGGCTAAGGAAGAGTTATTTAAAATCCCAGTTTTAGCGCAAGCGATTAAACTGTATGGCGCTTACCCAGTGAGTCGGGGAAATGCCGATCGCAATGCCATCCGTTCCGCCCTAGAATATCTTAATAACGGTTGGGCTGTCGGTGTTTTCTTGCAAGGTACTCGCACCCCAAATGGCCGAATTACAGACCCCAAGAGAGGCGCACTGCTACTAGCGGCGAAAGCAAAAGCCCCAATATTGCCGGTGAGTGTCTGGGGTACTGAGGAGATTTTACAAAAAGGCTCGTCCCTACCTCGCGCAGTTCCCATCACTGTGAGAATTGGGAACTTGATTGATGCTCCTAATTCCAGTAATAAAGAGGAATTGGAAGCATTGACACAAAAGTGTGCCACGGTAATTAACGATATGCATGATTTAGGAAGATAAGTTAAACAAGTAAGAGATATATGCTTTAGGGTGGTAGCGATGCCTACGGCGGTAAACTACGCGCCTTAGTCTCTGTATGTTTTATGCCAATGTGCTCTAGCAATGAAGTGGGACTTTGTGCTTAAATGCAGCTGCTAGGCAAATCTACCATCAATTTCACCCTAAACATTATATGAGCGGCTTTGAAGCCAAGAATTTTTGGGAGCGATTAAATAATCTGGCGTTAGTCCGCTTTTTGCTTTTGGTTGCTTCCGGCTGGGCAATTGTACAGCTTTTAGCTTACTTTGAAGCGGTCATTGTTATTTTCACATTTGCTGCAATTTTGGCTTTTTTACTCAGTTATCCTGTGCAATGGCTGCGACGTTTTTTGCCCCACGGTGTAGCTGTTGTTGTAGTTTTCTTATTCAGCATTGTGATTATTGGCAGTCTGATAATTACCGTAGGCTTAACAGTTTTATCTCAAGGACAACAATTAATTGACAGTATAACTGGCTTTGTAAATTCTTTAATACCTTTATTAGAGCGATTAGAAGTGTTTTTGCGGAGCCGTAATTTGCAGATAAATTTAAGTTTTCTTCAAGAACAATTGCGAAATCAAGCCGTATCTAGTCTTGTTACTAGCTTGGCTGTTTTACAAGGATTCATGACGAATTTTCTTACCTTTATATTGATTGCAGTTGTGGCTTTTTTTATGTTATTAGATGGAGACAAACTGTGGAACTTTACCATAAAAATAGTACCAAAACATCGCCGCAATAGATTTACAAATATAATCAGACGCTCCTTTCTAGGATTTTTTAGAGGTCAGTTGTTATTAAGTGCATTTCTCACAAGTACGACTTTTTTAGTTTTTGTAATATTAAAAGTACCTTTTGCTTTAATATTGTCAGTGATAGTCGGAATTCTTGATATCATTCCTGGCATAGGAGCAACATTAGGAGTAAGCACAGTTACTTTAGTTGTGTTGTCTCAAGGTGTTTGGTTAGCATTGAAAGTCTTAATAGCCTGTATTGTCCTCCAGCAGATACAAGATAACTTGATTGCGCCTCGAATTATGCAAGATGCGCTAAATCTTAATCCTGTAGTAGTGTTCTTTGCTTTGCTAGTAGGAGCTAAAGTAGCAGGATTATTAGGTGTTTTTATATCTATTCCTATAGCTGGAGTAATTGTGTCTTTATTTGAAATCGATGAAATGAAATCAGAAGTTTAGTAATTGGTGATTTGTCAGGAAGTACCTTTTAGTTAATAATGTGAAAATAGCTATCTATAAATAAACATTAGGGAATGATGTCGGATTTAAGAGCGGAATTAACGGAAATTTTGGATGAGGCAGAGTGGGAGTGGCTAATTCCTCATGTACAACGAGATGCAGTAATTTTGGTGGCACTTGAGCTAAACTTGGTGGATGTTGGAGTAGCGATCGCCAGTGATAATATACCATCAGTAGAACAGTGGATTGATCAACAATTGATTGTCAAACCCACTACAGTACAGGTGGGAGAATGGAATGGTGATCGCACTAAGCGATTTAACACTCTTATCGTTCAGCCTTACGTTCTGGCGCAAGAAATAGTCGCTACTTAATCAGTTTCTATAGCGTTTTCGATCAGAGTTGGTGTTGTGATAGTTTTTAAGGACAGATAGCTTTTTGTGTCAGTTATTACTTGGTTATTGCCATGCACTAACTGGCTGATTTGACCAATTAATTGGCCTAGTTTGCCTTCGTCAAGGAAGATGTTGATTAAGGAAAGTCCACTGGTAGATAATAGTAATTTGTTAATATCTTGGCTGCCACTACTACCGTTTGCACCAGGAAATGAATAGATCCGAGTATCTCCTAAAACTCCTGGTTGTGTTGCTAAAGCTCTGCATCAACGTCTGCACCAATATCTTCTCCTCCCCCGCCAGAAATTATTATAAATAAGAGCAGCAAGACTCCCATCCCTATAAATATCTAATAGGGCAAGTTGGCTGGGCTGAACAACATAATATTTCGTAAATTATATGTGCTGGTACTTTTATAGCATCTAAGCCTATTTAAATCTATGTTAGTACTACAATATTTAATACAAAAAATTACATATTTATCCTATGAGTATTTGTCTATAAAAATATTTGTAATTTTTATTTAAAATAAAATATAATTATTAAGCAAAAATTCACTAAATTAAGTAAATAAAAAATTATTTGATTACCGAAAAACTTCTATTTTTTACAATAGAGCCGCATTACATGGTTATATGAAGTCAACAAAAATGTTTAATTTTAGACTACGACGGTATTTTATGTAGCATAAAATACACAGGTGTACAAGAAGTGGAGGTAACAGAGGGCAAATATACCTCTCGACTATTGATTAAACCAAAATTTTCTCCTTTAAGATTTATCCATCTAGGAGCTAGAATTGTTACGATGATTTCAGATTAGATGTTGAAACCTTGATCCAATCTGAAACCTTAGAACTATTAGAATGGCATCGCCTCTGCCAGCATCTTGCCACCTTTGCGGCAACTAAGCTGGGGGCGACAGCTGCGCGTCATCTGAAAATACCTGATTCTCAGATTCAAAGCGAACAGTTGTTAGAGCAAACCAAAGAAGTCTACCAACTAGAAACTCGCCTCACTACGGGGCTATCATTTGAAGGAATTCAAGATATTGGCGATTCCCTAGAACGGGCAGAACGCAGTGGAGTTTTGGCAGGGGATGAACTGTTAGCGATCGCCACCACCCTCGCTGGTGCTAGAAGTTTGCGCCGTGTCATCGACAATCAGGAAGATTTGCCGATATTGACTGAGTTGGTTGCCGATTTGCGGACTTATCCAGAACTAGAGCAAGAAATTCACCGATGTATTGATGAACGGGCCCAGGTAACTGACCGCGCGAGTCAAAAACTGGGAGAAATTCGCACGGATTTGCGGCGATTACGCAGCCAAATTACTCAAAAGCTGCAAAATATCTTACAGGCCAAATCTGGAGCAGTTCAAGAACAGCTAATTACGCAACGGGGCGATCGCTTTGTCATCCCCGTAAAAGCACCCCAGAAAGATGCCATTCCCGGTATTGTCCACGATACTTCTACTAGCGGTGCCACCCTGTACGTGGAACCGAATTCAGTAGTGCCTCTAGGCAACCAACTGCGGCAGATCATTAGAAGAGAGCAAGCGGAAGAAGAAGCGATTCGCCGCGTTTTGACAGAACAGGTAGCCGCAGTCAAACCAGATTTGGAGAGGTTGTTAGCGATCGCTACCACTTTGGATTTGGCAACCGCTAGATCACGATATAGTTACTGGCTAGGAGCGAATCCTCCGCGATTTATCCGACGAGAAGCCAAGGAAATCATTACCTTGCGGAATCTACGACATCCATTGTTAGTGTGGCAACAACAGCACGAACAAGGGCAACCAGTAGTTCCTGTAGATTTGTTGATAAACCCGCTAATTCGGGTAGTGACCATTACCGGGCCCAACACTGGCGGTAAAACTGTAACCTTAAAAACTTTGGGATTAGCCGCATTAATGGCCAAAGTAGGTTTATTTGTCCCCGCCCGCGAACCAGTGGAAATTCCTTGGTTTGATCAGGTGTTGGCAGATATTGGCGATGAACAATCTTTACAGCAAAGTTTATCTACATTCTCTGGACATATCCGCCGGATTAGTCGCATTTTAGAAGCATTGGGAAATGGGGAATCGGGAATCGGGAATCGGGAAGAAGAGAATTTAGAAATCCCCACTCCCCAATCACTCGTTTTACTCGATGAAGTCGGTGCAGGAACTGATCCGGTTGAAGGTAGTGCCTTAGCGATCGCCTTGTTGCAATATCTCGCCAACCATGCCCAGCTAACGATCGCCACCACTCACTTCGGGGAATTGAAAGCCCTGAAATACGAAGATGAGCGGTTTGAAAATGCCTCTGTTGAATTTGACGAAAGTACTCTCTCGCCTACTTACCGTCTCCTGTGGGGCATTCCCGGACGTTCTAATGCCTTAACCATTGCCCTGCGCTTGGGATTAAAGCCAGAAGTGGTAGAAGAGGCGAAAACTCAAGTGGGAGAAGCCACAGATGAAGTTAACCAAGTGATTGCAGGCTTAGAAGCGCAACGCCGCAGCCAGGAAACCAAAGCAGCCGAAGCCCAAAGTTTGTTGCAGCAAGCGGAACGTTTATACAAAGAAGTATCCGCAAAAGCTGCAAATTTGGAGGAGAGGGAAAGTAGTTTGCGGGCTTCACAGGAGATAGCAGTCAAAGAAGCGATCGCCCAAGCAAAAGGTGAAATTGCTCAAGTGATTCGCCGTTTGCAGAAAGGTACGCCCACAGCCCAAGAGGCGCAGCAAGCAACCAATGCTTTGAATCAAATTGGCCAGCAATATCAGCCAGCAACGCCAGCAAAACCAAAAGCTGGATTTATGCCCAAAGTAGGCGATCGCGTCCGCATTCCAAAATTGGGACAGATAGCGGATGTGATCACCGCCCCGGATCAGGATGGCGAGTTAAGCGTTCGCTTTGGGCTAATGAAGATGACGGTGAAGTTGCAAGACGTAGAATCTCTAGATGGTCAAAAACCCGAACCAATCGTCAAACCCAAACCAGCCCCAGCAGCAGTAATCCCCCCACCACCAGCTGTCCCAGAAATTCGGACTTCCAAAAATACCATCGATTTACGTGGTAAACGGGTGGCTGATGCCGAATACATTTTAGATAAAGCCATTTCGGAAGCTACAGGCCCAGTCTGGATTATTCACGGCTATGGTACTGGGAAACTGCGACAAGGAGTTCACGCATTTTTGCAACAGCATCCCAGAGTGAACAACTACGAACCAGCAGAACAAGCAGATGGCGGCACTGGTGTTACCGTTGCTCACATCAAATAAAAAGCAGGAATGCTATGTTACTTGAACTGAATCAACTAATTGTTAGAGCCGGTCATCAGTTGTTGATTAAAGATGTCTCCTGGTCGGCATACAAACGCATTTTAGCAGAATTAGGAGACAATCGCAGTTCGCGGATAGGTTACAGTCAAGGGATGCTGGAAATAATGGCTCCATGGCCAGAACATGAAGTAGCTAAAGTTCTTATTGGGGATTTGGTAAAAGTTTTATTAGAAGAACTCGATCTGGAATTTTGGAGTTTAGGCTCTACGACTTTTAATAAGGAAAGTATGGATGCTGGGGTAGAACCCGATGATTGTTTCTATATCCAAAATGAAGCTAGAATTAGGGGCAAAGATAGAATCAATTTAGAAACCGACCCGCCTCCAGATTTGGCTATTGAAATTGATATTACCTCCCGCACTCGGTTCAATAATTATCAAGCTTTAAGAGTACCAGAACTGTGGCGATGGAACGGCAGCAAGTTGGAAATCAACGTGTTGTTCGATGAAAAATATGTAAAATCAAATATCAGTTCTATTTTCCCCAATCTCCCAATCTACCAAGTTATTCCCGAATATTTGATGCTGAGTAAAACCAATGGTAGAAATACGACAATGAAAGCATTTCGTGCGTGTATAAGACAGCAAATTAGTAGCTAGATTTAGTTTAACTTGCCATAAATTTCTACTTAAAAAAGTTTATGGCCAGTGCTATAAAAGCATGATTTTATCGTTAAAGTTTAAGATTATTCTAATGCCATTTACGGCAATAATTGACGATTTCTACGTAATTTATATACCATCAGACAAGATGAACTAACTAGCAATAAACCTGAGATTGATGGTTCTGGAACCTTGGTGATTACTAGCGAAAGGTTTACTTGGGCAGTCTTCCCACTGGTGTAATAAGATAAAAATATATCTGCCTGCTTTGTTTCTTCTAGAAAGTAGACTAAATTATTTTTGCCATTAGGAACTATAGGAGCGTTAGGATTACCACCTACTAACTGCAAGGCTTTATCCTTCAAAATTTGAGAGCTACCAGGTGTAACCTGATTAGCTTTATCAAATATCTGCCATGCATAGAGTTACCCGATGGATCTGCTATAGGCGTTGAGGTTCCCAACTTGATTAATGTTTGAGGGTTCTCAATATCTGCACTAGCAAAAACATCTGCGGATTTTCCAGTTTCGGAGAATTCTTGTTCTATAAATTCTCGTGTTAAACCAGATGGGCCAAATCTCGTTTCTACTGGAATCCCATATTTCTCGTTAAAAGATTCAGCTACTTCTGTGAGGCTATCACGTAAACTACCAGCACTGTATAGCTTAACCGCCAATGCCTGAGTTGGCAGAGTCACACTGACAACGCAAGCTATCAGTGAAAAGGCAAAAAAGTGCTTTTTCATAGTTGTTATATTGCGTTACTATTCTTACCAGTGAATTATCTTTAACCCATACTAAAGCATGGGTTTTGGTAAAAGTCTAAACTATTACCTCTACCCATCAAGTTTATAAATGAGTTTTGATATGTGCGTGATTTACGGTTAAAGCTATAGTACCAACTAAGTTGGAAAAACTCAATTAACCAACATTTTCAAACGTTGACTTTATCAAATTTTTCAGTTTGTCATTAGTTTCAAAGAGGCATCAATCGTCCTGATGTTGTCCAAACTGCCCTGAAATAAAAGGCTACACACAAGCAAAACTGGGGTGTCATGATATCTAGCAGCAAGAAGCACCTTTTGCAAATAGGGAAAAGATTTGTATAGTAATTATGTATACATAAAGACCAAATAATAAACATCAAAAAATTCCAAAATTTAAAACCGCAAAGAAATTAGGAGGTATTCTACATAATTACTTGACGATAATTAGCGGTTAGCATTCAAAATAATAGTTTATTTATACTCTTGTACGGAACTAGCAGCGAAAGCCGGGTAAACCTTAACTAGAATTGATACTTTTCTACTTTGTGGAAAATAAATTTTCATCTAGAGTAGGACAAAGATACCTTCTGTTTACCACATAAAAAAGCTAGATGAAGCCTCTGGCTCATCACTACGGGAAACCAAGCTTGATGCTTGAGAGTCTGGTTTCAAAATGGGTAACAGCAACATCCTCTATCAGCTTGATCACCTATGCTAAAAGTTATGCACTCGGCCGCCAACTCAGCCACTCCAAATTCCCAGTGGGAGGATCTAATCAAGCTTCCAGCCCCAAACACAGTTCAATGGGACAATATCAAAACCCAATTAGACTTGGTGCTGTTGGCGCTAGAAACTTTGACTGGCATTGGTTCAGAGGCTATGCTTTCGGCGGCAACTGATCTGAATTTAGAGTCAAGAGTGCCAGACCGCGTAGCTTTATGGCGACTGCGCCAATCAAACCCCCTACGCAAAGGTCAAGGAGGGCGAAAAAAGCTAGATGTCGAAGAAGCGCGATCGCTTGTTCTGATCATCTGTTACTTAGCCAAACAGCACCAGGAATTGATTCGCCGTGCCGTCGGTCTGTTGGAACAAATGGCAGAAAATAACCGGGAACCTCACCAGGCTGCTTTACTTGGAGATTATATTGATGCTTTTTGCAACACCTACCAAGAGCGGATGGAAGAGGACGAGCAAATCTCAACAGATTTACTAACCAACCTGGCATTAAAACTGCTTGTAGATTTACTTTTTTACAGTGCTCCTGGTGGGCATCGCCGTCTCTGGCTAGCACTTATAGATCGTTCTACAAAATTTTAGATTTGAAATTTGAAATTCCTCAACCAAAATTCGCTTGTGATTTGTTTACTAGATTAGGAAATCTTTTGGATGGTTGTGAGCTTCTTGGACGATGCACTATCACCTGGATTTCTCCTTGCATAACGGAAAGAGCCTGACAAAATTCTGAGTGGAGGAATCCGCCGTTTCAGCTTTTCTTTGCAAGCAACTAGCTCAACTTTTGCAAAATCCCAATATAGTCTTCCTCGCCGTTCCTGCTATGCCTCTATCAAATTCTGTTATTCGTTGCTACACACCCCCTACTTGCACGCTAGAAGTATTCGCGCAAAGCTCACCTTTATCCCGTTGGATGGGCAAAACTGTCCTCAAGCACCTAAGCTTTGAGCTACGTTTTGATGATCCCCGACTCCCAGAAGAACAAAGAGTTCCAATTCGGGGCGATCGCGAACAACTCGAAGCCTTATGTGATGCAGTTACAAGCTACGTACAGCAATTCCTCCAACAGTCTCCAGAAAGCTTTTGCGTCAATTTCTCCGACACCCAAGAGTCAAGCACAGCATTAAGTGAGCCGGAATTAAAGTCTTCAACAAAAACATTAAATTCTTTTAGTACCCAGGTTCCTGGGGCAAATATCCGCTTAGAACCCAGTAGCCATTTAATTCACAACTTATTTCTCGGTTCCCTCGCCAACCACTCATCTGGCCCCGTAATTAAACTCAGTCTGCTGCAACTATTCGATTTGGCCAGTGCTTTAGATGAGTACTCAACTGATGTCATGGCACTGCCAACTCTCAACAGCACTTCGACTCTGAGGTTCCCTGCTTGGGCACCTGTTGCCGCAGTATTAGTATTAGGTGTAGGTTTATTACCACTTACTTGGCAATATGCTAACAACATTAGACAAAACCAGCAGCAGACTGCTAAAACAGCAGATCCAGAAGCGGTAAAGACTGCTCTAGAACCTTCAACCTCACTAGGCTTTCCTACGCCTGAACCTGGACTCACCACTCCATCAGATAATTTGTTAGGTTCTACCCCTCCACTTTCCACATCCAGTTTGCCCCAAGCACCTCTAACAGCCCCTAGTTCCAGTTTATCTATACCGCAACCTCCAAATAATGCACTGACACCTCAGGGGACGACTGCAAGCCTTCCTACTAATCCTGCGATGCCTTCTCTGGGAGACGCTACGCGAACGGCGAGCTTCTCTACGCGACGCTCCGCGAACGCTAACGCAGCATCCAGTAAAATCCCAGGACAGGAAATTGCCATATTACCAAATCTTGGGCAGAACCCTACAGGGTCAAGCCCCCAAGCTGGTGCTCTCCCTCAGCTGCGGAATTTACCACCCAGACTATCTTCTAGTACAAGCAGCTTACCAACTAATATCTCACCAGTCCCCCCGTCTATTGGCACTATACCTAATACCAATAGTGCCAATACTTCTACCCAGCCCTCCCCACTAACCTCACAACAGTTAGAGGAAAGAATCAATTCCCTACAGCCACCTTCTCCTGGAGAAAAACCTGCTTCCCAACTTTCTTCCTCTAGAACTGCGGATAATAATCCCTTTATCGATCAATTAGGGGACGGACGCAAAACCCCTACATCCAGAGAAGTGGCTACTGGTACATTATTTGATACACCTCAAGTAGTAGAAGCTAGAGAATACCTGAAAAAGCGTTGGCAACCACCCAGTGGACTAGGACAAACATTAGAGTACAGTTTGATAGTCAGTGTTGACGGCACAGTAGAACGAATTTTTCCCCTTAATAAAGCAGCAAGAGAATTCGTTGATAATGCTGGGATGCCTGAAGTTGGTAAACCTTTTGTTTCCGCCAATACACGTGGACAAAATGTCAGGATTCGAGTTGTTCTTAGTCCTGATGGCAAGGTACAGACTTTTCCAGATGAATAAATCAGTAAATTAATCCGTTTAATCTGAGATATTGCACTAGTACACCACGGCATAAATAGAACAACCATTTAAAATCTCTAAAGAGCTTATTCCATAACACTTTTGACTTCCGCCTTGCGGTATTAGTCAAAACAACAGCCGAGTAATTAGTAATTCATTACTCGGCTAATAGCTAAAGTTGTCTTTAGAGAACTAGTAATCGCCCAAGCACTACTTAGGGCTTGCTGAAAAAGTCAGAAAGAAGCAATTTCAAGGGTTGACTAGTTGTTCAGCCCCAGTCAATCATAAGTTTTTGTTGACTATAAATTTTACAATGATAAACTGCAATTATATTATT
>JAHHHR010000033.1 GCA_019359245.1 Nostoc desertorum CM1-VF14 | reverse complement strand
AACTGTTTTGGGAGCGATCGCGTTGCGGGTAGATTCATCGGTTAAAACTGCTCAAATGCTTACCATATATACATTTTATCAGTTTGAAGCTCCGCTTTTTTCTGAGTTTGTGAGAAATCCGGGATAAAATGCTCGTCGTTGACCTTGGTCTGGATAAACAAAGAAAAACTCCTCAAACTGGTCAAACATTAAAACTGTTAACAAATTCCGGTCAGCATTTCTCCGTAATTGTTCTAAAATCGCTGCCGAAGAATCAAGATTAGCAAATAATTCTTTACTTCTGACTTCCTCAAAAGCCTTAGCTAAACACTGCCCCAACATCCCTACCCAATCTGTATAAACTCGCAACAAAAGGGGTAAAGCATCTCGCTCGCCAATTGCCTCTTGTTGCAGCGCCGGAATTAAACCACCCTGTAAAATTGAACTTTTTCCCACTCCTGACTGACCATGAATTACAGTCAATTTATGCTCAGTCCCACCAATTCTTTCTCGCAACCGCTTCACATCTTGTCCCCGTCCAGAAGCGGCAATTTCTTGAGCAATAGTTTCCGGGTTCTCGGCTTGCGACTGTGCAGAATTAATTGCCTGCCGTTGCGGGTTAAGATAAGATGCACCAACAAAGGCGCGAAAACCATACTGCTGTTCAATTTGTAGTTGTTCTTGCTTAATATAAAAAGCTTTGAGATATTCACCTTCTCCAAAGTAGAGTGAGCGTAACCTCTCTAATATGGATATATATAAATATGGGTTGTAGTGATGATTACTTTCTTTTTTTGCCGTTTCTAAATTAGTAATTGCTGCTTTAACTTGACCTAAAGCCTGTTGCTATTTAGCTAAAATAAACCGATATAATCCAAATTCGTCTGATTTAATATTAGGAATATCAGCTAATATTTGTAATGTTTGCCCTGCGAGTTGATTAGCTTCATTCCAGCGTGACTGCTCTAAAGCTACCTCTGCCAAAAAACCATAATCTTTAGCCAATTGCAACGATGTGCCATAATTCTGATGTAGCGGCAGAGATTTTTCCACAAGGCTTTGCAACTCTGTCCATGCTTGCAGATGTCGCAGAACTTCACCCAGTTTAGTAATATGTTTTGCTACTAAATCTGAACGTTGCGCTAGTTCAAAAATCTCAATAGCTTGCTGAAGGTAATTTTTAGAGTCTTGCCAATAGCGTTGATTTTCTGTCTGATTTTTTTCAGCTTGGCGGTTATAGACCAAAGCAATATTAACAAATAATATACCTTGTCGCTCTAAATAGTTACTTTGCTGCCAAAACCCCAAACTTTGTTGATAATCTGCCAAAGCAGAATCTATCTGGTCATGTAGATAATTATTTAAACCAAGCACAAACTTTAAACTTGCTTGAAGCGCTGGTTCTAATACTTCTCCTCGATTTTGCAAATCTTTACGAGCGGTTTCTAATTCCCGGCACATTTGAGGATTAGGCGTTACCTCATCAGCAAAAATTTCATCAGTCTTTTGCTGGAGAAGGTTTACTAAATCATCAGTAGGGTTTTCAAACTCAATAATAGTTGCCCAATTCTCTAAATCAGTTGCCAATCGAATAAACTTTTGCAGAACTGAATCATTAACCCACAACAATATCGGAAACGGGAAATTTTTTTTAAACTCCTCCCGTACTTGGTTAGCCGAAGCTAGAACTGTCTCAACATCTTTAACCAACTCTAAACCAAAAACCATCAATGCAGGTGGCTGTTCATCTCCAATTTGTTCGCGTATATTTGTGTAAAGCGTTTTAACTGATGCAAGTAAAATAATTTCGCTAATATGTATAGGAGATAATTGGTGCAGACGTTCCACCATACGCTGACGTAAAGCAGCATAATTACAGCGCAGCAAAATCAGCGAAAATTCTCCTTGAGAAAAAGTAATTGTTCGCACCAGAGTTTGCAATGAATGCTCATTGTCAAAGGGTAAATTTTCTGGCTCTTGCTGATTACTCATAACATAGATAATTTACCTTATATTAGCTGTTTGTATAATTACATCATGCAAGTAGGGGGCAGTCGGCAGAAGGATGATTTTTGTTAGTTGTAGGCTGTAGTTGTGAAAATTACAACTGGCATTGCTTCTATGAAGACAGCTACGGTGTACACACATCTTTTTGCTGGGTGCAAAATGTGTATTGATCCCCCTAAATCCCCCGATAAATTGGGGGACTTTGAGAGCTTTTTGCCCCCCTTTTTAAGGGGGGTTGGGGGGATCAAAAGCCTGTGGTGCAACTCTAGAAGACTTGTGTGTACACCTTAGCATGAAGACAGAGACCGCTCCCGTGAAGACGGAGACCACTCCCGTGAAGACTGAGACCGCTCCCATCACGACAGAGACCACTTCTATTACGACAGAGACCGCTCCCGTGAAGACAGAGACCGCTCCCGTGAAGACAGAGACCGCTCCCGTGAAGACAGAAACCGCTCCCGTGAAGACAGAAACCGCTCCCGTGGAGACAGAGACCGCTCCCGTGAAGACAGAAACCGCTCCCGTGAAGGCTGAGACCACTCCCGTGAAGACAGAGACCGCTCCCATGAAGACAGAGACCGCTCCCGTGAAGACTGAGATGCTTAACGTTATAGCATTTCACAAAATACTCGATTTATAACCTAAATTCCTTGGCCTCAGCCAAAATTGGATTGATATCAAACCAAGAACCATCCTGATTCCGGTATTCAAATACAAACATACTGCGGAGCAAAAGTTCGTATCTTTCATGACCTCTTAAATTTTTGTCTTGCGCCACCTCACGCAGTAACTCCCATTCATCGGGCGTAATTGCCAAACTTAGCTCATTGCGGCGTTGTTTAATCACCCTATTTACACACTCCCGCGACAGAGGTGGGTCTTCTTGTTGAAGACAGCGAAATAATAACATTAGCAAATTACGCAAATGACCGCCGCTAACTCGGCAAAGTCTCTCTAAAGTATCAGGACTATCAAAAACCTCAGTAATTAAATTCCGACTTTGTTCCCAACTAACACCAGGAAAAGCTCTCGTCATAACCATCTGTTGCAGTAGCGTGATTCCTTGTGAGAATTGTGAACTATCTTGTAGTTGTACGGGAACCATCGGCAAAACCTTGGGGTCTACGCCAAAGCGATTTGTTAACCTACCTAAAGCGTTGGAAAAAATCAACACTAACGGAATGGTATAAACAACATGACAATTTAGCTGATTTAACTGTTCGCCGCGTTCCACAAAGAGATATTCTGGCTGGTAATAACCCGAAGGCTTCAAAGAATTATCTACTCTGTCGAGATTATCTATAATTACCACCAGTCCTTTTTTACCTTCTTGCTTGAGTCTTTCTCTCGCAGGCTTGAGCAATTCTTTGTTGATTGATTCTAAAATGCCATTAGTGCGCGGTTCTAAATATTGTCGCAACTGACCGCGAAGTTTGGGACTATCTTTAGTTTTGGCAGTAATCTTGGCAATACCTACAGATAATTCAGCCTCTACCCCAATATCTAAAGGCGTTTGCAAAAACTCAGAAATTTCCGTAAACAGATTTTTAAAGTATCCTGGTTTAAGGTTAATTTTGATTGCTTCCAGACTTTGACTCACCTCACGAGCTACTGCCAATAAAATATCTGTAACATCAATATCAGCCATATCCAGGCTTTGGCTAGACTCAAAATAAACCACATGAAATTCCTGCTGCTCTAACTCTGCCTTTAGCCGCAGTAACTCAGTAGATTTGCCACAGCCTATATGTCCGGTAAATAATTGACAGGTAGGTTCTTCAGGTGAGAGGCGGGTGATAGTTCGCCCAAGTTCCTCAATAATCTTGGCACCACGCACTTTAGAGAAATCAATATAATATTGTTTATCCTCTGGTTTGCTTACAACTAAAGTCTTGCTAGGGTTGCAAGCTTTAAAAAACCTTGTTAAATCCAGTTTCATTACAAATCACCTGAAATTAGCCTGACACTCTTGCCCATCTCAGTAGTTATACAGACGGCAAAACCGCTATTTCGGAAAAAACTTCTTCAAAGCGGCTATCTCTATATAAAACCAAAGTCTTGTTAATCCTTCTAAATCCTCCTTAAAAAGGAGGACTTTGAAAGGTTTTTGCCCCCCTTTTTAAAGGGGGTTGGGGGGATCAAACCTTGTGCGGTAACTCTAGAAAAATTGTGTGTACACCGTAGCCTTTTAGGAGAGAGAAATAGAAGTGAGGTTTTCCAGATGCCATAAAAAGTCAGAAATGCATATAGGTTGATTGGAAGTACAAGAACCACACCCCAACCCCTCCCCGCTCTTCGAGAGGTGGCTATGACATTAGGAAAAACTATAACGCAACAAGCAGATGTCTACAATTACAATTCCAGCTTCTCACCCCGAATCGAATAATCTAACAACTCCATCGGGTGAATAACTGAAATTTTCTTACCTTGCAACTGCAAATGTTTAGTAATTTGCAAAGTACACCCCGGATTAGCAGAAGCAATTAACTCAGCACCAGTATTCAACAAATTCTGCACTTTTTGCTGACCCAATTCCTCTGAAACTTCTGGTTGCAGCATATTATAAACCCCAGCGCTACCACAACATAAAGCCGCGTCTACTGGTTCTCTTAACTTCACCCCTGGAATTTGTCGCAATACCTGACGCGGTTGCACGCTAATCTTTTGTCCATGCAATAAATGACAAGCATCTTGATAAACTAAATTCAAAGGTTTATCCGTCAATGGCGAAAGTTTTGCTGTAAACCCAACAGTTGCCAAAAACTCTTGAGCATCTTTAACCTTAGCTGCAAAATCCTTTGCCTTTTGCCGATATTCTGGGTCACTTTCTAAAATATGCCCATATTCTTTTAAAGTATGACCGCAACCAGCAGCATTGATAATTACGAAATCTACATCCTCGTTGGCAAAACTATCAATCATCTGCCTTGCTAAAGCTTTCGCCTGTTCTGTTTGTCCTTGGTGTTCGGGAAGCGCTGCACAACAACCTTGAGATTTCGGAATCACAACTTCACAACCATTCGCCGTTAAAACCCGCACTGTTGCTTCATTAACTGGAGAGAAAAATAACCGTTGCACGCAACCCAAAATTACCCCAACTCGGTAGCGCTTTTCACCTTGAGCGCGAATAACAGTAGGCAAATTATCCTGAAAAGATTTAAGAGTAATTTCTGGCAGAATTGATTCCATTGCTGCCAAACGGGGCGATATTTTATTGAGTAAACCTGTAGCGCGAAAGAATTTAGCAAAACCTAACTTTTGATAAACCAATAACGGAACTAATAAAATCCGTAAAAGATTGGGATAGGGAAACAAAGAAAATATCAGTTGACGAAAAAATTGGTCTGGCAAACTGCGAGGATAATTTCGTTCAACTTGGTGACGAGTTGCAGAAATTAACTTGTCATACTGCACACCAGAAGGACAAGTACTCACACAAGCAAGACACCCCAAACAAGAATCAAAATGTTCTACAGTTGCCGTATTTAGAGCAATCTCACCCTCATTTATTGCATCCATTAAATAGATGCGTCCTCTAGGAGAATCCATCTCTTTGCCAAGCACCCGATAACTGGGACAAGTCGAAAGACAAAATCCGCAATGGACACAACTATCAATCAACTTTGGGTCAGGCGGATGATTCTCATCAAACCCCTTCAAATTCTTTAAACTAGCCGTATTATTAACAGAATTTTCTGAAACTTGCATATTTCTATCTTTCCCCTCTTCCTTTGCGTCCTTCTCTAACGAGACGCTGCGCGAATGCGTCCTTTGCGGTAGCCTGCGGCAAGCCGCGTCTCTACGAGACGCTGTGCGAACGCGTCTACGTTCTCTTAAAACTAAATTCCACCAACAAACCGACCAGGACTTAAAATATTCTTACTATCAAACTGTTCCTTAATACGGCGCATCAAAGGTAAAGCATTACCCGTATAACCCCAAACATCTATTTGTTCTTTAACCGCCACTGGTGCTTCCAGAATTGTTAAAAAACCATTACTCGCTTGAGTGCTATTGCTTCCAGCAGAGCGTAGCTCATCGCGCACTATCAAAACTTGATTTTTACTCTCTAATTGTAACAAACCTAACCCACTACTAATATGAATTAAACCCAACTCCACCTGAGCCAAAATCTCCACAGCAGCAGTAGGTAACACTCCTATTTTGCAGGTAATTAGAGATTCTGTAGCAGTAGTATGTATTCGTTTTTGCAATCTCTGCCATAGATTAGCTTCATCATCATCTGCAAAAATTGCCCCATTTAAACCTAACTTTTGCCCTACTTCCAAAACTCGATTTGACTGTTCTTTAACACTCTCACTAATACTTTGAAAGCGAGCAATTAATCCCAGTCCTTCACCCAAACCTAAGCTAGACACCAATTTAGTTGATAGCAAATCAGCCTGAACTGGTGTTAACGCCGAACCTCGAAGGATATCAGCCGCTTGAGCTACAGCCTCGGCTTTACCAGTTAATACTACCGTCCCCGATGCCTCTGGTAGCGGATACAAGCGGAAAGTTAGTTGACTAATAAAGCCTAATGTGCCATAAGACCCAGTAAATAACTTCATCAAGTCATATCCGGCGACATTTTTAACTACTCTTCCCCCAGCTTTGGCGATTTCTCCATCAGCACGCACAAAGGTAATACCTAGTAACTGGTCGCGCACACTACCATAACGTTGCCGTAGAGAACCTGTATCACCTGTGGCAACAATACCGCCAATGGTTGCTGACTCTGGTGCTGTGGGGTCAAGGGCGAGAAATTGCCGCGACTTTGCCAAAAGTGCTTGCAAATCGGAGAATTTCATCCCAGCTTCTACTGTGACAGTTAAATCACCAACCGCGTGTTCAATCAGTTGGTTCATGCGTTCTGTACTGACTACAACATCAATGCCCTTAGCTAAACCGCCCCAGCTAAGTTTACTGCCACTACCACAGGGGAGGATGCGCCAGTTATTTGTGTGAGCGATGGCGATGACTGCGGCTAGCTGTTCTTGAGTGCGAGGATAGACAATACAACTGGGTGAATTTCCAGAAGCGTAGACGCCTTGCGGCTTCTCGTTAGAGATCGCCTGTTGAATACGTTTTTGCTGACCGAGTTCGATATTTTCCCATAGACAAACAGCATTTTCTTCGCCGACGATAGATGCAAAATCAGAAGCGCAGACGGCTTGCGGTCTGTCATTAGACATTGCTTTCATTAAGTTTATTTTTTTACGCCCTACATCTAATTTACTGGCTAATCTGGCCAAAAAGCGCATTGCTACTAATATCCGATGGCTTTAGCAATGCCTACGACAACTGCGCCAGCGCTAGCTTGTAATCAGCACCAAATAAAAGTAACGTGAGTTCGACAGCGATCGCACCCATAGGTGTAGCACGTTCAAAGTCCAATCTGTGCGTTGGGCTATTTTGCTGACAACCAAACCGCCACTGACGTTAAGAATCCAATATGCAAACTTGATATCCATGTTTTATACCTTTGTGCGTGATGTGAACCTGTTAGTTATTTATTTAGTTTTCAAGATGCGACTGTAATCATCTAATTCCTAATACCTTTTTAGAATGTTTCAACTGCTTCCAGATAATGTGGATTTGTTTATAAGCTTCTTCTGGAGAAAGTTTGCCACCAGTTTGTAGGTTACAGATGTAGCTAACACGTTGAGAAAACTATTGGAGATTAGCGTTAAACGCTAAATACTCCGGCTTAAACTGCCCGTAATATGAACTACGAGGATATAGAAAATCGCACAGTTCCGATAGAAAATCAGATTTCGGATTCATAGATTATGAGGTAATAACAAAATTATCAAAACTCTTTTATCTCATGATTGCTATTTTAAAATTTCAGTAGGAAAGTAGTAGATGAGTAAATTGGACTCATCTACTACGAGTAGAGTTAGGAGACAATTTGCATATATACAACATCTTGTTGGATATAAAAAATTAGAAATTACAGCAGTGTTAGTTGAATAGACTACAAAAGTTTGGAGAGAAGTCTATTAATTTGAATATTGCTATAAAGATGCAACTTCTGAAACTAAATTTATGTAGCTCTGATAATTTTTAGAGAAAGGTAGCAGATGGATAAAATTACCCCTCTGCTACAAGTATGCGGAGGTATAAACTTGATTATTTAATTGGCATGAACCAATTCTTGAGGCGCTGCGGCATCATATTCTACAGCTTTAACAAATTCCTTGAGAACGTCTTTGAGTCTTTGCTCAATTTCTTCATCTAAGAGAACGCTGTTATCAGCTTGTCGTTGAACTTGTTTGTCTACTGCATAAACAGTAGCTAAGATATGCCGCGCTCCTAATTCAGATAATACAGGTTTCAGGGCGTATTCAATTGCCAATAAATGAGCGATCGTTCCACCCAGAGCAATTGGTAACACGGGTTTACCTGTCAATGATTTTTGTGGCAGCAAATCTAGAAATGTTTTTAGCACTCCTGTATAAGCAGCTTTATAAATTGGGGTGGCAATAATCACACCATCTGCCTTTGCCAATAAAGCTTTTGGCTGTTCTAAAGCAGGACTGTCGTAACGTCCAAAAACTAAATCTTCAGCAGGCAAATCCCGAACTGAAATAATGTCTACATGCAAGCCTTCTTGTTCTAAAAGCTTGGCAGTGTATTCGACAAAACCGTAAGTTCTAGATGGATGGGTTGGACTACCTGCGATCGCTAGAATATTTGTCATTCAATTAAACTCCCAATTTCTAAAATGGGTTTAGTATGTTTTGTGGTTTTGGTCTTCATAGCTGATGCTGTGTTGACCTGATCACTCAGACGTTTGTAGGGACGGCGCAAACTCATACTTTCTACTTCCCAGATGTAGCCATGAATAACTACATCTTGGGGAATTAAAGCAGAATTACGCAGTAATTTTACCTGCTGTATGCAGATTTCATCTACATCAGTAAACGTTTTAATCCATTTGGAAAAAACGCCTTTTGGTAGCTTTAACTCTGGCAAAGCAGGATCGACACTAACTTGATCCACATCAATACCTTGGTTATGCAATATCTCAGTGAGAAAATCTCCTGATGCTGTCATCATGCCACATTCGGTATGATTAATAACGATGATTTCTTTAGTGCCAAAAAACTGTGTAGTTAACATTGCTGATCGAATCGCATCATCCGTCACTAAGCCTCCAGCATTACGGAAAATATGAGCATCTCCTTCACCAATTCCTAATGCTTTTTCTATCGGTAAACGTTCATCCATGCAAGCCAGCACCCACAAGCGTTTATTGTTAGGTATCCCTAACTGACGACGCAATGCCCACGCTTCTTTTTCTGAGATTTTTTGGTCAATTTGTTGGTGCAACATGGCTGATAATCTTCTAGTTCTTAATTACTAGGATATGGACGTTGCTCTTTCCTGATGCTGTTGCTTAGGGAAATCTTCATTTGCGACAATCTCGCCAAACGGACTTAAGATATGTTGCTTCTCTAATGCGGGCAAATTCTTTAATTGCAAATGGAGAAGTAGAAGTTCTGCAACTCGATAAGCTTCTTCTAAATGGGGATAGCCAGAGAGGATAAAGGACTCAATACCCAAATCTGCATATTCCAACATCCTGGCGGCAATGGTTTGAGGATCGCCGACTAAGGCTGTTCCTGCACCACTCCGCACTAAACCGACTCCCGCCTAAAGGTTCGGACTAATCTCTAATGGCTCACGATTACCGTGGTGTAATTGAGTAATCCGCCGTTGTCCAACTGAGTCCATTCATCTGCCGGGTTAGTGATACCAACGTAGACGCGACAATCCAAGCATCTTCGCAAGATCGGCCTATGAACAGCAATGCCCCTGTATAACCAAGGTCATCCACTGCTTGAGCAATCTGCCGTAGATAAGAAAAGCCTACTGCCCGTCCGCCTGTAGCAGTTGCAAGGTAACGTCCGTCGCCGTGGGTTGGGATGAACCATAGAAGCTGCATGAGTCTTATCCTTTTAAACTCCGGCAATTCGATAGAAATACCGTGCTTTGTTTGTAGTTTTTAGAGTATCGCATATTCTACTGAACCAAGCAAGAAGTTTTCCATAAAACTCCGGTATCTCTATCAAACCAATGTATATTAAGCCGTGTTCGATCAGTTAGGAATTGAGGATTAGCGATTAGCATAGTTATTCTCCCCCTACCCCTTTCTGTCTCTAGGGAGAATACAGCAATGGTGGCTTTGTGTATACTTGTTTACTTATTCATAACCTTTTGTTAAATCAACCTTAATGTACTGAAAACCTATTGATTTGCTGTGCTTAAGTTTTCAGCTACAAAAATGGGTAGCCATCCATCTCACTGGCAATAGGTGCAAAATTCTGTTCTGTACTCTAGGAGAAATAAGGCAATGGGGCCGATGTTTATTGCTGCCAACGATTGGCCACATATAGCGTTTAGATTATCTTTGGCGCTCCTGGTTGGTTGCTTGATTGGATTTAACCGTCAGCAAGGAGGAAGGCCAGCAGGGATGAGAACATTCATGCTCGTGAGTATGGGAGCAGCACTATTCGTGATGATTCCTTTGCAGGCTGAGGGTGAGAGTCCTTATGCTTCTACCAATGCACTGAGTCGCACAATTCAAGGTGTCGCTACCGGAATTGGATTTCTCGGAGCCGGATTGATTTTACAAGAGTCTCCAAGGAAATCTGCAAGGCCAAAAGTAAAAGGTTTAACTACAGCCGCCTGTGTCTGGACTGCTGCCGGGTTGGGAGCTGCAATTGGTTGTGGTTTGTGGCAAATGGGATTATTGGGAGGCTTACTAACTCTGATTACCCTCAGTGGGGTAAAGCGGCTCAATCGCGCATTTGTCTTTATGACGAATCATGGTAAACACAGGACTACTAGGGATTTCACCACCTCTGATGAAGATGATGATTGACCATATTTGACGCTCCAATTGAAAACTATACTTGCTATTGTCTAAAAATATGTCAAATAGATCGGATTCCCGCCTACTATTTGTTTGAAAAATAATTTGTCGTTTCTTAGCTGATTTTAATGAGTTTATCAGGGTTTATTCAGAGCGATCGCTGATTATAGTCATTAATGTAGGGAATCCCGTACTGGAGTTGATTGTCCAGTTAACCCGAAAATACAAAATAATAGATATATGGACAAAAGGTATTTTTTACAGGCTAGTGCAGTAATAGTCGGCACAGCATTGCTATCAAGATATATCAATTGGGGGTCACAAGCAATGACAACTTCTCAAAGTGGATTTGAAGTTACCAAACCGGAGTCAGAATGGCGCACAATTTTAACGCCAGAACAGTTTAATGTATTGCGTAAACATGGGACTGAACGCCCTCACACCAGTCCATTGGATAAGGAATACGATCAAGGCACTTATTTTTGTGCTGCGTGTGACCTACCACTGTTTACATCTGATACCAAATTTAACAGTGGTACGGGCTGGCCCAGCTTTTTTAACCCAATTGAAGGTGCGATCGCTACTACTGTAGATAGATCGTTGTTTATGACCAGAACTGAAGTGCATTGTAGTCGTTGTGGTGGCCATCTCGGTCATGTTTTTGATGATGGCCCTGCACCCACTGGCAAGCGCTATTGCATGAACGGGGTTTCGTTGAAGTTTACTCCTGCCTAATTTAGTAGCCCAATAAATAGCTCATCGTAGACATCGCACGTATTAATGCCACACTCCTACACCGATTGCAAGCAATACGGTGTAGGTAACTGAAATCCTCTAAATTCTCAGATTTTGAGGCTTGACATAATTTCTCCTACTTAATGCTATTGGACGAAGTATTTTCAATTTTAAGAAATGTAACTCTTGCTCTTCGCTAAAGCTATCTACCTAAATCGTCCTATTTCTTTGGGTCGTTTTTATCCTTTTTGTCTTTGGGATCTTTTTTAGGTTTTTTAACTTCTTTATTACTTTTTCTTTCCTTAGACATCAGCGTTCTCCAATTAAGTTAGTCAGTGAAAACTTCCACATTCTGCCATCAGTAAATCAAGAGATGACTTACCTGATATTTTTTTAAGGCAAAAAAGAAAGTATCAGACATAAATGTTACTAACTATCATGATACGGTGTTGTTTGATTTAATGTAGCTTGAATCTATATTGCCAGAGCTTGCCCAAATTCCATAAAGACTTAGGTTATAGGGTGCAAAGCATAATTTTCTTTAGTGTCGTAACAATTCTCTATGAAGATGCACAGAATACAAGACTTGAAACTCCATCCCAGACAAAGGAATTATTCTATGCAGGCTTACATAGGTTTGGTATCACCTATAACCTATTCCGTTTTGAATTCCTAACTCCCTTTACTATTGCTCCAACAACTTCATCCTCTGCCACCAACGATTTAGGGGATAATAGACAACAGGTGCCCACAGACTACTAAGAATGGCAGAGGCTAGGGCGACACGTTGATAATATGTCCAAATATCTGTGAACTTGCGCTCATCCCCTATCAAAGTTAATTGCAACCCAAAGATGGTTTCTGCTAGAACTGCCATAACAAAGACAATGACAGCGATCGAAATAAAATCTTCTTCGATAAAACGCTGTTTTTGCAGCAGAGCAGTTAAAATTCCCACTATACCTAAACTGAGGGCATGAGTAGGGTTAGGTGATGTCATTGAATCTTGAAGTAGCCCTAGAACTATACCTGCGAATGCGCCAGCAAACACCGTGCGTTTTACACTCCAAGTTACCACCCAAATTAGTAGCCAGTTAGGGCCAATTCCCAATAATTCCATACCTGGCAGGCGAGTTGGTAATAACAGTAAACATAACAGTACAGAACTAGCCGTCACTATCCAACCCAGCAACTGACGTACACCAGGATGCCAACGAGAAAGTGGCTGGATTTGAAACTTCGATTTTCGTTCTAACGATTTTGGCTTTTTCTGCCTGCTGTGACTAAATGCAGGAATCTTCATTTTTCTATAGATTTTTTGAAGAATTTACTTAGACTTTTGGGTTTCCGACTCTTGGTTTTCTAGCTTTGGATAAACAGCTACCCAATCGAGAGAGCGAATTGGTGGAAAAAGCTCAATTTTCGCTACTGATGCGGGAAGTTTCTTTAAATCTAGTGACTTGATTCGTCCTACAGCCAAGCCAGATGGATATTTCTGGCTATAAGTAGATGTGGAAACTAAATCTCCTACTTTGACATTTGGGACTTTTTCATAAAACTCCAGCACAGCTTCGGCAGAAGAATCTCCTCGCAAAACACCTTTAGCTGCTGTGCGACTAACTGATACACCCACTTTACTTTTGAGATCACTGATTAACAACACGCGGCTAGTATTGGGAGTTACACTCTCCACCAGACCCACCAATCCGCCATCTGCCTTGACTATAAAGCCTTCCTGAATCCCTGCATTCATACCGCGATTCAGGGTAACCTGTTGCCACCACTGATCAGCACTACGTCCTATCACCCGCGCTGGAATTGGCCGTGATGCCAACGGCTCCTTTTCTACATAGCCTAATAAATCTTGTAGCTTTGTTTTTTGACTTTCCAAATCTACTATACGGGTTTGCAATTCCAATATCCGGGCATCTCTGAGACGTTCTTCTCGAGTTGGCCCTGACTGCAACATCTCTAACGGACGGGTAATTGCCTGGTATGTCTCAAACACCAATTCACCTTGAGTTTGCCGCAATACCCAAGCACTACTAACTACTAAAGCTAACAACCCAATTTGTAACCCTTTATGATCCCACCAACGCCGTATTGTAACCATATATACCTTTAAGCACTTACATAATTAAGTTCTACTTGGATTCTCTTTATATAGAACCCAAATAGAACTCAAATAGAACTCAAGCCTGATATTTTTTTGCTACATATTGCGAGAGCTTTCAGTGACAACTCGTTCTAACTGTTTGAAGTTTTCTAACACACGACCTGTTCCCAGCACAACGCAGGAAAGAGGATCGGCAGCAATGTGGGTCACAATTCCCGTTTCATGGCTAATGAGGGTATCTATGCCTTTGAGCAAAGCACCACCACCAGCTAACATAATACCTCTGTCAATAATGTCTGCCGCTAATTCTGGAGGTGTACGTTCGAGTGTCCGCTTCACGGCTTCTATAATTACTGATAGCGGTTCCAACATACTTTCACGGATTTCTGGGCCTTTGATTGTTACAGTTCGCGGTAGACCAGAAAGCAAGTGTAAGCCTCGGATTTCCATCATGGCGTCATTATCATCATTAGTAGGATAGGCAGAACCAATCCGAATCTTGATGTCCTCGGCAGTACGTTCACCAATGACTAAGTTATGAACTTTCTTAATATACTGAATGATCGCTTCAGTCAGTTCATCTCCAGCGATGCGTACTGATTCGCTGATTACTGTACCTTGAAGACTCAGTACTGCAACTTCTGTTGTGCCACCACCAATATCAATGATCATGTTGCCAGTGGGTTCGGCAACAGGTAGTCCTGCGCCAATTGCTGCGGCTACAGGTTCATCGATTAAATAGACTTTTCTTGCTCCTGCTTGGTGAGCCGCATCCATCACAGCTCGCCTTTCTACTCCTGTGACGCCACTAGGAATACCAATGACAATCCGGGGTAAAATTAAAGATTTACCTTCATTTACACGCTGAATAAAGCTTTTGAGCATCAGCTCGGCTATCTCGAAATCAGCGATTACACCATCACGCAAAGGGCGGAGGGCAATCACATTTCCAGGTGTGCGACCGAGCATTTTTTTGGCTTCTTCTCCTACTGCTAGTGCTACCTTTTCGTTGACATCGATAGCAACTACAGAAGGCTCTTGCAGTACAATACCTTTACCAGATACATAAACAAGGGTGTTAGCAGTACCGAGGTCGATACCCATATCCCATGATGTGCGAAAGTTCCTAAAAATACCCACGCGTTTCTAAGCCCCCTATGTGCGATACTTTTTGACTACAACGGTAAGAGTTGATTTGATTATGTTTGTATCCTGAGTTGAGTAAACTAGACTATATATTTATATGATTCCCAGGAATATTTACTATGTCTCAGGTGTGTATGTTTTGATATTCTCTGGTTAACTTAGTATATCCGTATAGTTTTATGTGTTTCTCCAAGTAGTATGTATAATTTTTCAAGTCAACTATATTGTTAACTGTTTAATACATTATTTTCAAGTGTTTCACAATTCGCTATGATGAAAGTCGGAATTAATAAGTACGCCTGTACTAAGAGGTAACCCACTATGAGTATTAATATTGTCACCCTTGTGGGCCGTGTAGGTAGCGACCCTGATATAAAATATTTTGAGTCTGGTAAAGTTGTGTGTAAATTAAGACTAGCTGTTAAGCGGAGATCCCGCAACAGCGATGAACCTGACTGGTTCTCTTTGGAACTATGGGGAAAAACGGCAGAAGTAGCGGGTAACTATGTACGTAAAGGCAGTCTAATTGGAGTTAAAGGCTCCTTGAAGTTTGACACATGGAGCGATCGCCAAACAGGAGTAAACCGATCCTCACCAGTTATCCAAGTAGATCAGCTGGATTTATTAGGCTCTAAGCGCGATGGAGAGGGTGGTGCAGGAGATATGTCTTCAGAACATTTTTAATTGGACATTGGCCATTAGTTCTTAATAATGCTAATGACCAATGACTAATGACTAATGACTAATAACTAATTTGCAGTGTCACGGATGCTTCTACTTGCTGTTCACCACCAACAACAGGGGTGGAAGCATCTGCATTGGCTAACTTTGCAGCCTCAGCCCTTAAAAACATCGGTGGTGGAGGCGCACTGGCATTATTAACTTGAATGCTCACCACTGCTTTGGATTTGAAACCCAAGGCACTGAAAACCGCATCAGCTTGCTGCTGGGCATCTTGAGTAGCTTCTTTTAATGCTTGTTTTTGAGCAGCCGCGATCGCTTCATCATTTGCAACAAAACTAATACCGTTAATTTGTGTTGCACCCGCTTTCACTGCATCATCCAATAATGTACCAGCTTTCTCATTGGGAATCCTAAAACTTACAGTGTTATTGGCAGCATAGCCTGTAATCCTCTGCACATTATTGGTGTAGCTGTAAACTGGATTAAGCTGAATACCAGTAGTTTGTAATTTTTCGACATTTTGGCTTTTGAGGAACGCAACTACAGCCGATGACCTCCGGGCGGCTTCTTGCTGTACCTCTTGGGCTGTTTTCCCCTGAATCTCCACTCCTAAACTGACTTGCGCCAGGGTTGTAGGAATTGTTTCAACTCCGCGGCCATTGACAGTAAGAGTTTGCCACAATTTATCCTTTTCTTGGGCCAACGCAGGCAGGGTAATAGTTACACAGAAAAGCATTGCTAAAGACAGTGTTTTCCACAGGTTTCCATTGGGAAACTGAGAACCGAGTAAAGCGGCTCTAGTCATAATATTTGCACTCCTCAAAGTATCCACAGATGTTTTAAATAAAGGTATGTAGCAGTTTTATGATGACTGTTGAGAGTCAACAGTCATCATAAGTTTTTCACAACTTAAGTGCGATCGCTAGATACGATTTGTATGTTCTTACTTTGACACTGCCATAGTTAAAAGCTGAAATGGTTACATTTTTTGAAACTAAAAAATATTGCTTAGTACGCCACGGCGTAAATCAAGTCGGAAAATTATTTGGAATAGGACGCTTAATTAAGCTCATCCCATCTTTATAAAGAGGATGGGATTTCACGTTAACCGTGAACCGTCAACAGCATCTCTTAGGCACAAATAGATTTATGCAAGCTGCCAATGGCGTCTCCACAGATAGACGTTTTTCAGAAACGCGTCAAAATCAAAGAGAAGGATTTTCACGGAACCCATGTATTTGTTAAATCCAATCAACTTCTCTTTTCCTCTGCTGGCTACCGCAACAGAAGCCGCAGACAGTTCAATGGTAGTAGCAGCAGTGTTACTAAGCTTAGTAGTAGTTTATCTCGCCAGCAAAGTTGGTGGAGAGTTATCAAACCGAGTGGGTTTACCGCCTGTCTTAGGCGAACTACTAGGTGGTGTGGTAGTGGGCATTTCTGTTTTCCACCTTTTAGTATTTCCAGAAGGCAGCACAGACAGTTCTAACTCTTTGATCATGTCCTTCCTGCAAATCACTGCTGGTTTAACTCCTGAAGCCACTCCAGCGGTGTTTGCAGCTCAGTCTGAGGTGGTTTCGGTTTTAGCAGAATTGGGTGTGATCATCCTACTGTTTGAAATCGGCTTGGAGTCGAACTTAAAAGATTTAATGGCAGTTGGTATCCAAGCCACCGTTGTAGCAGTAGTGGGGGTAGTAGTACCTTTTGCCGCTGGTACTGTGGGACTGATGACTTTGTTTGGTATTGGTGCTGTACCCGCAATTTTTGCAGGGGCAGCTTTAACTGCCACTAGCATTGGTATTACTTCCAAGGTGCTGTCAGAGTTGGGGCGACTCAATTCTAAAGAAGGGCAGATTATTTTGGGTGCAGCCGTAATTGACGATGTACTAGGAATCATCGTTTTAGCGGTAGTTGCCAGCCTAGCTAAAGATGGCGTGGTGGATGTCAGCAAAGTCATTTATTTGATTATCAGCGCCACTGGTTTTATTTTAGGAGCAATCCTACTAGGCAATGTTTTCAATAATTCCTTCGTGGCGATCGCTGATAAACTCAAAACACGCGGTGGACTGGTAATACCAGCATTTATCTTCGCCTTTGCTATGGCATACCTTGCCGCCGTCATCCACTTAGAAGCAATTCTGGGGGCTTTTGCGGCGGGTTTAGTCCTAGAAGAGACAGATAAGCGCAAACAACTGCAAACCCAAGTCTGTCCGATTGCCGATATGTTAGTGCCAATTTTCTTTGTGACTGTTGGGGCAAAAACCGATTTGGGAGTATTAAATCCAGCAATTCCCGACAATCGAGAAGGTCTAATTATGGCAACTTTCCTGATCACAGTAGCCATTCTCGGTAAAGTAATCACAGGCTTAAGCGTGTTTGGTCAACCGGAAATCAACCGTTTAGCGATCGGTGTGGGGATGATTCCCAGGGGCGAAGTCGGATTAGTGTTTGCTGGTGTCGGCGCAGCCAGTGGCGCTCTCTCGAAACCATTAGGGGCGGCAATTATCATGATGGTTATCTTGACAACCTTTTTAGCTCCTCCCTTGTTACGATTTGTATTTCCAGATCCAAAAACTGTGGATACAGGCTCAGATCAACTAATTTTAGACGGTTCCTCTGGAACCTCGTTGGTAATTGAACCACCTCAGTCGAGAGTGCCAGCATCAAACGATAGTGCCAATTTGGAAGTAACTCCAGAATCTGGCGATCGCTAATCAAAGTCTTGGGTAAATTCTTACTGAGTTCTGAGTAATTTTCGCTCAGAACTCAGAACTCTGAATTCAGTACTATCACCGTACTTTGAAGATTTTGTGATCGTGCAGTGGAAACTTCCCTTCCCAAATTTCCGTCCCGTGTGATTGTAGAATAATCGTTTGTTTCTAATTTTTACTAGCATTCGGAATGTTATTTATCTCTAGTCTCCCTTGGCTTGTTAGCCTTTATCTGAATATTTTTTACGTAATTGGGGAGTAACACCCATAAATCTTGCTAGATCATCTCACAGTAATGGGAATTATTTACTTAGCGTATTGATGGCAACGAACAAAAAACAGTTATCAGAAAACGGTTATCAGTTATTAGTTTTCTAGCTTCTTTAGAAGTCAGAGTTTCTACCTCTAAAGGTGGAGGTTTTCACATGGGGATTTAAACCCAACTATGAAACCTAGTACTGATTTAAGTATGTGTTTATACCAGCTTAAAAAATCAAAAAAGGCATCAAAGGCGGAGTTTAGGTGGTGGTGGTGTGATGATTTACCAATGAGTTGAGATATTGACGGCTCCCATGAACTTGAATTAGGAGAAAGGACTGTGAAATTACACTGGTTACTACCCAGCACTATTGGAACTATCTTCATGCTATCGTCGCCTGCAATGGCCGCGAGACTTGAATTTTGGCGCTTTGATGCCAATCAAAACAGGCTGGAAATTAATACTGTGGGAGCAGTTCAACCCCAGGCACAACTAATTTTTAACCCCACTCGTCTGGTAATTGATTTGCCAGGAACCACATTTGGGCGTCCGCAGGTAACACAACAGGTAGGCGGTGGAATTCGCTCGATTCGAGTTGGGCAGTTTGATACAGAAACAACACGTATAGTTGTCGAACTGACACCTGGTTATACTTTAGACCCCAAAAGAGTAAAATTTGTTGGTACAACTGGCGATCGCTGGACGGTGCAATTACCTAGACCAGAAGTGGATAGAGTAGCCTCATCTCCCACCTTATCTCCCAGAAGTGCTTACAGTGTTGTTACCCCAAACTCTGAACCTCAACCTCGTATTTCAAGGGTTGCCACTACTACACGAGGGGCGACTCAAATTGAGAGCTTACAAGTCACAGGCGATGGGTTGTTCATGCGCACCAGTGGTGGCAATCCTCCGATTCAGGTAATTCGCAGTCGCGATCGCGCTACTATCTTCGTAGATATCTCTGGCGCATCTTTATCATCACGTTTGGCGCAACAGAATAATATACCCGTTAATAAACATGGTGTTAGCCGTGTTGAATTCACCCAGCTACAAACCCAACCTCCTGGTGTCCGCTTGAGTTTACGGGTAGACAAAAATAGCCCAGACTGGCGAGCAACTAATAGTAATGGTGGTGGTTTGGTAGTTCTGCCTAGTCGCGTTGTTACATTGCCTGGAAGTAGTACTTCAAACAATCTACTTGACAATGAGTCACAACCACCCTCCTTACCTAGCAGATTATCTACTAACAACTCCCCAGCAATAATTGAATCTGTACAACTGGCTGATAATGGCACACAACTGCTAATTAAAGGTAACCAAACTTTATCTGCTACGCGAACCTGGGATAGAAATTCTGGTTTGTTTCGTATCACAATTCCTAATGCCAAATTAGCTCCTAGAGTTACAGGCCCTACTTTTGCTCCCAATAGCCCCATTCTCCGGGTACGTCTGCAACCGCAAGAACCCAACAGAGTGGTTGTCTTAATTCAACCAGCAGCAGGAGTGCAGCTTGGACAACCCAGGCAAATTGGTGACCAGCTTTTGGCTCTACCAATCCAAGGCTCTCGTCGAGTTGTCGCCCTTCCCGGAAGACCTCCCTTTGCTTTACCTGGGCTACCACCACCAAACCGGGGCCCATTCCCAGACCCCAATAATCCCAATCCCCAGCCCCCAAGACAACCACAGCGTTCAGCTATTAATGGACGAGTAGTAGTCCTCATTGACCCCGGACATGGCGGTAAAGATCCTGGAGCAGTAGGTCTTGGGAGACTACGCGAAAAGGACGTTATTTTGCCTATTAGCAAAAGAATAGCTCAAGTTTTGCAACAAAATGGCGTACAAGTCGTTATGACGCGAGATTCTGACTATTTTGTTACCCTTCCTGGACGGGTGCAATTAGCAGAGCGGGCAAATGCTGATGTCTTTGTTAGCATTCACGCTAATGCAATTGGCCCGGGTCGTTCGGATGTTAGTGGCTTAGAAACCTATTATTACGACAGTGGTTTGGGTCTAGCTCGCACTGTGCATAAGAGTATTCTCCAAAGTGTAAATGTCAGAGATAGGGGAGTGCGGCGAGCCAGATTTTTTGTCCTTAGAAAAAGTTCTATGCCTTCTATTCTCGTAGAAACAGGTTATTTGACTGGTCGAGATGATAACGCTAAACTCAGAAGCTCTGCTTACCAAAATCAAATGGCAGATGCGATCGCTCGTGGTATCCTTCAGTATCTAAAGAGAAGATAAGTAATTTAATCTGAATCATTGAGTAAATACATCTAATCTTTACCATTTTTATCCAAATTTAGTAGTAAAACAGTTTAAGTATTCTTGCTGCGGGATATAAGTAGCTTCTTTGTTATTGTCATCTGATGTTTTGCAAGTCAAATTTATATAGGCTCATAGCATGGCAAAATCAGAGCAGCGTGCTATATTTTACGCCATTAGCTGTGTCTTAATAACAGCGCAAAACTCAAGTGTGCGCGGTGGCGGTGTGAGGATTTGCCAATATGTTGAGATGTTGACGGCTCCCATGAATGTGAATCAGGAGAAAAGACTGTGAAATTACGCTGGTTACTATCCAGTACTATTGGAACTATCTTCATGCTGTCGTCGCCGGCAATGGCCGCGAGACTCGAATCTTGGCGTTTTGATGCCAACCAAAATCGTCTGGAATTTAATACTTTGGGGGATGTTCAACCCCAAGCACAATTAATTTTTAACCCCACTCGTTTGGTAATTGACTTGCCAGGAACCACATTTGGGCGTCCGCAGTTAACCCAACAGGTGGGTGGTGGAATTCGTGCTATCCGTGTTGGGCAGTTTGACGAACAAACAACGCGCATAGTTGTTGAACTCACTCCTGGTTATAGTTTAGACCCCAAGCGAGTGCAATTTGTTGGCACAACTGGCGATCGCTGGACAGTGCAATTACCTACGCCAGAAGCCGAAAATGCACCCTCAAATCCTGGGGGGCAACAAGAGCAAGCTATAGCAGCAGAAAGTTTACCGAGAACATCTCCACCAGTATTCTCTCCCAGAAATATTTACAAAGTGGTGAGAACAGGCCCTGTCAATCCACCTAAAAGCGGAATGCTTGCGGCCAGGGTTACTCAAATTGAAAACTTACAAGTCACAGGCGATGGTTTTTTCATCCGTACCAATGGTGGTAATCCTCAGATTCAGATAAATCGTAGCAACGATCAAAGGGCAATTAACATCGATATTGCTGGCGCTACTTTATCACCAAATCTAGAACAGCGCGATTTGCCGGTTAATCGCTTTGGTGTCAGCCGCATTCAGTTCAGCCAACTACAAACAAGCCCATCTGCTGTTCGCATGACGTTACAGGTGGATGAAAATAGTCAAAATTGGCGAGCAACTACTAGCAGTGTTGGTGGTTTTGTGGTTCTGCCCAGTCGTGGCATTGCCCAGCTGCCTGGAAATACTAGTCCACGCCCTATACCATCTCCTATACAATCTACTAACACCTCACCTGCTACTATTGAGTCTGTGCAATTGGCTGGTAATGGCACACAATTGCTAATTAGAGGCGACAAAAATTTATCTGCTATAGGAGGCTGGGATAGAACCTCTGGTCTATTCCGCATCACTATCAACAATGCTCAGTTAGCTCCCAAGGTTATAGGCCCTACTTTTAATGCTAATAGTCCTATCCTTCGGGTTCGCCTGCAACCACAAGAATCGAATACTGTCATCGTCTTGGTTCAACCAGCAGCCGGAGTGCAAATTGGGGAACTCAATCAAGTTGGCAACCAGCTTTTGGCTTTAGAATTACAAAGCTCTCGTAGCCTCACACCCCCCATTGCTTTACCTCCTCTGCCATCGCCAAACCAAGGTCAATCTCCAAACCCCATAGATAATCCCCGTCCTATCTCCCAACCACAGCCAGCCCCCTCGGTCAAGAGGGGGAAATTGCTAGTAGTTATTGACCCAGGGCATGGTGGAAAAGACCCAGGTGCTCCTGGTCTGGGTGGACTGTTAGAAAAGGATGTAGTCTTGCCTATTGGTAGAAGGGTAGCAGCCATTTTAGAGCAAAATGGTGTACAAGCACTGCTAACGCGGGACGCTGATTTTTTCGTAGAACTTCAGGGACGGGTAAATATTGCCGAGCGAGTTAATGCGAGTTTGTTTGTCAGCATTCACGCTAATTCGGTTGATCGTCGTCCTGATGTGAATGGGTTAGAAGTGTATTATTACGATAGCGGTTATGCTCTGGCTGAAGCAGTTCGCAATAGCATCCTCCAGAACATCAATACAATCAAAGACCGGGGAACCCGCAAAGCCAGATTCTACGTTCTCAGGAAAAGTTCTATGCCCTCGATTTTAGTAGAAGCAGGCTATATGTCTGGTCGAGAAGACAATCCTAGATTGGGAACGCCAGAGTATCAAAATCGGATGGCAGATGCGATCGCTAGTGGCATTTTAAAATACTTACAGCGTTAATATAGTACAAATTACTAATTAAATTAATAGGTGGTATTTAGACTCATTTGGCATCCAGAATTTAGTGGTCAATTAGCGAATTGTCTGCTAAATTCTGTATTTTAAATCCCAAAACCTAAAATAATATCTGCCTGTGTATTCATCTTCGATCTTTGAAGCGAATCTTGACGATTTTTCTGCTCAAGAACCCCAACGTGCCCCAATTGGCATCTTTGATAGTGGTGTGGGTGGGCTGACGGTACTGCGACAAGTATATCGGCAACTCCCCAATGAATCAATTGTTTACTTTGGGGATACAGCTCGACTTCCTTACGGAATTCGTTCACAAGCAGAAATTTTACAATTTACGCGTGAAATTATTACCTGGCTACAACAGCAGCAGGTAAAAATGGTAATTATGGCTTGCAATACCAGTTCTGCCCTAGCCCTAGAAACGGTGCGTCAAGAATTCAACATACCCATTTTGGGAGTAATCCTACCGGGTGCAAAAGCTGCCGTGCAGCAAGGAAAGCGGATTGGTGTTATTGCTACTCCAGCTACGGCGAAAAGTAATGCTTATAAGCACGCCATAATTGAAATTGCTCCTGATGTCCAAGTGTGGCAAGTTGGATGTCCTGAGTTTGTGCCACTCATCGAGCAAAATCGGATTCACGACCCCTACACTGCTGAAGTTGCACGAGCTTACCTAGAGCCTTTACTAGAGCAGGAAATTGACACCTTAGTTCATGGCTGTACCCATTATCCCCACCTGACACCAGTATTGCGATCGCTCCTCCCCCCGCAAGTCCAACTAGTTGATCCAGCTGTTCATGTTGTGGCAGCTTGTGCCCAAGAGTTAGATTTACTAGGCTTAAAAAATACCCACCTACCACTGCCAACTCGCTTCGCCGTCAGCGGGTGTCCACAACAATTTTCCCAGTCAGGAGTGCAGTGGCTAGGCTATACCCCAATGGTTGAAGAGGTTTGCTTCACTGATACTGCTATTTCCCAACTCCAATAAAACTAATTTGTCCTTAGTCATTGGTCATTTACAAATGCCCAATGCCTATTGACTATTAACTACTTCAGTTACCTTTGTCCTTATTGGTATCTCCTGCTTGTGTTTTCCTTCGCCAGATGGAGGGATTGTCGGAACAGTTTTTGTACCTGTTCGCTTCGCCAGTGCTAATAACAGGTAAACTGTGAACAAATATCCAGACGCTAAAATAAAAATCATCATCGGTATACTTCCGTAAATCATTGTTTTACCAGCACCGTTTCAAACGAATATAAAATTCCATAAAATTAGTAAAACCTCAGCTAACCAAGTACATTCTTGATTGCTGTAGTTTCCTATGGTAAAATTACCTATAGAGACTCTCATCTCTATACGGTTAAAGAATTTATTGTCTAATGGGCTTCTTGCAGACTATAAATCCCACAGCAGTTAAATTGCTAAACAGCAATCTAAAACTACGGTTCTTAGCGATCTACTTGATCTGCGTTATTTTTGTTAACACTGCTATGAAAAGAGCAATGCTTGCGCTTAACATACGCTGAACACGTGTAGCGACTTCCCATAGGGATATCGCATAGCTCCAAATCAGGAGTTTTGCATATCGTAACAAAATTCAAAGGAATTATTCCCTTAATCTCAACTACGACTAATTATTTTAGACTTACATCACCTACACAGTAATATCACCTATTAAGCGACTTACTTTTGGGGTGTGACTATCTGAAAAATTTAAAATTCCTATATTTTAGCGTAACACAACGACCCTGATTTTGAAGCCTACTCGACTGCTAAATTTCAAATTTTTTGAATAGTTAGACTTGAGTCTTAAAGAAATTTAGTCTTACCTATTGGCCTCGTATTTAAATTTTACCCATTTTGTCAATAAGTAAAATTGCTTAATTTTTTCTTCCAACTGTGGCGGAAAACGTGTAATAGGAAACTACCTAATACAATTTAAGCTAATATTTGCTTTCGTGTACTAAAAATTTACATTTTAAGTTAGTTTAAAACCTGACTTACCAAAAACTAAGTACAATTGCTTATTGACAAATATGCTAAGAACTCTAATTATCACCGATATACTCATGAAAATGGGATTAACTTATGAAAACTTTGCGCTGGCACAGGGTTATCTTAAAATGAGTGTAGGATATGTAAACTTTCGTAACCTAAGTCAGAGTCCGCCCATCCATGACCCCAGCCACCTCCCTGTTTACCCCTGTGGAAGCAGACCTGCGACTACTAGCAGATAACCTAAAACAGCTAGTTGGAAATCGCCACCCCATTTTGTTTGCAGCAGCCGAACATTTATTCGGAGCTGGGGGAAAGCGTATCAGACCAGCAATTGTCCTGCTAATATCGCGGGCAACAATGTTAGATCAAGAGATTACACCGCGTCATCGCCGCCTAGCTGAGATTACAGAAATGATTCATACAGCAAGTTTGGTACATGACGATGTGGTAGATGAATCAGATGTGCGGCGAGGCGTCCCTACCGTTCATAGTTTGTTCGGTAATCGCATTGCCATATTAGCAGGAGATTTTCTTTTTGCTCAATCATCCTGGTATTTAGCAAACTTGGACAACTTGGAGGTGGTGAAACTCCTCTCAGAAGTCATTATGGATCTGGCTACTGGGGAGATCCAGCAGGGATTGAATCGTTTTGAAGCTGGCATCTCTATTGAAAATTATCTCCAGAAGAGTTATTACAAAACAGCTTCATTAATCGCCAACAGTTCTAAAGCTGCTGGATTACTCAGTGAAGTCTCGCGAGAAACTGTTGAGCATCTGTATAGCTACGGTCGTCATTTTGGTATAGCATTTCAAATTGTTGACGACATTCTAGATTTCACCAGTACAACAGATACCTTGGGTAAACCAGTGGGGTCGGATCTGAAAAGTGGTAATCTGACTGCACCTGTTTTATTTGCTTTAGCAGAAAAACCATCCTTGGAAGTGCTGATTGAGCGAGAATTTGCTCAATCAGGTGATTTAGAGCAAGCACTAGCACTAATTCAAGATAGTCAAGGTATACAGCAGGCGCGAGAGTTAGCTGCTCACCATGCTAAGTTAGCAATTGAACATCTTGCAGTTCTCCCACCCTCAGAATCTCACCAAGCATTAATTAACATAGCTGAGTACACACTGAGTCGCCTTTACTAAATCATTTACTAGCTAACAGGTAGATAACAGGACTTTAGACCGCAAGCGAAATCTCACAACTGTTCTTAGGTAGAGAAATTTTGCTCAATTGTCAGCTAATTTTTGAAAAATGTTCACTGATAACTGTTTGTTAATCAATTTTAGATTAGGCGGAAAATTAAGCCGATCGCTTGCTTCTTTAAAGAACTAAAAGGGTAGTGACTGGCATTAATTTCTTTTCATGAAAAACTTTTTCAAACAAATTTGAGATTTAAAATTTTGGATGTGGGATTGTATCTAAAAAATCCCACATCCAAATTTTTTCTATGCAATATCAGGTGGTATCTGTTTAGGCGATCGCTGTTGTCGCAGCTGTTTCTGCATAAGTTTCTCTAGATCAGTTCGCCGAATTTCAACGGTATGAGTGGTCTTACCCGGCGTCTCCAAAAAAACGATACTATCTACGGGTTCCAATGCCACCAGTTGGAGCAAAATATGGGTGACAGGAATAATTTTAGCTAGCATTTGAGGGTCAAGCCCAGCAGGGGAAATTAGAGAGACATCCTGTATGGTAGGAAAAGCGTAAATAACACGCTTTTCCAATCCTGGATTAGCACGATTGCTCAATGTAGTTAAAACCCAGCTTGACTCTGAATTTTGAAGAATATAGTACTGGGAGTAACGTAATTTTTGAGCGATCGCTCTAAGGGCAGGAGCAATTGCTGCAATCAGATTTGGTGTTATACCATCGCGGGGTGCATTGTCAATCAGCAATTGAATTTGTGCTTCTAAATCCATAATGACTTGTATACGGCTCTTGGGTAATGGCAATAACATCTATCAAAGTGTGAACAATCCCATCCAAGTTGGGAATAATAAAATCAGCCACATCCTCAATGTTGGATTGGTCTGCGTTTAGCTTATACGTAAAACTGAAGCCAATACCCACGTCGTACAGGTTGTATTTAAATACTTAGGGTCTTTTGAAAACCGAGACTATGAATTCAGCCGCAACCGCAACTATTCCATCTGCAAATATTCTGGGAGAAAATTCTAAAGGCGTGGAGGTGATCTTTCAACTCCTATCCAGGGAGTTTCAACAATCAACCAAAGCTTCGGAACAGAATTGCCATGATGTAGCAACACGTATTACCACCGAAGTATATCGGATTTGCCATGAAAGCAAACGTATCCAAGCTTCTGGAACTGTAGAAAGCTCGGCGATGACCCTCGCTCGGCATCGGCTGCAACAGTGTCTCAGGTACTATCAGTTGGGTTCCAATCGGGGCAGGGTAGAATTACACAGCACTCTGAGTGCAATTATTTATCGATACATTAATCCGCCTCAGAAGCAATTGAGTTATCAAGGGCGACTGACTATAATTGAAGATTTTTTACAGAGTTTTTATCTAGAAGCATTAAACGCTTTCCGCCGAGAAAATCAACTCGGTGCTACTTATCGCCCTCAGACACTTCTAGAATTGTCCGAGTACATGGCATTTACCGAGCGCTACGGCAAGCGACGCATTCCGTTACCAGGGCGTCAGCAGCAACTAATTATCTTGCGAGCACAAACTTTTTCTCAACAGCAGCCCCCAGAAACCAGCGTAGATATAGAACAAGCCGCAGAAGGCAGTAATGGAGAAGCCGATGGTTCTTGGGAAGAACCAGCAGTGCATCAATTGCGCTCCACAATGGCAACGCAAGCCGAACCCGAACCTGAAGAAGATACCTTGCGTTCCGTTGTGGTTACAGAATTAATGAATTATCTCGAAGAACGGCAACAATCTGACTGTGCTGATTACTTTTCCCTCCGCCTCCAGGATCTATCAGCGCAGGAAATTGAGTCGATTTTAGGTTTAACCCCTCGTCAGAGAGATTATTTACAGCAGCGCTTCAAGTATCATTTAATTCGGTTTGCATTGTTACACCGTTGGGAATTAGTTCACGAGTGGCTGGAAGCCTCTTTGCACACCAATTTGGGCTTAACTCCCCAGCAATGGCAAGTATACACAGCACAGCTGGACACTAAGCAACGGTCTTTACTAGAGTTGAAGCAACAAGGACAAGCCGATGAAAAAATCGCAAAAACTTTAGGGCTGTCAATGGCACAACTTCAAAAACGATGGTTTAAGATTCTTGAGCAAGCTTGGGAAATTCGTAACTCATTAGTGTCCGGATCAGGTGCATCTACTCATGAATAGTGACTCAGAATCCTCACAATATCAGTGTCTCGGTTGGTTATTGACAGATGATGTCAAAAATAACGGGCAATCTGTAGAATGTGAGGAAAATGACGGGGTAAAAAAACTCCTCAATGAAGCCACTGCTTCAAAAAGCAGCGAGCCAAAATTGGGAGGAACGCCCCAGACCTTTAAATTGGGAGAAATTCCTACTGTGCAAGATCGTTTCCAAGCCGTCCTTAAGCGTCGGTTACAAATCCAAGTCCAAGAACACCCACCCTTATTTCCCTGGGAAACACAATTAATCGACTATCCCGATTTTGTTGACGAGCCGTCAATGACGCTCGTTCCTAGCTGGGGGTGGATGGTACAACAGTCGAAGCTGAATCTGCCACGTCCTTTACCGGAGAGAGTTTTTCAGCAATTGCTGGAAAAATGTCAAGCGATGGTGACATCTTCCGTGCCTCTGGGAGCAAAATTAGTTCAAGTGGTGGAGAACTTTTTCCCTAACGATTCTCAAGCACTAAACGATATAGCTGGATTGGTGCTAAGAAGCACCTATCGGTCTGTAAGTACTCTGGAGACAATTCCCAATATTCAGAGCGATTATCCAGATTTACAACCGCGTCAACAGATGGCTTTGTCGTTGCTAGCAGCTAAACAACTGCTGGAAAATTTGACTCTATCACTTTCAGCAACCAGTCCAGTGGTAGAAAGACAATGGCTAACCACTGTCGGTAATTTAGACATCAGAGTAGAGTATCAGTCTGTAGGTAAACTTACAAAGTTACTTGTTCAGGCTGAGTTACCCGTTAAGGGAACTTTGGCACTTCGGGGAAGTGGTACCTTAGCAATGGCAACATCTTCGACTTCGGGACACTTAAGTGTGGAGTTAGGCTGCGAACAACTTAGCCCAACTTATACCCTGGAAGTTGAGTTTCCAGAAATAGATCAACAGCCGCTTTTGTTTGTCATTAATCTCACTATGTAACCCTAATTGCCACCGCTAGTACGTAATGCTGAATATCTTAAGGTAACCATTGCCTAACTGTTGCCTTGTGGCTTTTTCGTCCTCTCGACACTATTAGCAACAGGGTGCTTACTTATATCGTTTGCGGAACTTAAGGCGTGGTTACAACTAACCAGTAGGAGTAGACTTACCCTCTACCTCATAATTGATTTTTTGTGGGTACTCGTTAGTCCACTCGGTTACTAACCAAGCTTGGAGAACGAGTAAATTTCTTGTGTTGTGCTGATTTCGCCTCGCCTCTATTTTACCAAGACACCCTTTTTCACAACGGATTTATTCGTTTGTGTTGTTTTTTATACAAAATTATGTTCACTCTTGCCGTTACAGGTCGCGGTAACGTCATATCATGTTTGCTTGATTACTTATTTAACTTGGAGAACCTCACCCTGTCCGATAGGACAGGGTGAGGTTTTTCTTTCGCTTTTGTTTCGAGTAATTCAATAACTTATGTGTACATCGTAGTCCTGCGGGGAGGGGGGTGGGGTTTATGTACTTCTAAGGGAAAATCGGTGTTCCTCTGGCGCAGAGTCTTCGTCAAAATCAGCGAAGCAACGGTTGATAACAGGGTTTTGAAACTCCTGCAAGGGCTTTAATTTGTAAAAATAGGCGCTAAACCTTCATAGATACTTAAAGGCAGGATAAGAAAGCTTTCTGTAACGGGAATACTTTAAAGTAGGACGAACAGTTTTGTCCTCAGCATTGTTTCCGTGGGATTTTCACTTAGACTCGAAATGCTTAACTTATCCAGGATGAATCGGTTTTGGCGTGTCTCTATAGGTAATTTTCCGCAGCGATCGCCTTTGATAAAAGTGGAAGATTCAATTTCCTTGCGGGTGCTGGTGCTAGCGTTGGTTATTTTGGGAATTGTAGCGACGGATATCGCCGCCGAGACTTCATTCACTTTTTGGGCGTTACCCCTAAGTATATTGGGTGCGATTTGGAGCTACTATAGTCGCCGCGATGCCAACGTTGCAGTTAAGTTTTGCATCGCTATCGGAATGTTAGTAGCACTGGGTGCTTTCTTTGGGCGGTTAGTGGGAGAGTTGAATGATACGCGGTTGAGTTTGGCAGAGTTATTAATTCAACTCCAGGTGTTGCATAGCTTTGATACACCCCGCCGGAAGAATTTGGGTTATTCGATCGTTATAGGACTAATTTTATTGGGTGTGGCAGCAACGCTAAGTCAAACTTTAGCATTTGCACCTGTGTTGCTGTTATTTTTAGCGATCGCTCTACCAACTTTAGTACTAGATTATCGCTCACGCTTGGGTTTGCAGCCATTAAAAACTCAAAAGGAAAAATCCAATAAGAAGAGTTCCTCAACTCTTAATTTTAAATTTTTAACTCTGACTTTTTTGCTAATTGTCGGTCTGGGGCTAGCAATTTTTGCTGTTTTACCCAGATTCCCTGGCTATCAGTTACGGAATTTTCCTGTAAGTTCTCCTATTCAAGTAAAAGGCAGTTTCACTGGACGTAGTATTATAAATCCCGGTTATGTCCGCCAAGGTAAAGGTGATAATCAAGGCAGTGGTACGGGACAAAATCAAAATGGTCAACCAGGTAAAGTAGATAGTAACTTTTATTACGGTTTTAATAGCCAAATTAACCAAAACCTGCGGGGCGAGATGAAACCTAAAGTTGTGATGCGGGTGCGATCGCAAGCTGAGGGTTTTTGGCGAGTATTAGGATTTGACCGTTATACAGGTAAAGGATGGGAAGTATCGCGTAATGAAGAAGTTACAACCATCAAGCGATCGCCTTGGTCTTACCAAATCTTCCTGAACCGACCTCTGACTACTGGTAAAACTCAAGAGATAGTCCAAACTTATACAGTGGTGGCGGATTTGCCTAACCTAATTCCGGCGATGGCTTATCCCAAAGAGATTTACTTTCCCACACCAATGGTCGCAGTTGATACAGAAAATGGATTGCGATCGCCTGTGGAATTATCAGAAGGACTCACCTACACAGTAGTGTCTGAAGTGCCATACCGCGATCGCACCTTATTAAGTAAAGCTTCTACTAATTATCCCCAACAGATTAAGAAGTATTATCTGCAAATTCCTCCCGAAATCACCGAAAAAGTCCGGCAACGTACCGAAGAAATTCTTGCTAACTACAATCGGGAACGAATCGCAAAGTCTTCTAAAAGCCTAGATTCAACCTATGAGCAGGCTCTCTACCTAGCTCAATACCTGAAGCAAAACTACTCCATTCCCCAAAATCCCTTCGATTTGCCTTATTTGGGAGAAAAAGATGACTTAGTAGAAGCTTTTCTATTCAAATATAAAGGTGGTTATCCCGACCATTTCTCAACAGTTCTCACGGTAATGCTACGTTCTATTGGTATCCCAGCGCGGTTAGTAGCAGGCTTTAGTCCAGGAGAATTTAATCCATTTACAGGCCTATATGTTGTCCGTAATACTGATGCTTATGCGATGACGGAAGTATATTTTCCGAAATATGGCTGGTTTACCTTTGACCCGATTCCTAATCATCCCCTCATACCTCCATCAGTAGAAGATACTCAGACTTTTAGCGTGTTGCGCCAGTTATGGCACTGGGTTGCTGGATGGCTACCATCTCCAGTGACAGGTTTCTTGAATAACGTATTTGAGACAATATTTAGGTGGGTAGTTAGAGCGATCGCTTGGTTCTTAGCTTTATTCTCTCAAGGTTGGTTTGGTGTATTAACTGGCTTAATTTTGACAACTATAGTAGCTTTCTTCGGTTGGCTGGGTTGGGGTCAGTGGCAAGAGTGGCGCAACCGCCGATGGTTAAAGAAATTGCCAGCAATGGAGAGCCTTTATCAACAAATGTTGCAATGGACAACCCAAAAAGGTTTAGGTAAGCATCCAGCGCAAACACCTTTAGAGTATGCCAGAGGATCGTACCAGCATCATGCCCCAGCGACTGCTGAGGTTATAGATGAGATTAGTCAAGCTTATGTTAGTTGGCGTTATGGTGGTCATACTCCTAACTTGAAGCGACTGCGAGAAAGATGGCAAGGTATCAAAAAGACTGCTAAGACTCCTAAGGACTTGTAAAATCTTCCTTTCTCTGCTTCCTCTGCGTTTGGAGTGGTTAATAAGTAATTTATTGAACCGCAGAGGCACAGAGAACACAGAGATAAAATATTAGAGAGGAATTGATTTTCGAGAGGTTAATCTTCATGACCTCACTTACCTCACTTAGAGGTACAAAATTGTTCGCAGTCCTTCGTCTATTTCTTCTTGTAGATGTTCTGGTAATGATCCAACGCGTTCTACTAAAAACCTTTTGTCAACAGTAAAAATTTGAGACACATTAGCTACAGAATCTCTGGGTAAACCTGTAGCTTCATGCGGTAACAAAACATTGCCTGGTGCTTGTGCTAACAGAGTGTTAGAGGTAATAATTACAACGATTACGGTGCTGATACGACTTTGAGTAAAAATATCATCTTGAACAATCAAAATAGGGCGACGATACCCAGGTTCTGAACCGAGTGGTTCAGGTAAATTTGCCCACCAAATTTCTCCGCGATACACTACCAATCCTCACGCGGTAAGGACGTAAATTGTAACTTTGCCAATACTGGATCTAGTTCAGATGACTCTTCAGAATAAACTGTATTCAGTTGGTTCAACATCTGATTCCGGTTGTACTTCCGCAAATATGCTTTCAAAGCTTTTGTGTAAAGTTCACTACGAGATACCCCTAACTCTCTAGCCAGTGCTTCTGCCTCTTCAAAAATTGAATCTGGAAGCGAAATTGCAGTTTTCATAACTCTGCTGCTTTTGGTCAGTATACTTCTAGTTATACCCTAGTTATACCAATCTTAAAAATCCAAAATTGAGTTACAAGATGTTTATTAGCTATTATTTTGGATTTCGTCTAACTTGGCACGTACTGCCTGGATATCCTGCCACATCAACCATTTAGGCGCACCTCTTTCTTTAGAAGGATTACGCAGCAAGTAGGAAGGATGAAAAATTGGCATACATAAACGCCCTTCCCACTCTAGCCATTGTCCGCGAATTTTCGTAATCCCCCGCTTATCGCCAGTGATTCCTTTGACAGCAGTTGCACCTGTTAACAGGATTATTTTGGGGTCAACTAGGCGAATTTGTTCTAGTAAGTAGGGTAAACAAGCCGCCACTTCTGTTGGTGTAGGAACTCTATTATCTGGTGGGCGACATTTGTTAATATTGGCAATGTATACATGATCCTCAGTAGTTAGATTCACGGATGCCAGAATTTTCTCTAACAACTGCCCCGATCTGCCTACAAATGGTAAGCCAGTTTCATCTTCATTTTGGCCAGGCGCTTCCCCTATAACCATAATTGGTGCTTTGAGATTACCGCGTCCGACGACAGCATGAGTCCGAGTGTCTCCCAATCCACAACGGTGGCAGCTATTGCAATGCTGTGCCAACTCCGTCATGTCAGAATAAGTTCCCGGAGCGATCGCAATTTTAGCGTCTGTGGGAATCAGTTCTCGTTGGTTAAGGGTTGAGTCGTCGAAAAGGCTGAGTTGGGTTTCGCTGCTCATGAAAATTAGGATTTTGGTATTAGCACATCTGTCTTATCTGAGTTAAATACTGCTCTATTTGGAGATTTATCAAGATAAATAGACTTTTGCTGAATACTTAATTATTTATACAAATCTTATTGTATCAGTTAATTTGAGACAAAATTCAGTCATGATAAAAGCAATGCCGTCCTAATATGCTGGGGGGAAACTATGTCACATACCCCACTTTTTGCCGATCGCACCCATGCGGGTGAGGAATTGGCGCGAGTGATTCATGATGTTTTGACTCAGCAAACTATTGATTCTGGGGTAAAGCCTATACCAATTGTTTATGCTTTGCCAAGAGGCGGTATACCAGTGGCAGCACCAATAGCCCGTCTTTTGGATTGTCCGTTAACAATTGTGGTGGCGAAAAAGATCAGTCATCCAGAAAACCCAGAGTTAGCTATTGGTGCAGTCACTACTTTTGGAAATGTTCTTTGGACTGAGCAAAAGCTATTTCGCAAATATGATGCGCGGGGGCGCGAAGTAGCTTTAAATAAAGCAATCAACCAAGCTAAGTCTCTTGAGGCCCAATTAATTCCTGCTTGTCCGCAGGTGGATGCCGAGAATGCTACGGTGATTTTAGTTGATGATGGCATTGCTACAGGTATGACAATAGCGGTAGCGGCAACTGCTATCAAAACGCTTTCTCCAGCAGCAGTTTGGCTATGTACTCCAGTAGCGCCACAAACATTGCTACCTTGGTTAGAACAGTGGGGCGATCGCACAATTGTTTTGGAAACACCAGAACCTTTTTGGAGTGTGAGTAATTTTTACGCAGAATTTCCCCAAGTAGATACATTAGAAGTTATTGAATATCTCCAGCAACAAAATGCAATGAGGTAAATGGATTTATCGAGTAATTTTAATTTTTGAATAAGTGAATTTTAAATTTTTACTCTGCCTTACTTTTTAAGTATTTTGAGATGTACCTTGCTGATATTGCATAGCTTTGGCATAATCACCCAAGGCGTAACAAGCGACTCTCAAACTGGCAAGAGCTTGTTCTTCACTACGACGGTCTTTAATATTCCTAGCTAACAGTAAGCGTTCTTCATAATATGTAATTGCTTTGTTATAGTCACCCAAAGCTTCACAAGCAACTCCTAAACTACCTAAAGACTGTTCCTCGCTCCGCTTGTCTTGGATTTCTTTAGCTAAGTGCAACCGATCTTCATAATACTTAATGGCTTTAGCATAATCACCTAAGGCATAACAAGCATTCCCCAGGTTTTTTAGCACCTGAGAAGCACTACGAACATTTTTTAAAGAGTGTGCTAATACTACACACTGCTCATAATAGGCGATCGCTTTTGGGTAATTGTCCAAAGCATACCAAGCATTACCCAAATTCTTGAGTACCTGTTCCTCGCCCCAGTTATCTTTGAGTTCCCGGACGATTTCTAGGCTTTGCTGCTGATACTCAATTGCCTGTATAAAGTTGCCCAAACCTTTATAAACCAATCCTAAATTATTCAGTGCCGCTACTTGACTCCGTTTATCTTGCAGTTGCTGCGTTATTTTCAAACATTTTTCTAGAAATTCAATTGCCTTTTTATGATCATTCAAGTGACGGTAGGCATTGCCTAGATGGGAAAGTGCCTGCATCTGCACTGCTAAATCTGAGGTATTGTTGAGCAAAGACAGACACTGTTGGGAGTAAGAGATAGTACCTTTGTAATCTCCAGCGCTGTAAGTTACCAATCCTAAAAAAGAAAGTGCCTGTGCCTGTTTTTGCAAATCCCCGACTGCCTCAAACAGTCCCAAAGATTGTTGTAAGGATTTCAAGGCCGCTATTAATTCACCGCTTTGCTGCTGTTGAATTCCTTGCCGTAGTAATTTGGACGCTTCCGATAAATTATCGTCACTTTCCTGTATAGGTAGTATTTCTGCGTGTGAACCAGAGTTGAACTCATGGGTAATCGTATTACGCTTCACTGGTTTTAAATATGTTATGGGTAATTGCAAGGGAAGTGTGTTTTTCGATCTGTTATTCCATTCACTGTTAGACATCAACCCCTTCCTGTTAAGTCTGGTGGTAAATTTAGTGTTCCCAAAACCAGAATGTATCTTTCATCAGCCTGGTTTGCTACAGGGTAGGCTTACCAGAGGTTGGGAACGGGCAGACACCATGTGACTCGTTGAACTTACTTTGAGATTTAGCTAACCAGTTATAAGATTTGTGTATAAATAAATATAAGTATTTTACAATCATGGCTGCGATCGCTTATTAATAATTAATCCCCCCTTTTCTCCTGAAAATGGGGGGCTATGCCCCCTATTTCTGAGAGTAATTGGGAGGATATTCAAGAGATAAATGTCACTAATCTACAGGTATTAATTATTTATTCAAGTTAAACGCACCTGCTCAAAGCTAGGTATTGATTCAACCAACAGGTACAGAAACATTGGCCACAGAGCCATTATTTAGGATAGGCTGGCGGGTCTTCAAGTCAAATTTAAAGCCATGTGGCAAAATATGAAGCTTTGCTCCGCAAATCGCCAAAGGCTCATCCTTCAAAATTTCGCCCATATTGTTATATGTAGCCTCTGATTCATCAACAATCGTAACCGCACCTTCACCAATTACTTCAATTTGATTATCTGTGACTACCATAGCGGTATTCTCGTCAATACCGAATCCCAAAACAGCAGGTTCTAATATTAAAGCTGAAATTAAGCGTCCCAAGCGTCCACGCTGAGAAAAGTGCTGGTCAATTACCACTCCTGGTAAAAAGCCTAGACCGGGACCCATTTCGACAGTTTCAATCCGAGGGTTTGTCTGCGAATCACCCTCCACTATCATTTTATCTGGCATCACAGCAGCACCGGCGCTTGTACCTGCGATAACTACACCTTCAGAGAATCGTTGATGAATCGCCTTATCTATTTCGGTACCCTTGAGGATGTCGGTGATGCGAGCTTGGTCTCCCCCAGTAAAAAATACTCCAGTTGATTTATTAATTGCTTCCAATGCGGTAGATGAAGATGCATCTTCGCGGGTTTCTGTATCAAGAATGCGAACATTCTCAGCTCCGAGCCGCTCAAAAACTCTAATATAATTTTCTCCCACTTCTCTTGGTAATTCTGTCGCCGCCGTCATAATTACAATGTACGCCTTCGTACCCCCAGCACGACGCACAAAGTCCCGCAGAATTAGGGAATCTCCTTCCTTGTCCTCAGCTCCCCCAATAATTACTAACTGCCGTTTGGTATTATTTTCCACGATGATGCTTCCTGATGTAAGTTAATAGACTTTACTAAATCATGACAATTCAACTATCAAATCATCCCTTTGGTAGATCACTTGATAGAACGTAGGGTTATAGTTTGCGTAGACGCATACTCCTAGGGAGAAGCAAGCTACGCGTAGCGTCTCGTAGAGAAGTAGCTAGCTTGTCATTAGACATCGCAATGAAACGAAGAGATTTTCCCAGAACATGACAAAAAAAATAACTATTCTCAAAATTATTTTTTTGAATTAATAAAATCCACATATTAACTGCCTCTAGAGAGATTTTCTAGAGGCATTGTTAACATATTATTAATTGCCGATTAAAAGTTTATCGCGCAATTTAATAATTGGTATTAACTCTAACTAAGTGCAATTAGATATCTGGTACTAAGCCCTAATGAATGCGACTTCTGTAAAGCAAGTTAGTTAAGAAAAAACGTGCTTGTTCTAGTGGGAGATGCCTGGGTTTGCCTTGGTAAACAATTTGATACTCATTTATGTCCGGGCCATCACCATGCCCAGAGATCAGCTTTTGGTGAAAAGCTTCCTCAGCAAGTTCTCGAATTTCATCTCTTAGAGTAGCTTCTGTGCTATTCATAACTTTGCTGTCTTTTAAATACCGCATATTTATTTATACCAATTCTTATGTGGGTGTTGTACCTTTCAAAGGTTATAACTTTGACTATTCATGAGGATGAAGTGACTATACTTTTCGTTTGCTGAAGTAGGGAAATTTAATTATGCCTTGAGATAGTTGAAAATGCTTACTAATAGGGTTAATGTAAGTTCTGATTAGATCAATGGCTATTGCCATCACTCTCCAAAATTAATCTCAATCAATCTACAATCAATAAGTCTGAGTAACCATAACTCAGCATCAAAATTTCAGGGTGTTTAGCCAAAGGTTTGTAATCAATGGTTCTACAAAAAAGCAGTGATTTAGTCCGCGTTAATGCTAGAAGAACGGATGTATTCGATATTTTCAACTTTAAACATTATATTGGGCCCAACCCCTATTTAGATATAGGGGCGCTAGTATTTGACTTTGCTCTAGTTGACTCTAGAAAGCCTTTGCCCATTGAAGATTATGTTGCAAGGATTGGCACAGACGCGGAGCGGCTTGTCGAGAGGCATCGCTATCGAAATCTAAGCGACCAAAGTTACGAATCTTATGCTCATCTCTTTGCCCAAGTTGTGTCCGAAGTTGCAAAACTGGACATGGATTTGCACCTTAACCATTGGAGTGTCAAGCCATATCCAGATTTTGTGCGAATTAGCGTCCAATCACTACATGAACGCACAACTAGAGAGGTAGTTTATTTTGTTTGGGATTGGTTTGAAGCTATTACCCAAGACGAAGATTTTCCCTTTGATGAACACTTGGTGAAGCTGCAAAATAGATTTCGCGCATCTGTCTATGGTGGGCCCACAGTTTACGCCCTATTGCGAACAGCCTATGAAAAAGGTATTCCTACCTTTTATTTATGGGAAGAAGGATTAATGCAATACGGTTTAGGAAAAAAACACGTCCGGGGGGTAGCAACAACATTTAACTGTGATAGCCATCTAGATTCGGAGTTTACTACCCGTAAAGATGATTGCAAGGCATTTTTAAAAAGTTTGGGTTTTCCAGTCCCTGAAGGCGATATCGTTTTCTCTGAAAAGGAAGCCTTGGCAGCAGCAAGACAAATTGGCTACCCAGTGGCAGTTAAGCCAGTGGTAGGCCACAAAGGAATTGGCGTTACGGCTGATGTGCAGGACTCAAAAGAACTGGTAGCTGCTTATAATAGGGCACTGGCAGCGATTCCCGAAGATCAGTTAACTCGGATAATTGTTGAGAAAAGTATTTCTGGATCAGATTTTCGCTTGTTGTGTGTCAATGGCAGATTTGTCGCTGCTACAGAACGCCGTCCAGCATCGGTTGTTGGTGATGGTTATTTAACGCTTGCAGAATTAATCCGCCTAGAAAACCGCAAACCTGCACGTTTAGATACACCTACCTCGCCGATGAGTAAAATTCAAATAGATGAAGCGATGGAACTCTACCTAGAGGAACAACGCTTATCATTGGATAGCGTTATTGAGAAGGGACGCACTGTTTACCTTCGTAAAGTTGCCAATCTTTCTGCTGGTGGTATGAGCATCGATGCAACGCAGACGGTTCATGATGACAATATTATCTTGGCACAAGATATTGCTCAACACTTCCAGTTGACTTGCCTTGGTATTGATGTCATGACCAAAAGTCTCTCAGAATCTTGGAAGTCGAGTAACTTTGCCATTTTGGAAATCAACGCTGCACCAGGCGTTTTAATGCATCTTAAACCTTCTGAAGGTGAAAGTGTTGATGTGCCTTCTCATATTTTAGAAACCTTTTTTGAGTCGGGTACAGACGCTAGGATACCAATTATTACCTTTAATAAAATCTCAGTTGAAGAATTGCAAGAAACCATTGACCATATTCTTTTGCAACATCCCAACTGGATAATAGGCGCTGTTTGTCGTGATGCAGTTTTTGTAAATCGGTCTAAAAAAGTATTAAGTAAAGATTACAATAGCAACGTCCAAACTTTGCTGCGTCATCCAAAACTTGATTTGTTGATTGCCGAGTATACGGGAGACATCCTAGATGAAGAGGGTATGTTTTACCGGAGTAGTAATATGGTAGTTTTGGATAATCCCAGCGAAACTGAGATGATGCTAGTGCGGGATGTCTTTGATGGTTCTACTGTGGTGATTAGAAAAGGCAACGACATTTCTATCCGTCGCAGAGGGTTGATTGAAGATTATACTCTAACTGAAAATGAACCATTTACACGGGTTTATTTGAAAGAAACCGGAACCATATTGTGAGCTAGGTAAATAAGCACTCAAACCAATTTTTCTGAGTCCAACTAAAAAGTTAGAACCCCGACTTTGTAAAAGTTGTCGGGGTTCTTAGGAATAATTTAAAATTGCCATTTATCTGCATTGATTAATTTTTTAGAAATTTAAAATATCTAATGATTCTTCTATTTGTAAATCTAATATAATTTCTCGTGTATCTTTGAGTGCTTCTAGCTTACCTTCTTTACGATATATGTCTGCCGCTTTTTGAAAATCTTCAATTGCTCCCTGTTTATCGGCTATTTCTAAACGGATATTGCCACGATTATAATAAGCATCGGCATAATTTGAATTAATCTGTATTGTCTGAGTATAATCTTCAATTGCTCCTTCAAAATCTCCTAAGTCAGAGCGAACATTACCACGATTATAATAAGCATCAGCATAATTTGAATTAATCTGTATTGCTTGAGTATAATCTTCAATTGCTCCTTCAAAATCTCCTAAGTCAGAACGAGCATTACCACGTTTTTTATAAGCTATGGCATCTTTAGGATTAATCTTAATTGCTTGAGGAAATCCCGGTTGAGAGCTTAATAAATAACGAGCAATCCCACGATTTTTATAAGTATCAGCATAATGGGGGTTAATTTTAATAGCCTGGGTATAATCTTCAATTGCTCCCTGATTATCTCCTACGTGAGAACGAGCTTCAGCCCGGTTTTTATAAGCTACGGCAACATTAGGGTTAATTCTGATAGCCTCGCTATAATCATTAATTGCTTCTTCTAATCTTCCCAGTTGAGACAGAGCTAAACCTCGTTTATTGTAAGATTTAGCATCATGAAGATTCATCTGGATTGCCTGAGAATAATCTGCGATCGCAGCTTCATAATCGCCTACTTGATAGTAAGCTAAACCTCGTTTATAATATAAATTAATGTCACTAGATTTGACTTGTAAGGCTTGGTTATAGTTAGCGATCGCATTTGTATATTCTCCTTTTTCAAAACATTCATCGCCTAATTTTACATAAAATATATTTAAATCTTCATCGCTATATTCGGCTTTAAAAGAAGATTTGAACACCTGATTAATAGTTGGCTTAGATAGAATTTCTTGTTTCGGAAAATATTTGTGAATTGATGATTGTTGCCTAGAATTATTTATAGAAGATTGTAACTGTTCTAGATAACACCATAAACCACCACCATACAGTAATTGTTCTATGCCAAATGAAATTTTACCAGTCTTCAACTTAATCATCCGGGTTGGGAGAAAGCCAGCCAAAAAAAGATGATACTCAGATTGTGCTTCACTTACATCTTCTTGAATCAAAATGCAAACTACAACTGCATTTTTTTCAACTTCTTCAGAACTGATTGACCATCTAACTCTATCAATCCGACCGTGACGAGATTTAACCTCGATACCAATAGATGGGTCAGAAGTCAAGGTAAAATCTATATTGCCATCGCCGCCGAATCGCTTTTCATAATCAACTTCGGTAATAAAATCAGCTAAACGTTCTTTGACAACTTCCTCACCCAACTTCCCTTTGAGATAGCTAATAAAAACGTCACGGACTGGTAAAACACGTTTATATTTCTCAGCCATCAGCCAGCAAAATTCCCGTAGTGCCCTTAACCTTTCTCCAGAGATTATAGTTAATTCACTATATTGACCTTCTGTTTCACAATGAAGCAGACAACCAGATGCTAACCTTTTAATAAAATCAGATTGTAGCGATCGCAGTAGTGTAATCCAGTCCATTTATATTTCTGCGAATCTGTTGATGAGATTATTCTATTAAAATATCCAGTTGGCGTAAACCTTTCAATTAGCTTTTTAGGTGCAGCCATATCTGATTATGCCAGAGTTTTAAAGAGTTGGGAGAGTGCGTAGTTTACCGCCGTAGGCATCGCTGGGAATAATACATGAAATATTAGCTAATCACCAATCGCGCTAATGATCCAAAATCAAAACTCCAACCCAAACTTCATCCCCGACTCTAGTCCCGCCTCTCGAAGAGCGGGGAGGGGTTTTAAGAACAAGTAGTAAGAGCTGCACCACATTGATCTTTCCTTGTCAACCAACCTTTAACACCTTGATATTCCACCTGCGCCCAATCTCCCTGACAGCCTAACAACTTAACAACCGTATTAGCAGGAATTCTTCGCACTTTTAGGCTTTGTTGATTGGTACTAGCATATAAATCCACGCTATTAGTTCCATAGCCCCGGGTTGTTAGTCTTAACTTTGGCACGGATACCCATCCAGTTCCTTGAAAACCATCGCTAGCATTAGTAATCTGTACCCAATTTCTAGCAGCACCAATAACCTGAACTGTTTCGTTGATGGGGATTTGCCCTAGAATCGTGTTATTTGTACTTGCACCACTCCGCACATTTAAACCTTGCGGATCTGTATCGGTGACGTAAGCAAAAATATCGCACTTTTGTGGATTAATTGATTTCGCTAAAGCTATTTGATGAGCTATGCCACTATTGAGTATGACACTAATACAACTGAATGCCAATCTTATCACTAAATTTGATGCTGGATTTTTAACTTTTATTGTCATAGTTTGCTCAAGTTTTTTGCCTCAGTATCTAAAATTGGAGCCTTATTTCTATCTCATAATCTACCCAAACAAATTAGGGCTAACTTTGTAACACAGTTCTATAAAAGGGATTTTAGTACTGTAATAACACTCCTAATTTTACAAAATTTAGCCCTGCGATGTCTACGACGGGATACGCCTACGCAGATGGATGAAACACAACTACATGATGTGTACTCAAAGTTTATTAATAGTCGATTGCCTACAAAGCAGTTGAGCCAAAACATCTTTAAATTTGAAGATGATTCAGATATTTCTGAAGAGGTTGTCTCTGAACTGAATAACATTGCTGAAAAAATCACCACGGAAATTTCGTGGCGTAAAGGAGATATTTTAATGATTGATAATACTAGGATACTTCAGTGTAAGCTGATAGCCAGCATCGATTTTTGCCAGTTTCTACCTAGCATGTTATCTCATATCATAGCCAAACAAATTCGGGTCTACTTCTCCTAATTGCAACTCTGCCAAACCATATTCCGCCCATCGCCTTTCTACCATCGCCGCCACATCTGGGTCAGATTCCAAAGGCAAACCCCATTCATGGTCTGTTTCCGGCGGAATCTTTGTAGTTGCATCAATTCCCATGCGTCCACCTAAGCCAATCTTTTCACTGGCAAAATCTAACGTATCAAAAGGCGTATTCGGCAAAATAAAGACATCCCGCACTGGGTCAACTTTAGAACTAATCGCCCACACCACTTGACGCGGATCGCGAATATTTATGTCTTTATCCACAACAATTACAAATTTTGTGTATGTAAACTGTGGTAAAGCACTCCAAAATGCTAAAGCTGCTCGTCGCGCTTGTCCCGGATATGCTTTATCGATGGAAATAATCGCCGCTTTGTAACTCAAAGCTTCCATTGGTAGGAAGAAATCGACAATTTCTGATACTTGTTGTCGCAGTATGGGGGTATAGATGCGATTTAGTGCGATCGCCATCATCGCTTCTTCTTTAGGTGGACGACCGCTAAATGTTGTTAAGTAAATCGGATTTTTCCGATGCGTCATACACTCAAAGCGGATCAACGGCGAATCCTCAACGCCGCCGTAATAACCCATGTGGTCGCCAAATGGCCCATCTGGTAAAACTTCCCCTGGCGTAATCGTCCCTTCTAAGACAAATTCTGAATCTGCGGGAACTTCCAAATCGACGGTTTTACACTTGGCCAACTGCACACCAGAACCACCGTACAATCCAGCAAACAGCCATTCTGATAAATCTACAGGTATAGGTGTGGCAGCTGCCATGATAATTAGAGGATCTACACCAAGTGCGATCGCAACTTCTAATTTCTTCCCACATTCAGCTGCTTTTCGCAAATGCCTTGCCCCACCCCGCACCGATAACCAGTGAACCGTCATTGTATTCTGAGATTGTAGTTGTAACCGATACACACCTACATTTGGTGTACCAGTTTCACAATCCTTGGTAATTACCAGTCCCAGCGTAATAATCTTGCCAGCATCACCAATATAAGGACGTATTAAAGGCAACTTATTTAAATCTAAATCATTACCTTGAAGCACAACTTGCTGACAAGCCGGGAAAAAGTCCCGTCCTGGTTTCGCTTTCACGACATCAAACAGTACTTTCCCAAAATCTATCGCCTGGGAAATTTTCTTCGGCGGTTTTGGCTGTTGCAGCATACTCAATTTTTTCCCCAGAGTTTCCAATTCCTCTGGATGCTGCATATTCATCGCCCAGCAAATCCTTTCCACAGTTCCCATCAAATTCACCGCCACCGGGAAGGAAGCGCCTTTGACGTTTTCAAACAACAATCCTGGGCCACCTTTTTGCAGCATACGGTTAGAAATCTCAGCAATTTCTAAATTTGGGTCAATTAAAGCTGAAATCCGCCGTAATTGTCCTCTTTCTTCCAAAATTTTAATGAATCCCCGCAAGTCTCTTGCCATTGTTCTAATAAAGCTGATTATTTAAGAAGTGTGAAGCGCTTTCTTATATTATGGGGCATAGGGCACTTATACTGAGCTTTGCCGTAAAGCCTACGGCATAGCAACTCTTAGAGACGCTACGCGTAGCTTCGACCTAGGAGTACGCTTAGGGCGCAGCCTCTCATAGAAAAGTATTGGACATGGTGCATTGGGAAATAGTTTTCCGTGTTCTCTTCTCCTAATTTGATAAATTATTGGGTTTAATTGGAAATTAACCTATTTAGTAGCTGTTCTTAACTGTCTTTTCCAAAGTATTTAGGTATCTTATTTAGGGATACGCAATTATTTTTGATAAATAAGCGCTAACCTAATCAAACATGGCCAGAATATACTATACCTTCCTGGCAGGCGGCCTTGTTATCTGGCCTCTGCTGGGATTATTTTTTACAAGCTTTGACTGTGTTTTGCTTCTGGGTTTTTCTGAATTTTTCTAACCTAAGCATTGCGACATAAGGGACTTCTAGTTAAAAAATCTTTGCAACAAATGCATCAGCTATATAGGCGTACATCTGTACGCCCCCATAAATGTTGACAAGAGGATTTTTTAAATATTTTCTAATATCATTAGGACTTACGCACTGTACAAATACATCGTGATATGCATTACCTAAAATCGGGAGTTTTTAGGCTTTTCTCAATTATCCTGCGATGCCTACGGCGGTAAACTACATAAATAGACAATGCTGTAGGGGCACAGCATTGCTGTGCCCTTAGGAAAGATATGGTTTTTAACCTTAATTCATATTTAGTATTTCTTGTCAATGCGTCAGTCCTAATCATGTCTGCTTGATTGTTTATTAAACCCGAAAAACTTCACCCCGCCAAAGCTGTGCTTTGTCTCCCGAATACTTGTGTGTACACCGTAGCCTCGCAAGCGGGGAGGGGTGCAATGACTGTGAGAATCGTAATTAATTATGCGGACATGATATAAGAAATAATTTTGTAAGTTTCAAGATTATCAATAAAAAATATTTTATACTAATAATTTTTACAATATTCTTAAACTAACATTTTAGACTAAAACGTATCAGATGCTTAAATAATATTGATTTTACCAGTGTCAATATCGTAACAAGCTCCAACAATTTTTAGTTTACCTTCACGGAGCAATTTAGCTAAAATAGTTGAGTTTTCCTGCAACTTTTGAGTCTGATATTGAATATTGGCAATAACCGCATCTTGCATACTATCACCAGTTCTTAGCTTTACCCTTTCTACAGATGGTTTGATGCCTTCAACAATCAAACCAATTCTGCCAGGAAGTGGTTCGTTTTTGATTGCTTCTGCGACTGCACCGCATCTTTTATGACCCAAAACCACAATCAACTGCGAACCCAATACTGTTGTAGAATATTCCAGACTGCCTATAACAGTGTCACTGACGACATTACCAGCAACTCTAACGACAAATAAATCTCCAAGTCCTTGATCGAAGACAATTTCCGCAGGTACTCTAGAATCTGCACAACCTAATATGGCGGCAAACGGATACTGAGCTTTAGCAACTAATCGTAGACGTTCTAATGATTGATCGGGATATTTGCGTTTTTGATTGATAAATCTTTGATTACCATCCAGTAAACGTTTGATAGCTTCATTAGGACTAACTGGATTAGGGTTATCTAGATGAATATCAGCAACAGCAGTTTGCTCTGTACTCCAAAAGCTATCACCAAAAGCAGTAGCCGCAATACCTACTACACTTGCAAATTTTAAGAAATTGCGTCGTCCTATAAATCCATTAATTCGACTCATCAATCTACCTGGCAATAACAAAGCTGTTATCAGGAAGATATCAGACTTAACTAAGATGTGAGAGTACCTTATTACACGGTTTAAGAGTCATTTAATCTTCACATTGGATCGTAATTTATAACTTAAGTAGATAGGCATAATTAAACATACAATAAAATCTTAGTTCGTAGTGAGCGATTCATCGCTCATAGCAAATTTTATCAGGACTAAAGTCCTTACTATAAACTTTAATTTATTTACGCTTGTTTACTTTTTTAGGACTTACGTACGATTACGGAATAAGGAACCGCAGAGGTGTAGAGAAGTCAGTGCGCCCTTGGGGTTCCCCGACTTGTAGCAACTGGCGCGACACGGAGAAAAGAGAGTCTGAGAGGTATTTTGCGTAAGTCCTATTATTGTATGTATTCTCAGTGTTGTTTTGGGAATAATCAACACAGTACTGACTATATTTATGGCTTTTTTAAACAAAATAAACTTGGATTTTTTGCGTAAAAATTCTCCAAATACTTCTGGGATAAATCCGTCTGCCCCCAGCGTACAATCTGCAACCCCCAAAAACCTAGCTAAATTAGAGCATGAAATGGAGTCAGAAAGGCAGGCGCTCAAGATATCTTCTCAGCAACTGCATAGCAAAGCCAAGCGGGGTATAGGTAGTAGACTTATTTGGATAGCAATACTTATAGGCATTCCCGTTGGTGTAATTTGGGTGGCTAACCAGCCTTACCCGGTGATTCGCCGTCCGGTGATGCTCCATGCGCCTTTTTTGTTGCTACCCAGCTACATCAGCATGGATAATCATTATCGGCAGGCGTTGGTATCAGTCGAGCAAGCTGAACAATTGATTGACAAAGCTACCAGTCCTGCTGATTTGGCTTTGGGAGAACAGAAGCTACAAGAAGCACAAAAACATCTAGATAAGTTACCAACTTCCTTTGTTAATGATTGGTCTGAATACAGATATTGGTGGTACAATTCGCGCTTTAGTGGCTACAGTTTCAATGCATTCCGTAGTCAAGTTGGACAGCTAGAAGCTAAGGTTTTTCAGGAAAAGAATGCTCAGTCTTTGCTTACCGATAATATGCAGACCCTGTTAAATGCAAAACAGCAATATGAACAGGCTGCAACAGCAACTGATAAGCAGACTCGAACAGCTGCTTGGCAAACGGCGCTGAATCAATTAGAGCATATTCCTGGTCAAACTCTGGCAGGAAAAACTGTCCAAAATCAATTAGATAATTATAAGCGTGAGTTTCAGGAAGTTGTTGGATTGGCAGCAGGGAACGATCGCATCACTGCTTTAATCACCGCAGCACGGCAATTTTCGTGGCAAGCTGCTAAAGCTGGTCAAAATCCGCCGCATACTGTAACTGAATGGCAACAGATAGAAAATTTGTGGATAGAGGCAATTGAGCGGCTCAAAGAAATTTCTTCAAAAGATGTGGCGGGTTATACTGAGGCACAGAAGTTACTAGCAATTTATGAGGCTAATTTAGGTCAAGTTAAGGTAAGGCGGCAATCTGAAGCAGATGCTGTGGAAGCTTTGGAGACGGCGCAACGAGAAATTGAAAGGTTGCTTGCTTCAATTCCTACTGATGCTCATGATGTGGAGATAAATCAAGTGTTGAGTCAATTGCAGAGTATTATTAATCAATTAGAAAAGGTGCAAAATGGCACAACAGCCTATCTAAAAGCTCAAGATTTACTACTATCAGCAAATAATAAACTAAAGCAGCTTCAAGTTAAATAAATAGTAGCGATCGCTTTGGTATGCTAATATCTCCGCCAAAAATCTTTGCAACATAATGAATCGGATATAGGAGCGTACAGCTGTACGCTCCTATATCTGTATAAGATATTTCATGAAATGGTATGAGTCCATTTGTACTATTTGTTTTCTGTTTGATTTCTAGCCAGTTGTGGTGAAGCGATGACGCTTTGCTCTGCTTGTTTGCTGCATCCACCGTTTAAGGTAGTTTACAGAGCGTGAGCGTCAACAACTGGCCATTGGGTGGGATTTTTGAGACGGGAATTAATCCCTTGTAGAATTTTCTCAATGTCCCTGTAACCCTGTTGATATATCAATTAAAACTGCAACATGAAAATTTTGGATGCCAAATTGCCAAAAGCACTCAATCAATTTTGATTAGGGTAAACATAGACGTTTTTATACCATGAAAAAATGCCCCAGGTTCCCTCTGGAGAAGCTTTACAGAATTTTATGTAACTCAGCAGTATATCAAAAAGTGACGCAGAGCTTTATATATAGGAAGTTCAATATGCCTTCCTGTTGAATCGGGGTTCTGGCAAATCCGATTAATTTGCATTTTGATCATTTTTTCCTGAATGAATGTCCTGTTTTGCCTTTCTACTCGCTGTAGATGTGATTAGAAAGGCGATTATTAGGGAGAATTCTTTGAGCATGGAAAACGACGGTCGCGGCAGTGGCAGGAATTTTTATTAGCTTTTGTATTAGTTATATAGATAGCGTAGGCGCAGTCCAAACTAGGCATCGCTATCGCCTGGTGAAGTTTCCTTATTTAAACTGGTGTTATGTTGAATGGGAGCAAGAGTGATTAAAGAGGATTAATGTCTTTTACCTGCTCCCAGATATAGCTCACCCACTTTAGGATCATTCAACAGTTCTTGACCAGGGCCTGAGATAGCATCGCGTCCCGACTCCAGTACATAGCCGCGATTGGCCATCTCTAAAGCCTTACGGGCATTTTGTTCCACTAATACGATCGCAGTTCCCGCCTGATTAATTTGTTTAATCTGCTCAAACACTTGTGTCACCAAAATCGGGGACAAAGCAGCAGATGGTTCATCTAAAATCAGCAAACTAGGTTCTAACATTAAAGCTTTGCCCATCGCTAGCATCTGGCGTTCTCCTCCAGAGAGAGTACCAGCGCGTTGACGACGGCGATCGCTCAGTCTGGGAAACATACTAAATATTTTATCTTTGATTGGTTTCAGGGGAACGTTAAGCACAAACGCGCCCATCTCCAAGTTCTCTTCAACACTCAGAGAGGGGAAAACATTGGCGATTTGCGGTACGTAGCACATTCCTCGTTGAACGATTTGATTGGACTTTAGCCCCACAATATTTTCATCTTTGAAAGTAATTGTGCCTGTGTGGGGGATCAAAAGCCCAAAAATTGCTTTTGCTAAAGTAGATTTACCAGCACCGTTCGGGCCAATCACTGTTACCAATTCCCCTGGTGCAACCTGAAAATTTACACCTTGCAGGATATCTACATCTTTGATGTATCCAGCGTGGACATTTTGAACATTTAGTAAATAGTCATTTGTCATTGGTCATTGGTCATTAATCAACAGTCAACAGTCAAGTTAAACATAACTATTGACTGTTGACTATGGACTATTAAGGAGTTTTTTGCAACTCCGGTCGTTCTTCTGCAAGAATCGCCCCTTCTACTGGGCAAACTTGGACACATATACCACAGTCGATGCAAGTGGCAAAGTCAATCCAATACCAATCTGTTCCCTTGGCATTCTTGCCTGGGCCATCATGAATACAAGCTACTGGACAGGCATCTACGCAGTCAGCTACGCCTTCACAGACTTCTGTAACAATTGTGTGCGGCATATCCTCAATTCCCTCTTTTCTGTATCGGCTATTTCTAGCCTAGCAGGGGAGTGGGGAGTGGGGCAGGGGAGGCAGGGGAGGCAGGGGGAGCAGGGGGAGCAGGGGAAGAAGCATTTATTTATTAATTGTTCACCCATGCCCCATGCCCCATGCCCCATGCCCAATGCCCAATGCCCAATGCCCAATGCCCAATGCCCAATGCCCAATGCCCCATGCCCATTAACGCAATGATTCTATTTTTGAGGAGCCATCAGCTTTAATCCAAGCAATTTGGGCAATGCCGCGATCGCTTGCGTATTGGCGAATAGCGTCTGTATCCCTTCCCCCCAAATCAATTTCTACCCGCACAAGATGGGTAGAATCTCTGAGCTTTTGCGCGTAGGCAAAGGCAGGGGCGTTAGCACTCGCCGTTTCTGGGACAACTAAGCAGTTACTCGCTGGGGTTGCCTGTGGTAATTGCTGAGTAGATAATAAAACTTGGTATAAATCTTCGATATTTAGTACAAAACCAATACCGGGGATGTTTTCTCCTTGGGGATGATATAACCCCAAAAGCTGGTCATAGCGACCACCGCGCCCTAAAACTCTAGCTTGGGATTCGGTATCGTTGACAACTTCAAAAACGATACCAGTGTAGTAATCTATGGTTTGGATAAGGCTGAGATCGAGGATTAAGGGAAATTTTTTCTCTGATTCCAGTAATTCTACTAGGGATTTGAGATTATTTACTGCCTCTCGCTGTTCTTCATCTAGATCCAAGCTACTAACTTTTTGTAACACGTCTGCACTGGGGCCTCGCAGATCCAGCATGATTCTGGCGCGATCGCGCAGTTTGTCACTTAGGGGTAAACTATCTATGGTAATACGGTCGAGATGAGCGATCGCACTGCGAACTTTATCCTGTAAATTAGTAGGAAAAGCACTCAAGAGCGATCGCGTAATTCCCGCCTCACCTAAAATTAAATGCCATTCTTGCAAGCCCAGTGCTGCTAAACAATCAGCTACTAACAACAGTACTTCCGCATTCGCCAGCAATCCCCCAGCACCTAATAATTCCACCCCAGCTTGATAAAACTCTTGCTGGCGATTGTGTCTACTTTCCCAAGTGCGGCGAAACACATTAGCGTTGTAGTACAACCGTTGCGGATAAGTTGTATTTGCCATCCGAGTGACAACAGTACGAGCAATGGATGCTGTTAATTCTGGACGTAGCCCTAATTCATCATCCTCGCCATTTTGTTGTAGTTGAATCACCATCTGGCGCTGGATTGCTTCTCCTGCCATCAGGGTATCCATACGCTCTAAAGTTGAGGTGATAATCCTGTGATATCCCCAACGGTGAAACACCTGCTGTAACCGATCTTCAATCCAGCTTTTTTTCTCCACATCCAAGGGCAATAAATCCCTGGCTCCTGCTGCTGGTTGATACACCATTATTTTTTCTTCCCACCAAACAAACCACCGAACAAACCACCACTACCAGATTTATCTGGTTGCTTATCTCCATTATTGGGGGATGAAGTCACCTTATGATCATTAGGTTGTTGTCCTATAGCTCTATCTATTTTCGGTTTCCATTGCAGAGCTGTTTGGTCATGGGGGTCTAATTTGAGAGCATTGTCGAAGTGGATTTTCGCCATTTTTAGCTGATTTTGCTTTAAATACACCATTGCAATTAAGCTATGGCAGCGACTATTTTTCGGTTCTAGCTTCAGGGCATCTTGCAACTCTACTTTGGCTTGGGCAAATTGGTTTTTGTCAATCAAAGATTGAGCGCGACGCACATACTGTTCTACAATTGATTCTTCTTTTGGTGGCGCTGGCTCTGGTGATGTATTCTTTGGTGTATTCGGCTGAGGCGTACCTGATTGAACTTTGGGTTGAGCAGATGGCGACGGCGCTGCGGATGGTTTGGTTGCACTCCGCATTAAATACACTAAATTCAATTCACTAACTTGGGCAATGACTTGCGGCGCTTGCTCTAAAGAATCATATTGGGTTTCGCCGATTTTAGCGATCGCACTTCTATAGAAATGATCGACATTAGGTGATTGGGCTAACTGTTTAGCCAAGTCAGTATTAAGAGTTACCGAAGTAGACTCTTGTACTAGGCGCCTGCCAATTTGCGACAAAATTAAAATATATTCCGTGCGAGTGCGCTCGCCATACAGTGTTTCGTAAGCTGGGTTTACTAATTTTGATAACAATTCGTTCCCTAGCTGTTTTTGTTCAGCACTTTCAGTAAAACTACTGTCCGGGTGTAAGCGGCGGGCAATTTTGAGATAGCGTTTCCGAATCTCTTTGGCATCCGCATCTATTGGAACGCACAATACTGCGTGATGATCTATGAAATCATATTTAAATAGTCCACGGTCTATTTTGAAAGACATATAGAAGTTTTGCACCAAAGGAGCAGTTAGATTCTTTTTAGTTTACCCAAAGTAGACGAGAAAGCCCCCACTTGCTACACCCATGCTGACAGTGGTGGAACTTGTAAAAGTTCGCTACTGAGGGAACCGTGAATATAACTATTTGTAGCAAGAATTCTACCTGACTCAATTTTGACGGGAGTACCATCGTAAGCGGTGACTTTGCCTCCAGCTTCTTGTAACAAAATTATTCCGGCGGCAATATCCCAAGGAGAAAGTCCTCGTTCCCAGTAACCATCGACACGTCCACAGGCAACATACGCTAAATCTAACGAGGCGGAACCGCTACGTCTGACTCCTTGGGTAAGATGAGTGAGGTGACTAAATTCTGCGTAGTTGTTATCAGAGGTTTCGCGGCGATCATAAGCAAATCCTGTCACTAGTAGGCTTTTACTTAGTTCAGATGTTACCGAAACCTTGATGGGACGACGGTTACGTGTTGCTCCCAAGCCAGCAGCAGCACGGAATAGCTCATTGTGGAAAGGGTCATAAATCACACCAAGTTGGGGAACGCCGTTAATTAACAGTCCGATGGAAACGGCAAAAAATGGGTATTGATGAGCGTAGTTGGTTGTGCCATCTAGGGGATCTATTGCCCAAAGGTATTCATTCTCTTGATTACCTAATTTCCCTGATTCTTCAGCAAGAATGGAGTGATCGGGAAAGTGGCGGCGCAAAATTTCTAAAATCACCTCTTCTGAGGCTTTATCAGCAGCAGTGACTAAATCACCAGGGCGACCTTTTTCAATAATTGCGTCTTCTAATTTACCTAAGTAACCTTGTAAAATGACACCAGCAGCTAATGCCGCTTCGGTAGCAATATCTAGAAAAATTTGTAGATTAGTCATTAGTTATTAGTCATTGGTCATTGGTCATTTGTTATTGGGCATTGGGCATCATTGGTTATTCCCCTTGTCCCCTTGTCTCCCTCATCCCCATTCCCATTCTTCAAAGATTTTGGCGGCGAAACTCGGCGGGAGTGAGGCGCATGGGTTTTTCTGAGTTCCAGATTCCTTGGCCCATGAGCCTAGCCCATTGTTGGGCACGTTCTAAACGCAGGTCATATTTGTGGTTGGGCGATCGCCCAACAAACAACACATTTCCTTGTTTTACTAACTCTTCATTTAACAACACCTTATTTTTCCACACATAAGCTAGAGTTCGCCCGATTTTGTCTTTTGCTTCTAAATCAAACTCCAGGGTTACCGATTGTTCTACACCACCAATTAGATTCTCTAACTGTTCTTTTGCTGCTTCCCCCCAAGGCCGCTGTCGCAAATCTGGTGCATCAATCCCAACTAACCGCACTTGGGAAATCAAATTTGGTTGTTCAGCCATACCTAATACTTCCAAACTTTGCCCACTAACTACCCGCGCTACTTTCACTTGAGCCTCATTATTGGGCAGTTGGTTTTTACCTTGGCAACTTACCAAGAGCAGTAAGCAAGCCAAAATCACTATTTTTCGCATCAAGTTACCAAGACTCAAAACCATCACAAATTCTCCTATGGTCGCTGCCGCACATAGCGACCAGAACCTCTTGCCTCATGCCTCCTGCCCCTGCTCCCCTTTGGGGAAGCAAGCTACGCGTAGCGTCCCGCAGGGATGGGGTATTTTTTTAGTTGGAAGTCCCTTATTCCTCATCTAACGGTAAACCCGCTTTAACTTTTCCCCTAGCAAAATAGCGGCCAAACTGGAGTTCGTAGACTTCATCTTCGTCTTGTGTCTCTACCTCCAAGTCAGAACGAGGGTAACTCACACACAACAAGGCATAACCTTGTTGACGTAAATGTGGCGACAATCCGATCGCCTCCGGTTGGTAAATTTCTCCCGATAAAACTCTCACTGCACAAGTGGTGCAAGCCCCATTACGGCAAGAAAACGGCAGTTCTGCCCCTTGTTTCTCAGCAGTGTGCAGGATGTAGCGGTCTTCTGGGACTTGTAGGGTGTGTGTTTTGCCAGTGGCGCGATCGCGAACTCTAATTGTGTATGTACGGGACATCTGGATTTGCGTTTTGGGATTAGGACTTTTAGATTCAATCTAAAATATCTTTCTTTATCTTTGCATTTTCTGGGATTCTATAGTATGATCGTAACTTGTGGCACCTGGAGAGGTGGCCGAGTGGTTTAAGGCGCAGACCTGGAAAGTCTGTTAGGTGGAAACGTCTACGAGAGTTCGAATCTCTCCCTCTCCGTTTTAAAAGCTAGTCTAAATATGTATCTGAGGGCTAAATTCGTTACACAATCTAGCGAAAAGTAATATTTGTTTCTTTTTAAATCATAATTGAACTATTTTGTAAAGTCGCCAAACTCCTACTTCACTATGGCAACAGCCTGATGAACGGATCAGGTAAATTAAGATAAGTAAAGAAAACGCTTTGAACTAAATGGCAGCTCTAAGCTTACAAGAAATTTCTACTCAGTTAGAAAGTCCGAATTTACGCGATCGCATGGTAGCCCTTGCCAATCTGCGTCATGTCTCTCCTGAAGATGCAGTTCCTTTGATTAAAAAGGTACTAGATGACGAGTCTTTGCAACTGCGATCAATGGCAATATTTGCCCTTGGAATCAAGCCAACGCCAGAATGTTATTCAATTTTGGTAAGAATTCTCGAAAATGACCCTGATTATGGGATTCGCGCTGATGCCGCCGGTGCTTTAGGATATTTGGGTGATGCTAGAGCCTTTGAAGTACTTTCACGGGCCTTTTATGAAGATACTGATTGGCTAGTACGATTTAGTGCAGCTGTTTCTTTAGGTAACATTAAAGACCCTCGTGCCCGTCAAATTCTTCTTCAGGCATTAGATAGCAAAGAAGTTGTGTTGCAACAAGCTGCAATCTCTGCACTGGGAGAAATTCAAGACATTGAGTCTGTTGATAATATCTTGCGCTTCGCCCAATCAGATGATTGGTTAGTCAGGCAGCGTTTGGCAGAAGCCTTGGGAAATCTTCCCACTCCCAAGAGTATCTCAGCTTTAAAATACTTAGAAAAAGACAATCATTTCAACGTTGCTGAGGCAGCCAGAATTGGCCTCAAGAAGCTTGAGGAAATAAATAATCAAGCATAATATTACAGCCTCCTGCTACCTTTTAATAATTAAGTACGAATTTTAGCATTTTGATGCAGGGTAATTTCATTCATGAATATTGAAGAGTTTTTTCAGTTAAGCGCTGGTAAATGGTTTTCTCATCGGACTAGTCAACATTTGGCTTTTAAGCAATCTGAACATAGTAAGTCAGACATCATCATTGAGACGCTAGCAGTAGATGATCCAGAAGTGATAAAACTGTGTCAACAGTACGAAATTAATCCTAGCTCCGCTTCTTGTGCTACCAAGATTACCTGGAACGGCACAATGGAAAAGGATCAAACAAAACACAGTGGCTCAACTGTGTTAGTTTCCGTACCTGATGCGAACAATCCAGGGCAAGGTAAGTTACTCCGGGAAATAGTTGATGCCAAGAAAACCCCAGTTGCTGGACACTATAAATTTGACAGTGATGGTGCCTTGATCCTAACTACAGAAGATGAAACCATGAGGTCAGAGGAGCGTCTGTGGTTTGCTAGCCCCAATTTGCGAATGCGGGCAAATGTCCTCAAGAGTTTTGGTGGATTTAGTATCACTTCCTTCACTTCTGAGATTCGCATGGGTGGCTTTCCACCTGCTGCGAAGGCTTCCGAGGCGGCTAATTCAGTATCGAGTTAGTTGCAATAGAACATATCCTCCCTATTTAAACCTCACCTCCAACCCCTCTTTCCTTGCTAACAAGAGGGGAGTATTTGCATAAGCAAATACGGGGTGAGGTTCAGATTTTATTGCACCAAAGTCCGCTATATTAATTCTTTTGCTCTCACCGCCATAGCATAAAACAGAGGAATTGTTTGCCCAGAAGCGATTTTTTGCTTTAAACAAAAAAATACCAAGCTATGGTTAATTCCATAGTTGGGAAAATTTAGATATATTTTCTCGCTGCGTTGATACTTTTTAAATTTGCAAAAAGTTAGCGATCGCCTGTGGTAATGGCAAAATAATTACAATCAGCAAAGCCATTGCCAGTAATCCCAAAATGTCACGTTTGTTATCCAATTCAGTGACATCATTCAGCGCAGGTTCATCAATCAATGGCATAAATAATAAGATAATCGCCCACACCAAAAATTCTTCTCTGATTAAAGCCAGTAATAGCAACAACACACGAGCAATTTGACCAATGACAATCGCAGTTCGTTGTCCAAACATTGCATGGACAATGTGGCCTCCGTCTAGTTGTCCCACAGGCATTAAATTTAAGGCTGTAACAATTAGTCCCAAAAAACCAGCTACTGCAACTGGATGCAAATCAAGGGCTGATTGTGCTGTTAACTGACTACCCAAAGCTAACTTCGAGAGTAGCGCTAATAAGATGGAATACTTGGGATTAAGGGCATCAGGATTTAAAAGTCGGGTTTTTTCACTGATAGAAACCACGTCAGAATGAGCCAAGCCCCATATTAGTAATGGCAAAGTCGCGACAAAGCCTGCAATTGGCCCAGCAATACTAATGTCAAATAAAGCTTTGCGGTTGGGAATGGGACTACGCATCTGAATAAATGCACCAAAAGTTCCCAAGAAGAAAGGTATGGGAATAAAGTAAGGCAACGTCGAGCGAATCTTGTAGAATCTAGCCGTCAAATAATGCCCAAGTTCATGAATGCCCAAAATAGTCATTAGTCCTAAAGCATAGGGCAATCCCTTGAATAGAACATCTGGGTTAGATAGAACTTTGAACAAAGAGCCAACTTCCCATAGAGACGGAAGAGAAACACCAGCAATTTCCACACCCACCAAAGTAGTAGTTACCAAAGTAGCTACCAGTAGTAGAAGTGCTAATCCTGGTCGAGTTAATCGTTCTTGCTCGCGCTGTGGTGTATTTGCCTGTTTAGCAGCTTGAGTATTAGGAACCAGCACAAAGAAAGGTTTGCCATTAAAACCTTCTTGAAAGATCAGCAGGAAGCGATCGCCAAATTGTGCTTCAATATTAGTCTTAATCTGCTGGTAGGCGTTGCTGGCTTTAGTTCGCAACTGGCCACGGCAAATTACGGCTTGTGGTCGATACTCAATATTTTGAACGTAGTATACAGACCAAGGAAAACAATTTCGCAGTTGAGTTTCTTCCGTTGGCTCAATGGGACGCACTATTGGTTCTGCAATAGGCTGGATAGTCGGCTGTGAGTTTGGGGCTTGGGTTTGGGTTTGGGCCTGTGTATCTCTTGGCGCTCGACGCCCCCATTGAAATAACGTCCAATACAACAGTGTGGAGATAAATAACGACCAAATAATCAGCGCTGACGGCGGAGGTTGTTTCGCCCCGTATATCAACGTCCATCCACTTAACAGAAATGCTGGTGTCATTAAAACCAGCCACAACAACCATACTGGCGTCCGGGTGATGTGAGCGACGCTGTGCTGCACCATTAGATAAGTAGCTAGCCCCAGTAGGAGAATAAACAGAAACCAAAATGCCATGTTATCGTTCAGTAATTTTGACAAAACGCCCAACCAGTAGCCTCAGCACCATAGCATTAACTACAAGGTAGACCTCAAATCCCAATTTTTTAAGAGAAGGCAGGAGGCAGTGTTTGGACTACACTCAACAACCAGGCAGGAGGCAGGAGGAAAGAGTTATCAATGAAAACTTTAGTTCTGGATCAAAAACCCAGTTTAAAAGAAAGAAGAATTATCTCTAGCAGAAAGTGCCGTGAGATGTAAAGCTTTTACAACCTAAATCCCACGTTTAAAAGTGTGGGTTACTCCTGCCTCCTGCCTCACTTCTCTTCTTAGGCTGCGCCCGAAGCGTAGCTATGCCGCAAGCTTTACGGCTGCGCTAGTGACCTCCTGCCTCATGAATCACAATGGTTAACAGTGCTAGTTAACGCTCAAGTTTCAGTTCTTTAGAATTTCCACACTGTAACCAGATTGTCCACAACTCCTCAGTTTCGGCTTTTTTATCATGTGTCCTTTACCTCAAGTGCCAAGTAATACAACTAAGCCACCACGGGCTGTCTTTCCTGACGAAGTTCCTAGCGGAGGTTCCCTGCAATCGGACTTCGCACAAGAGAGCATTTTTGCTTTTCCACCCAATCGGGACACATTAGGGGGAACCTCTTATCTTATTGTAAGAAATGAAGGCAATATCCTCATCGACTGCCCTGCCCTAGACCAAACAAATCAAGATTTTTTAGGAGCGCATGGAGGCGTGCGTTGGTTATTCCTCACCCATCGAGGCGCTATTGGCAAAACTGCTGAAATTCAGCAAACCTTTGGCTGCGAAGTCTTGATTCAAGAGCAAGAAGCTTATTTATTACCAGGCTTAACCTTAACTACCTTTAAACAGGAATTTACGCTTGATGTATCAACACAAGTGATTTGGACACCAGGCCATTCTCCCGGCTCATCTTGCTTATACTACAGCGAACTTGGAGGTATATTGTTTTCTGGTCGCCATTTAGTCCCTAACCAGCAGGGTGAACCAGTACCATTACGGACAGCCAAAACCTTTCATTGGCCAAGGCAAATTAACAGTCTTCGATTACTATTAGAACGTTTTACACCAGAAACTCTCAGATACATTTGTCCGGGAGCTAACACAGGTTTTCTCAGAGGCAAGCGTTTCATAGATCAGGCTTATCAACACCTTGCTTCTCTAGATTTATCAGCTTTGCTACGGATACAGCCTCTGCTTTAGAGGCAGGGGGCAGGGGGCAGGGGGCAGGGCAATACGGTTCGGTTAAGAGAGTTATCTGTTGAGGCGAGCAGGGGGAGCAGGGGGAGAAGAGAAGCAGGGGAAGAGAAATTGCTTAATAATAACTCTCTTCCCTCCCCTGCCTCCCCTGCCTCCCCTGCTTATCCGAACCGTATTGGGAGGCAGGGGGCAAAGAGAGTAATCATGCGTTTGCGAGTATTTAAAGACTCATTTATGAGTATCAAATACTCGTTAACGTGAGTTCAGATATTATTTTGGGAAGCGATTAAAAAGCGATCGCCATATCTACATAAAGTGCTTTCCTGGCTTCTGTCTCCTGTGCTGCCTCTAATGCCCAATACAAGTTTTGTAACGTTTGTTAAGCAAGAGATTGTCCAGGGAATTCTAACCTTAATACACAGGAATTCTCGTAAAAATTTATGAGCGCCAAACTTGATGGAACTTTAAGGCTTGCTGGCTACCAAATTATAGAACAGCTTTATTCAGGTTCTCGTACCCAAGTGTATCGGGCAGTACGAGAATGCGATACCTTCGGTGGGCTTCGCCAACGCCTGCCAGTTGTCATCAAGCTCTTAAAACGAGAATACCCAAGTTTTAGCGAATTAGTACAGTTTTGCAACCAATATGCGATCGCTAAAAACCTAGATATTCCAGGCATTATCAAACCCTACAGCCTGGAAGCCTATCATAATGGCTACGCCCTAGTCATAGAAGACTTTGGTGGCATTTCCTTACGGGAATTTACCCAAGGAAAAAGACTGACATTAGAGCAATTCTTACCCATTGCTTTACAACTGCTTGACACTTTAAACCAGTTGCATCAACAGCGCGTCATTCACAAAGACATTAAACCAGCCAACATCTTAATTCACCCTGAGACGAAACAAATCAAGCTGATTGACTTCAGTATTGCCTCGCTTCTACCACGAGAAACCCAGGAGATTCAAAATCCCAACGGACTGGAGGGAACCCTAGCGTATTTATCGCCAGAACAGACTGGACGGATGAACAGGGGCATTGACTACCGCAGCGACTTCTATTCATTAGGTGTGACTTTCTTTGAATTACTAAGCGGGCAATTGCCTTTTAAGTCCCATGAACCGATGGAGTTGGTGCATTGCCACATTGCAAAGCTTCCACCCTTCGTCTACGATTTCAACCCCGATTTGCCCTTGATGCTGGGTGAAATTATCCGTAAACTGATGGCGAAAAATGCCGAAGACCGCTATCAGAGTGCTATAGGGCTTAAGCATGACTTAGTGACCTGCCTAGGGGAGTGGCAAAAAACAGGCAAGCACACCTGGTTTGATTTGGGACAGCGCGATATCAGCGATCGCTTTCTCATACCCGAAAAACTCTACGGACGGGAATCGGAAGTCCAAACGTTACTGGAGGCATTTGGTCATGTTGCCAATGGTGGCTCCGAACTGATGCTGGTGGCAGGTTCCTCTGGCATTGGCAAAACTGCAATCGTTAATGAAGTGCATAAGCCGATTGTCCGGTGGAACGGCTACTTCGTCAAAGGGAAATATGACCAGTTCAACCGCAACATTCCTCTGTCTGCTTTTGTACAAGCCTTTCGTGATCTGATAGGACAGTTGCTTAGTGAAAGCGATATCCGACTGAAGCAATGGCAGAGCAAGATTTTAGCGGCAGTTGGAGAGAATGGGCAAGTTCTGATCGAGGTGATTCCTGAACTGGAGCAGATAATCGGCAAACAGCCGACGATTGCGGAACTATCGGGTAGTGCAGCACAGAACCGTTTCTATCTACTGTTCCAAAAGTTTATTCAGGTGTTCACAACCAGAGAGCATCCGTTGGTGATGTTTCTTGATGATTTGCAGTGGGCAGATTCAGCATCCCTCAGTTTGCTGAACTTGTTGATGACTCAGAGTGATTGCGGCTATCTATTCATTATTGGTGCATACCGCGATAACGAGGTGTTTGCAAGTCATCCACTCATGTTGACGCTAGATGAAATTGAAAAGGCATCCTCCTGCATCAATACTCTGACTGTAGCTGCTTTAAGTCAAGCAGATATAAACCATTTGATCGCTGATTCCCTCAGTTGCACACCTGAACAAGCAGTGCCGTTGACGGAGTTGGTTTATCAAAAAGCAAAAGGTAATCCCTTTTTCACGACTCAGTTTTTGAAAGCGCTGTATGAAGATGGGCTGATTATTTTTGATTGGGAGGCAGGTTTTTGGCAGTGTGATGTAGAGCAAGTCAGAGCGATCGCTTTCACTGATGATGTGGTGGAATTTATGGCACAACAACTTCAAAAATTGCCACCCAACACTCAAGATATTTTGAAACTAGCAGCCTGTATTGGCAATCAGTTTGATTTGGCAACGTTGGCGATCGTTTCTGAACAATCCCAAATCAAAGCGGCTGCAAGTTTATGGAAAGCTTTACAAGAAGGTTTTATTTTACCCCAAAGTGAGGTTTATAAGTTTTATATTGGGGAAGAACATCAACTAGTTGACCAAGAAAATTCTGAGCTTGTTGCATATAGATTTTTACATGACCGGGTACAACAAGCGGCATATTCCCTAATTCCCACTGATCAGAAACAACCCTTTCACCTAAAAATTGGACAGTTACTTCTGACTAACACCCCCAAAAGCAACCGGGAAGAACGCATTTTTGAAATTGTTAGTCAACTTAATGTTGCGACTGAATTAATCGCCCAATCCGCAGAACGTCAAACATTGGCGCAATTTAACCTGATGGCAAGTCGCAAGGCAAAAGCGGCAACTGCTTATACTGCCGCCTGCAAATATGCTCAGGTGGGCATTGGGTTGCTCGCCCAAAACAGTTGGCAGTATCAGTATGAGTTGACCTTAGCACTCCACCAAGTCGCCACAGAAGCCGCCTATCTAAGCGGTGATTTAGAGCAGATGGCAGCCAATGCCTGCCTTGTCTTAAACCATGCCAAAACTCCATTAGATAAAATCAGCGTTTATCAGGTGAAGATTGAGGCATTCACTGCCCAAGGTCAATTTCCCCAAGCGATCGCGGCGGCGCTTAACATCTTAAAGCAATTGGGAGTGGAACTGCCCACAACCCCTACTCAGGAGGATGTGACGGCTGCCTTTAGTACCGTTTCAGATGCGATCAACGAGAGGTTACCCGGCGAGTTACTCAACTTGAACGAAGCAAGGGATGTGAACATCCTCGCGGCGGCTCGAATTTTGACATCAGCAGCACCCTGCACTTATCTATCTCAGCCACTGCTGTATTTACTGATAATTTTAAAAAAGGTTTATCTGTCTGTTGTGTATGGTAATGAGTCAACCTCGACCTTTAGCTATGCCTCTTATGGAATATTGATGTGTGGTGTGTTCGGCAAGGTTGAATTAGGTTACGAATACGGTCAGTTAGCCCTCGATCTGCTATCACATTATCAAAATTCCGAATTGAAGGGGAAAACTTTATCACTAGTCTATGTATACACAAGGCATTGGAAAATGCACCTGCGTGAGACATTACACCCTTTACAAATTGCCTATTGTAGTTGTCTAGATGGGGGCGATTTGGCTTTTGCTGGCTACTCTGCGTATAACTACGGTTTTTACTCCTATTTTGCCGGACAGAATTTAACGCAACTAGAGTCGGAAGTTGCCGGATATTGTGAAGCGCTCAAGCATCTCCAGCAAAATCTAACTCTGACTTATTCCCAGATGATTCGACAAATTCTGCTGAATTTAATGGAGGATGCAGATAACGTGGTGGTGTTGAGCGGTGCAGCCTACAATGAACAGCATCAACTGCCATTACATGAAACAGCAGGCGATCGCACCGGATTAGCATTGCTGTGGATTAACAAACTGGTTGTGTCCTATTTGTTTTCAGAGTTTGAACAAGCCGCAGAACAGGCTGGGCAAGCAAGACAGTATTTGGATGCTGTCCTGGCTTTTTTATATGTTCCAATCTTTCATTTCTATGAGTCTTTAGCCCAATTAGCATGGTTTGGGCAACTTTCAGCCCCAGAGCAGCAAAGGCAAATTAAAGAATGCATTACTGCCAATCAAGAAAAACTTAAATACTGGGCAACTCATGCACCGATGAATTTCTTGCACAAGTTTCATTTAGTCGAGGCAGAACGAGAGCGAGTACAAGGTAATAAAGCCGAGGCCATAGATTTGTATGATCGCGCTATCATTGGAGCCAAAGAAAACGGCTACATCCAAGAAGAAGCACTTGCCAATGAACTAGCCGCTAAATTTTACCTCGACTGGGGTAAAAACCGAATTGCTCAAGAATACATGACCCAAGCCTATTACGGCTATGCTCGCTGGGGAGCTAAAGCCAAAGTTGCCGACTTGGAACGACACTATCCTCAACTTCTCGCCCCCATTCTCCAACAAACCCGTTCTCCCCTCTCAACTAACGAAACTATCTTCACATTGGAGAGTATCACCTCCAGCAGTTTTGCCACTTCTAGTACTAGCAACGTCTCTGTTGCTTTAGATTTAGCTACCATTCTCAAAGCTTCTCAAACCCTTTCTGGCGAAATCGAACTCGAAAAACTGCTCTCGGTATTGCTGCATATCGTCATTGAAAATGCCGGAGCCGATAAGTCTGTGTTCATGCTTTTGGAGTCAGATCGTTTGCTAATTCAGGCGCTAGCACAGCTTTCCCTTGGTATGACGTCTCTACAGAACAAAGAAATTGGCCACGTCGATTTTTACTCAATGTTGCTTAACCCGCAGCCCATTGAAGACTCGGTTGATGTGCCAGTTGGCTTAATTAATACCGTCAAACGCAGCTTACAACCAGTAGTGATTATTGATGCCAGGCTACATCCTCAATTAATTAATGACCCATATATTCAACAACAACAGCCCAAGAGTATCTTGTGCTGCCCGATTTTGCATCAGGGTAAGTTGCTGGGCATTTTGTATCTAGAAAATAATTTGGCAACCGGAGCCTTTAACAGCGATCGCGTAAAAATGCTGAATTTACTTTGCGCTCAAGCTGCAATTTCTCTAGAAAACGCGCGACATTATCGAAATTCCCAGAAGTATGCTCAACAGTTAACACAATCTCTAGCAAAATTGCAGACTAGTGAAATCCGTTTCCAAAATTTGGCGAATAATATTCCTGGTATGGTGTACCAATTCCGTCTAGCAGCCGACGGTTCAACTTCAACACCCTATGTTAGCTCTGGCTGTTTCGACTTGTATGGGCTAGCACCAGAGTTGGTGATGGCAGGGACACATAGCCTTTACACCATGAATCATCCTGACGATCAAGCAGCTATTGCACAAGCGATCGCCTACTCTGCCCAAACTTTGACCCCGTTTGAGCAAGAATGGCGTATTATCCTGCCTTCTGGAACCGTGAAATGGATTCAATCTGCTGCTCGGCCAGAGCGACAAGCCGATGGGGCAATCCTATGGGATGGGGTAGTGATTGATATTAGCGAACGCAAACAGGCCGAAGCATCTCTAGCCAAAGAACGAGAGTTTTTGAATGCCATCATTCACAATATTACAGATGGGATTGTTGTTTGTGATGCAAGTGGCAAATTGATCCTATTCAACAAAGCAATTCGTGAGTTTTATGGCTTACCAGTAGAATCATTACCACCAGAAGAATGGTCAGAATACTTTGATCTCTATCAGCCTGATAGTCAAACACCCTTATCAAAAACCGAAATTCCTTTGTTTCGTGCCTTACAAGGAGAAATCGTCGAAAATGCCGAAATGCTAATTGTGCCGAAGTATGGTTCTAAAAGAATTTTATTAGCAAGCGGGCAAGCGATCGTCGATTCTTCGGGCAACAAAATCGGTGCAGTCATTGTAGTGCGAGATATTAGCGAACGCAAACAATCAGAACTTGTCTTACAGCAAAAATCGCTTGATTTGCAACAAGCGCTAATTGATCTACAAAATGCTCAATTACAAATAGTCCAAAGTGAAAAAATGTCAGCACTAGGCAATTTAGTTGCTGGCGTAGCTCATGAAATGAATAATCCTCTCGGTTTTATTGCTGCCAGTCTAAAACAAGCTAAACCCGCTATTGCTGATATTGTTGAACATCTCAGATTTTATCAAGAAAGTTTACCCCACAAAAGTAGACAAATTCTTGAACATGCCGAAGAAATTGACTTGGATTATAGCTTAAGAGATTTGCCAAAAATGATTGATTCTATGTCTATGGCTTGTGACAGGCTGAAAAATATTAGCACTAGTCTCCGCACTTTTTCACGTGCTGATAGAGATTACAAAGTGCCATTTCATATTCACCAAGGCATAGATAGCACAATTTTAATTTTGAAACATCGTCTGAAGGCGAACGAACAGCGTCCTGAAATTGAAGTAGTCACAAGCTATGAAAAACTACCCCAAATTGAATGTTTTCCGGGTCAATTAAATCAGGTATTTATGAATATTTTAGCCAATGCTATTGATGCTTTGGAAGAATCGAATAATGGACGTACCTTTGAGGATATCCAGCTTAATTGCAATCGGATTATAATTACAACTTTTTTAGAAAATAACTGGATTAAAATTATCATTGCTGATAATGGTAAAGGAATGAGCGAAGAAGTCAAACAAAAGATATTTGACCATTTATTTACGACTAAAGCCGTCGGTAAAGGGACAGGATTAGGACTTGCGATCGCTCATCAAATTATCGAAGAAACCCACGGAGGCAAACTGATATGCACCTCTGTATTGGGACAAGGAACAGAGTTTGTCATCACATTACCAGTTAAAACTGTGGCAACTGATAGCGTAACTCCTAACTCCTAACTTTTTAAACCTTTCCCGCCACCACTGAGTTTTTATTCAAAAGTTCCACTGCTGTTTGATATTGTAAATCCGCTTCAGTGCCAATCTGTTCCCGGTTAATTGGGTCTTGGGAAATCACTTTATCTGGTTTAATACCTAATTTGTTAATATCCCGGTGTTGAGGAGTTTCATACTTAGCAATTGTGACTGCCAAGCCCGAACCATCTGATAATTCAAATAAGGATTGAATTAGACCCTTTCCAAAAGTGGTTTCACCTACTAACTGGGCACGACCATTATCTTGGAGTGCCCCTGCGAGAATTTCACTAGCACTAGCAGTTCCTTGATTCACCAAAATCACCAGAGGATCGTTTGTCAGGGCTGGCCCAAAGGCTTCAAAACTTCCTTGAATCCCTTGTCGGTTAACAGTGTAGACAATAGTGCCAGAATCTAACCACAACCGGGCGATTTCAATTCCTGATTGCAATAGTCCCCCAGGATTATTTCGTAAATCTAGAATGTAGGCATCAGCACCTTTTTTTTCTAAACTAGAAATAGCGTGTGCCAATTCTGTTGAAGCGTTAGCATTGAATTGAGTAAGACGAAGGTAGCCAATGGGCGTACCATCAGTGGAAACACGCAATTCTGAAACCACAGGATTAAGAGCAATGCGATCGCGCGTTAATCTAATTTCCGTTTCTGGTTCTCCGTCGCGTTCGATGAGAAGAGTAACAAGGCTGCCACTGGGACCCCGCATTCTGGTCGCAGCTTCATCAAGGGTCAGGTTTTCTGTGGAAATGCCTTCAATTTTGACAATGCGATCGCGTGGTCGAATTCCCGCTTTATCTGCTGGTGAACCTGCAATAGGAGCCACTACTTCCAACTTTCCAGTCTCAGGATTTAGGGCAATTTGCAATCCTACCCCAGTCAGTTCTCCAGAAGTATTGACCTGTAAGCTGCGGTACTGTTCTGGATCTAAAAAACGCGTAAAAGGATCATCAAGGCTCTTGAGCATCTTCCCAATTGCCGCATAACTGGCATTTGAGTCCGACAGTGGCTTCTCTAAAACCTTCTGCCGCACAGCTGCCCAGTTTTGATGATTAAACGTCTCATCTAGATAAGTGCGATTAACAATTCGCCAAACTTCCGAAACCAGCTTTTGTTCCGACGTTAAAGCCACCGCTGGCTGTGTGAGCGTACCAAACGCCAACCAAAACGCCATTAGCAATGAAAATCCAACCCGAAAGACTTGTTTGTTCATGAAAACCATTATCAATTCCACCTCAACCCAAATTGCCTAGAAATGCCCTCTTCCCCTGTTGTTGATGAAATCTATCTCTCGATTATGTTACTTTTTTTATAGAAGTGGTGCATTTCTCTCATCAAGTTGTTCAGTCAACTGATGCGTTGTATTCACTCACGAAAGGATAAAATCTACTTTGTGTCCACCATTTTTTGTGCAGGGCGTAAAGAGATCGCAATATATTCTATCTTTACAGAGTGTAAAGTTTCTGAAGACTCTTAGCACCCTGAAACCTGACAAGCAAAAAAACTCGCCTTTACTAAAATCCCAAAATTGCTAATTGGGAGAGAAGTCTGAGCGGCGGCTTATGAGAACCCTAGCCTGTGGCAACCCCTTTGTCGAACGGGAAAACCTAAAGGCAAACCCGCAGGATGCCGAGGCTTGAGACCATCAGAATTTTGGTCGCCGATTTAGAACTTCGGGATTTATCAACCGCAACCGACTTTTAGGAATTTGAGATTGTATGGCCAACGTTTCTGACTGGTTTGAGGAACGCCTGGAGATTCAGGCACTCGCTGAAGACGTTACTAGCAAGTACGTCCCTCCTCACGTCAACATTTTCTACTGCCTGGGTGGCATTACCCTGGTTTGCTTTCTCATCCAGTTTGCCACTGGATTCGCGATGACATTCTACTACAGGCCAACAGTCACTGAAGCTTTCTCCTCAGTGGAGTACATCATGAATGAAGTCAACTTCGGTTGGCTAATTCGCTCCATCCATCGCTGGTCTGCCAGCATGATGGTATTGATGATGATTTTGCACACCTTCCGGGTTTATCTGACTGGTGGTTTCAAAAAGCCCCGTGAATTGACCTGGATAAGTGGCGTAATCCTGGCTGTGATCACAGTTTCCTTTGGAGTTACCGGCTATTCCCTACCTTGGGATCAAGTTGGCTACTGGGCTGTGAAAATCGTTAGCGGCGTACCAGAAGCAATTCCCGTGGTTGGCGTTCTGATCTCCGATCTGCTGCGCGGCGGTTCGAGTGTTGGTCAAGCAACACTAACTCGTTACTACAGTGCACACACCTTTGTGCTGCCTTGGTTGATTGCAGTCTTCATGCTGTTTCACTTCTTGATGATCCGCAAACAAGGCATTTCCGGTCCTTTGTAATCTCAGTTATTAGCGAAAGGCAATACTTATCAGTTTTCAGATGAAGTTGTTTGTTCTAAACTTATGAAACACGAGAAATTAATTGTACATAAGTTCCACAAAACAAACACTTGTATCTGAAGCCTAAAGCTGTAGAGACTCTCTAGGCGGCTGACCGGAAATAGACAAGCACTGTTTGCCGCCTGCTAGAGTTGCCTAGTAGCTGATAGCTTTCACAAATGCTTTAATTTAACTTAAGCAGGAGAGCACATTTCAAAATGTCAACACAAAAAAAACCTGACCTGAGCGATCCTCAGTTAAGAGCTAAACTCGCTAAAGGCATGGGTCACAACTACTATGGTGAACCCGCTTGGCCTAATGACCTACTTTACGTATTTCCAATCGTGATCATGGGTTCCTTCGCTGCGATTGTAGCTCTAGCTGTGCTAGATCCCGCTATGACCGGTGAACCAGCAAATCCTTTCGCCACACCATTGGAAATTTTACCAGAGTGGTACTTATATCCAGTTTTCCAAATTTTGCGATCGCTTCCTAACAAACTTTTAGGAGTGTTAGCAATGGGTTCGGTACCAGTGGGGCTAATCCTCGTTCCCTTTATTGAGAACGTTAATAAGTTCCAAAATCCCTTCCGTCGTCCAGTTGCAACCACAGTTTTCCTTTTTGGTACCCTTGTCACCATATGGCTGGGTATTGGTGCTGCTTTGCCATTGGATAAATCTTTGACCTTGGGACTATTCTAAACTAGTCACCACAAAGTGTTTTGACGCCTGTGAGTTTCAAAAGTAGATGCAGATGTGCTTTTGAAAGAAATTTACAGGCGTCAATTTTAATAATTCAGATTGCATCTGAGTATCTGAAGTTTTGGATGGAAAAGCTATTCCAAAATCTAAAATCACCAAAAATCATCAAATAAAAACAATTTTCATTTACTTAACGTAAGTTGCTAGTTACAACCCTCGAAATGTCAAAATCTTTCACGTTTTGTCTTTTGGAACATAGAATATCTCAATTTAGATTCTTCTATATCATCATCAGAGAAATTCTCCGAATAGTGCAAAATTTAATAACTAGCAACTTGGGTTTACTTATATTTAATTCACAGTTAAGGTTTGGCATAGTGCAGCAAGACCATCTGACGGTTAAGAGCGAACTCAGTCTCCTAAACCAGGTGCAAGAATGGTTTGAGCAATTTTGTCTGCAACATTTGTCTCAACTTGGCTGGTCAAAAACCCAACTTGATCGCCTAAATTTAGCACTAGCAGAAGGTTTTACCAACGCTGTTCGTCACGCTCATCATGCTTTACCCCCAGAAACTACTATTGAGATTAATATTGATCTCTGGATTGACCGTCTAGAGATTAGAATTTGGGATTATGGGAAACCTTTTGATCCTGATGCGATCGCAGAGCCAGTCCCAGGTACTCTACAAGTAGGCGGGTATGGATGGTTTCTCCTGCGGCGGTTAGCTGATCGTGTTGTATACGAACGTGGTGCAGATGGTAGAAATTGTCTCCTCATCGTCAAATACTCAGTAGAAGCACAAAATTAAAAATACTTTTGATGCCAATTTTGGGTTTTAAATACACAAAGAGTACCAGCAGGCTGTGAGGGCTAGTACAACACGGCATTAAATCGGCCTACTATCTCAATTAACAAAACAAGTTGCTTTGGGCAAATTGTTAAAGTTAGGCAAAACTTCGCCACAGTGTACTAGTCTTCTGTACGAAATGCTGTACGTAATTTGATTATATTTAGGAGTAAGACAAACAGAATATCTCTTATGGTTGCCGCTGCGCTAAGGGAGATTTTACTCAAACTTTAGCCACTCACTTCAAAACAAAAGCACTACTGGAAGGAGTATTTGATCAAATATATAGTTATTTGATTGATAGAAGTATACTCGTTTTTAAATGATATGTGGATTGAGGTAATATATTTTTTAAGTTAAATTCCTGATTTATTATGATTTTTTTGTAAAGCTTCAAAAAATATTGTTGTATAAAAAGAATTAGTGAATACAGTAAAGATAGCATTCGAGTTATACTTGCTCCCTTGTTAGGATCTGTCAGCAGTATTGAGAGCTTTATTTTTTGCTCTCTAACAAGTGCCATTTTGTGCTTAAAGAGATAGAAGGAATAGGGGACAAAATATGTATGACTAAGACAGCCCTAATTACAGGAATAACTGGGCAAGATGGCTACTATCTCAGCCATTTGCTCCTCAACCGCGGTTACCGAGTTGTAGGATTAGTACCCCCGCATCGACAACCTAATTTGACAAAACTGGGAACACTGGCAAATCAGGTAGAAATTTTTACGGTTGACTTGAGGGATAATGCGGCGCTGTTGACCGCAGTTGAGCAACTGCGTCCCAAAGAAATTTACAATTTGGCGGCTCCCAGTTTTGTACCCGACTCTTGGAACGATCCATTAGGAACCCTGGATTTGATAACTGGTACGGCTACTAGGCTTTTGGAAGCAGTACGTCAGGTTGGTTTGTCTACCAGATTTTATCAAGCCAGCAGTTCAGAAATGTTTGGCGATGTATTTGTTTCGCCTCAAGATGAGGAAACGCCTTTTCGCCCAAAAAATCCCTATGCTGCGGCTAAGATGCACGCCCACTGGAGTATGGTGCATCACAGGCAGCGCTATGGGCTATTTGCTTGTAGTGGAATTTTATATAACCATGAGTCTCCTTTAAGGCCACCTCAGTTTGTTACACGCAAAGTTTCTTTGGCAGCTGCATCGATTAAATTGGGTTTAACTGACACCTTAGAAATGGGTAACTTAGATGCTAAACGCGATTGGGGCTTTGCTGGAGATTACGTAGAAGCAATGTGGCTGATGTTGCAAGTCGATGAGCCAGAAGAATATGTGATTGGCACAGGTAAACTGCACAGTGTTAGAGATTTAGTTGCCACAGCTTTTGAGTCTGTCGGATTGGATTGGAGGCATCACGTAGTTTTAAATACCAGTCTGTTACGACAGGATGAGCATTTTCAACTAGTAGCTAACCCCAGTAAAGCTAAAAGAAACCTTGGTTGGGAACCCCAAGTGAGTTTTGAAGAACTTTTAGAAAAAATGGTAAAAACAGATTTAGAGCGGTTACAAAACGGTGCGATCGCTTTTACAGCCCCGAAGCAGCTTTCCTGAAGGAAGGCTGGGGGCAAGACGCACTACGTGAGCGCGCCCTTACCGCGAGTGTAAATAACCTAAATGTGCATATCACTAAAGTGACAGAAAATCTCAAAGTAGGTGATAAAATTAACAAAAAAACTAACCATGTCTTCGTGTTTTTAGAAATTTTTGCCCACGAAGGTGGTATTCAATCTTATATAAAAGATATTTTTCGCGCTTATCTGGGATTGAGCCAAGCCTACAAGGCGGAAGTCTTTTTGTTGCGAGATAGTCCTGATAGTTTAAATCCGTTTGAAGAGGAGAACTTAAAATTTCATTACTTTAAAAATCAGTCTCCTCATGTGGGGAGACTACAAATGGCAGCAGCTTTACTTAAATGTCTGTTGCAAAGCCGTCCGCAGAAAGTTTTCTGCGGTCATATTAACTTAGCAGTGTTAGTACAAACTCTTTGCCAGCCTTTGGGAATTCCTTACACCGTGCTAACCTACGGCAAAGAAGTTTGGGAACCGCTCAAAAATCAAGAACGTCGTGCCCTAACATCAGCAGCTGGAATTTGGACAATTAGTCGCTACAGCCGCGATCGCGCTTGTGCTGCTAATAATCTAAACCCCAAAATGGTACAGATGATGCCTTGTGCAATTGATGGGGATAAATTTACTCTTGGTTCCAAGCAGCCAAAATTAGTCCAGAAGTATGGTTTAACTGATGCTAAGGTGTTAATGACAGTAGCGCGGTTATGGTCAGGGGATATTTACAAGGGTGTAGATGTAACGATTCGAGCATTACCACAAATCGCTCAGGTTTTCCCAGAAGTGAAATATTTGGTAATTGGTCGCGGTGATGACCAACCGCGATTAGCTAAACTAGCAAGAGATTTAGGTGTGAGCGATCGCGTCATATTTGCTGGTTTCGTTGCCACAGAAGAATTAATGGAACATTACCGCCTTGCTGATGCTTATATTATGCCTTCGCAAGAAGGCTTTGGCATTGTTTATCTTGAGGCAATGGCTTGTGGAGTGCCTGTATTATCCGGTGACGACGATGGCTCCGCTGACCCCTTACAGGATGGTAAACTGGGGTGGCGAGTACCACACCGCAGCCCTGATGCTGTCGCCGAGGCTTGTATAGAAATGCTTAAAGGGGATGACCAGCGATGTCATGGAGAATGGCTACGAGAACAAGCGATCACTCTGTTTGGCATAGATGCCTTTCAACAGCACTTACAAAAACTGCTTCTGTCTTCAGTTTTGAATCCCAATAATAAATGACTCATGACCAATGACTAAAATCGCTATCCTAGAAGGAGAGCAGGACGACATTTAAAAAATGAGCTTTAAGTCATTTCAATTGAATCTTTTAAATCTCCGCCCTTGGCTCACCTTGCTGGCAATTGTTTGGTTGCTGGCATCACTGGGCTTGGGTTGGTTGGTTAAGTCGTTGGTAATTATTGTCGGGTTGCTGTTTTTGGCACCCATTGTGGCTTTTTTTGGCTTTCGTTGGTGGCTGCAACGCAACTTGGTTGCTGATCAGTGTCCCGTCTGTAAATATGAATTTACAGGTTTAAATAACAGTCAGTTGCAGTGTCCTAACTGTGGGGAGTCACTGTTAGTACAAAATAGTCATTTTCAGCGCTTCACACCAGAAGGCACAATTGATGTCAAAGCCGTTGAAGTCACAGCCAAATCACTGGAAGATTAGTCATTAGTCATTTGTCCTTTGCTAATGACCAATGACTATTTCTTTGTTTCTTGCGAGATTGAGAGGGTGTAGTTAAAGTTTGGCTTTCCTTGGGATTGTTCGCCCACAAACAGCGAGTATGTTCCTGCCTGCCAAAAACCAGAAAGTTCTAGCTTGCTTCCAGAATATTTATCTGCCATTACACAAAAGCGTCCCCCTGGCCCGTCTATCAATAGGGTTGGCTTTCCTTGGCTCTCTACTGTTAATCGTAAATAAGGTAGTGACTCTGTAACCTGGATAACTTGATTGGGTTCAGTGCTAATATTGCCACAATTACTTTTAACAGTTCCCCCAGACTTTCCGTCCAAAACCAGTGGATCTGGTTGGAGATTCCGATTAATTTTGATTGTTGGTGTCTGTGCCAAATTAGCCTCAGTCAACACCAAACTCATCGCCAAAGCTGTGGGAACAATTGCAAGTAGCCTAAGCGTTTTCATTTTAATTAATGCTCGAAATTTTTTTAGAGCAATATTGTTATACAGTCTGATTTAATAGACGACAGTAAGCCGTCTTGGTTCCCAAAGTAGTTGTATAAAGAAATACCATCAGTTTAAGGATTTCTTGTGAAGATTTTATGGGTGTAAAGACCATTAATCGTGCAAAATATCTATGCTTGGTGAAGATTTTACACCAAAATATTCTATCTGACATTCTGCACTTCAATCCGTAACACGCTAGGATTCCAAAAATTATCATAATTTTTACTGCCCAGAAAGGTATTGCACACACAGACATTAGCTAAAATCACTAAGACAACCACCAAAAATAGAATTTGGTTAGTCTGTTGTGGAATAAGTAACCTAGCTGAGGTAGAAAAGATTGATGAATCCTCAAAAAGAAGAAGACTTACAGCGTCGCCTCAATAAGCTAGAGGCAGATATTAATTCTTCGCCGGAAGTGGTTCCCCAACCACAAGAGCAAAAACAGATACCTCAGTCTGTTTTTGCCAAGTTTAACTTGCAACTTGAGCGATTTCAGATTTGGTTCAACAGCTTATCTGGGACAAAAAAGCTGGTAGTTTCAGGTGTGACGGTGCTAGTAGGCTTGGCAATGCTGCAAGCAGTGTTTAAACTGGTTGCATCTGTAATTAGTCTGGCACTTTTGGCAGTGTTAGTGTATGTTGGATACAAAATTTTTGTGTCTAGTAGCTTTCAACGTAAGTAATAAGCTGATATGCATTTACTTTGCATACCTGTAGTTATGAAAGTCAGGAGCCATGATACAAAAAGCTCCTGACTTATGACTGCATTCTATTTCAATATGCTTTTCTTTTTGCCGATAAGCTTAGTCTATTTTAATTGTGCCGATCACGGCGTAGAAATAATGTTAAAGGGAATTATACAATGACGACACCAATTGTCAGGAGAAGTAATCAATCTGGTCAGTCAAAACAACCGGAAAGAGCCAGTTCGCTACTGCTAGCAAGTAGACGTTTTGCTGCTTGGGCAGCTGAAATCACACTAGTGGTTACCAGTGGGTTGATTCCCTTCGGCATTGGTGTTTATGCCAATTCTAGAAGCGATTTTAATCGAGTGCCGCTTAACCCCGTGCTGGTAGTCACAGAAAGAGCGATCGCTAGACCCCTAGCTCTGCCTGTAAGCTATGGCATCCGTAACGTGGCATGGCCTACTAATATTTTGTGGACAATCGCCCTGTTAGCGCCTGTAACGCTTTCGTGGTGGCAATTGTATCTACTGGCTAAGACTGGTAGCACAATTCCTAAACGTTGGTTTAAAGTACGGGTTATCAACGAGCAAGGGAAGCCGCCTGGTTTGGGGGCAGTTGTGATTAGAGAAGGATTTGGGCGTTGGACTGTACCCATTTCTATCGCCTATTTGTTGTGGCGCTACAGCTTTGCTTTTCCGAATTTAGGATTATTCACACTTTTATCTTTGTTAATGATTGTGGGTGAAGGGATAGGCTTACCATCGCGCCGGGGGCGTCGCGCACTCCATGATCAACTCGCAGGCACTTATACAATAGATGCGACTCGCCCCTTGCCATCCTCAGTTTTAGCTAGCAACAGACAAGCTCAGTCTACTGGCGGTAATGATGAAGCAGAAGAATTGCAGGAAGGAGAAGAATTAGCGGCAGCCCAAACTAACCAGTCGTCCAATGTGTGGCGGCGGATACAGCAAAACCCTAACCTGACTTTGTTTGGGGTAGGGCTTACGAGCATGACTGCTGTGTTGGCAACTTTAATCGGCACTCAAGTTTATATCCAAATTCAACAATCCCAGCGAGCAACTAAGCAAATCAACAGCCAACAGTTCCTCGAACTTGTCAAACAATTAACTCCTAACTCTGGGGCGACTAATGAGCAACGCCAAAGCGCAATTTTAGCTATGGGTGGTCTGAATGACCCACAGTCCATTAAATTTCTGGCGGATCTTTTGGTTAGCGAAACCAACCCCAGCCTCCTGGATACGATTCAACAAGCTTTGACAACTGTCGGGCCCCAAGCCATCCCGGAATTAAAAAATAAGAATCAGTTTCTGGTTAGCGAACTAGAGTCTGTGGGCAGTACTGCAACCCAAGAACGCGAATTGCGGCAAGGGCGGCTACAAAGAAACCAGCGGACAATCAACAAGATTCTCTCTGTTTATAGCGGTAAAATCGAGGGCGTTGACCTTAGTAGCACCCAATTAGGTCAAAGCGGTACTCCAGGAAGTTCCTTCTTCAACTTGGTACTAGATAACCTTGATTTATCAGGAGTTAAGTTGAAATCTGCAAATCTCAATCAAGCCAGCTTTAAGGGTAGCCGCTTTCGGGGCATGGGTGAAGATGGGCGCTGGGATACCTACGATGATGTTATGGCTGATTTAAGCCAAGCTCAGTTGCAGCAAGCCAATCTTACTGATGCTAATCTCAGCCGCGTTTTGATGAACCGTACTGATTTGAGCCGCGCTACTCTCAATAGAGCTAACTTATCCAACGCACGTCTTATTGACGCTAAACTCAACAGCACCCAACTAGTAGGAGCCGATCTGCGAAACGCAGTTTTGGAAAAAGCCAGCTTGACTGGAGCAGATTTAGGTGACGCTAAATTGAACGAAGCCAATCTGTACGCTGCCCGTTTAGGTCGCGTTACTGCTATCGGAACGCAATTATCCTTTGCCAATTTAATTAACACTGATTGGCAAGGGGCAGATTTATCAGGAGCCTATTTGGATCGTGCGAATCTCAGCAATGCTAACTTGAGCGCCACTCGTCTAGCTGGTGCGGTTTTGCGTTCTGCCCAGATGGAAAACGTTAACTTACAAAATGCCGACCTAAGTCTTGCAGATTTACGCGGGGCGAATGTCGCCGGAGCAGATTTTAAGGGGGCAATTCTCGCTCCTAGCAAACAAGATCCAGCAGATCAATTTGTCAAAACCCCAGATTTAGGCTCAGTATCTGCCGTAGTTCAAGGAGTTGATTTTACTAAAGCCAAAAATTTAGATGCCAAGCAATTAGCGTACATTTGTACTCAAGGAGGCATTCATCCCCGTTGCCCGTAGAATGAATGAGATGGAGAGCAGGGGAGGCAGGGGGAGCAGGGGAAGACAAGGAGACAAGGAGACAAGGGGACAAGGAGACAAGGAGACAAGGGGACAAGGGGACAAGGAGACAAGGAGACAAGGAGACAAGGAGACAAGGAGACAAGGAGACAAGGAGACAAGGAGACAAGGAGACAAGGAGACAAGGAGACAAGGAGACAAGGAGACAAGGAGACAAGGGGACAAGGGGACAAGGAGACAAGGAGACAAGGGGACAAGGGGACAAGGAGACAAGGGGACAAGGAGACAAGGAGACAAGGGGACAAGGAGACAAGGAGACAAGGGGACAAGGGGACAAGGAGACAAGGGGACAAGGAGACAAGGGGACAAGGAGACAAGGGGACAAGGAGACAAGGGGACAAGGGGACAAAGACAATAACCGATGCCCAATGCCTAATGCCCAATGCCCAATGCCCAATGACTAATGACTAATGACTAATGACTAATTGGTGTGAGGAATTCGGTTATGAGATATATTCCATATTTGGTTTCAGTTTTGGGGGCTAGCTTGGTCTTGAGTTTGGGGAGTATTAAACCAGCACAAGCTCAAGTAGCTTATGGCAGTTATATAGGTATAGGCCCTAGTGTTGGTTTTACCGATGGTATCCAACTTGGGGGAGTGATAGCTGGGCGCTACAAGCTTTTGGAAGCACCACTTTCGCTCCGCGCTCAAGTGTTAATTGGTAATAGTACGGCAGTTGTACCAACGGTTTCCTACGATTTCCCCCTTAACTGGCAAGCGGATGCTTATCTAGGTGCTGGGTTGGTATTGGCTGGTGGTGGTGGCTCCACTCCTGTGGGCGACAAAATTAGTTTTGCTTTACAACCAGGCATTGATTATGTGATCCCAAATAGCAATACAGTCCTTTTTGGCAACGCCATTATCGCTTTTGATGCCTACCGTGATAGCGGTGGTACAGCTATCTCTGTACAAGGTGGTGTTGGTTTGAGATTTTAATAGGCTATCCCTAAGAAGCGTTAAACTTCATTGCAAATTAAGAAGTTAGTCCAAACAACATGATAGTTTTTGGTCATGAAGAGAGACAGCACAGGATTAACACAGGAGAATACAGTGGCAATGGAATTAAATTTATTAACAGATGCGGGCGCAGATGAAATGAATCAAGATTTCAGTGAATATGTTGCCAACCTGCAACTTCATATGACTCTGCAAGCTCGCAATCTTGTTCCAACCCTGAAGCAAACACTGGTAGATAGTCGCCAGCAGTTACTCCATCAAACCCAAGCCCACTTTGAAAAGCTAGTTTCTCGACAAGGGCTATAAATATATACAAATTTTAATCAAAATTCAAATAAAATAAAGGCAGATGTTGGGTTAATGCCAATGGTGTTCTCACAAGGTCTGCTTTTTCTGCTTTTTTCAGTATTGAGTTACTAAAATCACTCTTTTGGCGCAATATGTAGAGAGCAGAAACTAGTTAAAATAATTATTGCAGCAGTTCCTTTGAAGAGCAGTTAGTTAAGGCTAAATAGCGGCTCGAATAAAAATGACTTCATTACTTCCCAGAAACCTCAGCGTTGTTATCCGACCAGTCCAATACCGGGATCTGGACGGGATTGAGCGCATAACTCAAGAGTCATTCGCAGCCCTTACTCCCAAGGGAGCAGGTTTTGCCATTAGTCAGATGCAAAGGCTGCGTCGCTGGTATGGATTACTCAAATTTTTGAGTTGGTTTCCTAACCCGCTACAGTATCGCCTCTGTGCCTACATAGCAGAGCAAGGGCGGTTACTTCTAGGGATGATTCAAGTGTCACCGTTTAACCGGACACGCAGTACTTGGCGGATTGATCAGGTGCTGTTAGAGGGTGGTGTCGATAAACAAGGAGTTGGTTCGCAACTTTTGCGTCATTGCTTTGAATCGATTCTAGAAGCTCGCACTTGGTTGCTGGAAGTTAATATCAACGATATAGAGGCGCTAGCACTATATCGACAAAATGGATTTCAACGTCTGGCAGAAATGACGTACTGGGAAATTGAGCCAGAATTACTGGCTGAATTGGCACAAGCAGAGCCAGACTTACCTAACCTCTTGCCAGTAAGTAATGCTGATGCCCAGTTGCTATATCAATTAGATACGGCATCTATGCCACCTTTGGTACGTCAGGTTTTTGACCGTAACACCCGCGACTTTAAAACCAGTTTGTTCGGTGCTTTAACTGATGCAGTAATGCAATGGGTGAGCAAAACAGAAGTAGTAAGTGGTTACGTATTTGAACCGCAACGCAAAGCTGCGATCGGCTATTTTCAGGTGCAACTTGATCGGAAGGGTGAAGTTCCCCACGTTGCAACGCTGACGGTTCATCCCGCTTATACCTGGCTGTATCCAGAATTGTTATCTCAGCTGGCTCGGATTACCCAAGATTTTCCCCGACAAGGGTTACAATTAGCTTCCTCAGACTATCAGGCAGAGCGAGAAGAATATTTGGAACGAATTGGGGCAAAACGCATAGAACATACATTAGTTATGTCCCGCTCTGTGTGGCACAAGCTACGGGAGTCTAAATTTGTCTCCTTAGAAGGAATTCAGTGGACTGATATGCTGCAAGGTTTACAACCAGCACGTAAACCTATACCAGGTGGGATGTCATGGATACAATCAGGAAAGTTGCCATTGTCAGATAAAACACTGCAAAGCTTGTCAGAACCGATTAACTTTTCGGGGAAAAACCCTAGCATGGAAGCATCGCCGATTTCTGAATCAGCAGATGCACAGCAGGAGAATTAGCGTGATACCCCAGCAGCAAGCAAAACCGTTTATTTCAGCTTTGGGACTAGATTTTGGTCGCAAGCGAATTGGAGTGGCAGGGTGCGATCGCACGGGTTTAATTGCTACGGGGATTACCACAATTGAACGTACATCTTTTGAGCACGATGTCGAGCAAATCCGGCAAATAGTTAATGAACGTGAGGTGCAAATCCTGGTAATGGGCTTACCTTATTCAATGGATGGCTCAATAGGATTTCAGGCGCGTCAAGTTCAGAAATTTACTACAAGACTTGCTAAAGCACTGAAACTGCCTGTGGAATATGTGGATGAGCGATTAACTTCATTTCAAGCAGAACAACTGCTGATAGCTGAGAACCGCTCCCCGTCACGCCATAAAGGTTTGATTGACCGCAAGGCAGCCGCTTTGATTTTACAACAATGGTTGGATGTTAAGCGTGCTAACTCCCACAGTTCAGTTGCGGCTATTGAATATTGATACCTTTTAACATGATATTCTGAAAACGATTAGCCAGCAGTTGTATCTACGTATAATGCTATTTAATTGGCATAATTATGTCGTTCAATAGTTAAGCGTTTTGCAAAGTTGTTGGTATTTATTAAATTTCTACATTTCGGCTATGTTTTCCTCTCCATTTCCTGAAGAAAATGATAACGCTCATGCGGGTTCCATCACTTTAACCGATGACAAAGGGCGATCGCTCGAATGTTACATAGAGCATTCACTCGAAGTCGACGAACAAGAATATGTTTTACTTCTTCCTGTAGACTCACCTGTAGAAATTTTTTCTTGGGAAGGTGACGGTGAGGAAGAAGAAGCAGTTCTGGTAGAAGATGACAACATCATTGAGCAAATTTTTGCCACTGCTCAAGCTGTACTATCTGAGCAAAACTTGGTATTAAAGAATACAGCCTATGCTCTGACTGTTGCAGGTGATTTACCACCTGTTGAAGAATCAGAACTCTTCACCTTAGAAATCGAAGACGAAGAGGCAGATTTAGATCCAGAACAATTACAGTTACTTGCTAGCTTCTATGATGAAGATCAGGAGTATGCAATTTATACACCCCTTGATCCTCTGTTATTTTTTGCACGGATAGCTAAAACAGGTGAGCCTGAATTACTCTCTCCAGAGGAATTTCGCAAAGTGCAGCCTCTGTTAGAGGAACATCTTTTTAATGAAGTGGAATAAGATTAAAAATTCAAAATGAAAATATTACATTTTGAATTTTTTAATTGAAAATTTTCATTGCAATCAAAATCTAGCTAAACCTTTTACCATGTCCCATTCAGTGTGGAAGCTATGAAACATTGACATTAAATTGGGAGAGTTAATGTTGTTTAAGATTCTGGAAAAAGTATTTTGATCGTGATTTTCAATTCAATTATCTAAAATCCAAAATTGGTATGAGGTGCTGAAAATGGCTTATAGTGACTTTACATTAAGTAAATTTAAAAAGTCATTCAGCATCCACATTGATGAAGAAACTGATTTATGTGCCGATATAGAACCTTTAGAGCCAAGCGAGAAACTCAAAAATTCTTTAGAAGAGACTACAGAACTGGCTTTAGCAATTAATACTGAAAAAGCTCGTTCAGAAATGATTATCACTCCGATTTTGTTGGAGGTAAGACGCAGGGCTAATTATTCGATTAGTTTATTTTCGGGAACAGACTTTAATGTAGATGCTGAAAAAGGTTTGAATGGCTATTGTGACTTTATCATCAGTCGTGCTAAGGAGCAATTAACAATTAATGTGCCTGTGGTGGTTATTATTGAAGCGAAAAATGAAAATATTAAAGGTGGATTAGGTCAATGTGCGGCGACAATGTTGGCAGCACAAATGTTTAATCAACAAGAAGGAAATGATATTAGGAAAATTTATGGGGCGGTAACAACGGGAGATATTTGGAAGTTTTTGAAGTTAGAAGACAATGATATATTTATTGATTTAAATAATTATTACATTAAAGAGATCGATAAGATTTTAGGGATTTTATCTCAAAGTGTTCAGGGAGATATACCAGGATCGAGTTCGACTAACTAAACTATATTGGGTTATGCTCATTTGTCTAGCGCTACTTAAATTTCACTGTTGACTATGGTCTGGAACAATCTTTTACAGCCTGACTTGATTTTAGAAGGTTCAGTGTTGAACCTAACACCAGATATTATCCAAAAATACGGGCTTAAGGGGCTTGTATTGGATGTAGATGAAACCTTAGTACCCTTTAAAGTAGGGCTGGCTTCCCCAGAACTACAAGATTGGGTGGAGCAAATTCGCTCCTGTACTGCATTGTGTTTGGTGAGTAACAACCTGAGTGAAGCGCGAATTGGTGGAATTGCGCGATCGCTCAATTTACCTTACTACTTAGGTGCAGCCAAACCATCCCGACGCAAAATTAGGGCAGCACTGAGGGGGATGGATCTACCAGTGCATCAAGTGGGGATGGTAGGCGATCGCTTATTTACGGATGTCATAGCAGGTAATCGCTTGGGGATGTTTACCATTCTAGTTGAACCGATTGTCCATGCAGACGCAGCCCTGCGTTCTCATCCTGTTCGCAACTTTGAAGTTTGGATATCTGAAATACTTGGAGCTTCTATTACCCCCAAGAAAAGCAAGATTCACAAACGCTAAAAAATCATCAGGAAAGTAAATCTAAAAAAATGGTTAAGGAATCTTACTGGAATCCAAAAATCGGGGATCATAAGTATTAATAACATGGGGTCAGCCAAAAAAGACCCTACAGCATACAAAATAAATATAAACCCGTAAAGCGTCAGCCTTCACTATAGAGGGATTGGCGCTTTACAAATTTAGTAGGAGTTAGAAGTTATGAGTTATGAATTAAATTCAACTCCTAACTCCTCACTCTTAACTCCTCACTTTTTAGATGTCATTAACAATTGTTGTCAAAATCGGCACTTCGAGCCTAACCCAACCAGAAACGGGACAATTAGCACTTTCCACCATTGCTACCTTGGCGGAAACACTCTGTTATTTAAGACGCCAGGGACACCGGGTGATTTTGGTTTCTTCTGGGGCTGTGGGAGTAGGTTGTGCGCGGTTAGGCTTAACTGAACGTCCCAAGGCGATCGCACTAAAACAGGCTGTAGCAGCAGTTGGACAGGGCAGATTAATTCGGATATACGATGATTTATTTACTACTCTACAACAGGCGATCGCTCAAGTATTACTGACTCGCAGCGACTTGGTACAGCGTAGCCGCTATCTCAATGCCTACAACACTTTTCAGGAACTATTGGGGCTGGGAGTGATCCCCATAGTAAATGAAAATGATACCGTAGCCATAGACGAACTAAAATTTGGTGATAATGACACCCTTTCGGCATTAGTTGCCAGCCTAGTAGAAGCAGATTGGCTATTTTTGCTTACCGATGTTGATAGACTATACTCAGCCGATCCGCGTTCCGTACCAAATGCGCGGCCGATCGCTTTAGTGAGTAGCATTAAAGAATTAGCTCAATTACAAATACAAACAGGTTCCCAAGGTTCTCAGTGGGGTACTGGCGGTATGGCGACAAAAATTTCGGCTGCGAGAATTGCGATCGCGGCTGGAGTTCGTACCGTAATTACCCAAGGGCGATTTCCCCAGAATATAGAAAAAATTATCCAGGGTGAACTGATTGGGACGCATTTTGAACCGCAACCTGAACCAACTTCAGCGCGTAAACGTTGGATAGCTTACGGACTTTTACCTGCGGGTAAATTGTATTTAGATGAAGGTGCGATCGCAGCAATTTCTCTGGCAGGAAAATCGTTATTAGCAGCCGGAATTAAGGTAGTAGAAGGAGAGTTTCGCACACAGGACGCAGTGCAATTGTGTGACACCAACGGTAACGAAATTGCTAGAGGACTTGTAAATTACAACAGCGATGAATTGCAAAAGATTCGTGGCTGTCATTCGCGGGAAATTTCCGCAATTTTAGGCTATGCGGGTGTGGAAACCGTGATTCACCGGGATAATTTGGTTTTGATTTAAAATGGAAATGAGATAAGTTTCGTAATATTTAAATTAAACTCATAATTCTAAGTCTAATAGTGTGATAACAAAGAAGGCAGTTGGTACATGGAGTAAAAGACACGCGCTCCAGATGCCTCAAGTAGAGTAGCCTCACTTTGCTCGGTGTAACCTAAAACTTTCATTCTAGCGGCAACACCTGCACGTACACCCAAAACGCTATCTTCTACAACCGTACAGGATGCAGGTTGAACTCCCATATTTTTAGCCGCATATAAGAACAAGTCAGGTGCTGGCTTCCAGCTTCCAATTTTATATGAGCTAAAAATACGTCCTTCAAATCGAGGCAGTAGGTTAGTTACATGCAAAGCTAACTTAATTTTTTCCGGTGGGCCACTGGAAGCAACGCAAATAGGTAGGGCTTGCTGAAAAAGAAAGAAAAGGTGACAGTCTGTAGATAAAAAGACCCTAGAAGTATATTCAGGTGCAAGGAAAGAAGGTAAAATAGCCCAAAATCCTTGCATGACAGTGGTCAGCCCTAA
>JAHHHR010000032.1 GCA_019359245.1 Nostoc desertorum CM1-VF14 | reverse complement strand
GCAGACGTTTTTTTAGTTCTTCTTCGCTCTCTGCGATTTCAATCTCAAAAGGACGGCTCATGAGTATTCAAATTTATCAAGTTTGCCTCCATCTATTATATGTAGCTTCATATTAAATTGGTATTAGATAATAACTGTCAAGTTAGCTGTTCTTAGAGGAAACTCACTTGAAGTTTGAAAGTAGATCGAATACCCTAAGCTAGTAAACAATTTTCTCAAATAAATCTATGAACAAAAAAATTATCTTGAATTTGCTTTCCAGTTCCTCAATTTTTGTGTCGCTGATGTCTACGTTGGCGGTATTGAATCCTGCTCACGCTAGTATTACTCAGCGATTAATGCACACACAAGACGGTCGTACCTGTATAACTAACCCACATGGTGGAAAAAATTTTGTGTGCATTCGAGATTCGGAGAGAAAGCAACCATATACCTCTACACGTTCCTCAACCATTGCCACATCAGTATCAGATGAGAATATTGCCATGTTGAACTTTTCTGAGGAAGAAAGTGATGCTGCAATCCAGACATTTGGCTGTGACTGTCCCTACTGTGTAAATTCTTTGCGTCAGTTGCGCGGTACTGGAAATTTAGTGTACTAACATTGAATAGCGTTTATAGCGGCTATAACTTGTGTTATATATACGTGATTAATCACGTATAGAAGATATACGAAACCAAAAAAGCATTTTTAATTAGATACCACTACTATTATTTGGTCAAATGTAAATTCATTGAAAGCGACGGGAAACTCCATCCCCAGGTGTCTGTAGAGGGATAGTCGCCCCGTCGCTTGGGCCATAGGGCATAGGGCATTGGTAACTTCTTCCCCATGCCCAAAAACTCCATCCCAAGAGTGGGTGGAGTTTTTCATTCAACCACCTCATTCACAGGGAATCGATCAATCAACTGCATCGCCCGATAGGCATTACGCTGGAAAGAGTCTGGCAAATGCGGAACATGAGGTATTTGCGATAACAAATCCAACGTCCGCCGGAGAATTCTCACCACATCGCCTTCATCTAAGGTGGTGTTTTCGCAGAGTTCTACCCACTCCATTCCTAGCGCCCATTGTTCCACTATGGCAATTAACTCAAACTCCAACCATATAGGCAGCGCTACATTATACCGCCGTTGTAGTTGGAACATTTGGCGACGAATTCCCCGCAATTTTGCTAAGGCTTCTGCTACTCCATGACTAAGCTCAAAGTTAACTTTGCTATCTGGACGGGGGGTTTCCATTACCAAAGCGGCGGCGGCGGCGGCTAAATGGTGCGGGTCTAAGTTGTCCAATTCACCACTAGCGAATACTAAACCTAACCACAACTCATTCTCACCCCGAATGGCGGCAGCGATTCGCCCTAATTCTGTGGGCACTAAGTTATCTAAAGCGCCAAAGTGTTGCAGAATTGAGATTAGATTGATAAATTCTTCCCAATGACGTTGTGAGTGTTGGTCTACTTGTCCTTGCAACTGTTCAAGTTCGGCTTCTAGTTCGACATAGCGGGCGCGGCGCTTGAAAAGCGTGGCAGCATTGCCTGATTGATGCAGAGGATGAGCTTCTAATTGCTCTTGGACGGCGGTAGCGCGGCTGAGTTGTTCTGCTACTTCTGGTGCTAGATGCAAAGATTCTATCGGATCGGGGATACGTGCTGCGATCGCAAATGTTTCTTGGTTACCACGGCGCGACTGTCCTGGCTTCAAGGGCATCTCTGGTGGTGGTAGTAAATCAGGTGGCACCTCAATTCGCGGCAGTTCAGCATATAAATCGACTACATCTCCTGTCGTTGCTACATACCAGCGATTATCGTGCCCCAAGCATACCAAGTAAGGAGCTTGACCAGAACCCGGCGATTTTCCCACTAACACTGCGGTTACAGGTACAGATACTGTGATGTTTTTTCCTTTGAGACTCAACAGAGTTCCTGACACTGCAAAGCCCAACATCATCCCCAGTTCTTCTTGCCTATCTTCCTGTGCTTGCTCTTGCAAAGTTTTTAATATCTGGCGTTCCACTTTCAGGCGTTGCCGCAATTTCTCATAAACAGCCAGTTCATTTTCATCAACTGCGGCGATTTGCTCATGAAGTTGAGCTAATTGTCTCTCCAGTTCGGCAATCTCATCGTATTCTGGTCTTAGATGCAAGGTGGCCATATACTGCCCAAAACTGCGTTCTATCAGTTCCCTAGTTTGCTCTAGGGTGTGGGTTTGCAGCAAGTTGAGTACCATGCCATAACTGGGCGTAAACTGGCTTACAAGGGGGTCTGGCTTGGATATTGCCAAATACGCGGCCTCTTTGGCTCCTTCAAAGGGAGTTTGGACTGTTACAACATAACCTTGTTTATCCATCCCCCGGCGGCCTGCTCGTCCCGCCATTTGCAAGAATTCGGAAGCATTTAACAGGCGGTGTCCGGTGTCAGTCCGCTTGGAAAGGGTGGAAATTACTGTTGTCCGGGCGGGCATATTAATTCCCGCAGCCAGCGTCTCAGTGGCGAATACGACTTTAATCAGCCCTTGCTGAAATAGTTCTTCTACTAACGCTTTCCAAGCAGGCAAAATTCCGGCGTGGTGGGCAGCAATTCCTCGGTATAGGGGTGCAATTTGTCCAGAACGCCCGGCTTCGGGATTGCGGGCTAAAAAGTCATCAATCTGTTGCCGCAGAATCTGGGACTCTTCATTATTTACCAGCCATAAATCACCCACTTCTGTCACTGCTTTATCACATCCCCGGCGGCTGAAGATGAAGTAGATGGCTGGTAGCATATCCCGTTGCTCTAACTGGCTCAAGGTATAAATTATTCCAGGAGCCTCAGGTCTACCACTTCTCCCTCTCTCCCTTTCTCCGCTTCTTCCCTTCTTTTTCTGAAGGCGGGGGTTAATTTTGGTTTTGCTATCATTCAGCAGCGGAAATAACCCTTTGGGATTGCAAAAGTTAAATTCCAAGGGGACTGGGCGAAAATCGGAGTAAATCAGGTCTGTCGGACCGTGAACGCGATTTAACCAGTCTGTCAGTTGATCACTGTTAGCAACCGTTGCTGAGAGGGCTGCCAGTTGCACTTCACGGGGACAATAGATGATTGATTCTTCCCAAACTGTACCGCGCTGGCGATCGTTCATATAGTGGCACTCATCAAGTATTACCGCTTCAACGTCTACTAATGAGATGCCTATTTGCCCAATGGGTGTGCCATAGAGCATATTTCGGAAAATTTCTGTGGTCATCACCAAAATCGGTGCATCTCTGTTGATAGAGGCATCTCCAGTTAACAGTCCGACTTGATCAAACCCGAATTTTTCTCGGAAGTCACGTAATTTTTGATTCGACAACGCCTTTAGGGGAGTAGTATAAAATACACGTTTTCCTCGCGCCAGGGCGCGATAAATGGCGTATTCCCCAACTAATGTTTTGCCCGAACCTGTGGGCGCACACACGACTACGGAGCGTCCGGCGTTTAGGGACGCGATCGCTTCTTTTTGAAACTGATCCAGATCAAAGGGAAATATAGACCCTAAGTCAAGTTCTGGAGACGGCGCAGGATAATTCACTCAATCACATTTGCAACCAGATTGTTTACTATACTAACGTTGGGCATTGGGCATTAGGCATTGGGCATTGAAAAACTCTTACTTAGTGTTCATTACCCCATGCGCTATGCGCTATGCCCCATGTCCTATTCCCTAGTCTCTTATTTTCCCAGTTCTTGCGATCGCTCTGCGGCAGCTTTTACTGCTTCAATTAAAGCTGAACGAAATCCTGCCTGTTCTAACTTGGCAATCCCCGCAATGGTTGTACCTCCGGGACTGGTAACCCGATCTTTGAGTTCTGCTGGGTGCATTTTGGTTTCATGTAACAATTTTGCTGTTCCTAGTACGGTTTGTAAAGCTAATTGATTGGCAATTGCTCTAGGTAAACCTGCGGATACCCCGCCATCAGCAAGTGCTTCTACCAAGAGCGCCACGTAAGCGGGGCCGCTACCAGATAGCCCTGTTACTGCATCCATCAGCGCTTCTGACACTTCCACTACTTCTCCCACAGCAGAAAAAATTTGCTGTGCTATTTGGTGGTGCTTGGGGCTGGTGTATGCACCTAAACAAATCGCTGTAACTCCCGCTCCCACCGTTGCTGGAGTGTTGGGCATTGCTCTTATAACTGGCAATTGCACAAATGCAGCTTCTAGCTGGCTTAAAGGCACACCCGCCAAGATGGAAATGATCAGGGGTGAGTGTTCTTTATTAATAATATCAATATCTGCTAATTCTTGAGCGATCGCACTAAACACCTGCGGTTTTATTGCCAAAAAGACAACTTCTTTTACCTGCGTGAAAACCTCGCTATTATCTGTCGTTACAGCAACATCGTATTGCTGTTTTAAAAAATCTAGGCGTGAAGGTAGCGGTTCGCTAACTATGACTTCTGATGATTGATAAATTCCACGCGCTATAAGGCGGGATAAGAGTGCTTCTCCCATTACCCCACCACCAATTAAGCCAAATTTTATAGTCATTGCTAATTAGTCATTAGTCACTCGTCGTTTGTCATTAGTCATTTGTCACTATATATCAAGACTCAGGACAAATGACAAAGGACAAAGGACTAACAACTAATTTAACTTTATTGTGCCATCCGATTAGTTTCGTTGCCCCAGTTTTGATTTGGAGAACCTGTAGGACGAGAGGGACGTGCTGGTGGTTGTGGTACTTCATGAAGAACACCACCTTGAGTACTAACTTGGACACAGCTTGGTGTAAACAAGAATATGCTTTCACCGATGCGCTCTTGATGTCCATCTAGTGCGTAAGTACCACCTGCAACAAAATCTACTGCTCGTTGAGCTTGATCTGGGTCCATGATTGTCAGATTTAATACTACTGACTTGCGTTCTCGCAACGCTTGAATTGCCTGGGGCATTTCTTCAAAAGTGCGTGGTTCGAGGACTAAAACTTCCGAAATTCCGTTAATTGCTCCTGGCATACCAATCACATTCCCCATTGGCTTTGAACCTGCTGCTATCTCATCTCCCATTGTAGGCACTGGTTCCCGCCAGCGTCGATTTTGAGCGGTTGCGCTCTCCTGTGGTGCAGGTGGCTGGGGATTTTCTTGCTGATACAGGTTTTGGTAATTATTATCTCTTTCTGGTTCTTCTTCGTAATATTCGTATTCCACTTGCTCGTTTAGACCCACAAAGTCTCTGAGTTTGGAAAATATATTGTTCATTGTGTGTGTACTCTCCTGGTGCGAATAGCCAGCATTGACTTGGCTTAGGATAAATAGATATAGGAGCGATGCCTACTTAGGTAAACTAACTTACATCGGTGGATACTTCAGCAAGCCTCTTGCTATTTGTAACCCATACTACTGGTTTTGGCGATGAACTGGCACTTCTTAAAAAGTTCTGTGCATCGCCTAAACCTAATAATGAGTCAAGATTATATCCTAAGGTTTGTCCGAAGGAAAGCTCCTTTTACCCCATTTTTCCTTGACGATTGCTCTTGTCAATACTATATCCTTTGTTTCCAATTGCACCAGTCTGTTACAAAATTGTTGTCATCAAATCCTGATCTGTATTAATACTGACCTACAAAGTTGATGAACAACAGGCTAAGAGCGATCGCCAAACAAAATTGTTCCTAATCGTACCATCGTTGCGCCTGCTTGCACTGCCAGTTCGTAGTCGCCTGACATACCCATAGACAAGTGCTGCATTTTAATGTGCGACCAGTTTTGCTGCTGGATTTCTTTTGCCAGTTCACGATTGAGATTAAACACATTTAGAATTTCCGGATCATTTAATCCTGAAGGCGGAATTGTCATCAAACCTTGAATTTGTAAATTTTTGTATTGATCGAGTGTGGGTAAATCAGCCAAAAGTTCTGGCACACTCCAACCAGACTTGTTGGGATCGGGGAGAATTTTCACTTGCAAGCAAACCTGGGGACTTACTCCTAGCTGTTGCGCCAATTGATCTAAGCGCTGTGCCAGCTTCAAATTATCCACAGAGTGAATCCAATGGAATTGTTCAATGGCTTTTTTGGCTTTATTGCTTTGCAAATGTCCAATAAAGTGCCAGGTAATATCCGGTAAGTCTTGCAACTCGGCTTGTTTACTGGCGGCTTCTTGGATGCGACTCTCCCCAAAATCACGAATTCCTGCGGCGTAGGCAGACCGAATGGCCTGGGCAGAAGCTTGCTTGCTAACAGCAATCAATCGGACTGAAGTTGGCAGTGAGGAGCGAATGGTAACAATACGTTCGGAAATCGAACTATTCATTGGAAGGTGCGTTGGAAAACACTCTGAAGCTGATCGTACTCCTGAGAATGTCCACTGCGCCGCAGGGTACGTAAGCGATTTTCCAACATCATTCTAGCCTCAGTACGTCCTAGAGACTGGAATTTAACACCTTTAACGTCATTCGCTACCAAAAAAAACAGGCGCTGGGCATAAAGTGTGGTGAACAAATCCTGGTTCTCATCAACCATACAGATTTTGTAGAGTAAACCCCAAGTTGGATGGTTTATGTAAGTTTCTGCGTTTTCTGGATTCATTTAAGAGTCAAGGTGTAGTCAAGGTGGGAGTATGTATATCTTTTCGCAGTGAATTCCAAACATTCAGACGATAATACCAACATTCGCCAGAATATTTGCTTAAAATGCAAAACTGCGGTTACGAAGACCTTGATCTAGTTTCTAATAGGCAGATGAAGCTAGTACCGCAAGGCGGAAGTCAAAAGTCAAAAGTCAAAAGGTTTTAATTTTGCGCTTTCTGGTTCTAATTTAATAGTAAGTTGATTTCCGCCGACCTGTACTAGTGGTAGTGAAGCGCAATGGTACAACATGAAACGTGAAGCGTAGACTCGAAGAGTAGAGGCTTGCCGATAGATTTCACCGTATGCTTTGGTGACTCAAATACACCAACCTGGCGGCACAAGGCATAAAACAGTCCTGACCCTCTTATTGAAAGTTTAGCGTGGCAAGGGAAAACACCCTTTGAAATTCCCAACGGCAACAGCTAACTTTTCAACTTCTTTCTATACTGCCACAACTGTGGCTGAATGGCACAAAATTGGGAGTGGGGAGTGGAGAGATGAGGGAGCAGGGGGAGAAAGAATAACTAATAACCTATTCCCTATTCCGTTTCCCTATTGATGATTTAGCATTTTCAGGGCTTCCAGTTGTGCCTGGGCTTTGTGCAGAGATTCATACCATTCTTTCTCAGGATCGCTGTCTGCAACAATTCCTGCGCCAACTTGTCCCCAGACGGTGTTGAGCGCTGAGTGGGGAGATGAGAAGGAATTTACTTCCCCTGCTCCCCCTGCTTCTTGAGACACGGGAGCTAGTAGCAGGGTGCGGATTAAGATATTTAAATCTAAATGACCACGCCAATCTAAATAGCCACAAGAACCGTAGAACAAGCTGCGCCGCACGGGTTCTAATTCTTCAATAATTTCCATGCAACGGACTTTGGGACAACCTGTGATTGTGCCACCTGGAAACGTGGCGCGGATCAAATCAATGGTGGTGCGTTCGGCTTCGCCGTGCCGTAGGCATTCGCCTTTTAAAGTACCTTTGATGTTGCTGACAAGATGCATCACATGGCTATAGCGCTCAATTGTCAGCAATTCGTCAACAGTAACCGTTCCCCATTCACAAACTCGCCCTAAATCATTACGTTCCAAGTCCACCAGCATGATGTGTTCTGCACGTTCTTTGGTATTGCTGAGTAAATCTTGTGCCAGTTGCATATCTTGTTCTGGAGTGACACCGCGCGATCGCGTCCCAGCGATCGGTCTGGTTTCGGCTTGTCGATTTTGTAACATTACTAACCGTTCTGGCGAACAACTGCTCACTTCCCCCCAAGGTGTTTGCCAATAGCTGGCAAAAGGAGAAGGATTGATTTTTTGCAAAGCTTGATAGATTTCCCAACCAGAAGCGGATGTGGACGCTTGAAATCGCAATGAAAGATTTGCCTGAAAGATATCTCCAGCTTGAATATATTTTTTCGCCTGGTTTACTGCTGTTTCATAATCTGCTTGCGATGTCAAAAAGAGAGGAAGCGAAGAAGACACAGGGACGCGGGGAACAGTCCCCGCGTCTTTCTTTACTAACTTCTCCTGTAACTCATCGAGTCCATTTGCATCACTGGCGGCTAGCCAAAGAGTTTGTTGCGCGTGATCCAAAACAGCAAAACAATTTGGTTCATACCAAAAAGCTACGGGAAATGGCAGGGGATCAATTTTATGACGAGGTAGCTGTTCAATTTCCCATGCCACATCATAGCCTAGCCAACCTAACCAACCGCCGGTGAAGGGAAGGTGGGGAGGTGGGGGAGCAGAGGAAGCAGAGGAAGAAAATGCTACCTGATCCTTCTCATCTTGGTATAACAATTTTTCTAGAAAGGGAAAAACCTCTCCTACTTCTGGTGTCCACATTTGGGCGATGCCATCGACTATACGAGGAGCGCCTGCACAGATAGAATATCGACTGAGTTGGGGATGATCGATTGGCGTTGGGTAGGGACTTTCCAGTAGGGTAGCAATTCCCGGTGCGGAGGTGGGGCGAAAAAGAGCAGCAAAAACTTCCGAACCTGTGCGCTTTTCTAAGGGTAGCGATCGCCAATACCAAGCCTTGATCATACTGTTTAAAAGCGTTGTCAATAGTTAGTTAACAATTTTCAGCAGTGAGTAGAAATAACTACAACTACTTACCAATGACAAAATATAATTACCTCTTACCATTTTTTCGGTGCAAAATTAGACCTGAGTTCCTATAGCTATGCGTATTCCCCAGAATAAAATTAAACTAGCAATAGCAAGCCAGTCACGCCCTTTGAATCGTAAGTCATGCCACTGCACTCGATGCTCGTTGGGACTGGTAAAACCCCGCACCATCATTGCATTTGCCATTTGATCGGCTCGTAAGAGCAGATTTTCCAAAAGTCTCTCTGCAACTGTCATCCAAACCTTGAACCCTCCTTTTAATCCCAGCTTTTTCCAATTTATTGCTCTTGTCATCACAGAGCGAAATAAGTTTTGCACTTCTTCTAAAACTAAGGGAATAAAGCGCAAGGATAAGGTTAAAGTTAAAGCAATTTCGGTGACAGGCCACTTGAAGCGTCGCAGGGGTTGCATTAGGCTTTCTATGCCAGATGTGATTTCTTCTGGTGCAGTTGTCAGCAGATACAGGTTGGTGCTGTAAATTACGGTAAATATAATTGTACTCAGACGTACAGCCAAATCCAAGGAGCGGCGAGTTACTTTAACTGGGCCTTTGTGAAATAGCACATAGCTGTATTTGCTATTACTTGCTGGCTCTTGAACAATATTTTTAGAGAATGCTTGCTGGGTTAATATTTGTTCATTAGCTGGGAGGCGTGGCTGATAATCTACACCCATTGCATCAGGACTGATGGCTCCGATCGCTAAGACAAAAAACGATAGTATTAACAGCCAACCCATTTGCTGCTGCCATACTCGGCGGGGAATCCTAGCAATCAAGGTGGCAAGAATCAATATTACTACCAGCAGCACCCGCCAAAAGTTGTTAGCCAAAACATAGCTTGTTAAAAAGCTCATCAACCAGGCGAACTTGACTCTTGGGTCGATTTTATGCAGCCAAGTTTGGGGTTGTTCTAAATAAAGTCCAAGTGGCAGCGATCGCAATAAATCCATTTGAAAGTTAGGAGTTAGGAAGGAGTTTTGACTTTTGGGTTAACCTATTATGTTGACATAGGCTTAAAAATAGCAATTTTGGCTTTAACTCATAACTCCTGTAGAGACGCGATTAATCGCGTCTCTACTCCTAACTTATTTTGACGCGAGTTGCTCTATTAACATTACCACTTTCGGCATCACGGACTTTTTTGCTCCGCCACAGTAAGATAATTGGCGTGCCTTTAAATCCTAGCTGTTGCCGGAATTGGCGTTCAATGTAGCGGCGGTAGTTGTCGTTGAAACGTTTAGAATCATTGACAAATAGTGCAATCGTTGGTGGTTGGCTACTTACTTGTGTACCATAGTAAATCTTGCCCTGACGCCCACCACGAGATGCTGGCGGTGAATGCCAACTCACAGCGTCTGTTAAGACTTCGTTAATAACTGATGTACTGACACGGCGTTTGTGTGATTCTGCCGCAGTTTTCACCAATTCGAGAATCTTTTCTACCCGTTGTCCTGACAAGGCACTCACAAAAATTGTTTCTGCCCATTCAGTAAAATGTAACCGTGATTGCAGAGTTTTTTCGTAGTCGTAGATTGTGTAAGAGTCTTTTTCGACAGCATCCCACTTATTAACGACGATGATGCAAGCTCGACCTTCTTCGATAATCCGCCCAGCTAATTTTTGGTCTTGCTCAGTAACTCCATCTACAGCATCTATTACTAATAAAACCACGTCAGCGCGGCGAATCGCTTTGAAAGCACGGTTAATACTAAAAAATTCTGTGCCGTATTCGATGTGTTTCTTTTTGCGAATGCCTGCGGTGTCAATCAAACGGTAGGTTTGTCCCTCTCGTTCAATTACGGTATCAATAGCATCGCGGGTGGTACCGGAAATTGGGCTGACAATTGCCCTCTCTTCCCCGACAAAAGAATTGAGTAAGCTCGATTTACCCACATTTGGGCGTCCCACAATTGCTACTTTGATTTCATTCGTGTCTGGAATGTCTTCAATAGCAGGGATGTGGTTAACTAACTCGTCGAGTAATTCTCCTGTACCACTTCCATGAATCGCGGAGATGGGGTAAGGTTCGCCCAATCCCAATTCCCAAAACTCGGCAGCTTGCATTAAGCCTTGTTCTGGGGATTCACATTTATTTACAGCTAGTAGCACAGGTACAGTTTGTTGGCGCATCCATTCGGCGATTTCTAAATCTGCCGATGTGGGGCCTGTTTGACCATCTACAACAAAAATAGCGCCACATGCTTCTGCAAGGGCTGTCATTGCCTGTTGGCGAATCAGTGGTAAAAATTCGGTATCATCATTAAAAACTAAACCACCAGTGTCTACCACCAAAAATTCACGACCATTCCAGAAAGCTGGTAGATAAGTGCGATCGCGTGTCACTCCCGGTTCATCATGGACAATCGCCGTTTGTTCCCCGGCGAGTCGATTAACCAGGGTGGATTTGCCCACATTTGGGCGTCCGATAATTGCAACAATTGGCAGTGCCATAAAACCAGGGTAAGTGAGAGACGTAGTATATCACGTACTTACATTTTACTCTTTTTAAACTGGAAGTTTTAATAACTTTCTAATCATCTGAAGCGATGTCAAAGAAACCTCTCCCTGGTTTTACTACGTAAAATCGTCCCTCCCGGAATCGGAGAGGGAAATACTTGAACTCTAGTTCAAGGCGGGGAGAAGTTTATTGAACTCACGTTAATTTAAAAAATAAAAAAGGTAGGAAATCCTACCTTTTACCCAAAAAAAGCATTTTGTAACCAAATACCAAGTTCAATATCACACAAGCTTTTGACGAATTGATTGCAAAGCTATGACAAAGGTATGACGTTTAATTTGTAATTGACTTCGCTAGTGCCGCTAGTTGCAACCCAGGCGAATAACTTCCTTCTTCCTTGATCCGTTTAATTTCAGCATCTGCTACCCGCAAATTTAACTTTTGTGCCAACGCGCGTACAATATCTCCCCGGTCAATTACACCAGCGACAGCACCAGCCGGAGAAAGTACGGTAATTCGAGGTAACTGCTCATTTTCCAATTTGTTAATTACCTCAGCTATCGTTGTAGCTTCCGAAACAGTCGGTATTTCTGTCAAGGGATGCACAATGCTATGTAAGGTTTGGGTTTCCCATTCACTTCTTTGGGTTAAACGAAAATCGTCAATGGAAACTAGACCCCGGTAACGTCCATCAGAAGCAGCAAAATAAACCTGTGAGGGAGTGGTTTCTAATAGGTATAAATCGGCAAACGATCGCAATGTCTGATCAGCATCAATTACTCGAAAGTCACGAGTCATCGCATCAGACGCCACAACTTTGAGTAGGCTTTCTTGCAATGTAGTCATGTTGTCATAGGTGTTAGCGTTGCGGACAGCAAACCAACCTAACAGCGCAATCCACAAACCAGCTACTAACTCCCTTGTCACAAAATCTACAACAAATCCTAAAGCGATCGCACTGTAACCCAAAATTTGCCCAGCCTTTGCAGCCCAGTGTACGGCTTGAAAACGATTACCTGTTATTTGCCATAGTGCTGCTTTTAACACTTGCCCTCCATCTAGAGGTAAGCCTGGAATCATGTTAAATAGAGCCACCACTAAGTTAATTCTCGCCAAATCTCCGACCATTACACTGAGTGGACTAGTATCAGGTATCACTATGCTTCCTAGACTTAGCAGGAAAAATAGTCCGATACTTACCAACGGCCCAGCGATCGCTACTTGAAAGGCTTTGCCCGGAGTTTTAGATTCTTCTTCAATAGCAGCAATTCCGCCAAACAGAAATAGGGTAATTGAATTAACTTTAATGCCTTGCGATCGGGCTACCAAGCTGTGACCCAACTCATGTAGCAACACCGAACCAAATAGCAACAGTGCCATAACTATTCCAGCACTCCAAGCTATAACAGGCCCCCATTCCTGATAAGCTACCCCAAAGTTGAGAGTTGCCAACCCTAAAATCACAAACCATAACGGGTCTAAAAACAGGGGAATTCCAAATAAAGACCCAATTTTCCAATTTGTTTGCATTACATTGCCCTAAAACTAGATATCGCCAGTAGTTCCTCTACTGCAATATTTGCGTATATTCTTATACATATATTTCTGAGCATCAATTCGGTAGTCCCGAGTTACAAGATGCTCTTATTTCTAGAATAGACAATTAGTGCCTGTGAGCAAAACTCTGAAGTGGGGGATTGGGCATTGGGAATAGGGCATTGGGCATTGGTTATTATTTCTCCTGCTTCCCCTGCTCCCTGCTCCCTGCCCCCTGCTTCTTCTCCCCCTGCCCGTCGTCTTGAGTGTGTTAGATAGAAATCAAATTTAGATAACGCCGAGATTACTCAATCCTAAAACAGTACCAGTACCAATCAGGTGACCAGCACTCATTGCAGCCAGGAATGTAGCGGCACTAGGATTATTGAACAGCGAGGGAAAGGGCAAAGGCATCTTAGGACCAACGTGAGGATAGCGAATTGTCCGAGGAATAATCAAAAGACATAACAGACAAATGCCAGTAATAATTCCAGCTTCAGTCCAGCTCCACTCTGTGCCAGTTTTGGGTAAAGTGGCTTGGGCTGCTAATAAAATTGATGACATCATAGTTCTTTCTCCTGCATGAATTAACTGAATAAGCTTTACAGAGGGGATTAATCCCGTCTCTAGAGCCATATAAATCCTCCGTTGATGAAGTAGTTAGAATCGTCCCTCAAGGGGAAGGTTAATCTCTCTCCCCTTAGTTAGACTTACTACACAGAGGCTTGCTGGCTAATGCTTATGAGTTTTCCTGCTGGAGAAAGAACTAAAATCCTTTTCAGGAGTTTTGTATGGATCGCGGCGTTACAAGCAACGCCTTTAACGCCTTTATCATTGCAAAACTACAGACGACCGATGTTAGTCAGTCCTAAAACGATGCCAACGCCGATAACATGACCAAAAGCCATTGCTGCAACGAATGTTGGAATACTAATCGGCAGGATGGGGAACTTGGGGCCAACTAAGGGTTTTTCAATCCTAGTACTTAGCAAAACAATTACTAAGCTACTGATGCTGATGATGATGCCTACTGTAGGATTCCACGCAGGTGTTGTGGGAACAGTTGGGGCGGCTGCTAGTAAGATAGATGAAATCAAGCTTTTGTCTCCTAAATCGAAAAGTTAATGTAGACCTACAAAATTATAAAATTACCAAGGCACAAAAGTTTTTCGGATAGTTTAGACTTTTTTGATAATTATTTTAAATTTGCTAAATTTCCATGCGCGTTAAAATTTGCGGCATCACTCAACCACAGCAGTCTATAGCGATCGCCTCTCTGGGCGCAACGGCACTAGGATTTATTTGTGTGCCAACCTCAACTCGCTATGTAACCACATCCCAAATTCAGGCAGCAGTAGCAGAACTCCCGGCTAATATTGACACAATTGGAGTTTTTGCCAACGCTAGTATCGCCGAAATCAGTCAGATAGTAGTTGATTCTGGGTTGACTGGTGTCCAGTTACACGGAGATGAATTACCAGATTTTTGCTACCAGTTGCGTCAAGTTTTACCCAATGTCGAAATTATTAAAGCGCTAAGAATTCAAAGTATTGAGCATCTTGACACAGCAATTGATTACACAAACTACGTAGATACTTTATTACTGGATGCCTACCATCCACAACAACTGGGTGGTACAGGTAAAACCTTAGATTGGACAATGCTAGAGCAATTTAATCCCAATTGCCCTTGGTTTTTAGCTGGGGGATTAACAGCAGATAATATTGTGGAAGCTCTAAGTCAGGTTAATCCCAGTGGCGTTGATTTATCTAGTGGAGTGGAACGCGCACCTGGAGATAAAGATTTAGATAAAGTAGCCAAGTTGTTTGGGAGATTGGAAAGTAGGGAGTGGGTATGAGGGAACAGGGAGCAGGGGAGAAGACTTTTCCCCTCTGCCTCTTTTCAATGCCCTATGCTCTATTCCTCATTCCTTAAAAGAATGCTGGTTGATGGCGAATCAAGTTAAAAAATTCTTCGCGGGTTTTGTGATCGTCTTGGAACGCACCAACCATTGCACTAGTGACAGTCCAAGAGCCTGGTTTCTGGACGCCGCGCATCACCATACACATGTGGCTAGCTTCCATCACAACGGCTACCCCTTGAGGTTCCAGAATGGTCTGGATTGCTTCGGCAATTTGGCGGGTTAATCTCTCCTGCACTTGCAAGCGACGGGAATACATCTCAACAATGCGGGCCAGCTTACTCAGTCCCACAACTTTTTGATTGGGGATATAAGCAACGTGCGCTCTACCCATAAATGGCAGCATATGGTGTTCGCACAGACTAAAAAAATTAATATCTCGCACTAGTACCATCTCGTTATGCCCTTCATCAAAGATGGCATCGTTAACGAGTTCTTCAAGGGATTGGGTGTAGCCACTGGTAAGAAACCGCATTGCCTCAGCCACTCGCTTAGGTGTTTTGAGGAGTCCTTCGCGTTCGGGGTCTTCGCCAACTCCCAATATTAGTGTCCGCACGGCGTCCTTCATTTCCTCCAGATGTTCCTCTTTTGGGGGGGATACATCCGCTTGTCGCCCGTTGTGGGTGTTGCGATCGGGTCTAGGAATTATGGCTTCTGCCAAATCAGGGATTAGAGGTGATTGAGAGAAATTGGAACCGTTGGAACTACCAGTAGTCATGATTCAATCTTGGTTATGGTTTAGTCATTAGTCATTAGTCATTAGTTATTAGTCATTTGTAAAAGACAAAGGACTAAGAACTAATTAGAGAGCGCCAGCGCTGGGCATCAGGAGCAATTCATCAATAACTGCCTCTTGTGGTAACAGAACAGTATGGAGAATTGACTGAGCCACAATTTCTGGGGTTAACATCTTGGAACGGTCTAAGTTGGCATGGACTGTTTCTGTGTCCCAAAGTTCGGTATTGACTGCACCAGGACAAATAGTTGTGACACGAATGCCGTGGGTGCGTTCTTCTTGTGCCAGGGTTTGAGAAAGGGCAATCAAACCAGCTTTGCTGACGCTGTATGCTCCCCAACCGGGAAAGGGCTGCTTGGCGGCAATTGAGGCAACGTTAATAATTGTGCCTATGCCGCGATCGCGCATTGAAGGTAAAATGCCCACAATGCACTGAAATACGCTGGTGAGATTCAAGTCAATTACCTGCTGCCACCCCTCTAGAGGGATTTCACTCAAAGTAGCCGTATAGGCCATGCCAGCATTGTTTACCAGAATGTCTATATCACCAAAGTCAAGAGCGATCGCTTGGATCTTTTCTTTTACTTCGGAGATTCGCGCTAAATCTACAGCGTAAGCTTTCGCTTCGACCCCAGTATGCTCTACAGCTTCTTTTACCGCCTCCAACTTATCCAAAGAGCGGCTGACTAAAGCAACATCTATTCCCGCTTTTGCAAAGGCTAAAGCCGTTGCTTTCCCAATTCCACTACTTGCCCCAGTAATCAGGGCGCGTCGTTTTTGCTCAACACTCATGGTGTCTCCCAATTTTTTGGCAGTTCCCAAAGCCTATTACCACCCAATTATTTACACTTTTCGGTTTAGATAGATTAAAGGAATCTAAAAATCTGATGATTTCTATTAAACAACTGCTATGATGCAGTGCAATAGTGGGTGTATTTTGAGTTTTACCAGTGAAGACAACAAATCATCGCCTGGAAAACCATGCCGTACACTCAAATTAGATTACTTAGATAACATAAAACTTACTCAATAAAATTGAGTAGATTTACTAAACATGGAAATGCCTATGGCTAGATTGTTAAAAATCTTTAAGCACATAGGCAATTATAGCATTGCTGCTCGGCTAATCAATCACTATGCAGTGCTGTTAGTGGGCAACTTCTGTAAAAACACCAATTTTGCGGAATTTTTCGTAACGCAGTTGACGGCGTTCTGGAGCGGTTAAACGATTGAGTTCGTCTAAATTTTCCAATAGCACTTGCTTGAGAATGGTAGCGGCTTTTAAAGGATCGGAATGAGCGCCACCGGTGGGTTCAGGCAGTATTTGGTCGATAATTCCCAACTTTTTCAGGTCGTGGGAAATAATTTTTAGAGCAACGGCGGCTTGCGGAGCTTTAGCAGCATCTTTCCACAAAATAGCGGCACAGGCTTCGGGAGTAGCGACAGTATAAACTGAGTGTTCAAACATGAGTAGGCGATCGCCTACACCAATACCGAGTGCGCCACCCGAACCGCCTTCACCGATGACTGTGCAGATAATTGGTACATCTAAGCAAAACATTTCTCGCAAGTTGTAGGCGATCGCTTCTCCTTGACCTTGATGTTCTGCTTCTACTCCAGACCAAGCTCCTGGCGTGTCGATAAAAGTTAGTATTGGCATACTAAACTTGTTGGCGTGTTCCATCAACCGCATTGCTTTGCGGTAGCCACCAGGGTAAGGCATTCCAAAGTTACGAGCAATATTGTCTTTGGTATCACGGCCTTTTTGATGACCCAACATCACCACAGGTTGCCCACTTAGACGACCAACACCACCAACTAAAGCCGGATCGTCACCACCACACCGATCGCCATGCAATTCCATCCATTCATCACTAATAGCCTGAATGTAATCGAGAGTACTGGGGCGACGCGGATGACGAGCAACTTGCAGTCGCTGAGACGGGGATAGACTACTGAAAATTTCCTCACGCAGTTGCATAGCGCGTGCTTCTAGTTGACGAATTTGACCAGAAACATCGACGCCATTTTCCTCTGCAAGTTGCCGAATTTGATCGATTCGGGTTGCAAGTTCTGCTAGGGGCTTTTCAAAATCTAACAGTAGCGGTTTACGCTCGGTAGTTGCCATCGTAGGGGTTATCAATTACGAGTTATAGGTTTTTCAGAGTGAGGAGTGAGGAGTTAGGAGCGAGGAGTTAGGTATTAAAAGGAGGTACTGGTGAAAGTTTTTAAATTTTAACTCTTAAACTTTTAACTCCTAACTTTTAACTCCTAACTCTTACAGTTAAACCAGCAGTGGTCTAAATCCATGTTTTACTGACACACGACCAATCTGCTCCATTTTATCTACGGTAATCTGATTCCGTCCCCACGAAAAGTTCGTGTATAACTTCTCAAATTCCAGCAGCATTGATTCAGCAAAACAAGCAAACAACTGGCGGGCTGGAACGTCCATATTGACGATTTTCATAATTTTCCAGTCAATATCCAGGGAATGCTCTACAATTCCACCATTTAACACATATACCCCAGGATGCTGAATTTTAGTCCCTAAGTTTTTAGGATAACCTCCATCAATCAACAAACAGGGTTGTTTCAAAGTGGTGGGGTCAATTTCCACGCCTTTGGGCATACTGGCAACCCAAACCACAACATCGGCTAGGGGTAGCGCTTCTGTCAAACCCATGATTTTTCCTCGCCCCAGTTCGCCTTGCAACTCTTTGAGGCGTTCTTGATCGCGGGCGATCAACAAAAGTTCTTGGACATCTGTTTTCGCATCTAGCCAGCGTGTAACTGCACTACCAATATCGCCAGTTGCTCCACATATAGCAACAGTTGCTTTTGATAAATCAATGCCTAATTGTTTTGACGCTTCTTCCACCTGCTTACAAATAATGTAGGCAGTATGCGTGTTTCCTGTGGTGAATCGTTCAAACTCTAGCTTAATGTTGCGGACTTGGCTAAACTGCTCTAACTTAAAGTTTTCAAAAATAATGGAGGAAAATCCGCCTAAAGCTGTGATGTTAATGCCATGCTTCTGTGCATGGGCCATGGCGTTGAGGATTTTGCGCGTTGCGGCTTTGATGCGGCGACTAGCTAGCATTTCTGGCAAAAAGCAAGATTCTACATACCTTCCTTCAATTTGTTGTCCAGTAATACTGGTGACAATAATGCTATCAACAATTTGCGGCGGGGCGCTACACCAAAAGTCTAGCCCTTGATCGGCATATTCTGGGTATCCCAATTCTTGAGCTACCGATTGAGCGTGTTCCAAACTAGTCAGATGTCCAATTAGACCAAACATGTAGTGATTATTAGGCTTATGCTGTCTCGAAAGGGTGGAATAATATTCAGTGGTTCAGTAGTGCTGAGTGCTGAGACAATCTTTTAAGTAGAAAAGAAAGAATAAGTTTTAGATAATTTCTTCATTCTTCACTCATAACTCAGCACTCATAACTCAGCACTTTTTAAATGGCTATGAGTCCGTAGGCTGACAAGCGCATAATATCGCGAGTCGTAAAACCAATGTTACTTAATGCTTCACCGTACTGAATCATAAAGTCTTCTACTAAAGCATCTTTTTCCATTGCCATTGTTTGGGCATCATCTGCTACTTGGTTAAGCATTTTCCAGACGATGGGTAGGTTCTGGCGATTTGCAAGTTCAAGTTCAGCTTTGGATTCTGCAAAGTGTTCTTTCAACCAAACTTCTCCAAAGTTGAGGTGGCTATACTCATCTTTTACTACTCCCTCAGTAATTTTGCGGGCAAAATCGTCGGCAACGGGGATGTAAATGTTGTATGCTGCGATCGCAAAACATTCAATAATCAAAGACTGAATTAACAAGCAAGTAACAACTTTTCCTTCTGCGGCGGCTGTTTGGAAATTTTGGTGTAGTCCAGAGAAAAACTCCTTGGCAAATTGCAAATCTGGGGTTACTTGCAAATTACGCCCACAAGCTTCAAATCCTTTTTTATGGCGACTTTCCATCTTGGATAGGCGAATCAATTCATCATGAGATTCTGGCAGCAGTTGAGCTAGTGTGATGTAATTTTCATGGGCTTCTTGTTCCCCTTCAATCACGATCGCATTAATCCGGCTATAAGCATCTTTGTATGTTTCGCTTTTGAAATCTAATTCTTTAGATTGGTCTGTAAGCTGCTGCATGGTATCTTTACTCCTGTAAACCTGATTATTTGACACCAGGATTCAATTTACCCCATGAACTGAGGGTAATAATCACTGTGGTTTAATTTAACTTAACAAGTAACTATGTTTATAGATTAACTGTTGCTGGGTGAGATGCTCTAGTACTAGCGAAACAAATGCTTTGCAGCTCAAGTTATGTTTAAACCAAACCCGAATCTGAAATCTGGCGATTTTTTGAGCCTAGTAGTCTTAGTGCTAGGGGCATTTATCGTTCTACTACCATTGTTTGTGGTCTTTCTCACCTCCTTTGAACCGACGGCCGCCAGCCCGGAAAATGTGTCCAAAAATAGCTGGTCTTTAGCTAATTACCGGGTTGCATGGCAACAGGGAAAATTTTTACTGGCGTTTGCTAATTCTACCCTGGTAGCGATCGCTGTGACGGCGTTTCAGATTGTCACTTCCGCTTTAGCGGGTTACGCCCTAGCACGGCTGAAGTTTCGGGGACGTCAAGCACTGCTATTGGTCGTGTTAGCAACTTTAGTGATTCCCTTTCAGTTATTAGTGATTCCCATCTTTTTGGTTTTGAAATGGGGACACCTGATAAATACATACGGCGCGCTCATTTTACCTACTGCTGTCAACGGATTTGGGATTTTTTTGTTACGTCAATATTTCCAGACAATTCCCGTGGAGTTAGAGGAAGCCGCAGCCATAGATGGGGCGAACCGACTGCAAATTTTGTGGCGGGTAATGTTACCTTTAGCCCGTCCAGCGTTGGTGACGTTGTTTTTGTTCACCTTCATCGGCGAATGGAATGATTTATTTAAGCCTCTGGTATTTACAACACGGCCAGAATTAAGGACGGTGCAGCTAGCGTTGGCAGAGTTTCAAGAGCAATTTACGAATAATTGGCCCTTAATGATGGCGGCGGTAACAATAGCGACAGTTCCGGTGATGGCATTATTTCTCATCGGTCAGCGTCAGTTTATCCAAGGTATTGCTGCGACGGGAATTAAGAATTAGCGAAAAAAGGTGTCAGAATTTTAGATTTTGGTGAAGCACGAGGCAAGTAACAAGAAGTTTTAGTGCCCCTTGAGCCTATCCCTTTGGGAAAGCAAGCTATGCGTAGCGTCCCGCAGGGATGGGATATGCGTATGAATGGGAATCGCTATAGTTCATCAATGCTTAAAGTAAATCTAGCAGTAGAATATTAATTTTTGTGACACTAACCGTAATTATTACTAGCCAAGCTGAAGTAAAAATCATACATATCTTAGTAAGTAGTGGCAACAGTTATGGACTCTAAAACATTACAGCAGTTACAAGACGAGATTCAACAGAAACTGCTTGAAAGCGTTCAAAATGCTGGCTTAGACAGCGTGCTTGAAAAGTACGGAGTATTAGATGATAAAACTCTGAAAGTTCAGTGGCAGTGCAATCTTGACCCAAATAAAATCAAATCTGGTGATGCAGTTGATGAACAGGGAATTGTACTAACGCAAACGGCATGGTGTATCCCTTGCCCGTCAACTGGAAACCCTTTCGGCTGTAACTGCTAAATAATTTACTCTTCAGACTGCAAAGAGTTTATTCTAGTGAGTATAAAAAGGCTGAACCTTGAATTTACTAGTTAGGTTAAAAAGATAATCTCAAGTATCACTATACTTAACTTAATTAACAAGGAACAGTATTTCAATATACTCTTATTTTCTGGGTGCAGGTTAGTGATGTCTCGATACCAAAGCAGTTGGTGCTGGGAATTAGGGATAGTGAGTACTTTAGCAATTGCTGGAGTGCTCACTTTGTTTGAGAGTTTTGCCTTAGCCCAAATAGAAAAGGATGGCACACTTGGATCTGAAAGTTCAATCATTACACCAAAGCCAATCGATGATCAGCCTATAGACCAGATTGATGGTGGGGCAGTTCGTGGGACAAACTTGTTCCACAGCTTTGAACAGTTTTCTGTCCCTGCGGGAAGGACAGCCCACTTTAACAATGCAATAGATATTCAAAACATCATCAGTCGGGTAACAGGCAATTCGATTTCTAATATAGATGGCATTCTGAAAGCTAACGGCACAGCCAACCTGTTTCTGATTAATCCTAACGGCATTGTTTTTGGGCCCAATGCTTCTTTAAATATCGGCGGTTCGTTTGTGGCTAGTACGGCGAGTAGCTTGAACTTTGCTGATGGTACAAAGTTTAGTGCTACATCTCCTCAAACTACACCCCTGCTGACACTTAGTGTTCCCATTGGTTTACAATTCGGAGCAACTGCGGCTCCCATCCGCAATCAATCCCAAGCAGCACCAGATGGCGCAATGAATATCTTTGGACAAGGCGTTGGTCTACAGGTGCAGGAAGACAAAACCTTGGCACTTATAGGTGGTGAAATAACGCTAGAAGGGGGGAATATAACAGCCAAGGACGGAAGAGTTGAGTTAGGAAGCGTCGCTAGTAATAGTCTGGTCAGTTTAAGTCCAACGAACCAAGGTTGGGCATTTGGATATGAAGGTGTTCAGAATTTTCAAAATATCGAACTCATCCAGTTAAATGAAATTCCATCTACCGTAGATACTCATGGAGAGGGTGGCAGCAATATCTATACGCAAGGCAAGCTTGTGCGAATAGCTGGCAGTTTCCTAGTTCTAGTTAATCCTTTGGAAGAGCAATCATCAGGGAATTTGACAGTGAACGCCTCAGAGTCTGTAGTAATTGAACAAGATACGCAACTGTTTACTCAGAGTTTCTCCACTGCAAACCCTGGAAATATAAATATCACTACTAAGAAGTTAGTGGTCAGAGATGGAGCACAATTGCAGGGGCAATTGACTATAAACGCCTCAGATTCCGTGGAACTAATCGGTGGTACTTCCATTCCTCTCCTCCGAGATGGTAGTGATTTAATATCCAGTGGATTATTTAGTGCAAGTTATGGCGATCAAAACGCTGGCGGTATAACAATTAATACTAGAAAGCTGCTTATCCAAGGAGGGGCAAGAATATCAACAAGCTCTGAGAGCATATATAGCTTTATTTTTAACCAACTTATACCAGCTACAGGAAAAGCAGGAAACTTGACAGTGAATGCTTCTGAGTCTGTAGAACTAATTGGAACCTCACCAAATGGTTCTATACTCAGTGGCTTGTCTTCTGGAACTGAAGGGACTGGAGATGGTGGAAACTTGAACCTAACTACAGGGCAATTGATTATCAAGGATGGGGCTGCAATAACTGTGAGCAGCCAAGCTCGAAAAAACGTAATCAATATCGGAGATTCAAATAAGTTAGGGGAAGCAGGCAATTTAAATATAACCGCTCGCTCCATACTTCTGGACAACAAAGGAAAACTTACATCTAATAGTGAGTCGGGTAAAGGCGGAAATATTACGCTACAGGTGCGGGACTTATTATTGATGCGCCACGAAAGTATAATAACCGCTAATGCAGGTACGGCAGGACTTAGTGGAGATGGCGGTAATATCATTATCAATGCACCTAATGGCTTCATTGTCACGCCTTCCTTTGGAAATAGCGATATCACTGCCAATGCCTTCTCTGGCTCAGGTGGTAAAATCACAATCACCGCTAAGAACATCTTTGGTTTTGTGCCCCGTACCCGTGCAGGTGTAGAGACGCTTGACCCAGAAGAAATAAACCCGAAGAAGTTGCAAACAAGTGACATCACGGCATTTTCTAACCAAAACGCTTCATTAAATGGCACCGTACAAATAAACATACCAGATGCTGACCCCAGTAAAAGCTTACTTGAACTGCCTGTAAATTTGGTTGAAGCTTCGCAGGAAATTGTTGCTGGTTGTGATTCTGGTGGAAAAATAGGAAGGAGTTCATTTATTGCTACTGGGCGTGGAGGGCTAGCACCCGATCCCACAGAGCCGTTGATGGCTGATGCGGTGCTAGCAGATTGGATCACACTTTCTCCAGAGAGTCAGAATAGTGCTGGCGGTATTCAGAAAAAAGTGGCTGTTAAGGCGCAGCAAAACACAGGAAAAAAATTACAGAAATTTAATTCTGTCAATGAACCTACTCAAATTGTGGAAGCCCAAGGGTGGGTAAGGGATGCCGATGGGAACGTGGTTTTGGTTGCTCAAGTACCCACTGCCTCGCCTCGTAGCTCCTCACTCGTCGCTTCATCTTGCACTGGTAATTAAATATCTAGATTCTCGTTTTGTTGGTGCGATCGCCCTTTTGGCTGAATTCAAGTGTCAGGGCGTTGGCGTAGCTTATCGTAGACATCGCTGATTCGCAATGACCTTCATAGAAGCGATCGCCTTTTCTACTCAACTCATCTGTGGGTGCGATCGCTATCCGCAATAACCTTCACACAAGCCGCTCCTCGTATCCAACTCATCTGTGGGGGTGTTGGCTTTTTCTGACGGTATGAGAAAGATGAAACGGCTAATGCTAAGGCTTTAGCCTGTGGGGTTATCCAAATCGTAAGCAGGTATGAGAGTTGAGGATGATATCAATTACTCAATCCTCTTAAGTGATGAACGGTTAGCAGCCAGATTCATGAATGCTTTAAGAAAATTCAGCATATATGAAGTTTTATTAGGCAATGCGTAATTGTTACTAGCCAAGCTGAAGTCATAATTATGAGAGTTCGCAAGTTTAGTAGCTTAACTCTTTCGTTTCCTTATAGATCCCGTATTCTTAATTCCTTAATTGCCAAACTGTACTAATAGAAATCAGGTTAAATTAGTACATTACAAGATAAGTTCACACATTTACCAATCTGCAAGGAGAGCAAAAGTCATGAATTCTCAAAATACACAACTGCTAACAGACGAGATTCAAAACAAATTGAGTAAAGACCTGAAGAACTCTAAAAAAGATGTTGCGTTCGAAGATGAAAGTACATCAAAAGAGACTACTGGCGAATCACAAAGCAGTATCAACTCAGAATCAATTGAATTGAATGATGCTGTTGATAAGCAAGAATTTCATAACTTTGCAGATGTAGTTCACTCTAAGGAACTTAAGGAGACTTGCTGGTTGGATGATTACGGTTATAGAGTATGTAAACCTTAACAGGATTGTCAACTTAATTACTATCTTTTCATTTTACTGAAGAGAATGTTTTAAAATATATTTTGTTATCATGCTGGAGCTTGCTTAAGGCATGATACGCACTAAAGCATAGTGAAGCACTTAGTGTAGGACTTAAACCCCATAGCAATCCAATCTGATTTTTGAAACAATCTAAGTAGTCCGTAACGCACCAAAATCTTTGGGTGGTGCGTTACCCTTTGCTAATCCACTTTATGTGTATTTCAAATATGAAACATGAGTTCTATATATTTTAATATGCTTGGGTTAATAAAAATTTTAAGTTGGGTTTTTGGCGCTAACCCAAGCGTATTGTTATATATTCTTCTCTTTTAGATGCTACACAAACACTCCACTTAGCTTCGCTCAAAATGACTATTGATGAAAATTCATTTAAAGGGTGCAATATCCAATATGGGTAATGTTTGGGCTTGCTGCCACAGTGTAGGATTTGTAATAACTAGTGCAATAGCTTTTTCTGCAAATTGTGCCATTGCCCAAATTATCCCAGATGCGACTTTACCTAATAATTCTCAAGTTACACCACCAGATAAAAATAATGTCATAACCATTGAAGGTGGAACCAAAATAGGCAGTAATTTGTTCCACAGTTTCAAAGAGTTTTCCGTACTTGATAAAACTACGGCTGAATTTAATAATACTGATGTAGGAGTTCAGAACATTATTAGCAGGGTAACAGGGAAGTTTGTTTCTAATATTGAAGGCATCATTAAAGCTCAAGCTAATCTGTTTTTAATTAATCCCAACGGAATTATTTTTGGCCCCAATGCTTCTTTACAAATTGGTGGTTCCTTTGTAGCGAGTACGGCGAGTAGCCTGAACTTTGGCGATGGTACTAAGTTTAGTGCCACAGATGCTCAAACAACACCCCTGCTGACACTAAGTGTTCCCATTGGTTTACAGTTCGGAGCCACTGCGGCTCCCATCCGCAATCAATCTCAATCTCAAGTAAATCCAAACGGCGAGCGGAACCCTGTTGGTCTTGGTCTACAAGTGCAGCCAGATAAAACTTTGGCACTTGTAGGCGGCGATATAACGCTAGAGGGCGGAAATTTAACAGCAGCGTCGGGAAGAATTGAGCTAGGAAGTGTCGGTGCTAATAGTCTGGTTAGTCTGAATCCAACAAACCAAGGTTGGGTTTTGAGGTATCAAGGTGTCCAAAATTTCCAAAATATTCAACTAACTGGGCGAACTATTAATAGTTCTAATATTCCATCTAGAGTAATAGCTACCAATAAAGATGGTAATGGCGGTACTATCCAGGTGCAGGGTAACTCAGTAGAATTAATTGGTGATCGTGTGCTATTATCAACTCAAACTACTGGCGCTAGTAATGGCGGAGACTTAAATATTAGCAGCAGTAAATTAATTGTTCGGGGTGGTGCACAAATAGCTACTTCTACCAGAGGCCAGGGTGATGGGGGAAAGTTGACCGTGAATGCCTCGAAGTCAGTGGAGATCATTGGTAGTAGTCTTTCACCAGATGGGAGTACAGCTAGTTCATTATTTAGTTCAACTGCTGTTGCCGGAAAAGCAGGTGAGATAATAATCAATACTGGGAGTTTGCTTATTCAAGATGGGGGAAAGATAGCAACAGATTCTATTGCGAACTCACAATTAATACCAGGTACAGGAGCAGGAGGAGATTTGACCGTGAATGCCTCCAAGTCTGTGGAGATCATTGGAACCTCAAGTGGCTTGTTTGCTTCAACTAACACTTCTGGAGATGCTGGAAGTGTGAAAATAACCACAGGGAAATTGATTATTCAGGATGGGGCTAAAGTAACTGTGAGCAGTGAATTCAAAAATTACAACTACCCAGAGAATGTACCCACTCTAGGGAAAGCAGGTGATCTCAATATTACTAGTAGCTCTATTTCTCTAGATAATCAAGCAAGCCTCACATCTGATAGTGAGTCAGGACGGGGCGGGAATATTACGTTAGACGTGCAAGACATATTAATGATGCGCCACGGAAGTAAAATAACCACTAATGCACAGGGTGATGGAGATGGCGGTAATATCACCATTAATGCACCTAATGGCTTCCTTGTCACCACTCCTTCTGAAAATAACGATATCATCGCCAATGCCTTGTCTGCCTCTGGTGGTAGAATCACAATCACCGCTAAGAGTATCTTTGGTTTTGTGCCGCGCACCCGTGCAGAAGTAGAGAGGCTGTTGAACCCTAAAGAGCCACTAGACCCAAGTAGGCTGCTAACAAGTGACATCACCGCGTTTTCTCAGCAAAACCCTACATTAAATGGCACTGTACAAATCAACTCACCAGATGCTGACCCCAGTAAAGGATTAGTCGAACTACCCGTAAATCTAGTTGATGCTTCGCAGCAAATTGCTGCTGGTTGTGATTCTGGTGGAAAAATAGCCAGGAGTTCATTTATTGCTACTGGGCGTGGAGGAATAGTAGCCGATCCTACACAGCCATTAATATCTGATGATGCGGTGCTGGCAGATTGGATCGCACTCTCTCCAGAGAGTCAGAATCTTGCTGGTGGTATTCAGAAAAGAGTGGCTGTTAAGGCGCAGCGAGACACAGAAGAAAAATCACAGAAAGTTAATTCTGTCAATGAACCTAATGAAATTGTGGAAGCTCAAGGATGGGTTATGGATGCCAATGGGAACGTGGTTTTAGTTGCTCAAGTTCCTACTGCCTCGCCCCATAACTCTGCGCTCACCGCTACATCTTGCGCTGCTAATTAGAAAATGAACAGTCAAACTAGAGCCAAGGCAATGGAATTCGCAGCTACACAAACGTAGGCGTTCGCGTAGCGTCTCCTAGAGAAGCCTTCCCGTAAAGCCTGCGGTATAGTTACGCTTAGGGCGCAGCCTTTCGAAGAGAAGGGTAGTCCGCCTCCACAGATTAAGGATAAATTAAGGTTTTGAAACCCACTTCTATGTAGACGCGGTTTCTAACGGCCCGTTTGACTGTTTAATTCTCGTAACTTCGCGGACATGGGCGATGCCTATTCTTTAACTCGTTTCCTGAATTTGCAGACGTACAGTGTGTTCAGTCGCACCACTAAGTTGCAATTCCATGATTTCACCTCCCAGAGGTTCCAAGCAAGTGAGGAGCGATCGCAAGTTGGGTGTACTTGCGCCAGTATCTACATATAATCGATCTGCTAAATTACCGATTCGTTTCCAAGTCATATAGAGTTTAGCGATCGTTTGTTCAATTTGTGATGCTTGATTTACCAAGTCAGCAGCAATACTCAAACAGCCGACTCTTTGCGCTTCTTCTAAGGCTGTTTCAATATCAATATTTTCCTGCGTTAGCGCCTGGACTTGAGCCGCCCCTTTAAGATATTTGGCCAAGTTACGCGCTTCGGTAGTTACCTGTTTTAGGGTATCCACATCAGGGTTAGCAGCAATTTCCTTTTGGATAAATTTTTGGTGCGATTCTGGCAGTTTTTCCATTTCCTTCACCAGTGGGGCAATGTAGCGCGGTGGAAGGGTGTTATCTGCTGCTTTTTCTTTAACTGCTTCGGGTAATAAATCTGAGGACATGGCTGTCCATTCATCGCTGAGTTGACGCACTTCCCGCCTGGTGATGCGATCGCCTTTTTGGGCGGCTTCACTCACCATCTGTTGCACTTCTGGGACTGCTTTGGAGGTTTCAACAAATGCCCGTTTGCTGAAGTTGTTTACAGATCCGGGATCAAGTTTACCGTCTTCGATGAGAGTATCGGCACTATTCGCCAGTTGAATCCAGGCATAAGCTTGACTTTTGCTGATTTCCCGCTCTTTTAGCCATCGCAAAAAGCCAGTACCACGTCCGTCACCACCCACTTTCTCTCTGTCGCGGATAGCCCGTAAAATTCGCCCCCGCCAGATTTCAGTTTGCAAATCAAAGCGATCGCATACCTGCCAAGCTACTTCTAGCTGCTGTTGAAAATCTGACTCTAGAATCTGTTCATCTTCTGGATCGGGCAGTTCAAAGCTGATATCTGCTGGCTGTAGTAAAGCCGCAGCAAGGTCGTTTATGGAGTCGGTGTCTTGCACGATTGATGACTAACGAGTGGATGCGATCGGCTTATTATGCCACAATCTGTGGACTCTCACTTAAGGGGGAGTACGGTATTTTGAGCTACAACAAATATAGTAGGAAGAAGTAAACCACCTTTGTAAAGTCTTTAATTAATCAGAGACAATAAAAATAAAACAATGAACCAGGTAGACTACCTCCGCATAAGCTTAATCGATCGCTGCAATTTTCGTTGTCAATACTGTATGCCAGAGGGAGTAGAACTGGATTATATTCTCAAGCAACAACTGTTGACTGATGAGGAACTACTCACCTTAATTGAAGAGGTATTTATTCCGGTAGGCTTTAATCGGTTTCGGTTGACTGGGGGTGAACCCTTATTGCGTCCGCGCGTGGTAGATTTGGTAAGCGCGATCGCCTCTTTTCCTCAAACTCAAGACCTCTCAATGACCACCAACGGTTTTTTGCTGGCTCCGATGGCACAAAACCTCTACAATGCTGGTTTGCGACGAATTAATATTAGTCTGGACTCTCTTGATCCCGACATTTTTGATCAAATTATTGGTAATCAGGGACGTTCTCGTTGGCAACAAGTTTGGCATGGGATTCAAGCTGCCCATCAGGTCGGATTCGACCCCCTAAAGCTGAATGTAGTGGTGATTCCTGGGGTTAATGACCACGAAGTTCTAGATTTAGCTGCTTTGACAATTGACAAACAATGGCACGTTCGATTTATTGAATTCATGCCTATTGGTAATCTACATTTATTTGGCGATCGCGGTTGGGTATCTTCAGCCGATTTACGACAACAAATCCGCGAGCGCTGGGGCTTGACAGAATCACAAGTTCGTGGCGCTGGTCCTGCTGATGTCTTTCAAATTCCCGGTGCGAAGGGGACACTGGGATTTATTAGTCAGATGTCAGAATGTTTTTGCGATCGTTGTAACCGGATGCGTCTGAGTGCCGATGGCTGGCTGCGTCCCTGTTTATTGAATGAAACTGGTCAAATAGATTTAAAAACTGCTTTACGTTCTGGCACTACCACCGCTCAATTACAAGAGCAGGTAAGGCATTTACTGGGAATCAAGCCAGAAATTAACTTTAAAGGACGCGATTCTGGCATTTTAGGTACATATACCCGCACCATGTCGCAAATTGGCGGATAGTCATTGGTCATTTGCCCTTTGCAAATAACTAAGGACAAATGACTAAAGACAAATCGCTCTTATGCTTGTCGTGAGTAGTATTCCACCACAAGTAGTTCATTAACTTGTAGTGCCACCCATTCTCGCTCAACAACACTGTTGACTCTACCAACCAACTTATTTTTGTCAAACTCCAAATGACTGGGGAGGTTGGCCAAACCGGGATATTGTAAGTTAGCTTCCACTAACTTCCGTGATTGTGCCCGATCCCTGACTGCAATTACTTCGCCAGGACGGCATTGATAGCTGGCAATATTAACCACACGACCGTTAACAGTTACGTGACCGTGATTTACCAGTTGACGAGCTGCTGGGATAGTCGGGGCTATACCCAAGCGGAAAACGGTATTATCCAAGCGCATTTCTAGCAATTGCAGCAGCACTTGTCCGGTAGAACCAGTAACACGTCTGGCTTTCCGCACATAGCGGAGCAATTGCTTTTCAGTCAAACCGTAGTTGAAGCGGAGCTTTTGCTTTTCTTCTAGACGGATAGCATACTCAGAGCGCTTCTTACGGTTCTGACCATGCATACCAGGTGGGTAAGCGCGTCTAGCGCTTTTACGAGTTAATCCTGGTAAGTCGCCTAAGCGGCGTACAATTCTGAGGCGTGGCCCTCTGTATCGGGACATGAGTTTCCTTAATCTAATCCTGTTTAAACTTTAGCCAAACATATTTAGCCAAACATACTATGATGACATACTATGTTGACATATCTCTGATTTTTAATCAGAGGATTTTTCGTTCTTTGAGGATGCTTACCTTGGTATGACGTATCCTACCAATGTAGAGGCATCAACTTTCTTGCCAGTTGCTTTAAGTCGGTAGAGCCGACATACTGGCTTTCAAGCCTGAATTCCGGCCTGTCACGCCGTATTCCTGCCAATAAGTTTTTTGTGTTTATTTAGTTTCGTAGGCTACTCAATCATCAGATTGGTTTACGCAGTATTCTTACTCTGAAATACTTTTTACGTTGCCTACTTATCTTTCAAACAGTTATATTAACACAATTTCCGGCATAAATAATTATGTCTATAGCTTGCTACCGCCGAAATTCTTTAATTACAGAGGATCTTTAAGATATTTGAGTTAGCATAACTTTGGGTGTTTGGAGAATGGCAACATCAATGAGCAATAAAGCGGTTAATAGAGGTAAGAACAAACAAGCCAGTTCCACCTCCAGGATTTTAACAGTACCAGTTTTGGCTATAGCTGGATGCTTGGCAGCGATTTTACCAAATACAGCGATCGCTGCCTCTTACAGCAATGATTATAGTGTCTGTGCGGGTCGCCTTTTGAGCGTGGGTGTAACAGCAGAAGCGGCTTCACTTGGTTGTGCAGCAGCACTGCGTCCAAAAGATTTTGCTGCTTGCGTGGTTAAAATTGATAAGCAAACCCAAATTGCCGCGACAGATGCGCTTTCTACTTGTGGGAATGCCCGACGTCCTGAGGAGTTAGCTACCTGTGTAGTTGGCGTCAGCTTAAGTACTAAGGAAGAAGCTAATCCGGCAGTTTTAGATTACTGTGGACGCAGTTTGTTACCTGTGCGTTTTGGCCAGTGTGTGGTTGGCTTGCGTAGTCAAATCGACTTTCCCCCCACACAGGCATTAGATACTTGTATCAGTGCTGATGATAGTGTTATAGGTGCTTCATCTTCGTCTACACCGCCAACTATAATACCTGCGGGTTCAACTCCAAATTTAGAGACTACCCCATTTCCAACACAACCGATTGTTCCAACACAACCGGTTATTCCAACACAACCGGTTATTCCAACGCAACCGATTGTTCCAACGCAACCCGGCACGACAAATTAATTACAGTCCTTTGTAATTGACTGAGGATACAGGTTAATTAGTAGGGTGGGCATTATAAATGCCCACCCTACTATGATTTGGCGAAAATATTTATATAAAACTTGCTAAAATTACCCTCTGCTTGCAAATTGTGCAAACTAAATATTTACAATACAAAAGTCACAAAATTGCTTGTGACTTTTGTACTACTAGTACAGTATTACAGTGTAAATAGACCAACGATCCCCCTACTACTAAGCAAGGGACAAAATCAGTGAAAAGCTTATAAAGCTTTTTTAATTTTGGGTAGTGGAACTCCAAAAAATAAATTATCTAATTTTTGGAATCAAAACGACTTTTCCTCCCCCAAGTAAAATATCCCTTGGACTAAAAGCGATAGGATATTTTTTTATTTGAAAGTCCCTAGCGCGACTAGTCTTCTCTTTCGCCAAAAGCTGTCTGTAAAACCACTGCGATACCACCGTCTTGGTGATATTTATCTGCCCAGGCACGGATAACTTCATCCAATTCTTCCATAGCCTGCTCCATTTTTTCTGGGAGGATATCGAGTTCTTCTAGTAGGCGCATGGCATTTCGTCGCCGTTCTGCCCAATTCTTCATCATGCGGAAATACCGAGCGGTATCTTCTACCATGATGTAAGTGCGTTCTTGATCGTCTGCTGGGGCGTAAAAAGGACGGGTAAGAGCGTAGAAGGGCATTCCCCAAGGAGAATCAATGCGTGTTACCGTTCCTGAGTAGAGCAGACGGCGCTTGATATGCTCACCCAAGGCTTCACTCAAAGGCATTTGGTGTTCGGGTGGCAAGTCTTCTTGCGATCGCCTGTGCAAAAACTCAATCAAATCTAGAAACTCAAAAGAGCTAACTAACTGGGCGTCAGGTAGATTACTTGGAAGTTTTTGTTCAATTTGTCTTTTTTCTTCACTTGTCAAGCTAGTACCAGGAACGCGCGATCGCCCCGGTTGCCAAGGATACTTTTCTAGCCAGACATAAGGTAATTGAATCAAATAGCGCGGTTCCTGAGAACCCAGCATCTTTAACAGTTTGCCTTCTGTTAGCGCTTGTCTGACTTCTTCTACAATAATTTTTACCCGTTTCGGCTCCAAGTGGTGCAGATGCCCTGTCATCCGCAGGTTTTGCCCCTGCTCCAGATAGGTCATGTAAATTGCACACTTTGCTGCTGTTGCGGCTGCGTCTAAAAATGCCCCATGCCTGTGCCCACTCGTCCGCATGGCACTAAAAGCCAGATAAAGCATGATCTGATCCATCGCACTGGGGTCAAGACGTTTGATCAGATCTATGTCGTTACTCATATTACAGACAATTGAATAGCACGTTTACACAACTTTTAATCGAGTGAAAATAGGTAGTATACACCTGACTGAAGAGAATGTCTTTACTTCAGACTATATTAATATGCGATAACTCTGAAATCGGTGGTAGTCCAAACTACTATTTTCGCATATTTTTCTCGTATACAGGCAGATTCAGTTGTTATTACTATAACTGTCGCTGTATCTGACCGGAAAATTACATAGATCACCAGGTTTAGCTTGAAGGCGGTTTAAATCCCAAAAGTCAACTGTGTGTTGCAACTAATCTACAAAGCCTTTAAGTTCTCTGGGGTTTTTCTTATCTTTAAAAAGCAACAACATCAAGCTGCTTACGCCTAATTATGGCACTATGCCGACTCGGAGTAAAAAGTAATTGGCGCGGTTCATCTAGAATATGTGTTACTCAAAAAATATGATTTTAATTCGGCTTTGACGAATTCTTTGTAGTACACAAATGGCTAGAGAGCATTGGGAATAGCCTAAAAATAAATCGCTTACCAGGTGTAGAAACATTCAGAGGTTGAGTCATACGACTCGTTGCGAACTATCATCTTGTTCACAACCTCCAGTGATGTCTCGCCACTATAAGCCGTTGGCTTGAGGGAAGATAGTAGACATCAATTAGAGCAATTAATTCCAATTTCAAAAATACCTGTTGTTTCACATATCGTTTCCTATCATATCATTATTTTTTTTGTTTGCAATAATTTTGTGCTTTTTTAACTTTAAAAATTATGCTCGTTTAAATAATTTGTATTCTCATTAAATTAACGTTCCATTATATTTTTATTCTTCGTCCTAAATCTAAGCCTTACTTAGCTTTTTGTGCTGATAATTTGACACAAAAAACCGCAATTTAGTCTGAATTAATCGTATAACCATTAAGCTTTATTGCTCATGCTGATAGCCTAATAATTAGTTATTAGCTAGAAATATCATAAAACGTATCAGATTCAATTTGATGATTATTTAAATGTTTTTTCCCAGCGGATTGGTATTGTTTGCATGATTTGACTAATTCATTGGCTACTTTCAAGTATGTTTTACCTCACTGTTTTATATATTTTCTTGGCTTGAATTGTGTAGAGAATTTTTTGCTAGAAAAGGAGAGAATTCGCAGCAAGCTAGGATATAAGCTTCTTTCTCTAGGCATTTAGGCGATCGCCCAAATTGACTAGTACGGACTGACAGAAACAAATATACCATTTCAGCAAACACAATAAGCCAGTGGGCGTGAATAATTGAAGGTTGTATTAAGTGGCTTCAGACCTTAGAATAGGCGTGAAACCCTTAGTAACAGTCAATCTAATCAATTTTACATTCCGTAACATAGTTCAATTTATTCTTGCCCACTTACTGAGTCTACCACGCTTCAAAACCGGGTTACTCTAAGCATTTCTGCTACTTCTTCATCTCCTAGTTCCAAAAGGTACTGCAATGCTCTTAATTCTTTGCAAATCTCCTCCTTAAGCAAGTACTCGTACTCAATTGCTTGAGTTGGTACTACTCGTACTGCTTATATATACGTGTTTTCCCTGCCTGTATCAGGCTAAATTCCTAAAAATATATTACAAGTCCAGTTATTCTGATTACTGCTTGCTCATCTATTAAGCGTTAAGCTGTTACGCATTTAACTTAAACATTTACATGAAGGCTGATGAACGATGACTGATGACTGATAACCTTTAACCGTCAACAGTTAACAGTTACCGGACATAAAGCGTGTTTATATAATTTGAGGCGCGCATCACCTTATCTCCATCTATACAGCAGTCTTAAATTATTCGTAAAAAATAAGATCCCTAGCTTCTCCAAGAAGTCGAGGATCTTATTTCTCACAAGGTGATTGAGAGAAGTTACAACTAAGCGTATTCATGTCAGGATTGGTGCTGAGAGTGATGGGAGGTAAAGTAGCTACCACTACACCTAAACTGATTGAACTCGTCATTTAATTGGTTGGACTAGAGGGTTTAACCTGATTTTTCATTGTTTCAAAACTGAAAGCAGCCGCGCCAAAGGTTACTAACAACACTCCCAAAATTTGCACAATATCTAAATTTTCTTGAATGATTAACCCAGCGAAAATCACGGTTAAAACTGGGATGCTACCACCGATGAGCGCTGACCGCGAGGCACCTAGTTTACTGATACCAATATTGTTTAGCAAATAGCCCGCAAGAGTCAGCACACCCAAAATAAATGCGCTTAAAACCAGTTCCAGCATCTTAGAGGGGTCAACTACTAAGTTCCAACTGCTTGGTAAAGGTAGCATTAAGCAGATAAAGCTCAACAGCAACATGGTAGCGAAGTTAATTAAAGTAAAAGTCACGGGATGCAGTTTGCTAGCACAAACCCGCGTCAGAATTATGTAGGCAGCAAAAGCCACGCCTGAAAGAATGGCGGTGCTGCTTCCTAATGAAGTATTACCCATACCTGTGCTGGGAGAACCTGCCAAGACCAACAATTCACCGCAGCATATCGCGGCGATCGCACCGATGCGGAATATGGTAGGACGATCACGAAACAAAAACCACGAGAATAAACCACTAACCATCGGATAGATAAAGAACAGTGCGATCGCCATTCCAGTTGTGACTTGAGCGATCGCAGTGTATATCAGTACCTGAGACAAAAACAAAAAGCACCCACTCATAATTGAATACAGCAAAATCCGCTTGCTAGCTGCATTAGCAGGCGTGGGGTTTCCTCTAGCTGAGTTAGCCAAGTTTTCTAAGTCTTGCCACAATGTTGGATGCAGTATTGGAGATAACAGTACCATCAGTGGTACCACTACCATAAACCGTAGGGTCAAAATTAACAGAGTATTGCCCAAAGTCGGCGGTAGCAAGCGCTCTACCTCTAATACTCCAAAAATTTGAGAACCTTCGTGGAAAATTATCTTAATGGCTACGTTGTAAAGCGACGATAATACTGCCGATAAGACAATTAATAAGAAACCGATTTGGAGCGGCGATAAACCTGAAGAATTGCGCGATCGTGATTGTGGAGGTTTTGCTCCCGCCTGCGGCTCTAGCGCAGTAGAAGGCGGGGATTTAACTTTGCTCTGCTCCCCGTTTTTGCGGGTAACAGAAGTTGATTCAGCAGAGTTTCTCCTCCGTAAACGTTGTATTGCTTCCGTCGGTGGCACAGATACAATAGGAGGCGCTGATGTAGTTTCGCTTTCTGATAAATCTTTATTGAGGACAGAAATTGGTTCAGTAGCGTTTTCTTTTGGTGGTGGAACTACAGTAGTATTTGGCTCTGATTTAGTTTCCCTTTGGGACAAGTCTTTGCTGGGGGCAGAAATTGGGTTCGCGGCGTTTTCTCTAACATCAGTCGGCTCTGATTTAGTTTCCCTTGGGGATAAGTCTTTACTGGGGACAGAAATTGGATTCGCGGGATTTTCTCTAACAACAGTCGGCTCTGATTTAGTTTCCCTTTGGAACAAGTCTTTGCTGGGGGCAGAAATTGGGTTCGCGGCGTTTTCTCTAACATCAGTCGGCTCTGATTTAGTTTCCCTTTGGAACAAGTCTTTACTGGGGACAGAAATTGGGTTCGCGGCGTTTTCTCTAACAACAGTCGGCTCTGATTTAGTTTCCCTTGGTGAAAACTTATTAGGGATCGAGGAAATTGGCTCAGAGGAATTTCTTACTACTTCGCCAACTTGTGGCGAAGATGTCTCAAAAGAACTATTTTTTTCTGGTTCCGTAAATTGCAAAACAGTAGGTGTACCTGTTGTTGCTGATTTACGTGAAGTTTCTTCTATAGTTTTTTCTAGTTCTCCATGCAGACGATTAACGAACTCCGTCAAAATCGTTTCCCCTTGCTGCTGCTGGCTGTACATCCGTGACAACTGTTGGGAAAGATTACTTTGATAGTTCTTCAGCTCCTGTTGCAGCGAGTTAAAGGTAACAGTAACGGTGTCATCCAAGCTGTCAAACATATGTTCGACTTTTTCATTGATTTCACCTACTACATTGCTGCTTACTTCAGCGGATTTAAGCGCAGCTTGTTCATAAGACTTGCCGTCTATAGTTTGGTTCGCTAAAGTTGCCAGAGAAGATTGCAATTGTGAAGATATATGCTTTGCTAGAACTTCTGCAAGTTGCCGAATTAACACTTGCTGTTCAGTAATTTGGCGCACTTGTTGTAAATGCTCTTTTTCCTCTAGCAAGCTTTGAATGTCATCAGATAATCGATTTTTTTCTGACTGAAGCCGCTTTACGTCTTCTTGTAACCCTCTGAGGACATTCTGCTGAAGATTTTCTAAATCTTCAACTACAGCCCAAAGAGCATTTTCTGCTGCTCTGGATAGCTCGCCTCTGACTCTCGGGTTTTCTGGTTGCTTCTCGAATCGCCCCATTAGCTTCTAACCTCTAACATTTTGACGATAAAGCTGCTTCCGGTACACTTTATTGGCGCTCATACTAATTTCCTGTATTTTGTCAGATAAATTAAAAATTCTAACAGCACTTCCGCATTTCAACGCAATTCTGTCATACTGAGCACAACTTGGCAAAGCATTAAATTTGCGCTAACACTTAATACACAGTATTTTCTTCAGCATTGACAAGTATTTTGTCATGTCTGTATGCCTGTAAATCCCTTGAACTAAAATCTTTTTTTTGGTCAGTTTAATTTACATCAACTATTTGCTAATGAGATTTTTACTTTTAAATAAATCTCACTCCAAATAGATATCAATACTGCGTAGGTTTTGAGTCGATCCCCCCAACTCCCCCCTTTTAAGGGAGACTAAGGGGGATCTTCAATGACTATGCACCGAAACGCGAGCAGTATTGAAATAGATATTTATTGTTGTGCTGCCAATAGTAGTTGTCAAAGACTTACAGATGCATGTGCGTAGGCGCAAAGCGACTTGTCCCCAAATATGGCCACAAAATTGTCTGACTTGCAAAATTAGCTGTAAATTTTTGTGGAATGTAACTTGTGTGACAGTTTATATCTCTAAACGGAGATTAAAGTATCTTGTTGTGGAAATTCAAAGTTACGCTATCCCCTGCACAACATTCTAATGAATGAGCAGCAGTTCTGCAAAAATACGCTTTTTTGGTGTTGTTGCAGTCTAGGTTCTACTTTGAGTAGATGCAGTAGAAGAAAAAGTTAGAGAAATATTAATAATTCTTAGAAAAATAAAATCCTGGCGATGCCAAAGATGGCAGCGCTAAGGATAGCACTTACGGGGATTGTAATTAGCCACGCGGCGGCAATGCCTTGTAGTGTTTTAAACTTAATAGACTTGATATTTTGCACTAGTCCAATACCTACTACACCGCCGACAAGAGCGTGGGAAGTGGAGACTGGTAAACCTAGCCGGGAGGCGATGAGGATGGTGGTAGCAGTAGCAAGTTCGGCACAAAATCCACTACTAGGTTGCAAAGCAATAATATTTTCGCCAATAGTGGCGATGACTTTTTTACCCCAGACAGCTAAACCACCAACAATACCAGCACCACCAAGGATTAAAATCCAAATAGGGATGGTGATACCATCTGTAGGTACGCTACCGGTGCGATTGATGTAGACGATCGCAGCTAAAGGAGCGATCGCATTTCCCACATCATTAGAACCGTGAGCAAAGGCTACAAAGCAAGCACTTAATAGCTGAAATCGGGCAAATAATCTTTCTACGGGATTAGGAATTGGGGATTGGATAGACTCTTCTGTTTTCCCGAAATCTCCCAATTGTCGCCAACTAATGATTGTGAGTCCAACTGCTGCAACTGCACCGGTTAATAGTGGGATGTCGTAAGCAGGGATTGTAAAACCAATTTGCTCAATTACAAAATTGGTTAGCGGTTGAGTCAGCGATGGTAATACAATTACGCCGAATACACCAAGCAGCGCAGTACTCAACCAGGGAATCCATTCCTGTAACTGCACTACTTGATTGGGTTGATCCAAAATCCAGTGCTTGATTTGACTGTAAAATAAAGCAGCGATCGCACCACTAATTAATGGCGTTAAAACCCAGCCAATGGTAATCAAGCCAATTGATGACCAATCAATTGCACCTACTCCCAAAGCTACCCAGCTAAATCCAGCGATCGCACCAACAACCGCATGAGAAGATGAGACTGGTAAACCGCGTGATGTAGCAATTTGCAACCACACACCACAGGATATTAGTACCGTTACCATGCCAGTAACGAATATTTGGGGTGTAGCAGCGAATAAGGCAGGATTTGCAATTTTCGTTGCAAGAGTTTCCGTTACCTCATGTCCAAACAATACAGCACCGGTAAACTCTAATATTCCGGCAATTATTATCGCTTGTTTGAGGGTAACAGCTTTGGAGCCTACAGAGGTTCCCATCGCGTTAGCGACATCATTTGCTCCGAGATTCCAGGCGACATAGAAAGCTAGTAGAGCAACTGCAACTAGGGTAATAAGCATTTTTTTGAGGCTAGCAAGGATATGAGAGAGCAGAGGGAGATCACAATTCAAAATCCAAAATTGAAGAGATCCCCCTGATCTCCCTTTTACGGATAAATTAAGATTTTATAAGTATCCGGTGTGGGTGCGATCGCTTGCTCAACAGCTGCTGATAAATCTTTTAATGGATAGCGATCGCTAATCAACGCTTGCACATCAATTCGCTGATTAAATACAATATCAGCTGATAAACTCTGAAGCCGATAAGATGAGCTATAACTTCCTATCAAGTCAATTTCTCGACGGTAGAGGATATTAGGGTTGATGGGGATTTCCACCTCATCGGGGAATTCGGCGAAAAATAAGATTTTCCCACCTTTGCGGGTACTATCAAGTGCTTGAAAGAAAGCTTTTTCACTAGGAACAGCCAGCAGAGTAATATCAACACCCAATCCACCAGTTAGGGCATGGATTTTTGCTGTTAAATCCGGATCACGGGCATCAAAAGCCGCCTCTGCGCCGACACTCAAGGCTTTTTCAATTCTAGAGGGTAGTAAATCGGTAGCGATCGCTTTTGCTCCGAAATACTTCACTAACATGATAAACATTAACCCAATTGGCCCAGCACCAGTAACTAATACAGTTTGTCCTGGCGCAATTTGGGCTTTTTTCACTGCCTTCAAGCAGCAGTTAGTTGGTTCTACAAAACTCGCTTCTTCAAAACTGATATTATCAGGGATAGGAATTAGTCCACCGTTTTGAACAATATGTCCGGGAACTTTGACATAATCAGCAAAACCGCCACCACTGGCGTTAAAGCCTGCGGTTGTCGAGATGTTTTTGTAGACATCACACATAGAGAAATTATCATTTAGGCAGTAAGGGCAACGCATACAGGGGATGTGGTGCATTACCGCTACTCGTTGTCCAACTTGCCAACCTTTAACATCATTACCCAATGCTGCGATCGTGCCGGCAGTTTCATGTCCAAAAATGCGTGGCGGTTCATACAGTGGATAACGAATTTTTTTAATATCTGACTGACATAACCCCACAACCCGCACCTGTACCAGTACTTCATCTGGTTCTAGGATTGGAACTGGGATATCTTCGTAAGAAAGTTGATTAACGCCTCTAAATACCTGTGCTTTCACGTTGGTTTTTCCCTGCTCAACGATACTAGATGTAACATTTAGTGGTTCAGGTTAGGTTATTAAGTTTGAGATTTAATATTAACTGTGGCTGCTATCCAAGCGGCGCGACGGAGAGCCAAAACTATTCTGGTGAGATAGTATTACGGCTTCCGTAACGCTGTATTATTTTTAAATATTTTCTCAAGATTTTTTCCGAGACGGTAGCAATGACTATTCGCCATGCCACTGAAACTGACTTGCCTGCAATTGTGGCAATTTATAATGCTGCAATTCCTAGCCGCATGGCAACTGCTGATTTAGAGCCAGTATCTGTGGAAAGTCGCCTTCCCTGGTTTAAGGGGCGATCGCCTTCACAACGCCCACTTTGGGTAATCGAAGTAGAAGGAGCAATCGCTGGATGGCTTAGTTTCCAATCCTTTTATGGGCGGCCCGCCTATAGTTCTACTGCCGAAATTAGCATTTACATCGCCCCTCGTTTTCAACGGTGTGGTTTGGGGCGACAACTATTAGCACAAGCAATTAGCGAAAGCCCTAGTTTGGGTTTAAAGACCCTAGTATGCTTCATTTTTGCTCACAATCAACCCAGTTTAAAACTTTTTGAAACATTTGGTTTTCAACATTGGGGGAATTTACCTAAAGTTGCCGAAATTGACAGCATTGAATGTGATTTGTCCATCATGGGACTCCGAATTAATCAATCTGTTGTTTGATTTGATGCCAATAATATTAACAAGGCTGTAATTGCGTTAATAATACAACAATTTCATCAATTGCCTGCCGCACAACCGTTGCAGGTTGTTCTGATTGATTGACGATAATAGTAAAAACTAACGGCTCATATTTAGGCGCATTCATATATCCAGATAAAGAAACTACACCCGTTAACGTACCTGTTTTTGCTTGCACAATGCCCTCAGCAGATGTGTCTTGAAAGCGGTTTTTCAAGGTTCCACTTTTACCCGCTAGAGGTAAAGATGCGCGATACAGATATGCTGTTGGTGTTCTTGCTATTCCTCGCAAAGTTTGGACAAAAGCTTCTGGTGTCACTAAGTTTCGACGTGATAAACCCGAACCATCCACTAAAATATAATTTGCTGGATCAACTCCCAATTGAGTTAAACTCGCTTTAACAACTTCCAAACCTATATCAGCACTAGTTTGATTTTTCACTCGGAGTTTTTTTACAGCTAATGCTCTCAGCAGGGCCTCAGCATAGAGATTATTACTATTTAGATTCGTTTCTGCTAATAACTCAGATAAAGGTGGCGACTCTACAAATGCTATTTCTTCTTGATTAACGCCACCACTTATTACTAATGTTTGCCCCAAAAGAATTTTTTCTGTTGCCAAAGCATTACGGAAGCGCCGTAAGAAGTAATAATTAGGGTCAACTACGGGCAAATCTATTAAAGACGGTTCAGAGTTTGCTGTTAATTGTCCTTGAATCCGTAATACTGTTCCTGATAATTCGCGGGTAACATTAACGTAGGTTGGTTGATTTTGTGCAACTGTTACAGACTGATTAATTATCCGCCACTGTCTCGCCTCGTTGATATCAGTCCAGACTACTTGTAAAGATTTACCTACAGCCTGCGGTACAAGTTTTAAGCTAAAAATATTTTGATTTAGAATAAAGCTGCTGACTGGTGCGCCATAGTCTGACTGCACATCTTCCCATTGCCAGGTGGGATTAACAATATCACCTTGAATATAACTATCATCAGCTATCAACTGCTGAATTTGCGTAATACCTTTCTGTTTTAACTGCTGTGCCAATGTTTGCAGTTGAGTATCACTTAAGCTGGGATCTCCCCTACCGACAACACGTAAAACACCATTACCATTCTGATAAATAGAAGTACGAATCCGAAAATTAGCACCCAATTGCTGCAATGCTGCTGCTGTTGTCAGCAATTTGATGTTAGACGCGGGAGTAAAATATTTTTGAGCATCCCGGCTGTAAAGAATTGGCCCCGTTGACAGGGGTTGCACCAAAATTCCCCAGCGCACCCGACTGAATAATGGGCGATTGATTACAGCATCTATAGCTGTTCCCAGTTGGGTAGAGCAAATTGATTTTGTAGTAGTTGTTGGTACAACTGGGGTTTGTGCTTTAGCTGCTGGCTGGGTAACACCAACTTGAGTACCTAGAAACAGCAGCATCAAGCTAAGAGAGATTTTCCTGGTCATCACATAGTTCGTAAAACTACTTGATGATAATACCTTGGTGTGGCATTTTTTACGTCAATTCGACAAGAGGAAATTAACACTCTTCTTCCTCTTCCTCTTCTTCTTCCTCCGCCCCGAATAATTCGTCTATAAGTTCTTGTGCTCGTTCGTCTGAAATCTTTAAGGCTTCTTGAAGCTCAGAGATATAATCTTGTTCAGCTTCGGGTACTTCCTCATCAATTCCCACAACTAAAATAGCTGTGATGTATGCAGCTTCGCGATAACCTTTATTTGGTAAGGATGCGATCGCCTGTTCGATTAAAACTTCAGGTTCTTCTTCTTCTAGTAAGCTGACAACTTTTTGGGTCAACTCTTCAAAGTCTTCATCAGAGTAATCTTCAAATTGGGAAACGGCACCCAACATTTCACTCAACGCGTATTCTTCTTCTATGGTTATGCCTTCACCGTCAATAGCTGCGGAAAAGAGTCCAATAACTGCGATCGCAACTTCTGGTTCTAGAGCAACTGAACTGGTGCTACGGCCTTTGGGCAACTTGCGTTTAGACATAATTATCCTTTAAAAGTTACGTGATATTTCAGGAAGTAATACCTTGCGGTTTATCAATCCTCCTAAAATTTAGGGTTCCCAAAAGAATGTCAAAATATACATTGGTATAAATATTTATTCATAAAAAATACGCAGAGGAATGTATCCTCTGCGTATAAAAACAGTTAAATTGTCTTAAATTATCAAAAAGTGTTACAACTTTGTCCCACACTCAGCACAGAAGTTATGGGTGGGAGCATTTTTTGCATCGCAGTTACTACAATAAACTGGCTCTGCTGCTGCTTTCGGCGGTTGCTTCTGCAAACCGACCATTTGAGCGTTGCTCTTGCCAGGAGCTACCATTGGATAGCAATTTTCGTCTCTGGTGACGTGGACATTCAAGATCACAGGGCCATTGTGTGCTAACATTTCGGCGATCGCATCTTTCAATTCACTGCGATCGCTGATTATCATGCCTTTAATACCATAAGCTTTTGCCAATAACTCTACGTCTGGCATCCCTACTTCCATGTTTGAGCATGAGTAACGCTCACCATAAAAGGCTTGCTGCCACTGGCGCACCATCCCTTGCCAGCCGTTATTGATAATTATTGTCTTGACATTTATCCTGTACTGTGCTAGGGTTCCCAACTCCTGCAAACACATTTGGAAACTAGCATCGCCACTGATACAAATAACTTCTTCATCAGGAAACGCGACTTTAGCGCCCATTGCCGCAGGTAAGCCAAAACCCATCGTTCCTAAACCAGCACTAGAAATCCAGCGTCTTGGCCCGTTCTTGAGGAATTGTGCTGCCCACATTTGATGTTGTCCTACATCTGTGGTGTAGAAAGCGTTGGGTGCTTGGCTATTGACTTCTACAATCACTTCTTGGGGTGAAATGCTGTCGGGATGCTGCGGCACTATTAGAGGATACTCATCGCGCCAACGGTTAACTAAATTTAACCACTCTTGGTTTTGATTAGGTGTAGCCTTAACGCCTGTTTCTTTGCAGCGACGCAACAAGTCTACTAACACATTCCGCACATCGCCGACGATGGGTACTTCGGGAACGCGGTTTTTGCCGACTTCTGCCGGATCGATGTCGATGTGAATTACTTTAGCGCGGGAGGCGAATTCGTCTAACTTGCCTGTAACGCGATCGTCAAATCTAGCGCCAACGCAAATCAGCAAGTCGCAATCACTAACAGCAAAGTTAGCGTAAGCTGTGCCATGCATTCCTAACATTCCCAAAGCTAGGGGATGATGTTCGTCAAATGCACCGATCCCCATTAAGGTTGTGGTGACAGGGATATTGAATAATTCAGCCAGTTGTTTGACTTCTTCATGAGCGCCAGCTGCGATCGCACCACCACCGACATACAGTAGAGGACGACGGCTTTCAGTAATCAACTGGATCGCGGCATGAATTTGGCGAGGATTTCCCTTTACGGTGGGACGATAACCGCGTAATTTTGCCGAACCTGGTTTTACAGGTACATAGTCAAATTCTTCTAAAGCTACATCTTTGGGGACATCAATCAAAACTGGCCCCGGACGTCCACTGCTAGCGATGTGGAAAGCTTCGGCGACAATTCGCGCCATATCTTTGGGGTCACGCACTACATACGAGTGTTTCACAATTGGTAGCGTAATCCCGTAAATATCGGTTTCCTGAAAGGCATCTGTCCCAATCGATGGACGTGCTACCTGTCCGGTGACTACAATCATTGGGATTGAATCCATGTAGGCAGTGGCGATCCCTGTCACCAAGTTAGTTGCTCCTGGTCCAGATGTACCAAAGCATACTCCTACTTTGCCCGTGGCACGAGCGTAACCATCTGCGGCGTGGGCTGCGCCTTGTTCGTGTCTCACGAGAATGTGCTTCATAGCACCAGTTGCTTCCACCTTATACAGGTCGTCGTAAATTGGTAGAATTGCCCCACCAGGGTAACCAAAAATATAATCAACGCCGTGGCGATGAAGGCTGTCAAGCAGAGCAAAACCACCAGATGCACGTTTTGGCACGACTGGTTGGCTAGAAATACGAGACTCTTTGTGATTCTCGGTTTGTGGGAGACTGATTTGGGAAAGCGATCGCACGGTCAAACCTCAGACTATAGCTAAAGTTAATGCTGAAATTCTGTATTTAAGATTTCATTTTAATTGAAAACTTCAATCAAAATCTTATTAATTCTTATATTAAATATAAAGCTAGACTATTAGCCTACATTAATTAAATTACGTCTTGCAAGACATTGCGAGTATTTTTCCAAGCCCAAACACCGACAAATACGACAACAATACTCATTGCTACAAGCACAGTTCGCAAGCCAAGAGCATCAGTTAATGGGCCAGTAATCGCCAGAGGTAAGGCCAGAGCGATGTTGACGGCATGATTTTGAAAGCCAAACACTTTACCGTGCATGGTAGATGGTGTTTGTTGTTGAATTAAAGTTTGCATGGGTACGCCAATTAAAGAAGCACCTATACCCAAAACTGCACAGAGTCCTAGTGCCAGTAATAAATTGTGCGTAAAAGTAAACACCCCTAAAACTATTGCGATCATCAAAAATCCAATTAAAGGTAGAGGTTTGTGATGAAATTTATCACCCCAGTGACCTAAAATCGCTGCGCCAAATACCATACCTACGCCTGCTGCTGCCAAGAAAAAGCCAAACTGTTTTTCTTTTAAGCCAAACTCCTCGGCTAATTGAATTGTCAGCACCGTTAAGGCTGCAAACACACAATATAAGGTTGTTAGTTGCAGCATGGCATTCAATATCAAACGGTTTTTCTTGAGATAACGCACACTCTCAGTGAATTCGGTCCAAGGATGATTTGATCCTTGGTTTTCCTGGTGGGGCTTGGGTTCTTTAAACTGAATCGGCTGCATGATCCCAGCCGATAATATGTATAATCCACCAACTACAACCTCTTGACCGTATTCTGCTCCCATCAAGTCTTTCGCCAAACTCAAAATCGGCTCTCCTATAGCAAAACCAACAATTAAAGCTCCCATCATCGTGCTGCTAAACAGCGCATTGGCTGCTAACAAATTCTCTCGCTTCACCAACAAGGGAATTGCTGCTTGTTCAGCTGGTGCAAAAAACTGCGTCACTGAGGAAATAGCAAAAGTCAGCATTAACAGAATTAGGAACTCCTTTGGCAAAAAGGGAAGGCACAGGGTTAACAACCCACGCACGACATCTGAGCCGACCATAATCAGCTTTTTTGGCAAACGGTCAACAAAGATACCACCAGCAGAGCCGAACAAAATTGCTGGTATTGTAAACGAGAGCATCAAGGTTGAATACATCGAGTTTTGTGCCAACCCAGGAAGTGGTGAGTAGTTCTCCAGTAAAGCAATCATCAAAACGAAGAAAACTTTATCTGCTAACTGGGACACCACTTGCCCAATCCACAGGAGCATAAAACCACGGTTTCTTAGCAGTGCGCCAAACCCGTTATTAACAGCAGCCGGTTCAGTTGGAAACATTTAGATACTTTGGGTAGATGGGGCATGGGGCATGGGGCATGGGGCATTGGGTATGTGGCATTGGGCATTGGGCATAGTTTTTTTGACTATCCCCTGTACCCTATCACTTGTAACCTTCTCCCTTCCCCACTCCTAACTCCTAACTCATAATTCTATTGTCCGGACTAATTTGCTTCATAGTGCTTTAACAGCATAAGCAAAAACTCAGTAGCTGTCAGATAACCTTTAGGTGGATAAATTCCAATGGATGAATCTACCCAACAGCCTTGTACAGTTTGGGGCGATTTCCAAATTGACAAGTGATCAACAGCTGGCTGTGCATAAAAGTTATTTTGCCCACTACCTAGCAAACATGAACTCCAATGAGTAAAATAATCATGGCTCATCCGATGAATAGGAAAATTACCCTGTAGAGGTACTCCCCATCCATCTATAGCAATAAACGCTTTGACACGACCACCCAAGAGTTGCCACAAATGCGCTGCTCCTATTGCCCCGACTACGCCAGCACTAAAGCTAATAAATATAATTGGTGATTTTAAAGAGTCGCTCAAGCAATACCTGCTGTGAGCTACGCTAACGCGCAAAAACTGCAAGATATGAAATGCTGATAAAACTAAAATATCTTTACCGGGATAAAGCAGTATATTTGCTGGATTTTGGCTGATAGTGCCATTAGCAACCATATCTAATAATCCGACTTTAAAGCTTTCACTTAAGTCTGGCTCATGGATTCCAGGGCAAATAATTATACTCATCTGTCTATTCTAGAAATTGATTATTGGGTATTGGGCATAGAAAATTAAAGTTAAGTTGACACTAATGGGCACTGCCGTACTCTTCCGGGTGTACTTCACGTAAACGATAACCGCCGCCCTAACACAATATACACAACTGTGCAAGCCCAAAGATTTTTTTCTAATGTCCAATCCCCCACGAAAGTCTTACTTTTGATGTATTGTTTTGATTTTCTCACCTATCCTATGCCCCTGGATGGGATAATAAGTTACAAGTAAGGGAAGGGAAATGTGTAAGCTATTCCCTTAATTTTATATTTCTCTGCACTCTGGTTATATTGAGGAAGTAATTGTGGTTGCCACGCCGGAAAAAGTACAACACACCCACGAGCATCTATCAGGTAAAGACCGCGTAGCCGTACTGCTTATGGGCTACGGCGAAGTCGAAAGCTACGAAGATTTCGCCAACTATAACGAACAGGCTTTAAATCTACTGACAGCAAAATTTGCACCAGTACCAACCTGGATTTATCCGCCTCTGGCAAAGCTTTTGGCGCTATTTGACCGCCATGAGTGGGGACACACACACCACGATTTTATCTCCCCACACAATGCCATCTTTGAACAGCAACGTGCTGGGATTGAGAAGCAATTACAAGAAAAATGGGGTGATAAGGTTCAAGTTTTCAAAGCTTTTAACTTCTGCGCCCCTTTTCTACCTAATCAAGTCTTGGCAGAAGTCAAAAACCAAGGCTTTGAGAAGCTACTAATCTACCCACTGCTAGTTGTTGATTCTATCTTTACTAGTGGGATTGCGATCGAGCAAGTTAACAATGCTCTCGTTGAGTTGACTGATGGTGAGGAACACTGGGTTAAAGCACAGCGCTACATTCCTTCTTTCTTCAACGAACCAGCCTACATTGATTTAATGGCTCATCTGGTTGAGGAGAAAATTGCTGAGTTAGGCGCAGCTTATCTACCTTCTCAAATCGGTATTGTGTTAATGAATCACGGCTGTCCCCATAAAGCTAAAGGCTTTACTTCTGGGATTGCCGAAAGTGAAGCAATGTACGATTTAGTTCGGGATAAGTTAATTAACCGCTATCCGTTAATCTCGGTGGGTTGGCTTAATCATGACACGCCTTTAATTGATTGGACACAGCCAAACGCCGAGCAAGCAGCAAATAACCTGATTCAACTGGGTGCAAAAGTGGTAATTTTTATGCCAATTGGCTTTGCCACAGAAAACCATGAAACTTTATTAGATGTACACCACATCATCCATGCTCTGGAAAAACAGCATCCTGGTACGAACTACGTGCAAATGGCTTGCGTAAACGATCATCCAGAATTCTTGGCTATGGCGGCACAATGGGCTGATGCTCATATTGCAGAGTTGTTGTCAGAACAAACTTTAGCAGTTAATCCCCAACTAACTGGGGATAACCATCACCACCATCACCATCATCATTAGACATAGGAGTAGAAACCCTTGTAAAGATGTTGCATTGCAACGTCTCTACAAGGGTTTCAGGTAACGCATAATTAATTTTGGAGATATTTATTTGCTTAGAATACTCTATTAAGATTTTGCCAAAAACCGCTTTATCTAATCCATTTCCCGACCCTCCTCTGAAAAATAAGGGAATATCTTCATCACTACTTATTATTATTTAAGAGGATGTTTTAAGTCAGGTATATGTTCACAAGAACACCCCTGTGTGGTCAAGAAAGGTAGTATTGCAATGAGAATCTTGCTGATCGAAGATGACGAAGTTTTAGCAAGCGTTTTGTTGCAGTCTCTTAGCCAACAACATTATGCTGTTGAACTCGCACAAGACGGACAAATTGGCTGGGAATATTCTCAAGGTACTAACTACGACCTGATATTAACAGATGTGGGACTGCCGAAACTGGATGGCATTACTTTATGTCAGCGCTTACGTTCTAGTGGCTGTTCCACTCCTATTTTATTGATCACAGCAAAAGATGAAACTAGCGATCGCATTCGTGGACTCGATGCTGGAGCAGATGATTATCTAATTAAACCTTTAAATTTGGGAGAACTCCAAGCAAGGGTACGCGCTTTGTTACGTCGCAGCGATACTCCCCGTTCTCCAGTGCTAGAAGTTGGAGCATTGCGTTTAGATCCAAGCATTTGCGAGGTAACATACGATAATCAAGTTCTAGATTTGACACCCAAAGAATATAGTCTGCTGGAACTATTACTGCGGAATCCATTGCGGGTTTTTAGTCGGGGAGATATTATCGAACATCTCTGGACTTTTGACGACCCACCACAAGAGGAAACTGTTAAGTCCCATATTAAGTGGTTGCGACACAAGTTGAAAGTAGTGGGAGCCGTAGACTGGATTGAAAACGTTTATGGTTTGGGATATCGCTTATCTCAAAAAGCTATTAGTAGTGGAAAGAGCGAAAAAGAAATAACTCAAAAAAATCCCGTTCAGAATTCCTCCATACCCGATACTTCCCCATCCGTTGAACAACAGTTTAAGCAAGCAATGGGTGGTTTGTGGAGTCAATACCAGGGGCTAATGATGCAGCGAATGGAGGTACTGCAACAAGCAGCAACAGAACTCTCTAGCGGCACACTAACTACAGAATCACGTAAATCGGCTGGACGGGAAGCGCACAAGCTAGCTGGTGTTTTGGGAATGTTTGAGCAAGAAGCAGGAACTCAAATAGCACGGGAAATTGAACAGATTTTAGACAAAGATACAGAATTATTAGCAGCCCGAAAAAGCCAATTAATATCGCTGATACAAGAGTTAGGTAAATTATTAAACCTAATGACGCAAAAGGTAGTTAATCAAACTGCTACCTCAATTGAGGAAGAGATAAGTCCTAAGTTACTGCTGATTGACCCTGATTTACAACTGGGTTCACAGTTGCAACAACTGGCATATTCTCTGGAAATGCGCTGGCAGCAAATAACAACGTTAGAAGGTGCAAAAAACTTTTTGCAAACCACATCACCAGATTTAGTAGTGCTGAATGTAGATGAGATTGGGCTGCGAGAGGAAAGTTTGGCATTAATGTTGGACTTCGCAACACATACCCCTCATGTACCTGTTCTGGCGCTGGCTGTCACTGATCAGCTAGTGGATCGTGTAACTTTGGCTCAGTCTGGGGCGCGGGGTTTTCTCGTTAAGCCTGTCACAGCAAATCAAGTTTGGGAAGCTGCATCTCAAATATTACAGTTTACCCGTTCTCTAACAGTAAATGTATTAGTAGTTGATGATGATCCACTAATTTTAGCAGCGCTAGGCCCAATGTTAGAACCTTGGGGAATGCGAATTACCGGATTGGACGATCCCCGACGTTTCTGGGAGGTATTACAATCTACTGCACCAGATTTGTTGATTTTGGATGTGGAAATGCCAGAAATAAGTGGTATTGAACTTTGCCAAGCAGTTCGCACAGATCCCCAATGGCAGGAATTGCCAATTGTATTTCTGACGGCTCACCGAGATATGGAAACTGTGCAGCAGGTGTTTGCTGCTGGAGGAGATGATTATGTAGTTAAACCCGTTGTGGGGGCAGAACTGCTGGCAAGGATTACCCATCGCCTAGAACGCAGTCGCCTACTCCAATCACTCTCTACTAAAGACCCCATAACCGGATTAGCAAATCAGTTCCAGTCTAGCCGGGACTTACAGCACCTGATTGCTAAAGCCGAGAAAAATCAGCAATCGGTTTGCTTGGCGATCTTGAATTTCAATGATTTACGCCAAATTAATATCCAGTACGGCCATGAGGCTGGTAATCAAGTGTTGCAACGATGGAGTCGTCTATTCCAGTCGGCATTTTGCAGTGGTGAAATATTGGGCTATTGGGGTAACGGAGAATTTGTGGTGGGAGTTTCTGGCTTTACTGAAACAGAACGGCTCGTCATCCAACATCGCCTCAATGACATTTTAACCAAGCTCCGGCAGCAAGTCTTTACAGCTGCCAATGGCGATCGCTTCCAGGCAAACTGCAATTTTGCTGTGGTTGAGTATCCTAATCATGGACTAAAGTTACAATCTTTATACCAAGTTGCTAATTCTATGCTAAAGCAGAATTAAAGCTCACTTTCTAACTGTTGGGCTACCAGTTTGGCAAATAACCCTTCTTGGGCAATCAATGCCGCAAAATTACCTACTTGCACGACTTTACCAGCGTCAATAACATAGATGCGATCGGCATTACGAATTGTGCTGAGGCGATGGGCAATCACCACTCTAGTAGCATTTAATTTCGCTAAACTTTCAGTTACAATTGCCTGGGTGCGATTGTCCAAAGCACTGGTAGCCTCATCCATCAAGATAATTTTAGGCTTTGAAACAAGCGATCGCGCAATTAATAATCTTTGTCGTTGTCCACCAGAAAGATTAGTACCTCCCTCGCTAATTATGGTGTACATTCCCATTGGCATTTGCTCAATATCACCAGCCAAGCCTGCCATTCGTGCCGCTTCCCAGGCTTGTTCTTGCGTCACCAAAGCTCCAGCAGTAATATTCTCAAAGATTGAGCCTGTGCCGATTTTGCCATTTTGCAGCACCACTCCTAACTGTCTTCGCACAGCCTGAATATCCAACTCTATCAAGTCTTTACTGTCATAGTAAATGCTGCCTGTTAATGGAGTCTCAAACCCCAATAACAACCGTAATATTGTTGATTTTCCGCTTCCAGAAGGGCCAACGATCGCAATAAATTCTCCTGGTTCGGCATGGAGACTGACATCATTAAGGATTAAACTTTTGTTCTGGGAGTAGTGAAAGCTGACACGATCTAGTGCAATGCGACCGCTTAACTCGCCAGGATTTGTCTTAGTTGAGTCTGATTCTGGCTGCGATCGCCAAATCGGTTTGGCCCGTTCCCAAATTGGTACGATACCCAAGATGTCGGTTACGGTATTGCTCAGGTCAGTCACTCCCTTGATAAAAATTGTTAAAGCATAGTTAAAAGCAACAAATGTACCAATATTTAAGCGTGTCTGCATCAAAAGCATGATAAACCCAAACAACAGCACTGTACTGATTAAAGGCAGGGCTTCGTTAAAAATAGAAACGCTATCTTTTATTTGTTGCCAACTTGCCTTCAAGCGGATCTGCTGGCTGTACTTTTTTGCCCAAGCTGCAAATGCTCGTTCTTCTGCCATTGCTACTCGCAGCTTGGCCACACCATTGATCAGTTGCACGGTGAGTCCTTGAATTACCCCATCTAGTTCTTGCTGTTTTTGTGATTTCTTGACTAGGAGGAAGTTAGAAACAGCCGTTACTACAGCAGCAAGAATTGCTAAACTGACTCCCACAAGAGCAAGTTGCCAACTGTAAACAAACATCAGCCCTAAGTTGAATAGGGCAAAAACTCCACTCAACAAAGTCCTTTGGGTGGCACCACTGAGTTGTTCATGAATTTGCCTCACCGCCATGACGCGGTTGACCAAATCTCCAGAAGCGTATTGACGAAAAAAACCTGGACTTAATCTCAGCAGCCGATCCCAGATTGCTGGTTGCAATACGCTGTTAGTAGCACTTTCGACTCGTAGGGTGATAATACTTTGGGCAATCTGAAAAGCTAACTGCCCAAAAGCTGCTGCTAACAATACCAATCCTATCTGCCACAGTAAGGCGCGATCGCTATCAGGAATAGCATTGTTGATTAATATTATGGTTGCCTGGGGTACAATCATTCCCAGCAATGTCCCCATTATCCCCACAATCACAATATTAATAATGTCTTTTTCATAGCCCTTCACCCCAAACTGAAGTAGCTCAATGACATTGTTCACAACCCTGGGCAACGATCGATACAAAACGTAAGCTACATATTTCAGTGTTTTTGCTATTGAAGCATTTACAGGTGTGCGAGTTTGTGCTATTGGGTCAAATATGATATAACTCTTATTGTCTGTGGGTAACAAAGCTACTGGGCGATTTTCTAACTGGGTATAAGCTAACAGAGGGCCTTGATCTTGCTGCCACCAACCATCTCTTAAAGTTATTCGCCGAATTCGAATTTGTGATGCTCTGGCGATCGCTGCTACAGGGTCTTTAATAGAATTCAAATCCTCTACTGGTGGACGAATCTCTATTCCCAGCGATCGCCCAACTGCCCCAAATGCTACCAGTAAGGGTGACCCCTCTTGAAAGAAAACTGCCTCGTGCTGCGGCTGTAAAACTGCTGCTAAATCAGAGAGTGCCGCCTCTATTACTTGCTGATTAAATTGTTCGCGTTCTTGAAACTGCCGGAATTCTGCTTCTGCTTCTTTGTTTGCCAACAAACTGAAGTAGTGAAAGAAATAAGTCTGCAAACTAGCTAAACCTGTCAGAAGTTTCTCGGAATTTTCTAAATCTGCCGTTGACAACATCTCTCCGATAACCGCATTTTCTGCCTCCAGCCACATCGCATTGGTGATTGGAAATGCTGGTGAGGCGGAATTCAAGGTTAGTTCCTCAACTCCCATCCAGTGAGTATTGCCTTGCTGTAACTTCAGCCATCGGAGTGTTTGTTGCCTCCACTGTAGCGTTTCACCAGGCGATAATGAAAAATCCCGCTCAAATACCGACACTTGGTTTAATGGTGTAGCCAAAACTGTTTGCTGGGCGTTAAGAGATTGCCCTAAATGATTTACCCAACCTTCTAAAAGTTCTATGGTTTGCGAGTCAGCCGCCGCAATTCCCTGAACCAAATCAACCATTGATATCTGGCATAATTGAGTGGGTTCAATTGCGATCGCGACAAAACTCCATTGGCTTTGTGCAACTACTTCCGGTAACAACACTGCAATAAACAAGGCTTCACCAGCGCTGACATGAAATAGATAGCGGTGATGTTCCTTTGGTAAACTGTTTTTAACTCTAGTCGCAAACACCGCCAATGTTCCAGACTGCACTATCCAGAATGTTTCGGAGTCATTCAACAGTACTGGTTCGTTTGCTTGAAAGGAGTAAAGTTTAGAAGAAGGATTCACCTGCGGGCTATTCATTACTCAACTATGCCTCTACCGCGTGAAGTAAGCGGACATAAGTTCCACCTTGCTGCCATAATTCCTCATGAGTGCCACGCTGCACGATTTTACCTTGCTCTAGCACAATAATTTCATCACAATCGCGAATTGTGCTGAGGCGGTGGGCTACTACAATACAGGAACAACCACGCTGTTGTAAATTGCGATTAATAATCAGTTCTGTTTGGGCATCTAGAGCGCTTGTTGCTTCATCAAGTACTAATACTGTGGGATTTCTCACCAAAGCGCGGGCAATTTCTAAACGTTGGCGTTGTCCACCGCTAATATTCATGCCGCCCTCAATCAACTCAAAATCATATTTTCCAGGCATAGATGCGATCGCATCATGAATAGCTGCATCTTGGCAAGCCTGCACCAAATCAGCTTCTGGCATAGTAGAGTCCCAAAGAGTGATATTTTCTCGCACAGTCCCCGCAAATAAAAAGATATCCTGTTCAACCATTGCCAAACAATGAGCAAGGACAGAGCGTTTAATCTGCGATCGCTCTACACCATCAAAGCAGATTTCCCCTTCCCAAGGCTGATAAAGACCGCAAATTAATTTGGCAATTGTAGATTTACCAGAACCACTTCCCCCCACCAGCGCTATCCTTTGTCCTGGCTTGACACTCAAGCTCAAATTCTCAATTAACGGAGGTTCTACAGGACTGTAGCCAAAAGTGACATTCCGTAACTCAACGTGACCCTGTAATTGCCAGAGAGATGAGAAAGTAATTTCTCCCCCTGCTCCCCCTGCCTCCCCTGCTCTTTGCTTCTCCTCCACTTCCAAATCAACGGAATTTTGAAGCACATCATCAAGACGGTTTAAGTCAGCTTCTAAATCTTGTAAAGTACTGCCAAAATTGACGAGGCTATTAACTGGTTCTAAGAAGCTCTGGGTTAAACTTTGGTAGGCAACCAGCATCCCAATACTAAGACTTCCATTCATTACCTGTAAACCACCAACTAGCAAGATAAAAGCTGTAGTCAGGGCTGTTAAAATCGTCGGTAATGTAGTGATAATTTGAGTTTGTAAACCTAACTGCTGTTCGGCGTTAACTGCTTTAGCATAATAACCGGCAAACCGGGCAAATAAATCTGACTCCAGCCCAGAAGCTTTGACTGTTTCTATTGTTTGGATACCACTAACCGCCACCCCAGCTACCTTGCCATGTTCTTGAGCCAGCCGCATATTGGCATCGACGCGAGTTTGCGATAAAAATAGGAGAGCAAGAATGTTGATAGCAGCAAAGCCGACTGCGATCGCACTCAGCAAGCGATCGTACTGAATCATAATCAGCAGGTAGAAGACCATCATTACTGCATCAATTACAGTGGTTGCTAAACGCCCTGAAAGTATTTCTGCAACCTTGTCATTTAGTTGCATCCGACTACTGATTTCTCCAGCAAAGCGCTGGGCATAAAACCCGATGGGTAATCGCAATATATGCCAAAGAAACTGTCCTGACATACTGACTGACAACTTCACCATCAATCGGCGCAGGTAGGTAAGCCGCAGTCTAGCCAGAAACGCCCGCAATAAAGTAGTGATCAGCATTCCTAACAGCAAAGGCCGTAACCAATCTTGTCGGTCTTGGATTAAAATCTCATCGATAAATACCTGAGAAAATGCTGGCACAGCTAATCGAGGCAATGTTAGCAATAACCCCGCTAGCAAACAAAATAAAATAGTACCCCAGGAGTTTTGTAAGCGGTTACTTAAGGCTGAGACAATGTGATTTTTTTTGCCTCCCCTCTGAAAGTCCGCTCCTGGTTCCATCACCAGCGCAACACCCGTGTATGCGCGATCGAAATCTTCCCAACTCACTGTTCTTTTACCAGTAGCAGGATCGTTGAGGTAGACGCGTTTTTTGCTATATCCTTCTACTACGAGAAAATGGTTAAAATTCCAAAAGGCAATGTAGGGAAGACGGGTAGTTTTGACGTTTTCCAGAGACAGTTTTAAACCTTTAGCATTGAGTCCATAATTTTTAGCAGCTTTAAGGATATTAAAAGCTTTACTCCCATCTCGCGAAACACCGCATTCTTCACGTAGTTTAGCCAGTGGCACAATCCGACCGTAATAGCTCAGAATTATTCCTAAAGCAGCCGCACCACATTCGACCGCTTCCATTTGCAAAAGTGTAGAAGTGCGGACATGATGCGGTTTAAATTTAGGGATGGGGCATTGGGGATTGGGCATGGGGCACTTGTTGAGCGAAGTCGAAAGGAGCCTAGGTATGGGGCATTGGAGATTGGGTATTGGTATTAGAATTTAAAATGTTGAGCCTGTGAGGGTGAACCCTTAAGTTTTAACTCTCCAATGCCCAATGCCCAATCCCCCATTCCCAATTCCCAATTTAATAAATCCCCGTCCAAGAGCGTAGCATAGGAATAATATAAGAAATAGGTGCTTTTTCTCCGACTTTCACTTGAACAGAGGTAGTTGTGCCGGAAGATATTTTTAAGGCTGGGCCATCAGATGATGACCATTCGTAACCACTTATTGATGTAGGGTTTTCTTGGAGTTGGACAAAAGCTTGCACCTGACCTTCACCTTTACCCGCGAGACTAGCGGCCATTTCTTTGTTACCAACGATCGCTGTAATATCTTGTGTAGTTACCGGAAATGAAGAAATATCTGCGATCGTTCCGACAATGCCACCTTCGCGTTCACGTTTGGCAAAGCTGGGAGTCACTTGTACAGCCATTCCTGGCTTGATTTGCTTACCATCTTTATTAGCAAAGTAAACAAGACTCACAAGTTTTGAATTCGGCTGTTCAGCTTCAATTGAACCCAAGCGAATACCCGGATTCATCATTTGACCAGGAACAACACTTACTTCTAGAATATGACCATTGTATTTGCTAATGATTCTACTTTCTTGAGATAGTTGCAGTTCTAATTGGGCAATACGGCGCTTTATTTCCTGAATTTGATTAGTTTTGTCAATTGATTGCCTCAGGTCTTGTTCGCGTAGTTTAGTATTTTGACTATTGATATCTTTAATTTTAGTTTTAATTTCGTCAATTCTATTCAGATTTTCCAGATATTCTCGTTGCGTGGTGGTTTCTTGAATTTCAAGATCCTTCAGTTGCACATCAATATTTGATAGTTCGCTTTGAGTATTAAAATATTCCTGTTCAGCTTGCACCAGCATATCTTGGCTGATGACATGCTGCTCAAAAAGCTGACGACGGTTATCAACCCGTCCTTGGAGAGTTTTAAGTAAGTAACTAATTTGTTGTTTGCGGGAATTAATGCTTTGACGTTTTTGAGCGATCGCTCTCAGTGTTTGATCGCGTAACTTGGGCGCACTTTGCTCTCGATGCAGATTATTTTCTAAATCTAATTTTTGCTGTCCAAGAGTGATAATTTGTTGGTCAATCAGCAGCTTTTGTAGGCTATCCGTTTCTTGATTCTGGGTTTGCAGCTGTTGCAACTTTACTTGCTCTTGTTGTAGTTGCTGCTTCAGTGCTGATTGGTCGATTATCCCTAGTACATCACCTTGTTTAATAATATCCCCTGCCTTGACCTTTAGAGTTAGTAATGGGCCAGAACTGGGTGCTTGAAATTCCACAACATGGTGCGGCTTAATCAATATACCTTGACCTGTGACGGTGAGAGGAATTCTACCAAACACACTCCAGATACCAGCCACAGCAACCACAAAACTCAAAGTAGATAGGGTTAACCAAGCTTGAGGTTTGACAACTTGTATTGCTTGATCCAGTTGTTCTGGTGAAGATAAGCGATCTAGGGCTTCTGGGCGAAAGATGTGGCTATGTTTTAGTTGCATTGTTCTCCTCCTTACTGAAAGCGCCTAGAGCCTCAAGTCTTCTAGACTTCTAAGATTAAAGTGCGATCGGGGAGAACTAGGGGAGAATTAGAGTAAGCGATCGCTTTTGCTGCCTCAATTTGGGTAAGGGTTTGAGCCTCTCAAGATGTCATAGAATAAGTATTTATTGGGATCTCAATCGCCCAAACCCTTGATTTCAATAGGTTTATTTATCCAACAAAGCCACACAACCAATAAAATCTTCTAGCGCAGATATGGCACAAAACCTGGTGAGAACAGAGAGGACAAGTTTGCAAGACATTCATCGTCAAACTTCAGCAGAAGACTCGGACTTGAGCAGGGTTATTGATGCTTTCACAGCAGAATGCAGGAATGCCGCAACCTGCTGTTGTTGGGTTTGGGCATTAGCATTTTTAGTGAATTGAGAAGCTTGCAGCACAGCCCCAACCCAGTGTTGGGTATGCCAAAAAGCCTGACCATCAAGGGTAGGAAGATTGGCTGTGTCTGGATACGGATAAGGAGACACATACCAGTAAGGTTCTTGATAGCTAGTGTCTCCAGGCGATAATCCAACCCCGACTGTTAATGGATTCTCATTTTTGGAGTCAGAAAGTGTAATTAGTGTTGCCATATCAAAATGATGGGGCCAAATGTAAATCGCTGAAGCATTCTCGTTAGTTGTAACAATCTTCTGAAGTAGCCGATGTGCGGTGATGTAGTAATTTGCTAATTCACGCAATTCCACCTCTTGGCTGGCATCAAAGGAGGCTCCGTGAGCAAGGGGATGATCGGGAAAATCATCAGGTGGATAGTCTAAAAAGACAATCTCGCTGGCATCTGTACCGAGTTTAGAAATCTCGTGTTGAAGCCAATCCAGCCCTTCTAGCATTGTCTTTCCGTGTAATGGCAAAGATGCGATCGTGTCATTCTGATCATCTATCAACAGTAATGTGAGGCTGACTGGGTTGAGTGCTATTTGAAAGGGCTGGGCTGCTCGAATAGTCGATCCAACAAACGCTTCTAAAACCGGATTCCATACCATGCTGGTGTGGCTGTAATCTGGTAGAGGCTCTACCAATGCCGCACCCGTTGCGGCAATATATTGAACAGCATAGTGCAATTGTAGTTTGCTTTGGGTCAGTTCTTGGGGGTTGATTTTGCCTGTCATTGTCTCTAGTGTTGTCATAATCATATCCATTGGCTAAAAAAGAGGATTTGTAAGGAACGTGGGGGTAAAGTAGGCAGCTATTAATTTTTCAGATGGGGTAAAACACCTCTGGTGAAGACTTCGCTCGTCAAAATTACGGTTTTGAACTTGCCAAGCGAATTCCTGTAAACTACCAGCGGGCATCAGTTGGGAAAAAGTTACGATAACTGGCGCACATATGGCTTTGAGGCGAGGCGATAGCGGTCTGCGGCATCTACCTGATTGAAATTTGGGATCATGCTCTGACGAGCAGCATCGAAGGTGTTCCACTGCTCCGCATCGGGAAGCGACGGGATGGTGACAGTTTCGCGGCGATCGAAGCCAACAAGGGCGGCATCCACTAGTTCGTCAACTTTCATAGCAGGCGGTAGCGCATTCATATCCCAACCTGAGCGCTCCCAGATTTCCGTCTGCGTTGATGCCGGTAGCACAGCCTGAACATAGACACCTTTGGGGCCAAGCTCGAAGTGGAGACCCTGGGTGAGGAAGAGGACAAAGGCTTTGGTTGCGCCATAGACAGTCAAACCGAATTCCGGTACTAACGCAACCGCCGAACTGATGTTAATAATCGCGCCATCGCCCGCCTTGACGAACCGTGGAGCGACGGCGCTGGCAAGCCGCGTTAGCGCTATGGTGTTGAGGCTGATGATTTTAGCCACCTCATCCGGGCTTTGATCTATGAAACTGCTGGCAGCGCTGACACCAGCATTGTTAACCAGGATACTAATGCGCGTGTCAATACTTAGCCGCTCCTCCACCTGGGCGAGTTCACCAGCATCGGTGAGATCGGCCTGAAGGATGTCAACCACCACCCCGGTTTCCCGGCGCAGTCTTTCGGCTAGAGCTTCCATTCGGGCGTGGTCACGCGCTACCAGCACGAGATCGTAACCACGCTTTGCGAAGCGATCGGCATAGACGGCACCGATTCCACTGGATGCTCCAGTAACGAGCGCGCTCTTATGTGTCATATTTTTACTGCTCATATTAATATTGCTCATCTTGTTCTCCGTTAGGTTGGTGAAGCTTGCTGCCCACCTGGTTACATTTCATTCTTCAGCGATCGCTCAATTTAGACCAGTCAAGTTAATTGAGTTAAAACGCATGTTAACTGTTCGTAGCCTCTTTGCTTGACGGACAGGGGCACTCCGACGATCAAACTGTCGTACTGATTTCCAAGATCCGTCTATCCTTCGGGCGGCGTTTGACTGATTTGGGGAAAGAACTCGTCTTTTTGGTTTCAAAACCAAATGCTTTGACTGCGATCGCTGAACGTTAAATCAAGCCTTTTCGCTTATCCTGCGGCAAGGTTATGCTTTCAAAGGCGGCAAACTTATGGTTACAGTGACAACACAACACTTTCACCAATATGCGATCGCGGAGGGAGCATATTGGCAACGAGAATAGAAACTATTGCGCTGCCGATAAATTTTGCTTGTCTTTGGTATCGTCTTTGATGCGTAATCCAGCGATACACGCTTACATGGTGCTAACTTTTAGTTATAGTTACACGTAGTTTATTATAGGTACAATGCAACTATAGCTTTGACTGGGTGCAAAGATAGTTTACAAAAATTGCTCAAACGGTTACTATAGGCCGTGTTTTAACCAAGTATTGAGGGACAGGCTGCACAGGAATGCATTCGGAAAACTTTTCTCCCTTACTTTGTGCCTGTTCCTCAATCTCTGACCGAATAGGGGAGAATGTAGATTAAAGAAAAGCAGATTGGAATATTACACGAGCTACTAGCTTTCAAGCAGGGGAAAATCTACAATTTACCCTCTAATATCAACAATAAATTTACAATCTACAATCGGCAATCTGCAATCCGTTGACATTTGGATCGTGGATAACTGCAACCGCCTTGATACTGAACCGTCTGGGAATATAAATTGCCTGCTTTAATTAACTACAAAAATCATCCACTCGAATATCACGCCAAATATCAGAAATCTGCCAGCCTGATTTGCCTGCCGATTGGACTATGAGATTATCCCGTAGTGGAATGTAGTTCGGTTCTTTTGGCTCTTGAATGGCTGCTGGTTTGTCCTCTGGTACAAGGGCTGAAGAATTGATGTTATCAGCATCAGCTTGAAGATTTTGGTCTTCGGCTTTTTCGATTTCCATCAACTACTACATTACTTGAGTTTTCTCGGTTGACCAAATTTTCCCTCAGTGGCAGGGCTATTTTCTTCCACCTGAAACAGGATTTATCAAGATGGTTAGCGAAAAAAAGTTGTAAGTGGGAGTGACGAATAAATGAACTTTTAAGTACTTAAATAACAGTAAGATTGTTCATTTTATCGGCAGGCTGGTAACAAAATAATCAATTCTTAATCGCTAAAACCCTTGTTTTTTCGAGATATTTAGGAAATGAAACGGCCCTGACCTCAATAGTAGGGCTGCTAATCGATACATTTAATGGAAAAATTTGTTCTGTGCTTGTGAGGCTAAAATTGGCGAATATCTCATCACTGGAGTTAAATAAGCCACTATCTTCATTCAGGGTGCTATAGCTAACTGTCGATTGAAAAGTATAAGTCCCTGTACTAGTGATATTTTGAGTTGGAAACAAGAATAAGTTATTATCTCCTCCGTTGAAACCACCATCATCTCTAACTAGTTTAGCTCTGAGTTGGAAACCAACCTCATTCTCAATAAGAAAAGTCTCAAATGAAGTGAGCCTGACATCAACCGTTACACTGACATTCGGCTCTGAATTAGTAAAAAGATCGATTGATAGTGTGGGATTACATAAGGTTGCCATACTTAGTTATTTATGGAAGTACTTATTTTTATTTACACCGTTAAAAAGTAAAATTGGCACTATCATCATGTGTATTATTAAGGCAGATATATTCATAAATATACTTGTGTTAATATCCACCAAGAGATAGTTAATATCAAGTATGTAAGCTGCTAATCTGGATGTGGCTCTGCGTGCTTTGAAACCTTTACCACTTAAAAATTCTTCATTTATTTATTAACAACTGTTTTCGATGAGCCATTGGACGAGTTGAATCACAACACCATTGGGGCCTGTGGGTTGAAAGGTTCTTTCAACCCAAGATTCGGTCTTGATCGCATTTGTAGGGGTACATAGTCATGCTCAAAAACTCCTCTGCTGTCAAGGGCAAAGAGATGTCTTAACCGAACCGTATTGCCCCCACAGTCTATGATTGCTCCCTTAGTCGGGGATGAGAGGCGTGAAAGCAGCATCAAAGATGTTTTAAGTAAATCGGTAGAGCGATTGAGCTAAGTTTCGTCAGTTTGATGGATGTCTCAAAGTGCTGAATCTGATGAAATTGTTGGGAAAGAAAACGTTAAATTTAAAATTCGCAAAATATTTATGACACAAATCCCCATCGTTCGCCAGATTCTATCAGATCCAGATACCGGATTGTTGTCATATCTTAGTCAACAACTTCAAACACCGAGCTTTTCACATTTTAAAAGCCAATTTGGTTTTTATGTAGATGAGTCTTGTACACAAGTTACCTCTAAAGACGATTCTTTAGAAATACAAACAATACTTTTGCTGACTCTGAAGTTATCGATAATTGCAGATAGTCAAACTTTCTTGGATGATGCGACAGTACACGCTGTTGAGTTTCAAGAATTGCTAGATGCACAAATTATTAGGTGGAGTCAGGACAACCCACAATTGCTTAAACCAATCTCATCCATTAAAAATACATTCAGTCAGTTGTCAGATATCTCGTTCCACGGTGGCTATCTTCCAGGTTTTGAAATTAAAAGCCAATTTACTTTAATTTACACTCCCATTACTACAGAGTTAAGCCAATCAGAGGAGCCTCAATTTTCTTTGCATAGTCCAGGGGAACGCACTCCCATTAGTGGACAGTATGAAGTAATCAATTCTAATGGAAGAGGCACAGGGCTAGAGGTAACCTCAACTGCTGGAAATCCGTTTCCTCCAACGAGTGAATCTGACCAATCATATCGGTTAGTTGACCCTACGAGGCACAAAAACTCTAATAAGTAAAGTGGCATTAGCGTTGGTCAAAGGCAATCTTGAGCTAGGGGAGCTTTTGCTCACGAACTGTTAACTGTCAGATATATTTGGATTGCCCTGGAGCGCAACCAACGAAGTATGAGTAAGTAATCTGTCTCAAGCAAGATTAGAAAAGGAAAGATAGCAACTAAGCTGTTATTAAATGGTTAGTCATTAGTTTGCATAGGGGGGTACTTAAACAAAGTTTAGGTACTCTTTATCTAAGCATATTTCATTCTTTTCATTAATTCAGATGTTCTCTACGAGACACTATTGCTAGCTTTTTAGCAGGAGCCATTCATGCAAAATACAAGAATCTTCTTCTAGCGACTGACACCAATATTGCTGTTTGTTAAAGTAACTTCAATCTGCTTCTGGTGGCTCCTTAGCAATTCCCAATCCTTTTTTGCTTTGTTTTATCCCTCTCCTAAGAAAACAGAATGGTTTCTTCCATCCATAGTGGGCGATCCGCTCATGAACAGCTTCTGTCACTCTCCGGAAAGTTTTACCATTTCTGAATTTTAGAGCTTTTGTATAGCAGGCGATGCCTTTGCCCGCCGCAGGCATCGCGCGATTCTTTTCTAATAACAAATACAAGACCAATTTTTTTCTAATAGTATAGCTTGTATTGGTTGCCTCATGAGGCTTCTGGCGATCGTCCTCACGGAGGGTGACAGAAGAGGGATAACTGACACAATTAACTATTTTTATCAAAAAAATCAATTTAAAAACTGGTGTAGCGTAATTCGAGCAGATTTATTTTTTATCCATTAATTCAATTATAGACATAATTTTTTGCCAGGTTGCACCGAAACAGTTTTGAGTAAGGTTACATTAGCCAGAGCAAATTAATTAGCCATTTTGAATGATTAAATTACTATTTTACCTAAATAAATCAGTATTTAATATTGTTAAATATTGATGTCCAGCCTCCACTAGCTTTTAAAGTGGTAATACATGGTTAACAATCTCATCCTTTTGACCAAGGAGTACAAAAAGACGTGGAGAGCCATAAAGCAAAAATCTTGGTAGTAGATGACGAAGCCAGCATCCGCCGGATTTTACAAACGCGTCTTGAGATGATTGGCTACGATGTAGTCACTGCATGTGACGGTGAAGAGGCTTTATTAGCTTTTCGTAAAGAAACCCCTGATTTGATAGTTCTGGATATAATGATGCCAAAACTAGATGGTTATGGTGTCTGTCAAGAATTACGGAAACAATCAGACGTAGCAATCATCATGCTTACAGCTTTGGGAGATGTAGCAGATCGGATCACTGGGCTGGAATTAGGGGCTGATGACTATATGGCGAAACCTTTCTCTCCCAAGGAATTAGAGTCAAGAATTCGCTCGTTGCTGCGACGAAGAAACGATAGAACAACTACTACTGCTATTTCTAAATTGGGAGTAATGGTTCTAGACAATCTCAAAATTGATACCAATAAGCGACAAGTCTACAAAGGAGGTGAGCGGCTTCCATTAACGGGTGTAGAGTACAGCTTACTAGAGTTATTGATGAGCTATCCGGGCAAATCTTTTACCCGTGGAGAAATATTGCAGCAAGTGTGGGGTTATAACGCAGAACAGCATGCAGATACTCGTGTAGTGGATGTGCATATCTCACGTTTGCGCTTGAAGTTAGAAGATGACCCGGAAAATCCAGAATATATTTTGACACAAAGAGGAACTGGTTATCTTTTTCAAGGAATTAGTAAACTAAAACATCAATCATGAAAGCGCCAAATGTCGCAATTGAAGGTTAATGAAGTTCTCTGTAATTGAAGGTTAGCGCCCTGATAGTTTTTTACACACCTGGTAAATGCTGGGAATTTCGTATCATCAGCCGCACAGGTGGTATATTCGGGGAACAGAAGATTTATTATACCGGCTGCGGCGGCGTTGAGAGCTGGGTTGAGTTGGCTTAAAGATGAGTTGTGATGACGAATGTTATTGCTCGTCACTGGGAGCAACAGTCCTTGAGCTTAAAGAAACTGTAGATAAATAGTGACAGTGTAAAGATAGATAATATCAACAAAAATTTACCTAGACAAAATAAATTAGGTTATTAATACTAGAAATTTTAAAACTGCTCATTGGGATTTGAATGAGACAGTTTTAAAATATGCAAGTATAATATTTACAGGGTCAAGATAAGTAAAAATGGCAGTTTTATGGATGCTATTGCTAAAAATCTACTAATGAGTGACTTCAAACAAAAAACTGCATCCGTTAATTATCTCTATATTTCACGTTCACGAACTACCGCCTTTACGTCCAGCTTCACGAGCTTCTTCAGAGGTGAACTCATGGGCAGTGCCTTTTTCATGAGCAACTTGTCCACCTTTTTGTCCAGCTTCACGAGCTTCTTCAGAAGTGAACTCATGGGCAGTACCTTTTTCATGAGCAGCTTGTCCGCCTTTGCTTGCAATTTCGCGTTGCTTGTCTTCATCCATAGAAGCAAAGCCACGATTGCTAGTATCTGACATAATATGACTCCTTGTAACTAATTAGAGCTTTTTAGGTTTTGAGTTAATAAAACTTCAAAAGCAATTCAATTCAGTTGTCTGATGGCTTTAATTTAGCCCTGTAAATTAATGAATTCATGGTTCTTTAGAGATAAATAGTAACGATGAATTTATCCTTCAGATATATAACTAAAGTTATTATTGCTACAATCGTATCCAGTCGGGCGCATATAATGCCTGCCAATGTGGTGCCTATTAAAGTTTGCCTGATTATCTACTAACAAAAATCCCCCGATAGATCGGGGGCTAAAATGTCAGAAAATAATATTAAACCTATTAGCTGCAATGCTAGCGTTCGCTTCACGGACAAAAATCTTTCAAAGGTTTGAATGACCTTTAAAGAATGATTGTGATAATCAGCACAAATAAACGCCTCAATAAAACTTAATTTTTGCATTATCGTCTTATGGTCGTTCGGTAGTAGCAAGATTGACCACAAGACGATTAAGGTGATTTAGGCAGCATACTTTTTTACCTGTATTTAAATGAGTATATCTGCTCAGACCCAAATAACTTTACTTACCTGCTAGTGGTTTTTTACCTGAGAATTATTGCAATTCTTGAGATATACTTCATCTTGATTATAAAACATAATTTTGTTAAGCCAAGTCATCCTCTAGACATTTAATAGACTAGTCTTTTTAATAGATGTTTGCATTTAGCATTAGCTATAGATTAAAAGTAAGTAAATGTTATTTAATCCTTGACTAAAAAAGGAGTTTTTTATGTTATTCACTGTGATTTTTTTTGTTGGCTACACTGTAATATCTGCGTTTTTCATTTCCCATGTTGAGTAATCAGCTAGAAACTATTAGGATTCCTATTTGGTTATGGCACGCTTGATAAGCGCAAATCGATTATCTATAAGGCTTTTGCGTGTGGTTCATCTGTGGCATCCCAATGTCACTCAACAAAATATCTGCTGGTGATTGCTCCAGTGCTTGCAGCACTTCTATTGCTGATGTCGCAACACTAACCTCTGCTCCCGCTTGTTCAAGGACGAAGCTAAAAAAATCATGGATATCTGCATCATCATCAACGATTAGTACCCGTATTCCTGTCAAACGTAAGGAGTTAAAAGTATTGGATGAGGAGCTACCTTGTGCAAGATGACTTTCTCCTTGCACTTTCATCAAGGGGAAGTTGACGCCAAAGGTGGCTCCCTGCCCTTCTCCAGAACTGTCTACTTTAACAAGTACCTCTCGGATGAGAGCGACGTTAGTGTGAGGTGTAGATTGTCATAATCGTACCCGTTGCAAATCATAGTCAGTCACCCGCGCGATCGAATCTGCTGAGGTGAAAACCTCGTCACCTTTTTCCGATATTCTAGGGGACATCCATTCGATGCTGTAGAACCATGCATCATTAATCAGTTGAATGCCTTGGACAATCCGAAGTGGTGACCCATTGCCATGAAACCGAAACTCAACCAATTCGCCCAGTAGGAAAACGGGCTTTTCTTTGATGATCTGTTGTAAGTCGCCTGTAGGAATGATTTCGTTTCCTAAAACAGTAATCTTATCATTGCCGAGAACAATTTCATATTTCCAGCCGTGTTGCGACCATTCCACGCCAGCGCAGTAACCGAATGCTTTGGCAAACTTCACGTACACTCGCTCCAGCAGACTGACCAGTAACGGCGGGACATTTTTACCCCAAGGTGGCGAAACATACCAGCAAAATTCTAAGTTTTGGATCAGGTTAGTCATACGGCTGTTCCTAATAAAAGTTTGCTCTGTACTGATGTGAATAACCCAGCTGTAAAACTCGGGAGGCATGAAAAACCTAATAATTCACCGAAAACAGGGTTTGGGGTGTAGGGAAAGAAAGAGCGCTCTGCCGCATCCAACAGGTACAGAGCAACTATTCTTAAATATGGAGAAAAGAAGAAAATGTGTTTCGAGATACGTAGTCTAAGAAATACAACGTCTTTGTTTGAAACCCTTGCTTTTAACTATGGGTTCTCTACACCCTTTTCATCGAACACTAGCAGCATAGTTAAGGAATTCGTACTAATCAGGAAATTCTTGTAACTTAACTGTCCCTTCAATCGATAGAGATTTGACTGTGCTATCAGGCAACCAGATACCAACTATACTTTTGCACAAAGAACCTTTAGAGCAGTGAAGTGCGATTACCCAGGTATACTTAGGGCATCGCAAAGAAGGGGCTTGGTCAGTCTAAGCATTGTCATCTACTACAGGTATCCGCAACTGCTCAAAGGAGGTGAATGCCACAAACGTAATGCAGTATCAAAGTTTTCAATCAATAGTTCTTCTTCGAGGGTTAACTCAGATTTTTTTAAAGTTTTAAGCTGTCTGTATAATGTCAGCGCTTTTTGCTGTAGCTTAATTTTATTTGTTTCAAGATGCTCGTCATTATAAATTACTAGCATATTAATTGTAGTTTTGTAGTTGGGGCTTCTAAATTAGAAAATTTACAGTTAGACTGCCTTCAGAAAGTTGCGCTTTAAAAAGCTGGCTCAAAGTATTATGTATGTTTAACTAAACTAAGTTTTATAGATATCAAAGATTTGGAAAATTTTAAACATAGAATTTTCTTATAACGGTTGTAGCGTTTCCTTAACAGATTTAAGTACACTCAAATCTCTTTTATCAAGGTTACTCGCTTTGAAAACGCACCTCAGCACGTCGGTAAGGGCTATATCTAATAATCAAATATAAATCTTAAGTAAGTCGGTGCAATAAAACCAAGCTATGTAAACAAAAGTAAATAAGGCTCAAACTCTTTCTCCCCCTGCCCCCTGCCTTATTGCAACAATAATTATTTACGCCAACCTACTTAACTTTTTCTTGGCTATTTATCTTGCCTGAACCAAAACTATACTAATTTACTTACCATTATGTAAAAGTTTATATAGATAAACTACTTCTTTAATCACAATTAGGAGGGTTAATTAAGTAGAGACGTTCAGTTTCTGCTTTGAATGTCAGATTAATGTACCATGATTTTAAGTTTACACTCGCTTAATGTAGAGTGTCGGTACGGTGTCATACATAGTCTGTAGATAAACTAGAAAAACGGTAGGAGCTATCTTCATATCCTTTAAGTATTGCTCAATCGTAAATCGTAAAGGGGAGATTTGAGCGCGATGGTTAGGTTAGCGATCGCATTGAGCCAAGAGTTGTCAAACGCTTACGCTTGGTAGATGTTGCCTATTAGCCAGCGCAGAGCAACCCCCTTGCTTGAAAGTTATCTACACAGGCTATTCCCATGTACCTTTCATGCAAACCAAGTTGCACACTATGGCGATTACATCGCACGTAAAAACGTCTTTTCTCTTTTTAGGCTGCGCTAACCAGACGCTCTGCAAACGCTCCCCTGAGCTTGTAACCAGATATCTTCAACAAGTGGTTCAGCGCTCCGGGTGAGCCTGGCTATTATAATCTCTCTTTAACTTTGCTCCCCAAGAGGCAGGCGAAAAATTCATCTCCTCAAGCCAAAGGCAAAGTAATCTTGGGCTTTGATAAAAGTATTGCGCTTATACGCTTAATGTACGGAACCGGACGGATGAACAACAATAAATATGTCAATATTGAGTGATGTTAAGGTTGTATCGTTTTCTAAAGCACAAAGAAAAGCCTCGCCAACGCTAAACTATAACCTAATTATTAAAAATTAAGGTTCTATAGTACCTGACTTTCCCCGTTAAGTCATGAAACAAAGAAATTGCAAAGGTTTCAGGCTATAATTTCTTCTCAAGAATTTAATATTAGTGATAATAAATCACGCGAGAATAGGGCTTAAAGGTAAGCATAGGCGCAGCCCGTCGTAGACATCACTCAATCAAGGAGATGACGGGAAAAGTCAGATAACTCATGAAGCCATAGCTGCAAAAATTAATTGTGTAAAAGCTTCAACAATAAGCGATTATTGCTGAAGCTTTTACAGTTAACTTATGCAAATATACAGATTATACAAAGCTGAAACCTTAACCCCATATCAGTGAGATTAATATAATCCCTATGGAAATAAATAACTATTGTGATCCAGTAGACATAAATATTTAGCATAAGAGTCAACCTTAAGGTTGCTTGCACTTTAAACCTATAGGCAGGGGATTACAGTATCAAGGTTAGCTACTATTTAAACATGATTGAAATATAGAATTTTTTTTAGGAGAATTGTTAACCTAAGTGAAATAAAAAGAAAAAACAGAAACTGAGAAGAATGTTCCGGCTATGATTTTTGCCTCAAGAATAGATACGAGCAACAACTAGCTTCCTCCGGTTATTAAAAATTGTCTTTTGCTTAAAATTTTTAAGGAGTAAATAACTATGCTTCCCTACTTGATATTTGATACTTACTTATGTTGACCTGATTTCTTCTTTTTCTGTTCTATCTGTCACACCACACTTACCCTCTGGCTAAACGTTTTCTTGTGGATGGCATTGGTAAAGTATGCCTAAAATTTTCGCATTTTGAGATATTTGTACCGCTTGTAGGTCATTGGCTATACCCAGACTGACCTACTCTTTTGACCTGATTATCCACTTATTTAATTAAGAAATCTAATGGTTAACTTACTCAGACCGCCCAGTGTTTCAAGTTCTGACCTCGGTACTATAACTGGCTTGTGGAAGGAACAGTCTCTTTACGATAGGAGGGTGCTTAATACAGGTATCATCCATTTCGGCCCGGGTCGTTTCTTTAGAGGCCACCTCGCTTACATAATACATAACTATCTTGCACAAAAGCAGCCCCAAGAGCAGAGATGGGGAATTTGTGGGGTTAGCCTTAAGAGCCAACACACCATTACGAAGTTGAAACCGCAGAGGTTCCTTTACACTTTGACCAAACACTCTAGTTGCACTAAAAATCGTGAAGAAGCGGAAGTTATAGGTTCTATCAGGGAAATCGTTAATGGTAGAGACAAGTGCGACTATGTACTTGAAAAGATGGCATCTCCCTCTGTGCATCTGGTGACTCTGACAATTACTCAAGGAGGCTATCATCTAGACAAGAGTTTTAATCTGGATACAGCGAATGAAGACATCGCGCACGATCTGCAAAATCCTTGTACTCCAACCACTGCAATTGGTTTTATAGTAGAGGCGCTGCGCCGACGACGCGATCGCAAAATGACTCCCTTCACCACCCTTTCTTGTGACAACCTCCCAAGAAACGGGGAGATCCTGCGAAAAGCAGTGCTAGCTTATGCTGATTTGATTGATCCGACTCTTGCAGAATACATTAGGGATAACGCGACCTTTCCGAATACGGTTGTAGACAGGATTGTGCCTCAAGAGCAAGAATCTGACTATAACTATCCCAACCGATTGTTGCAGGTTCGCGATCGCGCCCCCATTGTAACCGAACCATTTTGGCAGTTTGTCGTGGAAGACAACTTCACAGGCGATCGGCCCAAGTGGGAAGATGCCGGGGTGATTATGACTAGCGACATCACTCCCTTTCTATATATGAAGTCGAGATTCTTGAATGCAGTCCACTCCTTCGTAGCCTGTTTAGCTGTCAGAGCAGGTATACAGTATATGCATGAGGCGATCAGGCAACCGGAATTCCATTTATTTACCCGGCTTCTGATGGACGATATCGCAGCAGCAACACCCGTGCCTCGTCAGATGTGCGAACAATATATGCAGCAGGTGTTACTAAGGCTGAGTAACGAGGATCTTCCCGATACTACTGAGAGAATCTCTTCAGAAACCTGTAGGAAAGTAGGCAAGTATATATTTCCCATACTTCAGGATGCTTATAGCCGAAAGGTCAGCATGAAGCGGATTATACTTCCGGTTGCGGCGTGGCTTCTTGCAGTCCGAGAGGGGGCGAGCGAGTCTGGTCAGCCCTATCATGCCAAAGATACCCAAAGTGCAATTACAGCGATTCAAGAAGGCGCAGCGATCGGCGGCATTCTGGGATTGGAGAATTGCGAACAGACAGAGGTCGTAGATAATGAATGCCACCAAGCTTTACGAGATATCCAGACCCACGGACTATTAGCTACGCTTAAGAATTATAGTGAGGGAGGTCTTTTAAATGAAACCGCTTCAGCATGATAAAGTGATACTTTTCGATCATGATGGAACTGTCGTTGATAGTGAAACCATCGCACTTGAGAGCGCTTGGAGATTGACAAATGAAGTGGCTGGTGAGTTCGCTGGCGCTCAACACTATGAGCTTGAGGACTTTGTTAAAAGCTTTGCAGGGAAACCTTACAGGGAAATACTCAAGAAGATATATCCAGACTCATTAGCTACTCTTAATGAGGAAGATATTGATAGGCTAGTGGCTGAGGAAGAAAAGAGAGCGATTGAACGGCTTAGTATAGAGGCCAAGGCAACTGAAGGAACGCCTGAAGTTCTTTCTTACTTGCGCGACGACGGATTTGAATATGCATTAGTAAGTAACAGCAGTTTTCAAAGGCTGAATGCTTGCCTTACTTCTGCTGCCCTGACCGATTATTTCCCAAGTGAGCAGATATTTAGCGCCCACGACTCTCTCCCTGTTGCGCGACCCAAGCCGCTCCCTGACATCTATCTACACGCAGTGAAGTGTCTGGAAGCTGAAGTTTCGGATTGCGTGGCAATCGAAGATTCTATCAGTGGGGTAAAGGCTGCCGTTGCTGCTGGAATTGGGCGGATTATCGGTTATGTAGGGGGAACTCATGTAAGCGAGGATGAACGAAAAACCCGTGCAGAAGCTCTTCAGTCAGCTGGTGCCGAGCAAGTTATTGAGCGAATGCACGATCTGATTGAGCTATTGAAATGACCATAACAGCAGGTGTGAAAAATCAGCTTTTGTCAAGAATCGCTTGGGCGACAACTTCATCAGTGATCAGTCCTGTGATCAGCTTGCCATGCAGAGCCGCCAAAATTGACTCTACTTTTTTCACACCTCCTGCAATACCGATAATTAGCCGTTGAGCAGTTTGTTCGAGCGGGACACCGGCAACTCGGCTATTAGTTGCACCCTGAATCAAGACTCCTTGGCGATCGTATGCCCATCCTGCAATTTCCCCAACTGCCCCCAGTTCAATTAATTGGGTCACTTCATCGTCATTAATGAATCCGTCTTGGTGTAACGGTGCATCCCAGCCAATTTGGCTAATACCAACAAAGGTTGCTTTGGCTTGCTCCGCAAGGGTTTTCACGGTGATAAACGATCGCTGAGTCTGCAAGAGTTCTCGTTCTTCAATACTGGTCGCTACGACTGGAGTAGGAACTGGATATACTTGGGAACCAACGCGATCGGACAAATGCATCACCACTTCATAACGACCTGCACGGCCATATTGAGACATATTTCCAACTATTGAGACAATCTTATGCTGAGGTTGATTCATGGATGGGATTTGATCCACCATCGATCGCAAAGTCCGACCGGTGGAAAAAGCCAAAATTGTTGGAGTTTTAGCAACAAGGTACGCCTCTAAGTGAGTGGCAGCACATACGCCAATTCCGTTGAAGCTATCGCCGCTCCCTGCATCACTTGGAACCACTTCACAAAGCGATAGTTCAAATTTGTCTCTGAGTGATTCAGCTAGAGCAATACACTCACTCAGGGGATGATCGAGCCGGAATTTGATCAGTTTTTCACTCACCGCTAGTGCGACCAAACGCTGTGCCGCCTGCCGGGACACGTTCAACTTTGCGGCAATCTCTTCTTGTGTGTTTCCAGCAATGTAGTAGAGCCAAGCTGCGTGAGCTGCCTGGTCTAACTTGCGAGTCCGAAGGGACAAGCCACGCTCTAAGAAGGGTTCTTTCATATTGCACCTATAGAAAGTATGCATCCCCCAAAGAGTAGATAAGTTATTTGAATATCTGCTCAAGGATACAGTTTTTGCTCAAAAATATGTGTATACGTTATCACATTCTAAGTTAATAAAAGTGGTCTGAAATAAACTCAAGCGCAGCAAAACATTGCAGTAATAATCCTGGAGGCTGACAATATTACCAAATTACTGACTTAGCAATCCCCTTTTCTCTATGAAACTCCAAAAATTAAATTACCCAATTCCTTCTTCTCCCCCTGCTCCCCCTATTGCCCGCCAGTAAGCTCCAAATTAAAGCCCGTAATGTAGCTTGCTTCATCACTCATGAGAAATGCCACACTGTTGGCAACTTCTTCAAGGCTCCCCAAACGCCGCATTGGTACTGAATTAATCATTTGCTGCTCTACTACTTTAGGATCAGCATCAAAGTACTGTGACCCTACACCTGCCTGCAATTCGGTCTGCCGCGTCCACATCATACCAGGGCCAATCAGCGCAGGCGAGAGCGCATTCACCCGAATGTGGTAAGGAGCCAAGTCTTTCGCTGCTGTTTGAGTTATGCCAATTACGGCAAACTTCGAGGCTGAGTAAGCGATCATATTTGGAGGACCAACCACTCCTGCATAGCTTGCCATATTAACGATCGCTCCTCCACCCGATTTGCGTAAGTGTTGTGCCGCCGCCTTAAGGATGTGGAAAACTCCGACAACATTTATGTCAATCACCTTTTGAAAATCTTCCTCAGGATACTCGTCAGTTTTGGCAAATACTCCTTGATAACCCGCATTATTAAAAACATAGTCGATTCGCCCAAATTGCTCTACAGCAGCAGAAAAAGCTTGAGCAACATCCTCAGAAGCGGTGACGTTGCAGCGAAAGCTAAGAACTGGAATTTTATAAACTTCCAATTCATGAGTAACCTCTGCCATCTTCGCTTCGTTTAAATCTAGGAGTACTACACCTGCACCATCTGCGGCAAAACGCTGTGCGGTAGCTCGACCAATATCACCAGCACCCCCCGTAATCAAAATCGTCTTGCCAGCAAAGTCATAGCTTGCTTTAGCTGTCATATCTTCAACTCCTTGTGAATATATGTTGCAAATAGTGTTTAAGTGTCCAGTATTTAAGATCAGCTAGTATGATTCAATTATTGGGCCTTTGCCCAATAGTAGAGCATAAAATCATTTTTTTATATGATTTTGATACTAAAGGAGCTGTGCGATGCGTATGCCTCGCTTCGCTAAAATCTTGGTTGCATTCGTTGTTGGAGTGATGCTCGCACAACTGCTACATGCCTGTGCGGGTTCGCAAGCAGCAGGGAAAACCAGACTGACGATCGCTACTGTCAATAACGGCGACATGGTGGTTATGCAAGGGCTTTCCCGCAACTTTGAACAAGCCAATCCAAATATTCAACTGAGGTGGGTTGTTCTGGAAGAAAACGTGTTGCGCCAACGCACCACTACAGACGTTGCTAGCCAGGGCGGACAATTCGATGTTTTGACAATCGGTTCCTATGAAACGCCGATTTGGGCGAGACGGGATTGGTTAAAACCATTGGATCTACCCGCAAGTTACGACGTGAACGACCTGATAAAACCCATCCGAGAAGGGCTTTCCAACAACGGCAAACTTTATGCTGTGCCGTTCTATGGGGAGAGTTCCATGCTGTATTACCGAAAAGACTTGTTTGAAAAAGCAGGGATTACGGTTCCCGAACAGCCAACCTATCCCCAACTCAGGGAATGGGCGAGCAAGGTTCACGATCCAACGCATGGAGTTTACGGTGTTTGTCTGCGCGGAAAACCAGGCTGGGGCGAAAACATGGGATTTGTGTCCACATTGGTCAACACCTTTGGCGGACAGTGGTTTGATATGAAGTGGCAACCCACCATAAATACTCCAGCATGGAAAGAAGCGATCGCCTTCTATGTCGATTTGCTCAAGAAATATGGGCCACCGGGTGCGAGTTCCAACGGATTCAATGAGAATCTGGCGCTATTCTCGACGGGTAAGTGCGGGATGTGGGTAGACGCAACCGTTGCCGCAGGGCTATTATCCAACCCGAAAGAATCTCAAGTTTATAACAAAGTTGGCTTTGCCCGTGCGCCGATTGAGAGATATCCAAACGGCTCGAATTGGCTCTGGGCTTGGGCATTAGCGGTTCCAAAAACCTCAAAATCTCCCGAAGCTGCTCAAAAGTTTGTTGCTTGGGCAACCTCTAAAGAATATATTCAATTAGTTGCTAACCAAAGTGGTTGGGTTAGTGTACCACCAGGTACGCGGACTTCTACCTATAACAATCCCAACTATCAAAAAGCTGCACCCTTTGCTTCAATTGTGCTGAGGTCGATCCAATCTGCCGATATTAGCCGTCCAGCTGCACAACCAACTCCTTACAAGGGTATTCAATATGTGGATATTCCGGAATTTCAGGCGATCGGTTCTTCGGTTGGGCAAACTATGGCAGCAGCGCTGACCAATCGCCTTTCAGTCGATGAGGCGTTGGAGCGATCGCAGAATTCGACTGAACGTTTTATGAAACACACGGGTTATATCGAATGAACCCGGAGATCCCCCCCAGCCCCCCTTAAAAAGCTACGGTGTACACACGTCTGAAATAGCTGATTAACCAAGGTTTTACCCCACCCTAACCCTCCCCTTGGAAAGGGGAGGGAACTAGATTTCCGGCTTCCCCCCTTTATAAGGGGGGATTGAGGGGGGTAATAAGACTTGTGTGTACACCGTAGCCTTAAAAAGGGGAGAGAATTCAACTAAAGCCCCCCTTATAAAAGGGGATTTAGGGGGATCTAAATTTAATGGGGAAGTTTGAAAATACGCCAATGTCCGCTCATAAAATTTTCACAATCTAAAATCCAAAATCTAAAATCCAAAATTTATTAGGCTATGTCTTCTTCAGTAGCTGTAAAGCGTCACCATGAAACGCCACCCACTAGGCAACGAACAAAGCGGCAAGCATCAACCTTACCTCTGGTTGCGCCTTCTGTGATTGTCTTGCTGCTGTGGATGATTGTACCTCTGGTGATGACGCTATGGTTTTCCTTTCAGAGGTATAACCTGCTCAATCCAGACGCACGTAAATTTATTGGAATTGAAAATTTCACGTTCATCTTGAGCGATCCAGGTTTATGGACTTCGATCGCCATCACAATAATTCTGGTCGTGTCCGTTCTGGTAATCACAATTGCTCTAGGCATACTTCTGGCAATTCTATTTGACCAAGACTTTTATGGTCAGGGGATTGCGCGAGTACTGGCGATTTCTCCGTTTTTCGTCATGCCCACAGTCAGCGCCCTAGTCTGGAAGAATATGCTGATGCACCCAGTAAATGGGCTGTTTGCTCAATTTACAAGAAGTCTGGGTTTGGGGGCGATCGATTGGTTTGCAGATTTTCCCCTGCTTGCCATCATTATCATTGTTTCGTGGGAGTGGCTTCCCTTTGCTCTGCTGATTTTATTGACGGCGATTCAGTCGTTAGATCATGACCAGCTAGAAGCAGCCCGGATGGATGGAGCAAATGCGATCGCTCAATTCCGTTTCGTCATGCTGCCACATCTGAGCCGCGCCATTGCCGTAGTCGCCATGATCGAGACGATTTTCTTTTTGACCATTTTTGCAGAAATCTTTGTTACTACAGGTGGCGGTCCCGGAGTGGCAACAACCAACCTTGCTTATTACATCTTCCTGAGAGCCTTGCTGGAATTTGATGTCGGTGGTGCTTCAGCCGGTGGATTAATCGCGGTAATTCTTGCCAACATCGTGGCAATTTTTCTGATGCGTAGTGTTGCACGTAATTTGGATACATAACAATGGCACGTAAAACTTTGAAGCGCCTGCTATTTACATTGCTCGGTTGGTTTGTCGCTTGCAGCTTGTTTTTCCCGATTTTCTGGATGTTTCTCACTAGTTTCAAAACGGAAATGGCGGCGGTTGCAACTCCTCCTCAGTTATTTTTCCAGCCGACATTGGAAAATTATGTGGCGATCCAAGATCGGGCAAACTATTTCAATTATGCGCTCAACAGTGTGGTGGTTTCACTCGGATCGACTATCCTCGCGCTGCTGCTTGCCGTACCTGCCGCTTATGCGATGGCGTTCTTCCCAACCAAACGCACTAAAAGCACCTTGCTGTGGATGCTTTCTACTAGAATGCTGCCACCCGTTGGTGTGTTAGTGCCGATTTACATCTTGTGTCGCAACGCTCGTTTGCTAGATACCCGCATCGGTTTAATTATTATCTACACCTTGATCAATTTGCCAATTGTCGTTTGGATGATTTACAGCTTTTTTAGGGATGTTCCCAAAGATATCCTAGAAGCCGATCGCATGGATGGGGCAAATACACAACAAGAACTGATTCATGTTTTGTTGCCACTGGCATTGCCTGGAATTGCTTCTACCGCACTGCTTTCAATCATTTTGTCTTGGAATGAAGCCTTTTGGAGCCTCAACTTAACAACGGCTAATGCCGCACCTTTAACCGCATTTATTGCCTCATTTTCCAGTCCTCAAGGGTTATTTTGGGCAAAACTTTCGGCAGCATCAACCCTGGCGATCGCGCCGATCCTCATTTTCGGATGGCTGAGTCAACGGCAATTAGTCAGGGGTCTGACATTTGGTGCTGTGAAATAATCATCTGCTTTTCTTAAACTCATTAACAGAAAATTCTATGTCAACAGTTGCTTTAAGAGATATACATAAACGGTATGCTGATACTGAGGTGATCAAAGGCATCGATCTTGATGTTGGCGATCGCGAATTTGTTGTATTTGTCGGCCCATCTGGTTGTGGAAAATCAACCTTGCTCCGCATGATTGCCGGACTAGAAGAAATTACCTCCGGCAAGCTGTTGATTGATGGAGAAGTAGTGAATGATATACCTCCTGATAAACGTGGGTTGGCAATGGTATTTCAAACCTACGCCTTATATCCTCACATGACCGTAGCGGAGAATATGGCGTTTAGCCTCCGTCTTGCAGGTGTGCCAAAAGCCAAGCGTTATGAAAGGGCGCGTGAAGTCGCTCGTGTCCTGCAACTGGAACCACTGTTAAACCGCAAGCCCAAAGAGCTATCGGGAGGACAGCGCCAACGGGTAGCGATCGGTCGTGCCTTGGTTCGCAATCCCAAAGTCTTTTTATTTGATGAACCACTGTCAAACCTGGATGCGGCTTTGCGTGTGCAGATGCGGATTGAACTTGCCAGCCTACACGACAGCTTGCAAGCCACGATGATTTATGTAACGCACGATCAGGTGGAAGCCATGACACTTGCCGACAAGATTGTAGTGTTGCAGGGCGGAATTATAGAACAAGTGGGTTCGCCACTAGAACTCTACCACCATCCCCGCAATCTATTCATTGCCGGATTTATTGGTTCACCGAAGATGAACTTTATCTCGGTAACAGTAACAGCCGTCAACGACTCTGGCATAACTGTCAAACTTCCTGGTGATGCCAGTGTGACAATTCCCGTGAAGCCTGGAAAGCTATCGGTTGGAGATCAAGCTACATTGGGGATTCGCCCCGAACACCTGCGACTCGATCGCAATAACTCAAACATAAATGGCGAAGTGTTAGTTGTGGAACGACTGGGTGGACAGACCTATCTCTATGTCAAGATTGAGGGGGGAGACACCGTAGTAGTGCAAACAGACGGAGATAATTCCAGCCAGTTACGCGATCTTGTTCCTATCCACATTAGCGGCGATCTTTGCCATCTGTTTGACTTACAGGGTGAAGCAGTTTCAAAAAGTCGTCGTCACCAACTAGCATAAATAAGATGAACAGCAATACCAGCACAGGCTCAACAATCAAGCTGAATCAAGCATCCCTGCCTCATTTACCTGGAAACGTGCGCGTACCCAAGTACGATCGCCATCAAATCACAAATGGAATTGTGCATATTGGGGTTGGTGGATTTCATCGATCGCACCAAGCACTCTATCTCGATAATTATTTCCATCAGAATCCTGGTAGCGATTGGGGAATCTGTGGTGTTGGATTGCTGGACTATGACTATGACAGGCGTATGCGAGATGCGCTGCTGTCTCAAGATTGTTTGTATACCTTAGTTGAGCGATCGCTTTCAGGCGATCATGCTCGAATCATCGGTTCCATCACTCACTACCTGTTTGCACCAGACGATCGTCAAGCAGTTATTGAAGCATTAGCAAGCCCCGAATGCCGAATTGTTACTCTAACAATCACTGAAAGCGGCTACTACTACATAGAAGGAAGTGGCAATTTCGATGTCAACCACCCGACGATGCAGCACGATTTGCACCATCCTGACCAACCACTTGGGACATACGGTTTTTTGACCGCCGCGCTCGAAAAGCGATATAAACAGGGTTTAACGCCTTTTACCGTATTGTCCTGTGACAACATTCAGGGCAACGGCAACATGGTACGAAAAATGCTAACGACATTTGCCCAAATGCGCGATCCAGAGTTAGGACGTTGGATTGCTGAATACGTTGCGTTTCCCAACTGCATGGTCGATCGCATTACTCCGCTCACAACCCCAGCAGATATCAAAATGGTGGCGGAATTTGGTATTGATGATGCATTTCCATGCATCGCGGAGCCTTTCACCCAGTGGGTAATCGAAGATACCTTTTGTGCAGGCAGACCCGATTGGGAATCCGTTGGTGTACAGATGACTAACGATGTTCACCCCTACGAGATGATGAAAATCCGGCTGCTCAACGCCAGTCACATGCTAATTGGCTATCTCGGCTCTCTAGCAGGTTATAGCTACGTTTATGAAGTCATGGCTGATCCTTTGTTTGAGCAAGCCGTCGCTAAGTTGATGGATGAGGTAACACCAACGCTTCAACCCGTTCCTGGGATTGATTTAGACGATTATAAAAAGACTCTAATTGAACGGTTTTCCAATCCCAAAATTCGCGATCAGCTGCCGCGCCTGTGCCTGAATGGATCAGCGAAAATTCCTAAGTTTCTTTTGGGATCGATCCGCGATCAATTACAACTTGGAGGTGCGATCGATTACTTAAGTTTAACGATCGCCGCTTGGTGCCAATACCTCACTAGTCAGGATAAACAAGGACAACCTATTCCCATTGATGACCCATTAGCAGACATCCTGATTCAACGCGCCAGCTTGAGCAAATTAGATCCCAAACCATTCCTGAGTATATCTGAAATTTTTGGAGATTTAGTAGAGTCGCCACGTTTCGTCGAGGCTGTTGCTGACCAGTTGCGTAGTTTGCATGAGTTTGGTGTTAAAGGAACACTAGTCCGATTCTCGCAAGCACACTAAGGCATTATCAACTTCATGAAAGATTTGTAGGTTTATCAAGCTACAAATCTAATTTGGGATTCTTAACTTTTAAGTATTTGAGGACTAGCTTAATGCTGCTTGGCATAGATTTAGGAACAGGCTCTGCTAAGGCATTGCTCCTGGCGACAGACGGAACCGCTATAGGTGAAGCATCAAGCTCCTATCCTGTTCATGCACCTCACCCCGGATGGGCTGAGTCGGAGCCAGGGGATTGGTGGTCAGCTGTTGGCTTGGCTGTTAGGAAGACCGTGGGAAATCATGCCGATCAAGTACAGGCGATCGCATTTTCAGGACAGATGCATGGTGTTGTCCTAACTTCGGAGTCGGGTGAGCCACTGCGTCCTGCTATCTTGTGGGCAGATAGTCGCTCTAGTACCACGCAAAACATTTATCATTCCCTTGATGCTACGCTTCTAAAGCGATTGGGCAACCCGATTACAGCTGGAATGGCTGGCTCAACTTTGCTGTGGCTACGAGAACACGAGCCTACTGTCTACGCCCAAGCGCGTTGGGCACTTCAGCCAAAAGATTGGCTACGGTTACGGCTGACTGGAGAAGTTGCAACCGAACCATCTGATGCTAGTGGTACTTTGCTTTACGATGTTGTGTCAGACAACTGGGCATGGGATGCAATCTCAGGGCTGAATCTGCGTTGTGATTGGTTGCCGAAAATTATTCCCTCTAGTGCGATCGCAGGCTACCTTACGGCTGTTGCTTCAGAGCATCTTGGCTTAAGAGTTGGCTTACCTGTTATTACTGGTGCTGCGGATACGGCAGCCGCAGCACTTGGTAACGGACTACTAGAGCCTGGCTTAGTTCAACTAACCATTGGCACAGGCGCTCAAATCATTACACCTCGCTCTCAACCAATTCTCGATCCTCATGGTCGTACACATCTATATCGAGCCGCCGTACCTAACGGGTGGTACACCCTTGCAGCAATGCAAAATGCCGGGTTAGCGCTTGAGTGGGTGCGAGGTATCCTCGGCTTGAGTTGGGAGCAAGTTTATACTAAAGCGTTTTCTGTTCCCCCAGGATGTGAAGGGTTAACATTTTTGCCATACCTCACAGGTGAGCGAACTCCACACCTTGACCCTTATGTACGTGGGGCATGGGTGGGGCTTGGGCTTCATCACACACAGGCGCACCTGATGCGGGCAGCTTTAGAGGGAGTTGCTTTTGCCTTGCGACAAGGTTTTGAGGCACTTGAGGCAACAGGTTTTAAAGCCACAGAAATGCGTTTAGCAGGCGGTGGAACGGCAGAAATGCCTTGGAAACAATTACTGGCTGATGTATTGAGAATACCCCTCTATGCAACTACCGTTGCTGCTGCATCTGCGCGTGGTGCTGCTTTACTGGCGGGTATCGGCATTGGTGTGTATGCGGATACTAATGATACAATGAAACTGGCAGCTACACCAACACTTGCTGCAACTCCCCAGTCAGTTGATTCAGCCTTAGAAGATGCTTGGATGCGATATCAATCTCTCTATCCACAACTTAAAAAAATCTGATAGAAGTTATGCCTCATGGAGGAAGAAGTAGAAGGTGTATACAGATAAATTCTTAAAATAAGACTGTTTAACATCAGTCAACTCAGTTATTTCATTGACTAAAACAATAGGTAAACATTAGATGCATATAGTAGGTGGAATAAAGCTTCCCAAATCAGCCGATGCTTCTGATTTATACATGCAGTGTAATGAGGCTATATCTATAAACTACCAGGAAAATGATAAAAAAGTTGTGTTTCGTAAAGGGGGTATTATATCCTCAAGTTCTTACTTTAATTCATTTTATGAGAAATTTTATACTAAATATACAACTCTTAGTTCTATCTACTATTTGCTGAAACTCGAAGGCGATTTTAAAGTTACTGTTTACAGAGAAGTTAATGGAGAAAACAAAAAAGAAGTAATTTCTGAAGAAAACTTTGAAAATTGCCAATTTTCAGATCCCGTCAAAATTTTACCAATAAATCTCCTTCAAAATGAAAACGCTGGCAGAATATATTTTGAAATAACCTGTTCTAGTGAACAGGGTGCATTTAAAGAGGCATGGATAGCAACTGATGAAAATAAACCTAGAGACGTATCATTAGGAATTATCATTTGCACCTTCAAAAAAGAGGATTATATAAAAAATACCTTAACTAGGATTTTTCAAGATAAATTACTAGAAACTAAGGATTTCAAAATATTTGTTGTTGATAATGGTAGAACTTTAGACGAAGCTGATTTCAACGAGCCAAAGCTGAAACTGGTTCCCAATATAAATGCGGGTGGAAGTGGTGGTTTTACTAGAGGGCTAGTTGAAGCTTTAGAGGAGAACGTCTACTCTCATTTTTTGCTTATGGATGATGATATAGAGTTAGAAAGTCAGTGTATTTATAGGTTATTTTCTTTGCATGAGTACGCCAATTTTGATTTTGCAGTAGCTGGCGGACTGCTAAATTTACAGAAAAAGTATATGTTGTATGAAGCAGGAGCAACGTACAACGAAGATTCTAAAACTAGAGGATTTGCACCTGGGTCATTGACCGCTGCAAATCATAATATTGATTTACGAAGTTCTAGTTCTCTCAACAGGTTACTAGTGGAAGAACATATAGATTATGGTGGATTTTGGTTTTTTTCTTTTTCTAAAGACATTGTTAAAGAAATTAAATTACCACTGCCTTTATTTATCAAGATTGATGATATAGAGTTTTGCTTAAGAATTAAAGATTTAGGTAATAAAATTGTAGCTTTCCCTTCGATAGCTGTGTGGCATCAACCAGCTTCAGCCAAGAATTTGGATTGGGAAACTTATTATTATATTCGGAATGATTTAATAACTTATACCATCCATTATTCGATAGAGTATATGGATACCGTTGAGCATTTCACAAAAGTAATACTTAAGTCTTTATCAACGTTTGATTATAATCATGTAGAGATGGTTATAAAATCTTTTGAAGACTATACAAAAGGTCCAGATTTTATTAAAAACTCCGACCCAGAGGGCTTGCATTTAAATATTTTAAAACTTAGTAAAAGCTATAATAGCAAAAATGAGATAGATAAATTAGCTGGTATTAAGCTCTTGACTAGGTGGTTTAAAATTGCTGCTGAAAGTAGCCTTGAATGGTCATCTATAAGTAGGCAATGGAAAAGTGCTTCAAAGGAGATGACATCTACTACATTTTGGCAACAATATCTTGGGCTAAAGAATTATAGTAATCCTAAATGATTTATGAGAAAACACTATATTCATGCAACTTAGAAAAGTCAAAAATTTGACATTTTTGGGAATAGATACCCTGCTATTTTTATATTCCAAAATCTTACAATCCAGAGCGCTTGGCAAAAAACGAGTCATGGCTTAAATTCCAACTTCACCAAGTGCGCGTATCTCATCGTCTGAATAACCCAGCCGGATAACCTTTTCGGCGAGTAACTGCGCCAACCCACCAGTGAAGTTTACGATCGCTGCCTTGGTTGCCGAATACGCCAGTAGCTTCGGCTTCGGCTCGGCTGCATTGATGGAGGTAGTTCTGAGTGATTGCGTGTTTACAAACACAAATATATTTAAATAAATTGGAATTTATCCTCAAGCGAATTTAGATTAATGCTTAATGATATTTCATAAGTGTTTTTCATTTTCAGACATAGGATAAGAGCAATGATTGGCATATAAACTCTTAAGCCTACCGACGATTATAATTTTTTAACCCTTATTCTTTGCTGCGGCTATTTCTTCAAAGTCTTATTTTTAAACTTTGTTTGTATCGTTCATTACATATTTAAGTAACTTAGTTCTTCTTTAAGTACGATTCAAATTAATTATTTGGATTGAGGTTTTCATATTAAATATATTCTTAACTAAAGATATGTGGACTTTAGCGATCGCTAGTTAGGGCTTGCTGAAAAAGAAAGAAAAGGTGACAGTCTGTAGATAAAAAGACCCTAGAAGTATATTCAGGTGCAAGGAAAGAAGGTAAAATAGCCCAAAATCCTTGCATGACAGTGGTCAGCCCTAA
>JAHHHR010000031.1 GCA_019359245.1 Nostoc desertorum CM1-VF14 | reverse complement strand
TTACTCGAACCTTGGAGCTAGATGGATTAAATCTTACCCTAGCCTGGATAGTGGCACTTTGTTTCTAACTTGATTGCTGATCAGGTAAGTCCGCTTGTCAATAGGGTTTGAGACGCGCTAACCCTGGCACAACAAGGGGTATCTTGATGCTCTAGTGACTTTGGCGAGCAGTTCTGCTCGAAAACAAAAAGCGATTGGGGAGATTTATGGAATTTTGACTCTAAGAACGATTCATCGGCATAAGTGTTATTTGATCATCAAAAACGAGTATGCTCGGTTGCTAAGTACATAGACTGAGCCATTGCTATCTGTTCGCTACTTTTACGCCATTTATGGTTGCAGGTTGAGCCAACTAATGAGTTATTGTGCTTGAAGCAATCGCGTCCTGCTGCCTTTGCCTGATATAATGCTTGATCCGCTGCCGTAATGATTTCTTCAAAGTTAGAACCCGGCTCAGGAATTACTGTAGACAACCCAGCACTGAGGGTTATATGAGAAGTAAATTGTGAATGACTATGAGTCATTACCAATCTCCTTACCGCAAAGCAAATTTTCTCGGCAATTTTCGTAGCACCAAGTTCGTCTGTGTCAGGCAAAATCACAGCAAATTCTTCACCACCATAACGGGCGACTAAATCAGCAGGACGTTGAACAATATCGAGTATGGCTTTAGCAATTTTTATAAGAGCGCGATCGCCTGCCTGATGGCCATAGGTATCATTATAGGATTTGAAGTAATCTACATCAAGGAGGATAAGAGACAGAGGCTGTTGTTCGCGTGCCATGCGCCACCACTCTTGGTCTATATACTCTTCAAACCGTCGGCGGTTAGCTATTTGAGTTAAGAAATCGATAGTAACTAACGTAACTAATCTCTGCAACTCTTGGTTAGCGGCAAGGAGTTCTTGATGTAGCTGCGATTGCTCAATCAAGCGTCTTATCCGTTGATGCAAGACTTGCCGATTAAGCGGTTTGGTAACATAGTCCATTGCGCCTACTTGAAATACTCGCTCAATTAACTTAGTATCCTCAAGTTCTATAATCATTAAAACTGGAGTGTACTTACTTTCTTCAATACTCAGTAATACAGAGCAATACTCAAACCCATCCATATCTGGCATGATGGCGTCAAGGAGTACTAAATCAGGGTGCAATTGCTGAAAAAGGTTTATTGTCTCGGTGCCATCTTTTGCCTCCACTACTCGATACCCTGATTGTTCTAGCAATCGCAGTTGTTGACGGTTAAATGTTTCATTATCAACAATAAGAACTAAAGATTGCTTTCCTTGATGAGTAGCTTCCATTGTTGTTATCAATTATTTTTCATGTAGTTTTATGTTTTGCCTACAAGTTACAACTTTTGTAGCCTTCAGTCCTAAAAGTAAAGCTATCAAAACAGAAAAACTCTTTAACTGACAGCTAAATACCTGACTCAATATTACACACTCAAACTTAAGAGTCTGTACGGTTTCAGACGTTAGGCTCCTTACAGCACTTCCGCCTGTTATAAGGTACACTAGATTAAAATATAAATACTTTTAAATGAAATCCTACTCTGTTGATATTCGAGAAAAAATAGTTGCAGCACATCTTGAGAAAAAGATCTCAATCAGGAAAGTAGCTAACATATTTTCCGTCTCAAAGAGTTTAGTGCAAAAGCTGGTAAAACAACAAAAACTTGAAGGAAATTTACAATCCAAGCCGCGAGGAAAGCCACAATTTAGTCATTTAACAAATGCTGACACAGAGTTGAGAGAATTAGTTGAATCACATCCAGATGCAACATTGATAGAGTTGTGTGAATTATTTGCAGACCTTACTGGAAATTCAGTAGGTCGAAGTGCAATGTGTCGTGCGTTACAGAAATTAGGATTAAATCGGAAAAAAAAACAAAGCGGAGTACCCAAGCGGGGACAGAGAGAGTTCTGAATTTAAGATTGGATTATTGGGAAAAGGTCAAACATATAGAGCCAGAAAACTTAGTATTTTTGGATGAAACTGGTGTCCTACTTGGGTTAACGAGAACTCATGCCCGTTCACAAATGGGAACAAGAGCTTACTCTCTTAACCCCTTCTTAATTAGGCTCAAAAGTTACAGTAATTGGAGCAATTAGTATTAAAAAAGTAGTTGCATTAATGACAATGAATGGTTCAATGGATGGCATTGCATTTGAATTATTTATTGAGAAGTTTTTAGTGCCACATTTATGGTCAGGAGCAGTAGTAGTAATGGATAATTTATCTGCACATAAACTAGATTCAATTGTGCCAATGATTGAAGCTGTAGGTGCGAAAGTTATTTGTTTATCTTCATACTCTCCCGATTTTAATCCAATTGAATTATGGTGGCCACAACTTAAATCTTTTTTACGCAGTTTTGCTCCAACTACAACAGAAATAGTTGATAAACTAATCTCAGTTGCACTCCATTTAATAAATCCTCAACATTTAAGAAACTGGTTTGCTAGTTGCTGCTACTGTACCTCATAACAGCCGCAAATGCTGTAGTACACAGTTGGTTATCCGTTCCACCTTCAACCTTTGTCTGAAGCTAAAGTTAGCAAAAGTCACTGCTTATATGCATTACCAAAACCGTGGAGAAGTTCACCACCATGAATGTAAATAATGGCATCATCAACTAGCCCATCTCGTATTCAGTGCTTGGCTTAGTTCCTACTCCCGGTTACAATCTGATGGGATTGAGTGAGGAACAAATGCAGGGATTTGTGGCAAACTAGGTTGGCACACCAAATAAAATCGCTAAGGCGGTTGTTTTCCTTACCTCGGATGATAGTAGCTTTGTCAACGGCACAAATTTGAATGTGCTTGCAGAGGACGCCATGTCCAGCACCAGCGCAAAGGCACACACATTTTTCTTTTCTGCTCATGGATCGCCTCCACAGTGCCAAACAAATTGTGACTGCAAAATCTGGCAGGGGTTTGAACAACGTCTCCAGGTTTTGCGGGGAACTAATCGAATACAGTCCAAAACTTTGGAGCTAAAGATGAAACTCATCTCTGTCAACGTAGGATTTCCACGTGAAGTAACCTGGAAAGGGAAAACAGTTAGCACTGGAATTTTCAAGGAGCCAGTTAGCGATCGCTTGATGGTGCGATCGCTTAATTTAGAAGGTGATGGGCAAGCTGATCTCACCGTTCATGGCGGAGCAGACAAAGCAGTTTATGTCTATCCCTTTGAGCATTACGATTACTGGCGAGGTGAATTGCCTGACACAGAGTTGCCGCTAGGCATCTTTGGTGAAAATTTCACGACCACTGGGTTGAGAGAAGAGGAAGTGAACATTGGCGATCGTTTTCAGATTGGCACAGTGAAACTGATGGTGACACAACCTCGCCTACCTTGTTACAAACTTGGGATTCGGTTTGGACGACCTGATATGGTTAAACGATTTCTCGCCAGTCGTCGAACCGGATTTTATTTCCGTGTTTTGCAAGAGGGCGAAGTTGGAGCCGGAGACATTTTAGAGTTGGTGAGCCGGGACGATAATAACGTTACTGTTGCCGATATCACTCAACTTTATGTGCGTGCGGAAGATAATCCAGAATTACTTCACCGTGCTGCTCAACTTGAAGCTTTACCCCAAAGTTGGCGTGATTATTTCCAACACTAAGTAAATAAGTGGCAACTCTCGGCACGAACTCAAGACGCAAAATCAAAGTAAACCGTTTTAGACGACCGAGTTTGATTTTGTGTTGAAACCCGTTACTTTAGCAGAAACCTATGAAGAAACGGCTAAACATTATGTCTACACCATCGATTCAGAATAACCCGCTCATTGGCATTTGGAAGTTAATTTCTGCAACTGCTATTCACGCTGACGGAACGGTGGCTCCAGAGGTGTATGGAAAAAATCCAGTTGGCTACATCACTTACACTTTGGATGGTCACATGATGGTGATGTTTGCTAGGAGCGATCGCTCACCTTTGAGTCAAGAGGTTCAATCGCCGCTGAGTTCACAGATGCAATCTCTACCCCTTGAAGAGCTTGCTCAAGCATTCACGACATTTAATGCTTATGCTGGAACTTATACACTGAACGGCAACACAGTGAATCACCAGATCGAAATTGCATCGATTCCTAATCGGGTCGGTATAACCTTAGTTCGCACTTTTACTCTGAGTGAGAGCCGAATGACGCTCTTGACAACGCCAGTTTTAAGTGATGGTGTTGAGCAGGTTTTCGAGTTGGTGTGGGAGCGTATTTAACGTGTCAGCCTCGTTCGTCTTACGGCGGGATAGTTCACGTAGTCACAATATAAGGCAAGTTAATCACCGCTACACGACCAGCGTCTACCAGGGCTTGGTATACCATCACCGCTACCTCAGCACGTGTAGCATCGCGGGTAGGATTGAGTTGTTTAAGGTTCGGGTAATTGACGATAATCCTCTTGTTTATAGCTTTTACTACCTCATCCTTGGCATAATCAGGAATTTTTGCTTGGTCATCGAAAGTTTGGATGGATGCTGTACCACCATCAGCAGATAACCCCAATCCATTCACCAAGGAGACAATCACTTGCACGCGCTGGATATTTTTGTTGGGAGCAAAGGTATTGTCAGGAAAACCAGAGAGAAATGAACCTTGATATGCTTGCTGAATTACTGTCGATGCCCAGAAGCTTGCTGGTACATCTTTGAATTTGACCACGGGGCGGTTTGGCGGTGGGTTGAAAGCTTTTACTAGTAATGCGGCGTATTGCGCCCGTGTCATTGTAGCATCCGGTTTAAATGTGCGATCGGGAAAACCATTAACTATTCCCAATTTAACTAATTCCCGAATAAACCCACCTGCCCAATGATTCGTAATATCGGTTAATTCGATAGTGGGTGTTGGTGTCGGAGTGGGCGTAGGAGTAGGCGTGGGACTAGGCGTCGGAGCAGGAGTGGGCGTAGGCGTAGGAGTGGGAGTAGGCGTAGGAGCGGGACTAGGAGTAGGAGTGGGAGTAGGCGTAGGAGCGGGAGTAGGAGTAGGCGTAGGTGTCGGAACTGAACTGTCTGCAAACTCTACGTTTCCCGTGACTTTAGACGCATTTATTTTATTTCCCAGAGAAACCAGTTTGTTGGAACTGGCATTTTGCAAATCAAATTTACCGTTATTTTGTAGAGTATTGCCGCCTGGATTATTAGTACTGCCGATATCTGGTAGGGCAGTTCCAATTACTGTAATGCCATCGTCGGTGTTATTTTCACAAACATTGTTACGCAAAACAGGACGAGCGCTGCCAGAGATAACAATTCCAGAACGGTTTTCGTAAACTTTATTATCTCGAAGTAGAGGTGATGCAGTATCACTAATGGCAATACCAAAACCTGTTTTGGAGAAGGTATTATCTTGAATTTGACCTTTGGAATTTTTAGCGATCGCAATTCCATTGGCTGCATTCTCACTGAACACATTACCTAGAATAACCGGGTTAGCATCGCCTGTAGCAAAAACTCCCTCCCGCTTACAGTTTTTGAAGGTGCTATTAGCAACAGTAGGAGCAGTTGATTCAATCCAGACGCCACTACCACGACTAGCCAAATTTGTTACAGTCACTCCGCGAACTTCGGCTTTATTCAACAACACAAATGTGACATTCTGAGCAGCAAAAGTACGGCTCAGATAGCTGCCACTCCCTTCAATTAAGATGCCATTGCCTTTATTGGTTTCATTACCTACTACTGTCACACCAGATGGAACCGTTATTGGAAAGACTTCACCGCTAGCAGCATTATAATTACCATCTGCTAGTTGAATCTTGGTGTTATCTGTAGATACCTTAAGAGCTTGCGTAATAGTTTTGAATGGGGCTTGTTGGCTACCAAGGTTGGTATCTTTGCCGGATACTGGATTTACATAAAAAGTCTGAGCCATATTATACTTCCAAAAATACATAGCTATCTTAGCGCTAACCATGAAAGTGGGTAGCTTTTGATGCATTAAGTAACTTAAAGTACTTTTCACTGCAAAGTGAAGAGATTACAGCAGTTTGCAGCTAAATGAAGTACAGAACCAAGGATTCACAAATCAAATTATTCTTCTGCCTTCTGCCTCAAAACCAGTGACTTTGTACCTCACGCAAAAGAAAACTGCTGTATGCCAAACAGGCGGGAGTTTTAGAAATTACGAAATCATCCCGTAAATATGCAACGCCGAAACTTTTTATATTTGATGCGTGAGTCCTGCATTTTGTACCTCACTTACTTGCAATCTGCTGCAAGGTAGACGCAAAGAGGCTTGCAGCAGGCTACCGCTACGCGATTGCCCCTTGTAGGCAAAAGCCCCTCTGCTCCAATTCTTTCGAGGGTTGAGAGCAACACCTGCAAGTGGCGTGGTTTTTCTCACCTGCTTTTCACGAATCCTAAAAAAAGGAGAAGCAGAGAGAATAGTTTCCCCTCTGCCTCTTTCCTCTTATCTGCTCTTAATACGGCCACTTCCAATCACGAATTTCCGGCATATCGTCGCCGTACTTCTCAATGTAGTGCTTGTGTTCAATCAGCTTATCTTGCAACTGCTGTTTGACATAAGCTGCCCTATATCCTAGTTTTGGTACGCGATCAATTACGTCCATTACTAGATGGAAGCGATCAAGCTCGTTAAGCACAACCATATCAAAGGGAGTGGTGGTGGTTCCTTCTTCTTTGTAGCCACGCACATGCAACTGAACGTGATTGGTGTGGCGATAGGTTAAGCGATGAATCAGCCAAGGATAGCCATGAAATGCAAAGATAATGTGTTTATCAGTGGTAAAAATCGTGTCAAAGTCTTTTTCGCTCAAACCGTGCGGATGTTCGCTTTTTGGCTGTAGTGTCATCAAATCGACTACATTCACTACCCGCACCTTTAACTCAGGAAAGTGTTGACGCAGAATGTCCACAGCCGCTAAAGTTTCTAAGGTGGGAATATCCCCAGCACAAGCCATCACTACATCTGGTTCGCCGCCTTGGTCGTTACTTGCCCATTCCCAAATACCGATGCCTTTGGTGCAGTGCTTGATAGCAGCATCCATATTTAGGTATTGCAATGCTGGTTGCTTTCCGGCAACGATCACGTTGACATAGTTGCGGCTTCTTAAACAATGGTCAGTTACCGATAGCAAAGTGTTGGCATCGGGGGGCAAATACACGCGAACGATTTCTGCTTTCTTATTGATTACATGGTCAATAAAACCGGGGTCTTGGTGGGAGAAACCGTTGTGGTCTTGTCGCCAAACGTGGGAGGTGAGTAGATAATTGAGGGAAGCAATTGGTTTACGCCAGGGAATATCTCTGGTTGTTTTCAACCATTTGGCGTGCTGATTGAACATCGAGTCAATGATGTGAATGAACGCCTCGTAGCAAGAGAAAAACCCGTGACGTCCTGTGAGGAGGTAGCCTTCTAACCATCCTTGACAACAAGTTTCGCTGAGAATTTCCATCACGCGACCGTCAGGGGAAAGGTGATCATCTTCCGGGAGGATCTGGGCTGCCCAATTCCGGTCTGTGACTTCTAACACACCACCTAAGCGATTTGATACCGTTTCGTCGGGACCGAGGATGCGGAAGTTACGGCTTTCTTGGTTAAGTTGCATGATATCCCGTAGAAAAGTTCCTGCAACTTGGGTAGCTTCAGCGATCGCTTGCCCTGGTTTGAGAACATCTACGGCATAGTCTTGAAAGTCCGGCATCTTCAGGTCGCGCAGCAAAATGCCGCCGTTGGTATGGGGATTGTCACCCATGCGTCGATGACCTTTGGGAGCCAGTTCTGCTAGTTCTGGGATCAATGTGCCGTTAGCGTCGAAGAGTTCTTCTGGTTGGTAACTCTTCATCCAATCTTCTAGGAGTTTCAGGTGTTCTGGCTGTTTAGCGATGTTGCCAAAGGGAACTTGGTGCGATCGCCAATAACCTTCGGTTTTTTTACCATCAACTTCCTTGGGCCCTGTCCAACCTTTGGGGGTTCTCATGACAATCATTGGCCACTGGGGACGTTCGGTGAAACCATGTACGCGGGCTTCTCTTTGAATGCTTTGAATTTGGGCGATCGCTATATCTAGAGTAGCCGCCATTTGCTGGTGGACATCTTCTGGATCGGAGCCTTCTACAAAGTATGGCTTGTAGCCGTAGCCTATAAATAAGCTTTCTAATTCCTCATGGCTGATCCGTGACAGTATCGTTGGATTAGCAATCTTATACCCATTCAAGTGGAGAATCGGAAGTACAGCCCCATCATGCACGGGGTTAAGAAACTTATTGGAATGCCAGCTAGTTGCTAAAGCACCTGTTTCAGCTTCGCCGTCACCTACAACAGCAGCAACAATCAAGTCAGGGTTATCAAAGGCAGCACCGAAAGCGTGGACGAGGGCATAACCTAGTTCCCCGCCTTCGTGGATCGAACCAGGGGTTTCGGGTGCAACGTGGCTGGGAATACCACCAGGGAAAGAGAACTGTTTGAAGAGTTTCTTCATTCCCTCAGCATCCTGGGAGATGTTGTGATAATAGTCGGTGTAAGTGCCTTCTAGATAGGTGTTAGCTACCAGTCCAGGACCTCCATGACCAGGGCCAGCAATATAGATTGTGTTTAGGTCATATTTTTTGATGACGCGATTCAGGTGAACATAGATAAAGTTCAGCCCTGGTGTTGTTCCCCAGTGACCCAAGAGCCTGGGTTTGACGTGTTCTAGTTTTAGCGGTTCTCTCAGCAGTGGATTGTCGAGTAGATATATTTGCCCAACAGAGAGATAGTTAGCTGCACGCCAGTAAGCGTTGATATTACGTAATTCTTCATCTGTTAAAGGCTTTGTTTGTGGAGTTGTAGCTAATGTCATTTCGACACTCCATTACAAAAAGATTTTGACGGCTTGATTCAGTATGTAATTGTACTTATTTTCAAGACTATGGCCATCTAACCCATGATAAGTTTTTCTAGCCTTTCTAATAATTCATTATTCATGTACACCATTTGATACCAATCCCATCAAACCGGGTTAAATACGAATCCTATAGATAATGTGGGGTTTAATATAGATAAAAACTGCTGTAATTAATAAAGCGATAGCTACGGTAAGCTACGCTAACGCATGGTGACGGATATGATCTTCAATAAAACTGGCAATGAAATAATAACTGTGATCATAGCCTTCTTGATAACGCAAGTTTAGCGGCTGGTTAACATCTGCACAAGCTTGCTCAAACACTTCAGGCATTAATTGTTCAGCTAAAAATTTATCAGCAGTTCCTTGGTCAATCAAAATCGAACTGTGATATCCTACTTTTTTTACTAATTCACTAGCATCATAATCACGCCAAGTTTCTTGATTGCTGCCAAGATAACCACTAAAAGCCTTTTGACCCCAAGGACAACGCATAGGTGCAGTGATAGGTGCAAAAGCTGATACTGATTTGTAAAGTTCTGGGTTTCTCATCGCACAGACAAGCGCCCCATGTCCCCCCATCGAATGACCGAAAATACCTTGTTTATCGGGTAGGGTGGGAAAGTTTGCAGTAATTAAAGCAGGTAATTCCTGGACGACATAACTATACATTTGATAGTTTTTACGCCACGGTTCTTCTGTAGCATCAACATAAAAACCCGCACCTGTGCCAAAATCCCAGTCATCATCCTCACCTACAATCCCACTATTACGCGGACTAGTATCTGGTGCAACCAATATCAAACCGTACTCAGCCGCAAAGCGCTGCACTCCCCCCGCCTTCCCCATAAAATTCTCTTCGGTGCAAGCTAACCCAGAGAGGAAATACAGAATCGGTACAGGTTTTTGAGTTGCTTGTGGTGGTTGATAGACAGCAAAACGCATTTCACCATTACAGGTTGAGGAATGATGACTGTAAAAGCCGAGTTTGCCACCAAAGCTTTTATATTCTGAAAGGAGGTTGAGGTTAGGCATTGGTTCTCTTTCCTAAGCGGCTTTCGGAGAATGATTATTTTAGCTTACCTAGATTAATATAATGCAGGTAGCGATGCCTTCTGCCCTCTGCCTTTCTTTGTAAGAGTTTGAAATCTTTGATTTTTTAAGTTCATACTTCAATTCAGCAACGCCTTTTAAGGAATTACTGAAAATACAGCACTTTGCAACTAAATGAGGTACAGAACCAAAGATTCACAAATCAAATTATTCTTCCTCCTGCCTCCTGCCTCCTGCCTTCTGCCTCAAAACCAGCGACTTTGTACCTCATACAAAAGAAAACTGCTGTAAGAGAAATTAAATGACTCAATGTTTGCAGCGTTTTTTAGAACATTTGGCTTTCTCAGGTTTGTGATTTACTTATACCACAACATTGTAGTACACACTAAAATTTACCCTCTGTCAGCGCCACAACTTAACTCTCTCAATCAACCCTGCGGCTAGGTAACTTAGTCCCACACCTTTTACAAAAACCAGCATCTATATCATGGAAAGTCAAACCACAACCAGAACAAACTGTTTCTACCTGATTAGTAGTTTTCACCACTCGTTTGATTAAATCTCCCACTTGCCAAGGAATTAGTGCAATTCCGGTAAAAATCATTAGGACTGTTAGCAAGCGCCCTAATTCAGAAATTGGAGTAACATCGCCAAATCCCACAGTTGTCATTGTGACAACAGAAAAATAGAATGCATCCAAAAATGTACCGTAATTTTGAGGATTAACTGGATGCTCTACTTGATAAATTAAACCAGAATAAATAAAAACAATTGCAAATAATGTAAATAATATTCGCGCAAAAATCATTCCATCTTCGGTGCTGATAGTGGCGAATAAAAATTTCCTATCGATAAACCTGATTAATCGTAAAATCCGAAACCATCGCAGCAGGCGGATAAAGCTGATATCCACCATTCCTAGAAAGAATGGCAAAATCGCCATTAAGTCAATAATCGAATAAAAGCTAAAAATATACTTAATTTTGTTTTCTGCACTCCACAGACGGAGTGAATATTCCACCGCGAAGATGATGACGATCGCAGTATCGACTAAATGCAATTGAAACCGCACAGAATCAGGAATATTATAAGTTTCTGCCACGAAAATTCCTGATGATATTAGCACCATAGCGGCAAGGGTTAAATTAATCGCTTTACCTAATGGTGTTTCCAGGTCTTCTAAGTAGAATTCTGTTTCTTGTCTGCTCAGTAACATATTCGACCATTAACTAATTTTAATTCCCAGTTATAGCATTAGAAATACGATATTATTAATCATTATCCTTATGTTAACCTCCGCTTATATGAACCCAGAATATTTTATGCGTTTAGCTTTGGCAGAAGCAAAAAAAGGAGATGCACCTTACGGTGCTGTGATTGTCAAAGATAACGAAGTTATGGCCGTAGCTCATAACACTGTAAGGAGAGACAACGATCCATCAGCCCATGCAGAAATTAACGTTATTCGTAGTTTAACAGCTAAACTTAAGAACCCTTCTTTAGAAGGTTATAGCATATATACAACTGGCGAACCTTGTCCCATGTGTGCCACTGCTTGTGTTTGGAGTGGTTTATCAGAAATTGTATATGGTGCTTCAATTCAAGATTTAATTTCATTAAACCAATCACAAATTCATATATCTTGTGAAGAGATTATTGCTAAATCATTTAGAAAAATTAAGGTAACAAAAGACCTTTTAAAAATAGAATGTTTAGAATTATTTAAATTAACTTAAATCTATATGGTGCATTAAGATAGTGTACGCACCTCGAAAATGTGATGTATTATTGATGCGAACGATGGTATAGCATTTTAAATGGGTAAATAGAGCGTACACTATCGAGTGGGCGGACATCGAAAGGTAACTTAATAGTAAAAGTGCTACCTTTGCCGAATTCACTTTGCACATTTATGCTGCCATGATGTGCCAAAATAATTGCTTGCGCGATCGCTAATCCTAATCCAGAACCGCCAGTGCTACGGGAGCGATCGCTATTCACTCGATAGAAGCGATCAAAAATCCGAGTCAAATCCTGCTGTGGAATACCAATGCCCGTATCTTGCACCTGAATCACGGCATAATAGTCACTGCTGTCTACACTAACCGTTACCTTTCCTGTTGGTGGTGTGTATTGAATTGCATTGATGATTAAGTTAGAAAACAAGCGATAAAGCTGATCTGCATTACCAATGACATTTAAAGGAGTTGATAGCCGTACAGAAGATGCCAGTGTTACACCTGCTGCGATCGCTAACGCGGCAAATTCCTCTATTAAGTCATTAACAATATCATCCAAGCAACAAATTTCCCATTGCATTGGCACAGATTGACGATCCAAGCGAGTCAGCAGCAGTAAATCTGTAACCAGAGTAGTGAGTCGCTGATTCTGACGGTGTAGAGTTTGTAGAATGTCTCGCGCTTCTGTTTCATCTAATTGAGGCATCATCAGCGCGGATTCTACTGTCGCTTGTGTTGCTGCTAGAGGTGTCCGCAATTCGTGTGCGGCATCTGCTGTAAATTGTTGGACTTGTTTATATGAGCGATAAATCGGCTGCATTGCCAATCCTGCTAACCACCAACTAGCAACACCAACCAAACCCATTACAATTGGTAATCCCAATGCTAAAGTTAGTTTTACCGCAGTGAGATAACTACTAAATTCCGCAAGACTTCGCCCTACTTGGATGTAACCCCAATCGAGATTTTCTTGGGTATGCAGCACAAAAGAAATTTGATGATAAAAGTTGCCTTTGCTATCTTTAAGGGTTTGCCAAAGTTCTTTGTTAAAGATTATAGGTAATTCGTCTGGATAAGTTCCTGCGATCGCAATCAAACGTCCTGAGTTATCGAAAAAACGGACATAGTAATTACTTTGATTTATAGCGCTTAAAATATGGCGTTTGGAAACTGATTGTCCTTGAATACAACTTTTACCAACTACACAAATATTAGGTAAAAGTTGCTGTATGACTGGTTCTAATTGACCAGGTTTTTGTAATTTTAATTCAATGGTATCGTGCAATGTTCCCGCGACAGACTCCAGTTCTCGGTCTAATGTCATCCAATGGGCATGGGAAATTGCTCTGTAGATGCCGAATCCGCACAGGCTTAAAATCAAAGCCATGACAAGTGCATACCACAGCGCTAAACGCAGGCGGGTTTGCTGAAATAATTTATTTTGATTCATCTAACCTTTGTATGGGAACACTACAAAAATAGGCAGATAGGATGAGGGTTGTTCATGAAACCTGTTTTTCAAAAAGGTCAATTAACAACATGGAAGGATGATAGGGGTTTTGGCTTTATAAAACCAGCTGATGGAAGTAAAGAAATTTTCCTTCATATCAATGCATTGAAGGGGGCATCTCGCCGTCCGAAAGTGGGAGATACGATTCTTTACCAGCTAACAACTCAAGCAAATGGAAAAGTTAGCGCTTCTAATGCCTCAATTGAAGGGGTTTTATCTCAAACTTTGCAGAAAAAACAAAATATCAATAAACGCAGGTTACTGCCAAAATTTATTGGCATTGGGGTTATGTTCATGATTGTGATTATTTCACAAGAGTTTAATCGTAGTCGCTCTCCTTCTCTAATTAAATTAGTAACTAAACCAAAATGTCAAATTAAAGGTAACATCTCTATTGATAGGGGAGCTAAGGTTTACCATGTTCCAGGAGCCGAGGATTATGAATCAACAGTAATTGATCCAGCACGCGGAGAAAGATGGTTTTGCACAGAATCTGAAGCGATCGCAAATGGTTGGCGTAAAGCACCGAGGTAGCACCCACAGCCAAACTAAGCTTTAAGTAAGGTGTTGATCCAAGCCTAATATTTCTTAAAAATGGGGACTGTCAACAGTAAGATTCAGACGATATCCCATCCCATGCAAAGTTTCAATTATATTTTCGCAGCCACTATTAGCTAGTTTGCGACGCAGCAACCGCATTTGAGCAGCTACCACATTACTAACTGGTTCTGCACTGACTTCCCATAGTTGATTGCGAATTTGTTCTGTGGTAACAATTTGATTTGGGTGTTTCATAAAATATTCTAGTAGCTGGAATTCTTTATTTGTTAGGGGAATTTCTTGTTTATTTCCCCCAGCATTCTGACTAACAACTAAATTATTGCCGTAATCTAAAGTTAGATTGCCAACAGTTAATTCCTGGGGCTGAAATTGGGGCGATCGCCTCTGCAATGCGCGCAATCTTGCTAATAATTCTGCCATACCAAATGGCTTTACTAAATAGTCATCTGCGCCAGCATCTAGCCCAGCCACTTTATCTTCCATGCTGTCTTTGGCTGTCAGCATTAACACAGGTAGAGGATTTTTATGGGAGCGTAATTGTTTGCACAATTCTAATCCTGATATTCCTGGTAGCATCCAATCAAAAATAGCTAATGTATATTGTGTCCAGCTATTTTCTAAATATGCCCAGGCATCATTACCATCTAGTACCCAATCGACTAAGTACTTGTGTTGGGTAAGAGTTCGCTTAATGGCATCACCTAAATCTGCTTCATCTTCTACTAGTAGCACTCGCATAAATTTCACTTGTCAGACTAATTCGTAATTCAGTAAGCCGAGCTAACAGTTACCGATTAAAATTAAAACGCCCGTTTACTTTTTCACCTTTAATATCCGCAGTAATTTTCACCTGATACTGACCAGATGTATTTTCAGATAGCGTCGCCGCATAGTGTTTACCACTAACGTCATAGGTTAAAGGAATTGACTTTTGTTTCCCATCCGGTAGCTGGACTTGAGCGATTACCTTTGCATTAGTTACTGCTTCGTGATTGTCACCTGTTTGCAAATATAAATCCATGTGAGTTGCATTAGTTTCTTTCTCGGCTAAGAACTCCAAGTGATAAGTTCCTGTCTCTACAACTTGACCACCTTTAGATTCACCATGCGGACTATTTGTTTTTTTAGCCGCAGGTGAAGGTATAACTGATGGAGGCTTGGCACTTGAAGTAGAAGAAACTGGGCTATTTTCTGTATTAACTGTTTGATTAGTGTTACTACAAGCTCCTAAAAAAAGCAGTCCTACACTTCCAATAATAATGAAACTAGATTTTAGCTTTTTCATTAATTTCTTCCTTGTTTGAAATTTATTTTTCACAAGTAATATAAGATTTTTTTAGCGTGCTGAGGGATCAAAAACCTGCCAAACTTGACATACAGTGCGGGGAGAACTACTAAGGTTAATGCCGTAGAAGTAAACAACCCACCTAACACTACTATTGAAAGTGGTTGTAAGATTTCCTTTCCTGGTCCACTTTCAATTACTAAAGGTGCTAATCCCAAAGCAGAGGTAAAAGCTGTCATCAGAATCGCATTCAAACGTTCCATTGACCCTTTAATCAAAACTTCTTTAAATGGTATACCTTTGGCAAATTTTGTGTTGTAATTATCCACAAGCAACAAACCATTGCGGGTAGCAACTCCAAATAGAGTGATAAAACCAACCAAAGAAGCAATAGAAATAACACCACCAGTCAAAGCTACTGAAAATACTCCTCCTACTAAAGCCAAAGGTAAATTAATCATAATCATGGCAGTAGAAGAGATAGATTTGACAGAAATGTACATGATGACTGTAATTGCAACAAAGGCGATCGCACTTGATATGAAAATATTCTGAGTTGCTCTTTCTTCTGCTTCAAATTGACCCGCATACTGGATATAGTAACCAGATGGTGGATGTACTTGTTGATTAACTTTGTCTCTAATTTCATTGACAATAGAGCGTAAATCTCTACCATTAGCATTAGCAGAAACAACAATTAATCGGGATACATTCTCTCTATTTATAGTATTAGGCCCAGTACCATTTTCAATTGTAGCAACCTGTGCTAAAGGAATTTTTTGACCGATAGGAGTATCAATTAACAAATTGCCAATCGTATCCAAATTTTGCCGTGCATCTGGCTTTAACCACACAGCTAAATCGAAAGTTTGTTGTTTTTCTAAAATTTGAGATACTACTCGTCCATTAAGAGCAGTTTCAATGATTTCAGCAAGTTTGCCTACTGTTAAACCATACCGGGAAGCAGCAGGTCGTTTGAATTTTATTTGGATTTGTTCAATCGGTATTTGGGGTTCTAGTTGTAAATCTACAATCCCATTAACGGTTTTCATGACATCATTAACTTGCTGTCCAACGGTGTGGAGTTGTTCTAAGTCTGGCCCGAAGATTTTGACAGCGATCGCACTCCTCACCCCAGACAATACCTCATCCATGCGGTGCGAGATAAAACCACCAATATTCGGTGCTACCCCTGGTAACTTAGCGAATTCTCCCCTTAACTTCTCAATCGTCCCCTGCCGATCTTTCATCCCTGCGTCGCTTAACTCGATATCCAAGTGTCCCAAATTCACTCCTGCTGCATCTCCGTCTCCTGGCGCACGTCCAGAACGCAACTGCACATAAGGAAATCTAGAGTCTCCCTTGAGTGCGTGCTGAAGTGCTTCACCAGCTGCATTAGTAGCTTCCAGTGAAACCCCCGGATAAAGAGTTAGAGTATTTACTAAAGTTTGCTCCTGAAACTCTGGTAAAAATATTCTGCCAAAGGAGGGGAAAATTATAGTTGCAGCTACCAAACTAGCGATCGCTAAACCTAAAACAATTTCCGCACGCTTGAGAGAAAATATTAATAAAGGATAATAAAGTCGTTTAAAAAATCTCGCTATCCAAGGTTCTGTTTCTGGCAAGCGACCATAAGGCAGTAAAATTGCACATAAAGCCGGAGTCACCGTTAATGCTGTGATACTCGAAGCGATAACTGCTGCCATATAGCCTAATCCCATCGGGATAAAAATGCTACCTTCTACACCTGCTAAAGCAAAAACTGGGGAGAAGACAACTATAGTAATGATGGTAGCTCCAAATACCGAATCGCGTACCTCTTGACAACCGTCAAATACAACATCTAAAACTGGGCGGGGGTTAGGAGAATATTTATTTTCTCGTAGATTACGGTAAACGTTTTCAGCATCAACAATTGCATCATCAACGGCTGAACCAATCGCTACGGCTAACCCTCCCAAAGTCATGGTATTTAAACCTTGCCCTAACCAATTTAGTAACAGTACTCCTAGTAGTAAAGATAAAGGTAGGGCAGCTAAACAAATAGCTAAGTTGCGCCAATTCATTAAGAAGGGAATCAGAATTAAAGCTACAATAATACTACCTTCAATTAAAGCCTCTCTAACATTTTCAATAGAAGAATCAATATAGTTTTCTTGACGAAAGGTTGGTGTGACTTTGATATCTTTGGGCAATCCTCCTTGAATCTCTGACATCGCATTTTCTATAAGACGGGTGACGGTAGGAGTATCGGTTTGAGGCTGTTTGTTAATCATCACAACAATTGCCTTTTGAGTGTTAAAACTACCATCACCCCGTTTTATCGCCGCCCCAATTTGCACATCAGCAATATCTGATAGATTGACAGGTGTACCATTGCGGGCAGTAATCACTGATTGCTGTAATTCTTCGATAGATTCAATCCGCCCAATCCCCCGAATTAACTTTTCTCGATCTGGTGTAATTAAATAGCCACCAGGAGCATTGACATTGGCAGCTTTAGCTGCTTGTTCTACCTCTTCTAAAGTGATATTAAAGGCTTTTAATTTTTCTGGATCAACTAATACTTGATATTGGCGAACATCGCCACCATAAGCTACTACCTGACTAACACCAGGCACAGCTAAAAGACGATTTGTTACTTGCCAATCAACAATGCGCCGCACTTCCATTAAAGGAGTGCTTTCGGAGGTAAAGGCATATTGTAATACAGTCCCAATGGGCGAGCTTGTAGGGGAAATTTGGGGAGTTTCTACCCCTGACGGCAGCTTACTAAAGCTCTGTTGTAATCGCTCTGTTACTAACTGACGAGCTTGATAAATATCAGTATCCCAGTTAAAAATGACCTTAACCACAGAGATTCCTGCTGCTGAAGATGAGCGGACTGCTGTCACTCCCGGAGTACCGTTAATCGCACTTTCAATTGGTAAAGTTACCAAGGATTCTAATTCTTCGGGGGCGAGTCCTGGTGCTTCAGTTTGAATTTCAACTTGAGGTGGTGCAAAGCTAGGAAAAACATCCAAAGGCATTTGGATAATCGTCCGAAATATCCAAATAGTGAGGATGATTGTCCCCAGAATGACTAACCAACGGCGAGCGATCGCCCACTTAATAATGGCACTCAGCATGGTTATTTTTCAATCTTGATTTCTGAATCTTTACTTGTCACGCTATGGTTATCATTGAATTCTGGCGCGGCACTGTTTAGAGGTTCTTCTGTAAGGTAGCTTTCTGTGGCTAATTGATATTGATGTTTGCGATGACGACCAGCCCAGAAAGTACCTGCGATAAAAGCTATAGTAGCTAGTGCTGCTCCTCCCCCGGCTGCCATCCACCAAGGTACTGGCAAGCTAGGCGTTTTAGTCTCTGTTGTTTGTACAGAAGTTTCCGTGTGTTCGTCTGCTTTTTTCTTGGTATCACCGCGCAGAGATTGAGCATAAAGTTGCGGTGCGCGTTGGGTGACAATCATATCTCCCTCGAATAAACCAGTTTTTACCTCAACCATATCTCCAGAGGTTTGACCTAAGCTAACTTCAACAGGTTGATAAGCATTGCCATTTTGGACATAAACCTGTTTCTTGCCATTTGCTTCAACCACAGCCGCACTCTTAATCGCCAAGCTAGCTGAGGAGCTTTGGTTTGTCAAAACTTCCAACTCTGCAAACATTCCAGGCTTGAGTACACCACCAGGGTTATTGATTTCGGCTTTCACAGGTACAACCTGCGTCTCACCTGCGACTACAGAATTAATTACCGCAATTCGTCCCGTGAAAATACGATTCGGGACTGAAGCAACTTTAACCCTAACTTGTTGTCCTGCTTTAACTTTATCTAAATCTTTTTCATATATATTTGCTGTGGCAAAAACCTGATTGTCATTGACAATCGTCATCAATTTACCACCTGCATCTTCAAAGGTTTGACCAAGGGTAACTTCTCTATCTGCAACCTTCCCAGAAATGGGAGATGTTACTGTCACTAATCCTTTAGCATTGCCACGGATTCCTAGTTGTTGCAGCCGAGTTTCATAAGTGCTGTTACTGAGAGTAATCCGGGATTTTGCTACGTCAACAGATGCCTGAGCGCGTTTAAGTTGATTTTCAGCCTCAATAACCTCTCGGCGGCTATTGGCTTTGGTAAGTTCAGCTTTAGCTTGTGCCAGTTGGGTTTGAGATTCGAGTGCATTACGCCGTGGTAAAGCACCTTGGGCAACTAATTGTTGATCTTTATCATACTTTTCTTGGGAAAATGCCACTTGACTTTCGGCTTGGGTGATCTCTGCTGTGGTAATTTGTTGATAGCGATCGCGGTTTTGTTGCGCTAATTTTAAATCAGCTAAGGCTTGTTGTAAATCAGCCTGACCTTGAGCCAGTTTTTCCTGGGAGTTTACCCGCAGTTCTACCAAATCTGGACTAGATAGTATAGCGACGGGTTGACCTTGTTTAACTAATGCACCAGGTTCTACCAATAACTCAACTACCTTCGCGCCTACAATTGGTGTGGTTACTTCTACTTGTTTACTAGGTAGAGTTTCAATCTGCCCTGTGGTTTTTATACCCACGGCTAAACGCTGGCTTTTAACTGGCTCAACTTTAATTCCTAAACGTTGGGCAGTTTGATTGTCAACTTGAATAGAGCTAGTTGCTGGGGTGGCTTCACTTTCTCCTTGAAATTCATCTCCGTGTCCGGCGTGGGCTAAAACTGCTACTGGGCTTGCCAATAATAGTAAGCTGACAAGTGTACCAGAAACACAACGCATGGTTAGAATTGGTTGGAAACGCAGAGAGTTGGGCATCGTTATCAGAAAATCTGAAGTATGGGTGCAAAGAAATTGCGATCGTAATTTTTGGTAAACAAAGCTAGCTTTGTTTAGGGGGATTTTTCTGCACCTTATACCCAGTCTTTCATCTCAAAATGAAATTGGCATGAAATTGAGGATTGATACCAAAATTTTCAGTTCCGTTCTTCAACCCAATCTACATTGGAGTTATTTTTTAAGCTTAACCGAGCAATAAGGTAAAATCTATGTTTAGAGTGATGATTAAGTAAAAAGTCTATGACCACAGCAATCAAAAAACTCACTCTGGACGAGTATCTTGTCTATGATGATGGCACAGATGTTCGCTATGAACTTGTGGATGGAGAGTTAGTTGAAATGCCACCGGAAAGCGATAGGAATAACTTGATTTCTCTCTATCTACTGTCACAGTTTCTCAAGTTTGTCCCAATTCAACTCATTCGCCATAAAGATACAGAACTTGTGGTCATAGGCAACCGCACTCGTGTACGGCTACCTGATTTAATGATATTGACACAAGAGTTACTAGAAGCAATCGCAGGCGGACGAGCGACAATCACTCCAGATATGCCTTCTCCAACATTAGTGGTTGAGGTCGTCTCTCCTGGAAAGGTAAATGAGGATAGAGACTACCGCTATAAACGTTCTGAGTATGCTGCACGAGGTATCCCTGAATACTGGATTGTTGATGCTCAGAGAGCTAGAATTACTCTGCTGACTCTGGTAGATGGACTGTATGAAGAAACTGTATTTCAGGGAACAGACATTATTAAGTCAGCGACTTTTCCAATGCTGGATGTGACCGCAGTCCAAGTATTGACGGCTGGACAAGTCTAAAATCCAATTATGCAACAATGCAGTAATATGGACTGACTCTGAGCATTGAGCGCGCAGAGCGCGAGAGAAATGAAGAAGGGAAAAGAAAAAAGCAAAGAGGGCAACAGGGCAAGAGTGTAAAGGGATACTAAGTCCTGAGGGGAGCCGCAACCACAACCCGAAAACCCACGTCGTTGTTCCTATTGTCATGCGCGAACCTGTCGCGCTCGGCCGAGCGGCAGGCCCCCGGAAAGTCGTCCCATGAACCACCACGCAGCAGCCGCTCATTATCGTCACTCATCCAAGCGCTGTCGTCTGTTGGTGCTCCTTTATAATTTTCGTGCCAAGCATCCTGACACCATTCGCATATATTACCATGCATATCAAATAAACCAAAGGGATTTGGTGAAAATTTTCCGACATCTGTAGTTTGCTCACGATATTCACCCTTTGACTCAGCACCATAAGTATAGTTACCGTCATAATTCGCTAAGTCAGTCGTAATCGTCTCACCAAAATAAAATGGGGTAGTCGTTCCCGCACGACAGGCATATTCCCACTCTGCCTCACTAGGCAAGCGATAAGTTTTCCCAGTCTTGTTAGATAATCTGGCGCAAAACTCAATTGCATCATCCCAAGATACTTGTTCAACAGGTCGATTAGCGCCTTTGAAGTGCGAGGGATCGGGATTTAAATCAATATTTACCTTTTTCAGCGTGGCTACAACAGCCCATTGGCTTTGTGTAACTGGATATTTGCCCATGAAAAAGGGTTGAACGGTAACAGTGTGCTGTGGACTTTCAGAATTGAGTCGTTCTGGCTCATCCTCTGGGGAACCCATCAAGAATTTCCCACCAGGAATTAGAACTATTTCTAGAGCTGTAAAAAGCTCTGCTTCCCTTAAGCGAATTATATCTTTATCGTTAAGCTTATAGTGTTGTTGAAATTCCTTTAATTCGCTTTCAGCGTTTCCATCTAATGGATATCCTTGTTCATTTATAAAATTTATCAAGAATAACCTGTATCTCTCTATGTTTTCCTTATATATCCTGTAAGAGTCTAATGCATTTTTTCGGATTGTACTGGCTTCTATATCTGGTAATCTTAACTTTTTCTGTAAATCGTTCAATATATCCGATTCCAGAGGGGAAATCTTGCCATCAGACGCAAAATATTCAGCCTTCTGGCGATACTGAGCTATGGCGGCTTCGATGTTTAACCGTTCCTGCTCACGCTCTTTAATTAGTTTCTTAGCAGCAATCTCAATTCCGTCAGCTACATTTGTGAATGCATCGTCTTGATCATTCCAAGACTTAACAGGTAGGGCATTTTTGGGCAAAGCTTGTAGTTTAGCAAATGGTGCTGATTGCCAAGAAACTTTTCGTAGAATAATTGGAATAACGCAAGCCTCTCCCGCTTCGTGGCGTTTTATTGCTCTGGTAACTTCAACATCCCAGCAGTATTTAGAATGTATAAAGTCTGAACTGACGAGCAATAGAATAATGTCGGCTGTATTCAAATTTTCATTAATCTGCTGATCCCATTCTTTTCCAGGTGGTATCTTGCGATCGTGCCAAGTTGAAATTACACCTTGCCGTTCCAACATAGTTAGGTGTTTAGCTAGTTAATCTTTCAGGGGTTCGTCGTTGTGAGAGTATGAACAGAATACTTTGAGCGACACCAACGATACCTCTTGCGTCTTTAGGAGTAGGATAAATTAGGCTTTTCACAAATTATAGTATGTTTGCATACTACACCGGGCGACTGGAAGTCGCGGCTACACAAACAAAACCCGCCTCCGCGGGTTAAAAACCTTGATCTTCAATTCGTTCGCCTCGAAGCTCACCATTAGGATGCTCAAATTTGGATTGTCTGCATCGGCTCTTACCATGTTGGTTGCAAAATAATCAAGAAATTTTAGAACCAGTGCCGAGCAGCAAAGATTGCTCCTGAATTCACATAGCATATAACTAGACTATTAAAAGGTTTGCCATGACCCCACAACTCGAAGCTGCGATCGCTGCCATCCGACTGCTCTCATCTACAGAGCGTCTACAACTACTACAAATCCTCACTCAAATCGATTCCGCCTCAAATTCCCAAACCGATCTCAAAACCCTCAGTACCGAGTTTTGGCATGGCTCTACGCTCAAGCAGCTACTAGCCACCCAAACCCCTACGACTGTTCATAACCTCAAGGATCTCGCCGCTAACTTTTGGCCCGAAGAAGACTCAATTGAGGACTTCCTCACCTTCCTGCGACAGCAGCGCCAAGAGGTAATCTAATCTAAACTTCTATGAGTCTTCTGCTTATTGATACTGACATTGCCTCCTTCATTTTCAAAGGTAGCGACTATGCTGACCCTTATTTACCAGTTTTGAGTAATCAGGAATTGGCACTGTCGTTTATAACTGTCGCCAAACTTCTTCAGTGGGCAATTTTGCGTCAGTGGGGCGATCGTCGCCTCGCACAGCTAGAGCAATACCTGTCAAATTACCTTATCATTCCGGTCGATCAAAACCTTTGTCGGCAATGGGCGCAGGTGCGTGTAGAGCGACAAAGCGCGGGACGAGCGATTTCACCTCAAGACGCTTGGATTGCAGCAACGGCTTTACGCCATGACTTACCCTTAGTCACTCACAACATCAAAGATTTTCTAGGAATTTCCAATTTACGGCTTATTACCCCTTAAACGGGAGAGTGACGATGTTGTGAATCTCCCGTTGGGTAGGCATTGGTTTTCTATTGTAAATTAGCTAGCTAACTTACGATCGCACTCGACACCCCGTTCATAGATCCATTTCCAGAAGAAGGCTGAACAGAATCGGCTGCTAAAGGATTGGTAACTTTGGAATTGCTTACTACGCTTCGCTTCTTCTTAGTATTACCTCGTCTAGCACCACCCGCCATCTCGTATTCCTGGCTGGTTTTACCGTAACGGCTGCCAACTCCTAGTAACATTTTTTCTGACATTGCGATTACAACTTGTTCTGCGTTGTTCACGTCATCTGTGAGTTTGTCAATGGTAGATAACGCAGTGTTGTAGGCAGCAAGCTTAGACCGGAGATCGTTAATTGTCTTATTATAAGCTTGGATAGTCAGTCCTCCGCCAAAGTCAAGTTCTACGCTGATAGATTGTAAACTTTCAATGCGGCGATCGGCTCGTTCTAAAACGGTGGAATTTCTTTTGCGACGTGCCATAATGCATCTCTGCTATTAGTTTAATAGTACTGTTTTATACCAAAACATTTTTGATTGTCATGGGAAAATATAGCAAATCAGTGGCGCTAATGCTTCTAAAGCTTTAGTTAATTTCACTTAGACTAACTTTAGTTTCAGGTAGTCAATAGATTCATAAGTTCATTACAACAAATGCTGCAATGATTTAAGCCTTTCTTATACATGAAAGAGCATTTGTTGCAAAGCATTAAACAATTGCTGCAATGACTTATACATTTGCAAGAAATACTTAAGCCTTTCTTATATATGAAAGAGCATTTGTTGCAAAGTATTAAGCATTTGTTGCAACGACTTATACATTTGCAAGAAATACTTAAGCCTTTCTTATACATGAAAGAGTATTTGTTGCAAAGGTTTAAACTTTTACAGCTTGAAGCGTAGAAGCGTAGGCATAGCTCGTCGTAGACATCGCTTTTGCCTGTTGTCTAAGATAAAATTGCTTCTCAAAGCTTGTTAACGTGATAAATAAAGTCCTGTTGGTATTGAGACAGATAATTTATGACAGCCAGAGAGCAACTTATTCAGGAAATTGAGCAGGTTTCAGATTCTTTAGTGGAAGAAGTGCTAGACTTCTTGCTATTCATAAAAGATAGACAGGATCAGAAAAATTCCACATCTCATGGTGAGCAAAGCCAGCCATCTGAGCAAAGCATTCTAGAGCGCATGGGAGGAATTCCCCAGCATTTGCTCTCAGTAGGTAATTTATCAGACCGAGATGTTCGGAGAGCGGTGATCGCGTCACGGATACAGCAGAGCCGCCAACAGGAATCATGACCTATTATCCTACGATTTTAGTAGATACAGGTTTGTTGGTTGCTTTTTACGACTCAGCAGACTCACATCATCAGCTATGCCTACGCTTACACGCTAATCAAACAAATAGCGATCGCCTATAAACAATAAGGATGTTACGATATCCTTCACCAGCTGAATCTGACTTATGAAATTAGTTTGCTCCCAAAGCGATCTCAGTACAAACCTCTCACTCGTTAGTCGTGCAGTACCTTCACGGCCGACTCATCCAGTACTTGCCAATGTGCTGCTGCAAGCGGATGCTGAAACTAACCAAGTAAGCTTAACAGCCTTTGATCTCAGCTTAGGAATCCGCACCAGCTTTAACGCAGAGGTATGGCAAAGTGGTGCGATCGCACTTCCTGCTAAGTTACTTGTAGACATCACCTCTCGTCTTCCAGAAGGCGAAATCACTCTAGACGATGAATCAGCCCTCACAGGTGTAACACCCGGTGGAGAAGGTTTAATAGTCACACTTACCCCCAAGAGTGGACATTACCAAGTCCGAGCAATGGGGCCGGAAGAATTTCCCGAACTACCTGTAATTGAAAATACAGAAGTAATCCATCTCACCACTGCTGCATTAATTGAAGGATTACGGGGTTCATTGTTTGCGACAAGTGGTGATGAAACCAAGCAAGTACTTACGGGAGTACATTTAACAGTTAAACAAGATACACTAGAATTTGCAGCTACCGACGGACATCGCCTCGCAGTGGTAGAAACTAGCAACGAGCGTCCTTTGGGTGGAACTAGTCAACTAGAAGTGACAGTACCAGCTAGAGCATTACGCGAACTCCAACGAATGCTAGCTCATAGCGCCTCATCAGATGAACCTGTAGCTTTATACTTCGATCAAGGTCAAGTTGTGTTTGCATGGCAAAATCAACGTTTAACTAGTCGCACACTAGAAGGGCAATATCCTGCATATCGGCAACTAATTCCGCGTCAATTTGAGCGACAAGTCACAATTGAACGGCGACAATTCGTCAGCACTTTAGAACGGATTGCTGTGTTAGCTGATCAGAAAAATAATATTGTTAAGGTTACTATTGATAGTGAAGCTCAAGAAATTACCTTATCTTGTGAAGCTCAAGATGTGGGCAGTGGTAGAGAGTCAATGCCGGCACAAATTTCTGGGGAAAATATTGAAATTGCTTTTAATATTAAATATTTGATGGAAGGCTTGAAAGAGTTACCATCTTCTGAAATTCAAATGCATTTAAATCAAAGCTTAACTCCAGTGATTTTTACACCATTGGGTGGTTTGAAAATGACCTATTTAGCTATGCCTGTACAACTTAGAAGTTAAAACAATTCGCAATTCGCAATGGGCTACGCCCCGCTACGCTAACGCAATTCGCAATGACGCTCCTACGTCGCTCTAAGCGTACTCCTACGGAGAAGCAAGCTACGCGGTAGCGTCTCTAAGAGTTGCCATGCCGTAAAGCCTGCGGCATAGCTACGCTTAGGGCGCAGCCTCTCTAAGAGTTGGCTTTACGCTGCTCTAACGCAATTACGTTTTGTGATCGGTATTTAGCCTGTCCCATTTCTTCTCCCCCTGCTCCCTCTGCTCCCTCTGCTCCCCCTGCTCCCCCTGCTCCCTACTCCCCAAATTTTATTTGGAAGTCGCTTATGCATCCTGTACCGGATGCTGCCCATAATATGGCAAAGCCTCTGACCAATTAGGAGACTTGCCCTCTTGCCAATCGAGATTAGCTAGTTCTAAGATACTCGTCACCGTTGCTGCTAACCCAGATTGGGCTTGAATTAACTGATAATTAGTGTTCCAATTAGCTAAAGTTTCCTGCCATGCTTCTGGCGCGAACACTTTATCTGGTAAACACGCTGTTAATTTAGAAGTATCTGGCTCAAACTGATAAATGGCAGCAAAAATTTGACCTCGTTGTGCTGGCATTTCCACAGCAAGAGTTTTTGGATTTTGACTTTTACCTGCTTCTGACCAAGCTACCGCAGCCAAAGTTGAAATTGCAAATACAGGAATATCTAACTGTTGTCCTAAAGTCCGAGCAGTAACAACGCCAATCCGAGTTCCCGTAAAGCCACCAGGGCCTTTTGCAACTGCGATAAATGATAAATCTGCCCAAGTTTGCGGTTTGATAAACTCAATTAAATATTGATGTATTAGGCTAGATAAATCACGTCCTAAATTCCAAACTTGAGAGCGAGTATCGCCTGCAAAATTACTAATTTCCAAACCTAATTCTGGTGTGGTGGTATGTAGTGCCAAAGCGTACTTATTTAATGCAAAGTCTTTTAGTTCCGTTGTCAAAGTTATTTAAAATATCTATTTTTATAGAGTTAACGTGAACTATTCAAGCATATAACATAGCTGTTCTTAATTGAATAAACTATAATTCTTTTGTTTTGGTGTGGACAGAAGTCTCAGGGCAAAGGTTTTGCTGTTTCAACAAAATCAGAAGGCGATGGCGCAAGCGCCCGCCGTAAGCGATCGCAAATATTCACTTGCTGTTCACTTTCTCATAGCGATCGCTTTCTTTACATCTCTTCTCCATACCATAAATTTGCGATCGCTGATAAATAAAATCTCATTACAGTAGTTTTCATGTATTTGAACCACATCTGACGTCAGGGCACAGCATTGCTCATTGGTGTAAACTTAAACTCAAACGCTTATTTCACAGGCATTTTACCCCCCTTGGTCCCCCCTTATAAAGGGGGGAAAAAAGAAATCCAGTTCCCTCCCCTTTATAAGGGGAGGGTTAGGGTGGGGTAATGCAGATCGTGATGGAAAGCCAGAGAACTGAATATCAGGTCATTACAAGGGTTTCATGTTAAGTTGACACCAATGAGCATTGCTATGCCCCTATCGTCTGGTCTATTTACCTGAAAATAGCTGTAAAATACACCAATCATTTTTGTCAAGTCGGCACTAATTCACCAGGACGCAACTTCGACCATTTACCCGTTTCTCGCTTAAAGCTCAGACAACCAACAACATCCCATTCCATTTCAATTACATCATCTTTAGTCCGAATGTTGACATTGATAGAAGGTTCATTCGGATCAAAGTTCGGTGTTTCGGTCAAGTGAGGCTGTTGGTGCTGCCCTTCTACAGCATGATAGGTAACACATCGGTCTACATAGTGGCAATTCACGCAAATACACATAATAGAACCAACTCCAGGGGCCTTTATTGTTAATCTAACTTAAGCCCAACTTTTATTCATGAGTTGCTGGGTTGATTTTTATTACAATGCATCAATCAGTTCTTTCTACCCTAGCTCCCGAAAATTGGCCTTTTAGCTTGGAATTCCTGCCACAACCCGCTTACATGGTAGGTGGCGCTGTACGGGATGCCATCCTTGGCAGAACTCGCGAATATCTGGATCTAGATTTTGTTATACCATCTAAGGCAGTAAAGGTAGCGAGAGCGATCGCTCGTCATTACAAAGCTGGTTTTGTGTTACTTGATGCAGAACGACAAATTGCGCGTGTGGTTTTTCCCCACGCCACGGCTGACTTTGCCCAACAGGAAGGAAATAGCTTAGAAGTTGATTTGCACAGACGGGATTTTACAGTAAATGCGATCGCTTATAATCCCCATACCCAAGAAATCATCGATCCTCTGCAAGGCTACGAAGATTTACAACAGGGCATTTTGCGAATGGTATCACCTGCAAACCTAGAAGATGACCCTTTACGGTTAATGCGAGGTTATCGCCAAGCTGCCCAACTAGATTTTACTATTGAGCCAGCTACCCAAGCGGCAATTCGTTCTTTGGCATCGCATATCAGCAAAGTCGCAGCCGAACGAGTTAGGGTAGAAATTGGTTATTTGCTGGCAAATTCTCAGGGGACTCCTTGGATCACAACTGCTTGGGAAGATGGTTTACTTGCTCCTTTCTTCAAAAACGCCACCCGTGAAAGCTTGCTCAAACTAGCAGCAGTTGACGAAGCAGCAGCTTTACTCAGCCAAAATTGGCAACAATTAGGGGCACAACTGCAAGAATATATCCGCGATAGTATTAAAACCACTTGGCTAGGTATTGCCAAACTTGCTTGTCTTGTCAACCCCGATCCGCAATTAGCAGAAATAGAGCTACAGGAACTAACTTATAGCCGTGCCGAAATTCGGGGTGTAACCACTGTTCTAAAACTATTACCGCAACTTCAAGTAGTCGATATGTCCTTGCGAGAACAATACTTGTTGTTCCGTGACGCAGATATTGTGTTTCCCGCTACGGCAGTGCTAGCTGTAGCACTCAATAATTTGGTAGAGGCGATGTCTGTTGAGAAGCCACTACACACAACAGTCGCTACAACTCTAGAAACAAAAGTAAGGAATTGCCAAGTTTTAGCACCTTTGATCAACCGTTACCTAAACCCTAATGATCTGGTTGCTCATCCCACTCCACTACTGAACGGCAAAGATTTGATTATAGGATTAGATATTCCAGCTTCAGCAATCATCGGTCAACTGCTGACAGAAATTGCCGTAGCACAAGCTGAGGGGAAAGTCTCAACGCCAACAGAGGCGATCACATTTGCACGTCAGTTATTTAAAGGATAACTAATCAAGCAAATATGATATAACTTGAAATCTGCTGTAATATATGCAATCGCTATTTGGAAACAACCTGAAGCGATCGCCCACCAAGACTAAAAACCACGTTTCTTTTTACCAGTGTGTAATCACCTACACCGAACGTCTCAAAGAGTTTTACCTTAGTGTCACACATCGCTTAACTTTTGGAACGCCTTGTAAACAAGATATGTTAGATTTCTTTATTCCTACTTACATAACTTTTGTACAACAAGATACATTAAATGGTAGTTTAGTAGCAAAGGAACCAAAAACTATGGCCGTTAGTAGCCCTGAAGTCATCCGTCATATATTGATTGGGCTGGGATATTTAGCTCCTGAGATAGATCCTAAGCCGGATCTGGCTAAATTTGCTCCCTGGAAGCGGAATAACAACTCTTTAACAGATGCTCCTACTGAAGAAGCAATTAAAAAGTTTCAGAAACAGTATCCACAAAAACTTGAGGTTAATGGTAACGCTGATGCCCCAACTCGAACTGTAATAGAAGATACAGTCATCGGACTTCAGAATAGATTGAAGTTTCACGGTTTCGCAACCAATGCCGAAATTCCTCCAAACAAGCCATTTTATGGGCCAGCCACTTATACAGCTGTCAAAAAATTTCAGAAATCTCAGGGTTTAACTGAAAATGGCATTGCCACTATTGAACAGCGTCAAATTCTCCAGCAACCTACTCTAACAAATAAGCCCCAACCGCAGCCACAGACCCAACTTAAGCTGCTCGATTTATGCTTCCAATTCAAAAAGAATCCTCAAAATCCTTCTTATATCGCAGCCCTAAATAACTTACAACAAAATCTACCCAAGGACGTTTTACACAAAGTTACCAACAAATGGAGGGGGACAAATGATCAAAACCCTGAAATTGTCAGGCTGACGAATTTGTTTACTTATTATGATGACAACAATCAAAACCATCGTGATGCACTAACTCATTTACAAAGTCAGCTCACCCCAGCTATTTATAAAGAATTTATTAGTCTTTGGAATAAGAAGTAAACTACCCACCGTTGATGCAACGCAAGTGAGTTTGACAAACCTATCCTCATCTTGAACTCAAGTTCAAGTCTGCCTGTCCTTCTCCGACTGGGAGAGGGACAGGTTTTGCGTAGTAAAACCAGGGAGAGGTTTTTTCTCCGGCTAATTAAGCTAATACCATCTGATCCGTTGAACTCACGCCCTTAGTCGGAAAACACCGCAATTACTTAATGAATAACTCAAACTGTTCACGCCTAGACGTAGTGAAACAGCATTTATTTTTCTTAAACAGTCGATAATGTAAATAAATGTAATAAAATCCTCAGGCAGGACAGAAGCATTTATGCGTGTAATTTTGATGACGGGTAAAGGCGGCGTGGGCAAAACTTCCGTTGCTGCTGCAACTGGACTCCGTTGTGCAGAACTAGGCTATCAGACATTGGTTTTAAGTACAGATCCGGCTCATTCTTTGGCAGACAGTTTTGACATAGAACTAGGACATGCACCCCAAAAAATTCGCCCAAATCTGTGGGGTGCAGAACTGGATGCGTTGCAAGAACTAGAGGGAAACTGGGGTGCTGTAAAACGTTACATTACTCAAGTTTTACAGGCAAGGGGTTTAGACGGCGTACAGGCAGAAGAATTGGCAATTTTACCAGGCATGGATGAGATTTTTGGCTTGGTAAGGATGAAACGCCATTACGATGAAGGTGAGTTTGATGTTTTAATTATTGACTCAGCCCCCACGGGTACAGCACTGCGCTTGCTTAGTTTACCAGAAGTTGGTGGCTGGTATATGCGCCGTTTTTACAAACCATTTCAAAACATCTCGGTAGCGCTTCGGCCTCTGGTTGAACCTTTTTTCAGACCAATTGCTGGTTTTTCGCTACCAGATAAAGAGGTGATGGATGCACCTTATGAGTTTTATGAACAAATTGAAGCTCTGGAAAAAGTATTGACAGACAATACTCAAACCTCAGTACGTCTGGTGACTAATCCCGAAAAGATGGTGATTAAAGAGTCTCTTCGTGCCCATGCTTATTTGAGTTTGTATAATGTTGCGACAGATTTAGTAGTGGCTAATCGAATTATTCCTAGCGTTGTCCAAGACCCATTTTTCCAACGTTGGAAGGAAAGCCAGGAGCAATATCGCCAAGAAATTCATGATAATTTCCATCCTTTACCTGTAAAAGAAGTTCCACTTTTTTCTGAGGAAATGTGTGGATTAGCTGCACTAGAACGCCTAAAGGAAACCCTTTATAAAGATGAAGATCCAACTCAGGTTTATTACAAAGAAACGACTATGAGAGTCGTACAAGAAGAAAACCAATACAGCTTGGAAATTTATTTACCTGGAATTCCTAAAAACCAAGTTCAACTGAGTAAGAATGCTGACGAATTAAACATTACTATTGGCAACCACCGTCGTAACTTAGTTTTACCGCAAGCCTTAGCAGCGCTACAACCAGGAGGGGCAAAGATGGAAGATGACTATCTGAAAATCCGCTTCACCGACAATATAAGAGTTTAATTTTGTCGCTACAGCAATGTTCGACAAGAAGCCAAAAATAAAAAGCAAGAATATTCTCTTGTAGCTAGTACAGACGCAAATTTTTTAGCGTCTGTTTTTGTAATATTTTGATTAATTTTTGTCAAAGGTAAATAAATATTTTGATTATTAATTTGCCCGTAGTTTTACTGAAGACAGTTTGATTAATTAAATCTGAAAATGGCTTTAGATTTAATTATGTCACTCTGCAAATTATTAATTGATTTTCTTATAAGCAATGATTTCCAACCCTGAACAAGATTTGTCCTTATGCCGCCATGAAGAAAGTTTACTACGCCGCATTACAAACCGTATCCGACGAAGCTTAGAGCTGGAAGAAATTATCACGGTGACAACGGCAGAGGTGCGATCGCTATTAAACACTGACCGAGTGATGATTTACAAATTTCATCCCGATGGTAGTGGTCAAGTGATTGCTGAGTCAATTTACGAAAATATTTTGCCATCCCTACTGGGGTTAAATTTTCCTGCTGATGATATTCCAGCCACTGCCCGTGAACTATTTATAAAATCACGAGTACGTTCTGTTGTTAACGTTGATACTCAAGAGATTGGTCAAAGTCACCTCCATGACTTGGAAAATGGAGAAACTATATCAGAGGAGATCCATTACCGCCCTGTAGATCCATGTCATATTGAATATTTGAGTGCGATGGGGGTTAAATCATCTGTAGTAGCGCCCATTATTGATCAAGATCAGCTCTGGGGGTTGCTGGTTTCTCATAATTCCCAAGCGCGTTTGATTTCAGAATATGAACTAGAAGCAGTACAAATGGTAGTCGATCAGCTGTCAGTAGCGATCGCTCAAAGTACCCTGCTCACTCAAGTCCGCAAAAAAGCCGAACGGGAAGCTATCATTAACCGCATTGCTACCCTACTACATTCACTACCCACGATTGTATTACAACCAGCCCTAGAAGCGGCTGTTGCTGCCTTTAATGGTGTTGGTGGTCGGCTTTGCATTAGAAATGCAGCTTTTGATTTTCACAATGGCAACATCAGCAGCTTAACAGAATGTTTAATACCAGGAAATAATTGTGCCAGGCTTTATATCTGTGGGCAGCAACCTGTAATGCCAGAACAAACTATATATCCATTGATAGAGCAGTATAGTGTCTGGCAAGAACACTACAAGTCTGGTAAATACGATACTTGGGCGATTTCAGATATATATCAAACTTCTAGCTTGCGAAGTTTGCAAGTTGCTTTTCAACCAACTAAAATTCGCAGTATGTTGATGATCCCACTTCAATATCGTCAGCAGTTACTGGGCTATTTAAGCATTTTCCGCAATGAAATAGATACAGAAACTCTATGGGCGGGGCAGTATGACAGCGATCAAAGGCAACTCTACCCCCGTTTATCGTTTGAGGTTTGGCGCGAATCTAAAAAAGCACAAGCTCAAAAATGGACGAGCGAAGAAATTGAACTAGCTACAGACATCGGTAAACACTTTGCTTCAGCAATTCAGCAGTATGAACTATACCAACAGGTGCAAACCTTTAATGAAAGTTTAGAAAAACAAGTTAAAAGACGCACAGTTGAGTTGCAACGGACAAGTGAACAACAACAGGCTGTGTTCAAAGTTATTGCCGAGATTCGAGAATCTCTTGACACAAATATTATTTTTCAAACAACTACTAAAGAGGTTTGTCAATTAATTAAAGCCGATCGCGTTTCTGTTTATCGTTTCGATTCTAATTGGGGTGGTGAATTTGTCGGGGATTTCGAGGCTGCTAGTCCATACTGGTCGAATGAGTCTGAACTAGGTATTAATACAGTTTGGAATGACACCTATTTACAAGAGACAGAGGGAGGACGCTACCGCAACAATGAAACATTTGCTGTGGATGACATCTACAAGATGGGGTTTGCTCAGTGTCATATCGACAATTTAGAGCAGTTTCAAATTCACGCTTTTGTGCTTGCTCCGATCTTTGTTGGGCAAAAACTTTGGGGTTTGTTGGCGACTTATCAACACACTGGCCCTCGTCAATGGAAAGCTTCTGAAGTTAACTTTCTCAGTCAGATTGCTGCCCAAATGGGAGTAGCACTCCAGCAAGCAGAATTACTCACGCAAACCAAACAGCAGACCTTAAGTTTGCGGCAAGGGGCAGAACAACAACGCGTATTATTTGAAGTTGTTGCCAAAATTCGAGAATCTCTTGATCTAAAGACAGTCTTTGCCGCAACTGTGTGTGAAGTCCGTCGGTCTTTGAATGCTGACAGAGTGGTAGTATACCGCTTTGACCTGAATTCCGAACTTGATGAAGGTGAAATTGTTTCAGAGGATCTTTTGCCAGAGTTTACTTCTGCTGTAACATTAAAAATTCAAGACAACTGCTTTAAGAAGAAGTATGATGCCCTCTATCGTCAGGGACGCATCCACGCGATCGCTGATATCCACAACTCTGGACTGGATGTTTGTTATGTTCAAATGCTGGAGCAACTTCAAGTTAAAGCCAATTTAGTCTTGCCACTGGCTAAAAGTAACGAATTGTGGGGTTTGTTGTGCATTCACCAGTGCGACCAACCGCGTAAATGGCAATCCTCAGAAATCCAGTTCGTTACGCAAGTTGCTGCACAGCTTTCTGTAGCGCTAGAACAAGCTGATTTACTTGAACAAACTAAACATCAGGCTGCTGATTTGCAACAAGCGGCAGAACAACAACGCGTATTATTTGAAGTTGTTGCAAAAATCCGGGAATCTTTGAACTTAGATATGATTTTTCAAACAACCACTCAAGAAATTTGCAAATCACTGCAAGCGGATCGTGTGGCTGTCTATCGTTTTAATCCAGATTGGAGTGGTGAATATATCGCCGAGTTTGTGGGTGATGGGTGGGTAAAACTTGTAACTTCTGATTTAAAAACAGTTTGGGAAGATAGCTATTTACAAGAAACCCAAGGTGGACGATATCGCCACAATGAAAGCTATATAGTTGATGATATCTATAAGTCTGGTCATTCGGAGTGTCACATTGCCGCTCTGGAGAAATTACAGGCAAAGGCTTATGCGATCGCACCTATATTTATCGGACAACAGCTATGGGGCTTACTAGCAGCTTATCAGAACTCTGCACCCCGCCATTGGGAAGCCTCAGAAATGAAGTTCATCACTCAAATTGCCAATCAGCTTGGAGTTGCACTCCAACAAGCCCAGTTACATAATCAAACCAAAGAGCAGACCCAAAAGCTGTCTACAACTTTGCATGATTTACAACAAACTCAAACCCAACTGATCCAAACTGAGAAAATGTCTTCACTAGGTCAACTGGTAGCTGGTGTTGCTCACGAAATTAATAACCCGGTGAACTTCATTTATGGCAATATCAATCATGTCAATGATTATGCCGAAGATTTACTCAGTATACTAGACCTCTATGTGCAAAACTGCCCTAACCCCAACTCTGAAATTCGCGATCGCTCTGAAGAAATAGACTTAGAATTTATCATGGAAGATTTGCCCAAAACTCTATCTTCCATGAAAGTTGGAATCGATCGCATCCGGCAAATTGTCTTGGGTTTACGGAATTTCTCCCGTCTTGACCATGCAGAAATGAAGCCAGTTGATATTCATGAGGGCATTGATAGCACCTTGCTGATTTTGCAGCATCGCTTGAAAGCAAAACCAGAGAGTCCGGCGATTAAATTAGTTAAAGAATACAGCGACCTGCCCTTAGTAGAGTGCTATGCCGGGCCACTAAATCAGGTATTTATGAATGTTTTAAGCAATGCGATCGATGCCCTAGAAGATTATAGGGAATCTCAATTAAAACCTCATGGCAATCAAATTACTATCAGCACTGCTTTCGGAGAGCTTGAAGGCAATGTTAAGAGCGTAGTAATTCGCATTACAGATAATGGACCAGGAATACCCGAAGCCTTAAGGGCAAGAATCTGTGACCCATTTTTTACAACTAAACCAGTAGGAAAAGGCACTGGTTTGGGGTTATCAATAAGTTATCAGATTGTTGTAGATAAACACCGTGGTGTATTTAAATGTAATTCTCAGCCGGGGTTAGGTACAGAATTTTGGATTGAAATTCCAGTGATACAAATCACTAACTCGCTCTATCAACTTCCAGAGATGGGAAAGTCATCACCCTAAAACAGCCACAGCCAAACTGGGAGAGTAACTAGTAATACTATAGTCCCAGCAGCTAAGGCAGTAACTGCCAGATCGTGATCGAGATTGAATGTTTCAGCAATTATTAGTGTACCGAAAGCAGGAGGCATGGCCATTTGTAAGACAATTACCTTTGCTGTAGAACCAGTTAATCCAAACAGTGGTAAAGTGCTGCCCAATATCAAGGGAACTAACAGCATTTTGATTCCCAAGCTCATCCCTACTTGTGGTAGGCTACTCCAAGATTTGATTAGCGCCAGTCGCATTCCAATTAATACCAGAGATAAAGCTACACCACTCCAAGCAAATTTTTCTAGCCAAAATTCTGCGACTGTGGGAATTGCCACTTGTCGAAACAGCAAGCCAAATCCGAAACTCCATAGGGCAGGATTAATCAAGATGGCCTTAATAATCTGCCAATGATTCTGGACACTGCCACCAAAACTAGCTGCTAGTAACACACCCAAGGCATAAGTACCTGGGAATGAACCTAACAAATCGTAAAATAGCGCCCAAGCAAAGTATTCCTTGCCTACCATTGCTAAGGTAATCGGAAAGCCAAGATAACCTGTATTACCTAGCATTGCGGCTAGGATCAAGCTAGCCTGAGTTGGTGCTTGGAGGACAGTATTTCTAAAATAGGCTTGTCCTTTAATTCCTAACCAAGCTAAAAATGCTCCTAGTAAAATGGCTAGATAAGCGATCGCAGGTGCAATCCAAATTTGCCCTGACAAGCTGGATTGACGCAAAAAGGATACTATGCTTATGGGTACTCCCACCCAAAACAGAAACTGTCCTAAACGTGTAGGAACTGTCACAGGTAGTTTGCGTCCCAGAATGAAACCTACCAGGACTAATCCTCCCAGCTTGACGTATAGTTCTAAAAGATTTGTCAATATTTCTCCTAAGAACCATAAATGTAAAATGCTACCTGTTACATCTACTTTTGTCCAGTGCAAAATCTGTTATGGCTATCCCACAGAAACAGGAGTTTACCGTTGAATAAGGCTGGGTTTTCTGAAAAACCGCAAAACTCATCGAATGACCTTGGTGATGATATTCCAGCGGCTGTACGCGATACCCCTGTTGCAGCGCCTAAAATGTGGTTGCAACCCAAAATTATGCTGATTGGGGGAGTTGCAGGATTTGTCTTTCTGGGTTTAATTAGTGGTTTTTTGTTTTTCGTTACTGCACCCAAAAAAACCGCCGATTCTCAACCCTCACCCGCTACTTCTGCACCTACACCAATTACAGAATCTAGTAATTCTGTCAACGCTCTATTAGGGCATCTGGCATACCCAGAAGCTCCTGTGTCAGAACTAGTAACCATCTCCGCAAATAGGGGCATTAGAATGCGAAAAGCTGCTGCCCAAAAATTTGAGGAGATGGTAGCAGAAGCGCGAAGTGCAGGTGTAACTTTAGTACCAATTTCTGGCTTTCGCTCAGTCAAAGATCAGGAACCGTTGTTTTTTAGTGTCGGTGCCCAGCGAAATCAAACACCATCAGAACGAGCTGCCCTCAGCGCTCCTCCTGGTCATAGCGAACATCACACAGGTTATGCTGTAGATATTGGAGACGGAGCAGTACCAGCCACTAATCTCCAAGCCAACTTTGACAATACCAAGGCTTATCGGTGGCTGCAAGCAAATGCAGCGCGTTTTAGCTTTGAAATGTCATTTCCTAAAAATAATACTCAAGGTGTGAGTTATGAGCCTTGGCACTGGCGTTTTGTAGGCGATCGCAATAGCTTAGAAATGTTCTACAAAGCCAGAAATCTGAAACCCGCTCAGATATCGCCATCAAAGCCAAAATAATTCGTAATTCGTAATTATTTCTTGCTTCTTATAATGGAGGCTGAAGCACTACTTCCTTAATATCTGGACAGTAGTATTCAGCAATTTTCTTAGCGATCGCATCTGGTCGAGAGATTTTATCTAGGTTGCAAAGTAAGATCACGGTAATTCTGTCATCAATAAAGCGGGTAATATTACTTGCAAATCCTAGTATCGAACCATTATGACCAACTACTCGGCGATCGTTATAGTTCAATACCCACCAACCTAAACCTGCAACATATCTCAACTTTTCCCAATCATCGCCTTGATTGGGAAAATGAGGAGTCCACATCAGATCAAGGGTTGATTGCTTTAACAAAGTTTCACCATAAAGCGCCTGTTCCCACTTCACCATATCTTCTACACTGGAAAGTTGACCTCCAGCAGAATAGGTAACAGAAGGACTGTAGTAAGGTTTGTTAACGAGTTTGCTGTTTGGCAAGCGATAGCCAGCAGAGCGGTGCGGCATAATATCTTTGGGATCATTCATTACGGTTGCATTCATTCCCAAAGGAGCAAAAATGCGATCGCGTAATAAATCTCCATAAGATTTTCCAGTGACTTTTTCTAGGATCAAACCCAGTAAATAGTAGCCTGTATTGTCATAGGCGCTAAACTCACCCGGTTGGAATTTGAGGGGTAGGTGAGTAACTAAAGCCAAAATTTCAGATTTAGATAAATCAAGATGGGTAATTTCCCAGTAGTTTGGCGCGTCGGTATAGCTGGGAAGTCCAGACTGATGAGACAGAATATGCCCGATTGTGACATTTTGCCACGTTAGGGGTAGATAATCGAGATAATTTGCGTAGTTTACCGCCGCAGGCATCGCTTCTTTTAGCGAGATTATCCTTTGCTCCACCAGCATCATTGTGACTGTAGCGGTGAAAGTTTTACCGACAGACGCAATTTCATAAACTGTCTGTTCAGTCGCTGAAACAGAGTGTTCAACATTCGCCAGTCCATAGCCCTTAATTAAAACAGGTTCACCTTCCTGTACCACTGCCACAGAAAGCCCCGGAATCTGATTTTTGAGCATTGTGGCTCGAATATAGTCATCAATCACGATTGACCTCATTTTTTTGGTGATGGGGTGATGGGACAAGGGGTAAATTATTGAACAAGTTTCTCCCTTGTCTCTTCTCCATGCCCCATGCCCAATTTCATGATTTCTCAGGTGCTGGTTTCTGATACTTACCTGGATACTTGCGCTGAAAATATTCTTCCATAATTTCTAAAATCATTGGCGCAGCAATGCTACCGCCGCCGCCGCCGGAATGTTCAGCAAATGCCACAATCACAACTTCTGGCTGTTCGGCAGGTGCATAGGCTCCAAACCAAGCGTGATTTTGTTTAACACGACCCTTCCAAGCTTCGGCGGTGCCACTCTTACCAGCGACTGGGGGAACTGTTGGCTGCATCAAAGCCTTACCTGTACCTTCAGCTACTACTTTCCGTAGTCCCTGACGGAGAACACTTATGGTTGTTGGCTTCATATTTAAAGATTCTCGCCAGCTTTTTGCTTCTTCATTGTCTTTAAGTAAATGCGGCTGGACTCGGTAGCCACCATTAGCGGGCACGGCAAACATGATGGCGACCTGTAAAGGTGTAGTTTGTAAAGCACCTTGACCAATTGACATATTAATGCTGTCACCTACAGTCCAAGGTATCTTCCAAGTTTTCTGCTTCCATGTCTCATCTGGTACTAAACCTTTTGCCTCATCCTTGGCAAACTCAAAGCCTGTTTTTTGGCCAAATCCATACTTGCGAGTCCATTCAATTAAAGTTGGGCCGCCGACTCCCCGACCAATTTGATAGAAGAAGGTATCACTGCTCCACTGTAATGCACCGACAAAACCCAATGGGCCGAATCCGGCATGATTCCATTCACCAAATCGGGTACCGCCAAAGTTTAAGGAACCGTAGGTTTGCAAGACTGTGCTAGGAGAAAATTTACCGGATTCTAGACCGGCTGTGGTGGTGACAATTTTGAAGGTGCTAGCGGGTGGAAAAGCGCTGAGGGCGCGATTTACCAAGGGATGATCTGAACCTTGTACAGTTTCCCAATCTTTTTGGGTGAGTTTCTGCTTTGAGAAAATATTGGGGTCAAAGGTGGGGTGAGATACCATTGCTAAAACGGCACCGTTCTTTGGGTCAAGTGCCACGATCGCACCGTCGCGATCGCCCAAAGCTTTTTCTGCTGTCTTTTGCATATTTAAATCTATGGTCAAGTGCAAATCGTTACCAGCTTTCGCCTGTTTCTCTCCCAAAACCCGGAGCGGCCGACCTGCACCATCTACTTCTACCTGCTGACCGCCCCATTCACCCCGGAGCATTTTCTCATAAGCTTTTTCAACTCCCATTTGACCAATTACATCACCCAATCTGTAGCCTTCCTGCTTCTTTTCTTTTAACTGATCGGCGGTCAATTCTCGCGTATATCCTAATACATGAGCTAATTCTCTGCCGTGGGGGTAGTAACGAACGGCTTCTGTATGAATTTCCACACCTTGAAGATCGGTTTCATACTCTTTCAACGCCGTAATTTGCGCTTCGTTCAAGTCACGGGCAATGCGTATGAGTGAGGAAGAGTTAGCGCCTGCCTCTTCTAGTTTCTTTTCCATTTCTTCTTCGGGAACGTCGAGAATTTGAGATAGACGTGCTCCCACAACTGACCATGCTGGCTTAGTATGTGCCATCGGCCACAAATATACAGAGCGAGGATAGCGAGTACTGGCTAAAAGTTTACCATTGCGGTCAAAAATGTTGCCTCGTTCTGGTTGTTTGGGAATCATCCGAATTCGATTTGACTCGGCTCGTTTTCGGTGGTTTGTTCCTTCAGTAATTTGCAAATATGCCAAACGAACACTGATTCCCGTCACCATCAATAGAGTAAATATAATTAAAAATATTGATTGGAAACCACGTCCAACGGTACGCGTATCTTTTTTGCTGCCAATTGATGGGAATAAGGACATAAGACAAATATTGATTCCAATAGCGGTATTATTTGTATACAATTACCCTAAATTCATGCCCAGTAGTGGGTATAAAAGAATTGGGTGAGTATATTATTGAACAATGGTTTTTGGGGGATACAATAAACCAAAGTGTCAAATCTAGTCTGCCCAATAGACTATTGACAAAATTACGTAAGATCACGGCATTCTACTAAGGATTATGGCTCAAATTGTCATGCAGAATCAAAGGGGGATAACAACTTTTCAGCCACTTGATGTTGAACTGCGTAATGTCTTCAAGTTTTTTAACCAAGAACCAGCAGTACATGGAATAGATTTGGATGTCAAACAGGGAGAATTTTTTAGTATTTTAGGCCCCTCCGGTTGTGGTAAAACAACAACACTGCGCTTAATTGCTGGGTTTGAGATCGCTGACGCTGGTAAGGTTTTGATTCAGGGTCAGTCTATGACTAATGTGCCGCCTTACCGCCGACCCGTCAATACTGTATTTCAAAGTTACGCTCTATTTAACCACCTGAATATCTGGGATAACATTGCTTTTGGGCTGCGGTTAAAAAAAATACGCAAATCGGAAATTGAAGCTAGAGTTCAAGAAGCTTTAAAACTAGTAAAAATGGAAAGTTTGCGATCGCGCTTTCCCAATCAACTTTCTGGTGGTCAACAGCAGCGAGTCGCCTTAGCAAGGGCCCTAGTCAACCGTCCCACCGTTGTACTACTGGATGAACCTTTAGGGGCGTTAGATTTAAAACTGCGTAAAGAAATGCAGGTTGAGTTATCAAATTTACACAAAGATTTGGGATTGACCTTTGTGATGGTGACACACGACCAAGAAGAAGCATTATCTTTGAGCGATCGCATTGCTGTGATGAACCAAGGCAAAATTGAACAAGTTGGCACTCCTAGCCAAATTTATGAACGTCCTTGCACATCCTTTGTTGCTGATTTTATCGGCGATACTAATTTATTTAGCGGTGAAATTGTAGCAGTAGACTCTTCTAATGTTCAAATTTCGACAAAAACGGGGCTTTCAATTGTCGTTAGCCGCGCTGAAGATACACCATCTGAATTATCACAAGCCGTGGTAGTGAGTGTACGCCCAGAAAAAATACAGCTTTCGCTTTATCCACCCAATTTGCCAACTAACTGCTTTGAAGGACGGCTTGTCAATATTATGTATTTGGGTACACACGTTAATTATGTTGTGCAATTAACAAATAGTACTAGCATAAATGTATTGCAACCTAATACTTTTGGCACTTTACCAGACCGCAACACGCCCATCTACGCTTGGTGGACAGAAAATGATTGTTTAGCTATTAGTCAATAGTTATAAGAATCGACTTTATATAAGATTAAATAATAAAATAAGACCTTGACCCTGTACTAGAAATATTAACCCATGTCAATTTTGAAAAGAGTTCCTTGGGTGTCCTTGGCACTAGTACTGCTTAGTTACAGTACTTTGGGCTGGGTAATATCTGAAACACGCGCTCCTTTATTTGTGTGGCTGGTGACAGTGGTTGCTATCTTACTTTTAGTAGTAACGTTGACCATTCCTTGGCTAAAAATGACATATTATTTGAATGTTTTACTTAAATCAAATACTAGGTCTTTTGGCATTGCCGTTTTAGCAGCTTTCTTGTTTTTTATTATGATTGCTTGGTTTCGGGTATTTCTTGATACTTTACTCATCATTTCAGCAACTATATTAGTCAGGATAGACTTTCAGATGGCAGGTCTTAGAGAAGGGTTAGCATTTTGGACTACGTCTACCTTTTCATTGACAGGTTTGGCATTGGGTGCGCTAATTCACCAGTTAATATATTTTTAAATTCCACTAATGTTATCTTAAAACTTTGATTCTCTGGTCTCTCTAAATCCCCCAATAAATTGGGGGATTTAGATTCCGATTCCCCCCTTAAAAAGCAGGACTGCTTCATTCGTTCAGGTCATGATTTTGTCAAGAGTATGAGCAAGGAATTTAGGAAAGTGGGAAAAAGAAAAACTACCACTTCAAGGGATAGATTTAACTGCGTTGGCAAAGCCTTGCCGAAGGCATCGCCATTTTCTTGTCCAATCAGATTTTTTAGTCGCCTGATTTTTTTGCTTGAAACGCTTGCAAATCAGCTCCTTTTAGGGAATGAAACAGCCTTGCCTTAAAAAGCAATACAGTTTAGTTAAGGAAATTTATCTGTTAAGGCAGGCAGGGGGAGCAGGGGAAGCAGAGGAAGCAGGGGGAGAAAAAAAGGCTTAACTGAACCGTATTGCCTTAAAAAGGAAAGGATCTAAAAGTGCCTATCACAGCGAAATACTTTTCAAACAACCTCTAAGCGAGAAGTATTAACACCTCAAACCTAGCTGTTGATTTAGAAAGTGAAGGTAGTACGAAGTACACCCACGGTTGTTGTATCGTTATTGCTATTGCTTTCAGGATTAAAAAGGACAAATGCACCCGGAGTAATGCTGATATTGTCGTTAATCCGAAAGCGGTAGTAAGCCTCTAAATGGTATGGAACAGCCCTGTTTACACCTGCGGGTGCGAGAGTAGCTGCACCACCAGCATCGGTGCGATATAGTGGCTGACCAAAAATAATACCTGCATTGTTCCCCTTTTGAAATAAATCGTTGAAATGAAGCCCTGCCATCCAACTCGTAAAGGTAGTAGAAGCATCAACTTCCCCAGAAGAATCGTCAACAAAAAATGCCGCGCCATAACCAGACAAAGCAATGTTTGGAGTAAATCGCCAAGTAACAGTTCCACCAACAGAGTTAAGTTTTACAGGTATTCCTAAATCAACCCCTGCTAAAGCACCGATATCATTAGTAGTTAATCCGGTGCCAAGAATGTTTATCTCGTGATAGCTATTGGCATAATTTAGACCAATGTCTATAGAAGTGCTTGGTCTAAAAGTTAATTGAGCTGCCACTACACTACTACCCGCAAATACGCCAGATCCCAAAGGTGTTCCAGAAACTCCTGGTAGTACTTCGGCAGCTTGTTGAGGAACATTAGCGTTTGCATTACCGTACAAAGCTCTAAAATCCAGTTGGTCTGAAATGTTAAAAATAAAGCCAGCAGCAGATGCTAAACCAGAACCAGAAGTACCACCAGAAACACGCACTACAGGGTTCAAACTGGCGAAGCGAGAAATTGCCTCTTGTCCTTCACCATAAAAAGGAGTAACAGGAGGAAAAGCATCCGACACTTCCGCAGCAGTCCCACCAAATAATGTCAGTTTATCAGCAACCGGAAAGATGTAAAGTAACTTGTAAAGCTGAAGAGAGTTGGCACCGATTGCTGTTAATGTTTTGGGATCAACCCCAGGAAATTGAGGTTCAAAACTAGTACGAGCGCTGCTAGAACTGAGAATTGGTGATACTAGTCCCAAACTCTCTTGAAGGCTACCACTTCCATCGACGCCACCTAAGAAATTATATGCTTGCAACCCAGTAATCAGTAAGTCTTTACCGGTAAAACTGGTAGTAAGATTTAACCGGACTCGGTTTGTCAGGATAATATTAGGGTCATCCCGATCTGGAGCGCCTCCTGTTGCACCAAGAGCTGAAATAATCACTTCACCACTGAGTTTAGTCGTTGTGGAAAACTGATTGGCCTCTAATTGAGCGGTGCGAGCTTCCACAGCATCTACTCGACCTCGCAATGTAGCTAATTCAGCCGAAAATTCTTCTTGCAGTTTTTGCAAGGTAGCTAAATCTTGCTTTGTTACCAAATCACTAGTTGCGGTGGCAATTAGCTCATTTACCCGATCTAAACAAGCATTCAAACCTGCGGCAAATTCATAACGAGTTAGCGCCCGGTTCCCCCGATATGTGCTGTTTGGATAGCCAGCAATACAACCATAGCGCTCGACTAGAGATTGTAATGCAGCAAAAGCCCAATCTGTAGGTTGGACATCTGATAATTGCGATACAGATGTTACCTGCGCTAACAAATCTCTTCTAAGAGAGGAACGTGAAAACTTCGAAGTAGTTTGAGAAAAATCAGCAGATGGAGGCAATGTTAATTCAGAACTTTTATAATTCTCGTTGATTCTTCTAGAACTAGCTTGATTTTTAAAATTGGCTCCTTTTTCAGAAAACTTTATAGCCTGGGTATTATCTGCACCTGTTTCAATTGCTCTTATCGCTAGCACAGGTGACCATCCACCAAGTAAGCACAGAAAAATTATTCCACTAACAGAAGCTAGTAAATTTACTTTCACAGTTTCTCCTCACAACCAACAATATGTATTTCAAAGTATTGTTTGAAATACAAAATACACCTTTACTTATTAAAATATAATTTGTGTAAAAAAAGAAAGTTTTTAGTTATTTCTATCTACTAATAAATTTATAACCTGTATAGCAAATCCTAATTTTAAATAGATATTATTTAGTTCTTTATATAACTCTAATAACTATGATTTATTAAACTTATAATTAATAAAATTTATATATTTGGTTCTCAGTTGAGTGAGTTACAAGAATTCAACTCTCAACACTCTCCTCGTTCTTCGAGAGGAGGCTATGATGGATGTATTTCATGTGATTAGTAAACTTTATATATACAGTTTTTATCTATTTCAGAAACATATTTTGTTTGAGTTTTAAAAAACAGGTAATTATAAGAGTACATCTTAGTGCTTGATCAAGCAAGTCCCTTGGAATAATATTGCTGGTTTCTAAGTAATTTTATTTTTACTTAATTTTAAATGTCAAAAGTATTACAAACACATAAACAAGAATGTTACGACAAAAGCCGCAACGACAGATTGAAGGTTTGAACCTCCGTAATACTTTAAACTACAGTTTTGTACTACATACGCCATCAGTATCCGCTTCTTGAAAGAGAGGTAAGGGAGCAGAGAGAAAAGGGAAGAATTGTTTCCTCTTCTTCCCTGCCCCTTGCTTCCTGCCTCTTCGTTGAAAATCACATCTTGCTGATAATCGGGTGAAATACCAGTAAATAAAACCAGTTCCAAGTCATCCTTAACTTTACTTGGGGAGCAGTTTTTCAAATTTATTGATGAGTCTTCAGAAGGAGTCTGTGTGCCCCTCCTCTACGTGGCGATGCGTGAACGGAAAAGCAAGCTACACGCAGTGTCTCATAGAACATCAAGATTGCTGATTGCTGGATTCTGAATTCTTCTTTAATCCAAAATCCAAAATTGAATTATTCGTCAATCTGCCATGAATCCTTAGTTAATTCTTCATCCAAAATTTTCTTAGGACGCACAATGATAATAATTTGTCCTAGTAAGGGAACTTCTGGCTCAGTTTCAAACCACTGAAAATCTAATTCACCACCATTTTCAACAACAAAATAGCTAGAGGCATCCCATTCTCGTTTGGCACGATCTACCACAACTACGACGGGGCCGATTTGGCTTTGGGTTTGGATAGGGAAGCGATCGCTATTCGCTAAAATCACTACTGGATCTTCTGCCGCTAACAGCACTTGCCAACCTGGTAATGGTATCCAAGCTTGCTCTCCAGAAAACTTAACCAGGCGAAATGGTTCAATTTCTGTCAATATCGGTACAGCTTGCAAGTCTTGTCGTGATAATGGCAGATCGCCTACCACGGGCAATATTCGGGGTAACTGTTCTTCAAATTCTAGACGGTAAAAGGGTAAAATTGGCGCTGGACGCTGGGGAGCAGTAGTAAAATCAGTCAGTAGCTGTTCGATTTTTTGCCTTGCTGCTGGCGTGTGAGCAAAGCGTAAACCTTTGGCGATCAGGCGCGATCGCTGTTGTAAATCTGCATTTTGGCGTGCCAGTTTCCAAACTTGATGAGCAACAGCATCCCCAGGATGGGCAGAAAACCCTTCTGGCAAAGTCCGGAAATAGGAGAACTCCTTAAGTGCTTTTGCTATATCTCGTGCCTCATCAGCATCAACGTTGTGGACGAAGATCAGTTCGGCGGCGGCGGCGCGTTCTTCTTGGGTGAGCAAACGCAGTTCGTATAAAACATCACTACCGCGTTTGGCATAGTGCGATCGCGTTTCTTCCGATACTCCAAACTTTTCCAAAGAATTGTAAACTTGGGAACCAACAACCACCTGATTTTGTTGAATCGGCTCAAATCCAGTCGCCTCAAAAATTTCTTGGGGGTTGTAACCGGTTTTTAGCAACGAGGCGATCGCGGCTCCCCATTCCACCCAGTTGCCTTGTTTTTGCCTCAGCCTTCGCAGTAATTCTTGCGCTACATCGTTGGTAGCATTTTCTTCGGGATTCTGAGCGTTGGGTGGTAGATCAGTCATAATCGGAGTGCGAACTTCAACTTGAGAGGTTGATTAATACCTTATGAGCAAGTCTTATTCTAATCTATGAACTACCCAGACCTACTGTCTTGAGTTCATTTGTAGAAACTTTTAATTTTGTGAAATACAGATCATAAGGACGCACAGCTAGCTGTGCACCCCTACTAAGCGTTCCATCCAAAGCAGGTTAGCGTACCTTATCCATATGGAAACCACCATATTTAAGCTTATTTAGTTGATTTTTCTTATGCAATTTTTTCTAACTCAGATATTTGGACAGGCAAATATCCTCTGTAATACTCACAGTTATCGTATTTAAATATGTAAGTTAAGTCGGTAAAAACCCTAGATAAATTTCAGCTATTCTCAACTAAGCTTGGTATGGAATATAACAAGACAATGAATATTTAAAGGAAATATCTTATGGATAAGTCCAGCCTCGAAATAGATAAACTCCAATATCAAGTTATGACTCTAGAACGACCAAAAAAACTCAAAATCCTGGTAGTTGACGATGAACCAGATAATCTCGATCTGCTTTATCGCACCTTTCGACGCGACTTTAATGTTCTGAAAGCTGATAGTGGGGTGAACGCTCTACAAGTATTGGCAGCAGAAGGCGAGGTAGCGGTGATTATCTCCGATCAACGAATGCCAGAAATGAAAGGAACTGAGTTTCTCAGCAAGACTGTACCTCAGTTTCCCGATACGGTTAGAATAATTCTCACCGGATTTACTGATATTGAAGACTTGGTAGAAGCAATTAATGCCGGGCAAGTCTACAAATATATCACCAAGCCTTGGGACCCAGGAGAACTGAAGGCAGTGGTGCAAAGAGCAGCAGAAACCTACGACTTGCTCAAGCAACGTACAGAAGAATTACGCCGTGCTCATGCTCAAATGGCGCTGCTAAGTGTTTTGGTACAGGTAACTCAAGCAGCTTCTAGCTTAGAAGAAACTCTCGATCCAATTACCAGGGCTGTAAGTGAGACTTTTGGAGCAGAAGGCTGTATTCTCCAACTTACAGATGGAAATACTCTGATTGCGACTCAAGGAACTTACAGTGATACAGGTACAATAGAAAATTGGCTATCTCAAGATCCACTAACAAAGGAAGCGATCGCCACCGGGCAAATGCAAGTTTCCTCAAATATACTTAAAGACACTAAACTAGCTGATGCTATTCACTACCAAAATACGGGTGTGCAAGCACATTTAGTTATCCCAATTAGCTACCGTCATCAACTTTTGGGCGTATTGTCGCTACAGTGGCAACAACCTTGCACTTTGCAAGAAGATGAATTAATGCTAATTAATTTATTAGCCGAACTAGTAGCGATCGCTCTTACTAGTAGTCGCTGCGATCAAACCACTGTGTAGTTGTCATTAGTCATTAGTCATTTGTCCTTTGTTAAAAACCAATGACTAATGCTCAATACCCAATGCCCAATGCCCCATACCCAATGAGTAACGAAATTCAGTCCATTTTTAACCGTATTGCCCCAGTTTATGACCAGTTGAACGATTGGTTGAGTCTGGGACAGCATCGAATATGGAAGGAAATGGCAGTAAAATGGAGTGCAGCTAAATCGGGTGATACTGCATTAGATTTGTGTTGCGGTAGTGGTGATTTAGCCTTACGTTTGGCACGGCGTGTAGGACCAACAGGACAGGTCTACGGAGTAGATTTTTCCCCCAACCTGCTAGAAATAGCTAAAGAACGATCCCAAAGTCAGTACCCCCAACCTGCGTTGGCTTGGGTAGAAGCCGACGTACTAAATTTACCCTTTGAGGATAACCAATTTGATGCCGCAACAATGGGCTATGGTTTAAGAAATGTTAAAGATATTTCCCGCAGTCTACAAGAGTTATACCGGGTATTGAAGCCGGGTGCTAAAGCCGCAATTTTAGACTTTCATCGACCGAGTAATCCTCAGCTACGTGCTTTTCAGCAGTTGTATCTGGACAGTTTTGTGGTGCCAGTTGCCAATTATTTAGGCTTAAAAGAAGAATATGCTTACATCAGTCCCAGCTTAGACCGCTTTCCCGTCGGGAGTCAGCAAATAGAGTTAGCGCGTCAAGTTGGTTTTGCTGTTGCCACACACTACCCCATTGCGAACGGTATGATGGGAGTGCTAGTGCTTAGTAAGTTAGGAGTTATTAGTTAAAAGTTGTGAATTATGAGTAGTGATAAATTCTCATTGAAAATTTATCATTCTTAACTCCTAACTCGTGTATAGACGCGATTAATCACGTCTCTTCTAACTCCTAACTTTAAACTCTAAACTCTTAACTTTTTTAATTCTTCCCTTGGACTGGTCTCATCTTTGGCTTTATGTGTCTCCCCCGGTACTGGGTGGAATTATTGGCTATTTCACAAATGATATAGCTATCAAAATGTTGTTCCGTCCTTACCGAGCAATTTACATTACTGGACGAAGAGTACCCTTCACCCCTGGATTGATTCCCCGCAACCAGGAACGTCTGGCACTGAACATTTCCAAGACAATCATGGGGTCACTGTTGACACCGAAAGAATTGCAAAATCTGGCGCGACGTTTGTTGCAAACAGAACGCGTACAAGGGGCCATTCTCTGGTTGTTGCAGATGGCAATTGAACAAATAAAAACAGATAAAAACGATAAAAGTGTCAAAATTGTCGCGGGGATTTTGCGGGATTTACTAGGGGAATCTTTGCCACGATTACTTAAAGTTCTGGCGCGACGTGAAGACTTTTTGGAAGCGCAGATCAATCAAATTTTTGACCAGATATTGCTGGAATTTCAATTGAGTGAAGAACAAGCCACGCGGCTTGCTGATTGGTTGTTGCAAGCAGTTTTACCGCCGGATGTGCTGCGGCAGACGATAGTTGATTTTTTGACCGATCGCACAATTCAAATTATTGATGAAGGCTTCCGCGAAAAAACCAGTGGGACTTATTGGGTAGTAGCAAATTTGTTTGGCTTACGTAATACTCTCACGCGGCTACGAACTTTTTGCTTGGATGAAAAAGAGGCTACCAATACTCGCTTGCAGGAATTGGCTCAAGATTTGCAAATGCGCGATCGCATTAGGAAATTACTGCAAAATTTATCATTACAAAACTTGCCAATGGGGACGGTGCGCCAACTGCGAAAGACCACCCGCGAAAGTGTCCGCCATTACCTGCAAGACAGTGGCAGCGATTTTTTGCAAGGATTAACTGATTCTGTTGATTGGGAAAATATTGCTGTAGTACTGCTGAATCGTCTTAGTACTTCACCTGTTGTCAGTACTTCTTTAGAAGTCATGAGTCAAGAGTTGGCTTTAATATTAGATAAGTATTTGGAAAAAGATTTAGAAGTAATTGTGGCGCAAGTAATTCCAATTTTGTCAATAGATCAAGTGATAGTTGACCGGGTAAAATCTACTTCACCGGCTGATTTAGAAGCTGCTATCGAAGGAATTGTGAAGAATGAATTGCAAGCGATTGTTACTTTAGGTGGTGTTTTAGGTTTTGTTATTGGGTTGTTGCAGACAGTGTTTTTGATATTCAGTCAATATTAATTTTTTGTTTTCATCTGTAAATTTGTATTAAATTATAGTTGCAAGTTGTCCAGATTGGGAAATGAGTGAAATTGAGCGATCGCTTAACTCAAAATCTGTGTCAAATCCAACACAAACTCAGGCAATACATCCTCTCCTGATAAGCTAGTAGGCGATCGCAAAACCTCAACCTCCTGTCCTGGGCGGTAAATTTCCACCTGTTGGTTTTGCGGATCGATCAACCATCCTAAACGCACACCGTTATCAATATACTCCTGCATTTTTTGTTGCACAGTCTTTAAGCTGTCAGAAGCAGAGCGTAATTCTACCGCAAAATCGGGTGCCATTGGTAGGAATCTGGCGGGATCTGGATTTAGAGCTTCTAGTCGCTTGCGGCTTACCCAGGATGCATCAGGAGAACGATTTGCACCATTGGGAAGCTTGAAACCCGTTGAAGAGTCAAAAGCCAGCCCTGTACCATCGGCGTCAGCCCAAAATTCTAACCGGGCTGTTAGTTTTGAATTTCGATTTCCGCTTTCCCATCCAGTTGGTGGCATGATAATCAATTCTCCCTCTGCCGTGCGCTCAAGCCGCAAATCTCGATTATTTTGACACAGTTGGAAGAACTGCTCATCTGTTAGTTCAATGGTGGGGCTGAGGTTTAGAATCAGGGCAGTCATAGTTGCCTCTCAAGCTTTCTAACTGTAGCGTAGCACTGGGTTAACATACTAGGTTAACCATCTAACAATTACCATATACCACACTATGCGCGACGACATATATTCTGCTTGTTTCACCAGCACCAGCCGATTAGCATTAGGGTCAATTAAATAAGCACGTTTACATCCCATGACGCTAGTTTGAAAAACTGAACCATGCTGCTGGAATCGTTGCCATACAAACAGGTTTAAATCCCGAAATATTTCCAAAGTTTCTCCCAAAATAGCAAGCCATAGCTACCAGGTATTTTCTCGGCGGATTTTAGCTGCCGCATATTTGAGTACCTTCAGAATTAATCAGCTAGATTATCTACTTAATTGTAAAGCGCAGTCAGGTTTTGCAAATCCAAATTACCAATTACGGTATAGTTTTTCTGCGTAGACCATAATCTCTTCATTTGGCAATCTAATTTTTTGTTTTTGTCTAGGATACAAGCTTTCAACTGCACGTGTATCCTGTTCAATAACAGTAGCTGCTGCTTGTAAAACTGAGTTTTTAAATAGAAACCTCATCAAAGGATTGACTACTTTGGCATACATCAAAATAAACGTTTTGGTGGTTTTTTCTGTTTCAGGGTAGAGAATATGAATTTGAGCTATATCACCAATAGGTGTTTTAGCAAAAAAAGCTGTAGTTGAAGGGAAAGCGTATTCAAGTGTATTAGCCAGCGTTTTAGGCAAGATTCCCAAAATAGGATTTTTGATAATTTCTCCTAACGTGTTGTTGGCTCTCGCCAGTTCTTGTTTGACTGTGGCGTAGTATCCTTTTTCTTCAAAAGAATTTACATGACAAGATGTAATTTTAAATAGTTCTTTATGAGTACCATTTTGGTGATTATAGTCATAGTTAACCATCAGATTCATCAAAAAGTCTCCCTGAATACTTCTGCCCCCAGTTACTCCGATAAACTCGTATTTATCTCCGATTCTTTGATGCAAATCTGGGATGGGTAACCTTGGCTTCAATCCGGCATAAGTCCAGATGCAATCATTGCTAATAATTAGCTCTAATGGTTTGGTAATTGCCTGAGTGTCCTTTTTTTCTCCTTGCTGTAGTCTGCCTTGTCCATCAAATTCTAGTGCATGGAAAGGGCAAGTAATAGTATCTCTATCTTGACAAATCCAGCCGTCTGATAAGGGTGCTTGCATATGTGGGCAGATGTTATCAAGGGCAAACACTTCGCCTTTTTTGTTTTGCCAAATTACATAATCCTGCCCGTTCAAAGTGATTTTATGAGGTTTATTCACTCCTAATGTAGATTTGTGCGCTATTAACCAAGGCGCACCAGGTAAAATTGATTCCATCTTTGCTCCCAAATATTGATAATTAATTTAAAAATCGCTAGATGCGTTACTTTTTGCTAACGCAATCTTGAAACTTAAAGGTTCTAAAAAAGCTGGTATTGCCTGTACGACATCAATCTTTTGAATGCAAATTGAGATAAGTAAAGCCTTACCTGAAATGGATAAACTAATACTACCGGGCATTTGCTCGGCTAACTTTGGTTAGTGCATTGCTGAATTATGTGATTAACTAACTAATTTTTTAGTTAATATTAATGTAATAAATTCCATCTTTTATGTCAACTACTAACCAATTTTTTAGTTAACATATTTTAGTTATGATGATGGAGCAACGTGAGCCGTTCAACGCAGTCAAAATTCTCATCTAAAAAGCCGCGTCAGGTGCGCGATGCAGAAGCGACGAAAAAGCAGATTCTCGATGCGGCAGAAGCTGAGTTTGCCAGAAATGGACTTCAAGGGGCAAGGACAGAGGCGATCGCTAGAGGTGCAGGTGTCACTACAGCGATGATTTACTACTACTTCCAGAGCAAAGAAGGATTATATGAAGCTGTTCTGCAACGTCCGGCGGTGGAGATGCACGAAGGGTTCGAGCAGCTAAATCTGGATCAGTTCCCACCAGAGGAGGCGTTGAAGGTGCTTGTCAGAGGAGCGATCGCTTATGAAGCTGCTCACCCACACCGAGGAATGCTTTGGTTCCAAGAAGCAAACCAAAATCAGGGAAAGTATTTCAAACAGGGGAATTGGCAAGAGAATTTTAGCTATCTCATCAAGATTTTAGAGCGGGGGATGGCGGAAGGTTGTTTCCGTCAGATCGATCCATTTCTCACCACCTTACATATTATTGGGGTTTGTAATTTATACTTCAACGCTTACGAAAACATCAAACATACTAGACCCGATTTGCAACTGCTGAGTCCAGAAATGATTGAGCAGCATACTCAAGCAGCAGTTGATTTTATTTTGGCTGGTGTGCGACGGATTGGAGGCTAAATGATTGGGTATTGGGAAACTGCGATCGCGGTAAATTTTTGCGAGGCACTGGTAGCACTCGCAATTAGAGAAAGTAAAACATTACTGAATAACGTTGCAGTTAATCCTGGCTGACAATCGAGATAGATTTGGTTCGGTAACTGCTGGAAAGCTTTCAAAATTTCGCCGTACCCAATCCATCCCTACTTCATTGTTTAACTTAATTCGCTGCGGTGTATTTGCGTAAATCTTGCTTAAAATCTTTGCGTCTTGATCCACAACGACATCAATCAACTTGAGGAGATTGCTTTTGATCAAGTGTGCAATTGGAGAATGTGCCTTCATATACATCAACACAAACACACGAGATTGATGATCGGCTTCTGGCAGATAGAAGTGGCATTCTTTCAGGGTCAGCAGATTATTCTCACCGTGCATTAATCCCATGAACGGAAAGAAATTTTCTAGATGAGCCTCCAACACTCTTGGCATTGCCATCTGACCGGGATTTTTCAAAATGTTACGAAATGTAGGTTGTTTTCTGGGTTGCGACAAGTAAGCATGAGAATGTAACCCCTCGTCGATGAATTGCTTCACCAAGACTTCTTCAATCTCAAATAATTCTCGATGCGTGCCATTTTGATGGTTGTAGTCGTGCATATTCAGTAATAGGCTGAGAATATCAGTTGGAATGCTGCGATCGCCCGTAACTCCAACAAACTCATATTCTGCTGCAATCTCATTCATGATCGTTGGGATCGGAATCTTCGGTTCGTAACCTCCATAAGACCAAATAAAGTCACCTTGGATGATCAACTCTAGCGGCTGTATTAACAACTTCGTTTGCTTGTTAGAACCTGGAAGAACTGTGCAACCCGAATCGTCAAATTCCAACGCATGAAAAGGGCAGGCGATTGCACTACTACCATCAGGTTTTGTTACACACCAACCCTCTGACAGCATTGCGCCCATGTGAGGGCAAGCATTGGGTAAGGCACTAATCGCACCACGAATGTTTTGCCAAAGAACGTAATCATTACCCAACAGAGAAAATTTTAGGGGTTTATTGGGTTTTAGCATAGAACGATGTGCTAAAAGCCACGGTGCGCCTTGTAATTGCTTCATAATTACTTAAACTTACTGATTAATTAGTAAGTTTACCAATGACTTGCAGCTGCGTCAATTCAAAGATTGAATATCTTCAGTTGCAGTGGCTATTTGGTACGATTGAAGGGCAAACTATGAGTTAAGATACTGTGGTTCGATCAGGTAAACGAATTGCTAAATCAGTCCGCCCGTTTCGAGATGCTGAAGTAACACAGCTGCAAATATTAGATGCCGCAGAGCAAGAATTTTCACGACACGGCTTAAAAGGGGCGCGGATGAGTGCGATCGCTGATCGTGCCAAGGTGACAACCGCAACTCTTCACTACTATTTTGAGAACAAGGAGAACTTGTATAAAGCCGTTTTGCAACGTCCAGTCAATGAAGTGCAAGCTATCCTTGGGGGATTAAATTTTGATACTTTGCCCCCAGAAGAAGCTCTTAAGCAGATTATTCGCATCGCAATTTCAAATGAAGCTAAAAACCCTCAGCGTCAAATGCTGTGGTTTCAGGAAGCTTGTCAAAATCAAGGAGTTTATTTTAGGGAATGCAATGTTTTGAATCTTCACGAACACCTACTTAAGGTTTTGGACAGAGGTATGGCACAAGGATGTTTTCGTCCACTCAAGCCATTTCTGGCATTGACTCATATTTTGAGTGTTTGTTTGTTTTACTTCACAGTGCATGAAAACTGGAAACACTTAGCACCAGATATTGATCGCCTCAGTCCAGAAATGGTAGAGGAACATACGGAAGAAGCGATCGCGTTTATTTTAGTAGCTGTGAAGGGATTCCAGTGATAAATAGTTCCTGTTGTGTCAAAGCATCAAGTTTAACCAGTATTCTTAAGCCTTCTTCTAGACTGCCAGTTGCAGCCATTGCTTTAAATCTGGTAGTGGCATCAAATTCTGATAGAGCTATGGTGGAAAGTTCTTCAATCAACTTATTTACACTTATACCTTTGGCTTGAGCAAGTTGTTTTAATCTGTTGTGTTTTTCGTCTGGTAAATGAATAGTTAAAGTAGCCATTTTTCTTTAACTCCTAATAATTTCTCCGGGTTTTAAGATTGATAAGTTAGGAAATAACAATTCAGCATTTTGGAAATCTGAACTACCTAGGCGTAGCCCATCGTAGACATCAGATTACGAATTCCGCGCATTGCTACTAGCTTTCAACTTAGGATAAGCAATCCGTTTGTGATGAAATTGCTGCCAAACATCCACAAATATCTGAGCAATTTGTGACATCTCTTCCCGTTTTAGCCCTGAATCTACGAGTTGATTGTCTTGCCATTTGGCACGCAGAATATTATTGAGCATTGCTAAAGCTTGTTCGGTGGAAACTTCTTTAAGCGATCGCTTTTCTCCCAGAGGTTTAGCCGATGCTTCGAGCGATCGCAGCGCCGCTTCACAAGAATCTGCTAACATGACAATTCCAGTTTCCCGTGATTGGGGAATCGGCCCATCGTAGCGAAAATCTGCATCGTCTACTGTTAAACTTAGATCTTCCTGAGCCATTTGCTGGGCTTGGTGATGGAAATAAGCAATTAGCATCGTTCCCTGATGCTCTGGAATAAAAGCTTGAATTGCAGTCGGTAAAAGGTGTTTACGTGCCATCACTAACCCTTCTGTTACGTGCTTTTTAATAATTTCTGCACTCTTCCAAGGGTCTTTAATTTCTGTATCGTGTTTATTCGGCCCCCCCATTTGATTTTCAATAAAGCCAAGGGGGTCGTGCATTTTACCAATATCGTGATATAATGTCCCAGCCCTGACTAGTTCAACATTGCATCCTAATTCTTTGGCAGCAGCTTCGGCAAGGGTAGCTACAAACAGGGTATGTTGAAAAGTTCCGGGAGTCTCAGTAGCAAGTCGTTTTAATAAAGGGCGGTTAGGGTTCGCCAGTTCTGCTAAACGGATTGGGGTAACTAAATCGAAAACTTTTTCTAGATAAGGACTTAAGCCTAAGGCTACAACACTCCAGGCTAAACCGGATAAAGCAAACAATCCGGCTTCTTGGAGGACGATATACCAAGTTGAACCAAATACTTGACCAATTAAGATTTTAACAAGAAGGTAAATGCCGCCTTGAGTTAAAGCGATCGCAACACCTAATAATGCCAATTCTTCACGCGATCGCAATCGTTGTGCTATGTAACTACCTAATATTCCTCCCCCTGCACCAGCTAAAAGTGCAGCCTTGCTTATATCCAAGCTAATAGCTAATATCGGCAACAGCAGTCCAACAACTGTCAAACCCAAAGTGGGGCCATAGAAGCTTCCCAACAACAAACTAAGGGCACTCCAGGTGGTATAAGGCAATCCCATCGTTACCAATCCTGGCACACTCAAAGTCAGCAATAACACCAATAGGCGATCGCGTTGTCGCAATTCGCAATTGACATGTCGTTCTACCCAGACAAAAATGCCAATGGCGATCGCAATAACGCCTGCTAACTTCGCCAACTCCCGCCATTTTACCTCCCAACGAACCAGATGATAATACTCCAGCACCTCAAAGTTCCATGCAGTAATCTGCGCTCCTTTTTTGACAATCACCTCACCACGCCGTACCTTCACCATTACAGGTGGCACTCCAGCAGCAGCCTTTTGAGCATTTTCTCTGGTTTGTTCTTCATCTTTTTGCAGATTCGGCTTGAGTACAGCTAACAATAAGTTTTTTGCCAAAGGTTCAGCCGATTCTGGTACAAAGGTCTGCAATTGTAAACTGACTGCATCTTGTAAAATATTTTTTGGCAGTCCATGTGGGATGCCTTGGGTGAGAATCCGCTCTGCACTCTGATGGATTCCCATTTGGGTTTTTTCCCATTCCACATCTGACAAATCCAAAAAAAGAGATGCCTCATATACTGCTGGGCTAACAGTCTCTAACTTTAAAAGTTTAGCAGTGGCTTGGGTATACCTTTGGCGTATTTGGGAAATTTGAGCAATCACTAGAGACAAGTTTTTCTCAGAAGTTGTGAGGTAGTAAGATTCTAGTTCTCCTACTGCTTGGGTAAAGTCAGTGCTTTGAGAAAAATCAACTAGCTCCGTCTTCTGTGGTGTTGGTGTTACCTGAGGACTCTGGGAATCAGATTTGGATGGCGCGGTGCGCGGTTGGCGTTCCTGATTGGGTGCAAGGATGGATGATGGACGGGATGAAGTAGTGGTTTCTCCTATTCTCTTCTTATACTGATTTTTACTATTTTCTACAGCTACTATCAGTGCTTGCCATTCCGAATCTGGACAAGAGCGGAGGTAACGCTGGGTAGAGATAGACAAAACGATAGGATCAAAAAAAGGAAAAGTTCCAGCAAGGGCGCGAATTTCGTTACCATTATCCAGAAGTTGTTGCAATTTTCTGTTGATTTGCTCATTCATTCGCGCATCAATCATCAACACTTGTAAGGAGCTTTTACTGACGGCTTTGCGCTCGGCTTCTGTTTTTTTCTGATCTTCGATGCTAGCTGTGTAAGGTGCTGTAATCGTCTGCGATGCAGTATTTCCTACTTGAAGTTGAGTTTGGTTGTAGAATTTATGTCCCGTAACACCTGTGAGGGACACTACAGCAATCGCTAAAATTACTAAAGAACGCTGTTCATGTACCCAATCTAAACAGACTGCATAAATACTACTCTTAGTTTTGAGCGATTTTGCCTTTGACTTGAACGCTCTTTCTTGTTTTCGACGTTCGCTTTTATGGTTGGTTTTTGATAAAAATAAAATTACACTGTTAAAGATAGTCCTTAAAAGTTCCCTTCTATGAATTTTGCTTTTGGGACTTCTCATTAACTTTCCTTTACGGCGTAGTCCTTTGTACTGTCGCCGCCAGTGAGTTAATTGCTGGGTTAAGAACTGCAAAAATTGCTCTATTTTCATTATTTCTGCCTGCAATTGCTGACTTTGATAGCTCAAAATAAGACAATCATCAGGGAAGTTTGATCTGCGGCTGCTGCAACTAGGGTGGTGAAGGCTAATTAAAGCTGATTTACCACAATAGCTACCTACACACTCAGGTTGAAATTTGCTGAAAATTTCTAGTATATAAGTTTTTTAGTTTTTGACTAAATTTAGTAGTCTTCAGCGTTTAGTACCCGTACCATTGTTCAGTGAAAATAGCATTAACGCGACCGAATAACACGAGGAGCTGCGTAAACTGAAAGCAAAGCTACCTCACATCCCTCCTGTGCTACTAACTCCTTTGGATTTAAGGGAATATCATACACTCCCGACCATACTGCCACTAATGCATCGGTCAATTCTAACATTTGGGAAAAGCTAGTTAGTCCCCATATTGGAGAATTCCTTTGCAAGAGCAAGACTTGCCAATTTACCGGAATTGAGCCTATACCGTTATATGCTCCTGATAAAGCACCAGTAATTGCACCTGTAGCCTGTGAGCTAAAAGGCGTAGCATCTTGCACTTTAAAATTGCCATTGTGAGTAGCCTGCAAAACTGCTAGGCGAAAGTCTTCCAAAGTACTCAAAAAGCAGTAAAATGCCATAGCAATAGTGTTACTGAGTTTTTCTTCCTTAGCAAACTCAGCTTGCGCCCTTGACAATCCAGCCCCTTGATCTAATAAATTTTGAACTCTTAATAATTTTTTTGGTATTGATGTCGGTGTTTGTCCGAGAAAAGAAATTATTTGTGGAATGAGGGTTAGAGAGTTGAGTTTTTCAGTTAGGGCAAGAGATATCGCATATCCTACTGCTAGCGTTCCATCCCTTACTACTGGGTCATCCTCCCAGATTTTTAGAACGTGCAGCAAATTTTTTTGGAGCTTAATAGGATTTTCGTGAAAAAAAAGTGCTATTGGTAGTGTCGCAAGAATTATTTTTATCGATATATCGTCCGTTGCTGCTAAATGAAGAGATTCTTGTTGCTGACGCGCTATCCAATCATCTAAATCTAATCTACCTAACGTAATCAAACTCTCAGTACCTAGAACCGCCATTCTGCCCAAATTCAGACCACTCTGAGACTGTATATTACCAGTGGCCAAACTTTCTCCCAGGAATGCTCCCAGTAAAGTACCTCTAAACCGACTTATAGGAGAATGACGCATACGATTTTGGATTTTAGATTTCAGATTTTAGATTCAAGAATTTAATCCAAAATCCAAAATTCAAAATCAATTTATTTTTCATGCTTATTATATGCTTCTTAAATGATTCACTAATGCCTGTAAGCCCAACAAGTAACTTTGTCCACCAAAACCACTTATTTGTCCAATCGCTACTGGAGCGATATATGAATGATGGCGAAAATCTTCCCGGCGGTATATATTACTCAGATGTACTTCCACTGTGGGCAAATTAACAGCAGCGATCGCATCTCGCAAGGCTACACTTGTGTGGGTATATGCCCCTGCATTAATCAAAATTCCTTGATGTTGTCCTAATGCGCCATGAATAGTATCTACCAAAATTCCTTCATGATTTGACTGCATAGAAAAAACTTTCGCCTGTAACTTGAATCCTTCTTCTTCTAACAGGCGGTTAATTTCAGCTAGTGTCAACGCACCATAAATTCCTGGTTCTCGCTGTCCTAGCAAATTTAAGTTTGGCCCATGCAGTGCCAGAATGCTTAAGGGTTGCAATGTCGAGTTAAGCACTTTGAGCCTAGTGACGACGACGTGAGCGATCGTTCACAGGAATCGGAATCAGTTCCGGTTCCGGTTCAGCCTCTGGCCCTAACAGGCTCTCAATTAGCCTCCGCGCTAATTCCTTAACCTTTTCCAGCACCTTTTCTATATAGTCCATGAACTGACGGCTCCTGAGATACTACCTCAATTTTTGATTAACAGGTACGCAGAAATCGGCATATTTTCGCACCTCTGGCTTCCAAGCGGGCTGATAAACAATCCCGTATTTGGGACATAAGCCACTTCTAAAATTTGGCGTTGTGTTTTCCCTTACTTTTTAGAGTATCACACTTGCAACCTACTGTACTGGATCCTATCAAGGATGAATATCAAGGGTCAAGAGTTAAGGATCAGACTTAAGACTCTTGACTACAAATTTTAGACTGATAGATTTCAGATTTATTTCACCTACAGGGAGGAGCCACTGCGGTGGAGGAGTCCCTTATCGAGGCATGAACCCCAAAATTCTATGAATCTAAAATCAAAAATCCAAAATTAGCTGACTTGCAATTAACCTTCTGTGGCCTTTTTTTTCGCAGCCGTCGTTGATGACTTAGCAGTTGACTTAGATTTAGAACTCGTTGATTTAGAACTCGTTGATTTACTAGTTTTGCGAGTTGATTTTGCTGTTGATGCTTTAGCTGCCAACAAGTTCAGCGCCTCAGCCAGGGTTATATCCTCTACTGTTTGACCTTCTGGGATACTCACATTAGTTTTGCCATACTTAATGTAAGGGCCATAGGGGCCATCGTAAATGTTAATTTTTTCCTCGTCGTCTGGATGAGTACCCAGTTCGCGTAAGGCTGCCTTTGACTTGCTGCTGGTAGAACTGCGTCCCTTTTTTGGCTCAGACAATAGTTCTAATGCACGTTCTAAGCTAATTGTCAATACATTGTCAGCAGCTTTCAGGGAACGGTAGTCTTTCCCCTCCTTACCCTGGTCATGAACCACATAGGGGCCAAAGCGTCCCAAACTTGCTTGGATTTTGCCGCCAGTGGCTGGATGAACTCCTAATGTCCGGGGTAGTGCTAACAGACCAACAGCCATTTCCAGGGTAACGGTTTCTGGGGTAACACCTTTGAGTAGGGAGGCTTGTTTCGGTTTGGGGTTTTCATCGGTTTTGTCACCCAATTGGACATAAGGCCCGTAAGCACCAATTTTTACATAAATCGGTTCGCCAGTTTCGGGATGCCGACCTACCTGGTCAGGGCCTGTGATTTTTTGTCGCAGCAATACTTCTACCTGTTTGGGGTCGAGGTCAGCTGGTGTCAAGTCTTTGGGAATTGAGGCGGTGATAACTCCGTCACCATTTTCGACTTCAATGTAGGGGCCATATTTCCCAATGCGGACTTTGGCATCTAGATTCTCCAGTTCTACAGTCCTAGCTTTGGTGGCATCAATTTGACTTTCTTGTTCTTTGACGAGAGTTTCCAGCCCTTTATCTCCCAGATAGAATTGCTTCAAGTAGGGTAGCCATTTTGCTTCACCTGTGGCAATGTCATCTAGGGTTTGCTCCATCTTCGAGGTGAAACTGGGATCAACGATGTCTGGGAAATGTTTTTCCAGTAAGTCGGTGACGGCGAAAGCGGTGAAAGTAGGAATAAGAGCGTTAGTTACCAAATGGGCATAACCCTTGTCGATGATGGTGCCAATGATGCTGGCATAGGTACTGGGACGACCGATACCTTCGCTTTCTAAGGTTTTTACCAAAGAAGCTTCTGTGTATCTAGCTGGCGGTTGGGTTTCGTGCCCAACTGCTTCCAGTTCTGTACAATTCGGATGATCTCCCACTTTCAGATTCGGCAAAATCACTTCCTGGTCTTCTAGTGCTGCTTCTGGGTCATCTGATCCTTCGACGTAGGCACGTAAGTATCCTGGAAATTCAATCCGTTTGCCAGAAGAACGAAATCCAGCGTCCTCAACTTGCAATTGCACGGTAATTTGAGTTTGGCGGGAATCAGCCATTTGACAGGCAACAGTCCGCTTCCAAATCAAATCGTAGATAGCAAGTTCTCGACCGCCCAAAGGAGTTTCTTGGGGTGTGCGGAAGGTGCTACCTGCTGGACGAATTGCTTCGTGCGCCTCTTGTGCGCCTTTGGATTTGGTGGTGTATTGCCGGGGTTGGGGACTAAGGTATTGTTGACCGTAAAGCTTTTCTACAGAACTCCGAGCAGCTGCGATCGCTTGATCTGACAAATGCACCGAATCTGTCCGCATATAGGTAATATACCCCTGCTCGTACAAATTCTGGGCAACCCGCATCGTGTCACGGGCTGAGAGGCGCAGTTTCCGGTTAGATTCTTGTTGCAATGTCGAGGTGGTGAACGGTGGCGACGGTTTGCGCGTCACTGGGCGTTCCTCCATGTCGGTAACACTCCAAGTTTTCCCAGTTAGGCGTTCCTTGAGCGCTACCGCTTGGTCTTCGTTTAGCAACAAGACATTGCGACCTGCGGTAATTTGTCCGGTCGTTGCGTCAAAATCACTGCCGTTAGCGATTTTGGTTCCTGCTAATGTCACCAACTGGGCACCAAAGGGGGTTTTTTCCTTTGACAAACTGGCTTTCAAATCCCAGTAGGTACCTTCATGGAAAGCGCGACGTTGGCGTTCCCTAGTAACTAAAACTCGCACGGCTACAGATTGCACTCGCCCAGCTGATAATCCCCAAGCGATTTTTTTCCATAGCAGGGGAGACAGGGTATAACCCACCAGTCGATCTAAAATCCGCCGTGTTTCTTGGGCGCGAACCAACTGCTCATCAATATTGCGGCAGTTTTTCAGAGCTTTTTTGATCGCCTCTTGGGTAATTTCGTGAAACACCATCCGCTTAGTGGGAACTTTCGGCTTCAGCAATTGGTATAAATGCCAACTAATGCTTTCACCTTCCCGGTCTTCGTCTGTTGCCAGAATCAGTTCATCTACATCTTTGAGGGCTTCTTTGAGCTGGGTAACAATTTTCTTTTTGTCTTTCGGGACAACATACACCGGTTCAAAGTCGGCGTCCACATTTACCCCTAGCTGCGCCCATGTTTCCCCTTTGACGGCAGCAGGAATTTCACTAGCCGACTGGGGGAGGTCACGCACATGACCCATAGACGCCTCCACCCGATAGCCTGCTGGCAGGTAGTTGCGAATGGTACGAGCTTTGGTTGGAGATTCGACAATGACGAGAGTTGACATGGAAATTTCAATAAAAAGAAGAGCTACTAAGCTAAACAGTCAAATTGAGGTAATTTTTGCAAATTGTCAAGATAAAAGGTCACGCTTAGGGCAGTGATTTAATCCTCACATAAACTGCCTGCTTGGGATAAAATCTGCTGAACTTATGGCCTAGTCTATCCCAGAGGTTAGGGGAGGGGAACGCTGGGTGTGAATTTCCAGCTATTTCAATCTTTAACTTATCTAACGCATAATTGGCGACTACAGTTTTCAAAATATTATTGGGGAGTGGGGAGTGGGGAGTGGGGAGTGGGGGATGAGGGAGCAGGGGGAGCAGGCAAAGAATAACTATTGAATTGACCTATGCCAAATTCCCAATGCCCAATTTCTAAGAGCTTGTGCCAAAATTAAACCAAATTTGAAAGCAAAAGCGAAGTTGGGTTTGTACCTATGTTAGGAAAGCAAAACCATGAAACCGATTCGCCAAGGTGATGTAATTTTACTGCCTGTGCAGCAAATTGAAGGACAAAAAATACCTCACTTAACTTTGGCAGAAGGCGAAGTTACGGGGCATAAGCTTCGCATTACTGAGGGAAGCGCAGAATTATACGATAAAGATAGCACACTCTATTTACGTATGTTTTCAGGGTCGGCATTGCTTGCCCATGAGGAGCATAAAGCTATTTGTATTCCCCAAGGTGATTGGATGGTGAAAATTCAACGGGAATACGAGCCTGAAGGTTGGCGATATGTCACTGATTGAAAAGTTAACGCCTGAGCAAGAGGCTTTAATTCCAGTTTATCGGGAAAAGTGGAGAGCGATCGCGTTTTCAACTGAGAGAATTGATCGTGAAAAAGCGGCGGAAGCGGTAAAAGCTGGGTATATAGCAATTTGTAAACAAGAGCCTGAAATTATTTTTTGTGATAGCCCGTATGCTGGTCTAAAAATTGTGATTCACAAGCAACTAAAACACCTATTGGACAGCGAATTTTATAACCAACTTTTGTACAAATTTACAAATGAATTAAGTAGCCAAGTTGAATGGCAACTAAATAACCAACTCCAGATGCAACTACTTGTCGTGCTACCATATTTAACTCTACTAGAAGACATATTGAGAGATGAATTAAAAACTCAACTTCAACTCATAACAAATCTTCCTAGTCTTTGGTTTAAAACTCATTTATATTCAAGCGTGTGCAGTTGGGTAGATTTTTATATTTCGGTCTTAAATTGCTCTTACAACCAAATAAAATGGCAAGCTTTGCAGTCGCTATTAAAGTATTGTAGCTGGATTTTGCCTTATGAAAAAATTTGTATTGTATGCGATCGCCCCCTTCACCTGCGCTTCGACAATCAAAATCGTCTCCACGCTGAAGGCGAACCAGCTATTGAATTTACTGATGGATATAGCCTCTACTCCTACCACGGTGTAACTTTACCTGAAAAATACGGTAAAATCCACCCGCAGCAATGGCAAGCTGAATGGCTTTTAACAGAGGAAAACGCCGAACTACGCCGAGTGTTAATTCAGGGTATTGGTTAGGCTAGAACTTGCCAAGAATTACAAGCAATTGAATTAGATTTTTGGAAATAATATACTCTATTAAAAATAGATAATGATGTAGATGAAGAAGCAATTTACTTATTAAAAATGACTTGCCCCAGTACGGGTTTTATTCACGCCTTGCGAGTTCCACCGAATATGAACTCAGCGCGTGAAGCAATTCGCTGGGTAAATTGGAGTCCCGCTCGCTTGTGGAATACTTGCTTCTGGTTTGGCACTTAAATTTTCCACTATTTTGATCAATCGTTTGGTTCTTCTGGTGTCACCAAATTCTGTTCTTTCTAGTTTTTGTGTGATCCATTGTTCCATGTTTAACTTTGTTCTGCTTCCATCTCTTGCTATAGACACTACATTACTTCTATGTTTTGTCAATTTTTCTGTTAAGAAAAATGTTTATAAGGCATAGCTTTAGGGGTGGGTTGAGCTTAATAAAAGTTTTCATCATCCTTATTTGGTAATTACTGCTAAATTGGCCACACATTCAGGAAATTGACGCTTTAATGCTGGAAACACAGGGCAAGGAGCTTGTTCTTGTAAATTCTCCGGTTTACTCCAAGTAAAAGGGGCCTTCTGTGATGCTGACATCCACACCAGACGCTTTGCCCGTGTCATCGCAACATACAGTAAACGATACTCCTCAGATATTTTTAAATGCTTTGCTTGTTCCCATGCTTGTGTGACATCTGGTATGGTAGATTCTCCGTGGAGAGCAGCACGAATTTGGGCGCGGGCTACTTCTGATAAGGTAAAATCCCCTAAGAATTGGCTTTGGGGAGGAACCCAAAATCGACCAGGAATCAAGTTTTCGTGGAGAAAAGGAAGAAACACATAGTCCCAATCCAGCCCTTTGGCTTTATGCATGGTAATAATGGTCAGTTGACCGCGACGAGTGTAACGTTCTTCCGAATCTTCGGTTTCCACTGGTTCAAACCGTTCGGAACTGACGATTTCACTTAAAGCAGATAGCATTCCCCCCATTGAACTATTGCCAGCTATCTGCTGGTTTACCCGTTCTGCGAGTTTGTCAGCAGTTGCTAATTCTGCCTGGTCGTAATTTAAAGTCAAGGCGAGAAAGGAAATTAGCTGGTACAAAGGCAATTCCAAGCGGGCGCGAAGTAAATTGCGACACAAGCGAGCGGCTTTTTGGACTGTTTCTGGCTGGGGTGCTGTTAGGGGACCAGGATACAAAAATTCTTCTGGTAGACTAGCAAGGGCGTTAAGGTCTTGGGTAGGTATTAATTGGCGCTGTACTAATGCTTCTAGTGCGGCTTTGAGATAATCGGGGGAGTGGGGACGATCGCAAAATTGCAGTAATGCTAAAATTTCTTGGGGAACATGGGAACGGCGATCGCGTTCTCCTACATCGTAAAGTGTAATTTTATGCTCTTTGCATATAGGCGTCAAAGCCTCTGCTAACCATCTTCCTTGGCGATTTTCTCGCACTAAAATCGCTGCACTATTTTGTGTTGGGTCTTCGCCAAATAACTCGATTACTCTTTGAGATAATAATTCAACGGTGTGATGAATGTCACGCGGGGTATAAAGTTCTAATCCCCGGCCTACTGATGTTGGGTTGGCGTTCTTTTGTGGATCGCCAACTTCAACAGGGCGAATTGTCTGTAAGCGAAATGGTACTTGTCGGTTGTCAGGGATCTGTTGTCCGTTATTGGTTTTTGCTAATGACTGATTATTGATCCATTTGAGGGCAAAGTTAGCGGCTTCAATGATAATTCTAGTACTGCGACCAGCTTGATCCATTGTTGCTAATCGTTCGATGCGATCGCACTCTTCGCAAAATTGCCGAAAATAAATCGGATCGGCTGGGGTAAAGGTAGAGTTAATTGCTTGGTTGGGGTCACCGACTCGGACTAAGTTGAGTGAGGAGTTAGGAGCTAGGAGTGAGGAGTTACCTCCTTTATCCCCATTACTAGCTAAAATTTCTAATAGCTGCGTCTGTAGGGGACTAGAATCTTGGGCTTCGTCTTCAAAGACGGCAAAAACTTGATTTTGCTCGATGCGACGGGCGCTGTCGTTTTCTAAAACGCGCAGTGCGGCTAAAATCATATCGTCGTAGTCGATGAAATCACGCGATCGCATTAAGTTTTGATATTGTTCATATAATCCCGCCGCTACACTCAAAATTGCATATTCGTCTGTAGTTTGTTTACTCCACTCCCGCAATTTCTCTGGCGATATCCCAGAACTTTTTGCCTCATGAATTACTGTATTAGCTAATTCCGGTAATACTTCTGTTCGTAGCACAGATTGGCGACGCAACCTTTCTGTCTCTTCTCCATCAAATTGATGACCTTCTAATAACCGCAAATATATTCCTGGATTATTTGCAATCCATTGCTCTACAGCTGTTCGGATAAAGCGATGACTTTGGGTTGGTGTAATTAATGTGACATTTTCTAGTTGCAAACCCGATAAATCAGAATGGCGACTGGCAATGTTCAACGCTAGACCATGTAGAGTGTAGACAAAAAAGCCTGTCTGGGGTAAGGATAAATCATCTCGTAAGAATTTCCGGATCTTCGCTTTAATGTTGGCAGCAGCAGAGCGAGTAAAGGTGACAACCACCAATTGACGACGCGAGGATGAACGTTCATATTGACGGGCGATCGCGATCGCCGCCGCCGCCGCCATACCAGTAGATTTACCTGCACCAGGAACGGCAGAAATAGCTAGAGGGCCAGATTGCCAGTCAGCCATTTGTTGTTGTCCAGGACGTAGACTGTTGCGAATTGCTAGAATCTTCTGTCGCAGGTTAGGAAGAGGCGATTGTTCAGACAATTCTGAGTGTAGTAACTCTTGAGGCACAGTAACGGTAAATTTAGAATCTGACATATCAAATTTTATATTTTTAAGAAGAATTCTCCAAGCAGAATTCAGCAATCTTTTAGTGGGGGATTCTAAGCCGATTTTTCTAGGATTTTGCGGCGTTTCAGTCCCTATCTAGGCTGATTACACAACTTTGGTAATCAAATATTCTCACCTATTAATTCCTATTGAGTAGGTCAAACAAAATCCTGTACAAAGCTTTACCTTATTTTACAGAGGTATCTATTATTTTATATGCTTAGAAGAAAAAAACCTCCAATTTATCGGAGGATTTTGGAGGATCTCCGACTATTTTAGTTTTGTACAAAAATATGTGTACATCATAGCTCCCGCAAGCAGCGAATCGTAACTAATTATGCGAATATTATATCAGGTTCCCAACTTTCTAAACAAGTCGAAAAAATTTTTCAATACTTGCTTGTGTTTAAAATGCAAGCTCTTCAAACAGCAGTAAAGAGAGGAAAAAATCCATGACAAAAATTGATACCCAACTAGTAACAACTGCTTTTGTTGCCGATTCTCCTACTTCTTTTGCTCCCCCCTTAGTAGTTAAACCCCAACTACAGCCAATGACAGCAACCAGCACACCAAAAATAAATCCTTTCAGCAAAATAATAAATAAATCTGACGGGTCTAAAAAATTTCTAACTGATTCTAAAAATGTTTCGGGAAGAATTTTGTAAAAGTATGATGCAGCAAAAACTCCGCCAATGATGCCTGTAACTAAAGCCAAAATCGTCATCAAAGGCACCATTAAACTACAAGCAATTACTCTAGGAACTATTAGATAATCAATTGGATCAGTTTTGAGCATATAAAGTGCATCAATTTGCTCTGTGACTTGCATTGCACCTATTTCTGCTGCAAAAGCAGAACCTACTTGTCCCGCCATAATACTAGCGGTCAAAATTGGAGCCAATTCTCTACAAAAAGCTAAAGCAAAAGCACCTCCCACAGCATTGACAGCTCCAAATCGGACTAATTCTCTAGCCGTTTGAATAGTAAAAATCATTCCTGCAAAACCACTGACAAGGAGAACTGGAGAAATAGAACCTGGCCCAGCAATCACTAAATGTTGCAAAACCTTGCGATAGTAAGTTTTTCCTTGGAGGAAATGTAGCCACACTTGGCCGAAAAGCAGTACTGCTAAAAAACAGCGTACAATCTCAGATTGCTCAAAATTCGTTTTTAGTCGCAATTTTATCGTCCTTAAGACTGGCTTTTTTTGCACACATTTTATATCAATTCTCCAAAAGAAGAATACATATACAAATGGTGGAAATCCAGCCAGATGCAATCTGATTTTCTCCATTACGTAGATGCACGAAGTACATTTTCCCGTAAAGTATTACGAATTGGTATTAGCGTATGTTACATCAATGAATGCACTGAATGTTTACCCTCAAACTTGAGGAAGTGTTTGGGCATGGTTCAACTTAGCTTAATAAACTTTTGTGGAACATAGCACCTATGGTATTGTGACCTTTTTGCTACTGCTCTCATGCTTTGTGTGATAGAAAGTTGTAATTTATGGTCTGTCCAACAGGGAAAAGTAATTGACTCGACTCAAAGAGTTTAAATATTTAATAATGTAATGTTAAATAATTTTTTATGAACCAGATAAGGATCGTAATTTTTGTGTTTTTATTAATACTAGTGTTAAGCGTAGCACACCCAGCTTTTGCATCTGTATGCCGCTACTATGTCTACGATGGGCAACGCCACCAGATTTGTATTCTCAGCATCAACCGAAGTGCTAAAAATTATTGGGAATACAGGGCAGCCGTTAGTGTGGATGGAGTGAAAAGACCTACTGAGGTCTACAATTGTCATGAAAGAGTCAAGGTTCAACAAAATGGAGCTATTTTGCCCTTTGAGCAAAAAGATCCTGGTGAGATGATATGCAGCTTTTTTAATTCTTCTCGACGGAAAACACGCGCCAAATAATAAAGACCGTAAAACCTAGATAGGCGAATACTGTCAGCCATTCTTGCCAGTTAGCAAATTCATTATTCATCAACAACAGCCGGAAAATCAATAATATTTTTAGATCCTACACGCTGACGCTGTCAGTCGCTTGCTGTATTTTGAAAGATAACAGGCTACTCAAAAATTCTTAGCGGATTTTCCGGAATCGATAACAGCAAAGTGGTATCACTTATCAGAGCATCGATATTATACTTAACCTCTATAACTAACCTTCGGGGAATATAGCCCCATTATTTCTGCTCAAAAGCCTGGTCTTCATGACCGGGCTTTTGATGTTTATACCAATTAACTTACGCATGAGTAGCGGAAAAATGTAGATGTAAAGTGGTTACTACAGAGGCATAGAGAACACAGAGAAATAAGAGTTTGAGAGAGTTTTGCGTCAGTCTTCAGTTGTAGTCGAGCAAGTCAGGGTCAGAGATGATCCAACTTTTGTTTAAACTGTCAGCGTATCAAATAAAACTTTTTTCCAGAAACTTTTAAGAGATTTTATCGGTCTGGTTTTCCAAATTCTACAAAAATCTGCTAATGTTCTCTTCTGCTCAAGGTATTCCCGGATTACCCGATTTGACGCATCCGATTGAGCTTGTCCAATTTGGAACTCAGGCGCTCAAAGCTTCACTATTGTTAGTATTTTTGGTCGTAGCTTTGGGAGTTGCGATCGCTCTGATCAGTTTTTCTCTTCGTCGAAGCCAGCCGGAGCAACTTATATTCATCGGCGAATGGGCTGTTCGTTATTCCCAACTATTGCGGGGATTACAACATTTAACCCTGATATTAGTTTTGTTGGTACCGGGATTTTTTCTCTGTACAACTTTAAGCAATCGCTATCACCACTGGGAACAAGCAAGGGTGGCTCAAGTAGCTCAAACTGTTGCAGGTGAAAGGCTCGAACAATTTGCCCCCCAAGTCCGCTACTCTATTCAAGAGCCATACTCCTATACCACTCAAGTTGATGGCAAAATAGTCAAGGTAAATGAGACGCGAGAGACTACCCGCTTCTTGATGCTGGCTGGCTCACAAATTCAAGTCAAGCTTGACCAAAGCGTAGATGTTCCAGGCCGCAGCTCAATTTATGAGGCAAATTATACTGCTGAGTATAAAGTAATTAACCAGATCAAGGATATTAATAATTTCTTTTTTGAAGCACCGCCACCCAACGGCTACACACTGCTTGAGAGCTACAAAATCGAGCGTGATGGGACTAGGCTACAACCAAGCAACGCGGGTAATTATAATTTTCCCTTCCGCCTGCAACCAGGGCAAGAAACCACCTTTCGAGTCAGTTATCAGGCTCAAGGAGGGCCACGTTGGGTTTATAGTGCAACGGGACAGTTACTATCTAACTTCAGCCTGACGGCAATTGCCAACTTTGCTCCGGCTGATTTTGCCAGTGGTATTAAACCTGATGAGATTAAATCTGACGGACGCAGTACGCAATTTACTTGGAAATTTGACGATAATGTTTCAGTCAAAAATCCATTTGGAGTGTTTACCAACACCGAACCTATTCGTCACACTGGCGTAATCCCGCGTCTTTTATTGCTAGCACCAGCAATATTTTTGTGGTGGATACTATTGTTATATTTGTCACTGCCAATGAGTTTCAAAAATATTGCGATCGCTGGTGGTATTTTCTTTGCTTGTCTATTGGTTTTGACCTATCTGGCTCGCGTCATCAATGCTCAGTTGGCTTGGACTTTAATTTCCATCATCTTACTGATTTTGACATGGGGATTGGGGGCAAGTCGGAGTGCTTCCCTTGCTGCGATTATCTGCACTATTGCTGGAGCAGTACTACCTGTCTTTGGATTATTAGTACCGTTCAGTGGACTCACCCTCAGCCTAGCGGGTTTGCTTTCAGCCGTTTGGCTAGCAGTTCGTCACTGGTATGGCTGGTATTCGCATCCAGAAGACCAAAGATTACAGCTTCAGAAAAACGCTAAATATTAGGTGATTTCGCTATGATTAGCAAAGTTTTAGCAAATAGCACTTATGGATAACGATTTACTGGCTTTTTTTGCGGGTGCTGGGTTACTCGTCCTGTATCTCATTTTTTCTGCATTGACTGAAATGGGAACTAAACTACCCTGGAAGAAATAAGCAGATGGGGGGATGAACAAGGAATTAACACTTATTAAAATCGAAAAAATGTAAATTTAATGTACTAGTACAGTACGGTGTAAAAAAGCAGACCATTAAAAAGCCCTAAAGAGCTTATTCCAAAATGCGTGATCCACAAAAGAACCAGATTAAAATCGAACCGGCAACCCTAGTATTAATTGTGTCTCTACTAATACTTTTGCCTTTACTGTTTGTTGGTTTTTTATCACAGTGAAGCCCGTGAAGAATACTCAACAGATATATTCTCTCAACGTTTCTCCCAAATTTTCAAACAATGTAAGGGCGATGCCTACGCCTTTTTATATCAGGTGCGTTAAGCTACTTTTAACGCACCATCTTAATGCGAAAACTACTTAGGCAAAACCTGCCGTAGTGCTGCTAAAAGTTGGTCAACACTTTCTTTACGACTATTAAAGCCCATCAATCCGACGCGCCAAACTTTACCAGCGAGTTCGCCAAGACCACCGCCAATTTCAATATTATGTTCATTCAGTAACTGCCGGGCGATCGCTTTACCATCTACCCCTGTTGGAATGCAGACAGTGGTAAGCGTTGGCAGTCTATATTCTTGCTCAACGTGCATACTCAGTCCTAAACTCTCCAATCCTTCCCAGAGATATTCTACGTTTTTCTGATGACGCTGCCAGGAGTTTGCTAACCCCTCTTCTGCAAGCAAACGTAGTGCTTCCCGCAATGCATAATATAAATTAATGGGTGCTGTGTGGTGATAGGTGCGTTCAGCACCCCAATACTTACCCAGTAGCAGCATATCCAAATACCAGTTTGCAACCTTTGTTTGGCGCTGTTGCAATTTCTCAACGGCACGCGCACTCATTGTAAAGGGCGAAGCCCCAGGCGGACAACCCAATCCTTTTTGGCTACAGCTATAAGCTAAGTCAACTCCCCAAGCATCCAAAAACAAGGGAACGCCGCCCAAACTCGTCACCGTATCCACTAACAACAAAGTACCAAATTCACGACACAAATCAGCAACCCCTTCCAACGGTTGACGTGCGCCGGTGGAGGTTTCGGCATGAACTAGAGCTAAAATAGTTGGACGATGAGTTTCTAGGGCTGTTTGGAGTTCATCGAGGTTGAAAACTTGTCCCCAAGGTTTAGTAATGGTTCGTACATCCGCGCCATAACGTCCAGCCATATCTACGAGGCGATTACCAAAGTAACCAGCTACACCAATCAAAACCACATCACCAGGTTCTACAGCATTGGCGATTGTTGCTTCCATTGCGGCTGTCCCCGTACCACTGACTGCAATGGTAAGTGGGTTTTCTGTTTGCCATACATAGCGTAGCAACGACTGAATTTCATCCATGAGTTCGAGAAACGCCGGGTCAAGATGCCCAACTGGTGAGGTATTCATCGCCTGGAGAACTGTGGGATGGGCATTGGAGGGCCCTGGCCCTAACAGTAGACGGGATGGGATTTCTAGGGGTGTGAGTTGCAAGCGCCCAGAGTCATTGATTGAAATTGTTTGCGTCATAATCTGTCTTGCCTAGAGGATACTTACCGAATCATAAAGCGATCGCATCACCGATGTTTTAGCAAATCACAACTTACGCATTGGAAACCTGAAACCTCGTTTGCATAGCGCACTCCCCCCTAACGCCTTTTCAAAAATCCATTACCCACATCTTTCTTAACATTGCTGTAATTAGATGGTGGGCTTGCCTAGTTATTCTGAATTTTAAGGAATTTTACTGATATTTTAATCGACTTTCTTGAAGTGGGAAAATAGTTTCGTAAATTTACGATGTTTTTCTATAAAGATAACTGTCATTTTAGAGAAAGAAATTTATGAAAAGAGAGTTGATATATGAATTCCTTCAATAAAGACTGTTCAAATGAAAATTTATTAAACCAGATACGTTATCAGCTAGATAGATTAGAAATACATAATCCTAATCTTGCCAAGCTCTTATGCAAAATCATTCCATCTAACTGTCCTTTTGAAAGAACTGTGAAAATTTTAGGGCGAACTCTTTTTCACATTCCACCATTGTGTAAAATCAACCCCCTTTATGAACAAATAGTTGGTCTTCGTTACAAGTGTTTATTATATTTAGTAGATGAATGTGGTGAAGATGCGACTAGGTATTGTTAAATGGAGATTTTCTTTAAAAGAAATATAAAGTAGTTAAGAACAATATTGTAGTTCTGTGAATTATAACTCTTAACAGAATTTTCAGTATTTAACATGAATTTTCAGTATTTAACATGAATTTTCATCAAGTTTGCGCTAATTAGAAGATTGACTGTAAAGACCTCTACTTTAACTGTCATATCAGGTCATATCCGCTTGACGAGTAAGAAGAGGCGATCACTCACTTGCAATATATTGGCTATGAAGCTTATAGGTCTATGTTTTAGCTGATTTCGTTGTCTACTCAGCTAAAACATAACAATTATCAAAATATTGTTATGAGTAAACTGTAATTTTAAATATAATAAGCTACTGACATTCGAGTTTTGAATTATTCGTAAAAATTTAGATCCCCAACAATTTTTATGAAGTAGAGGATCTGGACATTGAGAATTTTAACAAAATAATGAATGCGTAACGAAATTTACCCTGTTATTATGTATTAGCCATATTTTAATAATGCATCGCCAAAAAGAGGGATACTATTTTTCCATCTTAAGGTAGATATATTGATAAAGCTATTAGTATTTAGTTGTAAAACAATAAGGCATAGGCTTTAGACTTAATATACATATATTATATTCAAGAATTCCTGATTTATATTGCAAAACTTCCATTTATGATTATTATGCTCAAAATCTTCAGGTAAACTCTTTTGTCTAACTTTTGGATTTAGCATTTATCCCATATGGTAGAAAGAATTGTTAATCAAAGTTGATAACTTAGATACAAGTGAGATTATTGAGGCAGTAATGAGTATTATTGCTTAAATAATTTTAAGGCTTTTAGCAGGTGCGATAGAATATCCGCCCGCGATAGGCGATGTTTATCAATTCTGTAAAATAATAATTTCTGGAAGTGTAAATCTATGTTTTTTCACAAAAAAGAGCCTATTCATGCAGTTAACGTAACTGAACCAAACCCTCGTTTTGCTCAGTTACTTTTAGAGCAGTTTGGCGGAGCTACTGGAGAACTTAGTGCAGCACTTCAATATTGGGTTCAATCATTCCATGTAGAAAATGCTGGAATCAGAGATATGCTCCAAGACATTGCAATTGAGGAATTCAGCCATTTAGAAATGGTTGGAAAACTCATTGAAGCTCATACTAAGAATACGGATCAAACAGAGGCTTATAAAAGTACTTTGTTTGCAGTCCGAGGGATAGGTCCTCATTTTCTAGATAGTCAGGGTAATGCTTGGACTGCAAATTACTTGAATGAAGGCGGAGATGTAGTGCGTGATTTGAGAGCTAACGTTGCAGCTGAAGCTGGCGCTCGTCAAACTTACGAAGAGTTAATTAAGTTGGCAACTGACAAAGGAACCCAAGAGACTTTAGTCCATCTGTTAACACGAGAAATTTCTCATACCCAGATGTTTATGAAAGCTCTAGATTCGCTAGGTAAGTTGACAGATCCGTTCTTTGGTAATATTAAGCCAGATGAAACTGTTGCTCTCTACTACAACCTATCTACAAACGGAAATGGTCAAGATGAGCGTGGCCCTTGGAATTCTGAACCAACATTCAAATATATTGCTAATCCCCTAGAAAGCCACTCTTAACTCCAGCAGTTAGAGCTTAAGTTAATTTAAGGTGAAGGGATTTTCACTAAATTATTTGAAAGCTCCCCATTCTCTGGTGGGCTATTTGCCCACCTTCTTTTCTTTACCAATGGTTAAATTGTTTGTCTACATTAAGTAGTTTTTAGGAAAAATTTAGCTTTATTTAAACCTATGGAAATTCTAAATCATCCGTGAATAAGATTCTTTAGTTTTAGAGAAGTGGGGAATCTTAGTCGAGAAGCATTTGCTAATATTCATTTGGATTCAATATGCGCCTTGAACATATATCTCTGTATCGCAAAAAATAACTATTATTAATTAAGTCACACTGAAGAAGTCAGAGCGATCGCCTCTTCAATATTTTCGCCGACATTTCTGAATTCAGAAATTAATTCAACTCAAAATCAAAACTAAGACTCAGGAGATCGATTTGTGATTGTCAACGCTACGCAAAATGGTTGGGAAGTTATTTATCATCGTGCCCATGCTTTATTAGCGGCTCAACTGGGGGGGCAATGGCGACGCAAGGATGCTCCAGCAAGGTTATATGAAACCCTCGCTGCAATTTCTCATCATGATGATCTAGAAAAAGAGTGGGAAGAAGACAACCTTACTGAAGCCGGTGCGCCAAAGGACTTTATGCTGTCCTCAAAGGCCGATGTACGTGCTGGCATCCAAAAATTGGCTGATTTAGCAAAGAATGCCCTTTATCGTGGACGATGGGTAGCTCTATTAATTTCCATGCACATCAGCCGTTTAAATGAGTCAAGCCGGGGTCAATTTCCAGAACTAGACAAACTGTTGGATGAGCAACTTGAAAATCAGCAACGTTTGCGGAAAGGACTAGGGATCAAAAAGGAAGAAGTTGATGCAGCTTATGCATTTATGCAGTGGTGCGATCGCCTTTCTCTTATCTTATGTCAGCAAGAACTACCTGATGATGAGCGGTTTTTAGAAATTAGCAAGGGCCCTGAAGGTCAACGCTATGACATCATGCAACGCAGTGATAACTTGGTTGTTGTTAAGCCCTGGCCTTTCCAAGACGATAAATTTACAGTTAATGTCGAAGCTTGTGACCTCTCGCAGGTGAAATTTGATAGTAATACCGAATTAACTCAAGCGCTACAAGAAGCTCCCATCAAGGTACTTGAGTGGACATTCGTTAAGAGTTAGATAGTTGTCGCCGCTATAGTCAGTAATTCAAGCCTTAGAGCGAGTACTTTCTACAAAAGTAGATGTGCTGTTTTGCAGACATACTCATATACCTTATATGCGTAACTTGGATGCAGGTAGTTTACAAGTTCGTATCAAAGGTGAGGCAGCAGAAGAACAGTGTTTTCTCCTGCATGGTCTTGACCTGGCTGGAGAAGCAACTGATTTAATGGCGAAATATGAGGGAGAAACTGTTAAGTTCCTGTGGAAGTCTGTTTCTCGCCAAACGGTGCAAAGGTTGAGAACACTAGATTTTGGTTGTTTTGAATTGGATTGTTTATTAATTCACGCTACAACAGTAGGGGTTGACGAGAAATTCAAACCAGAAACTCACCCTATTATCATGTGCGATCGCTTATCACGGATGCAAGCAAATAATTTGTTCTGCGGTGTTTTTTATTAGGCAAGAAAGAGCCAGAGAAATAACTCTCTGGCTCAAAGCTGGAGACAAAATAATCATCAAATAAAGGCTAACTTGGGTAATAACCTAAATTCTTCCTAGGTTATGCAGCCCTAAGACAACGCCTACTCCTAAAATATGACCAAAGGCGGTAGTTGCTAAAAGGGCTGGTAAACCAAAACCACCAAATAAATTGGCTGAGGGTAGCCCTGGTTCTGCGTTAGGATATTTGATGGTAGATTTACCAAAGGCAATGGCAACGATATTAACGATAATGATAATCAGAGCGACCGTTGGACTCCATTGCAGAGGTGTGGTTGCAGCAGCGAGTAAGGTTGAAGTAAACACCTGATTTGCTCCTGAAATTTATTAATGATTGAAAACATAATCTGAAACTTTCCGAAGCAAATTCCATAAAGTACCCGATTTTGCATCAATATTTAACAGTTGTTCTTATTACTTAATACAATGTGAGTTCAATGAGATGAATTCACGGCTTACGCCAAAATCGCCAAAAAGCTTAATTTATTGAACTACTTTCTCTAGAAGAATTCGTAGAATATGTCAAAATCCTGGAATTGACTGTGGGAGATAGTTGGAACCTCAGCAGCAGTTCTGCGCGCGGCTGCTTTTTCAGTTCATCGAACTCACACTAATTTATGTATCTATAGGGCTATATCTGCACAAACAAGACGAAAAATATAAGATTTATCTATTAAAGGTATTAGATATCCTGAATTAATATAGCAATCTGAATTGACATCGGAGAAAGTACGAAGCTAAAAGTACTTATACAAAGCTAAAAGTATTTATTTGTAAGCTTTTCAGCAATTTACCTCTTCAAAAGAATTTAGAATTTATGCATAAAAAAACATAATTCTCATCTATCAAAAGTATGAAAAACTAGTGTGAATATTTTCTATATTTAAAGAAATTAAAGATTTATATTTATTCTAATAGTATACTTCTGACAGAGGATGTAAAAAAATATTAGGCATAGTAAATTAAAATCAATATTAATCAAAGTTCCTAAACAATTTAGGCAAGTGTGCTATACACGAGCTTGGAAGAGCCTAAAAACTTTGTTAAAATCAGCAACACACAAACTATGAACTCTACCACCGAAAAACGTATCGCCTTGATTTCCGTCCACGGAGACCCGGCGATTGAAATAGGGAAAGAAGAAGCTGGGGGACAAAATGTTTATGTGCGTAATGTGGGTGAAGCACTAGCGCAGCTGGGATGGCAAGTTGATATGTTTACTCGCAAAGTGAGTCTGGAGCAAGACTCGATTGTTGAACATAGCGACAATTGTCGAACTATTCGTTTAAAAGCTGGCCCCCTTGAGTTTGTGCCACGAGATGATATCTTTGAATATCTGCCAGAATTTGTGGATAATTTCCTCAAATTTCAAGTAAAAAATGGCATTACATACCAGTTAGTCCATACTAACTATTGGCTCTCTAGTTGGGTAGGGATGGAGTTAAACAAAATCCAAGAGAGTAAACAGGTTCATACGTATCACTCATTAGGAGCGGTCAAGTACAACACTATAGAAAATATTCCTTTGATTGCTAGTCAGCGATTAGCAGTGGAAAAAGATGTGTTGGAAAAAGCAGAGCGAATTGTGGCGACAAGTCCGCAAGAACAAGAACACATGCGATCGCTAGTTTCCACTAAAGGCAATATCGATATCATTCCTTGCGGTACGGATATTCAGCGGTTTGGTTCGATTGCACGAGAAGCAGCCAGGGCTGGATTGGGAATTGACAAAGAAGCCAAAGTTGTATTATATGTAGGGCGTTTTGACCCACGCAAAGGGATAGAAACCTTGGTGCGGGCAGTAAACCAGTCTGGGCTACGTGACTCCAAAAATCTCCAGTTAATTATTGGTGGTGGCAGTACTCCAGGTAACAGTGACGGCATTGAGCGCGATCGCATTGAGCAAATCGTCAACGAATTGGGGATGAGCGACTTTACCACTTTTGCTGGTCGTCTGAGTCAAGATATTTTGCCAACTTATTACGCAGCTGCTGATGTTTGCGTTGTTCCCAGTCACTACGAACCTTTCGGACTCGTAGCGATCGAAGCAATGGCAAGTAGTACACCAGTGGTAGTAAGTGATGTCGGCGGACTTCAGTTTACTGTAGTTAATGAAGAAACTGGTTTATTGGCAGCACCACAAGATGTAGATGCCTTTGCATCTGCCATTGACCGAATTCTCTTAGCTCCAGAATGGCGAGATGAATTGGGTAAAGCTGGTAGAAAGCGCGTCGAAACTAAGTTTAGCTGGGATGGTGTAGCATATCAACTGAGTGAACTTTACACCGAACTGTTGCAACCACAACCAGTAGCTTCAACAGCAAAAGAACTAGTGGAGTCAACAGCCGAACTAGTGCAGTCAGCAGCAAAAGAACTAGTGGAGTCAACAGTCGAATTAGTACAGTCAACAGCAAAACAGCAGGTTTTGATTGCTAAATAATTCTCTTGGGTAACAGATAATGGTGAATGGGTAACTCGGAAGTAAGCAATAATTTTATTTTCCTAGTCCTCACTCACCATTACTGAATCATTTATTCTAAATATTTCTCTGGGCTGAGTTATTTCCATTATTAGTTTAATTAGTGGAAATTACTTAGCCTATTTATATATAAGTTGGCTGACAAATAACACAGTAATTTGGGCTTAACTTTGGCAGCGATCGCTTTAGCTTACAAGACTCAACACAAAGAATGTATAAAAAAAAGAAGTTATTATCTAAGTGCTGAGAGTCTATGTAAATTATAGATTTCTGCGTTTTTTTATTCGTGGCCATCACCAAACCAAGTAACCGCTATGATAGTTGAGGTCTGCTATGCTTTGACTAAACAAAAATGAAAGCATAGCGATCGCTACCATTTGAATGTTAACAACTAATCGCTTTGCAACCAGTTGACTTTACCACTCTCACAGCTGCTTGTAGCGAAATCCGCGCTAACTGGCTACCATCGCGCTTAGAACAGGTTTACCAGCGCGATCGCTACACAATTGCTATGGCATTACGCACCCTGAAACAGCGAGATTGGCTACAGATTTCTTGGCATCCCCAAGCTGCACATATTTGCATCGGCGATCCACCGCCGCGATCGCCAGATACCTTTACCTTTAGCCAACAACTGATACACCAATTGAGTGGTTTAGCACTGGTAGCTATTGAAGCGATCGCCCCTTGGGAGCGGGTTATTGATTTGCAATTTGCCCGTCGTCCCGGAGAAGCCGCTCTATATCATGTCTATGCAGAAATCATGGGCAAGTATAGCAACGTCATTCTCACCGACGCCAACAATATAATTATCACTGCTGCTCATCAAGTCAGTCAGCAACAATCTAGTGTCCGTCCCATTCAAACCGGACAACCTTATGAAACACCGCCAAAACTGACTGGGACTGTCCCCAGTTTGAGCGAATCACAAGAACGTTGGCAAGAACGGGTAAGTTTAGTGCCAGGAGCAATCAAGCGGCAATTACTGAAAAGTTATAGTGGCTTGAGTGCAGCACTGCTAGAGACAATGTTGTTAGTAGCAAATATTTCACCAGAAACATCCACCGATACTCTCAACCCCGACGATTGGCAACGGCTATTTGAACGCTGGCAAGAATGGCTGCAAGCTTTGAATTCCAGTAAATTTCAACCCGCTTGGACAAAAGATGGCTACACCGTAATGGGTTGGGGTGCAGTTGAAAAGGTCAAAAATATCCAAGAGTTACTCAACCGATACTACAGTAACCAAATTGACCAACAGTTATTTTCTCAATTGCGCCATCAGTTGAGTCAGAAATTGAATAATATTTTGACGAAATTACGGAATAAGGCTCAAACCTTTAAAACGCGTTTGCAGCAATCAGATCAAGCCGATGAGTATCGACAGAAAGCTGATTTATTGATGGCTCATCTGCAAAACTGGGAACCGGGGATGAAAGAAATTATTCTTTCAGATTTTGATACAAATTTGCCAGTAGCGATCGCTCTCCAGCCAGATAAAAATGCGGTTCAAAATGCCCAAGGTCTTTACAAACAGCATCAAAAGCTCAAACGCGCTCGTGCTGCTGTAGAACCGCTACTATTGGAAGTGCAGACAGAAATTGAGTATTTAGAACAAGTAGAAGCTGCGATCGCTCAAATAGACACCTACCAAACAGCAGAAGATTTGCGAGCTTTAGAAGAAATCCGCGAAGAGTTGATTGGACAAAAGTATTTAGAAGATCCAGAATATCGCAGCCGCAGTGCCAATGAACCCCCCAGCACCAACTTTCATCGTTACCTTACCCCCAGTGGCTTTGAAGTATTAATCGGGCGCAACAATCGCCAAAATGACCAATTGACCTTTCGTGTAGCTGGGGATTATGACTTATGGTTCCACGCTCAAGAAATTCCAGGCAGCCATGTGCTACTACGTTTAGAACCCGGTGCTGTTGCAGAAGAAGCTGATTTGCAATTTGTAGCTAATCTTGCTGCCTACTACAGTCGCGCCCGCCAGAGTGAGCAAGTGCCAGTAGTTTACACTCAGCTAAAACACGTTTACAAACCCAAAGGAGCGAAACCGGGAATTGCAATTTACAAGCAGGAGAGCATCCTTTGGGGAAAACCACAAATGGTTATTAGTCATTAGTCATTTGTCAAAAATTAAGAATTCTTCCCCTGCTTCCCCTGCTCCCCCTGCTCCTCTACTCCAATCCTTTTCTACCCTGCGATTTACTAAATTATCCTTATGGATAGAAGCTTTTAAGCATTGTTTGGATATTTTTTGATGAAGTTTCACGAAAAATCTGTGTTGACTGTTACAATATTGTTAAGAAAAGTTGCCCGTTGCATTTTGGGAACGCGCAATTGGGTTTTAACTCTCTTGAGAAGACAACGCAAAAAAAATTTTCCAGACCAGCTGTGGGAGGCTGGTCTTTTTGTTTTTTAAGTCCTTATAAGGAAAATACTGAAAACCTCTTAGAGACAAGTGCCTAAGCACCATCAGTAGACCAAAAAGTTTTCCAGATGCCTTACCAGTCCTTTATTTCCACTTGAGAATACAGAAAGCCGAAATCATCTTGTAATATGCGTTTCAAGCATTTTTGTTCTGGGTGGACTTCAGAGCGATAGCTCAAGTAGTATTTTTCAGGATTTTAAGCAGTTGAGTATGATTTTTCCAAACTCTTACCTTGCCATATTTGTAGATTTTGGCAATAAATGGTGATTGATTACTTCGGGCAAACTTCTCCATCCGCTCAATAGCCTGTACAAAGATTTCTGCCATTTCTTCTCCGGTCAAATTTCGCAAAGATAGTACAAAAACTTTGGCATCCGAACTGGCGATCGCCATTTGTTCTAGAAAATTGCGCCCAATTTCATCATCTTTTGTGAGAATTAACCAACCCCTGAAACTTACTTCTGGCAACCATTCTATATCTGGTGCATCAGGCGAAAAGTGGTCTGCATGAACTTCCACATTTGCACCCACACTACGTAGAGCATCTGCAACATATTTTTTTCCTAACGCTCTGTCAATAAAGAAAATTGGCTTGTCTGCTTTATTCACGCTGCTTGAGACAGAGACAATTCACATCGGATAGCTTCTTCAACCTGGAGGCGATCGCAACCATAATCATCAGCCAAATTATCAATCGACTCACCAGCTTTATATCGCTCTGCCAAAATTGCTGTTGAGATTCCCGTTCCGATTAATACTGGACGACCAAATGAAATTCTAGGATCAATCACTAAGGTTTTAGGAGATTCTTTTTCCATCAAGCTTTCAGTTAGTCGTGTCAAGGGAAAAAGTTTAATTGCTGCTCCGGTTTCATCCGCTTCAATTCGCTTCAGCAAGTTTTTCAGTGCTTCCCGCATTGCCAGTTGACCTGTCATTGAAGCATTAATCAACTTTCCCACAGACTCAACAAACAAATCTACCCCATCTGTCTGAAATTCAATCCGAGCCAAAGGATGAGGCACTTTGAATTGATAGTCAATATAGTCTAGGGTTGTACGAACTTTATCTAGGCGAATTTGATGATCCTTACGAATAACTCGCAGTACATGAGCTTCTACCAGATTAGTAAATGAAAGTTGAGGTATCGCTGGGTTAGGAAGCTCAATCAGTGGTTTGAAAAATCGTTTACCTTCTCCTGTCGGGTAAAAACGACCATGAAGCCACGATCGCAATGTACCTACTGGAATCAGCAGATAACGTGCTGACTCAGAAATTGAGTAGCTAGGGATGTTGCGTAAATCAAGCTTTTGATCAGCAGTGGTCATTTTGCAAGTGCCAATGATATCCCAATATTAATCTCAGATAAATATTGCAAAGGGGGGATGGTGTGGAAAAGCTTAGAAAACACAATTGCTAAGACATAAACCTTTTACGCGGTATAAGCATTAAGGAACTTTTTACTTATGACAGCTTTATGTCAGTTTATGTCTTATGTAAGAGGTGTTTTTCGCTGTGATGTATGCCAGGAACCGGACTTGAACCGGTGACACGAGGATTTTCAGTCCTCTGCTCTACCAACTGAGCTATCCCGGCTGGGGCTTTTGTGAGCCACGATTAATAAATGTAGCAAACATCCAAGAATATAGCAAGCCCTTGGAGAAAAAAGATTTATGTAGCTCTTAACCTCAACTTAAACCAGATAAAAACAGCCACAAATAGCAAAAACTGGACAAGAACAATACTCGGGCCAGAAGCAAGGTTGAAAATACCTGAGACAATGATGCCAGCAATACTGCTGATGGAACCAACTATCACCGACATGACTAGAAAGCGGCTAAAGTGGTGACTCATCAGTTTGGCAGTGGAGGCGGGAATAACCAAAAAAGCGTTCACCAGTAAAACGCCGACAGCTTTAATCGCTACAGCAACGGCGAGTGAAAGTAACACTACAAACACGTAGCGATACAATTGCACGGGAATACCTTGAACTTGTGCGACATCTGGGTTGAGAGTCAATAAGATTTGCTGCCGCAGGGTTGATAGTAAAAATATGCTACCTCCTACAAGCACTAGCAGCGTCAAAATTAAATCTGTGGCATCGATCGCTAGAATATCGCCGAACAGCACTGCCATCAAGTTGCCACGATATCCTTTAATCAGGCTAGTGAGAATCACACCGATCGCTAATGCCCCAGATAGCACTATGCTAAGTACACTATCGCTAGCTAAGTCGGTTTTGTCGATGAAGTAGAGGACAATAACACCAAAAGCTAAGGTAAAAGGTAACAGCATCCAAGTCGGATTTATCTGTAGCAGCACACCTAACGCTACACCTACTAATGCTGCATGACCAACGGCGTGGCTGAAAAAGGACAATTGGCGCAAGGTGACAAAACTACCTAGCATCCCACCAAGTATTCCCATTAACACAGCACCTGCGATCGCACGCTGCATAAAGGGGAATTGTAATAATTCTATCAAGTCACTACTATTGGCGATCGCAAGCCTTGCTATCTGACAATCATTGAAAAAATTCATACTTATGGGCATTAATGTTGGTGCTGGTAGCGACTGAAACCTGGGCCATAGGTTGCTAACAAGTTTTGCGGTGAAAGGGCAATTTCTGGCTTACCAGTACAAACAATGCTTTGGTTCAGGCAAAGCACGCGATCGCAATGGCGATTTACCATATCAATATCATGAGAAACTTGCAATACCGTCCAACCCTCCTCACGCTTTAATTCATTTAGCAAAGCGTAAAAATCTGCTGCACCTTGCACATCAACACCAGCAAAGGCTTCGTCGAGTACCAACAGTTTCCGAGGCATTACCAAACAATAAGCCAATAAAACCCGCTTGAGTTGACCACCGCTAAGAGTACCAATAGCTTGATGCTGTAAATGATAAGCATCAGTTCGCCGTAAAGCTTCTACTACTGCTGCCGATTTTTCTCGGTCTTGTCTCCACAGCTTGGAGAAAAATAAATCTCCTCTTTTCCCTTCCTTGTCCCATCCCAATCCCACTAATTCGCTGACAGAAATGGGAAAGCTACGGTCAAAGATGAAGTTTTGCGGCATATAGCCCAACGTGTGACGTAAACGCCCCAATCTTGCAATTGGACGGCCCAATATTTCAATCGTACCAGCACTTCGAGGGATCAAATCTAAAACCGCTTTTACCAAAGTACTTTTACCAGCACCATTGGGGCCAACGATGGCTGTATCTGTTCCTGGCAATAATTCAAAGGAAACATCTTGAACAGCTAGATAGCTGCCTTGATAGACAGTTAACCCTTCTACTTTCAAAATAGCAATGTCATTAGTCATTGGTCATTGGTCATTGGTTATTGGTCATTAGTCATTAGTTTTCATAAAGGACAAATGACAAACCTATTTACACGCTGTTTCCAGAGTTTGTAGGTTAGCTTTCATAGCCTTGAAATAATGCTGTGGATCTGTTTCGCCGGTTTCCAATGAATCCAGCGTCCGCAAATTTAATTTTAAATCTTTTGATAAGCTGGTTAGGAGTTTGTTATCTACTCCTGGTTCACTAAATAAAGCTTTAACTTTGAACTTTTTCACAGCATTGACTGCATTTTGCACATCCGTTGGTGAAAGTTGATCTTCGGGAATTTGTACCACAGCAACTTGCTTGAGGTTATAACGTTGAGCTAAATATGAAAACGCATCATGAAAGGTAATAAAAGTGCAACTAGGAGTTTTCTGTAAAGTCTGCTGAAATTCACTGTTTAAACTTTCTAATTCTTTAATATAAGCCACAGCATTGGCCTCATAAGTAGCTTTATTTGCTGGGTTGGCAGCAATCAATCCATCCCGAATATTAGTTACCTGCTGTTTTGCCAAAACTGGATCTAACCAAACGTGGGGATTGCCTTGGGCGTGTTCATGGTCGTGGTCTTTTTCTTCTTCGGTCGTTCTCACAACAGGTGAAATTTCATTTAAGAGTTTAATACCTTTACTAGCATCAATTTCAGTTAATTTACTATTTTCGGCATTTTTAACAGTATTTTCCAGAAACTCCTCCAAACCTAAACCATTTTTTACTAACACATTTGCAGTTGCGATCGCTTTAACGTTTTCTGGTGTCGCTTGATATTCATGCACCTCCGTACCAGGTGGCACTAAAATTTCTACATCTGCCACATTCCCAGCTACTGCCTTAGTAAACAAATATATCGGCAAAAATGTTGTCACTATTTTAGTTTTTTCTAACTGCGCTACTGGGGTGGATGCAGTTGTTTGTGTTTGTGACGACTGTTCAGTACTTGCTCCCTGATTCTGATTCGATTGGCTACAGCCAGCTGTCATTGACAACATTAATAGAACAATTACGGACAAGATACCGCTTCTTTGCCTGCCTGTTCTAAGTTCTCTACAATTCACAATCACGGGGTTTTCTCCTCAAAATGCATACAGGTCTGCCTTTGTCACGATTCCTATTGACAATAAGACCTATTCTAAATTTATACTATAATAATTCTCATTCTCATTCAATCCACATAATATCATTCTGAGTTTTCTGTGTAATGAGTAACAACAAAACTTTTTCAGATGGTACAGTCCTCTGCAATTTAGTTTTACCTCAATAATTAGGATTTCTTGACTTTTTTTGTTAAAAAGTTTGCTTGCTTCTGATAAGATTACTGACAAATGTTTTCATAAAATACACGTTTAAAAAAACGTGCTTTGGGTGTGAATTGGAGATTCAGTGTGAGGAGAAAAATGCAAAAATTCTGTAAATATCTGCTAGTTAGTCCAGCAGTCTGCGGTGTCATGCTATTTTTTAATACTGCTACATTTGCAGGTGAAACATCTAGCACTTCTGAAATTAATCAACCGCAAATTTTAGCTAGTCCAGATACAGAAACTCAGATAACGGGGCAAGTTACCTCCGTGTCTCAATTTTCCGACGTGCAACCTACCGACTGGGCATTCCAAGCATTGCAGTCCTTGGTTGAGCGCTATGGGTGTATTGCAGGATACCCAAACAGCACTTATCGTGGTAATCGGGCATTAACGCGATATGAGTTTGCTGCTGGTTTGAATGCTTGTCTTGATCGAGTTAACGAACTGATTGCTACAGCCACTGGCGATTTAGTTAGCAAACAAGATTTAGCCACATTACAAAAGCTGCAAGAAGATTTTTCAGCCGAACTAGCGACACTCCGAGGTCGTGTAGATGCAGTAGAAGCACGCAGTGCTGAATTGGAAGCTAATCAGTTTTCAACCACAACCAAACTGCAAGGACAAGTTGTCGCAGTTGTTAGCGATGTTTTGTCAGGAAATACAGTTAACGGTGCAGAAATTACAGATGAGAATACAACTTTAGGAGCACGAGCGCGGATAGAACTTGTGACCAGCTTCACAGGGCGAGATACACTGTTTACTAGAATCCAGGCTAATAATATTCTCACCCCTAACATTGGTACACCAGAGGGCAACTTATTTTTTGCTGGTGATGGTACCACTGATGCTGCTATAGATGCGTTGTTCTACAGATTTCCCTTGGGCGAAAAAACAGAGGTTATCGCTATTGCCAACGCAGGTGCAGCAGACGACCTTACTACTACTATTAATATCTTTGACGGTGATGGTGCTTTTGGTGCTTTATCCACCTTTGGTACACGCAACCCAATTTATTATCAAATAGGTGGCGCGGGATTGGGAGTAACGCACGAGTTCAGTGACAAATTGGCACTAAGTTTAGGGTATTTGAGTGGTACAGCTAATGACCCTACGCCCAATAATGGTTTGTTCAATGGTTCTTATGGTGCGTTGGCACAGTTGACAGTTAAACCAAGCGATCGCATTACTATTGGTTTAACTTACATTAATTCCTACAACCAACCACTACTAACTGGTAGCAATGCAGCAAATCTCGCACCCTTGGATTTAGATGCTGATGGTACAATAGATTCCCGTTTTTCCAGTAATTCTTATGGTGTACAAGCATCCATTGGCATCACTGATAACATCGTCTTAGGTGGTTGGGCTGGATATACCACCAGCCGCACCTTAACTGGAAACCGTGGAGATATTGACATTTGGAACTATGCTGTCACCCTCGGCTTCCCAGACCTTGGTAAAGAAGGTAACTTAGCAGGTATCATCGCTGGTGTAGAGCCAAGAGTGACAAGCTCTAACGTTGCAGGATTGGATAGAGATCAGGATACATCCTATCATCTTGAAGCATTCTATCAGTATAAGTTGACTGACAATATCACCATTACCCCAGGAGTGATTTGGTTAACCTCGCCAGATCATAACAATGACAACGATAATGTTGTTATTGGCGCACTGAGAACCACATTCAGTTTCTAATTTTCACAACTCAAAAGAAAAGAAGACGCAAATTTATTTTTTGCGTCTTTTATAGCCGTTCTCAATTGCGTGAAATACAGACCTAACCCCCAGCCCCTTAAGACCGAGCGTTGGGGAGTAAGCTCAAAGCCTCTCTCCTAAAAGGCTACGGTGCATACACAAGTCTTCTAGAGTTGCGCCACAGCCTTTTGATCCTCCCTAACCCTCCTTGTTTAAGCTATGCCTTATAAACATTTTTCTTAACAGAAAAGTTGGCAAAACATAGAAGTAATGTAGGTCTATAGCAAGAGCTGGAAGCAGAAAAAAGTTAAACATGGAACAATGGATCACACAAGAACTAGAAAGAATAGAATTAGGTGACACCAAAAGAACCAAACAATTGATCAAAATAGTGGAAAATTTAAATGCCAAACCAGAAGCAAGTATTCCACTACCTGTAACAAAAAATACCTATGTCGAGCTTGAATTTAGCTTGAATTTACTTAATTGCCACCAGACACAACAGATTTATTATGTATAGCAGTGTCTTCAGGCTTTCTCTGCCATTTTCCATCGTCGCCTGGTTCGTATTTATTCTTTACACTATTCCAAGCAACTTCACGGGCACCCTCTTCACTCATACCATCACTTTGAGCAGCACTTAAGGCTGCGGCAAAAATCTGCTGTGCGTGTTCAGGCAACTGTTCTCTAATATCATCAGGCAATTCATTTATTGTTTGATCAGGCATAAACTTACTCCGATTATTTCAACTTATTGTTCATGTTAAAAAACTAGCAATATAATTTCCTCTTTCTGAAAGTAGAGAAGTAAATAATCATACTTTTGGCTGAGTCAAGCAAATTTTAAATCAGCGATACAATTATTTATATTGATACTCATAGCTAAAAGGGTGGTATTGGAAAAGAAGGATAATATGCTATGTCATCAAGTCAAGCGCCTCACCTCGCGTGATGTCGTCTGCACATCTGAAACTTGACTGGTCATGCCAATTACAAATGAATAATATAAACATTGATAATAGTCTGGATATTAGTGATGAGGAAAATCTAAACCTCCAGCGATTTCTTCACTATTATTACGATTAATAGATTTGTAATAGCTGTGTGCATATTGCACTGCAAACATCGTACGCACTAGTAACTAAGAACCGACAATGGTCATAATTGAAAGTATGATATGTAGGGTAAGCAGAATGATTGACAACCGTTTTTTATCAGTTAGTAAAAACCCAATGGCTAAAACATTAGCACAAACGGCAGCTATTACCAGCATTAATATAGCTAAATGTTCTTCATTGGGAGCAGTTGATTACATCACTAAACCTTTTGAGCAAGAAGAAATAAAAGAAGTTATGGTCGGTTCGCTGATTTTACAAACAATAGTCAAATAACAGCCTGAAAGTGTAGCCAATTATTCAATATGAGAAATGAAAAACGCAGATCTTACAGTGTAGCCAACAAAGAAAATTACAGCATATATCATAAAAAGCTCCTTTTTTAGGAAAGATTAAATAACATTTACATACTTTTAATTTATAGTTAATGCTAAGTGTAAGCATCTACTAAAAAGACTATTCTATTAAATGTCTAGAGGATGACTTGGCGTAACAAAATTATGTTTTACATTTAGATGAACTATATCTTACGAATTACAGCAATACTCAGGTAACAAACGATCGGAAAGGTGCAAATTCTTATACCCCTACGCTAGGCTATTGGTTCCAGGGCAGTCACTATATCCATAATAGCAATTTATTGTCAATAGTTTCGAAGCTAATCTCATTAAGATTTATTTCTTGACAATTTGTGTTCAATCTTGCTGCTACTGAACCATCACAAGACAATAATGAAAAAAATTAAGTTTTATTGAGGCGTTAATTTGTGTTGATTATCACATTCCTTCTTTAAAGAGCATTCAAACTTTTGAAAGATTTTTCTCAGGGAGACGAACGCTACCATTGCAACAAAGCCATTTAATATTATCTTCTGACTTTTAGCCCCCGATCCATCGGGGGATTTCTGTTAGTAGGTAATCGCTTCCCTACTAAATGAACCTCAAGCTTAATACAATACCATCCAGTTGATGGGTGTTAACCATTGGTTATTATTCGACCAAAAAGCAAACCTTTGAAACCGTGTTTCTGAGAAGCAAGAATCTCCCGCTATACCGCTTTGCTGTTAGCGGGTGAATGTCAATTTAATTTGCCTCTGATCATCTCTATTCGTTGACGATTTACACCTAAATCACTCTGGCCTAAACGTGAAGCTGAACGTATTTGGATTACATTAGCGTTCCGGTCTAGATAGAATTCTACATCATCCACAAATCCCAACAAGGCACTTTTAAATTCTGCATATAAATAATCTTGGCTTTCGCTAATGATTTTGGTTCTTGGTAAGGACTGAATAATCTCTTTAAGATTAGCGATTGCTTCTTCTGGGGTAGATGTAAAAGTCAGTGGTGCAATTTGGTGGGTTGCATCTGTACTCTGACTAGAAACGCAGTTAGGAGAATTAGGGCAGGGTGCTAATTTACCGTTGCTGATACCTAAATTATTTGGTCGTTTGCCAGCAAAAACCATATTTATGTCTTTGGATAAGTTAATAAATATACTCTCATACATTTGTTTGAATCACTGTAATACTTTGTTGCGATCGCATCTTCTGATAAATGACAAATTCATAATACTTACGCAAAAGAGATCCCGCAACCCGTAATAGATAGCTTTTTAAAGAGGGTTAGGGGATATTCCACAGCAAAATATTACTGACACTAAACGTATTGAGAAATAACATCCCCTCACCGTTATTTTTAAAGTAGATTGGATTGAGGGACCAATAAATATGTAACAAAGATTTACAAAACTGGTATTAAATGGCGCGGGAAAATTTTGTCTCTCGCGTTCTTGTATGAGTATCAAATATGACAGCGATATTTCTTACTAGTAATCTACCGATATCTGTAATTTGGATCTGGTTATTTGATAAAGTAACTAGACCATCAGTTTCTAGGGGTTTTAACGCCTCTAGTTCCTCAAAGAAATATTCATCAAAATTGATATCATATTTGTTTTCAATGTCTTGCTTATGCAATTGAAAGTGAGACATAATCCCCATAATTACATCCCGTCTGATGATGTCATTTTGAGTAAGCTTGATACCTTTGCTAACAGGTAAAGCACCTGTTGAAATTGTGTTATAATAATCTTTTAATTCCTTGTGGTTTTGAGCATAAGCATCTTCTAGCATACTGATGGATGTAGAACCAAAACCAAACAATTCTGTCTCAGCGTGGGTAGTATAGCCCTGGAAATTGCGTTTGAGAGTGCCATTGCGTTGAGCGATCGCTAGTTCATCATTAGTTTTAGCAAAATGATCCATTCCAATAAATAGATATTGGTTATTCGTCAATTCTTCAATGGTCATTTTCAGAATTTCTAACTTTTCCTCTGCTGGGGGTAGCGCCTCTTGAGGAATATTTTTTTGTGTAGGTTTAATCCACGGTATATATGCAAAGTTAAAGACAACAATTCGGTCAGGGTCTAACTCAACAGTCTTTTTCAACGTCTCCCGAAATGTTTCGCGGGTTTGATAAGGTAAACCATAAATAAGGTCTACATTCACACTTTCAAACTTAGCTTCTTTAACCCAACTCATGACATCAAATAGCATTTCTTCTGGCTGAACACGATTTATAGCTACTTGAACTTGACTATTAAAATCTTGAATGCCAAAACTAATACGGTTAAATCCAATTTCTCTCAGAAAGAAAATGTAATTTTTATCAATATAGCGAGGATTAATCTCAATTGAGATTTCTGCTTGTGGATCGATGTTGAAATGGCGGTTGATGTTTTTCCATAAAAATTCTATTTGGTCACGATCCAAGTAATTAGGAGTACCGCCTCCCCAGTGGATTTGCAGCACTTTTCTGTTTGGATCGATTAAAGCTGCGGTGTTTTTAATGTCTTGAGCTAAAGATTCTACGTAAGGTTTGGCAATATTCTTATTGTTGGAAATTACCGTGTTACAGCCGCAGAAATAGCAAGCACTTTGACAAAAGGGGATATGGAAATATAAACTCATAGGAGTTTTGCGTTGATTTGAGGCTGCGATCGCTGCCTTAAAATCAGTTTCAGTAAATGTTTCGCTTAACTCTGTAGCAGGCGGGTAACTAGTGTATCTAGGTGCGCGAGTGTCGTACTTTTGAATCAGTTCCAGATCAAACTTGACACCAGGTAATAGAAAAACCATTGAGTTACTTTCCAATGAATGAAGGGAGTGGGGAGCGGGGGAAGCAAAGGAAGAATGACAAATGACTAATGACTAATGACTAATGACTAATGAGTTAGGCTATTAAACATAATTTGACCGAGTGCTTTAATTAAATTTCCTTCTAACTCTTGAGCCATTTGTAAATTGAACCCAAAGGCATTATTAGCTTCTGCAACAATCCGTTCTGCTGTTATATCATCAATTGGTAATTCATTTAATGCCTGACGATACTTATCCTTAAATGCCTTTTTGTCAGGAATTTGCTCAAAATTATAAAAGGATGTGCCTTCATAGTTAGAAAGCTTCAGCGCTGACTGAGCAACTTTTTGTAGCATTTGACCCCCAGAAAGATCGCCCATGTAGCGAGTGTAGGCATGACCTAACAATAAGACTGGTTCACTAACAGAAATTTCACGAATGCGGTCAATGTACTTTTGGGCAGCAGGTGAAGGTGTAACTTGCTCTCTCCAATTATCCCCATAATAGAACACCATGTCTTTTTCGAGCGAGGATTGGCGATTAAGTTCGGGGAAGTAAACCGCACTAATCACAGGATGCTCTAAATGGCTCTTTAATGCTGCTTCTAGTTCGCTGTAGACGTAATACAAGTTGCTTAAGAACTTAGCGAAGCAGTCTCTATCCACAACTCCTTTCAAAAAACATTTCATAAATCCCACATTTTCTGCTGAGGTGTGGGCTTGTTGAGTTCCAGAGCGCAGTTTGATAGCTAGATTACTACTCATTGTTGCTTCCTTTACTTTCAAGGCAAGGCTTTTGGGCAGTCACCGACTCAGGATGCCTGCCAGTGCCAGCTAAAAGATTGTTATTCTAGGTTTAGAGAGGATCTGCATCACTCTATCTGGTAAGTACCACTGCCAATGTAGATCCCAGCCATTTTTATTTCTTCTAAGATTATTTAACTATTAATTTATATATAACGATAAAGATATTAGTATTTATTTATATTTTTCTGATTTTCACCCTTAGATACATGCTAGTTAAGTAGTAACAAAACTGATTGTGCAATAGGCATTTAAACTCTCCTAAAACAACGGGTAATACGTTTATTTCTCACAATTTACTCTCAATAATTTAACTGATGTCTACAAACAACTATTTATGCTTAGATAACTTTTAAAGGATGAAATAATCAAAGGATTCTTATGGTTAAGTCTCGGGAAACCTCCCAACCTGAGTTGCTAAAACCAGGTGTAAAAGCGCCTGTTCAAGAAACATTATTAACACCTAGGTTTTATACCACTGACTTTGAAGCTGCGGCGCAATTGGATATTTCGTCTCAGGAGGCTGAGTTACTGGCAATTGTAGAGGAGTTACGAGCTGACTATAACCGTCATCACTTTATCCGTGATGAAGAATTTCAGCAGTGTTGGGATCACATTGATGGAGAAACACGCGTCGCCTTTATTGACTTTTTGGAACGTTCTTGCACCTCAGAGTTTTCTGGGTTTCTGTTGTTCAAAGAACTATCACGCCGTCTGAAAAACCGCAACCCGATTTTGGCGGATGCTTTTAATTTTATGGCGCGGGATGAAGCACGCCATGCGGGATTTTTAAATAAGTCAATGGCAGATTTTAATCTTTCCCTCGACTTAAGTTATTTAACCAAAAATCGCACTTATACCTTCTTTCCGCCAGAGTGGATTATTTACACAGTCTACCTGTCTGAGAAAATTGGCTACTGGCGCTACATCTTGGTGTATCGCCACATGGAGAAACATCCAGAACACCAAATTTATCCGTTATTCCGTAAGTTTGAAAGTTGGTGTCAGGATGAAAATCGACATGGAGATTTCTTTAAAGCACTGCTGCGATCGCAGCCTCAACTATGGAACAATTGGAGAGCTAGATTATGGGTGCGTTTCTTTTTATTGAGTGTTTTTGCTACTCACACCTTGACCGTATTTGAACGCGCCACGTTTTATCAATCCATTGGGATAGATCCGCGAGAATATAATACCAGAGTCATTCAAGAGACGAATAACACCGCCGCAGGGGCATTTCCTTTGATTTTGAATACAAATCATCCAGAGTTTTTCCGGCGGTTGGAAAAGTGTTCTGACCTTAATTTGAAACTAGCAGAGATTAACAATAGCAATCGCTCACCAATTGTTAAATTCTGCCAAAAATTACCCTTGCTAGCTTCTATTGTTGGGCATCTATTGCAGACTTACCTAATCAAACCAATTGATGCTGAATCATCGAGAGGAACGGTTCATTAATTGGTAACTGCACACATCAACTGAATCTACAAGTCTTCTTTGGGAATCTCTTCACTCGAATTCTATAACCAATTGCATGGTTTCTATGACTAAATATTCTAATATCAATTCTTTCTAAATTGTTACTAAACGCCTCCTGCCTTCTGCCTCAATTCTGTAAAACTTCAGCGATCGCCTGAGAAACCGGTAAGCCAGGACAGCGTTCTAACCAGAAAAACTCGCCAACTGGGTTAACCTCAAGAAACACATGACGACCACCAGGAGTCAAAATAATATCGATAGCTCCGTAGTTCAAACCAAATTCTGCCATGAGTTTGAGCAGTTTTTCTTCAACATCTTCAGGCAAAGTGTATGGTTCCCAAGCGTCGAGTAAGGCAATTCCCTGTTTGCGCCAGTCGTAACGTGCCTTATCCAAAGCTTGAGAATCAACCGCAGCCGTCAGCACACGTTTGCCTACAATAATTGTTCGCAATTCCAATGCCTTGGGGATTTTCTCTTGAAATGTCATTGGACAAAAACGTAATCCATCGAGGTTGTCCAGATCCTCAGATGAAATTGGATTCGTAAACACAACTTTTTCTCGCCCTTGCTCATCGTAAATAGCAAAGGAAGAGAGCATCTTTGTAATTATTCCCTCCTTACACTCTTGGGCAAATTGCTTCACTGCCGCTGAATTATTTGTAGTCAGAGTGCGTGGCGTATCTAGACCGATCTCTCGCGCTATTCGTAATTGCAGTTGCTTATTTTCGGCTCGGCGAATATTTGGCAGAGGGTCGAGATGGAAACCCTTAATACTAGCAATCATTCCGTCAATGGTGACGCGAGATTCTTTAAGCGAGGCTTGTCTGAGTTGCTTGTCCATCGAGTCGGGAATTCTTGACCCAATTGCAATACGGCGATACCAAACTGCTGACACTTCATTCAAATCTAATGTCTGGTTTTCGACGCTCAGAGTAACTCGCTCACTTTTAGCATAGTAAACATCTAAGGTGATTTCTGTGGGAAATCGGTCTGTATCAAAACGAAATGCTTTTCCTCCTTGGGCTTCAATTGCCTGAATAACTAGAGGAATACTTTCGTTGTCTTGGCTATGAGTAATGATTAAAACAGTCACGTCGCTTCGCTCCGAATTAAAAATTAAAAATTAAAAAGTTCCTAAATTTATAAAGGCTGCCAGTTGGTTATGAATTTTTAAGTAAGAGCATTTTGCTTAGGACTTGTTGAAAGTAGTGCATCTGCGATCGCATCTGCGATTGGATATTCCAAATCTCTCTCCAACATCCCCCACTCTCCTATGGGATTAATTTCTAAAAAAATGTATTCCCCTGATGGCGTCTTGATGAAGTCAAATGCTCCAAAAATCAGTCCAAACCTTGTCATAAAAGCATCCAGGCAACGGATTAGTTTATCAGGTAATTGATATGGTTGCCAGGTAACAACCTCTTTTGTCCCCCGTCGCCAATCTTGAGTGGATGCTTCATACTCAGACGCATCCAGTGCGCCGACAAAGAGATTACCATTCACATACACTGCCCGTAGTTCTAGCTGTTTGGGGATTTGTTCTTGAAACACAACTGGACAATAGCGCAATGTTTCAGCATCAAGTAAGTCTTCTTCTTTAACGGCGCTGGTATACATGAAAAAAGAGGAGGCTTGCATCCCATAAGAAAGAGGTCTGAGTAGCTTGGCAACCATTTTTCCTTTAACTTCCCCAAAAAACTCTCGTGTTTGTTGAGGATTGTTGGTGACGATAGTCCGAGGTATGACAAGACCAACTTCCGATGCAATTCTCAGTTGGCGTAGCTTATTTTCAGCTGCATTGATCCGTTGTAAATCATCCACCCAGGTAGCTCCCCTCAGACTGTCCCAAAAGCCATCTAAGACTGCGAGTGATTCACTAGAGCAGGCTGCTTGGAATTGTGGAGTCAACTCTTTACCTAAGTCAGGTTGCCAGATCCGTCGCATCCATACTGCTTGCACTTGCTCGGTGTTCAAGGAGCGATCGCCATATTCCAGTTTATGATTGCTCCCAGAGTTACTGAAATTCGCCTCGATTTGTACTGTCATCGGAAATTTATCAGTATCAAGGCGAAATGGCTGTGCGCCTCGCTTTGATACAGCTTCTGCAACTCTATCTATTGTGAAGTAATCACCACTATGGGTGATTAATAAAACCACATTACGGTCAACGTACATAAAATATTTTTATTAGGTTTTTGTATTGTCCCTACTGTCAACTATAAAAAAATAAACTTTTTAATGGGAAGCCAACCCCTAAATGGAGTTGGCAAAGCTAACAGTCTTTTTCTTCTCAGAATATTTTTTAAAACTGCATCTCTGGTGTACTCAAAAGTATGCAGCTATTGGATTGCTCCTCCATGATCCTCGGCGTCTGAAGGGAACTTCAGAGTAACAAAAACTTGTTCATCACTATCAGAGGGATACTTTTCCGTTACTCCATCTTCTTGATCAGATGGGTACTTCCGAGTTTCGGCAATTATATCTTTCTTCTTCTTGTTATTCTTATTCTTTTTGGTTAATTTACAACTTCCGCCACTAATCCCTTCTGATTCTTTATCAGATAGCTCTTCAAAGCTTTGCCCTTCTAAAAATCGGGCAAAGAAGGGTACTGCTTGTAAATTTAGTTCTTCTGGCTTGTTTTCAGGCATAATTTTTTCCTAGGGTTAAATAAAGAGCGCTGAGTTCTGAGTTAAAAAACCGCCCACTTTTTTGCGGGGCTTTTACCAACTACATCATTAATCAGTAAGCTTATTTACTCAGTGCACAGTACTGACTATGGTAAAAATAAATTTACACTAATTTCAGTATATTACATAGTATTTCATCTATGTAATAATCAATTTCATTTGAAATTATTTGTAACATTTAAGCGAATATCCTGATCAGGACTTACGCAACTGGCACAGAGCGATCGCCAATTGCTAGTACATAAATATTAGTTAAATCTGATTTTGAAAGCCTTGAATTCATAATAGAAGCCGGTGTATTGAAAGCAAAGCATGAAATATTCATGAGAAAATAGGTAGAGGTTGTATGAGATAAATGTTGCTTACAGTGATGAGATTTACTAAGCTTAATTACTGCCAATACTTATTAAGTAGTCAAATTAATTATACAATGACCAATTTGGCAGAGCATTTAGAGACTATTAGTCATGATGCAATTAACTACTCTTTTGTTGAGAGAAAACTTAACACCTCGATTACTTTGGGATAACGTGAAAGAGGTAGTTGAGCCTGATACCAATGGTTACATTATATTTGATGATAGCGTTTTAGATAAAAGGTATTCTGAAGAAATAGAAATAGTCAGGAGACAATATAGTGGTAATGAGCATGGTGTCCTCAAAGGTATTGGTGTAGTTAGTTGCGTGTATGTCAACCCTACTATTCAAAGATTTTGGGTAATAGATTACCGCATTTTTAATCCTGATGTCGATGGTAAAACCAAGATAGACCATGTGAAAGACATGCTGCAAAACCTTGTATATCATAAGCTTTTACCATTTGATACTGTTTTGATGGACACATGGTATGCCGTACAGAGTTTAATGCTTTATATTGATAGTCTAGAAAAAATTTATTATTGCCCTTTAAAAAATAATCGGTTAGTTGATGATACATCTGCTAAAGAAAAATATAAACGTATTGAATTATTAGAATGGAGTCCTGAAGAGTTAGAATGTGGTAAAATCATAAAAATTAAAGGGTTTCCTGCTCAGAAAAAAGTGAAACTATTCCGGGTTACTGTTTCTACCAACAGAACGGATTATATCGCCACTAACGATTTATCTCAAAGCTCCACGGATGTTGTACTGTCTTGTGTGTAAAATTCGTTGGAAAATCGAGGAGTAACACCTTTGAGATTAAACAACTAACAGGCATTGAATCTTGTCAATGTCGTAAAGCTAGGCTTCAAAGAAATCATATTGCTTGTGCAATGTTGGTTTGGATTAGATTAAAGGATTTAGCCTATCAAACTGGTCAAACTGTTTATCAAATCAAGCATAATTTGCTTTCTAATTATTTAATTCAGCAACTAAAACGCCCAAGTATTCCTATGTGCTTGGTTTGATTTAAATTGTGGTGTGGCAGTCCTACGCCCCGCCCGCTATTTGTGCCAGTTGCGTAAGTCCTGAGTAAATATGAATGGTTGGAACAGTTTCTCAAGTTACCCGAAGTATTCCCAGTGCTGATACATTCCGCCGAGTTTTTGAGCGTATAAATACAAAAGTATTTGAACAATGTTTTAGACGTTGGGTTGAATCAATAGTTGAGAACACAGGACGCAAATTTCTCACAAACAATAAAAAATCAATTCACATCGCTTGATATAAGACATTTTTTGATACATCATCAATTGAAATGTATGATGGTAAACAAAGTAAGTACAAAATAGCCATTATCAAGCT
>JAHHHR010000030.1 GCA_019359245.1 Nostoc desertorum CM1-VF14 | reverse complement strand
GTTTTGGGAGCGATCGCGTTGCGGGTAGATTCATCGGTTAAAACTGCTCAAATGCTTACCATATATACATTTTATCAGTTTGAAGCTCCGCTTTTTTCTGAGTTTGTGAGAAATCCGGGTTTAACTGGTGAGATAATACAGTGAAGCGATCGCACCACACATAACTCTACATCACATCTTGCACCTATGCGGGAGCTAGGAATGTAACTCAGTAAATATGCGATAAGGTAAGGGTGTCACAACCTGCTCCCACCACAGGAAAAATGAATATTGACCCCGTATCTGTAGTTAATGCTATTAAAGCTGTTGTACCTGCTACTGTTTCTTTTGGTATCCAGCAGGCTCAACGTAACGAATATATTATTAAAATTTTAAAAAGTTTAAACCTTGATCCAATACAGCCTCCCAAAGATTTTGAAGGGGTTTATGTTTATGCTTTGGTAGAGTATGGCGTATTTAAAGCTGATTATATACTTATTTTTTTTAGAAATAAAGAGATTAAAAAAGCTTTTGCCAAGGGTTATGCAGAAAACGCATTGGCTACCAATAATAAAGAATGGAATACATTAAAACATGAAGCACAAAAAGCACAAATAGATTTAGCTGAGGTGCAAGAATTTCATCAAGTTTTTGTCAGCTTGGCAAAACGCTCTAAGAATCCTGGAGAAGTTTTACCTAATACACCTACTGAACTTAAAGAACAGTCTCCTTATCCAGATGAGTTTAAGGCACTAATCGAAGAAAAAACTAAGGTATTTTGCGGACGGGAATTTGTATTTAAGAAGTTTGATGATTTCCTTAAAAATCATCCTAAAGGTTATTTTACCGTAATTGGGGATGCGGGAATGGGGAAAAGTGCGATCGCAGCAAAATCCGTCTTAAAATACAAAGCTATCTGCTACTTTAATATTCGGGCAGAAGGTCGCAACACACCAGACCAATTTCTGCAAAGTATTCGTCAACAACTGATTAATCGCTATCAGTTACAAAATGCAGAGAATGATAATTTACCTACTTTGCTGGCGAAAGTAAATGAAAAGCTGGCGGCTGGTGAATCCTTGTTAATTGTGGTTGATGCACTCGATGAAGTTGAACAACCAGGCTCAGGAAATCTTTTAGATTTACCCAAGAATCTGCCAGAAAGAATATATTTTCTGCTAACTAGGCGACGCTATGCCCAAAATGAAAAGCGCTTGTTAACTGAAGAAGTTCCAGAGCAGCAGTTGGATTTAACAGCGAATAAGTATGAGGTCTGGAATCGAAAAGATGTGAAAGAGTACATTAGTACATTTATCAATGATGAGCCAGAGCATCATGGTCTGAAAGCATGGATTCAAAAACGCAACATTCAGCCGCCATATTTTATTGAGCAGGTAGCACACAAAAGTGAAAATAATTTCATGTACCTCTACTATGTTTTACCCAGTATTGCTGGAGGAGATTATCAAGACTTAAGTTTAGAAGAATTACCTGAGAAACTTCAGGGTTATTATGAACAGCATTGGAAGCAGATGGAAATGGATACTCCAGACAAGCGGACAAATGCGATTATTCTCTGTGTACTGGTTGAGGTAGGTAAACCGATTTCCTGTGAATCCATAGCCCGCATTACTGGTCGAGATGAGTATGATGTCTTGGAGCTTTTGAATAAATGGCTGGAATTCTTGAAAAAACAAAAACAAAATAAGGAAAACTATTATTCAATTTATCACCAAAGTTTTGCAGATTTCCTCTGCAAACAACCTATTCTCAAAAGAGAGAAAAAGAACAATAATATTGATTGGCAAGAAGTTCAGCGTCTAATTTCCGATTCTAATGACCAATTGTGGTTAAGCCTTAAACTAGGTGAGGAAAGAGACTAACATGAGTAGCTTTTCTGAAAAATTTGCCCAATTATCATTAAGTGACCAACGAACCATCCTCATTGACCCTCGTGTTAAAGCAAAGATAGGAAAGTGGGTAACATTTTACAAAAGGCTGACTGATTTTGATTTTCTCGATGCTAAAATAAACCATTCTGATTTTGGTGTGCAGTCACTAATTAAAGATTATGATTTAATTCATGACTCAGAACTATTAAGCAACCTACAATATAATCCAGAGCAAGTCAAAACGCTGAAATTGATTCAAGGAGCATTGCGACTATCAGCCCATATCTTAGAAAAAGATAAAACGCAACTGGCAGGGCAATTGTGGGGGCGAATGCAGCACTTTTCATTACTGGAAATACAAGCACTACTTGAAGTAGTAAAGCAGCAGCAAGTTTCACCTTGGTTGCGTCCGTTAATATCTAACTTAACTTCCCCTGGCGGAAGTTTACTTCTCACCTTCACAGGTCATAGCGGCTCGGTAAATGCAGTAGCCCTCACAGCCAATGGCAAGCAAGTGATTTCTGCTTCAGAGGACAAGACGCTCAAACTCTGGAATCTGGAAACTGGGGAAGATGAGGGTACTTTCCACGGTCATAGCTATTTGATAACAGCAGTAGCCCTCACCGCTGATGGTAAGCATATGATTTCTGCTTCATGGGACAAGACGCTCAAACTCTGGAATCTGGAAACTGGGGAAGATGAGCGTACTTTCCACGGTCATATGGGCGGGGTAACAGCACTAGCACTCACCGCCGATGGCAAGCAGGTAATCTCTGCTTCATGGGACAAGACACTTAAACTCTGGAATCTGGAAACTGGGAAACATGAGCGTACTTTTCAAGGTCATAGCAGCTGGGTAACAGCACTAGCGCTCACGGCCGATGGCAAGCAGGTGATTTCTGCTTCATGGGACAAGACCCTTAAACTCTGGAATCTGGAAACTGGGAAACATGAGCGTACTTTCCACGGTCATAGCCACTGGGTAACAGCAGTAGCTCTCACCCCTAATGGCAAGCAAGTGATTTCTGGTTCATCTGACAAGACACTTAAACTCTGGAATCTAGAAACTGGGAAGCATGAGCGTACTTTCCACGGTCATAGCAAGTCAGTAAATGCAGTAACCCTCACGGCCGATGGCAAGCAGGTAATTTCTAGTTCATATGACAACACACTCAAACTCTGGAATCTGGAAACTGGGGAAGATGAGCATACTTTCCACGGTCATAGCCACTGGGTAACAGCAGTAGCCCTCACCCCTGATGGTAAGCAGGTGATTTCTACTTCATATGACAAAACACTTAAACTCTGGAATCTGCAAACTGGGAAAGATGAGCATACTTTCCACGGTCATAGGGGCGGAGTTGCAGCACTAGCCCTCACTGACGATGCCAAACAGGTGATTTCTGCTTCATGGGACAAGACACTCAAACTCTGGAATTTGGAAACTCAGAAGGATGAACGTACTTTCCATGGCCATAGGGGCGGGGTAATAGCAGTAGCCCTCACCGGCGATGGTAAGCAGGTGATTTCTGCTTCATCCGACAAGACACTCAAACTATGGAATCTGGAAACTGGGGAAGATGAGCGTACTTTCCACGGTCATAACCATTGGGTAACAGCAGTAGCCCTCACCCCTGATGGTAAGCAGGTGATTTCTACTTCATATGACAAGACACTCAAACTTTGGAATCTGCAAACTGGGGAGGATGAGCGTACTTTCCAGGGTCATAGCGACTCGGTAATAGCAGTAGCCCTCACCGCCGATGGAAAGCAGATAATTTCTGGTTCACGTGACAAGACACTCAAACTCTGGAATTTGCAAACTGGGGAAGATGAGCGTACTTTCCAGGGTCATAGCGACTCGGTAACAGCAGTAGCTCTCACCCCTAATGGCAAGCAAGTGATTTCTGGTTCACGTGACAAAACACTCAAACTCTGGAATCTGCAAACTGGGGAAGATGAGCGTACTTTCCAGGGTCATAGCGACTCGGTAACAGCAATAGCCCTTACCCCCGATGGCAAGCAGGTGATTTCTGCTTCATATGACAACACACTTAAACTCTGGAATCTGCAAACTGGCAAAGAAATTGCCACTTTTACAGGAGAGGCTCTATTTGTTTGCTGCGCTGTTGCAGTAGATGGGGTGACTGTTGTGGCAGGGGAGTCGTCAGGGAGAGTGCATTTTTTACAGTTGGAGAATGTTTAAAAAGTATGAATACTTCACCTCGACTACCAACGTCAATCAATTCTCCCTCTTACCCAACAGAATTTCAACAAGTCATTCTCAAAAAAAGTCAAAACTTTGTTGGTCGCACCTTCGTCTTTACCGCAATATCCAACTTTCTCCAGCGTTACGATCGCGGTTACTTTATCATAATTGGCGCAACCGGTAGCGGCAAAAGCGCCATCCTCGCCAAATACGTCACAGAAAATCCCCAAGTTCTCTATTACAACGCCCAACTCCCAGGCAAAAATCGCGCTGAGGAATTTATTACTACTATCTCCACACAAATTGAGACAGAAAATTTTACGTCTCTACATTCCCTGCTTCAGCAAGTCAGCGATATACTAGAACCCCAGCAAAAGTTTATTATTGCTATCGATGCCTTAGATGCTGTTAACCACACCGACCAAACAAAAGGCTCAAATCTCTTTTATCTTCCCAGATATCTGCCGCGTGGCGTTTATTTCCTTCTTACCCGCCGCCCATACCTGCGAAAACAATCAGGTTTGTTGATAGAAACACCTTTTCAAATTCTTGACTTAGCAACATACCCACAAGAAAACCACGGAGATATCCAAGCATACATTCGGCGATATGTCAACAATGACGAAGAACTCACAGCAAAGCTAACCGCCAAAAGTGAAAACAACTTCATGTATCTCAGCAAGATATTATATGCTGTCTCTGAGAGCGATCGCACAGCATATCTGAGAGAAGCGATCGTAACGGGACAACTCCCCCCTGCTTTAGAGGCGTATTATCAGCAGCATTTGCACAAGATGATTCCTCCTAATGCGCCAAGTCAAGAGAGGGAATTGAAATTATCTATACTGCGTGTGTTAGTGCAAGTTCCATCAGAAGCATTGGCGCAGACTGCACTTTGGCTTGACTCAGTGACCGCCGCAGCGATCGCTAGTACAATTGATGCTGATGAATATGATGTTGAAGAAATTCTCGAAAATTGGCGTGAGTTTTTAACACTCCAGCAAACAGATAGAGAAATTAGCTACAGTGTTTACCATTCAAGCTTTCGAGATTTCTTAAGCAAGCAAGTAAATTTTGGTTAGACTCCATAGTGCTTCTGTGTTGAGTCTAATAGAGACCTTAGCCCGTCATAGACATCGCAATAATAGCGCGTCTGCCATGCACGAAAATTGGTAAGAGAGTTGACCTGGGGAACATCCTAGAGTGAAGATAAAAGGGTTAGATATCTTGTCACAGTACTAAGCACATCTGATGTCGCCTGATTTCCTTTCATTTCCCTGCTTTTGGGATAAATACAGAGGGTAAGGACGATAGGTATTAACGCGGCAAAAAACTAAAAAAAGTATGCACGGATTGCTAAAACGTGCCTGGACGCAGAGGGTTAAATGCGCCGTCGCACCCCTGTGAAGCGTCAAGAAATAGCTGATTAAATCAAATTTTAAGCGATTTAATCATATATTTTGTAGCAGATACTTGGGGAAAAGCAAATGCTAGGTGTAAATGTTGTTATGAAAGTTGGCGATCGCGTCCGCGTTAAAGATTCGGTAGTAGTGTATCATCATCCTGAACATCGGAATCAGCCTTTTGACATCAAAGGTACTGAAGGCGATGTAGTAGGTATTGCCACCCAATGGCGAGACAGACCCGTAAGCGCTAATTTGCCGATTGTAGTCCAGTTTAGTAAAAAGTTTAAAGCACACTTACGTGAAAATGAGTTAGAGGTCATCTAAATCACTTATCGGCGGCGAAACCACTGAAAAATATTCAGTTCGCCGCGCATTCTTTTAAGCTCTTGGCGGTTCTGTTCTGCTGTAGTATAATACCATTCACAATAACGCTGAAACTCTGACCGTGAACGAACTTCGTGGTAAAACTGATGGGTTGTTTGGTAAGCGGCAAATGCTTCTTCAACTTGGGGTGGAGGGGATGGGATAATATAAGGTAAGTTTTTAGACATCTTAATAAATAAAGTTAGGAGTTAGGAGTTAGGAGTTAGGAGTTAGGAGTTAGGAGTTAGGAGTTAGAAGTTTGGAGTTAGAAGCTTAGGCAAATACTACATTTCATAATTAACAACTCATAATTAACAACTCATAACTCCTAACTCATAACTTTAATTAAAGCCAACCGCGTAAACGATAAACTAAAGAACCAATGTACTCTTTTAAAGCGCTGGTAAATTGGTGCAAGTTGTCGGTATCAGGTAATAAATTCAGTATAGCGGCTTTGGGAGTGCCACCAAGTTCTTGTAGTTCACCCTCACTAACCAAAAAGTCGGTGGGTGCAGGAATGGCATTGATTCCTTGACGTTGGAAAATCTGAAGCGATCGCGGCATATGCATTGCAGAAGTAACTAATAATACCTGCTTAATGCCACGAGATGCCAAAATTTTACGGACATTTACAGCATTTTGATAAGTATTCAGAGAGTCAGGTTCTTGGATAATTGCCTCAGATGGAATACCAATAGATGTAAGTATTGTTGCCATATCTGCCGACTCTGATGAACCTTTACCACGCCAATCAATCCGGCCCCCACTGAGAATGATTATAGGCGCTCTTTTCTGGCGATATAGTTGTGCGGCATAAATCACGCGATCGCCTGATTCGCTCAAATCAACAGTAGGTCTGGGGGGAAAGGCTGATTTGGTTGCGCCACCTAAAACTACAATCGCTTCTGCTTCTGGTATTTGTGCAAGTGGAAGATTTTGCCATTCTAGCGATCGCACTAATGATTTAGCAATCCAAGCATTACTACAAAATAGCAATAAAATTAGGGCAAAAGCAATTGCGATCGCCGCAGTGCGCGGTCGTTTCCACAAGGTGACTAATGCTACTACCAAGCTCACGCAGGCTAATCCTAGTGGATAAAAAAATAGTGGCAGTAATTTGGAGAGATATAAAAACATAGTGGGAAATGGGAAATGGGGAATGGGGAAGAAGCAAGGAGCAGGGAGCAGGGAGCAAGGGAGAAGAGTAGTTTTCCCCCCTGCCCCCTGCTTCTTGTGCCCTATTCCCAAATTACTACTTTTCCCAAAACCTAAAATTGATACTACTTCCAGTACCGCGACGATAGCGACGGGCGGTTCTTCTTGTTTGCCGTTTGTTGATCCTGTCGTTCGTTGGTTCAATTTCGCTCTCTTCTGACTCTTCAACTTGCAACTGAGTTCTAGTTTCTTCCTTACTGCCCCACCAAGCAGTAATCCAGCCTCCAGCTAAAGCGCCTATTGCGCCTAGCAGAATACTCATGGGTGCTGGATACCCTAAATATACAAAGCCAAGCATGAAAAATAACCAGTATTTCAGTCCTGTATCAACACCATCAGAGGAGGCTACAGTTGGAGGCTGGGCACTATTATCGGTTACATTTGTGATCCAGCCTAAAATGAAACCGCCCATGATACCCAAAAAGATGCTCAGGGCCGGTGCGGAGCCGGTCATTATTAATATAAATATTAAAAATGCCCCAAATAAAAGTTGAGAAAAGAAGCTCGGAGAAATATTAAAAAAGTCGTTCTTTTTATCTGCCATAAAGTAAAAAAAGGCTATTAACTAATTACTAATGACGCTCGATAACTCGCTCTAAGCGTACTCCTACGGAGAAGCAAGCTACGCGGTAGCGTATCGTAGAGAAGGCTTTACGCTACGCTAACGTAATTAGGAATTTTCGGTTCAATTACGAATTACGAATACGAATTATTTTAATTGTGCCTGCTGTGGTTGAGTTGTATCCAAAATCTTTACATAGGATTGTTCTTCTTCAGTGAAAGGTTCAGCTTGTTTGAGTTGTGAGTCTAATAAATCGGCCGTCGCATCAGCGATATCACCAGTGCGGTTGTTCAAGCGCTCTTTTAGAACCTCTAGTGGTGCTGTGCATTGGATAATCTGAAGAGGAAGTTGATACTTCGTAGCTTGAGCGATCGCTTCTTGCCGCAACTGCTGCCGATCATACTTGGCATCCAAAATCACCGAAAAACCTTGTTTAGCTAGGACAATTCCCAATTCCAACAGCCGTGTGTAGGTTTTTTCGGTCATCTCAGGTGTATACAAATCATCGCCACCTTTTTCCGACAGAGGAATTCCCCCTAAATGTTTCCGCACCGCATCAGAACGAAGATGAATCGCTCCCATCTGACGGGCTAAATACCTGGCTGTAGTACTTTTACCAGAACCCGATAATCCCGACATCAAAATTAGTTGTCCCAGCTTTGGTTTAGTGTAGTTCCAAGCTTGTTTGTAATAATCAGCGGCGGTTTTTGTCGCTTCTTCCTTTACCGTCGCGGGTACATTCGGATCATCTAGCAAAAATGAAGTTACCTTTGCCCGAACATAAGCCTGACGACTTAAATACAAGGGCAACACCTGTAAGCCTTCCCAGTCTCCAGTTTGCTCTATGTAGGCATTCAAAAAAGCATTACCCAAATCTTGACGCTGCCGCGCTTCCAAATCCATCACCGTGAACGCCACATCGTACATCACATCGACAAAGCGAAACGGCTCATTAAACTCAATGCAATCGAATAGCAAGATTTTGTCGTGCCACAGGGCAATATTTCTGAGGTGTAAATCCCCGTGACATTCACGAATATAGTTATTTTGAATTCTGTTAGCAAATAATTCTGGACGTTCGGCAAAAAAGTTATCTGTATATTGCTTTGTTTCTGTAAATTGCGCCTGAGTTTGGGGACCACCAATATACTTCTCAGTTTGCTGATAATTCTCGTCAAAGGCAGCCCGGACTTTTGGCACTTCACCAAAACTACGGATATAATCATTCGTCTGTGCTTCGGCATGGTATTGAGCCACCACCCGTCCCAACTCATCTAGGTGTGTCTCATTTAAGTTACCTTGTTCAAAAAGTGTACTTAATAGCGACTCTTGAGGAAACTGGCGCATTTTCAGCAAGTATTCCACAGCCTCAATTCCCCCTAACTGGTATTGCTCCCCTACCAAAGTTATGGGCAAAACTTCTAAATACAATTCACCAGCACCCCGTTGATTTAACCGTAATTCTTCCTGACAAAAATGCTGCCGCTTTTCTAAGGTGGAAAAGTCCAAAAAGCCAAAATTAACAGGTTTTTTCAGCTTATAAGCGTAATCCCCAGTTAACAAAACATAAGAAATGTGGGTTTGAATTAGTTGAATAGGTTCTGTTACCGCATGGGGATAAAATCCAGGCTGCAACATTTGCTGAATTAAGACTGGAAAAGTCGCTTCTGTCATCTCTGTCCTCTGCGGTTTAAATACAAAAAAACCAGGAGTTTCCCCCTGGTATCATCAAAAATTATTACACAGTTTACTTAGCTTAAGAAGCTGCTTCAGTTTCAGTTTCTGTCCCAGCATCTTCAGCGCTAATTTGTGGTGGCAAAACGCTCACAACAAGTCGCTCTGATTCTGCTAGAGGTGTTACACCTTCAGGAAAAGGTATATCACTGATACTCAAGCTGTCTCCTATTTGCAAGTTGGTAACATCGATTTCAATTACATCTGGAATGTTTTCTGGCGCACAACTAACTTGCAATTCGGAGATTACGGTGTCTAATACACCACCTTCTTGTTTAACACCAACAGCATCTCCCACAAAACGCAGGCGCACTTCTACAGTTGTGTCACCGTGACCGGCAACCGCGAAAAAGCTGAGGTGGTAGGGTGTACCTTTTGCTGGATGAATTTGAAGTTCCCGCAGTAGGGCTTTGCCGCGCCAAGGTGCATCGGCAACGTTTAATTCAATCAATGTATTGTTGACTGAAACTCTTTTGAGCAAACGTTCAACAGTTTTAGCTTCAATAGTCAAAGGAATAGACTCTGTACCCTTGTGACCGTACAAATTGGCAGGTATCAGTCCAGAACGGCGCAAAGCTCTTGGCTTGCTACCTTCTGGACGTTTTTGAGATTCGACTGTAATAGTCATAGAAATTGTCCTTTGTCCTTTGTCATTAGTCAGTTGTCAATTGTCATTTGTCAGTTGTCATTTGTCATTTGTCAGTTGTAAATACGAATGACCAATGACCAATGACCAATGACTAATTTACGCACTTAGCAGGGTAGCAGGTGTGCCGTCAGCCTGTAATAAAGCACGTTTAGGCCCGTGGATGGGGTCTTCTACGATTATTGTTTGATCGCGGCTTGCTCCTAGTGAGACGATCGCGATCGGGACTTCCATCAATTCAGCGAGGAATTTTAGATAGTCCAGTGCTTGCTGTGGCAAGTCTTCCAGGGTACGGCAGTGGGTTGTTGACACTTTCCATCCTGGTAAGGTTTTGTAGATGGGGCGACATCTAGCAAATTGACGAGAACTGGTTGGGAAGTGTTCGCTGCGTTGACCATCTATGTTGTATGCGACACAAACTTGAATTTCCTCTAATTCATCGAGGACATCCAGTTTGGTGAGCGCCATACAATCCATCCCGTTTATCCGCACGGCATAGCGACCGATGACTGCATCAAACCAGCCACAGCGCCGTTTGCGTCCGGTGGTTGTGCCAAATTCGGCACCGCGATCGCACAACATTTCTCCCAACTCTCCATCCAATTCTGTGGGAAATGGCCCTTCTCCCACTCGTGTCGTATAGGCTTTCGATACGCCAATTACCCGGTCAATCATTGTCGGACCCACCCCTGTACCAACGCAAGCCCCCCCAGCCACAGGGTTAGAGGAGGTGACATAGGGATAAGTTCCATGATCTAGGTCAAGGAGCGTACCTTGTGCGCCTTCAAACAAAATATTCCGCCGTCGCGCAATCGCATCGGCTATTTTCAACGATGTATCAACAACGTAAGGGCGCAAGCGTTCTGCATAACCCAAATACTCTTCAATCACCTCTTGTGGATTTAGAGGTGGCAAGTTGTAAAGCTTTTCTAAAATTACATTTTTATAATTAATCGTCCACTCTAACTGCTCACGTAGCTCATCGGGGTTCATCAAGTCTAAAACCCGAATGCCTGTACGTTCAGATTTGTCAGCATAAGTCGGCCCAATGCCCCGACCTGTTGTGCCGATCTTATGGCTTCCCCGTCGTTCTTCGGATGCCTGGTCAATCAACCGATGATAAGGCATCGTTACGTGGGCTGTCTCAGATATCAGCAGGTGGTCAGTGGAAATATTTAATTCTTTTAATTGGTCGAGTTCTGCGATTAAAATCTGTGGATCGATGACTGTTCCACAGCCGATAATGCAATCGGTATTTGGATATAAAATACCAGAGGGAATCAAGTGCAGTTTAAAGGTCTGACCTTTAACTACAATCGTGTGTCCAGCGTTGACACCCCCTTGGTAACGAACCACAACATCTGCGGAACGGCTGAGTAAGTCAGTTATTTTACCTTTTCCTTCATCGCCCCATTGGGCACCTATGACAATGACGTTAGCCAAGAGCTTATATTAAGAAGTAAAGTTTCCACAAACTATAATTATTAGCATATTGTTTGAATCATGTCAAGCTTATTGCAGAATATATTTAGTTTTAAATTCAAACGGTTAGAAACCGTTGATGTAACATTAAGTTGATAAGCTGTTACGCATTTAACTTGAACATTTACATGAAGGCTGATGATCGATGACTGATAACCGTTAACCGTCAACAGTTAACGACCGTAAAGGGTGTTTATAAAATTTAGGCGCCTTAGGCGCGCATCAGCTTACCAATGCCCTAGTACCGCAAGTCAAAAGTCAAAAGCCAAAATTAATATAGTGTAGGTATTTCGTTGATTTGGAATGGGTTGTTTATTTCCGCCGCGCTGTACTAGTTTTATTTTGAATTTACGGATAATAGGAGTTAATTAGAATTCCAAAATAGAGATGTTGCAATGCAACGTCTCTACAAATTTGATGGATAGGCAACTTATCTTAATCAAAGGTGAAAATGAATTTATATTAAAAATTAGCGGATTTATTTGTAACTATTATGTATAAATCATCATCCTAAAGAATCCAGATATTTACAACTCTAAGAGATTGTATTTTGTTACCTGTGCTGTCACAATCATTAAAATATTCTCAGTATTTGTTTGTAATCTCTAATTTTAACTGATGGAGGGCATCTGCGGCAGAAAGGGCGATCGCATGATCAAAAGATGGTATCGAGTCCAAAAGCTGAAAGCAATATTCGTTTTAGCGTTGGCAGTTGTATTTACAAATGCTGTAGTCTCATATAGCAACACTATTAAGCTGATTTACAACCAGCAAAGGGTGACATCCTCATATAAAATTATTACTCAACTTGAAAGTATCCAATCTACACTCAAAGATACTGAAACTGCACAACGTAATTACTTAATTACAGCAGATGCAGATGATTTAAAAATTTATCTTGCAGCTTATCAAGAAACTAATATCAATACTCAAACTCTTAGCAACTTAACTGCTGAAAATCATCAAAAGCAGCAGTGGATTTCTTTGTTGAAGCCGAAAATTATTAACAGGCTAAACATCTTGCAACAAGAAATTTTTCTTAGACAAAACCAGGGATTTGAAGCAGCTCGGCAGCGAATCTTATCTGATAAAGGCAACAAAAGCAGCAAAGAAATCCAACAGTTTATTCACCAATTTTTAGAGATAGAACAGAATTTATTACAGCAGGGAATGCAGCAGTCACAAGCAAGTTCCCAAAAGGCAATAGTCACATTTTTTATTGCCGCTATTGTGGATTTTGTGCTGGTGGCGCTGTTGTATGATTTGTTGTGGCGTTATATCAGGCAACTTCAGCAGACGGAACTGGCTTTACGCCAAAGCGAAAACCGTTTACGAGCCGTGATAGGTGCAGAACCAGAATGCATCAAATTAATTGCCGGGGATGGCACCCTTTTAGAAATTAACGCAGAAGGATTGGCAATGATGGAAGTGGAAAGTGCTGATATATTAATTGGTAAACCAATTGCTGCGGTAATTGTACCAGAGTATAGAGAAGCTTTTGCCGACTTGCATAAAAGTATCTGCCAAGGTAACAAGGGAAATTTGAAGTTTGAAATTGTTGGATTTAAAGGTACCCGTCGCTACATAGAAACTCATGCTGTTCCATTGCGTAACGAATCCGATGGTACGTTTATTCATTTGGCACTGATGCGAGATATAACCCAGCAAAAACAAGCAGAACAGAAAATCCGTGAACAAGGGTTGCTGCTGGATGTATCAACTGAGGGGATTTTGGTGCGAAATATCCACAACCAAATCTTGTTTTGGAATCAAGGTGCTGAACGTCTGTACGGTTGGAAGGCTGAGGAAGTTGTGGGTAAGAATGTTTTGCAACTTTTGTATAAAGATATTTCACCACAGCTAGAAGATGCTTACTTGAAGGTGATGAATACAGGTGAGTGGCAGGGTGAGTTGGATCAACTGACAAAGGAAGGTAAAGTAATTATCGTTGAAAGTCGCTGGATACTGATCCGAGATGATAATGGACAACCCAAATCCATTTTGAGTGTGAACACCGAGATTACGCAGCAGAAACAATTAGAAGCTCAACTTCTGCGATCGCAACGTTTGGAGAGTATAGGTACGTTAGCTGGCGGTATCGTCCATGACCTGAACAATATACTATCCCCAATTTTAATGTCAGTTCAACTGTTGCAGAAGAAATTGCCCGATTCGCAGAGTCAGCAAATACTGCAAACTCTAGAAAATAATGTTAAACGCGGCGCTAATTTGCTCAAGCAAGTATTGTCTTTTGCACGGGGTATTGAAGGCAAACGAACAATTGTGCAAATTCAGCCTTTAATGGCAGAAATTGAGCAAATTATCGTTCAAACATTCCCTAAATCTATTATCTGTCAGGCAGATATCTCTAAAAATCTGTGGTACGTGCGTGGAGACATAACTCAAATACATCAGGTGCTAATAAATTTAGTAGTTAATGCCCGCGATGCCATGCCCAATGGCGGTATCTTGAGGATTACTGCGGAAAATCTGGTGATTGGTGAACATTCTGCCCAGATCAATATTGATGCTAAAGTGGGTTCTTATGTTGCGATCGTGGTGACTGATACTGGTATGGGTATGTCGTCGGAAGTCCAGCAACGAATTTTTGAACCATTTTTCACCACCAAAGACGTAGGTAAAGGTACAGGTTTAGGACTTTCCACGGCTTTGGGTATCATTAAGAATCACGGTGGTTTTGTCAATGTTTGCAGTCAGGTAGGCAGAGGGACTCAATTTACAGTTTATTTACCTGCATCAACATTCAGAGACACACATTTGCTGTCTCCAGAACTGGAATCAGTTACAGGAGATGGCTAATTTATTTGGGTGGTGAAAATATTACACACTACAAAAAATTCTATCAACCAAAACTTTCTACCCACGTTGGAAATTAGTTAATAGAAATAAAAAATATCAGTTAATATGATACGCCGTTATCACTATTCTTTTGTCTGGACTATATACTGACTCGACTCTTGGGTATTTGTTATGAATCCACCATACTTTTATTCTATTAGACTGTGCAGGTGCGCTACCTGAGATTGAATACCCTGCCTGAGTCATTAAGGTTTCAAAAGTGTTTGAGTCGAGAACCGTACAATTAAAAGCTGCTAGCCCCTGTATTTGATGTCTGTTTAGGGTCATAGCTACCCTGGTAAGTCGTAAAAACTTTATATCCTGGTAATACTAACGCAATTCCAGTGTTACTGTGGATTTTACCGGGATATTTATAGGGAATATCATCTGGTACGTTCCCACCAATGCGAAAACTAAAACCAAATAGCCATATATACAAACCAGGTAATAGTAAATCCATGCTATATGCAATAGCTCTCATCGCCTCATTTTCTTTAAAAGAAGCCCAATTTCTGGCTATAGCGAATTTTTTGGAGATATTTTTCAGGTTTGTGGTTTCTAACATGGTCTTAATTTCAATCCCAAATAGGGATTTAGTAAGTTTCAAAGGTTTCAATCCCTGTAAAGGCAATGGTTTCGCAGCCTACCCTATCATGATATCACGCTAGTTTATAAATCTAGAATGTGCAATATTGTTCGCCGCGATCGCGCAACGTCCTGATAGCATTAACGGCATCTGAGTTCATTAGATGGCTAAGGTTAAAATGTGAGAAAAATTAAACTACTGGGTTTGATATTAATTAGTTTCGCAATGGTGCTGTGGTTTAATTTGCGTTTCTCAACACAGTCAATACCAACTGTTGCGTCTGCACCACCAAAAACTATCCGCTACTTCGAGCGCACTTTGCCCCAAAGCATCGCTCACATTTTGTTAATTCCAGCTAATAGCAGATTTTTGGTAACTCCTGCATTATTACAGAAGGTAAGCACCGTAGAGGAATTTGTCCAGAAGCATCAAGCCGTAGCTATTTTGAACGCAGGCTTTTTTGACCCAGTTAACCAAAAATCTACATCCTATGTTGTTTTACAAGGGAAGTTGGTAGCTGACCCCAAGGAAAATGAGCGGCTGGTGAACAATCCCAACTTAAAACCTTACCTAAGCCAAATATTCAATCGCGCAGAATTTCGGCGTTACTCATGTGGACAGACCGTTCGCTATGATATTGCCCTGCACAATGCGTCACAGCCAGCAGGTTGTCGGTTAGTCGATGCTATAGGTGCAGGGCCAAGCCTGTTACCAGAACTTACTTTAGAAAAAGAAGGCTTTGTAGATAATGCCAATAAACGAGATGCACTTGGCAGTAACCAACCTAACGCTAGAACTGCCGTGGGTATTACTCGTGATGGCAACGTTGTTTTAGTTATGGTGGCTCAAAAACCCTCGGCTCCCGGTAACTCTGGGATATCCTTGCCAGCACTAGCCGATTTTATGAAAACTCTTGGTGCTGATAAAGCGATGAATCTAGATGGGGGGAGTTCATCTTCACTTTATTACAATGGCAAAACCTTTTACGGGAAAGTTGATTTGGAAGGAAATCCTATCAAGCGTCCCGTAAAATCAGTTTTGCTGGTTCAGGAAGCTATCTGAGGGAGCAAGTCTTTACTACCCTCTTACCGCCGACTGCGAAAACCTTGTCTTCCATTAACTTGGTCAAAGAGGACATCATATTTATCAAAAAATCCGATGCCAGTATTTACAAATATAGAAATTTCTGCCTGTGGCGAGATACTCAAATTCCAGCGATTAAATCCGTCGCGGGTTCCTGGTGTTAGGCTGTAATCAAAAATGCCATTAATTGCTACTTTCAGAGCATTTGCTGAACGTAACACTCCTGGTTTGAGTTTGCCTGCTGTAGAAGCTGACTTGAATTCAGTCAAACCATTAATAGTTCCAGTATCAGTGATCATTTTGCTATTACAAGAATTTTTAGCAGAACTCCCAGCAAGAGTTAGACAAACTTTGCTCAGTTGAGAGTCCCATCTATTACCAGGTACACCATTAATTTCGCTTTGTTTACTCCAAGCAGCCATTTTGAAACCTGCTTGATTATCAGCAGTTAAACCGAGGATTAAACTGCCATTCTTGTTACTACCACCATTTCCAATGACAATAAATCCGTTACTCAGATTTCCTGATAATTTTCTCAACGGATTATAGAGAAGTGACTTTTCAAAATAGTTGACACCGATAATACCGGAAAATGGCACACTACTCTTTGCTGAACAATTAGGCTTTTGGGCAGTACATTGGCGACTAGTAACAAGCTGTACCGGAACTGGTTCTGTAGTGGGAAGCAAACCAAACCGGACATTAGTATAAACTAATTCTCCCTCCAGAATAGTACCATCACTTAATATCTCCTTGATATTTTGTCCCGTTCTCCGGATAGGGGCATTACCTAAAAACTCTTTGGGAACTCGCAGCCCTGCTGACCCTGTATCTAATAAGATACGCTTTGGCTGACCATTTGCGATCGCCATTTCCAGAAAATAGCCGCGAACACGTTGGCCGAGAGAAGGTTTTGTATATAAAGGTAGGGATATAGTATCAAAAGTTGCCTTGCGGGGTGTATTTTGAGAAATGTCCCGCAACGCTGGGTTTGGGAAAAGAGCCGCAAATGCTGACTGTCGTTGCGCTGCTGGTTCAGGCGCAATATCCCAAAGGCTTTCGTAGTAGAAAAAGCCAGTACCTAAACCGCGTTGCTGTGCTGCTTCTACCTGGGATTGGATTTGTGGCATGGAAACTGGGCGATTTCGTAACCCCGCCATAATACCAATACCAGTTGGGATGACTTGTTTTGTTTCTAAAATTTCTGGGCGGGTAATTTGAGCGATAAAACTTTCCAAATCATTACGGTATACCTGCATGACTAACTCATCGACAATACCCAACCGTACCCAGTTGAGCCAGTCTTGCAATTGCAACTTGTAGGCAAAATCATAATAATTAGGAGAAACTGAGAAAATAGCATTCGGTTTTCTGGCTTTCACGGTTTGGTAGAGGTGTACCATGAATGCAGTGATTTTATCTGCCCGCCATTTTATCCATGCTTGAGCTTGGGGATTGGATGGGGGAGGATTGCCAGTTTCTTGAGTATATAAACTAATTGTGTATTTATCGTAACCAAAATCCACAGGTAAACTCATGTGGTCGTCAAATTGAACGCCATCAGCATCGTATTGAGTAATGACTTCCATCACGAGTTCGGTGATAAACTTTTGCACTTCGGGGTGAAAGGGATTCAACCACGCTACTTCACCCGCAGCACTAATTGAAGTTTGCGTACCATCCGGCTTTTGTGTTAGCCAATCTGGATGCTGGGATGCGAGTTCCGAACTTAGGGGAACCATGAAACCAAATTCAAACCAAGGTATTGCTAGTAGCCCTTCTCTGCGGGCCTGGCTGATAATGTCTGCAATCACATCTTGTCCATCTATTCCCTTGAAGAAGAAGGGAATACCTTTTTTTTGCATGATGGCACTAGGATAATATGTATAGCCATCGTTCCAAACTACGGGATAAACAGTGTTAAAGTTTAGCTGCCGCAGTTGGCTCATAGCTGCTTGCACCTTTGAGCGATTTCTAAAAACGCTAAAATCGTTACCACTCAGCCATACCCCCCGAATTTCTTGACGAGGTTGAGGAGGTAGTTGGGCAACAGTAGGAGCAAAGCTGTTGAGTAATAATACCGCAACGAATGATATCAGACATAATAATGGCAGCAGACGCTTTCTTAAAAACCACCAACCTTGATGAATGAGGCGACTAGGCGTAATACCAGGCACTTTACGTAGCTTGCTGCGACACAAGAGTAAGCCTCTACGCACAGGCTTAAATAGTAAGTTAGTTAAAGTAGCATTAATTTCTATGCTTTTTTCCCAGAACTGAGTTGCCATTACTTCTGCTTACTAAGTGAGGTTAATTGGTTATATTTCATTCCATATCAACATTAAATTACTGCACCAGGAAAACTGATACAGTAATTTAGCTGCAAGATAGTTGACGCAGTTATAGGGTTAGTAGTGCCAAGTATAAATGTTTCAAATGTAACCTGTAATATATTTTTCCTGCTCTCACGCCTATGCCTGGTAAATTTTTTGCATAGCACCATTTCTCTTATTGGAATTAAGTCACAATGATAATAGGCAATCATAGAGGGTGCTGTTATGTTTCGTCTAACTCAAACTGTTCGGAACTTGTTCATTCGGATTCAAGGCTTGTTTGGTGTTTTATTCCAAAGTGTTTCTAATCTTTTCGGAAATTTCTTTGGTTTTTTTGGCAACCTGTTTGGATTCAATAGCTCTGGTTATTTCGTGGAATCTGATCAGCAGCAAGGTATAAAACAAGCTTCTGCAAAAGAGCAAATTGAAACGAATCAGGATAACACTCCTAAAATTTCCGCCACTACCCGCCGTCGTCCTAATGCCAAAATTGACGACTACTTTCTCAATATGGCTCGTGATGTGAAAAAGAATTAACAAAAGCAATTAATTGGATGATGATCTTAGTAATGCGTTAGCGTACCACTCCGTGGAAGCAAGCTACGCGGAGCGTTTCGTAGAGAAGCTCGCCGTAGTCATCGCTTTGCCAGGGTAAGATCACCTCAATTAGGGTTGACATAAGGACTCAGAATAGTTGTAGCCCTTACCATGCCTAAATTAAGGAGTGCGTAGACCATCGTAGACATCAGTCCTAGATCGAAAAAGATAGCCTAAGTTTTCTGTTGCTTATCGCTTGAGCATTGCGGCGATTAGGCTTCAGAATTTTTGTTTGACTTTTTTTTAATTGTGTTGTGTTAACCGCTTTTCAGGTGCGATGTCTATGACGGGCTACGCCTACACACTACAAGGAAAAGGTAAAGGCTACCAATTAATTAATGTTAAAATTGTTATCTTCGCAAACTCTTGATCGGCAGTCACCAAACTTGCTGAATTTTGGATCGCCATTGCTGCAATAATTGCATCTGGTAGTTTCAACCGATATTGCTGGCGAATTTCAATGATTTTCTTAATCAAAACAGCATCACTCGCCACTAAATTGACAACCTCAACTCGTTGCAAAAACTGCTCAAAAAGCTGACGGATCCTCTTGACTCAACCCAGAAAACGCGAGAAATTCAATTTTGCTAATAACTGAAACTCCAATCCAATCAGCATCTTGGAGTAATTGAATAAGTTGAAAATTTCCTTGAAGTAGAGCTACTATCGCATTCGTATCCAATACGTAGCGATTACCACTCATCGCGTAGATTCCTCTGCATTGCTACCGCATCTCTTTGCCAAGCTAATCGCCCCACCAAATCAGAGAAATCATAACTAGGTTGCTGCTTTTCCTCTGATGAAACTGGATTCAAAACAACTACAATGTCAACTTCAACCGCCGCTAACTGCGTTGGAATATTAAGATTTAAATATCCTGATTCATCGATTTTAGTTGTAAGTTTTAAAACTTCCATTGCCAAATAATTAGTAAACCTTATCTTATTCTAAATTTTGTAGAGCGAACATTGCTCAATCAGATCCCCAGATCCCCGACTTTTTTGAAAAGTCGGGGATCTTGTGAGCCACCACCCTGAACAATATTGGTATTAGTTTGCTCAAAAACTTCCGCCTGCACTGCTATAGTGTGAGAGCGTTTTTCTGCAAAATTATCCAGCCACAATTAACGGATTTGTATGTGCGTAGGCGTAGCCCAACCCAGGCATCGCACCTTTAAAATAACTATATCCAGCTGAGGCTGGACAATAGCTATAGATATTTTTGAGATTGAATGTTTACTTGATTTTTAACTTACTAAATCAACTAAGGCGTTGCTCTGAAAGCGGACTACAGATGAAACTGAGCAACCGCGATAATTCTCAGAGGTGAATACTGATAGTGTGATATTAGCTTGACCGGGATCTAAAATGCGTTTTACCTTGCAGGTTTGCATTTTGTTGTTGCAGTAAGCAATAATGCGATCGCCAGCTTTGACTTCCAACGCTTGAATTTTCAATTAATACCAACCTTGCCAGGAATTTGCTTAGTTAAAGGAAAAATATATTGCTATATTTCACTTGCTCAACAATAGCAATGTTTATTTACTATAACACAAAAATTAAGGATATCAATGCTATCAATTTAATCTTGATAATGTCAAGTTTATTTGTACTCAAAACACTATTAAATGCCGGATTCTCAGAAAATAAGGATAAAATCCTGACCTTCGCAAAGTTTCTAGGTCAAAGTCTTTATTGAAACCAGATGATGGGAAACCTCCCATCCAATTTATCTAGCGCCAAATTTATTCGAGTACAGATTTTTCCTTCTATGTTTTTGTTACAATTAATGAAATTTTTACTTAAAAATACCATTATGGCTTTATATGCTGAATTACATAGGCACTTGGGCGGCTCGGTCGTACCACGAGTTTTATGGCGATATTTCGAGCGACATTCTTCGGAGTTGATTTCTCGCTTTGGTAACTATTCAGAATTTGAAGATTTTTACACTCGCCCACGTAACACCCTGGATGAGTATCTAGAATTACACACCTTGGTAGAAAGTGTGCAAACTGTTGAGACTTTGCCTTACTTTATCTATCGCTTGGTGCGGGGTGCTTACATTTTTGAAAATTTGGCTTATCTGGAACTGCGTTACACTCCATATTTGCGGACGCCTGAGCATCTGAATCAATCACAGAGAATTGACAAGATGACAGAAATTGTGGAGGTAGTGGGACTTGCTAGCCAACAGCCAGAATATCCAATTGTTACTAGCCAAATTCTCTGTATGCACACGCGTCTACCCTATGAGGTGAACAAGGCGATTGTTGATTTGGCGGCGCAAAATAAGCAGTATGTCTGTGCAGTAGATGTAGCGGGGGGTGATAGCTATTATGCCGATCGCTTAGAAGAATGGATTAGCTTATATGATTATGCGCGATCGCAGGGCGTTAAGACCACCGGACATCTATATGAGACCACTGCTGGCTGTTACCCCGAACTGTTACCCTATCTCATGCGAATCGGTCACGGCATCCAAATTCCCTTACTATATCCAGAGTTACTTAATGATGTCGCTAAACGCGGACAGTGTTTAGAGGTTTGCCCCACAACTTACCTGAAAACTGGTACTTTGCAGGATATCCGTCAACTCAAATTAGTTTTTGATCGTTGTTTTGAAGCTGGGGTGGATATCGCTATCTGTACCGATAATGCTGGGTTACACAATGTGCGTTTGCCATTTGAGTATGAGAATCTCTTGACTTACAACATTATCAGTTTTGCCCAACTACAAGCTTGTCAGGATGCAGCTTTCCGTCATGCTTTTGCTTGGCCTTACAGTCAACGTCCCGCATCCTTGTTGAACGGTTTACTGAAACCTGAACAATCTAAAGTTTTGACAACAAGGGATAGTAATTAACCGCTATCTAGAGGTAAGCAAAAAGTAAGATAAGTTAATGTTAATTAATGTTGCAATCAGTTAGTTTTGATTATGCCGTAGAGAAAGCTGTAATGCACAGTAGATATCTTGCAAAAGTCAAGTTTTTAGGGATTAAACCACAGATGCACGCAGATATTTCATCGGTGTTTATCTGTGGTTTCCTTTTCGTTAATTCAGATTTTTGTTAGAAGTCTAATGTGCAATACAAACAACTAGCAATTATGCAATAAATAGACTTGGATTGATATAGAAATCCTAAATTATTCGTGAAAAAAATCTATTGCCTATTGCCTACCTCCACGATAATTTCACAACCCAAATAGGATTGCTATATATCTGAGTTAAGTTTAAGCGGCGACACCTTCTGTCGCACCACCGATTGAAATCCAAGCTGCAAGACCACCTTTGATTTCTGCTACCTCAGCAAACCCTTGTGCTCTTAAAATTTGTGCAGCCTGGGTTGTATGTTCGTCACTGTCGCCATAGATATAAATATGGCGTTCTTTATGTAGAGCAGATTTGGCTTTAGATACCAAATCATCTAATGGGATAGGTATTGCTCCACTGATCCGACCGTGATTGTAGGTGTGGCGATCGCATCAACAATTGTAAAACCTGGTTGACCCCATTGCAAACGGGTCTTTAACTCATGGACATCAGCAACTAAGTTATTACTCAGTAAGTTTTCTGATTCATCACCTCACAAGCAATTTATCAAAAATACCCCTTTAATTGAGTTTTCTTTACAATTAATAAAAATTTCTCGTAAATTCGCCTCCTTATTTCTCCAAGCTACGGGAAGCTAAAGCTACATCTCCCTCAGCCTTCTTATTCTCTACGAGACGCTGTGCGTACCTTGCTTCCCTGTAAGCGTACAATTTTTAATTGATTTCTCCTTCCACTTCCCTTGCACCCAGAAGCTATAAACTATAATTTATGGCATCTACTATTCAAGCTCTACCAACAGAAGTCGTATATCTCATTACAGCTGGTGAGGTAATCGACTCTTTCGCTTCTGTGGTGCGGGAATTGGTAGAAAATTCCCTAGACGCAGGTGCAACGCGAATTGTGGTTTATCTATGGCCGCAGCAATGGCGAATTCGTGTGGCAGATAATGGTTGTGGAATGCACCTGGATGATTTGCAACAAGCAGCCACAGCCCACAGCACCAGTAAAATTCGCTCTAGTGCTGATTTATGGAAAATTAACAGTTTGGGATTTCGTGGTGAAGCGTTACACAGCTTAACAACTCTGGCAGATTTAGAAATTTTGAGTCGTCCTGTGGGTGGAAAATTAGGATGGCGGATTTGCTATGGCAATGGCGGGGAAGTTGTGCAAGTTGAAGTAACTGCGATCGCACCTGGTACAGTGGTGACAGTTTCTCATCTTTTCGGTAATTGCTCATCTCGTCGTCAAGGATTGCCCACAGTCGCACAGCAAATGAAAGCCGTGCAAGCAACAATTCAACAAATTGCTTTATGTCATCCCCACGTCACCTGGCAAGTTTGCCAAAATGACCGTCAATGGTTCACCATTTCTCCTGCTAAGACAACTGGGCAGCTGCTACCGCAGATTTTACCCCAGGTCCGACAAGGTGATTTGCAAGAAGTGAAACTCGAAATACCCAATCCGCATAACTCCCCACTCCCCACTCCCCACTCAGCGCTCAATTTAGTGGTAGGATTACCCGATCGCTGTCATCGTCATCGTCCAGATTGGGTACGTGTGGCCATCAATGGACGGATGGTTAAAACACCAGAACTAGAGCAAACAATATTATCAGCATTTCACAGAACATTACCACGCGATCGCTATCCAATTTGTTTCCTACATCTTGCCATTTCCCCAGATCAAATTAACTGGAATCGCAATCCAGCAAAAACAGAAATTTACCTTAACGAAATCATTTATTGGCAAGAGCAAATTACCCAAGCAATTAACCAAGCACTCAGCATCTCTTCTAGCAATCTGAAAGAAGCTGTCCACACAACACGAGTTAGTAAATTACTTAAAGCCGCAGAAACCAAAGGCGGCTACAATTTCAATCCTCAAAATCCCAAGCCTTATACAGACGCGATTAATCGTGTCTCTCCTAATTCCTTGAAGGCTGTCGCTCAAGTTAGCAACACCTATATTGTAGCGGAACACTCAGGTGGTATGTGGTTAGTGGAACAGCACATTGCCCATGAGCGAGTTTTGTATGAGCAATTATGCGATAATTGGCAACTTGTTCCCGTCGAACCGTCAATCATTCTTTATCAATTGTCGCCAGCGCAAGTATCACAACTACAACGCATCGGTTTAGAAATAGAACCCTTTGGCGAACAACTTTGGGCAGTCCGTAACATACCCGCGCCTTTGCAACAGCGAGACGACTGTGCAGAAGCAATTTTAGAGCTTAGTTGGGGAGGCGACTTACAAACAGCCCAAGTAGCCGTCGCCTGTCGCAGTGCCATTCGTAATGGTACACCTATGAATCAACAAGAAATGCAGACACTTTTAGATAATTGGCAACGCACTCGCAACCCTCGCACCTGTCCGCACGGACGACCAATTTATCTATCTTTAGAAGAATCAGCTTTAGCCCGGTTTTTCCGGCGTAATTGGGTAATTGGTAAAAGTCATGGAATTTGATGTTTTCAGTAATACCAATACTAGACCTCTTGTTGTTTGCCAAATTATTGTCAATATTGACAGATAAATGTCCACTCTATCGTAATAACCGCGTAAGGTTGTACCATCAATTGCGACAACTTCACCATTAGTCATCTTAGTTATCCATTTTATCCAATTAATAAAACATGACTCGAATTATTGAGGATAAATTTTAAGCAAAAACTCGTGCAAATGTATCGTGGGACGGAATGCCATTTGGTAATTCTAAAAATGTTTTTAACTTTAACTACTCATATTTCGCACATCCATAGGTCTCAACTGCCAGCCAGCCATCGGCACCACAAATTACTGCTATTATTGCAATCGTCATGATATCGATTAAGTTATGACGCTTTGTGCGAGCTATTCGTGGGTTTTCTATCCCCAAAAAATGGTCAGCAATTGTGATTTTTGCTTTGAGCTTCATAGAGAGGCGAATAAGAATGAAATTCTTCTTTGGAGTTTCTGCAAGAATACCATGTTCCTTGACAGGCAGCCAACGGTTGCCTCTAACTCCCCTCCACAATGATTATCACTACCATTTTGTGAATATTTAATTTCCTGAAAGCCTTGTTTGATTAGGGTTTTACTAAATTCCGCTCTGATTCAGGCTCGTCAATATTTAGATGCATTTGCCCTGGTGTGGTGACCGAGTATTTCCACTGAATACTTAATTACAGAAAAGCTTTTAGCTTATGCTCTATTCATAATTGTTATTTATAAATTACTTAAAATTTATAATTTAAGCTATATTTTAACTCTTCACTATGGCTTCAAAGTTAATAGTGTTTCCTTTACAGCTTCTTGAAGCTAATATCATTAATTTTATCATTGTGATAACAGCTCGAATGATTGATATTAGAGAAGTAGTTTCAACTAGAGTTAATTGAATCAGTGAATAAGAAATGGGCTATTAAACGTCTGACAATCAATCTGACATCAAGTGAAGCAGAGAGGTTAGAGAAATACTGCTCAATAACAGGACGACCAGCAACAGATGTAATTCGAGAGTTAATCCGCTCTTTAACTGTTGAATCAACAATAAATGCAAATTGAAAAGCATGGTTTTAGAGCATATTACTCAGTAACTATGCTCTAAAACCAAATGTTAATCAGGAAGTAAAGGTCTAAGCCGATAGTTTTGGCACAGAAGCTGCTGATGCAGAAATTTGCTTGAGATTATACACCTAATTGATATTATTTGAACGCGTTTCAAATAATTATTTGATAACAAGGTTTGGAATAACAAAATGGATGTTGACTTTCTTTCTGAGTATCAGCTAATTCTTAATGAAGCATCTGAGTTTCATTTAGGGTATCCCTACAACTTAAAACACGACCATACATTTTTATTACCTTTTCTTAAATACTCAATTAATAACCTTGGAGGAGATTGCTTTACTAAATCGCATTATCGAATTGATTCACGAGATTTTGAAAAAGAAGTGTTGCAATTCTTTGCAAAATTATACCATCTTCAAAATTGGTGGGGATATGTAACTACCAGTGGAACCGAAGGTAACTTGTATGGAATACTCTTAGGGAGAGAAAACTATCCTAATGCTATTTTGTATGCCTCAGATGCTTCACATTACTCTATGAGTAAGGCAGCTAGGTTTTTTAAAATTCCGTATCACAAGATTGGTGTACAAACACCTTCGGAAGAAATGGACTATAGTGATTTCTATAAGCAACTTGTACCTAATCTGCCTGCGATTATTTGCCTTAACCTGGGTACTACTTTTACAGGGGCAATAGATGATATTGAGCAGATTCTCAATGTTCTAGAGATGAAACAGGTCAGCCAATTCTATATTCATGTTGATGGCGCTTTAGGCGGAATGCTTCTTCCCTACTTGCGTTCGCACTGGATTGATTTCAACAGACCTATCAGTTCGCTCTCAATCTCAGGACATAAATTTATTGGTAGCCCTTTCCCTTGTGGGATTGTTATTACTAAAAAACATTTGGTTAAAGCTCTTACATCTGATGTCGAGTATATCGGCGCTCAGGATATGACTATTGGAGGTAGCCGCAACGGACATACTTCACTTTGTTTATGGCATGAAATCTCCAAAAGGCGTTCTAACTTTGGATTAGAAGTAGCTGATTGTGTAGCCAAAGCAGAGCATTTGTATACACAACTGAAGTTAAAAGACTTCAATCCATTTCTCAACCCTTATTCAAATACAGTTGTTTTTAATAAACCCTCCGATAATCTTGTGAAAAAGTATCAACTTGCAGTCAAGGGAGATTATGCACACGCAATTATCATGCAAAATCATTACATTGAATTTCTGGATTATTTTGTTGAGGAACTTGTTACAGAAAAGTTTGATTTGGCAAAAATAGGTAAAGGCTAAAGTAATTCGCCAGTAGCCGGAGTATAAATAGCATACGATGCTGTTGGCGAAGTTGACCTTTTTCCAAAAATATGGAAAAGCCAAGATATGCTAAATTTAAAAGTTATTGCTCAAATAAATCTTTAGATAAACCGGAATTTATTATTGACTTGCGGATAATTTATCTTCAATAAAAGTCTGCCTTCAGAACAATTATGAGGTGGAAAGTCTAGCTAATAAGGTTAACCAAAAAGCTTCGCATTGCCTATCATGCTCAAACAAGACAATACATCAGTAAGCCAATCTTCATACCCTCGCTTAACTAGAAGCCTAAGTGCTGTTGAAAGCTGGGGCTTCGGTTTGACAGCTCATATTTCGTGGGTAGCATTAGTTCCTGCAATTCATGCTGCTCTTGGTTCACAAGCTATTTTTGTTTGGATACCTGCTGTAATTGTTGGGATGCTGATTAACTATCAGGTCAAGCGTTTAGGAATGTATTTTATTAATGTGGCAGGAGGAACGCCCAACTATGTTAGCCATCTGCTCAAACGCTACCCTGGACTAGCTCGCTATGCTGCAATTGGATACCTTCTTAACTGGATTTCTTACTTATCAGTTAATACTCTCGTTCTCACTGATTTAATTAGAGTGAATTTAGAATCGCTAGGCATTGCCTGTCCTAAATTATTTTTGGACATTGGCTTTACACTACTGCCGTTTGTAGTGGCGTTTAGTGGTACTCGTGCACTGAGTATTTTGCATTTATTTTTTGCGATTCCAGCTTTTGGACTACTAACTACCTTTTGTGTACAAGGTCTTGGCTGGCTAACTTTCTCTAGTGCTAGCCCTGGATTTTTTCCTAATAGTTGGTCATCTTTGAGCTTCGTGGATTGGGCAAAGTGGTTCTTTTTCGTTTCCTACGCTACTTATAGTTGTGAAACGGCTTCTTCCTTTGTCGCAGATAGCCGTCATCCCAAACAAACGCTGCGCTTTTTGGATATTGCTGCTTGGATGATGCCAATTGTTTTTATCGGCGGGTCTTGGGTGATGATGCGGTTAGCAACAGCGCCAGGTCTGGATGATAATGCTTTTTTGAATCTTGTAGCGGCTTCCAAACCCTTTTGGGGAAGCTGGGCCCAAATTAACATCACCTTTCTATTGGTGTCTGCTTCTTTGTTAGGTTCTGCAACAGTAGTTTCTAATTGCCCTAGAATTTTGTATCAACTTGCCTTAGATAACCATATTTCACCAGTCTTTTCTGCTGTGTCACGTCGAGGCGTGTTTGTGCCTGCTCTGAGCTTAACTTTGGTGCTTTGCTGCCTTTATCTGATTTGGGCAAATGTAACCCAAATTGTAGCAGTGGGAAATATCGGTTGGTTTGCCTCCTTTATGTTGTTGCATTTAGGGCTTTGGTTGGGGCGCAATCGTCCAGAAGTTTTGTTTCCTCGAATATCTTTGGGCATTCTGCTGTTAGAAATTGTGGTTTTATTGGTGGGGGGGGTTGCCTGGGGTTGGATAAATTTCCTGATTGGTCTAATATTTCCGATTGGGATTATCGGAATTGATACGCTAATCCGTAACGTTAACTTCCCGCCTTTTCATTTAAGTTGGTGGAGGCGACATTACCGCGCACGCTCTTCAATAATTATTAAGGATTCTGTCATACTCCAGGTAAGCATCCTAATTATTTTAATATGCAGTGCAGTCACAACGGGCTGGTTATTTGGTGCTAACCTTAACACGGCAACAAAGGCTACAGATGAAAATTTATTCGTTGTGTTGCTGATGACAGTGGCATTTATAGGAGTAGCTATAGCCTGTTGGACAACTTTACCCCAAGTAGTAGCCATTGCAGAGGCACGAGAAGCTGCCGAACACCTGTTTACTGTTGCCCAGGATGGTATTTTGGTCTTGGATGAGCAGGGTAGTATCAGGCAGGCAAACCCAGCAACTGAATCTATTTTTGATATCAAACCATTTGAGTTGCTAGGAAATCACCTCAGCAAATGGATATTTGGATTTCCTGACTATCCACAGCAATGGACAAAGCGAAGTGAACACACTCTGTTCCACAAAGCTGGTGTCCAAACTTTGGAAATTTCTATTTCCGACCGACCGCATCAAGATTTTCAAGAATATGTCGTTATTCTTCACGACATTACTAAACGCAAACAAGCAGAGGAAAGATTACGACAATCACAAGCACAACTACAACAAGAAGCAAAGCTGCTAGCATCCCAACTGGTGCAGAGTGAAAAAATGTCTAGTTTGGGGCAGTTAGTGGCAGGTGTAGCTCACGAAATCAATAACCCCGTGAATTTTATCTATGGTAATTTAACCCCTGCCAATCAGTACACCCAAGATTTACTTGAACTGCTGCAACTATACCAGCAATACTATCCTAACCCAGTAGCCCAAATCCAAAAGCAAGCACAAGCCATAGATATTGATTTCTTAATAGAAGACTTACCAAAGTTACTAACTTCTATGAGAATTGGTGCTGAAAGAATTACAGAAATTGTACAATCTTTACGTAACTTTTCTCGCCTAGATCAGGCAGAGAAGAAGGCAGTAAACATTCACGAGGGTATTGATAGTACCTTGATGCTCCTAGAGCATCGCCTCAAAGCTACAGCTAATTATCCAGCGATTAAACTCATCAAGGAATACAGCAATTTACCATTGGTAGAATGTTACCCTGGACAACTCAATCAGGTGTTTATGAATATTATTGCAAATGCAATCGATGCTTTAGAAGAATCGATTCTCGGTGAAAAAACCACTAATATTCCCCAGATTTGCATTTGTACTAGTTTTATTGCTGACCAGCAATTAGTAATTATTTCTATTGCTGATAATGGGCGTGGTATCCCGGAAAATATTCAAAAGCAACTGTTTGACCCCTTTTTTACCACAAAACCAGTCGGGAAAGGCACAGGCTTAGGCTTATCTATTAGTTACCAAATAATTACTCAAAAACATGAGGGAACATTAGAATGTATTTCCTTTCCTAATAAAGGTACAGAATTTATAATTACAATTCCCCTAAAGCATTCATTAAAAACCAAATGATTAAACTTTTCTAATTCTTTGTGCACACAATACTAAGTTATTGATTTTCTCACAAGTGCAGAAAAATCATTGAGATAAATAAAATCTAGGAAAAGATATTTTATACATCAGTGAACTAAATCTCAAAACAGAGGATAATAACGTATTATCCGAAGGCTGAAAGATAAATAAGAGACTGATAAAAACATAAATACTGAAGTGAAAATCATAGATTTATCCGTAAATAGGAAAGGCTTACTATACAATGATTTTAGCGATTCTAACAGATTGCGATCGTAAGCGGTTAATGGACGTAACAATAAGGTTTTGGGGAATAAATCGAGCTAAATCATCAGTTAGCAAGGTAAAGATAGAAAAAATAAAAATTTATTTCTTACCAAACAAACTCAAGTATTAACAGATAAAAACCAAGAGCAATTAATTTGCAATCTGACAAGTCTACATACTGCCATTATTACCTGATTGTAGCGAGGTCAAATGTGCGACCGGAGCGTATGCAGAAACTCAAACATTGCAGCGAATTCGGGGCAGAATCTGGGCTTCGAGTACTTGCTCTTGTGCTGGCAGAATGATCCGGCTTTACAAATTGTGATCAAGAAGTTGCTGGCGAAGTTTCCGCAGTGGGGTATTGCTTGTGTGGATGGGGTACTGGTGAAGTGAGATGAGTAGCGTTCGTCGTAGTTCGAGGGCTATGTTTGTAAAGGTTTGTAAAATTTTTAAATTTTTGCGAAAAATTTGAGTTTGAGAATGAAACTTTATTAGGTTAATTGCTAAATAATAAAAACTTTGTAACCTGATTGATGCTTGACTAGTCTTTAATACTGGTAATAGTTGTGGAGGCGTGTAATATTTAGCTGGCGTTTTACTTGTTGGAGAAGTTTATTTAGTATTGCTATAACTGGGGCCAGTATTTTACCTGAAAGTTATGCGTTGGCTCAAATTACTCCAGATGCCTCTATTGTTAATTATTATAATGTCGAGATCGCTGACAGCTTTAGAATTATCCAGAGTGGTACTCAAGTAGGCGATAACTTGTTTCACAGCTTCTCTGAATTAGATGTACTTACCGACAGTAGTGCTTATTTTCATAATCCTTTAAGTATTAAAGTACCTAACAAAACAATGATGACTGGCTTTACCCAACTTAAACCCCAGTTCGTAACTCATTTAGGATTGCTATATCAAAAGTTTTATTTAATTTATTTGACTTGTGTGAATATTAATCAGCCGCTTCAATACATTCTCAAACTATGCCTTCTGGCAACAACTGTTAATGCTCTAGCTGTCAATGTTGTTGCTGCTGAAGTACAAACTTTTGGACAAGCTGGTAGAAATGGTGTAGATGGTCGATCTGGACGAGATGGGAACTCTGCATCAGAGCAAATAATTCGCGCTAGCGAACAACTACAACCGATTGACCTCTCAGGCACAGATGGCGAAGCGGGAGAATCTGCTACCTCTGGTGAACAAGCTTCTGGATGCCAACAGCCCCAGAATGTGACAGTGAATGTATGCGGTGCTAAAGGCGGCAATGGCGGTAATGGTGGTCATGGCGGTCATGGTGGTGGTGGCGGTAATGCTACTGTTTACTTTGAGTCATTATCTCAACTCAAGAATGTGGTGTTACGTAATCGGGGCGGGAGAGCAGGTGTTGCAGGAAAGGGCGGACAAGCAGGTAGTGGATGTAACTGTACTCAACCGCGCTGGACTGTAAATTATTGCACTTGGGCATTGATGGCGCAACAAATCAATATAGCTAATGCCGAGTGGAAAGAAATTAAAAGAGAATTATTTCGCTGTTCGGGTGATGCGTTCTATGATGAACAACAAAATCGACCCCAGCAGCTTCCAAATTTAGATCCAAACTACCGCTATGGCTGGAAATATATTGGTCTATCACAGCAGAGAGATTTTACTTGTGAGAATGGCCTTATTGGTCAACCGGGACGCAACGGTAGAGATGGGGAACCTGGTAGTTACGGTCAAGTATTGTTAGTCAAGGGTACAGAAATTCCTCAAGAACAAATTAGTTATAGCAATCGCGTTAGCCTGTTAGTCGATCGAAGCATTGGGCTGATCAAGAAAAATTTGTCGAAAAAAACGGGACTACGGAGCCTACTTGGTACTGGTTCGGATGTCCGAGATAGTTATCGTTTATTAGAAACCGTCCAAAGTTCTTTTAAAGTGTCTTGGCAAACTGTTAAACCCCCACAAGATTTAGGAGATCCTCCGCTCAAAGCTGAAATTACTGAATCGGGAAAATTGCAATTTTATATTCCAGGCACATTGGAATATAAACTCAATAATTCGCAAAAACAAACCGAAATTGCAATTACCGGAGGTATCCACCCCAAACGCTTAGGGCGTTTTAAATTTAAAGAATTTGATCGCTTCCCCGATCCCCGCAATTTTACTCTTTTAGATGAAGGTAAGCTTCTAGGCGAGTTAAAAGCAGTTAAACTGACAATTATTTTGTCCCAGAACAACTCCAAAGTCAGCGAGATGTCTTACCCACTTGTTCCACATCGACCCTATCCTCACTGGGCCGATGCTTATCAGATCAATTTGGGCGATCGCTTTGATCCTTGGCTTCAAGCAGGGCAACCTGTTGAGTATGAAATTCTCATTGAACAAACCACCCGTTCTGGAGTCACCTATACATCTGGAATGAAAATTGGCTTCGTTGTAGATAAAGTTTCTGATTCTCCCGATATCCAATACTACTCAGGAACGGCACTAACAGATATCTTAAGGCTTATAAGTAAACCAAACTAGTGGTTGCAGATGCCAGGAACGGTAAAGTCAGGGCGACTAAACACACTTTACGCAGCAAATGTGTAGTAGTAAAGCGTCGTAACACTGAATAGCCAAACTTGGTCGTCATTATATCCTCAATTATTTTTGACAAGTAGCTTCTAACCATATCATTCCAGTCAGCAATTTAGACTACCGGATTATCGATGATAGAGAGGTTATGAATAGGTTATAAGTGGGATACAAGTTCGTATCTTTACGGTGATTTTCTAAGTTCGCATTTTCCGCTCAACCGAATTTTGGGAAATCCAACCCAACTTGGGTGCTTGGTATCAGCCGTTTGAGTGGCTTGACTGTGTGTCTATTGTGATTAAAGGCAAACAGTTTCCAATTAGAACTATTTGTTAGCGCAGAATTGTAAACACATTGCTAATGCTCAAATCCAGAAAAAACTAAATACTAGATCAAGATTGATTTGAGCTAGTTTCTAAGCTTAGTGAAGCTGTCAGTATGGCTGATAATGAGCGGTTTTGGAATGGATATTTGGGTCAGGAGTAAGTTGGTGTTAACTTTGAGGGGGCTGTAAATTCGTGGTGTAACTAGCTATCATTAAAAGTCTTATAAACTCTTTATAGTTGAACCAAAATGATCATAAAATCGGCGAAAATAAATTATTTGTATTTTCTAAGAAAGTACTAAGAAACATCGCTCGCTGCATCATAGCCGACGTTAAATTCCTTCTCCTTAATTCGCTCTGCGATAATCGCACCATTTTGACCAGCATTTTCCGCAATCGTTGTGAGTGGAGCATAAAGGGCGCGGGTTATGTGTTTTTTGAAGTTGTTAATAAAGTTTGCTTCTCCAGCCGAGTTTGTAAATCTACAATCAGATTCTCTCCATTTCGTCGCGCTTCCCATAAACCAAAGTAGTTAAAACCAATGCTCCACTTTCCCTGAATATAATCTTCATTTTCTGAGACTGTTCCAGTGTATGCAACTGGTGCATATGAGGTCATTAGATAACGCTTTGTAAAGCTGATACTACGCCCAATAATTTCACCATTAACAGTCGCTTCTCCTAAATAATTATCATCCAAAATAGAACCATTGAAAACATTTCCACTCTGCACAAAGGTTGCTTCAAATCGGCTTGGTATTTCATCTTGCCAATAAGTTCCTAACCAATTACCGCTTAAGTCTGCCATAGAATTTTCCAATAATTATTTGGCGTTGCTGAATAGAGCTATAATTTAGCTCTATTTGTCACAAGTTTTCAATGGTTTCAACCGCCCACTCATCCCGAATTTATGCAACGCCTGAATTCGCAAGAGCAGCGATACACCACAAATTATCTTATTTGGGCAAGACAACAAAAAAGCTTTTGGGTTCGCACCGAGAATTAGCTACTTTCCTCACCTTTGAACAACTGATGCCAGTACTTGGTCAATCGCTGCCAGTACATCTGCATCTAGTTCTACTCCTGATGCAGCAGCGTTATCAACAATTTGTTCTGGACGGCTAGCACCAATAATTGCTGAAGACACACGCTCATCTCGTAGTACCCAAGCCAAAGCTAACTGTGGCATACTCAACCCCAATTCTTGGGCAATCGGTTTGAGTTTCTGTACTGCTGTTAGTGTGCGCTCGTTAAACAACTCTTCCATCAAAAACGAATTCATCTTTTCGTTTGCAGCACGAGAATCTGGAGGTGGAGTTTGTCCTGGCTGGTATTTGCCTGTGAGTACACCTTGTGCTAAGGGCGACCAAACAATCTGACCAATGCCATTAGCTGCACACAATGGAAACACTTGTGCTTCCGGTTTACGCCACAGCATAGAATACTGGGGTTGACTGGAAACAAAGCGTTCAACATCAGCCAGATTAAGCGCTGCTTGGATTTGCCCTTGATTCCACTCGCTGAAGCCAATGTAACGAGCTTTCCCTTGACGCACTACCTCAGTGAGTGCCGTCATCGTTTCCTCTAAGGGTGTATTCGGATCGTAGCGATGGCATTGGTACAGATCAACGTAATCGGTACGCAGTCGCTTTAAAGAAGCATCAATTTGTTTTCTGATTTGGGCTGCTGAGAGTCCTCGGTCAGTGGCTGACATGGGAAAGAAGACTTTGGTCGCTAAGACATAACTTGAACGCTCAATCCCTTGCAATACTTCTCCTAAAAAGGACTCAGCCCCTCCCTGAGCGTAAACATTTGCAGTGTCAATAAAATTAATTCCAACCTCAAAAGCTTTGTGTATGCAAGCCTCTGCATTTTGCTGCTCTACACCACCCCCATAAGTCAGCCAGGAACCGAGACTGATTTCCGAAACGCTTAACTCGCTGTTTCCCAATTGTCTATATTTCATTTGTATTCCTCGTTTTACTGGTGCTTTCATCTAAATGATTCTCCAAGAAGCTATTTTTAGCGTATTTATAAACTTTGTCTCAAGCCGCCAGAGCTTTCCTCATTCAAATTGCAGATATTTTGTCTGTTTAAATACACCTAATCGCGATCGCATTGCTCCCCTGAAGCGATCGCTCACAGGCGCAACCACGGCGAATGAAAAAACTCATGCCACGCAGTAAATTTGGGGTAAAACCGAACCGTATTGACCCCACAATTGCTGCAAGATTTTTATTTTGAGTCTTGGCGTTGGACAAAGTGCAGAGTGACAGAAGGAATTAAGCGTTTTCCCGATCTCCTACACTTCTAATCTCATCCAGAAACTTTAGCTGCTGGTATATACAGCTAATCTGCGGTAAATCTACATTTGCTGCTTGCGCTTTCCGTAATGGGTTCCCGAAAATTGCTTCTACTTCCATAGGCCGCCTTTCGTCGTAGTCAATTTTCATACTGGTACGATAAGGCTTCATCTTCAAGGTGTAATCCAGCATTGTTTGAATGAAGCTATCAGGAATGATGCGTCCACAACTTTTCGACCCTGCCGTAACTTCATACATCAACTGTTCAACTAATTTGCGGGTGTGAACATAGGACATTAATTCATCTGTTCTAGCATTGAGAATTACAGACAGTCCATTATAGGGAATATTCCACACCAATTTTTTCCATCGCCCTAGTAATAAGTCTTCAGCTAATTCTATTGAGATACCAGCACTCTTCAAGTCATCGGCAATTTGCCGCATCTTATCTGTAATCCCAGTAGGATCATAGCCAGAAGCATATCCCCCTATGGTAATTTGTCCATAGTCGAGGTGACAGATATGTCCGGCTCCGACTTTATTGGAACAAAGAAAACACAACCCACCAATAATGCTGACATTGCCAACTATTTTGGCAACTTCTTCTTCCACCGCCAGTCCATTTTGCAATACCAACACTACCCCATCATCCCTGACGAGTGGCGGTAACATCTGCGGCAATAAATGGTTTTGTGTCGTCTTTAGTGCTATCACCACCACATCACATTGTGGCATTTTTTCTATATCATTGTAGGCGTTGATTTGAGCCAAGGTGAAATCACCATCTTTTGACTCAATAACCAAACCAGATTTACTAACATATTCATAATCACTCTTCAGCAAAAAGTGGACATCTAAGCCAGCTTTTTGCAGTTTTGCACCATAAAAGCCACCTAATGCACCAGTTCCTAGAATGGCATAACTACGCTTAGACATTTTGCTAACAAAGAGATTTTTCAATGATCATAGAACACGTTGTCATCAAATAATTTTCTTCAAGAGGAAAACCCAGCGATAGCAACAATCACCATTACTGCTGTTAAAGTTCCAGAATTAACCGAGCAAAGCAAAGCGATAAGCCTGACGGTATGGCTACGCTTATCGCCTGTAACTAGAGCGCCGTGGGGAAAGAGCCTTTTTTGAGGCGGGGAAGGCGTTGGCAGAATTGTGCGATGTAGGCGATCGCCTACTGTACCGCTCTACCATAAAATCTTTGAGGAATATTGCCGGGATCGCTTTGGTTACAGCCGTCGGCAACCCTATCTATTAATGTAATGGATGCAGCAGTAGTGTTTGAGAACTTAAAGCAAAAATGTGATCCATTGGATCACATTTTGCCTACTTTGGTTACGGTAGTTGAATGCAGTTTATGTACACAGGCATATAGAGCAAATTCTGCCTGATGGGGTGAGTGGGCTATTGATTTAAACGGGTCGTGTCTCCACTCTTTTAAAGAGTACCGCAAGGCATTATGTTCGCTCTGCACCTGAAGATTTCTATTGATAATTCGTGCTGGCTGACTAAATTACGAGTTATCAATGACAGATTATCTTCTTCTTCTGGGTCTGTTATCTAATAAATTAACCGCAGCACCAGCAGCAGCACCATTGACACCATTTTTCCAGGTAGTTCTACAACCACCAGAAATTGCACCTGCCAATACACCAGCACCAGCACCTACACCGATATCTTGAACAGGTAAACGTCCGTTTCTTCTTCTGGCTCTGGTGCTTCTTGCACCATTGGCGGCATTAACAGCAGCACCAGCAGCAGCACCTTTAAAAGCATTGTCTAATACCGAACCACAATTTGTTAAAACCCCACTTAATACACCTGCTCCGGCTCCAATGGCTGCATTGTTAAGGACTCGGTCATCAGCAGAAGCAGGTTGAATCGGGATTAAGCTAGTACCAGCTAAAGTAGCAGCCATCAAGCCAGGTAGGAATGCGCGTTTTAGTATGTTTTGCATGGTAGTACCCTCTAAAAATCTTACGATTAGTGAACAACCAAATTTCAGTGCGCTCGCTAATCCTTGTATTTCTAATTTTAGACAATAGCAATTTTATCTAAAATAAAGATATTTGGATAATTACACACACTAGAAAGTAATTTTAGCCCAAAGCTTGTGGTATTTACTGAGTGGACAATAATTAAACTGACACATTAACTAAAAAACAGTAAATCAAAAAGTTCTTCCTCAAAGAGCGATCGCCTCGCTAGATGGAGGCTAGTCCATCGTCTCTCTCTTTTATTGCCGAAAGTCTTTCTGATGCGGGCTATTAGACCGAAAATTGCAAATAACATCACGATTAGCTCTATGTTTCCAAGATTACTGTCAAATAAACCGAATGTTGCATCCAGGATGAAATAATAAAGGTTTAATCGCGACGATAATTTCTATACTTTCCGTAGCTTCAGCCAATTCCGCACAAGCTGTCTAAGTTCCAACTGTTCTAAATCTAGACTACAAGGATTGGCAAGGTGCTGTGCGACTAAAGTCGTGACATATACTAAACGTTCTGCTTCTAATACTAGCGATCGCTCCATCAAGGAGATCAGGGGAAAAGTCAGGTTCTTTAACAGGCAGCCGACGGTCGCCTTTAACCCCTGCCTCTATAATGATTGTCATCACCATATAGGTGAATATTTAATTTCCTCAAAGCCTTATTTGATTTGAGTTTTGATCAATTCCACTCTGATTCAGGCTCGTCAATATTTAGATGTTAGATGCGTTTGCCCTGAAAAAATCCTTTAGAGAGGAAGTAGAGCGGGCGTTTTTTGAAGCAGGCAAAGCTTTAATAGAATTACGCGATGGGCTACGCTCCGCCGTAGGCCATCGCTTGAGTCGAGTATATTCTAGTGCGCTCGAAGAATGTGTGCAGAAGTTTTTGGAGATGCTGGGGAAACTAAACCGGGGTTATAGATTTTAACCCCCAGATTGTTCACTTTTGTAGACATGGTTTGGGAAAAACAACATATCTGCAAAGAATCGTAATCGAGTGTGGCGGTCTACGCCTACATATTATACGGGTGTATTCCAGTGGCCTAGAACAGTCGGTGCAAAAGTTTTTGGAGTCGTTGGGGAAGCTGAATCGCGCTTATTTGACGGCGTTGGAGAAGAAATCGTTGACTGTTTTGGAGTCTGAAATCATGGTTTAGTCATTTATTTCATCAAATTTATTCTTGATTATCAAACAGTAAGTAATTATTCTCAGAACAAGAATTGCTGTATAGTTTGAGGTATGCCAGATCATACTCCCAAGAGTTGCTCTATGATTGCTCTACCTGGTATTGCCATCCACAACAAGATATATGAAAGTGATAATTCTCTAGTTTATCGGGGTATCAGAAACGATGGAGTAGCGATCATCGTAAAAATACTAAAACTTGATTATCCCTCACCTCAAGAACTAACTCGCTACAGACAGGAATATAAAATTACTCGTTCCCTTAACTTGGAAGGAGTGATTAAGGCATACAGCCAGCAGGATTATCAACGCACTCTGGTGATTCTCTTAGAAGATTTTGGGGGAGAGTCCCTAGAGCAATGGATGCACAAGCGCCCAGATATCTTCTGCCCCATGCCTTTATCTACTTTTCTAGGTGTTGCGATCGCTATTTGCGATATTCTAGGCAGAATCCATGCAGCCAATATCATTCATAAAGATATCAACCCTGGAAACATAGTCCTAAATCTCGATACTGGCGTTGTCAAAATTATTGACTTTGGGATTGCTACCCAATTTAACCGCACGAATCCGACTTTCAAAAGTCCTCATGTTTTAGAAGGAACACTTGCATACTTATCTCCAGAGCAAACCGGGCGGATGAACCGTTTGCTCGATTATCGCACCGATTTATACTCCCTTGGTGTGACGTTCTACGAACTGCTAACCGGATATCTGCCGTTTCCCACAGCAGACATCCTGGAGCTAGTTCATTGTCATATTGCTAAAGTGCCTGTTCCACCTCACGAACTGAATGCAACGATCCCTAAAGCCCTTTCAGATATCGTTTTGAAATTGATGGCGAAAAACGCAGAGGATCGTTATCAGAGTGCCTGGAGCATTAAAGCAGATTTACAATGGTGCGCTCAACAACTTACAGACATAAGACAAATTGATGACATTCAATTAGGTACTCAAGACGTTCGAGATCAATTCCAAATTCCGCAAAAACTGTATGGACGCGAAGCGGAGATTGCCACATTATTGACGGCCTTTGAGAGAGTAGCCGGAATGGGCAATGTTAGCGAAGCCTACTGCCAAAAAGATAAAAGCACAGAGAGTTCTCAATTTAATGTCGAGATGATGTTGGTATGTGGCTATGCTGGAGTGGGGAAATCTGCGTTAGTACAGGAACTCTACAAGCCCATCACAGCAAAGCGTGGCTACTTCGTTTCGGGCAAATTTGATCAATTTGGCAGCAACATTCCCTACAGCGCGATCGCCCATGCTCTACAAAAATTGGTGCAACAACTGCTGGGTGAACCCGACGAGCAGTTGAAACAGTGGCGATCTCGACTTCTAACGGCGTTAGGAAGCAATGGGCAAATCATCATTGATGTGATAAGAGAAGTAGAATTGATTATTGGCAAGCAACCGCCCGTACCGGAAGTTGGGACAACGGAAACTCAAAATCGCTTCAATCGAGTCTTTGGGCAATTCATTCAGGTATTTGGTTCAGCAGAACATCCTTTAGTGATCTTTCTGGACGATCTTCAATGGGCAGACTCAGCAACACTCAAGTTGATCGAGTTGATGATGACGGATGCCAAGACGCAATATCTGTTTGTGATTGGAGCCTATCGAGATAATGAGGTAAACTACTCACATCCACTAAGGATAATGCTGGAGGGACTTAGAAAAGAGGGAGCAACTACCAGCCAAATTACGTTAGCACCGTTGGGACTAAACGCGATCGCACAACTGATTGCAGACACATTACACAGTGATATCAGTACAATCATTTCACTGGCAGAATTAGTATTGCGAAAAACAGGCGGAAATCCCTTTTTTGTCAATGAATTTTTGAAAACGCTCTATGCAGAAAATTTGTTAAGCTTCGATCTTGAAAATCTCAGTTGGCGATGGGATATCACTCACATTGAAAGCAAGAACATCACAGATAATGTGGTGGAGTTGATGCTTGGCAAACTGAAAAAACTGCCTCCAGCAACCCAGCAAGTTTTACAATTCGCCGCTTGTGTTGGTGCTGATTTTAATTTAAGCACCCTCTCGATCATTTGTGAAAGCTCATCTAGGGAAATTTTCCCGCAACTGATAGCAGCGGCTCAGTCAGGTTTAATTATGCCGACATCTGAGTTAGATGAACAACTCTTGGTTCAGGATTACAAATTCTTGCACGATCGCGTACAGCAAGCAGCTTATGCCTTAATCGATGAGTCACACAAACAAGTGGTTCATCTCCAAATCGGTCGCAACCTCCTAGAGGAAACCTCACTAGAGCGATTAACAAACAGGCTGTTTGAAATTGTAGATCATCTAAATCATGGAATTGAGTTAGTCACAGATCAACAAGAACGAAACGAAATTGCCAGATTAAATTTAATCGCAGGTCAGAAAGCAAAAGGGGCGATCGCTTATAGTACGGCAAAAAACTATTTAGCTACAGCAAGGAAATGGCTAGGAGCGTCTAGCTGGCAAACAGATTATGATTTGACATTAAATTTACATTTAGAAATAACAGAAGTCGCTTACTTGTGTGGTGATTTTGAGCAGGTAGAATCCTGGGCGGCGAGCGTTCTACAATCAGCTAAAACAATTCTTGATACCGTAAAAATTTATGACATTAAAATCCAAACTTACATCGCGCAGAACCATCTCTTAAAAGCGATCAATACGGCATTGCAGGTTTTACAGCAACTGGGAATCAGGTTTTGCGAACAGCCAAGTCAGTTGGATATTCAGCTTGAACTAGACGCAATCACATCACTTTTTGGTTCAAAACCGATTGAAGACTTGATCCATTTGCCCCAAATGGCCGAACCAGACAAGTTGGCAGCAATGCAAATCCTATCCAGTGTGACGATTGCTGCTTATATCGCGGTTCCTGATCTGATGCCCCTACTTGTGTCTAAACAGGTCAACTTGTCAATCGAGTATGGCAATGCGTTTGTATCTCCCTTTGCCTATGCTAACTTTGGGTTAATTCTTTGTGGGATAGTCGGAAACATTGAGTCTGGCTACCAGTTTGGGCAGCTTGCATTAAGACTGTTACCACATCTGAACATCCATTCGCTTAAAGCTAGAACATCGTTTATGGTTTCTAACTTCATCAGTCACTGGAAAGAGCATGTTCGGGAGATATCGAAGCCATTCCTGGAGGTCTATCAAAGTGGTCTGGAAACTGGAGATTTAGAGTTTGCTGCCTATGGTGCTTTCACTTACTGCCTCCAATTCTTTATCGTTGGCAAGGAACTTGTGGAGGTTGAACGTGAGATGGCAAGGTACTGTGAAGCAATCCGTCAAATTAAACAGACGACATCACTCACCTGGAATCAAATCTATCAACAGTCTGTCTTAAATTTGATGGGACTCTCAGCCAATCCATCCCATCTCATTGGAGATGCCTACAATGAGGAGAATAGTCTGCCACGCCATGAAATAGCAAACGATGGAACCGCAATCTTTCATGTCTATTTCAATAAACTTTTCCTGTGCTATCTATTTTCTGAGTATGCTCAGGCATCTGAGAACGCAGCCATAGCGGAACGTTATGCTATCAACGTCATTTCAACACCCCTTATTCCTGTGTACCACTTCTATAGCGCTTTGGCAAAACTTGCAACATACAACGGGAGCAACGCTCAAGAGCAAGAAGAAATCCTTAAAAACGTTGCCCTTAGCCAGGAGAAAATGAAGCAATGGGCACATTATGCGCCAATGAATTGTTTGCATAAATATCATTTGGTGCAAGCAGAGATAGCACGAGTTTTGGGGCAGTTACTTGAGGCAGAGGAGTTTTATGAACAAGCAATTACTGGTGCTAGAGACAATAAGTATCTTCAAGAAGAAGCCTTAGCATACGAGTTGGCTGCCAAGTTCTACCTGTCTCGTGGCAGAGAAAAGTTTGCCCAAACTTACATAAAAGAAGCACATTACTGCTATGAACGATGGGGTGCAGTTGCAAAAGCCAACTATTTGGAAACTCACTATCCCCAGCTATTTACTCAATCGTCGAGCATGGCTCACACGCCAATCCACGAAACTTCTGTTACTACCTCTAATCACTCACCCATCGCTTTCGACTTAGCTGCGGTGATGAAAGCGTCACAAGCAATTTCGAGTGAAATTGAACTGGATAAGTTACTCAGTTCCTTGATGAAGATATTAATCGAAAATGCTGGCGCACAAACAGGTTTTCTAATTTTAGAAAACTCAGGAAAATGGGTGATTGAAGCGTCTGGTGAACTCAAGGAAGGTGAGAATACTTATGCTACACAATTACTGCAATCTATCCCAACTGCAAATCATCTACCTGAATCAATTATTAATTATGTGATTCGTACTCATGAATGTGTCATTTTAAATGATGCTACTCGTGAAGGTAATTTTATTCATGAGCCATATATTCAACACAATCAAATTAAATCAATTTTATGTTTGCCTCTGCTGAATCAAGGTAAACTAGTGGGCGTGTTGTATTTAGAAAATAAGTTGGCGGCTGGAGCTTTTACACCAGAGCAAACGCAGATATTGAATCTGCTGTCATCCCAGGCAGCGATCGCCATTGAAAATGCCAGGCTCTACTCCAAGCTACGTGAGAGCGAAAGTAAAACGACTCAATTTATGGAAGCAATTCCAGTCGGTGTTGCAGTTGTAGATACATCGGGTCGCCCTTATTACTTCAATGGGCGAGCAACTCAGCTATTGGGTAAAGATATTGATCCTTCTGTGACACCCAATCAAATTGCACAGGAGTATCAAATTTATCTAGCTGGAACAAATCAAAAATATCTAACTGAAAGAATGCCAATTATCCGAGCGCTAAGAGGTGAACGCACTAGAGTTGATGATATGGAAATTCACCACAACAACACCACAATTCCCGTTGAGGTATGGGGAACCCCTGTATTTGACGAACAGGGCAATGTGAGTTATGCGATCGCAACCTTTCAAGACATTACCGAGCGAAAACAAGCCGAGCAACTGTTAGCCAATTACAATCGCACCTTAGAGCAACAGGTTGCCCAACGAACAGCAGCTTTACAGAAAAGCGAAGCCACATTGCGCGATGTCTACGACGAGCTTCGCTTACGAGAACAAGAATTACGGCTGATCACAGATGCTCTCCCCGCTTGTATCAGTTATGTGGATGCTGATCAACGTCATCGGTTTATCAATCGCACCTATGAGGTGTGGCTTAACTGTAGTCGAGATGAGATTTTGGGCAAGTCTGTTCGTGAACTCGTGGGGGACATGACTTATCAGATTATTGAACCGTATATCAATCAAGCCTTAGCAGGACAAACTGCAACCCTGGAACTAGAAATGCTCTTGCCATCCGGTAAAAAGTATATCACTTCTACCTTGATACCCCATTTCGATGGCAATGCTCAAGTTGTAGGATTTTATAGTCTACACACAGACATCAGCGAACAGCGAAACGCTGCACTACGTGAACTCAAGCGTGCTGAGGAAGCCTCGATTTTAGAGGAACGCAACCGCATGGCACGGGAAATTCATGATACGCTAGCTCAAGCGTTTACAGGCATTTTGGTTCAAGTTAGTGCAGCAACCCAAGTGCTAACGGATGATTTAGAAGCAACACAGGCACATCTCGACATGATCGATGAATTGGCACGAATCGGGCTGAATGAAGCTCGTCGCTCAGTCACAGCACTCCGTCCTCAGTTGTTAGAGCAAGGCGATTTATCTAGCGCCCTCAATCGTCTTGTAACGCAAATGAGGTCTGCTACCGATGATACTGCTTTGATTTACGAAATTCAGGGTACAGCCTATCCTTTACCCGCCGAAGTGGAGAATAACTTACTACGAATTGGGCAAGAAGCATTGACAAATGCAATTAAATATGCAAAAGCTGACGAAATTCGCCTTGAGTTAGTCTATGCAGATGCACAAACTACATTGTGCATCAAAGACAATGGACAAGGCTTTGGTGTAGGTAGCATTCCCTCGGTTGGTGGATTTGGATTGCTAGGAATGAGCGAACGGGCAGAGCGAATTGGAGCGCAATTGAGAATTGAAAGCCAACTAGGGCAAGGAACAGAAATTATTGTCATTGTTAATCGAGGGTAAGCACCATGATCAGCCAATCCACTACAATTCGTGTTCTAATTGTTGACGATCACTCCATTATGAGACAAGGATTGGCAACCATCATTAACCGCGATCCTGAAATGACGGTAATTGCTCAAGCAGAAGATGGACAACAGGCGATCGCCCTCTTTAGCGAACATCAACCGGATATCACGCTGATGGATTTGCGAATGCCGCAGATGGGAGGAGTGGAAGCCATTACTGCGATTTGTACCCAATTTAAACCTGCCCGAATTATTGTGCTAACCACTTATGATGGCGATGAAGATATCTATCGCGGATTGCAGGCAGGGGCTAAAGGCTATCTGCTCAAGGATGCAAAAGCCAACGAACTTCTTAATGCCATTCGCATGGTTAATCGTGGTCAGCAGTACATTCCGCCAGAGGTGGGGGCAAAGCTAGTGCAGCGCATGAGTAACCCAGAACTGAGCGAACGAGAGTTAGAAGTACTCCGTTTAATGGCACAGGGTATGAGTAATTCAGATATTGCAACTGCTCTAACTATTGGCGAAAGTACTGTTAAATCTCATGTCAATCGCATTCTCAGCAAATTAGGAGTAAGCGATCGCACTCAAGCTGTGATTATTGCAGTCAAACGCGGGATTGTTAGTTTGTAGGCTGTGCTTTCGGTTAACTTTCAATTCCAACTTTAGTTGGAGTTAGTTTTCCATTGTGAGATGGGTTAAGCGATCGTTCATACGACTCAATAAAAGTGCCAACTATGAGTGGACGACAACCCAGAGTCAATTTCCTATATTAAATTTATGCAAACACACATAGCAATCGGGTTGCAAGATTTAAGTTTGCTGAATACAGATGGCACACAGAGGAATGTAGATGTAGTCTAACCCAGGTATCACTTGCGGTAAACATACTTCTCCTCAGAAACACCGTTAATTATTTGTCTCTCCTTCAACCCAGGATCGCAAACAGAGTTGATGGCAGCAATTATCGCTGCAAGTAATGACGTGCTTTGATCCTCAATCCCACAATTATTAAAATGTAAAATGGTAAACACCGAATTGAGTAAAAATAAAGTTGCAATTGTCAGCCGGGGCGAAGACCTCAATTGGTTCGATACAATGCCTGGTGAGCAAATGGCTATCCGCGTACCCAGTACAGACGTCGGCGGGGCTTTCACAATCCTCGAAGTGCGTGTCCCAGCATTCTCAGGCCCGCCACTTCACTATCACAAAGATAGAGAGGAGATATTTGAAATACTTGAAGGCAGATTTCGCTTTCACTGCGCGGGTGAAGAGTTCGAGGTCGGGCCTGGAACAACGGTTGTTGTACCCCGTAACAGCGTGCATGGATGGGTGAATCTGGGGCCGGGAGTAGCACGGATGCTTTTCATCTTCGTACCCGGCGATATTGACGAATTCTTCCCCAAAATAGGTCAAACGCCGCCTGAAGATTGGACTGATCTTTCATCTCAGCATGACACTTGGATCGTCGGATCTCCTCTGTCCGCCAGCTAAAGAGGCTGCAAACGATTAAGGTGCATTGTAACTCAAAAAGCTTGAGTTGAATGTTCGCCATTGAGCGATGCCTTCGGCGAGCGCAGCTATCGCTCAATGGCGAAATAAAGCCATAAGAGCTAAAGCCAGCACACCAAATAACACCTAAAACTAACACAGGCGATGAAAACCCCTTGGGAAGAATGCGATCGCCTCCAGAACAATGCCGCGAAAATGGCAAAGCAAATTGAAGCATGGCTGCCAGTATCCACTAGTACCGACTACGATTTGGCTTTGTCCAGCTATTCTGCCTAAAAATCCCCCAGCTGATTGAAGATGAAATTGAGGCATTTTGTTAAATTCCAACTTTAGTTGGAGTTAGTCTTCCATTGTGAGATGGGTTAAAAGATCATCCACTCGACTAAATAAAAGTGCCAACTATGAGTGGACGACAAATCGCAGCCGATTGCATATATTAAATTCATGCAAACACAGATAGCACAGAAAGGGATGTAGGCATAGCCCACCGCAGGTATCACTTGTGGTAAACATACTTCCCCTTAGAGGTACCAGTGAACAATGATTGTAAACACCGTTTATTATTTGTCCCACCTTCAACCCAGGATCGTAAACAGGGGATGTTAAGTGCCACTGTGGTACTGGTGATGTATGGAGATTATCAATGTCAAGAAAGTGCGGATGTTTATCGGTTGCTGAAAGTCATTGGGCGACAACTGAGTATTTCGTTGGGAGAGGATTATTTGTGCTTTATTTTCCGCCATTTTCCGCAGATACAAATTCATTCTCAAGCTTTACATGCTGCGGAAGCGGCGGAAGCGGCGGCTGTTCAAGGTCAGTTTTGGCAAATACATGACATTTTGTTTATCCATCAACAACAGTTAGCAGATGGTTATTTAGTAGAGTATGCCAACGATCTAGGACTTGATATCTCCCAGTTTCTGCAAGATATGTGTAAGCATGTGCATCTTGAGCGCATCAATCAAGATATCGAAAGTGGCACCCACAGTGGAGTAACGGCTACCCCAGCTTTGTTTATTAATGGGATTCGATATACCAATCGCTGGAACCTTAAAGAGTTGATCGCAGCTATTGTCACTGCCAGCCATTAATGTTCCTGGGTTTGAAACCCAATTAACAATCAGAAAGTAAGCAGTTATGCAAAGAAGAACTAGTTTTGAAAGTAAAGGTTTAAAGTGTTCCGTCACCTTTTACACTCCTGATAAAGTCGCATCAGGCGAGCGCTATCCGGCCATTGTTATGGCTCATGGAATTGGCTTAACTAAAGAAATGGGATTGCCGCAATTTGCTGAGAAATTCACTCAAGCAGGATTTGTCGTTTCGCTGTTCGACTATCGCTACCTTGGAGCTAGTGAGGGAGAGCCTCGTGGGCAAATTATTCCTACCGAGCAGCATGAAGACTACCGCAATGCCATCACTTGGACTCAACTACAAAGCGAAGTTGACCCTGAGCGCATAGGTGTGTGGGGTTTTTCCTATAGCGGTGGTCATGTACTGCATCTGGCCGCATTTGATCGGCGCGTGAAAGCGGTTGTGGCACAGATGCCTACAATGAGTGGATTTCTCAACTCCCGCCGCCTGACTTCTCCACTTGAACTCGAAGAACTCACGAAACTGTTTTCACTTGATCGTATAAAACGGTATCAAACTAAAGAGGTGAACTACTTCCCGTTAATTGCTCCACCCGGTCAGCCGAGCGTGCTGCCGACACCTGACGCTTTCAATTGGATTGAATCGGCTAAGAGTGCCAGCGAAGGAAGATGGGAGAATCGACTCACCTTTGAATCGATTGAACACTGTTTATATTACGAACCGATTCCTCACATTGAGGCAATCTTTCCCACCCCGCTATGCCTGATTGTGGGCGAGAAGGACTTTCTTGCACCTGCCGACTTGGCCGCCGCTGTTTATACACGTGCGATGGAGCCGAAGTCTCTCACAATCTTGAAAGGCGGACATTTTGATGCCTTCGAGGGAGAGGGCTTCGAGATTGCAAGTACAACTGCCTTGAGATGGTTCGAGAAATATTTGAAATAAACCTTTCGGTTGAATTTAGATTCCAACTTAAGTTGGAATCACCTACCATCTTTAGATTGACTAATTCATCAATCATACTATTGTGTAAAACAGTCAACCCAGGGTTGACTACAAGTTCGAGCCAATTTCCTATATTGAATTCATGCAAACACCAATAGCAAATCAGTTATAAAATTCAAGTTTGCTGGATACGAGATGTTGCATATCGAAGCTTTGCTACTAAGCCTAATAATTTTAAGGAGATAAATCATGACTCAGAGAACATGGCTGATTACTGGTGCTTCACGGGGCCTTGGTGCCGAGATTGCGAAAGCAGTTTTGGCAGCAGGTGACAGATTAATTGCCACCGCCCGCAATCACAACGATTTGCAACAATTCGCAACCAGTAAAGATGCATTAGTACTGAGCATGGATGTCACCGATGAGGCTCAGGTAAAAGCAGCGATCGCCACAAGTCTAGAAAAATTTGGACAAATCGATGTGTTGGTCAACAATGCGGGATTCGGCTTGCTAGGAGCTGTCGAAGAGTGCAGTGCCGAAGAGGTTGAGAGCGTTTATCGCACCAATGTCTTTGGGCTACTAAATGTTACCCGTGCTGTGCTACCCAGTATGCGTCAGCACCGCTCTGGACACATCATTAATTTATCGTCTATTGGTGGCTATCGCTCCTCCCCAGGATGGGGCATCTATGGCTCAACCAAATTTGCCGTCGAAGGCATTACCGAAGCCCTGCATGGCGAGTTAGCTCCGTTGGGGATTCACGTGACGGTTGTTGAGCCGGGATACTTCCGCACTGGTTTTCTCGATAACAGTTCGCTACGTCCGAGTGCAGTGCAAATCCCTGATTATGCCCAGACGGTCGGGAAAATCCGTGACGTAGCGGCTGGACTTAACTACCAACAGCCAGGAGATCCCACTAAGCTCGCCCCAGCCATTTTTGAGATTGTCAACACAGACGAACCGCCTCTGCGGTTACCTCTAGGCACAGATACACTTCAGACAATAGCCGAGAAGAACGCTTACGTCGAGCAAGAGACGGCAAAATGGCGAACTCTAGCTGAGTCTACCGATTTCAGATAAGGAATGGAAGACTCAGCCATGAAAAGGCAGCCTAATCTCTGGTGTTTTTGATTGCATGGGAAATACTGATAGATCAGGCAGCCTGACGTTTCGATTCGATAACAAAGACAAAATAGCGTTTTCTACACAGACTTAATCCAGAAACAGGTTTTATGAAAAAATACACCACCGCCCCCCACCGTAAATTACTAATTAGCTTTGGATTAATTAGCTTTGGTTTGATGATAGCCATCGCAGTACCTGTGGCCAGTGCTACAGCCGATCCAAAGCAAGCAGAGGTTCGCAAGATTGCACAATCTAATCAGAGCCAGAATAAAGAAATAGTACGCGAAGGCTTTGCTAAATGGGCAAATAACACTGGTAGTTTCTTCGATCTGCTGGCTGATGATGTGGAATGGACGATTACAGGCAGAAGTCCAATTTCCAAAACCTACACCAGCCGCAAGCAGTTTTTGGAGGAAGCCATAGTACCAATTAACGAGCGATTGAGCGCCAGAATAGTACCCAGTGTCCGAGGTATTTATGCCGAGGGCGACACGGTAATTGCCTTATGGGATGGAACAGCAACAGCCAAAGACGGCAAACCGTATGCCAACACCTATTCATGGTATATGACCATGAAAAACGGGCGTATTGTCAAGGTAGTAGCATTCTTCGATACCATTGAACTTACCGAGTTGTGGAAACGCATTCCTGTCAGTGGGCAGGAAAACAAGTAATTTTCAAAAGTTTTTGATCGTCTTAACAGTTACCCAGGTACATAAGCAAGTCAACGCTGTTCTGTCTACGGACGAGATTGTAGAAGCATGGATTCCAGGCTTTGGTGTAGTCGGTGCGTAGACGCGCAGTGGCTTGTCGTTAGACATCGCTTTAGTAACTGGCTTACACATGACTTTTACTTGGCCCGTTATTGGTAATTTCAATATTGCTTATGGTGAAACAAGTGTCTTGTTTAGTATTCTATTTAAAGGAATAGATGAGCAAGGTGTCCATTAACCCAAGCTAAATGCAGATGTAGCAAATGGTTAAATCTGAGCCAAAAATATGAAAATTTATCAGGAAGATTTACATTGGGCGGTTTCCCAAGGCTTAATTACAGCAGAACAAGCCAATGCATTATGGGATGCACTTTTTCAGCGTAACAGCGAACGCCCGCAATTTAATTTTGTCAATGTCACTTTTTACTTTGGGGCGTTAATTGTCATCTCAGCCATGACTTGGTTCATGACATTAGCGTGGGAATCATTTGGTGGCGGTGGGATCTTTTTGTTAGCCAGCATTTATGCCTTGTGTTTTGTACTTGCAGGAAGCAATCTCTGGCGGCGACAAGAGATGAAAATTCCCGGAGGTTTGCTATTTACCATTGCAGTTTCCTTGACTCCTTTAGCAATTTACGGACTGCAACGTGCGACAGGATTTTGGACTCAAGGTGACCCCGGTACATATCAAGATTTTTATATCTGGATTAAAGGCAGTTGGTTTTTGATGGAGTTAGGAACTATCATCGCAGGTTTAGTTGCCATCAAGTTTGTACGTTTTCCCTTTTTAACTGCTCCCATTGCCTTTTCGCTATATTTTATGTTTATGGATATCACACCATTATTGTTTAGTGAAAAAACTTATAATTTGCAGCTGCGACTATTAACTTCTCTGTGGTTTGGTATTGCTTGTATTGTTGCCGCTTACCTAGTAGATATCCGCACTAGGAGACGCGATGGAGATTATGCATTTTGGCTATATTTGTTTGGATTACTTGCCTTTTGGTCTGGTCTAACTTTAATGGGAGACAGTAATGAATTTAATAAATTTCTCTATTGTTTGATTAATTTAGGGTTAATGTTACTTTCGGTATTGTTAAAACGAAAAGTTTTTATTATTTTTGGGGGAATGGGTGTCTTTGGTTATTTAGGATACCTTGCTTACAGCGTCTTTCGCAATGCAATCTTATTTCCGCTTACACTAACATTTTTGGGAATATTTATAATCTATTTAGGAACTTTATATCAACGCAATAGTAGGAATATTGAGATTTTTTTAGAGCGTCTATTACCAGACACTGTGAGGCGCTTCTTACCCAGGGAGTAATAACCTTTTGCCTTTACTCAATACTTGTCAATGCCTCTAGTTGTGCCAGCAATTTTTCTATTTGCTTGCATTTTTCGGATCTGGCCAAATACGTGACTTCCTTAGTTTGCTGGTAAGGGTTCGGGTGGCAGAGTATTGACAAAAGGAACAGTTGAGGGCACTCTACTCCTAATGGCAATGATCGCAATTGAGATTTACGGTTAATGTACAGTCAAGGGAATCCCGTTATCTTTGGGTTTTAACTTGAGAATAAATGGAACAGCTTTCAATACCCAATCGGACACTGGTGTATAATTAGCAGCTTCTTCTCCAAAGCTAATAGAAAGCATATCAGTATGAATAATACCTGGATTGAGAGGTATGGCTGCCATACCAGTTGGCAATTCTTGTGCCAAAGAACGAGTTAATCCTTCGATTGCCCACTTAGAAGCACAATATGGTGCAACTTGGGCTGAAGTCGAACGTCCCCAGCCAGAACTAAAATTAACAATAATACCCTGTTTATTTTTCACCATTGCTGGTACAAAATGGCGAATTATATTCACTACTCCTTTTATATTAATATCTATTAGATCAGAAAATTCTTTAGATGGTATTTCCCACAAAGGTGCTGGGTAATTAGTAATTGCCGCATTATTAATTACTATATCTGGCGGTTCATATTTTTGAAGTACCTGTTCTGCCCATTTTTTTACAAGCTGTTCATTTGCCACATCTACAGATGTGAAATCGTTGGGCGCACTAAATTTCTGGCGTATTTTATCAATAGCATCTGATGAACGGGCGCAACCAATAACAGTATGTCCCTGTTGAATAAAACCCTCAGTCATTGCATAACCTAGACCTTTACTTATGCCTGTAATTAAGATGAGTTTAGTCATAACACTAACCTTTAGCACGTATCCATTTTATTTTGGCGCATCTTCATACAGAATTGATATCATCTCTGAGCCAACTCAACCCAGTTCTCAACGCCGCCTCCGCCGTGTAATAAATCTTTTACTCCCCGAATATGCCACCCGTGTAGCTGGATGATACGGAACTACCAGCATTGACCAGGTGTGTAAAAAACTATCAGGGCGCTACCTTTAATTACAGATAACTTCATCAACCTTCAATTGCGACATTTGGCGGTTTGATGATTGAGTTTTTGTGCTTCGTAGGGTCAACTAACCGATATAATTGGTCAGATTCACTCGTTGGAGGAAAAGGGTTTCCAGCAGTTGATGTTACCTCTAGCCCTGTACTTTTTCCATTAGAATTGATTACTTCATACTGTCCGCTAATGGGAGTACGTTCGCCTGGACTATGCAAAGAAGATTGAGGCCCCTGTAACTGGCTTAACTGTGTAGTAACAGGACTGTAAATTAGAGTAAACTGGCTCCTAATTTCAAAACCTGGAAGATAGCCACCGTGGAACGGGATATCTGACAACTGACTGAATGTGCTTTTAATTTCTGAGATTGGTTTAAGCAATTGTGGATTGTCCTGGCTCCATCTAATAATCTGTGCATCTAGCAATTCTTGAAACTCAAGAGCGTGTACTGCCGCCTCATCCGAGGGAGTTTGGCTATCCACAACAATTGATAACTTGAGAGTCAACAAAAGTATCGTTTGTATTTCTAAAGAATCGTCTACCGAGGTAACTTGTGTACAAGACTCATCTACATAAAAACCAAATTGGGTTTTAAAATGTGAAAAGCTCGGTGTTTGAAGTTGTTGACTAAGATATGGTAGCAATCCGATATCTGAATCTGATAGGATCTGGCGAACGATGGGGATTTGTGTCATAAATATTTTGCGACTTTTGAATTAAAACCTTTCTTTACAATTTCACTTGATTTAAGCACTCTGAGACATCCATCAAACTAACGAAACTTAGCTCAATCATTCTGCTGATTTACTTAAAACATCTTTCATGCTGCTTTCACGCAAGATATTGATAAATTCTTCAGGAAGGGACTGGTATTTCTCATAGATTTACAGTAGAGTGTTTATTCCGTGCAATTATTAACACCTACCTTCCCCAAGTTTACCCATCCAAATTTTAAGCCAATGCCTTTGAGGGAACAGCCAATGAATACTTCTAATGAGATATATACAAAGAAAATCATCAAAAAATCTGACAAGCTTACCCTGAGACAGATGAAGTTAATCGAAGAAGCAGAAGACCAACTTCTTCAAGCTAATACTGTCGATTCTTCAGCCCCTGTGGTAGAGGAAAAATCAGTAGCGATTCCAGAGCCAAGAGAACCTGAGTATATTCCATTCCTTGACAATCCTCCAGTACAATCTGTGGGCAATTCCGGCTGGCAGGTTTCTGATGTCTGGCGGGAGCTGCGCGTGGATAGCTACTCAAATTAAACCGAAACTAAGGCAACCGCCTGAGCAATTTTTGTAACCTATCTTTGCACCAGACACAATCGCCGCTCATTCTATCGCCACCGCTCCCAGAAGAATTCAGCAGAAATTGATTCACTAACAGTCGAACCACCAGCAACATATTTTGCAGTGCTATATCTATATAGATAACTGGGGGATAAACCATTACACGCCTTGTTTAAGACCTCCGGCACATAAACTTGCTTAAATGCTAGTAATCCTTCATGCCGGAAATCAAAATCTCGACTTTGCGATCGCATATCTGCTTAATACAAGCGTACTTTGTTAAGAGATACTTATCAAATTGGAGATTAAATCATCGTCCACGCCAAATCAGGAGGTGGTGAGCTTGCCATTCTCTCAATCCGATACCTCAAAAATCGAGTATTTCTTGACCCCACATGGTTAACCTAATATAGGGTAAGGTAATCTGCCTCGATTATCTCTAATCGCCCACTACTCACGGCAAGCTTATCCTTCTATTTGGACTAGCGGCAAAGTTATGGTTCCAAACTGTCAATTTCATCCAAAATTAGCTGACGCAAGAATGAGGGTTATAGTGTTGTTGACGGCAAATTTATGGGTAAAGTCACAAAGATATGGGAACATTTTTGTATAATTTATAATGGATACAAAAACATGGTAATCACGTATCCCTACGCATGTAGCTTATTTAAATAAGTTTTGTGACAAAATTAAGCAATTACACTGAAGTATTTGATGAAGGATTAAACATAAATTGTTTCATCCTTTATTTACAGCCAGAGTTTATCAAATTTATGTAAAAATCTTACTGAATATTTGAAGAATAGATTGATACTAATGTTCACTAGGGTTAAGCTGGTAATAATATAAACAGGAAACCTATTTATCCTGATAAATGGAATGACCGCTAATACTTTATTAATTAGTCAGGAAGATCCCCATTGCGTTACGTCTAACTCTAGACAGCTAAATGTGCAGATTGCACAAGAAGAAGTTTATAGTTTTTTCATAGAAATTGTAAATAAAATGTCACCGGATGACGTTTTACGTAAATTCAAGGCTTTTTTTATAGACGGTCTTGATTCATCATATTCTCATTCTATACCTGGGATATACAATATTTTTTTAGAGCATAACGAACATGAGTTTCATAATACGCTCAAACGATGTATATATATAATAATTAATACTTGGAAAACTAACAGGAAAGATAAATATATCCAAGAATTAATTAACTTGTTTGTAATTGAAAATTTAAAAGTAAAAACTAAGGAGTTTCCGGCAGCAAATATTTGTAAAAGCTGGCTAGAGAATTTTATTACCAGTAAAGATTACCAAGAAATAAAACTATTTGCTACTAAACATGACGAATTATCTCAAGGTCATTGGGTTAATCGCTACACTTCCTATTTATTAGTTGCTCAATCTGTTAATGAGAATAACCCAATAGAGCAACAAGAGGCTGCTAGAAAGCTTTCTAGACAGATAAAAGACAAATTTAAGTTTGAACTAGCAATGTATATTGCTCGTTCTCAATCTGCCGTATCAAGCACAACACGCTACAAAAATCCTAGTATTTTGGGAGATAATGTTCTACATTTAATAAAAGCAATTGTTTTAAAAAAGGGTGTGTTTAGCCATGAGAATATTGCCAACATATTTATCAAGCAAACTCAAGGACAAACTCTTGAACAATTTAAAACAAGTGTAGAAACATATTTATTTTTTTCTGTAGACAATCAAGAATTAGTCAAAATTTTGCGGCAGCAATTTACACAGAATCTATATTTATGGAAGAAAGATTTTAATCAAGAAATCATTACTAAAGAATTATTCTTGAGAACCTGTAATCGAGTAATTGATTGTTTGACAACAGAAAACGGAAAAGAGCCTTCGTTATTATTTATATTATTACTTACTCAAGGTCACTCTTTAACATTAGTGATTCTACTGTTAAAGACGATTTTGATTTGCAGCAATTCCCGGAGACATTTAGAGATTAAAATTGCTCATCTGATTCGTTATTACGAGAAATATCCTGAAGATGAGTGTAAGTGGGTAATCAATTTTATGGAAATTTTTAATATAACTTTTGCAATTTACGCAGAAAATGTAGAATATAACTTGATTAATATGGGAGAAGCTCAAAGCAGTAATTCACAGTTAAATCTGGATAGTTATCGTGTATTTTCACAGATGAAGGTAGATAGACAAAGATGAGTGCCGTCTGATTCATGATTTAGTAAGGCGTTCGTCTAAGCAAGCGAAAGCAGCACCCGCAGTTTCAGCTAGAATACTAATGAGGCGATATAGAGCGATCGCACTAAATACTAGTGCAGATGGAAAGTGGTGTTGTAGAAGTTCATACGCAGTTGCTTCAAATACACCTAACCCACCAGGCGCACCTGGAATTACAAAACCTAACAGCCAAGCGCAGCTAAAAGCGCCTAATAACAAAGGAATTTGATTCACACTCAACGAACCCAGGGCGAACATAGTTAATATAAACCCAGTGGCGCGTAGTACCATAAAGCCCAATTCTCCTAACAAAGGCCGTAGGGGATAGCTTTTAAGATTGAAGGGAACAGTTTGCTCAGTGCTAGTAGCAGACTTTTTTGCTTTTAATTTGTATAAAAAGCGAATAACTGGGTTTAAAAACCTGGGATGAATCGCACAAAGGACTACAGCTAAACTCAGCAATTGTAGTATTTGCAGAGCAAGGGTAGTATTAACTGCTGCAAATTGGCTACTGCATAGAGCAATGATGATTAAAGCAGCCGCTAGCATGAGTAGGGGTTCTAGCAAAACGCTTAAGGTGGCTGCACCAGCAGAGATATTGGCATTTTTGGCTGCCACAATTCGCCCGTAGTGATGCCAGATATTACCTGGTAAATACTTAGCTATGTTCGTTTTTAGGTAAACCTGAATGAATTGGGGAGATGATACAGGTTGATTTAACTCTTGCAGAATCCAAGTCCAGATCCAGCCTGCCCAAGTATGTGCTAATAAAGTGACACCTGTAGCGATCGCTATAATTGCCCATCCTACCCCATCAATGCGGATAGCAGTCACTCCAATCCAATTATCCTTCAAAGCTTTCCCTAAAAAAAACAGCGTTCCCCCCAAAATTATCCAGCGTAAAAATTTCTTCATTAATTTAGTAATTTAACGGTAGAGCAACAAGGGGCCAATGCCTCAAGTATTACAGGACATTAGCTACCTATCCAAAGCTTTTGAAGTATCAAACAGGCCGATGTAATTCTTTTTACGAAAACTATATTACTTTATTTTATATCTCTCTAGAGTTAGATAAAAATATTATTTATGTACTAATAAAAATGTAGCCTGCGCTAGAGGTAAAGTGCATTTTATTATTCATATCCTTAATAGAGGTTATCGAAATTGAGCGAACCCAAACAAGCACCATAACTTGCTGACCACTCCAAAGATTCAGCAAACTCTTAACTTATTAATATTTTGGTAAGGAGGACTACGTGAACGCTGTGAGACTATTCTTGAAAAAAATAAGATTGCGTCAGATTTTAACTATCTTTTTAGCTGGACTATTGTTGATAGTTAGCACTGCTTGTACTGGGGCAGATGCTCAAGGTGCAAATCCACAAAATCCTGCTGTACAAGCTGGTGGATCAAACAATCCTTATAAGAATGGTGGAGACAAGTATACCAACTACAGAATGTCTACCGATCCGAAAATAGCAGAACCAAAAGCTAATCAGGGACGCGACCAAGCTAGCTTACAACCAAGTTCGCAATTGTTGATTGCAACAAATAGAGAATCCGAAATACTTTATCCAGGTGCTGAGACGCCAGCAGGCCGAATCAATAAAGAAGCAGAACTGCCAATTATTACAGATAAAGACTTCCGACAACCTAAACCAGGTGGTTTGATTCAGAATGAACCAAAGGTAGGAGATCGGATTCAAGATCGGATTGAGATTGTAAAAGAGAATGTTGAAAAAGCTTCCGGCTTTTTGCAAGATAAGGCAGATGAAGCTGCTGCTAGGCCTGAATTACAAAAGAATCCAGCAGTAGGCAGATAGAATTTTGTCTGAATCCTTGGAATGCAAAATTAATTCCAAATGCCATCTTGGTTGAAGTTTAACTTAGTCACAAAAATGCAAGGAGTAGAAGTATGAAAAAAGCAATGAATTGGCTCAAAAGCATTCGTCCCTTGAAAGTTTTAACTGTTTTATTTGCAGGAATATTCTTATTTCTGACACAAGCTTGTGCTGATCCAGGAGTAGCAAAACAACCACCACAGGCTGAGTCACCTTATCTTGAACGATACGATCCCACAAAAGATTATCCTCTCTCTTCTCCAGCTGGTGGGATGAATAACTTTAGTGATGTAGATCCTAGAGGGAGAGCAGATGAAAAGGCAGCTAACGACAAAGCTGATGCGCTGGCGAAAAATTCTCAAAAAAATATTGAGCAGAAGGGAATTGACAGCACAGAGCAATATGGTCGAAATTACAAACAAGGTACACCCTTTGGCGAAAGAGTGAAGAACCTGGGTGAAGATATCGGTAGTTCAGCTAATGAATTGGGAGAAGGCGTAGCTAAGGGTACTCAGCGAGGAATTGAAAATCTCAAGGGAAATACCCAAAATGCAGCTGAAGGCTTGACAAAGAATGTTCAAAGTGGCGCTGAAGATGCTGGTAAAAATATTCAGCGCACAGCTGAAGATGCAGGCAGTGCAGTGAAGAGAGCAGTTGATTGAAATTAGTCATTTAATCTATTGTAAAAATCTGAAAGCGCCCACAGATTAAAGCCTGTGGCTACCTAAAAAAAGCCTGCCTATGCAGGCTTTTTTTAGTTTTAGATCATTCAGTTAAAAGGGAGGTAACCGCGTCTATACAGACAAAACCCACGGAGGTAGGTTTTGTAGGAGTTTTATGGGAACGTTTATCTGTTTCTAGAATTGTCACCAATAGTCGAAGATTGAAAACGAGTCTTTGAACTCCGTTAATGAGTCTTTTAGCTCCGTTCACGAGTCTTTGAACTCCGTGAGCAATTTTTTTGTGCTGTCGGTAATTGCCTGAACTGCGCTGTAGTAGAGTGTAACTAATTGATAGCACTATAAATAAAATCCTAATTTGTTCAGTTAATCCTCGGAATAGGGAAAAACTTCCCTTGGATAACGAAGCACAGAATCACCCAACTTCTGTACCAGATTGACTCACAACTAGATAAGCTTTTGCATTCAAAAAGCTGAAGGAAGACAAGGCTAATAGTAATGTTAAACTCACAGGCTAAACGCATCTTCATCAGCTATAAGCGTAATGCTAGCCCCGATGAACCAGTAGCACTGCAAGTCTTCCAGGCGCTATCGCAGCAGCACAAGGTCTTTATCGACCAAACTATGTCCGTTGGCACACGCTGGGCTGAATGTATTGAAGCAGAAATCCGCCAAGCTGATTTTCTGATTACTTTCCTTTCAGCCTTGTCAACCAGCAGCGAGATGGTGGTAGCAGAAATCGAGACAGCACACCACTTGGCAAAATCACAATCAGGACAACCAATAATTCTCCCGGTGCGTCTGGCGTATCAAGAACCGTTCCTGTATCCCTTGAGCGCTTACTTAAATGGGATTAACTGGGCGTTCTGGAAAGATGCAGAAGATACGCCGCGTCTGATTGCAGAATTGTTACAGGCTGTCTCTGGAGGTGCATTGGCTATCAGTGAAGAAAAATCGAAAGCAGACTTACTCCAGATGATTCAGCCGTCACCCCTACCCCATCCCTTTCCTTCAGCACAGCCAGTCTCGCTGGAAATGCCCGAAGGGACAATGGAATCGCAATCTGCTTTTTATGTGGAACGCTCATCTGATGCACTTACTTTAGAGACTATCGAGCGGCAAGGTGTAACAATTACAATAAAAGGCCCCCGGCAAATGGGCAAAAGTTCCTTGTTAATCCGCACAATTCATACTGCTGTGAATGCTCTTAAGCGGGTTGCTTTGCTGGATTTCCAATTGTTTGATAAAGCTGCCTTAACTAATGCTGATCTTTTCTTTCGCCAGTTCTGTACTTGGTTAACCGATGAACTGGAAATGACTGACAAAGTTGATGAGTATTGGAATATGCCTTTGGGCAATAGTCAGCGTTGCACTCGCTACGTCGGCCGCTATTTGCTGAAGGAATTTGGCAATCCCATTGTCTTAGCGATGGATGAAGTGGAAAGGGTATTTGATACAGATTTTCGCTCTGATTTCTTTGGAATGCTGCGAAGCTGGCACAATAGCCGCGCCACTAATCCCATCTGGAAGCAACTGGATTTAGCGCTGGTTACTTCCACCGAACCCTACCAGCTAATTGATAATCTCAACCAATCCCCCTTTAATGTTGGGCTAGTAATTGATTTAGAAGATTTTACAGCAGCACAGGTTGCTGATTTAAACCGCCGTCATGGCTCACCTTTTAACGCTAGTGAAGAAAAGCAATTAATAGCTTTGCTAGGTGGACATCCTTATTTAGTAAGGCTTGCACTTTACTCAGTTGCTAGCGATCGCCTCCATCCTACCGAATTATTTGCCAATGCGATCGCAGATAATGGCCCCTTTGGCAATCATCTGCGTAACCACCTTTTCCGGTTGCATAACAAACAGGAGCTGGTTCAGGGTATGTTCCAAGTAATTCACCAGAACACCTGTGTAGATGAGCGTATCTTTTTCCGCTTGCGGGGTGCAGGTTTAGTTCGCCGGCAAGGGCGTGTAGTGTTTCCCCGTTGTCAACTTTACACTGATTATTTCCGGGAGCATCTGCGTGGCTAATCCAAGCATTTACACTGTAGGCGGAACTGTACAAGCTGGCAGTGGTATTTACATTCCTCGCCAAGCTGATGAAGAATTACTCGGTTTATGTCGGTCGGCAACTTTCGCTTATGTGCTAACGCCGCGCCAAATGGGTAAGTCTAGCCTGATGGTACGCACCGCAGAAAGATTAAGGGACGAGGGAATTCGCTCAGTAATTGTTGACCTTCAAGAATTGGGGGCAAATGTCACAGCCGAACAGTGGTATTTTGGCTTTTTAGTCAAACTGGATGACCAACTCATGTTTGATACCGATGTAGTGATTTGGTGGCAAAAACATGAGCATTTTGGGGTATCGCAACGGTTGACGTTATTTTTTGAGAAGGTTTTGCTGGCTGAGATCGAGGAGCAAGTCGTAATTTTTGTGGATGAAATTGACTCTACCCTCAGCCTAAATTTTACCGACGATTTTTTTATAGCAATTCGCTATCTCTACGTTGCTCGTGCCACTGATCCTAAGTTTCACCGTCTCTCGTTTGTCTTGATTGGGGTAGCAACCCCGGGTGATTTAATTCGTAATGCCAAGCGCACGCCGTTTAATATCGGACAGCGTGTAGATTTGACTGATTTTACTTTTGAGGAAGCTTTACCCCTGGCTAATGGACTAGGGCTACCAATGGATAAAGCTCAACAGGTGTTAATGTGGGTGCTGCAATGGACGGAGGGACACCCCTATCTAACTCAACGTCTTTGCAGCGCCATAACAGACCAAGGTAACAGCAGTTGGTCTAAAGTCTATATTGAGGGTATAGTATGTAGCACATTCTTTGGTGCTATGAGCGAGCAAGACAATAACCTACAGTTTGTGCGCGATATGTTGACTAAACGCTCACCAGACCAAGAAGTTTTAACTACCTATCGCGAAATTCATCGGAGTAAGCTCCCTGTCCTGGATGAGGAGCAGTCATTAGTCAAGTCCCACCTCAAACTATCAGGTGTTGTACGCCGTGAGAACGGTAGGTTGTTGGTACGCAATCCGATCTACAGTAAAGTTTTTGATGAACAGTGGATAATCAAAAATTTACCAAGTTATTGGCGCATCTATCAAAAGATTTTCTATGCCTGCTCTGTGGGAATTGGAATTGGCGTGTTTGGCTCACTTACTGTTTTGGAGCTCGCCAACTCCTACCAGGAAAGGGAAGTGAGGCTATTCAATCAAGGCTATGAACAAGCACAGCTACTAAGTAATTATAAAGATGCAGTAGTAGTAGCGCAATTACATAGCTCTAACCTAGTTGCTGTATTGGAAAATTCACAACAGCTACAAAGCAAAAAAGCCGATTTTCTAAAGAATGTTGAAAAAGCTAAACAACTAGAGTCACATATTGCCGGATTTATCGACAGTAAACCCCGAAGACTAGCAGCAACAAGTTCGACTTTACAAACGTTATTGCTGGATTATAAGAGTAATTTAAAAGCCTATGTTGACCAAATCGAGGTTGTATTACAGAAAATTGACTCCCAAAAAGTTCAGCCTCAGCAAATTTCCTCTGCCCGATCACAGTTATTGACAATTATGGGTGGTGAAACAGCCGCGCGGCTAGACCAGCTTTCGCAAAGCTTGACTAACATCCTGCAAACTGCTGAAGAGCAAGAGCAAGAAAGGCAAAAAGCTGTTGAGCAGGCAAAAGTAGTTCAGAGAGCGATTTTGACGCTTAACGCAGTGGTCTTAGTGCCTTTGGCGGTGGTGATGGGCGTTGTGACTTCACAAAGGAAAGCTCCTGAAGTTTGATGGCTTTTGCACGGTTAATTCATCAAATGTAGCGATGTCTATAACAGGCTACGCCTACGCATCCCATGATATCAACATTAACCCCAATCTAATAAAGTGCGATTGCCTGTATAGTTTCAGTTGGCTGATGGTGCGATCACTGTTGCTCTAATCTAAGAAACTGCGATCGCTATCGCTGTAATCTGAGGAAGTGCGATCGCTTTTGCTGTAATCTAAGTCTACAAATACTTCTGCAACAATAACCCTAACTTTTCCTTCGTCGCTGCGGGTGCTTTATCCAACTGAGTCAAAATTGCATACTGCAACGCCGAATGCGCCTCACTGGTTGGCGGATTTTCACTCAAGCGCCGCACAGTTTCTTGAATCACCTTTTGAGCATTCACAGCATTCCGCAGCAAATTGCCAATCACCATTTCCACCGTCACACTGTCATGGTCTGGATGCCAACAATCATAATCTGTCACCAGCGCTAAGGTTGCATAAGCAATTTCCGCTTCCCTTGCCAACTTCGCCTCTGGTAAATTCGTCATCCCAATGATTGTTGCATCCCAACTGCGGTAAAGATTCGATTCTGCCTTAGTGGAAAAAGCTGGTCCTTCCATGCACACATAAGTGCCGCCGCGATGGAGAGTAACTTCTGGTAAATTGAGAGATGCGATCGCATCTGCTAACACAACAGCCAAATTCTTACAAATCGGATCGCCAAAGGCAATGTGAGCAACAATTCCCTCACCGAAAAACGTTGAAATTCGATTTTTAGTTCTGTCAATAAACTGATCTGGAACCACCATATCCAGTGGTTTCGCCTCTTCCTTCAAGGAACCCACAGCACTAGCTGAGATTAAATACTGCACACCCAATTGCTTCATCGCATAGATATTAGCGCGAAATGGTAATTCAGAGGGTAACAGCGTGTGATTGCGACCATGACGCGCCAAGAAAGCTACCCGTGTGCCATCCAAAGTCCCCAGAATCAAAGCATCTGATGGTGAACCAAAAGGGGTTTGAACTTGCACCTCTTCTACATCTTTGAGTGCGTCCATCTTATACAGACCACTGCCACCAATAATCCCAATACTAGCTTGAGCCATGATCCTGAACCTGTTCCTTGCTGATCTGCTAAGTTATTTTACCGAAAAGGGGAGTAGCAGAGAAGCCAAGAAACAAAGCGATCGCATTTCATGGTGCTAACACTATTGAATTATTATCCATTAATTGTTGGTTTATCCCTCTAGCAATTAATCTGTAATTTGACGTAGAGATTAGTGCATTAAGTCTGTACAAAGATAGGTAGTGATAACTCATAAACTTGATAAATTGGTTTTAGGATAGGCTAAAAATTGCCCGTGCTCTTTACCAAGGAATTGCTAATGAATTATCAAAAGCTAGATGCTGCCCTTGCTACAGCACTAAATGATGTTCAAAATTTCGAAGACTCAAATTTGGGAGTTTTTATTCATACTGAACCAATTTTAGATTCTGCTGCAACTGCTGTTTTAGAACGTTTAGGCGTTAGTGGTGTTACCAGTGGCAAAGAGATTTTCACAGCAACACTGTCACCAAATGCCATTTCCCACTTGTCAGAGCAATCTTGGGTGAAGTATTTGAAGCGATCGCAGCAATTAGGTTTGGTTAATAGGAGAATAGGTGCTGGGAGATTGGGTGTTTAATGGGCATTGCCTAACCCTATGCTGCGCGGATAATTTTTTGCTCTTATTGTGAATCAGGTTCTTGTTTTTCTGGAAACTTACACTTCACCTCAATTTCCAGATTACTTTCAGCAAGGCCTTTGGTAATGTAAGGAATGCCGGCTTTACCACCCAGCTTAATGCCAAATTTAAGTCTTACCTCCTCAATCTCAGCAGTATTGGAGTCTTTAAAAGCACTAAAATTATTAAATACTTGGATTGCTGAGGATCTAGAGAATATTCGTCTCAGTCATTCTTTAGATGAAGATTGCCAGGAATGGCTACAAAGATTTAATAAATCTGATGATGCACTATTGGCGGGTGCAAAATTAGCTGTAATTTCTAAGTGGGTGAATAAGACTCAGCCAAGGCTTACGCCATTAGAAACAGAATTTTTGCAAAAAAGTTTAGCAAAAAGAGATAGAGAACTTCAATCAGCATTAAAGCTGGAAAGAGAATTGCGCGAACTTGCTGAGTCTAAGCAGCAAGAAGCAGAAGCCGAGAGCCAAAAAACTTTGACTGCTAGAATTCCAGAAGGGTTACTAACGCTACTAACAGCTTTTGCTACTGTATTTGGAATACAGGCTGAACAACGTAAAAATACTACTATTGATGCTTTATTATCAGAGCCTAAGCAACTTTTTGAAAAGAAATATCAAATTGAAGCATTAATACCAACTATCAAAGCGCTAAATCAATTCAAACAAATAGAAGTAACACAGGATGAAAAGATTAATCTTTTGGAAGGAATATTAGAAGGTATTCAAGAAAGTAACTGATTAGAAGATCATACAGATGCCGTTTTAAGCACCTCTTTTAATAAGGACAAGTTTTAGTAAAGTTAATTTATTCAACCTCTTTGCCTTTTGTCCCTTTTAAGGATAATCTAAAATTACCTAAGCCCAAAAGTGTAAACAAGAATTTACGTCCATCAAACAGAAATCTTGTAAGCAGACTTTGACAATCTTTCTTAAAACTATAAGTATCTACCTTAATTTTTTGTACAAGATTAGGCATAGTACAAGGTACTATCTTAAAATTGTGTTAAAAAAGCTAAGTTTTTAAATTGAGAGATTGCTTAGTTATCAACCTTGTGTAGCGATCGCCCCTTATTCCTTACCTCAGTTAGTACAAGTGTCCTATTTTTTTCTTATCAACCCTACTACCGATTACCGCTAGCATTCTGTAAAATTCATCCCTAAGAATCAGGTGATCCCCCTTACGTGTAGTGGCAGACAGTCCTAAACTGAGAGTGAGAGTTGAAAGGCAGTCGGGAGAAATTTTGTGAAAAAAGTATTATCAATCATCCTTGGTGGTGGCGCGGGTACTCGGCTTTACCCACTAACGAAACTCCGCGCTAAACCAGCAGTACCAGTAGCAGGGAAGTATCGCTTAATTGATATTCCTGTCAGTAACTGCATAAATTCCGAAATATTCAAAATCTACGTCCTGACACAATTCAACTCAGCTTCTCTGAATCGTCACATCGCCCGTACCTATAACTTTACTGGCTTCAATGAAGGGTTTGTAGAAGTGCTAGCGGCACAACAAACGCCAGAAAACCCCAACTGGTTCCAAGGTACAGCCGATGCTGTGCGTCAGTATCTGTGGTTAATGGAAGAATGGAATGCAGACGAATATTTGATCCTTTCAGGCGATCACCTCTATCGCATGGATTATCGCCAGTTTATCCAGCGCCATAGGGAAACGGGGGCTGATATTACTCTCTCAGTTATCCCTATTGATGAGCGCCGCGCCTCAGATTTTGGCTTGATGAAGATTGACGATTCTGGTAGGGTAATCGATTTTAGTGAAAAACCCAAAGGTGAAGCGTTAATCCAAATGCGTGTTGATACAAGCATACTGGGATTAACCAAAGAACAAGCCCAGCAACAGCCTTACATCGCCTCAATGGGGATTTATGTCTTTAAAAAAGAGGTTTTGTTTAAGTTGTTGAGAGAAGGTATAGAAAGGACTGATTTCGGCAAAGAAATTATTCCTGATGCCTCTAAAGATTACAACGTTCAAGCTTACCTTTTTGATGACTACTGGGAAGATATTGGAACAATTGAGGCATTTTATCATGCCAATTTAGCCCTGACTCAGCAGCCCCAGCCACCCTTTAGTTTCTATGATGAACAGGCTCCAATTTATACCCGCGCTCGTTACTTGCCACCGAGTAAACTTTTAGATTGCCAAGTAACAGAATCAATAATTGGCGAAGGTTGCATTTTGAAAAATTGTCGCATTCAACATTCAGTTTTGGGAGTGCGATCGCGAATTGAATCTGGCTGCCTCATCGAAGAATCTTTACTCATGGGTGCAGATTTTTACCAAGCTTCTGTAGAACGCCAATCCAATGTACAACAAGGTGATATTCCTGTAGGTATTGGTAGTGACTCGATTATTCGCCGTGCCATCATCGATAAAAATGCCAGTATCGGTCATGATGTCAAAATTATCAATAAAGATAACGTGCAAGAAGCTGACCGCGAAAGTCAAGGTTTCTATATCCGCAGTGGCATTACCGTTGTGCTGAAAAATGCTGTCATTCCTGATGGAACCATCATTTAGCCATTAGTCATTAGTCATTAGTCATTGGTTAACAGTTACAAGTGACAAACCACAAAGGACGAAAGACAAATGACTAAACTCATTTTGTTGATTGGCCTTCCTGCTAGCGGTAAGTCAACTTTGGTAAAACAATTACTCACAGAATGCCCCCAGATGCCGCTGATTTCTACGGATGGCATCCGGGGGCAACTGTTCGGTTCCCAAGCCATTCAGGGGCCGTGGCTGGTGATTTGGCAAGAAGTAGGACGGCAGTTTCAGCAAGCTATTTCTACAGAAAATACAGCTATTTTCGATGCCACCAATGCCCAACGCCGCAATCGCCGTCAAGTCATTGCTTTAGCCCACGACTCAGGTTTTACCCACATTACCGGAATTTGGGTGGATACGCCAGTTTGGCTGTGTTTAGCACGGAATAAAAGGCGATCGCGCCAAGTTCCTGAAGAAATTATCTTGCGGATGCACCGTCAACTCCGAGATGCTCCCCCAAGCCTGGAAGAGGGGCTAGACAGGCTGATCCGCTTATCAGAAAAATCAGAGTACGGAAATTGCGATCGCTTGTTGAGCGAGAACCACACTTGATTTTCTATATTCTTTGTTAATTTAAAATCAGATTCTTTTGCTTGGCACTATACCTAGCAAATAAAATATCTCTCATCTTAAAAAAAAACATAACAGGAAGTTCTATAGGAGGCTGGTAGATGGCTGCAACCGACTTCAAAGACTATTACGCAATTTTGGGAGTTAGTAAGACTGCCACTCCAGAGGAGATTAAGCAAGCCTTTCGTAAACTAGCCCGCAAATATCACCCTGATGTCAACCCAAATAACAAACAGGCAGAAGCACGCTTCAAAGAAGTTAGCGAAGCCTACGAGGTTGTGTCAGACCCAGATAAGCGTAAAAAATACGACCAATTTGGTCAATATTGGAAACAAGCTGGTGAAGGTTTCCCATCTGGTGGCGTTGGTGCTGATATGGGTGGCTTTGACTTCAGTCAATATGGCAATTTTGATGAATTCATCAATGAGTTGCTAGGACGCTTTGGCGGTGCTACCCCTCGCGGTGGGCGACAAAGTTACTCACAGCAAAATAATTACTCAAATTACTCACAAAATTACTCTTACCGTACTTCTACAAATACGTCGAGTGGTTTTAACGGCTTTAACGATTATGGGTTTCAAGATGCAAGCACGGGTACTTCCCAGGATAGTGAAGCTGCAATTACTCTAACTTTTGCCGAAGCGTTTAACGGCGTGCAAAAGCGCTTCAGTTTAGGTAATGAAACAATTGATGTTCGTATTCCATCGGGGGCTAAACCTGGTACTCGTCTGCGCGTGCGGGGTAAAGGTCAAATCAACCCGATGACTCAACAACGAGGGGATTTATACTTAAAAGTCGAACTTCAGCCGCACTCGTTCTTTCAAGTGGAAGGCGATAACTTGGTGTGCGAAGTGCCAATCACGCCAGATGAAGCTACCCTGGGAGCATCTATTGATGTACCCACGCCTGATGGTTCAGTTAATGTCAAGCTACCAGCAGGAGTGCGTTCTGGTCAATCGCTGCGTTTACGTGGCAAAGGTTGGCCTCTCGCCAAGGGTGGACGTGGCGATCAGTTGGTGAAGGTGGCGATCGCACCACCAAAAGACCTCAGCCAACAAGAGCGGGAATATTATGAAAAAATCCGGGCTATACGTACTTATAATCCCCGCAGTCATTTGCAGCAAGTCAAGCTGTGAAAATTTAGCTTTGTAGAGACGGTAAATTTACCGTCTCTACATTTAAGTATGAATTTGCTGCGTATTTCTCGCTACTATCATGGACTTAAACGCTTCCATTGCTTCTGGTGTAGCCTCGGTAGCTTGCCATGTCGCCCGTGCAGCTAACCGATCGTGCCAAGCATTTAATTTTGGATATTCACTTAAGGAAATACCTATACTTGGCAGCAGAGTGACTACAGTTCCAGCCACAACCTCAGCCAGAGTGAGGTTGTGACTAGCAAAGTAAAGGCGATCGTCTAATAGATTTTCAAAAAACTTCAGCACTGTGGCAATTTTATCCTTTTCCTTCTCAATTTTTTCTGGATCTCCTCCAGGTAAGCCTAGAAATTGAGGTAGAAAGATGGTGGTTGCTGCTGGCAAAAGCTCATTCACAGTTACCAGTTGTACCATCCGCGCGATCGCTAAATCCTTGGCATCTTTAGGCAACATCGCAGGTGTGGGATATTTTGCCTCTAAATAGTCCAGAATTGCTAAAGATTCTACTACACTAAAGCCGTCATCCACCAAAACCGGAATGTGGTGGAAGGGGCTAATTGCCAAAAACTCTGGTTTAAACTGCTCCCCATCCAGTTTTATTTCTACTAATTCAAACTCAAGTCCTTTTTCTAGTAGAGTAATCCAGACACGGCGAGAGTTGGGAGAAATCGGTGAGTGATAAAGGGTCAGCACCATAAAACCTCACAGTTTTATCAGTAGGGTGGGCATTACCATTTACACATTACACTCAATTAAATTGTTTTAACAAAGTCTCAACGCTAGCATTGTGATCCAAAAAAGAAAATAAATGCCAGTAGCCAAGTTTTCCTTCTTTATCTAATACGAACTGGGCTGGTAAAGGCGCTCCCAGTGCTTGCCCTACTTGATAGGTACGAAACACTCTACAACTGGGATCACTCAATAACGGCATTTTTAAGCCTAAATCTTTCACAACTATTTGACTCTGCCGTTCATCGGTACTAGTAATCATTAAAACTTCTATTCCGCGATTTTGAAATTCCTCGTAGTTCTCATTTAAAGCTTTGATGTGAGGAAAACAAAAAGGACAATATTGTTTTTCAGTAAAGATGCGAGTAAAGGCGAGTAACATCGGTTGCTTACCTTTATAATCAGACAATTTTACTAATGTCCCGTTGGTGATATCTGGCAGTTGAAAATCTGGCGTTCCTACTCCCAACCTAAGTTTATTTGTCGCTGGAACTGGTAAAAAATTGCGGAAGAATCGCTCATTTAATAAGCCACTAAAATCAGTTGAAGTCAGCATATTTTTATCCTTAATTATTTAAATACTATTTTATAAAAAAACCACAGATAGATACTGAGGTTGACACTGTTTAATGTGTATCTCTGTTTATCTGTGGTTTTCATTGATTTTGCTCTTAACTCCAATAGCCTGAATTAGAGTTGTTTAGCAAACGTAGTCTAGACAGCAGAGAAGTAAACTTTAGACTTCACTGGGTCAGGATTCATTGTCTTGTCACCAGGTTGCCAACCAGCTGGGCAAACTTCGTCGGGGTGAGACTGAACATACTGAATTGCTTGTAATGTCCGCAGGGTTTCATCAACGCTGCGACCAAAAGCTAGGTTGTTGATGGTAGCGTGCTGTATAATACCATCTTTATCGATGAGGAACAGACCACGCAAGGCAATGCCTGCTGCTGGGTCAAGAACGTTGTAAGCGGCGCTAATCTCTTTTTTGATATCGGAGACTAAAGGATAATTCAGGTCGCCGACGCCACCAGACTTACGATCTGTTTGAATCCAAGCGAGGTGAGAAAATTCACTATCAACAGAAACTCCAAGGACTTCTGTATTGATTTTCTTGAATTCTTCGTAGCGATCGCTAAATGCTGTAATTTCAGTGGGACAAACAAAGGTAAAGTCTAGTGGGTAGAAAAACAGGACGACATACTTACCGCGATAATCGGAAAGTTTGACTGTTTTAAATTCCTGATCTACCACAGCCGTTGCTGTGAAATCGGGAGCTTGTTGACCAACGCGGAGGCTTCCTTCGGTTCCGTAAGTAAGGGACATTAACCTAATTCTCCTTTATCGGTTTAGTAGCGTTGGAATTCGGGTCAAGTAAAACTCACCCATCCACGCTCTCACAGTTTAATTACGATCTGTTACGACTATATCATACTCATAACGATTTTGAGTAGCAAATGCTTGATTTAGATACAAGAGAATGGTTGCTTACCAATGGCTTAGGAAGTTTCGCCAGCGGTACGGTTTCTGATGTCCGCACCCGTACTTATCACGGTTGGCTGTTTGCCGCGATAAACCCTCCTTCTGAGCGCACTCTGCTGTTTTCGCACCTAGAAGCTAGCTTGGAAGTATTAGGGAAGGTTGTAGCACTGGGGACAAATTTTTGGGGTAACGGTCAGGTTGAGCCGACAGGCTACGAACTGCTGCACTCTTTTGATATTAACCCGGTTCCAAAATGGATTTGGGGTAAAGATGACTGGCAGTTAACTAGACAGTTAGTGATGCCCTATGGGTTAGTAGGGAGCAGGGAACAGGGGGCAGGGAGCAGGGGAACAGGGAGCAAGAGAGAAGAGTTTTCCCCTCTGCCCCCCGCACCCCGCCCCTCTGCCTCTTTTCCATACCCAATGCCCAATCCCCAATGCCCCATGCCCAATGCCCCTGCCGAATTTTGCCATCGAACTTTGATCCAATATCGCTATAACGGAAGTGATACAGCGATTTTACGGTTGCGACTGCTGATAGCAGAACGTAATTTTCACCACCAGCAAACTGCTAGTCCAGGATTACAGTTCTCAGAATTGCTTGGGCAACAGCAAGTCTGTCTGCAAGCAAAAAATGCTGGGCATTTCGGCATACCTTGGCACTTGCGCTGGACACAAGGAAAATATCGAACAGATGCAGTTTGGTATTGGAATTATGGATTGCCTGAGGAGACAAAACGGGGATTAGGCGACAAGGAAGACCTCTACAGTCCTGGTTACTTGATAGTCACACTGCAACCAGGAGATGTGGTGACTTTAGAAGCACGAGTAGGTTTTCCCGACTCGATGGCAGGTATTCTCACCTCTGAAACCTTTGCAGAAGCCGTAGAGGCAGAACAAGAAAGGCTCTCCCAGATTTTTAGATTGAGTCAAGGAGGGAGAGGAGCAGGGAGCGGGGAGCAGGGAGCAAGGGAGCAGGGAGAAAGGGAGCAGGGAGAAAAATTTTCCCCTCTGCCCCCTGCCCCCCGCCCCTCTGCCCCTTTTCAATGCCCAATACCTAATCCCCAATCTACAATCTGGCAACAGCTACTCAAAGCAAGCGATCAGTTTATCGTCTATCGAGCCTCAATTGCTGGCCCTACGGTCATTGCTGGTTATCACTGGTTTAATGACTGGGGGCGCAATACATTAATCGCTTTACCGGGGTTAGCGCTTGTTCCACGACGCTTTGACCTAGCGAAAGGAGTATTGCGGACTTTCGGGCACTATTGTCACCACGGTTTGATTCCTAATACATTTCCTGATGCCAATGGCGAACCAATTTATAACAGTATTGATGCGGCGTTGTGGTGGATTGAAACTTTAGGACTTTATTTAGAAGCTACCCAAGACTGGGAATTTTTGGCAGAGCAATTCCCCGTAGTACAGCAAATCTACAAAGCATTTGTCGGTAGTACACATTTCAATATCCAAATCGATGCTACCGATGGGTTAGTTAGTTGGGATGGTCGTGATCTAGCTCTTACCTGGATGGATGTGGTAATTGGGGCACACCCTGTGACTCCCCGGTACGGTAAGCCAGTGGAAATCAATGCGCTGTGGTATTCAGCTTTATGTTGGCTGAGTCAGTGGGCAGAACGATTGAGCCAGCTTGAGTTTGGTGAGCCAGTGCGTCTCACTAAGCAAGCACAGCGTTATGCTCAACAAGCACAACACGTTAAAACCTCGCTGCAAAAGTTCTGGAATCCTCAGCTAGGTTATCTGTACGATACTATTGAGCCGGACGATCGCCGGAATTTTCAAATTCGTCCCAATGCCGTTTTGGCCCTGTCGCTACACCATTGTGCGTTTTCTTTACAACAAGGGTGTCAAGTACTAGATTTGGCAACTGTCAGCTTGCTCACGCCCTATGGTCTTCGCAGTCTTGATCCAGGAGATCCGGAATATAAAGGGAGATATGAGGGTAACCAAGAGCAACGCGATCGCGCTTATCATCAAGGCACTGTTTGGGCTTGGCTAATCGGGCCATATATTCGGGCTTGGCAGCGTTTTTATCCACAACAATCGCTGCCTTTTGATTGGCAACCTCTGCTAGATCACTTCTTATTTGACGCTTGTCTTGGTTCTATTTCTGAGATTTTTGATGGCGATGCACCTCATAAGCCCAGAGGAGCGATCGCTCAAGCTTGGTCAGTTGCGGAAGTCATCCGCCATATCATGTAGTGCTGAGTCCTGAGTGTTAGAAGTTAGATTTGGCTCTTACAGAGCAATCAAGGCTAGTTTATCTAAACTTTACTCATCACTCACTACTTATTGACTTTTAAAGTGGCTCAGGTCGGAGTTGAACCAACGACCCCAGGCTTATGAGTCCCGTGCTCTAACCAACTGAGCTACTGAGCCATATTTCCTCAAATCATTTATTAATATAGCATACAAATTTGCTCAAGACTAGCCCCTTTTGCAAATTTCTTACAGCTTTCATTCCTGTTGAGGTCATAGAAAACAAAAGAGGGAGGTAAACTCCCTCAACTAACAAGACAATAATTTAGTTACAACCAAGAGTTATATGCGATCCGGTAACATAGCAATTGGGTTAACAGCACCCTTGCCTGATGGATGGATTTCAAAGTGGGTGTGTGGCCCAGTACTGTGACCAGTGCTACCCATTAAAGCAATCGTTTCTCCTTGATTCACCTGCTGACCAGGTTGAACCAGAATCTTGCTGTTATGAGCATAGCGAGTCGTGCTGCCATCAGGATGACGGATTTGGACAAGGTTGCCATAACCACCTTTGTTCCAACCAGCTTTTTCTATCGTCCCCTCAGCTGAGGCGACAACTGGCGTGCCAGTAGAGTTAGCAACGTCAATTCCTTTGTGCATTCTACCCCAGCGCCAGCCATAACCAGAGGTGAGTGTTCCCTTCGCTGGCCATGTGTAAGCGATGGTTGAGGAAGATGGAGGAGGTGTAAGTTCATCAATGGGTCTGGGCAGATATTGATCCACTGCTGCCAAAGGCGGTACTATCTGTGGAGAAACTGTGGTTCCCCGCATCTTTCCTAAGGAATCAGAGGCATTTACTTTTCCAGGAGGTGTTGCAACCCTTGTAGCAGATGGAGTGCGAGGGGGAGTCCACTGACTAGCAGAACCGAGATTAGGCAAGAACTCTGGGTTTACTGCCTCGGGAGGGCGTACAGTAGCACTTAATTGGGTCTTAATTGGTTGACTGAATTGGGTCTTAATGGGTTGAACGCTATAGTTAGACCGAATCGGTGTAGGAACTGGAATTGGGATCGCTACACTATTTGGTCGAGTAGCGTTGGGTACAGGGAAATTATTGGGGATAGAAGTAGGAGTGAGCATCGCAGCATTATTAGTTTCAGTAGGTGCTGCTGCCACAACTAAGTTCCCAGACTGTTGAGCGCGATATTTCTGCTGTAACCTCTGAATTTCGGCTTGTAAGCCCCGCAAACGGTCGTTATTGTTATTGTTTTCCCTTGCTACCCTATTCGTTGCTGTTTTAGGCTGTTGCATTTCGGCAAAAGCTTTTGGCACTGGAATGTCACCACCGACGCCGTAAGAACTAGCTGTGGGGGGGGCTGTTTCTAAGTCGGTCGCACTATTTGCCTGAATCTGAACAGTTACCGGTGTAGGGACGGCAACGCTACTGTTATCGGCAATAGTTGGTGATTGTGAACTAGGTAGATATGAGTTGGCACTACCAATGTTTACAGTGGAGGTGGCTACCTTTGGAGTTTTGCTGGACTCTACAAATGTAGGTGAATTCGCTACAATTGCCTCAACTTGAGCGACTGCTGGAATAATCAGTTTTTGACTAATTTGCAGTTCATTTGGATTGTTGAGGTTATTTGCCTTGACTAGCTCTGATACTGAAGTGTTGTATCTGCTGGCGATCGCTGCTAGTGTATCTCCAGGCTTAACTTCGTAGGCTGTTCGAGTCGAGGAGGCAATAACTGTTGGCGTAGCTGGTGTTAGTGCAGTAGTCTGTGTCTTCTGTTTTAACTTCGATATCAAGTTCGCTTTGCTTGCATCGGCAGAAGCGTCCGACTTGGCTAATAAAGTCTTCTCAACTACAGTCGTCGGCTGCGCCAACCCCATATCAGGTTGTGATAAATCTTTGGTTTTCTCAGACCGCAGCTGTGCCAGACTATTTCTTAAACGGTTTGATTTTTCTTGTAAGCGATTCAGTGCGAACTCTTGTTGCGCTTTAAGTTGTGCATTTATCTCACTGTTAGCTGCTCCAGATGTTGCCACTATTTGTGACTGGGCACTTAGTGATGCATTTGTAATACCAATACCATCAGCACCAGACTCAGACAGATTATTGACTGTTGGGAAACTAGTTTCAGCTAAGGTATTGTTCAATCCCTGTGCCACTTGCGGCTTCAGGTAGGTGGAATTTTTATAAACCGCTGTTCCTTGGAAAAATGTTGCTGATGCAGGAACTTGCAAAGACATTCCATTTGCCGCGACTTGCCATTTAGCTTCAAGCCCAGGCACTTGTGAGACTGCCGTTGGTTCCACGATTACAGGATTTTCCGGCACGCTCGCTGATGAGACTGCTTGGGACTCCAGCCTTGTGGAGGCGAATTTCACCTCAGTGTCAGGAACAGCAGGAATCGTTGAAGTTGCCTTTTGGCTACCTACAGGCACTGCTGCTTGGGCTTGATCGCTTTGTCGAGTCACCAAAAGGCTGGTTGCTCCCATAGAGATGGCCAAGCCAATCATGGCGGCTTTTGTCCGCACCCGGCGGTTAACTTTTGGATTTATCACATTTAGCAGTTCTACCGGGGCATCATCGCTGCTGGGGTTATTGTTCAACACAGCTTTTACTCTCTTTTTCAATGCTCGTTTCAAAGACGACCTCCTATGATCACTAGCGCTTAACTGACCTCGATTTTTCCGTTGGATTCTAGTCAATGATTTAGATCACAACAAATGATAGATCAAGATCACACTCACCAGAGATGCTTACGCAAGATTAACCTGCTTCTCTGATTTAAACAAGTTCACACGTGTTAGCAAAAAAAATTTGCTGTGTTTACTTGTCCGAACCACTTCCTCACACCACCTAGGACGTTTTACTTTTTACCATTGTCCGCGCTTGTCTTGCGTCAATCGCGGGGACTGGACAAGATATTTGCCAAGTCCATAGTCGCTGCCGGAAATTAAATTGCTGCGACTTCTGGGAAAGTGATGCCCCCTACTGTAGATATCTTCAAGATATTTCTACCCAATCAGTCTTCTCAACACGAGACTTTACGTTGATTATTCCCTAAAAAACAACCGTATGATCTATCGGCTACTTTGGAACTTCTTTCTAGCGTTGCTCGAACTAAAATGGCTGAAATATCCCAGATGACTGGAGTTTAGCCTTTTTGTTCCTCAACTTAGGATGTTTCAAATTCATCAAAATCTATCATTCAAATTTGGCAATATCCCAAGTTTTATATACAAATTTCTTATACTAACCTTGCTCTCCTTGTAAGTATCTTCCACTACAATTTAGAAAAAAGCCCAATTTTAGGTATCTTGTTTTACATATTATTGCAGTAATAAAGAAAATTTTTGCTGCCACAAATCATTCGTCTAAATAGATATCTGGGAATATTATAAGTATATTTACTTATAAACATATAGGTAAACAACTATTGTAAATAGCCTAACTGACGATGGGTTTCAAATAAGCTAATTGCTACACTGACTGACAAGTTCAAGCTGCGAACCCCCGGTTGGCTCATGGGAATATACAAAGTAGCATCGCAATCTGACAGAATTGCTGGTGGTAAGCCGGTAGTTTCACTACCAAACAGCAACCAATCATCAGGTTGAAACTGAAAGCTAACATAATTGCAATTGCCACGGACAGTAAAACCTAAGCATCTGCCTCCACGCTCTTGATGTACGTTTTTAAAGGCTTCTAGCGATTCGTGATAGTGCAGCTTGACGTAAGGCCAGTAATCTAAGCCAGCCCTTTTGAGGTAGCGATCGCTAATTTCAAATCCTAAAGGCCCCACCAAATGCAACTCTGTACCCGTAGCCGCACAAGTACGGGCAATATTACCTGTATTAGGAGGAATTTGTGGGTTAACTAAAACTACCTGAGGCATTGTCCGTATAAGCTAAGTATTGTATAAAACAATTTATTGTCCATGTTAAATCTACCAAACGGTAGAGGCTATTCATAGGTTTTATTAATAATAATCAAGCATCCTCCAGCGATTAGATTTTTAAAACGAAACGTAAACCCTCCCAGAGCAATGCCTGAGAGGATATTTGGCTAAAATTGGGAAATATTAAGTTTTATGTAGAAAAACTAAGTGTTTGTGCCTTTTAGTTCTGGTAGTGTATTCAAAAAAATCTACCGTTTGTCTCAAGACAGTAGATGAGGCAGGGAGAGTGGGGGGAGATGAGGGAGCAGGGAGCAGGGAGCAAGGGAGCAGGGGAGAAGAGTTTTCCCCTCTGCCCCCTGCACCCCGCCCCAATGCCCCTTGAGTTAAGCCAGCAGAGAGGAACATAATTTGTCTTCGAGTTCGATTTCGCGCTCTTGGGTGGCAATAATAGCCTGAGTGATGACGCGCTGGCTGTCAAAACCGACTGCGTGTAATTGCAACCACTGTTGAGCTTCATTCCCTTCGCGGAGGATTTTTTGTAAAGGGGAAAGGAAACAGCCAAAGCCTCTTTGTTTAGCGATCGCCCAAACATCTTGGTACATTTCAGAAATCCAATCTCTGGCTAGGATGCTTCTGCCATCTTGCCAATGTCGTAAATGAGCATCAAGACTATCAGCAGCAGCAGCAGCTTCGTTTTCAGCAGTCAGGGTTACAAGTTCTTCGCCAGAGAAAATACTCTGGGTTAACGGATCGATGCTGGGATTTTCGATTATTTGCAACAAACGCGCTTCTAATAAGGCAGTAATCGCTAGCAAGGCAATGGGATCTGTGATTAAATCGCAAATTCGCAATTCTAGCCGATTTAGATCGTATGGACGGCGATCGCCATTTGGCCGCACCGATGCCCATAGATGCCGCACGTTTTGCATGGTTCCTGCAACGAGTTGATCTTCTACCCACTGAATATGATCAGCGTGGCTGGCAAATAATGGCACATGGCTAGGCGTTTGCGGAAATACACCCCAACGGGTAGAGTGATAGCCAGTAGCTTTGCCATCCAGGAAGGGAGATGAGGCGCTGAGGGCGAGAAATAGAGGCGCTTCCATACGGATCACCCGGCATGCTCGCATTAATACTTCTGGGTCGCTAATGCCCACATTGATATGTACACTGGCGGTTACTACTTTTGTACCGTAGGTCTTCTCAATGTAGTCATGATAGGGGTTTGCTGGATCGGAACGCAAAAAGCGATCGCCCCCACCCAAAGATAAAGTACTCCCCGGTATTAGGGTGTAATCGCCCAAGCGATTGAGGTAGTTTCGCAACTCCCGCCGGGGACGCAGCAAGGCACACAATAAATTCTCGTAATTATGGGATGGTTGGGTTATGTACTCTACGTTGCGGCTATCTGGCTCCCGCATAAATCCATCCAAAGCGGCAACAATTTTGTCGGAGAGACCGACGATTTCACCTTGAGGCGTGCCAGTATACATCTCAATCTCAAAGCCTTTTAATAAGACCACCTTGTTCTCCTTCGGCTCTCTCTGCTTATAAATTGTATCGAATTAGACGAATCTCTGGATCTATCTTTAAGTCAATCAAAGGTTAAGAATCATTGAATTGCAAACTCACGCCAAGTCAGGATGACAGATTTATTCGCGATCCTTCAGTAATTATTACTACCGAGGTATGAAGAATAGCCTAATTTATGATTTACTGAGTCTGTTGCCTCGGAGGGAAGACACAACGGGCAACAGGAAACTTCTTTTCCCTTGTCCCTTGCACTGTGCAAATAGATAAAAAAATGCTGTTTAAATTCAGCCGTTTTGGTACAGTCAGCCTAGACCAAAGACACTTAGTTTTTTAAATTTCTTATTAGACATTTCATACTAATTGAAAAAAGAAATATCTATCTAAAGATATATATTCCCTTTGCGTGCATACCACTATAGTATCAATACTATATTATCCAGCAAATATGATGCTAGCACCATCATATTTTTTCTATAGTTATCTCTTCTCTCATGACCTTGTTATTCATACTTACATAATAACAAAGTCACATGAAGAGATAACTTAAAATAACTCCATAATCAAAGCCTTGAGTGTGATGCTGGAGGCTTTTGCTACTGAGTCATGTATGTCGCGAGATAAAGTTATCAGGTGAATCACTATTTTGGGCAATATTGAGACGTAGAAACTGCGCCCATACTTCATCACTAAGTAAGTTTAAAGCAGTTTTAGGATTGTTAATTGCGATCGCGTCGATAACTTTACGCCATCCCTGTTGCAATTGCTCAATAAAAGCCTCTTCAATAAAAACTTTACTCAGCAACGAAAGTGCAGTTTTAAAACTTTCTGATTCACCTGACAAATTTTTCGATTTTAATCCCTGTAGTGCTAGATTCAGCCATACAGGCAGAAGTTCCAACCAATTATTTTTCTCTATCTCTTTGAGTGCAATACCTTCCATACCTAGCGCACCCCAAGCGCATAAAGACTCTACAGCCAGTTGAGAATCACGGTTTTCTAAAGCATTTTGCCATAATTTTTCAGCGTGATTTTGGAAGCGATTAGCGAGAAATTCATAAGCTTCCTGGACTTGATGGGGAATTGTAACTTTATAAACTGATTCACCTCGTGGTAGATAATCGCCGCGATAGGATAACCAGTTATGAGATCCACAAAGATGGATTTGTTTATCAACTATTACTTCTTTAACATGGGAATCTCCCAACCAAATAACCTGTACAGATGGTAAACCATGAGGTGTTTTTATCACTCGAAGTTTTTTCTCTACTTCTGGTGGAATTGGTTTATCTTCATCTTCTTGTCGCCGCGCAATTCCATGTCCAATTAAAATCCGAACTCCCCGATTAGCTAATTTCTGTAATAAATTTATAAATTTTTCATCGACAACTACCTGATCAACCCAAGGAGAATAAATCAGAATCTGACTTTTAGCCGAATTTAAAATTTCTGAGAAAGCTTGAGAAATTTGTCCATCGCGTAACTGTACAGCTTCACCTAACGCTTTATAGTTATCTCCCTCATCAGTGGCTTTTGTAGCAGCTTCTAGCACCTTTTGACGAATCTTTTCTAGTCTAGCTTCTATTTCAGTATTTTTTTGCTTGAGAATGGCTTCACGTTCAAAATTGATGGTTTCACTCGACAATTTGCATAATGCTTGCAAAGATATTTTACCTTCAGTATGTAGCAGTTCTAACCAACTTGATGCTGACTCTAAAATTTGCTTTCCATTTCTTATTTGAATGGTCAATTTATCTTCAAGAGCATCAAAGATAACGAAGAGCGATATCTTTCTCCAAAATTTTTGAGTCGAAGCTAGCACCCTATAGGAAGTTACGATTTTTCCCTCTTCTGGGACATGAAGTGCTAAACCTGAAGCTTGAATACTTTTTTGGATTTCCTCAAGGGGTAAGGAAGTAATCTCAGCAATTGTACGATCAACAGCAATAAAGTCTGCCAAGTCAGGTAAATTTATCGTTGTTTCATTTAAAGATTCAGATTGAAAGTTTATCTTATCGCTTAAAGGGTCTGTAATAACATTAATTTGTATAGGATACGGCGGCTGTGGGACAGACCCTTTTTCATAAAATGAGCGACCTTCAGGAGTAACTGTAAGCGGCGATGTTGGCGATAAAGTTTGTAAGGAACGAAGAGTTGTAGTAGTAGTTTTAATAAATACAGAATCAAGCCCAAGTACTGAGGCTAATTCATCCTCTGTTGGTGGAGGTTGAAATTCAATAGCAGCGCGGATAATAAATTCTTCGAGTACGTTAAACTGGCGGGGTTCTTTGATATTTACTTCTATCGGGGTTTGACGCAAGCTATAGCGAAATTGGCGTGCTGCCAGAACTGATAAGGTAGGGCTTTGCACTTCTATTTCGTCTACAACATTTTTGAGATTGTCATCAATTGGTTTAGCAGAAGAGGCAAAAAACATCAACGGAATAAGATTGGATAATTTAATTTGTACAAATACTTATAACCCATGAGGCAAAATACCTTTATGCTTTTAACAAGCTTTGGCGACGACTAGCCCACCAAGCAAATCCAGCACCAGTTACAAACATTAGCAGACTATAAATTGCCCCAGGAATTACCATTGTAGGGCTATTCAGCAGGGTAGGGTTGGAAGCGATCGCGATCGCCAGAGTGCCATTTTGAATTCCTACTTCTATCGTAATTGCCGTAACGCTTTTTTCTCCTAATCGGGTTAAGGTAGCGATCGCAAAACCTAAAGCCATTGCAACCACATTCAAAACCAGAGTTGCCCATCCCACATCTATTACATAAGAAACAAAATTATTCCGTTCTCGCAGCAGCACTCCAGTAATTACCACCGCCAGGAAAAATAAAGACAGCCACTTCACAGCTTTATCTGCCTTCTCTGCCAATCCGGGTGCATACCGCTTGGCTATCATTCCAATTGCTATAGGTAGGAGTGTAATCACTGCAATCTGCAAAACAGTACTTAAAAAAGGTAACTGTAAGGTTGTTCCTTCCCCCAAAAATCTCTGCATTGAAAAATTTATTACCAGAGGAATCGTAAAAATCGTAATTAAACTACTAATAGCTGTTAGCGTCACAGAAAGAGCGACATCACCCGCAGCCAAAAACGTAATCATATTAGAAGTAGGGCCACCGGGACAGGCTGCTAAAATCATCACACCTACTGCTAATTGTGGGCTAAGGGGAAACACCGACGCAATGCCAAAACCCACAATCGGCAACATGATCAACTGCGCTACCAAGCCAATCACCACCGCTTTGGGATAGATTACAACTCGCTTGAAGTCCTCTAGGGTCAAGGTTAACCCCATGCCTAACATAATAATAAATAGAGCTAGGGGCAGAAAAACAGCCGTCAGAAAATTTGCTTCCATCCTTAATCTGCGTTGCTCCCCAATAAAAGTTCCTTCGGATTGTACCGTGTTTCCCTTTAGGGAATTGACGGCTGTTGCAAATTAAGCTCTTGGAATGGTTCAGAAGACTCTTACAATCTCAAGCTAACAACAGATTTATCATTGATTTGGAGATTGTATCCACTCTGTGGCAAGCCTTCTAAATAATAGACTCCAGCACCTTTGGTAGCAGAAAAACACCGAGTTCCCTGATCTGGTTGTATGGCTTCTACCCCTGCGCCTGCGATCGCTTGACCTTCTAATTGAATCGGCGTTTCTGTTTCTGCCAGTTTGCCCTAGATTGAGCTAATCCTAGAACATCTAAAACAATGGTGTATTCATTGATATTAAATTTTGCCCCTACGCCAAATAGAGTTTGTAAATTTTGAATTGTCAAAGACTAATTCTAATTTTGGATCGGTGCGAGTCACAACACCAGGCGATCGCACCTGTAATTGACCGTCTGGTAAGATTGAAGCTAAATTACGGTTTATCAAATTTAGGTTTTTTGCATCCGTCGATTCGTAACTAGGTTTAGCTGAAGAGGCGAGAAACATCAACGAAACCTCCATGAATACTGACAGTATTTGAAACTTCCGAATACATACTTCCGACTTTACCTGATTGATGGGTAAATAAACTATGACAACCCACAATTATCAGCAGTTCTTGAGCGCGAGAAAATGCAACGTTTACCCGTTCTGGTTTCTTAGCAAATCCCACATCTCCTTTACTATTGTTACGAACCATACTAACAATTACAACAGGTCGTTCCATACCTTGAAATCTGTCTACTGTCCCAGTACGAATCTCTAATGAAGGGAAAATTTCAGATTGCAGGCGTTCATCAATTTTTCTTAGTTGAGCACCATAAAAGGTAATTACAGCAATTTCTTTTTTTGGTTCACCATTAGCAACTTTATAAGCCCAAGTAGTCTCGAACTGCTGACACAGACGTTCAATCGCATCGATTTCTGGAGTATTAAAGTAAGAAGTTCCGTTTCGTTGCTCTAAAAACTGATTTTCTATGGGTGTTTTTACCCAAATAAGATGCTGAGATTCTTGGATGATTTCGCCTGCTAAATGATGTGCGCGCTTTGTGTCTGGCTCCAAAATACCAGATTCTAGTTTACCGTCATAAAACTGATTGATTGCTCCCATAATAAATGGGTGCATTCGATATTGGGTAGTTAGCATTTGTTTGATGCTTTCATCAGCAGATTCAAACTGACTTTTAAATAGTGATTCTTCTAAAAACTGTAGTTCGTCTCGTGTATTCCCAATTGTTTGAGCAACTTCTTCTAAAGTACTAGTATCAAGCATGGGTGGTAATTGCCGATGATCGCCTACCATGACTAACTTTTTGCCTTTCAAAGCCGGGATTAATAACTCTGGTGGAGTACACTTACTAACTTCATCAATGATGACAACATCAAAAGATTTGAATTCTTCCGAAAAACCTCTATTTGCAGCTTGAACACAGGTGATACCAACAACGTTGGCATTATCTAAATATATGCGTCTTAAATCGTCACCATCGCCTTCAGTTGGCTTTCTTAATTTCTCAATCCAATCTTGTACAAAATTCTGATATCTATTGAGATAAATTTCGTCTTTTTGAAGTTGCTGTTGCCAAGATTCAAACTTAATATTGATGGCGCGTAATAAATCTATATTAAACAAGTCAGCAGCAGAATTTTCTGGCTTAAATTTATCCGGGATTTTTTGCCATTCTTTCAACCACCAACTCCTTTGTTCAATTAAACTTTCTGATGGTTGTGGTTGTAAGTTTTGTTCAATTTCACGTAAGCTAATTTGTAATTTTTGAACCTGCTGTAGAGAAGTTTCAGTTTCTTCTTGTAGCTTTGATAAATGCTCATATAGAGAAGTTTTAATCATCTCCAACACAGCAAAAGGTTCTAATGACGAAATTAAAGTTTCAAGCTGACTAATACAAGTTCCCCAAGAATTCACTTGACTTGAGAATTCTTGTGGTTGCTCCCAAATATTTGATTGTGTGGCGAGATATTTCTCAATTATAATTCGTAATATAGCAGGTATATTTTGTTTATTAAGTTCTTGCAAAATATTAATAACTTGTCCAAGTTGCAAATTAGCGTCTTGCTGTGCTTTTTCTACCTCAGCTTGAGTAATGGATATTTGCTGTTGGCTGATTTCGTTTTTCTGAAGTTCATTTAATTGGCGTTGCAGATGCTGAAGTTGTTGATCAGTTTCGGTTTTTACTTTTAAAACGCATTGACGGGCATTTGCAAGAATAGTATCTAGTAATTCTTGTGTAATCTTAGTGAGAGTAGAATCAATATTATTCCATTCCCATGATGCACCATAAGTCCGTTGCATTCTAATTAAAAAAATCTGGGTATTTTCAACTAGTAATTTTCGCTGTTTGGGGTTGAGTAGCTGATAATTGTTAAACTGTTGATAGGTTTCTTGCCATTGGGTGCGATCGCTCTTTGATAACACCATTGGAATCTGACTAAAGTTTTGTTGTAAAAAATAGCTAAAGTTATGCTGTTTACCCTGCCTGTCAGTAAAACCTCCGTCTATTTCATAAGCGATTGCCTTTGTCAATAATTCCCATTCTGGTAGGTTAATTTTGTAAACTTTTGGTACTATTGGTAATTTTAATGTATTAGCAAACATCAACAAACCTAGCGGTAAGTCCGCTAAATTTTCTGTTAGTGGTAAACCTGATTGCTGACAATCTTTTAAAGTTTGATAAAGAAGAGAAGGTGCTGTAGACTTCCATTCTTTTACTGCTGAGATAATATAATCGATTTCCCGTTTACGGTTTTCCCAAATCTGGATTGTTTGCTGGAGGTTTTGCAGCTTGGCAATATATTTCTGATAATCTGGTTGTACCTGATTTAACGATGCAAAATTTTGTTTGACAACCTCCACTGATGCTGCAAATTTTAAAATGGCTTCACTCGCTTCTTGAGCATGAGCCAAAGCAGCTTTAAATCCAGTAATTTCTGTTGCTACAGTTTCACGCAACCAAACCGCTAAACCAAAAGCACCAAGTGCCGGACGTACAAAGCCAAGCTCATTAGTATATTTTATGGTTTGACGAACGTTTGCTAAAAATTCTTCTACTAAACTATTACCTTCTGTATATGGCTTAAGAAGCGGCAAGAAATCTGCAACTTCTGGAGCTTCCCAGTTAATATTTGGTGCAGTGTTTAGTATCTTTTCCAGACCTACAATTAAAGATTCAACGTTATTCTGTTTTTCTACAGCTTCATTATAATATTTTTCCTGATCTTTAAAGTTAGCCTCGATTTTCAATTTATTTTTATTAAATTTAGTTTCTTGCTGATTGAATTCTTCCTCTGTTTGGAAGTAGGTTGTGAATCTTTCTGATGATGCCAGCAATTGACTGAAAACTTTTATATTTTCGAGCCGTTGAGTCAGATTGTTTTCACAGTCATTTGCTGTATTTTCTAGCCATCTGCCAATCACTTGGTCTTCTAAAAATGGCTGTCCTTCCTCACCAACTTTTTCGGCTCTACCCTTACGTACGGCACGAATTACTGGGTTGTGAACTAATCTACTCAGGGCGTTATCTACTGCTAAATTCGCTTGAGAAGCAATTAGAGTTCGTCCACCTCGAAGCGCAATTTGATAACAAATCTCGGCAATTACGGTAGTTTTACCAGTACCTGGCGGCCCTTGAATGAGAACAAGATCCTTAGCGGCAAGTACCTTTTCTACTGCTGCTTTCTGGCCAGGATTAGCAGAAGATAACAATAAATCTTGTGCTTGAAGTTCAACAGTTGTTTTGATTTGTCTAGCTTGGGAAGCATCGAATAAAAAGTTGCCCAAATATGGATTTTGGGTGTAGCCATTATTCAAATCATCTAAAGCTTTTTTCTTGCGCTGAATCTGCTGAATATCACCAACTGCCTCAAAACATAAAAATCCTGTATCTGGCAACTTATAACGCTCTGTTGCCATAAATTCAGCTAAATCCCGTTCTAGTCTGAGGCTGATAATACAACGGTTGGGGTCAACTTCTTCAACAGTCCCTAATTGACGACCACTAATCCAATTTTTGCCGACGGGAGCAGTTTCAAAAAGTTTTAAATCTTCGTTTTTTGTGCGTCTTGCTCGTTCCCAAAAGTTTTCCACATCGAGAGAATTTTGATAGAAACCATCCAGGGTGGCTGAAGCTACATCAATTTCAAAACTAATCCGTCTTTTGAAGTTATAGTTATGACTTACATAACGCACGCAAAATTGACGTGCTTTAGCAATTTTTTCTTCAATCTGCAAAAATGCTTTCCAGGCTTTGAGTTGTTCTTCTGTAGGCACATTTTCGCCACAAACTGGCGCGGCTGCGATGCGTTTTAATGTTGCGGGTGGAATGTCGAGATGATGCTGATGATTAGGTAAGAGACGCAAGCGACAAGGTATAGCATAGCTATCGGCGTGTCCCCGTGAGGGTTGTAACAACTGAACCGAAAGGATTTTTATCCCGTCGCGTCCATCTTTTGGTACAGCCGCTCTAAATCCTAATGTTTTTCTCAGCTTCTCAAGCCTTGCGGGTAATTGAAAATCATCGCTATCTGTTGCTATTGTTAAATCCCAAATTTCTTCTCTTGCCTCTTTCCCTGCGCCTTTGCGACGCACATAAAATAGAGAAGGCTTTTGACCAACACATTCCAACATTAACTTGTTGGCGCGATCGCGCCGCTCCCTAAATTCGGGATATGATTTAAGAGCGCTTTCACCTTCAAGATGGCGGATAAAACTATCAATTGCTGAAGCTATAAACATATAACCCCAATCTTCAGACTTTGTTTTAGTTTTTGACGATTTTGCTGTTAGTTTACTTACTGCTAGACGAATACGCTCTGCATCGGATTCTGAGATTGTACTGGTATGGCTTTTAACTACAATTTTGAGTTTTTCACAAATTGCTAATAGCTTCTTGCTATCCAAATTTAATTCTTTTGCTAGTTCGTAGATTCTGAGTTTGCCGTTGTTCATCTACTGCTGCCTTTGCACACAAAGTTTTTCTTATGAAATAAAACCAGAGATAATCTATCTTTGGTTCCAAATAATAAATCAGGATTTTTGCAATAAGTAATGCTGCATCAAAGTTTGTACTGTTGATAAACTTGACTGGCGGCACGATGCAGCAAAGAATGCCGCCAAACTAAAGATTTCATATCATCAGCATAACCGCCACCAATGACGCAAGCGACAGGATAACCACTACTCATACAGGTACTTAAAACCTGCATTTCTCGGCGGAAAATGCCAGCATCAGTTAAGGCTAATTTGCCTAAGCGATCGCCTATATGAGGGTCAACGCCAGCATCATAAAATACTAAATCTGGCTTGACTTTAGATAATAAATCTGCTAAGTAATTCGCCAAGGTTTGTAAATAAGCATCATCCTCCATTCCCACAGGCAAAGGGACATCCAAATCGCTGTTTTGTTTAGTACCGGGAAAATTGACTTCGCAGTGCATGGAGAAAGTAAAAACGCTGTCGTCATCTTGAAATATAAAAGCGGTACCGTCTCCTTGATGGACATCCAAATCTACAATTAGGATTTTTTGGACGAGTCCAATTTTTTGTAAAACACGACAGGCGATCGCTAAATCGTTGAAAATACAAAAACCAGACCCATAACTAGGAAAGGCATGATGAGTTCCACCAGCAGTATTACAAGCTAAACCTTGATTTAGTGCTAGTTTAGCAGTGAGTATTGTACCACCTACCGCTACACAGGTACGATTCGCTAATGCTGGACTCCAAGGCAAACCAATGCGACGCTGTGCTTTGGGATCTAGGGTTCCTTCACAGTAAGCTTTAACATAATTTGGGGTATGGACTAACTCTATCAATTCCAGCGGCGGACGTTCGGGAGCGTGAAATTGTTCTTGATTTGCTACACCATCAGCTAACAGCAATTCGTAGAGTTGTCGGAACTTAGACATCGGGAAGCGATGTCCTTCAGGTAGGGGAGCAATGTAATCTGGGTGGTAGATAATTGGCAAGTCCATAATCCAGAAAATCTCAAGCAGCTAATCTGACAACTAACGAACTAGAAGTTAATAAAGATAATTCAGCTATTGAACAAAATTACCCCTGGCGACTAGAAGTCTTATCTATACAATAAAAACCTTGATTTCTAATCGCTAGGGTTAGGTGCTTAGATTGCTAATGCTCGTTTTTCTAATGGTAATTCAAAGCGATCGCCTGGTTTTGGCTCAAGTACGCGTGTCGAAAGATTGTTTTTCTCAAGTAACGAACGAAATTCCTCAGCAGTTCCTTTAGTCTGAATGAATTTCATCAACAATCCCTCAAACGCCACATCACCACCAGCCGCTGTAGGTATTATTACTTGAGGTTGTAACGATTTTACTACTTCTAAAGCACTATTTTGTCCTTTAATAATCGACCCAAGCAAAGGCAATGTCATGTCAATAAACGGTGTAATTACTACATCTATAGGTGCAGCTTGCTTAAGTTCTGGGGAATGATACCCATGAGGCTCGTAGTATACAGTTAAACCACTCTCCAACTCTTTGAGGAGATAACTATTTTCTACCAGAGTGGGGCCAATTGGAGAGCCAGGGAAAGCCTTGATTTCAACTTGATTATTTAAAGTGAAAGTTTCACCATGAGCCAATACTGTTACTTGGGTGTAACCTAACTGCTGTACAACGTTGGCAGCATTAGGAGAAGCTACAACCTTGATGCTGTGATCAAGTAATTTAAGCGTTGGTGGATGAGCGTGGTCTTCTAAACCTTGAGACAGCAAGATCAGATCAATGTTATCTGGGATTGGGCGCTCTTGCGATCGCGAACCTTTGAATAACCAATCCAAATTGCTGAAAATTAACGAACCAACCAGCCAAGGGTCAATTAGTATTCGTTTCCCGCCGATTTCCAGCAGCCAAGAGTTACTGTCTAACCAAGTTAAAAACATAAATTTTGTGAAGATAACGCCTACCTTCATTATCAATGGTGTCACCTTTCTTAGTAAGCACTAAGACCAACACCTACATTCGTGCGGTCAAGCCTACTACGGAGTTTTTTTATGTCTGATCTTGGTTTTACTCACATTGCACTTGCAGTCAGTGATGTTGATGCAAGTATCTCATTTTATGCAAAGTATGCTCAGATGACAGTCGTACATCATCGCATTGATCAAGCGACTCAATCAGATGTTGCTTGGATTAGTGACCTGACTAGACCTTTTGTAATTGTCCTCATTAAAGTACCTAAAGTAGAAGGCGCACTTTTACCACAATCTCATCTTGGGGTAGCTTATCAGAATCGTGAGGAAATTGATCACCTATGCAATGAGGCACATGCTAAGGGAATACTGTTGGCTGGGCCAAATGACTGGGGTCATCCAGTTGGTTACTGGGCTTATCTGCGAGACCCAGATGGCCATACACTGGAAATTTCCTATGGTCAGGAAATTAGTTTTACAGTCGAGCAAGCTAGAGACGCGATTAATCGCGTCTCTTAAAAAGAATGGTATTACCTTTTGCCAGGTGTGCGTCCACCTTCATCGTTACTACCACCGTGAGGACTGGAATTGCCAGGGTCACAGCCCTCAGCACCATTACCAATTCCTTGGTTGCAATTGCGGCGTGGTTTGACGCCCTCAGTCGAAGTTTCAGTCTGCTCCTCCACTGCAACTTGTTGTTGTTGTTGTCCTACGACATACTGCGAGGAGATGTTTGCTATCTCTCCGGTGCTAGATAGGGCTTGGTATAGCAAAGCAGATACTTCAGACCTGGTTGCTACTCGTTCAACATTTAGCAAGTTCACATTGGGATAGTTGACGACTATACCGCGTTGTGTGAGAGCTGCAATCAGACTGCGATATTCACTACGAATAGTAGTTGCATCGCTGTAAACAGATAAGATTGTATCCGTAGAACCACTGCTTTGATAATTTAATCCCCGCGCTAGTGCTACCAAAATGTCAAGGCGAGAAAGGCTTTGACTGGGGTTGAAACCTTTGCCAATAACAGCGTTTAAAAAGCCCATTTGATAAACTTCGCTGATGGCATTGTAAGCCCAATATTGAGTTGAGACATCTTTAAATGCGATCGCTTGGCGAATTTTCCCCTTGGTAAACGCTTTCCGCAGCATTGCCGCAAATTGGGCACGAGTTACTGGTGCATCCGGGCGGAAAGTCCCATCAGGAAAACCTTCGAGAATTTCCATTGAGGCCAATTCGGCAATAAAGTCTTTAGCCCAGTAATCTGTGGAAACATCAGAAAACCCAACCTGGAGAGCGCGAGACATCCCAACTTGCCGATAATTCATCAGCATTTGGCTGACATCATAGCTAGAGTTATCGCTGACTTCAATCACCTGCACTAAGCTGCCAGGAGTAGCTTGCAAAGCCTCTGCCAAGTCGGAGCTAAAGACGCTCACGAATGACTGACGCACTAAAGCATACTCACCCTGAGTGAAAGAAACGGGATAAACACTGGTTCCTGCAATTTTTGATAAACCTTCTACTTGGAACTGACTACCTTGGAAGGTTTGGGAACTGCTCAGAAAACTAACACGTTGGCTGCTAACTTGAGTGAAGTAGTCGTAGGTGGTGGTACCTGCGTCAATAGTGCCGTTTTGGTCAGCATCAACACCATAAACAGTGCGAACGACTTGGTATTCTGTAGGCTTGGCTGACAAAACCAGGTTAACTGTGGTGTTTGCAGACAAACATTCAAATTCGCTGTAGCCAATAAAGCGGTTTTGAACATCATACAATCGCACGACGATGCGATCGCTAGCTTTTAACCCCTTAGCAAATTTTGCTTTTTGCTTAATTTTGTACTTGTAATCACCCAAAAACCGCTCTTTTAAATAGCCCTTGCTACCTTTACTCTTGACAGAAATGCGAGCAATCACCTCTGACAAGTTACCGGATGGTTCCCAAATGGCAAGGCTAAAACCTGTTTTTTTCGCTTTTGCTGAAGCAGTACTATTACGGCTTTCTGTGGTGATAGTTTGCCGCTCAACAGTAGTAGTACGGCTCCTTGTTTCTACTTTTTTATCGGCTAAAAGTTGTTGACTTGTAGAATTATCTGTTATTTGGGCGACGGTGGTAGAGAATCCTAAAGTTGCGTAAGCAGAAGCTATTGGTGAAAATATTGCCACAGAGGTTGCAGCCAGAACAAACTTGCTCATTTGAGCAAAATAACTTTGATTCATGTATTTCATCCCAAACTACCATTCGTCTAAAAAGTTACAGGGGTATTTGGTATCCCTTGACTTATTAATCCCTTGGGGTGGATGGAACTAACATTTAAATCAGTAGGGAGAGACGCAATTCATCGCGTCTGTACGGAGTAGGGAGTTATGAGGTCAGAGACATTAATATATTTGAAGAAACACTTTATGAATCTTATTAATGACTGTAACGACACAACAGCTTCCAACTCAAGACGCCTTTGAAAAATTCATTTGGAATTGGCAGGGTTACAAAATCCAGTACACTGTTATGGGCACAGGACGACCTTTGGTACTGGTTCACGGCTTCGGTGCTTCCATTGGACACTGGCGCAAAAATATCCCAGTTTTAGCTAATGCTGGCTACCAGGTATTTGCCATAGACCTCTTAGGTTTTGGCGGTTCCGATAAAGCGCCCATTGATTACACTGTGGAAGTCTGGGTGGAACTGCTGAAAGATTTCTGCACAGCACACATACACGAACCTGCTGTATTTATTGGCAACTCCATCGGCGCACTTTTGAGCTTAATAGTACTGGTAGAACATCCAGAAATTGCTGCTGGTGGTATTTTAATTAACTCTGCGGGTGGGTTGAGCCATCGTCCCCACGAATTGAACCCGCCACTACGGATTGTGATGTCAACTTTTAATCGGTTTGTGCGATCGCCAATTACAGGTAAATTTGTCTATAACCGCATCCGCCAAAAAGCCCAAATTCGCCGTACTCTCTACCAAGTTTACCGGAACCGTGAAGCCGTCACCGATGAATTAGTCGATTTACTTTATACTCCTTCTTGCGACCCAGGAGCGCAGCAAGTTTTCGCCTCTATTCTCACAGCCCCTCCTGGCCCAGGCCCAGAGGAACTTTTGCCCAAAGTAGAACGTCCTCTATTAGTAATTTGGGGTGCTGACGATCCCTGGACACCAATTACCGGGGCAAAGATTTACGAAAAGGCGCGTGAAAATGGCAAAGAAATCAAAATTGTTCCCATTCCCAATGCCGGTCATTGTCCCCACGATGAGGTTCCAGATGTTGTTAATGCCCAGATTATCGATTGGCTAGCACAAAGTTAACAATTTCCCGCCAAGACGCAAATGCAAAAAAACTTTCTGATAATGCGCCTTGGCCAATGCAGATAGATATGGGGCTAACAATCTGGGTGACTCAATTTTAGATTTTAGATTTTAGATTGATTATTAGCACGCCAATTGATCCACTTGGGAGATCCCTTAACACTAACCTCTCCCTTTGTGAGAAGACCACAGTGGCTTATAAATGCAGGGCTGCTCAATCAAAAAGTTTTGGTTTTGCATCTTTCAATCCAAAATTTAAAATCTAAAATTCCTTAATCTTTCTAATTGTATGTTGACAGAATCAAACTCATCTGGTATTTAATGGAGCTTGATGTGCGTAATGGATATAAAAGAGTAATTCCCTTAAATCACCATCCAGATTTTTCTAAACAAGGTTATCAAGTTATCAGCGAACTAGGACGCAACCGAGAAGGGGGACGCATTACTTACTTAGCTAATGTCCTCAACTCTAAGCAACAGGTAGTGATTAAAGAGTTTTGTTTTACTCGTGCAGATGCTGATTTGTCAGGTGTAAAAGCATATCAGCGCGAAATCGAAATTTTGCAGCAACTAAATCATTCTCGCATTCCTCGCTATCTAGGTTCTTTTGAAATACCAGGGGCTTTTTATCTGGTGCAGGAATACAAAAATGCCCCATCTTTAAGCTTAACGAGCAGCTTTAATCCAGAAGAAATAAAGCAAATTGCTTTGTCAATTTTAGAGATTTTGGTTTATCTACAAAAGCAAATTCCGCCAATTATTCATCGCGATATTAAACCAGAAAATATTTTGGTTGATGAACAACTAAATGCTTATCTAGTTGATTTTGGTTTAGCTAGGATACAGGGTGCAAAAGTAGCTCTGAGCAGTTTTGTAGCAGGAACGCCAGGCTTTATGCCACCAGAGGAACAGTTTGGTCATTCCCTGACTGAGGCATCAGATTTATATAGTTTGGGAGCAACATTGATTTGCTTACTTACTAATACCCGTTCTGTTGAGATTGGGAAATTAATTGATGATAACTATCGCTTTAATTTCCAGCAATTAGTTCCTAAAATCAGTCCGCGTTTCCGGTGGTGGTTGATGAAAATGGTGGAACGCAATCGAAAACGTCGCTATGCTAATGCGGCTATTGCTTTAAAAGCACTTGGGCCAATTGAAGTTGTTGGTAGTGCCACTGGGATAGATAATTTAATCAGGACAATCAAACCTAGAAAACGATCTACTTTGTTGGGACTAGCTACTGTTGTTACACTGGCTACAATGGGAGCAACTTTGATGAGTTGTCAGCCTGGTAATACGGTTAGGCAATTACTGGAAACTACAGAATGTCAAAGTTTTGATTTAAACGCAAGTTGCCAAGAAAAAACTGGACATTAAGATTAATTGGGTCGCATCTGAATAGGCTACACCTGTAGGGGCACAATATATTGTGCCCCTACAATTATGTGTATTCCACACTTGTGAAAATTGCTGTCATTTTCATGAGTATCAAAGGCTCGTTAACGAGTATTAAAGACTCATCGGCGAGTATTAAAGACTCATCGGCGAGTATCAAAGACTCGTCAGCGATTATCAAAGACTCATTCACAAGTATTAAAGACTCGTTAGCGAGTATTAAAGACTCATCGACGAGTATTAAAGACTGGTCGGCGAGTATTAAAGACTCATTCACGAGTATCAAAGACTCATCGGCGAGTATTAAAGGCTCATTAACAGTAATGCACTATCAGTAATTGTCTAGTTACTTGCTGTAGTAAACTACATCTAAGCCAGAAGCCTGCATTTAATAGTTGATAGCCCTGTGAAAAAAATCCTGATTGTGTCAGCTAATCCCACAACGACAGATAAACTTCGCTTGGACGAGGAAGTAAGGGAAATTCAGGAAGGGTTGCAACGCTCTCGCAGCCGAGATAAGTTTGAACTGATTACTAAATGGGCGGTGCGGCCTGACGATTTGCGGCGTGCGCTTTTAGATCATAATCCTCATATCATCCATTTTTCTGGACATGGTGGAGGAAATCAAGGTTTAGCCTTAGAAAATAATACAGGGCAGATGCAGGTGGTGAGTACGGAGTCACTGGCAAGGCTATTTAAATTATTTAAGGACAAAGTTGAGTGTGTATTATTAAATGCCTGTTATAGCGAGGTGCAGGCTGAAGCAATTTATCAACACATTAATTACGTGGTTGGGATGAATCGGCCAATTGGGGACAGGGCGGCAATTAAATTTGCGGTAGGCTTTTATGATGCACTGGGTGCTGATAGGTCTTATGAGGATGCTTATGAGTTTGGCTGTAGCGCGATTGATTTAGAAAGTATTCCAGAGTCTTCGACACCAGTGTTGAAAAGTCGGAACAATCCCCAAGGTGCTATCTCTGCTAACGAAACGATTCCAGATACCGAGATAAAAACAGCAGTCTCCTTAGAAAATCCAGAAGGGCAGGTATCTCTAAACTCTGCATTCTATGTGGAGCGATCGCCTATTGAGGTAGACTGTTATGAAGCGATTCTTCAACCTGGGGCCTTAATTCGTATCAAAGCTCCCCGGCAGATGGGCAAAACTTCGCTCATGTCGCGGGTTCTCCATCATGCTAGTCAACATGACTATCAGATAGCACCCGTAAATTTCCAGTCAGCCGATGCAGAATTTCTTGCTAATTTAGATAAGTTTTTGCAGTGGTTCTGTGCCAGCATTACCTACGAATTGAATCTACCAGAGAAGCTAGACGATTATTGGAAGGGTGTTTTAGGTAGCAAGAATAAATGTACAAATTACTTTCAACGGTATTTATTACCCGCCATTAATAGCCCCGTAGCTATAGGTTTGGATGAAGTCGATGAAGTCTTTAAGCATCCGATAATTGCTGCTGATTTTTTTGGATTGCTACGAGCTTGGCATGAACGGTCAAAGAATGAGACAGTTTGGAAAAATCTCCAGTTGGTGATTGTGCATTCTAAGGAAGTTTATATTCCGCTCAATATTAATCAGTCGCCTTTTAATGTGGGCTTACCCATTGAATTACCAGACTTAAATCAAATACAAGTACAAGACTTGGTGCAGCGTCACGGACTCAATTGGACTGAATCACAAATTGAAAAATTAATGATACTCGTCGGTGGTCATCCTTATTTAGTGCGGGTAGCGTTTTATTAGTGCAGGGTTGCAGTTGGCTAAAGGATTATTTGACTAGCCATCCTGATGCGGCTAAGGTGTGTCCAAGGCAATAGAGATGAGGGGGGATGTGGTTCGGCTTTGCTCACCAACCGGGGAAATGAGGGAGTTATGGCGAGTTAATATTCAAAAAGAGCGATCGCTAGGTAAATTAAAGATGCGATCGCAATTTATAAGCTTAAATGGTTAGAGCTAAAGGCGATCGCTCGCTAAAAAAGAAATGCGATCGCAGTTCTGAACTCGGTGTTTCAAGTTCCGAACACGAATGGCGGAGCAAAAAGGTCGAACTTCCGAGTTCTGAACACCAATGACCAAGTAAAAAGGTTGAAGTTCCGAGTTCCGAACACCAACGTCCGAGCAAAAAAGTCGAAGTTCCGAGTTCCGAACACGAATGACCGAGTAAAAAGGTAAAAGTTCAGAGTTCCGAACACCAACGTCCGAGCAAAAAGGTGGAAGTTCCGAGTTAAACTTCCGGTTCTACCCCCAGCGCTTTTAACTGAGCTGCTAATCTCTCTGCACGCTGGCGTTCTTTTGCTGCTAACTCCAAACCCCACAGTAATAATTCGCCGTTGTCATCCCACCAACGTAACCAATAACCTGTGCGATTTTCTCGGCTTCCTTGCCATACGCCTAAAAACAAATTCATTTCGCCAATCCAGTGACGATTATTTGCATCTGGTGTTTGCAGTTCATAATTTCCTATATCATCTCGCCGATAAACTTCTAACACTCCGCTATCTGGTTCAAAAATGGCATAGTTTGGCACTTGTAAAATCTGCTCATAATAAAACCATTTACCAGGGGGATAAGTCGGTTTACTCGAATACTCTCCACCTTCGGTATCTGAGAGAAATTCCATCACAATTACCGGAATATCACCTTGGAGTCGTGGCGTATAACTGCGCTTCACTTCTTCTCGTGAGACTCGAATTGATGGTACATATCCCCAATCTGGCGCTTTAACCACAAATCGATTATTCAAGGTGGCGCAGATACCGTAGTTAGTGATGGTTAAAGCATCGGCGGGTAATCTGCTGGCAAGTTCCAAGCTTTCTGTTAAAGCAGCAGCCAAGAGTGGCTGATTAATGTTATCCACTGGCTCGTTGTCTAAAACAAAATCATCAGGTAACTTTTCCCAGGTGACATCATGGGTGGCTGCATTGGCTAGCATGATTCAGAATATCTCAAGTACAACTTCAATTTAAAACAGTACGATTGTTCTACTATAAACTGATTAAAGATAGTATTATTAAGGACTGTTTCATAAGAAACTCCTTCTTTGCCGCCCAATATGTCAGACAAACAGCTAGCAGCATCCTTGAATGGACATCTTCCGTACCCCAGCCACAACAGCCAGAATACCATTCGGATTCGGGGTGCTAGGCAGCATAATCTGAAAAATATTGACTTGGAATTGCCACGCGATCGCCTGATTGTCTTTACTGGCGTTTCGGGTTCTGGTAAGTCTTCCCTAGCATTTGATACCATTTTCGCTGAAGGGCAACGTCGCTATGTGGAATCCCTCAGCGCCTACGCACGGCAATTTTTAGGACAACTGGATAAGCCGGATGTCGAAGCCATTGAAGGCTTAAGTCCAGCAATTTCTATTGACCAAAAGTCAACGTCTCATAACCCCCGTTCCACTGTCGGTACGGTGACAGAGATTTACGACTATTTGCGGCTGTTATTTGGTCGGGCTGGTGAACCCCATTGTCCCATATGCGATCGCTGTATTGCACCCCAGACAATCGATGAGATGTGCGATCGCATCATGGAATTACCAGATCGCACCCGCTTCCAAATTCTTGCACCCGTTGTCCGGGGGAAAAAAGGCACACATCGTAAGCTTTTGTCAAGTCTGGCATCTCAAGGTTTTGTCCGCGTGCGGATCAATGGCGAGATCCGCGAACTGTCAGATTCCATTGAATTGGATAAAAACTTTACCCACGCCATCGAAGTGGTAATTGACCGCTTGGTGAAAAAGGCTGATATCCAGGAGCGTTTGGTTGATTCCCTGTCTACGTGTCTCAAGCAATCGGGTGGTATTGCAGCGATTCTGGTGAGTCTGCTTGGTGACGACGGACAAGAAAAAGAAGAAGAATTAGTATTTTCAGAAAACTTTGCTTGTCCAGAACATGGCGCGGTAATGGAGGAACTATCACCGCGATTGTTCTCGTTTAACTCGCCTTATGGTGCTTGTCCGCACTGTCATGGCATCGGGACTTTAAGGAGATTTGCGCCAGACTTGATAGTACCGGACTGGGAAGCACCAGTTTATGCTGCGATCGCGCCTTGGTCAGAAAAAGATAATTCTTATTATTTGGAATTACTCTATAGCGTCGGACAGATTTATGGGTTTGAGCTACAGACAAATTGGAGCAAGCTGACAGAAGAACAGCAGCAAATTATTTTGTTTGGAGAGAAAGATGAACGAGCCGCAGAAGCTCAAAGAAAGCAGAGTTTTAAAGGTGCTATTCCAATTTTGCAACGGCAGTATGAGGGTGGTTCTGAATTAGTTAAGCAAAAATTAGAGCAGTATTTAATCGATCAAGCGTGCGAAGTTTGTAAAGGAAAACGGTTAAAACCGGAAGCCTTAGCGGTGAAGTTGGGACAATATGGAATTTTAGAATTGACTACCGTATCAATTCGAGATTGTCGGGAGAGAATTGAGCAATTTAAATTGAGCGATCGTCAGTTACAAATTGCTGATTTAGTCCTGAGAGAAATCAAAGCAAGATTACAATTTTTGTTGGATGTAGGTTTAGATTACCTCACCCTTGACCGTCCCGCCATGACCCTTTCCGGTGGCGAAGCCCAACGAATTCGTCTAGCAACGCAAATTGGTTCTGGTTTAACAGGAGTTCTCTACGTTTTAGATGAACCGAGTATTGGTTTGCATCAACGAGATAATGGCAGGTTGCTCAAAACCTTAACTAAATTGCGCGATTTGGGTAATACATTAATTGTTGTTGAACACGATGAAGAAACTATTCGCGCAGCCAACCATATAGTTGATATTGGCCCTGGTGCAGGAATTCACGGCGGAAATATTATCGCCCAAGGTGATTTTCAGGCATTATTAGCAGCAGAAGATTCTTTAACGGGTGCATATTTATCAGGAAGGCGAGTAATTACCACACCAGCAGAACGCCGAGAAGGAAATGGGCGCAGTTTGGGAATTAAAAATGCCCATCGCAACAATTTACAAAATATAGATGTAGACATTCCATTAGGTAAACTCGTCTCCATCACTGGCGTGTCTGGTTCTGGCAAATCTACGCTGATTAATGAATTACTATATCCATCTTTGCAACACCATTTAACTAAGAAAGTTCCCTTACCGAGACATTTGGATAAAATTCAGGGATTAAACGCGATTGATAAAGCGATCGTTATCGATCAATCTCCCATTGGACGCACACCACGTTCTAACCCTGCAACTTACACAGGAATTTTCGATGCCATCCGAGATGTATTTTCCCAAACAGTAGAAGCCAAAGCTAGGGGTTACAAACCTGGACAATTTTCCTTCAACGTTAAAGGTGGACGTTGCGAAGCTTGTAGCGGACAGGGTGTGAATGTTATTGAAATGAACTTTCTCCCAGATGTTTACGTGCAATGCGAAATTTGTAAAGGTGCAAGATACAACCGCGAAACATTGCAGGTGAAGTACAAAGATAAGTCAATTTCTGATGTACTGAGAATGACAGTTGAGGAAAGTTTAGACTTTTTCCAGAATATACCCAAAGCGATCGCGCGTTTGCAAACTTTATTTGATGTCGGCTTGGGTTATGTCCAACTAGGACAACCTGCGACTACTTTATCTGGTGGTGAAGCGCAACGGGTAAAATTAGCAACAGAACTATCTCGACGCGCCACAGGTAAGACATTGTATTTAATCGATGAACCGACAACAGGGTTATCTTTTTACGATGTCCATAAATTATTAGATGTGTTGCAACGATTGGTAGATAAAGGTAATTCAATTTTAGTAATTGAACACAACTTAGATGTAATTCGTTGTTCTGACTGGGTAATAGATTTGGGGCCAGAAGGTGGCGACAAAGGGGGAGAATTGATTGCTGTGGGAACACCAGAGGAAGTTGCAAAAAACGCTAGGTCTTATACTGGGCAATATTTAAAACAGGTGTTGAAACAGTATCCGGCTATGAAATCTTAGTATTTTGCAATTACGGTTACGGTACATTACATACAGGTCATATCCAGGTGAAAAAAGCGGGGAAGGTTGTAGCAAAAGTATTATGAAACTTCCTAACCGTGAGTGCGCTATCGTTGAAATAGATAAAATTATGGGTTACTGTCTCAACCCAGAACATCCAGAGGGAAAACACAAAGCCCGTGTATTTAAATCTGCACTAGACTTAAATTTAGATGATGCAGAAGAATTACAAGCGATCCTTTTACAAGCAGTAGCAAATTATGATGCCATCCCTAGTAAAAGGAATACATACGGTCAAAAATATATCATTGATTTTCCCCTGAATCGTTCAGCTAAACAAGCAATTATTCAAAGTGTTTGGATAGTGCGTAATAATGAAGGCTTCCCCCGCCTAGTCACCTGTTATGTAATCTAAGCAATGAGGTAATACCTATGAAATTATTAGATGTGGTTGCCCTAACCGAAGACTTACCAGAATTGGGATTGTATCGCGGTCAAGTAGGAACAATTGTAGAAGAATATGAACCTGGAGTTTTTGAAGTAGAATTCAGCGACTTAGCAGGAAAAGCTTATGCCATCGAAACCTTAAATGCTAGCCATCTAATGACTTTATATCATCAACCAATTGGTGGTAAAACATTATTGGTTTAACAAAATCAACAAATAAACAAGCTTGGCTCAACGTGAAAAAACTTACCCAAAGCCTCAGCTTGTTTTTTAGTGATTTCTAGTTCGCTATTCATGATTTTAGTAACAATCTCGCTCGAACCCAGAATTTCTACCAAATCAGCTTGTTCTAAACCCCTAGCTTCCATCAAATGCAAGAGTCTTGAATAAGGTGTTGAGGAATCAAGCTGATAGTGCTTATCTTCAAAATCCTCAATCAGCTTTACCAATAATTCCAACAAAGCATCTTCTTCAGGAGTCAGATGGGAACGAGAAAGTAGTTTTTCAACAGTGTCTAAAAACTTTTCGTTTTCCTCTTCTGTCATGATAATTTGAGGCTGATGTTGAGACACCAATTGTCTGTAAATGTCTAATTTAAAAGTGAGGATCATTTTTCCAATAGCTAATTATCTGTTTCTCACCTTTGCCAAAACTGCCGTAAAATCTCCCCTGGCTTTCTATCCCAAGTGTCGATATGCTCGTATATCAAATTATCCTGGCTGAGTTTATACGTTGAATAGCCATTAAAAAGCAAATCTGCTTTCCAGGGAACTCGTAACACTCCCCGCACCGTCCATTTTGCTAAAATAGTGTCTTCGGCTGACTGATAGACCTCATGTACATCAAAGTAAATTTGGGTAAAAAATAGCCGAGCGTGAAATCGCAATGTCCAAAATATAATCCGATAGTTAAATTTGTATTTGAATGTATTTACTGGGTCTTTAAAGTAGATATTATCTGTATAAATGTCATAAGAAATATCTTTTTCAAAAAGTGTTGGTAAATCCTCTTTTAAAGTTTTAATTAGGGCTTGCTGAAAAAGTCAGAAAGAAGCAATTTCAAGGGTTGACTAGTTGTTCAGCCCCAGTCAATCATAAGTTTTTGTTGACTATAAATTTTACAATGATAAACTGCAATTATATTAT
>JAHHHR010000029.1 GCA_019359245.1 Nostoc desertorum CM1-VF14 | reverse complement strand
GCTCATCCATCTTTTGCCAAGTAATACACGGGAGAGGTTTTAGCAGATCCATAATCCTATTGTTTCCTTACCCAGTCTGGCATTAATTCCTCTCACCCTTTAAAAATGAGCGAACGTACAGTATTTACTCCCCTTCACTAGCTGTTGTTGAGCGTTCACCATCTTCAGTATCTTGCCAATACTCCGTTGCTTCTTCTTGGCGTCACCGTGCCAATTGGGTGCAGTAAATGGGGTGAGTTGTTCAGGTGTTTTTTAGGATTCACTGGCTTGGTCTAGACGCTCAGGATTTTGTACGCCGATTAACCTATTCCAAAGCTGATAGCTAACTTCAGTCTTTGGCACATACCAGTTATTAGAACCTGCTTCCATACCACCCATTGCTGTAAACTCATGACGTTGTGGGTCATTGAGGTCAAGATATTTTGCACCCTGCTCTAACCGACTACCAACTGGTAGCAATGTAATTTGTTTCAGTTCTTCATGTGTATACTCTGGTAATTTGTCATGCAGTTCTTTAACCTCATAAGCATTCAGAGCTGCTTTTTCGGGATGCGTGCCTTCCAAGCCGGAATTTTTTCCAGCCAGAGGTTGTGGATTTAGGTCTTGTTGCCATTCGTCTGGCTTACCATCTGTTGGTTTCCCTTGTTTTTGAGTCTGAGCCATTGAATATTCTCCTTTCGCTTGACTACCACTAGTACATCCAATTTGGAATTAGATGCCAACTACTAAAAGAAGGACTTAAAGTTTCGGCTGTACGGACTGCATCCCACACCATCAGTTGCGCTGCCTGGTTATTAATCATCATATCTGCTAGTTTTAAAGCCAATTTTTGTGGAGCTATTGTTAATGAGCGTTGTATTAGCTAATACCAGGTTTCCGTAATCAGTTTCCGGACGGAGGTAGAAGCAAAATAGAACCATAGCGGGAGTAAACAGCCGCAAATCACAAGTTTTATAAAGAATAGTCTTGGCAATTTCTTTAAATTACTAGTCAATCCTTCGGCTGGAGAAATTGTCTATCTTTCTAAACAATCAGGAGTTTCATTATGAAGCCAGGACAGTACTTTACTCGCATTATCGGCATCATCTTTACTGTGATTGGTGTCATGGGGTTTATTGCAGCTTTTAAAACAGCGCCTGCAACTACACCTCATGTGGCTGGGCTTTCATTCACAACTGGCTACGGTGATCTGTTAGGATTGTTCCCCGTCAACGTCTTACACAATATTGTTCACCTTGTTGTAGGCGTTTTAGGCATGGTGGCATCTGTTTCATTAAGCAGCGCCCGTCTTTACAGTGGAATGCTAGCTATATTCTACGGGTTGCTTACTCTTATGGGGCTTTTTCCTCCTACCCAGGCTACTTTAGGTCTTATCCCTATTTTTGGCAATGATATTTGGCTTCATGGTATTACTGCTGCGATCGCCATTTACTTTGGTTTTATTGCCACACCAGATTTATTGGAACTCAGTTCTGGGGAAAGCCACAGTCTTAGCCAGAAATAAATTGTTGCCTAGCTTTATAGTCAATTTTGTAATTTGTAGCATTGGGCTGACCAATTACGCCCACTGTCTCCAACACAGGATCTTGTTTTCAGTTTTCCCTCAGCAGTAATTTTTCTAACACAAAAGCTCCCAAACCGAATCTTCGCACCGGATTTTTCACAATACACCACTGTAATAGCCCACACCAGCAGGGCTTTCGGCAATACTCGTGAGAATCGACTAGGGAGATGATGGACTAGCCTCATAAGAGCGATGTCTACGACGGGCTGTCCGGTGTCGCTACTTCCTCTATCCCTAGATTCCTGCTCATCAGCAGCCCATCACCAGCAACCACTGTGATACACCAAGGAAGAAGCTCAAAATCGCGGATACCGTCTGTGATACGTTGGCTGATACTGATTCCTAACCTTTGTAATGCCAACTTTAAGATTATTCGTTTTTTGCGTAAAGTATGAAAATTGAGGTGAATAGTACTATATAACGGTACCTATTATGGATAAACCGGGGACAACGCTAAAAGTCTCCTATATAATTTACTTCTAACAAAAACTCAGTAAATCGCAAAGTTTTTTCCAAAAGAGCGATCGCCAACATTTTGTAACTTGAGATACATTTTCTGCGGAAATATCTTAACCTGTAGGCTGAGATGAATTACTTTTACTTATAATTAAGCAACTTTTAACGACTGCTAACCCGATGGAATATAAATACCTTTAACAGTTCCATATTTGCGCTCAACAACTTGACGTAGAAAAGCTAACATTTGTTTAAGACAGAAAAGGTTACGATAAATTAATCGCCTACCCTTCCGCTTTTGACTAATCTTAAACCAAAGAAGATAAACCCAAATATTGACTAACACAAAAGAAATACCAACGAATAATAATCTTAATACGGGCTTCTTATTATTTGTTCTGATTCGACATAGATTTTTTAATCTATAACTGCTTTCAATTCCAAATCTTTTTCGATAATCTTGATGAATGTAAGATAGGTTTATTTTCGACTTATAAACAACATAAGCAAAGTATTCGATACCATGTTGCTTTCTTGCCCCTTTTTTGTATTTGCAGATAATCCATAAACTAAAGGTAACATGATTATCTTTTTCTTCACCCATTGTGTAAGTAGTTTTATAACTACTTCTGCCTTTAAGAAATTGATTTACTCCACCCTTTTTTCCTCTTCTAATCGCTGGCATTACAAAGGGAATATCCAAGGCTTGCAACCACCTGATTACAGCGATACTAAAAAACCCTCTATCCAAATACAGTGTTTTTATATTTACTTTAATAGCCTCAATTTCAGCTAATAAGTAGGTGAGAATGGCAACATTTGTATCTAACCAACGGACTCCTCTAATCGCCAGTGTAATTCGTTTTCCCTTGGTTAATATATATAAAGTTGCATAGGCATAAAAAGAACAAGTTCCTGACTTAGCCTGACTTCTGTAAATATAAGGTTCTTCATCACTATCAGGCTTTCCATAGTAAGGAATTAAATTTAAATCAATGGCAATTTTATGATAGGCATTTTTAATCCGACGAGGAATTCTACTTTTGAGAGCTAGATTGATTTGATTTTCTAGCTGCTCAAAATTATTGATTTTATCTAAGTGATACCTGATATCGCTACCACATGGGCTACTATCTAAAATTTTTGTTGTATTCTCAATACTATCTCCACTACTTGCTGCTCTCACTAATATTTCAAATAGAGTTTTCTGATTGCAAACTCCTTGCGTCTCAATTGAAATATTCTCACTTAAACAATCTAGAACTTCGTCAAGGCTTTCTGAATCAGTTAGTGCAAGCTGTTTTGGTAAAGTCGTCAATGGTCATTATTCGGGTGGATGTACATTCTTGATAATTTCAGTTTTTGAACCTCTTTTATTGAATATAAGTTTTAATTATAAAACAGGTATTATTTAGAACTAACCTCTACGGAGTGCCTAATTGGCGATCGCCCTTTAGCAAAACTTTGCGATTTACTGAAACTGCTCTGGATTAACTCCAGGGCAGTTTTATGTTGAGTCGATTAGCCCTAGTTTAGTAATCGCTATGATATTAGATAGGGTTTTATCATTCATTAGGTGTCAAATAATCAACAAGACTAAGCAGCGATCGCTTGGTGGCAAAAGCGATTTCCAGATTCGACTGTCAACCAATTATGTAGTTGCAGATTTGTTATCAATTCGCTCACAATGGCATCAAGCTTTTGACAAAGTTTTTGAATGTGGTAATATTCATGCTTTGCCGTTGAATGTGCGTTCTTGAGTTATTTCCTCAGTTGCCTCGCTTGTTGCTCCCCGTGGCACAATGCTTGCTGATTAATCGTGTTCGAGACACAGAAGCTAAAACCTTTGGCCCACCTCGTTCATTATCAGACTCGAAACTCAAACAGTTTGTATAGGGAAAGTTAGATTGAACATGAATGAGACTTTAGCAGCCACACTAGGTGAATTACAAGCACAAATATATTGGTTACATGATGCTGAGAAATTTGCAGAATTGGCATCAGCAGCAGCTACTATATATATGAAACTTGGTTATACTCAACAGCAGGCCCAAACCGCAGGTAACTTAATTAGTCAGGCTTATCAATTAGCGGATGATGCTGCTTTAGCCCAGAAAGCAGGTAATTTTGACAAAGAAATACAGTTTTATTATCAAGCTAAAGATAAATTAACCCAAGTAGAAACTACATTAGTTTATCAAACCAGTATCGCCATACATCAAATGAAATGGTGGATGTATTTTCGTCATAAACAAAAATTACAAATTCTGCTCCACTTATTTTTACAAAATTTTAAAGCGGTAGGGCTGATTAACTTACTTACTGCTCTTAAACTTACATATTTTCTCATGGAAATAGGCAGAGTTCACAAATCGCGTGATATCGGAACCACTAAACATAATGCTATAAAATACTGGACAGAATTATTGAAAATCAAACCGCCACAATATCCTTATCTTGGTTAAACTGCTATTTTTAGGCTTGAGCGCGATTAGTAAACGACGCATCCTTAATTTTTCTCTCTTGATGGGAAGGGAGCGTTCCGTTTCTCTTATAATATGTTTTTGCTGCATAATCAGGTAAGCTTTTAAACTTATTGCGTTGATTGTTGAGAAGATGAATCCGAATGCTATAGCCACCAGATATGATCAAATTGCCCTATGGTGGCAGACTAAGCATCAAGATTCGCCATACGGGATCGCACAGTTGGAGCAGGCTATCAAATTTACTTCTAAGAGGCACTCAGCTATTGACATAGGTTGTGGAAGCAGTGAAAAAAATTTACTGCAACTTATAGAACAACTGGCACAAAGTTAGTAAATAGGCGATCGCGTACCCAACTTTTTAAGAAAAAGATTACCGAAGCTTAACTCGCTCTAAGATATAACAGCTGATTCGTAAAGAAAATCTAAAGGGACTTTGGATAAGAGCTGATTCGTAAAGAAAATCTTAAGGATACTCAACTCGTTACTAAGTCTAAGTTTTAGCGAACAAGTGCTTGATTGACTCAAATTCCTGAAACCCTTACAAGACAAGTACTTTACTTGAGTTTACAAATTAGCTCTTAGAGCAATTGACTATTAATTCCTACAAAGATCATTTGAGTCTTATGAACATCCCTGTAAGATCCTCTTCTTCATTGATTGACTTATTTTTGAAGTCGAGCTAATTCTGAAACTTTAGAAGATGGTGAATTCTCCGATACTTCTGCACTGTGAACCTTCAAAGAACGCAGCAATTCTCGAATCACATCGTTAAAGGGTCTTCCTGTTTTTGCACAGTATTCTGACAATTTCTGTGTCTCTGCTGCCGTGAGATTTACTGTTAGCCGTTTAACAGCCCATTTTTTATTGACCATTCACTTTTTCGACTTATTACTTTTGGAAATAAATTATACATTATTTGTACATCTCTTAGTAATCTGATCAGCCAAAATTACGCTTTTTCGGATTAGCGTAGATATTAAAAGAATTCACAGTGGGTTACGCCCGGCTACGCTCTAAGGGAGATCCAATAAATAAATCAGCCCAGCCGTCGCTTTCGCCCTTAAGGCGAAAGCGCCTAGATATTTCGGTTTTGCCAAAAATATTATTGATACGGTGAAGCAGCGCGGTCTTGGGGGTTTCCCCCATGAGCGACTGCACCAAGCCCGAAGGGGCTGGGCTGATTTATTCGTGTCTTGTGCCTAAGCAAAGCTATGCCGAAGCTTTACGCAATTAAGTTTTGTAATAGGGATTGAAAGTGGTACTTTCGCAAGAAAAAGTTTTTATTACTGGTAAATGTTTGAAATTTAATTTGTATCCAAGAATGCATCGATTCTTCACAAAGCTTCAAATCTTTGGATAGAGATGATTACATAAAAACATTTCTTATTTAGTAGGCATAAACCAGACTTTTAAGATTGGATCGAATTAAGGTAATTGAAAAAATAAAAATGGCTCTCACATTTAGTCGCCGTTGGCGCAATCAGTAAATCTGAAGTGTCTAAGATTAGAGCGGTAAAGCATTATGATTAACCAAAATACACTTTTGGAATCTTGCTGGTATATTTCTCCTCCGTGGGGTCAAGCTATGCCTCCATTAGCGGTTCAGATGCGAGAAAAAGTTTTCCTGCCAACCTACAATTTGTTAGGTTACTGCTGTGGCGTTTACTGGGAAAGCCCGAAGTGGGTTTATGCAATTGTTTGTCGCGGTGAAATACTTTACTTGCCTTCTAAAGAATTTTATCCAACAAATGTCTTCAAAAATGCTGCTGTTCCTACTTCGGTTTTTCAATTAGGCGACACAGTTGAAGTTGATTTTAGTCTCCAATCAACACGTCGTATTATTCAAGGGATTTTTTGCCTTAAAAACAATTGGCTTTACGGTGTGGAGTGGTGTTCTCCAATTATGGAAGAAACGGCATCGGCTCAAAGCCAACTCATCTGGCTTGCTGATATTGATTTAGTAAGAAAGATGAGGCTTTAGCAATTTGTGGGACAAAGCTTCGTATTGGAGTTTAGAATAAACAATGTAAAACAACCCAGCGCTGCTGAGTTAATAGGAAACTTGCTGAAAGTATGAACAATGTTTGATATTAAACCGCAATAAGTGGTTATTGCCGGAGTTATGTTGCTGTCTTTTTAACGATTGGGAATCGGTTTTTACGTAGACGAAGTTTTCCTGGCATCCAATCTGGAAACTAACAAAGCTTTGAACCTACCGTACAAGAATGTTACATGGAATGTTGACCGTCTTCAAAATGGAAGGAGCGCAGCCAATCTGTCTCACATATATTCAGGGCGATAGAGGCAAAAAATTTTGTATTTTCACCCCTTTCAGGGGAAAAATCAGTTTTGAACAAGCCAATTTTTACACAAATTACTATTCATATTTTATTAAATATGTCTAATTATACATAGCATTTTAATCTAACCTGTTTCAAAGGATAGGTAAATTTTAAGTATTTAAAGTTTAATGTAAAAATAGTTAATGATTAATGTTTATAAAGAATACTGATGCTCATAGATCAGGATCATAATCATAATAAAAATATTAAAGATTTCCTCCCAAAAGCTTTGTTATTGCAAGTTCCATCTAGTTCTACAATGCTGATGCTGAGAATCTATTATGATGTTATTCCACGAGTTCATAAACATTTAGAATTCTGGAAGAAAAAAGCTGAACGAATTCCTAATCCTGAATTACGTAAACAGGCTTTGATAAGTATAAAAACTAAAGATTTTCACTGTGAAGGTGGTTCTATCTATGGATTACTTGCTAAACAAGAAATTGAGCAAATAATCTGCTTTATTGTTGCTTATCAAACAATTAGCGATTATTTAGATAACCTATGCGATCGCAGTACTTCTTTAGATCCGAAAGATTTCCGTACTCTCCATCAAGCTTGTTTAGATGCTTTGACACCTAGCGCTAAATGCATTAATTACTACCAATTTCGTCAAGAACAAGACGATGGCGGCTATCTGATGGAATTAGTAAAAACTTGTCAAAATGTATTAAAGGAGCTACCGTCATATCATGTAATTGCCCCTAGCTTATATCATCTGGCTGATTATTATTGTGATTTACAAGTTCATAAACACGTTCAAGTTAACGAGCGGGTTCCTCGCTTAGAAGCATGGTTTGAAAGACATCGTAACCAAATTCCTCAAATGAACTGGTATGAATTTTCAGCTTCTACTGGCTCAACATTAGGAATTTTTTGCCTTGTGGCCTATGCAAGCGATCCAGATTGCTCCGAGGAATTAGCTACAAAAGTTAAAACCAGCTACTTTCCTTGGGTTCAGGGGCTTCATATCCTACTTGACTATTTTATCGACCAAGAAGAAGACCGCATAGGTGGGGATTTAAACTTCTGTGCTTACTATAATAATGGGCAAGAAATAAGTGAACGGTTTGCTTATTTTCTTAAACAGGCTGATCAAGCTGTTTCTCACTTACCAAATAAGCAGTTTCATCGGATGATTAATCGAGCTTTATTAGGTGTTTATCTGGCTGACGAAAAAGTTAACAAACAGAAAAACATTAAAAAAACTGCAAAGAAAATTCTCCGTTCATGTGGCGGTTCATCACTCTTTTTTCTGTGGAATATTATGATTATGGCTCGGATTCGGTATCGAAAACTCTTAGTACAAGTAGTCTAATGTACCAAAAAATATAACTGACTAGATATTAGTTATAAAGAAGCAAGCGTATCCATTATCTGAAAGTCCAATACAAGTCTGTTATCTATTACTTGTCTAAAAAATCAGAAAGCAATTTATCAGTTTTTAAAATTGTTGGCATCCTTTTAAACTATGTTCATGGATAAAGACAAATTCTAATAAGGATGATTTAATCATGTCTAAAATTGTAGTCATTGGGGCAGGGCCAGCAGGGTGTTCGGCAGGTTATCACTTGGCTAAAAGCGGACATCAAGTCATGCTTATAGATAAAGACTGTTTTCCCAGAGATAAGACTTGTGGAGATGGAGTCAGCCTTGGATCGGTTCAAGCATTATCCACAATGGGGATATATCCACAGGACATCAAACGTTTAACCTCTGAGTACGCTCAAATCGATGGGTTTCTGCTCGGAGTTTCAAACGACATTAGCCATCTGTGCCCCACTGAGCTTAAAGGCTATTGCATACCTAGATTTGTATTCGATAATCTTCTTTATCAAAAAGCAATCAATGCCGGGTGTGTACAAAGAACGCAGAGGATTGGCGATATTCAACGTTATCACCAAGAACTTCATCATGATTTTGATTACATAATTGATGCACGCGGTGTCTATGCAGGAGAAGCCAATGCGATCGCAATTAGAGCTTACTGGACTATAAAAGTGACAGATTTTCCAAAAACCTATCTCTCAAAAGCTCAAATTTACTTTGATAAAACTCTTGGGGTTAATGGATATGGTTGGATATTTCCCGTAGCGGTAGACTCAGAATTAGTCAAGCTTAATGTTGGCGTGGGAGTGTGGATAGATGAATATCAAAAAAACAACATAAACATTATTCGGCTTTTCAATGAATTTGTGCAGCGTAATCAGGCTACAAAAGAACTATTTTGTCTAGTAGTTAGTCAGCAAAAACCTAAAGCTTATCCCTTAGCCACCGCAAAACGAGCTAACACAGTCAGCGATGGTAAAATTTTCAAAATTGGTGATGCTGCAAATCTGACAGATCCTTTGACTGGTGAAGGAATTGCAAATGCTATTCTCAGCGGCTTATACGTGACGCAAGCGATTAATATGAGTACTAGTCCAGAATTAGCATCTGAAAATTGGCAGCGTCTTTATCAGCTGTACTTTGAGCCAGACCTCGATGCTGGTTTACAGATAAAGTCTTTTAGGAAATTCTCATTTATAAATAAGTTATTAATCTGGCTGATGAATAGGAATAAGCCATTGGCAGAGCAGGTAACTTACACATTTGCCGGCTTAATTCCTTATAAAAGGCTACTTCCGTAACTCATATTCTGTTAGACAGTACAAACTCAAACATCCCTCAATAGGTAGAGATATTGACACGGAATCCGTTGACAATTCCCAAAACATTTATCCAAGTGGAAGATCCTCTTGTTCTTGGAATGTATTCAGCAACGCACCAAAAATAAAAGGGCAATATAGTCTGGGAATAACACCTGAAGGTTTACCAGCAGGAACAGCAATATATGCTAACAATATAGGTATTCAACCAGAACTTGTTGCAATTTTGCAAGGTATTTCCCCAGGCACGTTGAGTTTAACAGAACCCTACTTCCTTCAGGGTACTTCCAAGGAATAAATTACTCAACAAACTGCTATCTTTCAATACTTAAACCCAAGTTTTTTAAGTAATTCATTCCAGCGTTCCATCGGCAAGCTTCCTCCAGAAGCAAAGTCGTGTCCATGTCCATAGCTTCCTTCTCCTTCGGATAATCCGACATTTTGTAAAAAATCCAGCAGATTTATTCCGGAATCGGTTCTGATGCTAAAGTTGATCCGCTCTTTTATGTAACCGGAATTAGCGACAATAACGATGTACTTGGGTAGTCGTGTACGCCAGCTTTGAGCGATTAATGGATGGATTTGACAAGGTGAATTGATTTGCACTAATGCCACATTAGCGGCAAATTTCGGTGCAGCTTTTTTAGCTTGTTCCATTGCTGCTTTTACCTGCGCTCTTGCTGAACGTAATTGTTCAACTAATGGAGAAGTCGAGTTCACTAAATCTCGTGGTGAAGTGTGAGTAAGTAACGCTGTTGCTGCTACCTCTGGATTATATTCCGCTGCTCGCCTTGCTGCGTTCACAAGTGCTGTTGCTTCTTTGAGATATCTAGCAGTGTACTTAGTTTTAGCAATTGCTAGCATTTCAAAAGGAGCTTTCTCTCCTAAGTCGCTAATAGTGCCAATAGCAGCAATCCAATCTAAATCTGATACTTGTGTAATACATTTACACAATTCCCAAACTAACAAAGAAGTGTTGGGAATCAGTTCCCAGTTATAAGCACTAATGAGGGTGTCACCTGGTGGTACTCCCTCTGGACGATGATGGTCAATAAAGCAGGTAGGAATGTTAGCAATTACAGGTTCTGATTGACTACCAAGGTCTAGCACAAACAAATACTCTGGTGCAGTTGCTTGAACTCGCGCTCTATTGGCATCTGTCCAGGCATTACGCTCGCGCTGGGGTACAACTCGCTCTACTTTTTTAAATCCAGCACGCTGTAAAGCTAATTGTAAAACTATACCAGCAGTAATCCCATCTGCATCTGAGTCATGCAGTATTACTAGTCGCTGATCTGGTTTGACAAGTGCAATAAAAGCTTTGAATGCATCCTGTGCCGCTTCTAAAGAAGTTGATGTCATTCCATCTGTATGGGCATTAGTTACCGCTACTTGGCTGGTAGGTTCAGGCAACTCGCCTATTTGAGATAAACGCTGTACTGTTTGCAGAGTATCAATTTCTTCAGCTAGCTTATCATCTCTGATGCGTAAGATCCGAGGAAAACGCAGAGCATAACCACTTGAATGTCGCTCGGACGATTGTACTCGGTCAAATGTCACTTCTAAGACAATTTTTGGTTCCACTATGCACACCCTACCATGTTCTAATTCTTGCAAGGTATGAGCGCTGAACCAATTGGAAAGTTCACTAATTTCTGCATCTGTCAAACCGGAGTATGCTTTACCCACGTTTAATAATGTTGGGTCTGTTTCACTTTTTCGCACAGCAAACGTGTAGTCCGATAAAAATCGGCTACGTTTACCAGTACCAACTTCCGCAGATGTCACTACAACATCTAAAGTAGCGATCGCTCGTTTGATTTTTAACCACTCACGTAAACGCCGTCCTGGTTTATAAGTTGATTGCAGGTCTTTTACCATCAGCCCTTCATTACCGCGCGCCCGAGCTGCTGTAAATTCTGCATCTAAATTAGTAATATCAGCAAATCGTTGATGCGTTCCACGTCGAAGTTTAACTGTATCTAAATTTAGAGATTCAAGAATTTCTCGCCTTTTAGCCAAGGGTTCATTGATTAAGACGCGGTTTTGAGCATACAGCACATCGTAAGCAATAAATGCTACTGGAATCTTATTGAGCAATTCCTCTGTAACTTGTTTACGTCCCAACCGCTTTTGTAATTCTTGAAATGGAAGAATCCGCTTGGACTTGATTGGCACGATTTCTCCATCTAAAATTAAGCCATTCTCTTCACTCATACCTAATGGGGCTATTAATCCTGCCAGTGGCTCAATTAAATCAGGAAAACTGAGTGTGATTTCATCAAGAGTCCGTGAGAACAAGGCAACTCGTTTATTGTGATAAATACTACCGTGTAAAATCGAATTTTCCTGTTGCAAGTATGATGCGATATGAACTTGGGCGCGAATCCCATCATATTTATCTTCTACAGCAAATCCTTGAGGCATTTGTTTTGTCACTTCGGTTAAATCAGTGACAGGGCTAGCTAGCATGAATTTTATGGGATGAAACAGTCGCATTCTTGCTGAGGATAACTCTTTGTAACGAGCAAGAATTGCTGTTTCTCCAATATCACCTGTTAGCATATTCACCCATTGCACTTTGCCTACTGCTACTTGGAATAGACGTGCTATTGCATCTTCTACCGCACCTTCTTTTAGCCCAATTCTTAAATCACCTGCTAAGAGTTTGACAATATATTTCGCTTCTAGCGGGGTTGCTAATTTTAGTAAATCTGTAACAAGGGAGGTTTTTTGCTTGCTCCCCTTGGCTATTGATAATCGTTCTAATTTTTCTAATAAATTTTGTAAGGTCAGTGAAGGTTGAATTTGCTGAGGCTGCCAATCATAACTCAAGACCTTAAAAGCTAAATCACCCGGATCTCCGAGTTTGACTAACTGTTGTTGAAGTACTGACTTTTCTTGTCCACTTACAGTTGTAATAGCTTTAAGTAATGTCGCTCCACCAATATTGATAGTGCGTTGGTCATGCAAGGGAAATATATAACCGGCAAAGTACCGTGTAGCAAGCACTAAGTCTTCATCTGATAACTTCGTCAAATATTCGCCTAAAATTGCTGCTTTCTCAATACGCTTTGATGTAGCAGCTACTCTTTCTGCTACATCAGCAAAATTAACAAAAGCATTATCTTGTCGTGAAGAGTTTTTCGTCACTGTTGTTTATTGCAATACAACTAGCAGTAAACTATATGGCTTCTAATATTAAGTGCTACTACAAATCCTATACATCTATCTCTAAGAAGATTTTGCCTTAACAAGTTTGGTTCGAGTGGGCGAGGAAGCAGAGTAGGGTGTTGGCAATGCCACATGGGTGATACGCCGATGTGGAGGCTGTAGAGTTGCAGGATATGATCTGGCAATTTCTCCATATTCAGTAATACCAATTCTTCTTTCATTAGGCGACAGATGCTTTCTCATGAAAGCCTACTAACCCAAGTTGCTAGTTACTCTTATGGGCGATGGCTTCGGGACAGTTAAACAATAAAATGCCCTCCAAGAAGAAAATGAGGAGGGCTATATGCTAAACGAAATAATTGCCATATATGCTATCACGGACGATTTGTTAAAGGCGATTGGGCACAAAGAAGATTGTCGTCGAGCTATGAACGACGCAGAAATTATTACAACTGCAATAACAGCGGCGATGTTCTTTAATGGTAATCATAGTAAAGCTTGTAGCTATATGAAAGACCATCGCTTGATATGGAATATGTTAGAAAAGTCACGATTTAACCGGAGATTACACAGTGTCTCAATGTTAATCAACGATTTATTTCATCAATTGGGAACGATCCTGAAAGAGATTAGTGATTCCACTGAATATCTTTTAGACTCATTCCCTGTACCCATCTGCGACAACATTCGGATCTTTAATGTGAAATTAATCAAGTCAGAGGAGTATCGCGGCTATATAGCATCGAAAAAACGTTACTTTTATGGCGTTAGAGTGCAGTTATTGACAACCAAAAATGGTATTCCCGTTGAATTTGTATTTATGCCTGGTAGTGCCAGTGATGTCCGCGCCTTAAATGCGTTACCTTTAAATCTACCACTTGGCAGTGAAGTTTATGGAGATTCAGCCTATACAGATTACACTGTTGAAGATGACTTGGAACAAACCAGTCAAATTTATTTAAAAGTCATGCGGAAAAAGAACTCCAAGCGTCAAGACCCACCTTGGAATCAATATATTAAACAACATACTCGGCATTACATCGAAACGGTTTTTAGTGAGATCACAAGTGATTTCCCTAAATCGATTCATGCTTGTACTTTGGCAGGGTTTTTACTGAAACTTCAAGCATTTATTTTGGCATTTACTCTCCAAAAAGCATTTATTTAGTCAGTTAATTTTAATACTTACAATGATTTAATGCTCTGATCTTAGCTTGACTCTAATTTTCGGTCGCCCATAACGCCACCGCCAATTTTTCATGTGCATTTGTTTCACTCAATGGTCACAAAGTATTCAGAATTTTATAACCCGCAACTTGGGTTATTACATCACAGTAGAAGTAATTTACCAAGTCATAGCGAATGAGGTTGCGGTTTTGAAATCCCAATTAACTAATCATCGGGTCGATTTACAAGATTGCACTATTTTTTATCAGCAAAGTAGCTTGGAGTCGAGTTCAATCCCTATCCTATTGCTACACGGCTGGGGAATCTCTACTGAGCCTTATCAAGAAGTGCTGGAACTCTGGTATCCTGAGAAATTTACATCACTCATATTGGATTTTATCTGTCAACTTGAGCAATATTGATACAGTTTGAACTGGGACAAAGTACAAGCTCAGTCTCAGTTGTTCCCCCTGCCTCCTTGCCTCCTTTGATCATTCTTCAGTATAGATAATTACAACTACAGGAAATAAATCATGTCAAAAAGATTGTTATTACTTAGTAATTCAACAAATATCGGTGAAGAATACTTATTTTATCCCCGTCAGGAAATTAAAAAGTTTTTAGGAAGCTCTGTCAATAAAATAGTGTTTATCCCCTTTGCAGCCGTTACTTCAACTTATCAGCACTATACCGAAAAAGTTGAAAAAGTATTTCAAGATATAGGTTATGAAGTTGATGCTATTCATCTGGTTGAAAATCCTCATGAATTAATTAAAAACGCAGAAGCTGTAGTAGTTGGAGGCGGAAACACTTTTCATTTAATACATTGCCTACACCAAAATAAGCTACTTGAGGATATCAGAAATAAAGTTAGTAATGGAACTCCTTATATCGGATGGAGCGCCGATTCTAATGTTGCTTGTCCTACCATCAAAACAAGTAATGATATGCCAATAATTGAACCGATAAGTTTTCAAGGATTGAATTTAGTTCCTTTTCAAATCAACCCCCACTATACAAATGCAGTAATCCCAAATCACAATGGAGAAACAAGAGAACAAAGGCTCGAAGAGTTCTTATTTTTAAATCCAGATATTTATGTCGTAGGTTTGCCGGAAGGAACAATGTTAAAAATTGAAGATTCGTCAATCAGATTGGTTGGCAATAAAATGATATATTTATTCAAGTTTGGGCAAGAAAAACAAGAGTATTATCCTAATGATAATTTGGATTTTCTTCTTGAAATAGTTTCTTCTGCATGATCACATTTTTTAAATGGCTAAAGTGCAGAGGTATTTGCACAGTTTGCACCTCCTGAATGACTCCTAAACATTAGAGTTACTTTTTACCAATTTGAGTTAGGTTGAGCGAATGAGCGCAGTGCTTCACTCACTTTCGTGCGCTCACTCAAAACCTTGAGACAACAAATCATCCGGCTATGTCTTTACCACTCTTATAAGTCATAGCTCTGGGTTTTCTCTTCTTGAGAGGGACTACTGATTTCTTGGGTGCTTGTGGCGGACGGCATTTCTCGCAATATAGAGGTCGAACACCAAAGGTTTCTCGTTGTGTGGGTTGTTCGCACTGCTTACATACGAAGTTGAAAACGCGAGTATGAATTTCCCGCTTATGCGCTCTGACGGTGTACTCTCGGACATCAATTGTTTTACTGGGCATCGGTTCTGTAATCGGTGTTCTATTTCTAAGGATAGTTTCTAGATAGCAATATATTCATGCATCATTTAATTTAAACAGTGATAAAAACAAGTCGCAAGTTGGAAGCCGCAAGTCGGAAGTAAGATAAAAAACTTCAGTTGTAGAATAAAAGCCCACTTCAAAAAAAGAATTATGTCTTGATGTGTAGTGCCATTCCATAAAGTGTCCTTGTTTCAAACCCACTACTTCAGTAGTAGGTATACTTGCGACTTGCGACTTGTAACTTGCAACTTGGTCTGATAGTCTGATGGTTTTTTACCAGGGATTAAGCAGAGGCGATGCCACCGGTTCATTGCGGGTACGCCATCGCCACCGACTCATGACGGATACGCGATCGCATTCCTGAGTGCGCCAATTGGAGGCATCTTTAACAGCAGAACTACTTGTTTCCAGCCTTTGGAGTAGCGAGTTCGACTTATATAAATCAAACTAAAGTCCAACAACTCTTAGCTAATCTTAATTAAGAAGATAGTCTTTAATCTTGTTTTGATGAGAGCGCAAAATTTTTAAACCTTGATGTTCAGTTTTACGAATTGTTTCTCGACTAAGATTTAGGCGTTTTGCAACTTGACTCAAAGTCAATTCCTGATTATCTGACAATCCAAAACGTAGAGTCAATACTTCTCGTTGCCTTGGATTGAGCAATGCCAGCAACTTGGCCAAGTCCTGGTGTAGAAGCTCAAGACTTATTTGCTCATCTAGGGAAATATTATCCATCGGTAAAATATCAGCTAGTTCAGTTTCACGCTCATCCCCAACTCGCATTTCTAGCGAGACTGGAGTGCGGGAAACCTGAAGATATTCCCGTATTTGATTGGGCAATACATTTAAAGATTCGGCAATTTCTGCTACAACTGGAGGACGACCCAAAGATTGAGATAGTTGCTGCTGTACTCTCCTGATTTTATTTAATTTCTCGTTGATATGGATTGGCAGACGGATAGTGCGGGACTTTTCTCCAATCGCCCGTGTAATTGACTGCTTAATCCACCAATAAACGTAGGTTGATAGTTTATAGCCTCGGTTGGGATCAAACTTTTCGATCCCCTTTTGTAAACCTAGTGCCCCTTCTTGGATCAAATCTAAGAATTCCAAATTGTGATTCTGGTATTTTTTCGCAACAGAAACCACTAGCCGTAGGTTAGCAGTCACCATTTTCTGCTTTGCTCGTTCCCCTTGATGAAGAATTGACTCCACTTCAGCTTCGCTTTGCTCAAGCGAGGTAGCTAATTCTCTTGCAGTTGGTTGTCGCTTTAATTGAAGTGCGAGGCTTGCACGCTGTTCTTCAATCGCCATCATCTGCTGCACAAGCCTAGCATTTGTAATTTCTTGCTCAGGAGTTAGCAGAGGGTAGCGTCCGATTTCTTCGAGGTAGGAGCGAACTAAGTCGGTAGTTAGGCTGGGCATACTTTCAATTAATTGTGATGACTACTTTTCTTTTTCGTTTGAATAGAATGTCTTATCTAAAGAATTAGCTAACAAATCAAATCTTAACCATAGACTTCACTCAATATTTATCTTTGTCAAACAAATTTATAAATATGATACTTGAAAAATTCAAATAGGTAAATACTAGACTTTGGTTTATTTTATAAATAAGCTTTAAAATAACGAAGAAGTTTAACTGATTTAAATTAAAGAGACGCTACGCTAATTCTAGAGTGAAGTCTTCTCTTAAAGAGAGGATATGTTCAAATTCGCTTCACATTTGGACAAGGCTTAAGAACGCTTTGCGTAGATTAGATGAAAATTACAAATACTTAGTTGAGAAATAATCATGGATATGCAATCTCTACTCACTTTGGCAATAGTAACTATCTTTTGGGCATTCGTTACTCTTGTTATATCCCAGTTCATTAGCGGACTATTTGTATCGGCTGCTTACGCTAGTAATCTGGTTTCAGTTAGTAATATAAATATAGTCGCTCCTACAATCCCATCAGTATCAGAAGTAATCACACCGCAAGCGATGACTTTTGAGAAATTGCCAGATCCTTGGACGCTAGAGGATGAAGCTGTTCATCGCACCAGTAACGAAGCAGTTATTCTCTCATTCCCTACATTGAGATTGCTGCCTCCAGTTAAAGAAATTTCACCACAACCAAAACGTACTACTCGTTCCAATAAAGCTAACAATTCTGCCAACAAGTCACCGAAAACTAAAAAGGCTGATGTAAATTCTTCAGGCAAACGCAAGCCAGGTAGACCGCGTAAAGCGGGTTAATTCGCTTTTTAAGCCTCGGCTGATTATCGAAGAATAAATGTCGGAAGGTTCAAAAGTTCAAATGAGGCTAATGAAGAAGAGGAAAGGGCAAAGGGGAAAGGGAACCAGTAACTTAAAAGCTCTTGTTTCAAATAAAGACGCTGCTAAGTTCTTGCACTACGTGTCTCAAAAATCTTCTTTTTTTGTTCTCCACAATTAAGACAGGGGCTTTATACCTTGTGGGAAAAGTTCTAAATTCTGTGCCCTTTCCCCCTTTCCCCTTCCTTGGTAATTACCTCATTTATTAATAAGAGAAAGGCTTCGCCATAGCAATAGTGAAAAAATAATATTGTGAGTGATGCAATGGTACAGCAACTTTTCACTCAAGGTTCTTTATTCGATTTGCAAACAGTAATCGATTATGGGCAGTCAGTTATTAATGTTGCTCAAGAGCTTGCAAAAGTTTTAATAGATAATCGCCCTCTCTCTACGAAAACTGTTTCTTACCAGATGAATCGCTACTTTCTAGGCACTGCCGCGTCTGGCACATGGCAATGGAAAGATGCTTACGAAGCTGTGGAAGTGGCGCAAATATTATATCTGCGTCAAAAAGGTTACAAGCTTTTATTAGAGTCGCCGCTAACAGTATTATTGGAATTGGAGAAGTTAGTAGTCCTCTGCCCAACGCAAACACGGCGCAGTGAAGAGTCAGTACAGCTTCAGCAATTCTCCACCCCTCTGCCGCTATCATTTCTGGTAGCCAAAGCAGGATTTATACAAGCTACTGATTTGATAGTGGCATAATCCCACGTTTTTGATATTCCATCTTAATTAAGATACTCAAGTTATAACCTGATTTAATAAGGTATCTGGGAGTTAAATTAAGTTCTGCTTGATTTAATCAAGAATAAATTTATATAATAAAGTTATAGTTTAAGTTAGAGGTTGGGTATGAAACGTCCAAACCTCGTTGTCGTACACCGAACTGAAATAACTTCTGCCTGTATCCCTCTAAGCGAAAAATTGGCAGACCACCATGCCATCCTTCAAGGATACTTAGACACACACGTAACACGTAATCATAGCAAGCGGACAATAGATTCCGAGCAGCAATTTTTGAAGGGATGGTTTGAAGGTTTCATGGTTCAGGATGATCAACATCCCGATGGCGAAAGGTCGCTGATGATTTGGGAAGCCATGACACCAGTACTTGGGCGACAACGGATTATTGAGTTCAGTAAAGGATTAATTACGTCAGAATTTAAACCACGCACAGTTAATACATATTTAGGTAAACTGCGACGGTTATTTCAATATGTACTGGATAATCCGTACATTCCAGGCAATGAAGTACAACTTATTATTACCAAATACGGTCGTATTGAGCAGCCAGTCAAAGAGTATGATTACCCTGTACATATCCTTGACCCTGAAGATGAAGGCTTTGTCCTTACAGGTAAGCAGCTGACTCAGTTCTACGATTTCATCCGGAAAGAATATATCAGTCACAATCCCAAAAAGCTTACTGCCTCACGAGATTACACGATGATTGTATTGGCAGGAGAAAGCGGTTTGCGAGCTAACGAGATTCTCAATTTAGATGCGCTCAAACCCCACCGTGACATTTTCTACGAACATAATTGCATTCAAACACGCCACGGAAAGGGAGTAAAAGGTTCCGGTAAACGCATTCGGAAAACGATTTTTACACCTCTTGCTCAAGCAACTCTGCATGTTTATGAAGAGCAAATTCGACCCAACTTTGCTAATGCTAAATCAAATCCAGCCCTATTTCTATCGGAAAGTGGAGAGCGGATCTCATATCAAGCAATGTGGCGCTCATTGCATGTAATTGTCTGTGAAGCGAGAAAAGCAGGATTGGAATTACCTCATTCCTTAGCCTGGCATAGCTTACGTAAGTCCTTTGCCACTAACTTTATGGAACAGAATCCCGATAAAATCTGGGTGCTGATGGACATGATGGGACATAAAAATCCAAGTACTCTCCACTGCTATGTCAAACATAGTCGCTCGTACTACGACCGAGTTATCGATAGTATTGTTAAAAATTTGATACCTAATACAACTAACGCATAAGGAGAATGCTCATGCCTATCGTGTGGAACCTGAAGAAGTGGCTAGCTATTGAACGAGATATTTACCGTCCATCAGAACTTCAGGCACTACTTGCTTCTAAAGCTGGAGTTCAACTTTCCTTGCAGGCAGTTTCTGCCTTAATTAATGGAAAACCTAGTGCATTAAGAATACAAACAATTCAGGCACTTTGTAACGCTTTAGACTGTAAAGTCAGTGATTTTTTTGATGTACTTCCAGACTCACCTAAAGAACTTACAAAGCAAAGCAAAGCTTCTAATCACAAACCATCTCGGCTTTATGGAGATAAGAAGCAACCAGAAAAACAGGAGAGTATTTTCCCTGATCCGCATCAATTTCCTAACCAAGGAACAAATGGGTAATGAAAATGTCTGAACTCTACTACGTATATCTGGCTTGTTGTGCAAATGGTTCAGTTTACACTAGACATTTGTCACTCTTGTTACAAACGAGAAACCAAATCTGTTTGCAAACATTGTGGCATGGTCAAAAATCAAGTTTCATCAACAACTGGCTTATGTCCCCGTTGTATCAAAAAGTTATCAAGACCTGTAGCAGCCTGTAGTCGCTGCTCTCAAATCAAATCTATATATGATGAAAAAAACTGGTTTTGTAAAGTTTGCAAAGATATTGTTTCTTATAGCCTCCGCAAGCAGGGTAAAGCACAATTAGGTAAAGTTGAGTGTTCTGTTTGCGGTCAACTTAGAATTTCTTGTCAACTACAACGGGATATCTGCCTGGCTTGTTCATATAAGGAGCGCAATGGAGTTAAACCCTGTACGCAATGTGGTCAATCTAAGGTAATCATCAATAAGGCTAAAAATTTATGTAAATATTGCTATCACAATGAGCTTGCTAAAAAATCATTAACAGTTTATGTGATAAATTTTAGTACGCCTTATCCATACAATAAAGCTTTATTTGATCTGTTGGTTAGTACGATTGATTGGAGTTCTGTATCACAAAAAATCAATCAAAAATTTCGACGTTTTGGTCGTTTTTTACAACAGCGTTATCTTCCTAATCCGTTAACTTGGGAGGCAATTGAAGAAAATCTTCCACAATTAGAAGCAACAAACCGGGCGATACCCAAGAGTATTAGATCAAGCTTGTTGGAACTCGGGCATTTGCTAGCTGTACAAGGTAAACTTGAAAGTCGAGAAAGCTATATTCTCAGGCGCAACGCGCTACAACCACTTAACACTGCTCCCATTGGTATTCAACCATTGTTGCAACTCTACGTTAGCTGGCTTTGGGAAAAGAAAACTACACCAGCAACCGTGCGTGACCACATGGAAGTTATTGCTGCATTTTGGACATGGAGTTTTAAGTTTGCCATTTATTCTCCAGAGCAAGTCCAGCCGTCTTTTATCAGCAACTATCTGTTGACCCTCTACTGGCAATGGAAATGTTCGATATGCCAAAAAGCAGTTGATTTTGACCCACATCAGCGTCAGCCACCTGAAGTTTGTTTGGGTTGTTCTTCTCTCCATTGCTTTACCCAAGCCAGTCGGTACAGTCACAATACTATTCGTCAGCACTGTAGTAAATTATTTGTTTTCTTTGAATGGGCTTTAAACAATAGGTTGACGCTGATAAATCCCGTCAAGCATAAAGTTCCAGCACTACCCCCAACTATCAAACATTACCCACTAGAAATAATTCCGCAGTTGTGTAAGTATATATCTGCTCCTAATGCAGAACCATTAGAAGCCTTTGTTTTATATCTAATTATCTTTCATGCACTTTCAGTTTGGGAACTTCAACATGCTGAAATCCCGACTGTGCTTTCTTTACAAAAAAACATTATACCTCTGAGTCTTCCAGATGCTTACTACATTATCGTACCTAGACCCAAACCTTCACGAGGCAGTCGAACCCCAGGTCGTCCTAGCACTCACTTAGACTTCCCGGAGATTGCCTCCTCTTGGCTCAAGCCCCTCTTAGAACGGGTTGAGGCTCAACGGCAACAGATGCTTAAAAATTACCATAATCGATATTTAATTCTGACTTCAAAATCAGCTCACCGTACAACACGAGCCAGCCAAGCCTTTATTCAGCAAATTATCTACCAAGCTTCTTTACGCCTTTTAGGATCTCATTGCGATTGCAATACACTCCGAAAAACTGCGGCTGTTATGTTTGCGGATCAGGGTGGCGCTGGAATTTTACGCTGGCTAGGCTGGGAGTATGAGCAAGCATTCGCCTACTCTTGGGCACAGCGAGAGATTGTTTACCCTAAGCCATTTGAAACAGCCAGCCGTTTTAAGTTTTAGGCTAAGTCTCCTTATTTATATAAGATTGGCATTGCTGAGTACAGTTTGGCCTCTGTACTCAAACCTTTAGTTTGTTGTCAATTTCTAAATTGAGCGATCGCCCGACATTAGAGTTGTCGGTTAAAATACCTTCAAAGTTCTCATCTAATGAGTTAAGAGCCACTTGGGTAAAAAGACTTAAAAATATTTCACAATATCTACAGAACTTACGCATTGACAAAAAAGACAATAAATGCAGTATGGGAAATCGGAAAAGAATAGGCGATAAGCCTGACGGCATGGCTTCGCTTACCGCTAGTCAGGAGGGGACTGGAAAGACGGATAATTTACACTGTCTCTATTGAGGATATGGGCAATCAGAGCGACAACCAAGCCATCGACCGCCAAGTGTGATCTGAACACTTATACTCTGTTTCTACTGGCAGAATCAAAATATCCAGGCTGCACACGTTTAGCAGATATCATGGAAGATTTGTCACATGATAGTGTGAACAGATTTTTGCTGCGTGAGCGATATGAACCAAGGGATTTATTTGATGAAGTCAAGCCATATATCAATTTAGTAGATGGCACATTAAGTGCAGATGATACAGTAATTGACAAGCCTCATAGTAACCCAAAACTTACAGAATTACTCGGTTATATTTATTCTGGAAGACATCATCGTACAGTTAAAGGGATTCAGCTAATCACCTTGTATTACACGGATTTATCAGGTAAGTCTGTACCTGTAAATTATCGCATTTATAACAAACATGATGGTCAAACAAAAAATGATTATTTACGAGAAATGATTACTGAGGTTTTAGAGTGGGGTTTGAAGCCTCATGCTGTAACTACTGACGCTTGGTATTCAAGTCGAAAAAACCTAAAATTCTTTAAAAACAAGGAATTAAAGTTTTTAACTGGGATAGCTAAGAATCGCTTATGTTATGTTGATGGTAAAAATTATACCCAAGTTCAAAATCTAGAAATTCCAGAGAACGGTAAAATGCGTGCATCTAAAAAAGTTTGGGCAAGTCAAAGTATTTCGCAGAAGTTTCAAAAACGAAACCCCCAGATATTACGTCATGTATGCGCCTGACAAAGATGCACTATTTTTAATTTCTCTCATCGAGTTTAAGGAATTACATTCGATTCATTGGGGAATTGAATGTTACCATCGAGCCATCAAACAAGTGTGTGGAATTGAGCTATTTATGGTGAGGACATCTGAGGCAATTAAAACTCACTTTTTTAGTGCTATCCGTGCCTTCACACAACTAGAATTAATGCGAACCGAGGAGTTAATTGAAAACTGGTATGAAGTCCAGAGGAATTTGTCTCTTCAGGTGGCTCGTGACTTCATACTAGAACATCTTGAACAGAGAGTGGGCTTGAATGCACATAGCCAGATTCCTGTCAATGCGTAAGTCCTGATCTAATGTTTTTTGAATCAGGAGCAAATGCCAAGAAGAACTTAAAACCTTAGAGAAAATTCTGGAGCCAAGTGCCGGAACTGGTCTATTGGCACAAATGGCTAAACTGCACAGTGCAAGTCTGATGCTCAACGAGCTTGCACCCGATAGAGAGAAGATTCTGCGGCGATTATTCCCTGGCACTCCACTATTCTCAGTAAACGCGGAACAGATTAACGACTATCTGGCAGGGCAAACTCAGCCCTCAGTTGTGCTGATGAATCCACCTTTCTCCGCATCTCCCAAAATCAACAGTCGCAATCCCGACGCAACTAAGAGCCACATCAACTCGGCATTGCAAAGACTGGCTGACGGTGGACGGCTGGTAACAATTACAGCCAACTGGTTCTCTCCGGCTAACCCAAGCTGGCGAGAGACTTTTGTTAGGTGGCACTCAGAAGCACGAGTTTTAATGTCAGTCGGGGTTAACGGCAAGGTGTACTCAAAACATGGGACAACTATCGACACTCGGATTACAGTGATCGACAAAGTTCCGGCTGACTCCAGCGAAATACCTTGCATTACTGAAACTTTAAATCTGCCTGAAATACTGGCACTGATTCAGCAGTTGCCACAGCGATCTTCGTGGGAACGCTCAGAGATCAAAGCTACTGCGAAGGCAAAAGTTGTTCAATTGCCAAAACGTATTATAGTTGCACAACCAGAAACAGTTTTCTCTCTTCCAGACGACGTAGTAGTGCTGGAATATGAGGTTATCGAGTGGACGGCTAGTGAGGGTTTGAAAGACACCCTATACGAAACATATCGCCCACAGCGAATCCGAATCAAGGACGCTTTACCCCATCCCTCGCTGCTTTGCGAAAGTGCAGCCCTAGCACTTGTCTCACCACCAGCACCAACCTATAAACCGCATCTCCCACGGAATATTCTCACACAAGGCTTGTTGTCAGAGGCACAGCTTGAAAGCGTTATTTACGCTGGTTTTGCCCACTGTGAATTTCTGTCTGGGTCTTATATTGTGGATGATTCATGGGATAACGTGACTGTTGCGGCAACTGGCGAAGAAAATGCCGTAAAATTTCGGCGTGGCTGGTTTCTTGGCGATGGGACGGGTGCGGGGAAAGGAAGACAATGTGCAGGAATCATCCTCGACAACTGGTGTCAGGAACGAAGAAAAGCAATCTGGGTATCAAAGAGTTCTGCCCTAATTGAAGATGCACGTAGAGATTGGTGTGCGCTGGGTGGTACTGAGCGCGATATCATCGACCTGAGCAACATCAAACTTGGCGATCCAATTCCCTTCACCCAAGGCATCCTATTCTGCACATACTCAACTCTGCGTTCTCAAAAGAACGGCAAAAGTCGGCTCAAGCAAATTTTTGAATGGGCAGGTAAGAACTTTGAGGGAGTGATCGCTTTTGACGAATGTCACGCAATGGGCAATGCAATGGCACAAGAGGGCAAACTCGGTATGGTTGCAGCATCCCAGCAAGGCATTGTTGGGCTGCGGTTGCAAAACGCATTACCGCAAGCACGGGTTGTCTACGTTTCTGCTACTGGTGCTACTATTGTCTCAAATCTCTCATACGCAAATCGTCTAGGGCTTTGGCAAACTGGCGACTTTCCGTTTAGCTCTCGTGAGGATTTTGTGGAATCCATTGAGGGCGGTGGTATCGCCGCGATGGAAGTGGTCGCCAGGGATCTCAAGGCTTTGGGGCTGTATCTGGCGCGGAGCCTTTCGTTTGAGGGGGTGGAATATCAGACTCTCTACATTGATTTAACGCCCACGCAGCCAAGTATTACTTGAAATTTTAAGTTTTTACGTGACAATGAGTTTGTACTTGAAGTACGATGTTTTAACAGAAGAACGCGCTCTAGCAAGGTAACACGAATGTATTTTTATCTAATTTATCTTTAGTACCTTACTACTTGAAAAATTTAGATTTAAATATTTTTCATCTTTAATTAAATTTAACAGAAAAATAATCTGTCTATATTTATTTTTTTACTAGAGGCAAAACAACTACCACTGTTAAATTCTCGATTATTATATCTTATGAAAAATATACAAATTACTTCAATTGGAATTATACAAGCTCTTAAAAAACATCATAACTATTTATCATCTATTGCTGGATATATATGGAACGGATTTGATGCTAAAGCTACACAGATTCAATTAGTTATAGTTTACGATAATGCCGGACAAATAACAAAAATAAAAATTGTAGATAATGGAACTGGAATTACTGATACTTTTAAATTCCAACCTATTTTTGAATCTAATAAAGTTAATCATTCTAGTGAAACAAGAAATTCATCGTCAATTCACGGTAAAGACGGAATAGGTAGACTGACTTTTTTTAATTTTGCTATTTCAGCAACATGGGAAACTGTTTATGAATCTTCAGGCAAAAATTACAAATATAATATTGGTATTACCTCTGAAAATTTGGATAGGTATACTGTTTCAAACGTAGAAGAGACATTAAACCCAACAGGAACAAGCGTTTATTTTGAGGGAATTCATAGTGTTGATTCTGAAACTTTTGAAAAAGATATTCAAGATTTTCTATATAAAGAATTCAGTTGGTTCCTAGAATTAAACTCAGAAAAAAATTTTATAATTAAAATTAATGATTTAAAACTTGATTATAAAAATAATTTTATTAAGAATTCTCAAGAAATTAAAAATGAAATTGATAGATATTCATTTTCGATAAAATTTATTCAATGGAAGGAGAACTTAAATAGAGAATATTCTAGATATTACTTAATCAATACTAATGGTGATGAAAAATATACAGAAACAACAACATTAAACAAGAAAGGAGATAATTTTTCTCATAGTATTTTTATAAAAAGTAGCTTTTTTGACAAAGAGCATTTTTTTCCTTTCACTACTTCTCTGCAAAAACAGAGTGAAGACGGAATTGTTTTCTATAAATTAATAGCTTTTATCAATCAGTATCTTAAAAATAAAAGAAAGCTTTTTCTTAAAAATAGTTCAAATCAGGTAATAGAATCTTTTGAGAAAAGTGGTGCTTTTCCAGCTTTTAATACAAATAATATTTGGGATAAGTATAGAAAAACTGAACTTGAAGGCTTTATTAAAGAATTATATCAAGTTGAACCTAAAATTTTCGTTTCTCTTAATCTAGAGCAAAAAAAAATATTGATACACTTTTTAAATTTAATACTTGATTCAGAAGAAAGAGATAGATTAATTGAAGTTTTAGGAGAAATTACAACATTAGAATCGGATGAATTAGAGCATTTATCTCAATCATTAAAAGTTACTAAACTATCTAATATTATTAGAACAGTAAGATTAATAGAGGATAGATATAAGGCAATTGAAGAATTAAAAAATTTAGTATTCAATAAAGAATTAAATGCTAATGAGCGAGATCATATTCAAAAATTTATTGAAAACCATTATTGGATACTTGGGGAGCAATATCATCTTGTCACTGCCGCAGAACAAAAATTTGAAACAGCTTTACGCAGGTATATTTATCATTTGACCGGAGAAACAAATGAAGTTTCTATTGATCATTATGATAAAAATAAAGAAATGGATATATTTATGGTGCGTCAACTTTTAAATGATTTTTTTATAAATAATGTAGTGGTAGAGTTAAAAAGCCCCAAAATAAAACTAGGTTCAAAAGAACTTGAACAGGTAAAAAAATATATGAATGTAATTCTAGAACAAAATGAATTTAATGCCAGTAATATGACATGGGAATTTTATTTAATTGGAAATGATTTTGATCAAAGTGGTTACATTGACAGAGAAATAAAAAACTCGAAACATCATGGTGAAAAATCGCTTGTATACTCTGTCGATAATTACAAAATTTATGTAAAGAAATGGAGCGAAATATTTGCTGAATTTGAATTAAAGCATAGATTTTTATACGAAAAACTTGAATTAGAAAGAACAAAGCTTACTATAAGTAATACAAGTGCAGACGAAATAGTTAGCAATGTTCGTAGTAACAGTGCTGTACAAGCTCAACAAGTCATTCTTCCTGATAGTTAAGTATTATTTCGGTCGGTTCGCTCACACCCGGCCTTCCCAAGTTGCTAGTTGCCCCTTCCGAATCCTCCAGTCCGGCATAACGCATGAGAGGGCTTGCCAGAACCCATCACCATGATTGCGGTACAGCAAGTGAACAATTTCATGTGCTACCACATATTCCAAGACTGACAAAGGCGCATCAACTAACTGCCAATTGATGCGGATCACTCCATCTTTTCCGCAGGTTCCCCAAACTCGCTTTTGCTCTGAAAGCTTGATAGGTGGTAACTGAACACCCAACTTACGGGCATAAACTTTGGTGAAGTGCTGAATATCCTGCCAAGCGCGATCGCGTTTCCAATTAGTTAGTGCTTGCTCAATAGCATCTTCTCTTTCATGCCCAGCCAACTGATGCGGTACTTGAACATAAAAGCGACTTCTGCAAACGATAGTCACTTGTTCTACATCGGCTGACTCTACCTGCAACATTAAACGGCGACCTCGGTACATTACTCTTGCCCCACCCACGTAACGCTGAGGGAGTTCGGGTGAATGCTTCAAGCGACAATCTTCAACTGCATTGAATAGCCAGCGACGTTTGCTGTCGAGGAAAGCAGTGATTTTTTCTACAGGAGTATCAGGTGGTGCAACTACTTCCACTGCTTCAGAGGTGACAACGATGCGCTGCTGCTTGGTACGTTTACTGTAGCGCACGGTGTAGGGGATGTTGGTTTGACCGATTTGTAGAATAGGCATAACAATTAAAGGGAGCAAACCGGAAGCTGCTAGCGATTAGACAGACTCAAACCCTCTATTATTAGCATTTTAAGAGCAGCCTTTCTTCCTAATGCAAGAAGAATTTATTTTTGGGCGAATGCAAGTTTTACCTACCTCGACTGAAGAATTAGCTAATACCTCTTTATACATACAAAGTAAATTTTCTAAATGATCGCCACTTAACTTGTTAAAGGGTGCCGGAAATTCTTCTACAAGCATGATATCTCCATCCTTGACATTAAAGCCTAGAGCGCGAGCGCCGATTGTAACACCTGCATGAAGATAAACTTCCCGAAGTTCCAAATCCAGATATTTAGCAATACGGAGTGCGACATCATAAGTAGCTAATAGACCGAAGCCTTTTACGTCATCACTAACAGACTCAACAAATTGGTAAATGGTATCAAAGCTGTCAAAACTGCTGATTTCTAAAATCTCAAAGCGTTCTAAGGCAACTGAAATTGCCTCAGCTAAACACTGGCGACCGACAAGACGTTGATGATCGTTAACTTTTCTCTGTTCGTCTTCACTGAGGAAAGCTTTCTTGACAGCATCTCTTAAATTATCAGCTTTCTTATACCAAGAATATTGCGCCTCAGCATCGCGGTAAACATTGGCAAGATAGTCGTTATATATTTTGGTGTAGGATGTCATACTTGTAAACTCATCACTCAAGTTTTGCTGTAATGTTTGAGCGCATACTCATCAACTTTACTAGGTATATCTTTCCAATTTTCTAGCTTTAAATTAAACACCAATGCACGCACTTTCTGCCGTAGCTCTTTGCGTAACTGTTCTTTCAAATGCCAAGCAGGAGGCGCAGTTTCATCACTGGAGTAAAGTGCATCAATTTCCTGTGCTGCTTTCTCTAAGCAACTTAGCTCGTTACCAGAGCTAGTACTGTTAGAATCGCTCTGCCTGCTACTAACTTCACCGTGATCTAGTGGCAAGAATGCCTCTAAAATTTTGAGGACATCGTAAGCTTTAATAAAGGGTCTGGCTTGGCGATGAAAATCGTACCATCTATCCTCAGTTCCCAAATGTTGAATGAGAGTGTCGTATTCTTGACGAATATCTCCTGTCTTGCGGGGAATGGGTTTGAGGAATTTCATTACCTCTGCGTGGGCAGCTTTTAGTTGATTGCGTTCCACCTCCAAGTCTCTCATTGCGTTTTTCACATCGGCTTGACGGTAGGTAGCTAAAGCTTCAGTGAGGTTTTTGGTAACACCAATATAGTCAACAATTAGCCCAAATTCTTTGTGATCACCATAAACGCGGTTTGTACGTGCGATCGCTTGCAGTAGGTTATGTTCTTTTAGAGGATTATCTAAATACATGACACTTTCGCGGGGTGCATCAAACCCAATCAGTAGCTTATTGCAGATAATGAGAAAATGCACCGGGGGTACTTCACCACGTTGAACTTTGGCTTCATACTCAACATCATCCCCAGTAAATCTATTAGTGGCAGCAACTTCGCCATCTTTATCTAAAGCATATTTTTTCAGGTCTTTGCGGAGTGTATCAATATACTTGTCTTCGCTCGGTTTGCCATCTTCTTGGTTACTGGAGTAAATCGGAACACTCATCGCTTCCGCCCAAGCTTTTGCTGTTTCTGGGTCAAAACCTTGTTTAGTTAAGCTCTTGCTGATGATTTTATCTAATGCCTTTTTGTAGAGAATGATCGCTTCTCGGTCTATTGCAACTATTTGAGCTTTAAACCCTTCTGGGGCAGCATGAAGAGAAAAGTGCGTCCAAATATCGTAGGCAAGCAGTTCAATGCGTTGGCGGTGTTTGACTAAATCTTCAACTTTCACTCCTCGCGCTTTAATCTTGTTGACAACTTCCTCCGGTTCATTAGCAAACCAGTTATCAAACAAGATATTTAGCCGTTTCTCATCTACCTCCCATTCTGCTTTCCGGCTAGTGTAGCGAATCGGAACCGTAGCACCATCAGCTACCGCGTCATCTATGCTGTAGCGGTCAAGATAGCCTTCACCAGTCAGGCTGAAATTTTGGTATGTGTCTTGGTCAGTATTCTGAATCGGTGTACCAGTGAAGCCGATAAAACAAGCATGAACTAAGGTTTTTTCTAAGAATGTACCCAAGTCTCTCTCTTGGGTACGATGGCATTCGTCTACTAAAATAATCCAGTTGTTGCTGTTAAGTGCTTGTTTAGTTGATTCATTAAATTTGAAAATAGTAGAGAGTAGAGTTAAACCCACAGGATTGCTGTTAATGGCTTTTTGCAGATCATCACCAGAAGTAATACGTGTAGGGTTAGGCAGTCCACAGGCTAAAAACGTGTTAGCAATTTGGGTGTCTAAATCAATACGATCTGTAAGGATTAAAATATTGGGATTTTCTAGAGAAGGAGAATCAATTGTTTTGTGAGTTTTAAGTTTAAGAGTGGCAAATACCATTGTCAAACTTTTACCTGAGCCTTGGGTATGCCAAATCAAGCCTTTACGATATTTGCGTTCTGGGAGACTGGGGTTTGGCTTGAGAGGCGCAAGCACTCTGTCTACTATTTTGTTGACTGCACGAAATTGCTGATAGCGACAGATTTTTTTAGTTACTTTCTGTTCTCGTTTCTCAAAAACAATGAAGTGTGCCAGGATGTCGAGTAGCCGAGAGGGTTTTAGCAAATACCAAAGTTGTTTCTCTAATTCATTGCTGAAGTTGATTCCCTCCGTTACCGCTTCTTCTTTCCAAGCTCCCCAGTAAGCTGAAGCTGCGTCTGTTGCCCCATAGAGCACATTTACTCCATCAGTGATGATGTTGAAGGCATTGGAGTAGAACAGGCGGGGAATATCACGCTCATATTGTTTAATTTGCTCAAATGCTTCCCCAGTTTTATCTTTGGCAATGAAAGGTTTTTTAGCTTCTATGACAACAAGCGGGATACCGTTAATGAAAATTACAATATCAGGTTTACGGGAGTTTTGAGATTTGACGTAAAGCTGGTTAGTGACTGTGAAAGTATTGTTTTCGGGGTGGAGGAAGTCAATGAGGCGAATGGTTTTTTTGGTAGTTTCACCAGGAACGTTACGGCTATAATTGCCTCGCAGAAGATTTGTCCATTGCTCATTATCGGTGACAGCAAGCATATCTTGGTAAGTGGCACGGGCAACTTCTTTGGAGATAGCGTTTATGCGTTGGATCGCTGTGATAAAGATGTCGCGGAGGATGACTTGGTTAAGAGTGTCTCTGGCGATTTGGCTTTGTTGAGGTGGTAGCCAAGTGTAGCCAAATTTTACTAAGGCATCTATGCAAGGTTTTTCAGCAAGGGTGTATTCGGGGCCTTTGTTCACGGCGTAACTCCTACGCGGACGCGACCTGTGAGCAGGTCTTGCATTAGACCACGTTTGATTATATTTAACTGCTTAAGTTTTTCTTCATCCCAAAAAATTTGTTGATCATGAGAAAAAAGTGTATTGGCAATTTGCAACTGAGTTTCTATTGGAAGAACTGGAATTTTAAGACTTTTAAAAAATGGCATTCCAATTGTTTTGATAGTATTACCTATTGCTATCCCTTCAAAAACTGGTTTCATATACTGTAACCAATAGTAAAGGTAATGATTATTCAATTCTGATCCACAAATCCATCCTATGAAATGCTGACTGATTGCCATTTCATCTGTCGTAATTGCACTCTTACCAACTCCAGCATCACGAGATAAAACAACTGTTCCTTTTGGATGTTTAACCGCAGAAGAGTTTCGGATACCATCTTCACTAATTTCTGCTGCTGTTTTATGGATATAAACTCGGTCAAGTGCAGCTGAATCTTTAAGTGAGATCCATTTAATTCCACCATCCCAATATTCGAGTTTCTTCCTATTTGGTGTATGTCCAGTTACTCTTTTTGCTACTTCATCTAAAAAACGAACGGAATATTTTGCAATATTATACGTATCTTGATTTTTGTTATATTTATCACTACCAAAGAATTCCTGGAGTAGCCCCTGCTTGACTTTGCGGGTTTGGTCAATGACTGCTTGAGTGGATGCGATCGCTTCATCTACACTACTCAAAATTTCAGTAATTTTCTTTTGTTCGGATAGTGGGGGTATTACAACAGGAGTAATTGCAAGCTTTGTAATGTAAATATGCTTAATGGTTGAGCCACCAGAATCTTCGAGTAACCTATATTGCACTTGTGGGGATTGTAGTGACCAAGCCAAAAATTCAGAAAATACACAAGTATAATCTGGTTGAATTACAGCCACAGACTGGTTTACACAAATTTTCTCTCTATCAACTATAGCTACTCGACCTAGTGTGCCATCTTTAGTTATAAGCACATCACCAATACAAGGACGGCTTTTATCTGTCAGTAAATCATCAAATGCCTCTTCGCTAGTATGCCGTGCATCACTGTAATTGATACGACCTTCAGATATATTGGTTGCTGTGATCATCCAAGGCCCCTCATCTGTTGTAGGCATTGGATTGGTAAAACCATAAGTGAGTCGCTTCGAGATATTTTGATAAGTAACAACTTTCCAGCCTACTGGAATCTCACCAATATCATTCTTTTGAAAGCGAGTATGACTTTCTTTAGATGAGTTAGCGATAGACTTTTGAGAAAGGTTATTAAATGTCATACCCAAGCTTCTCCAAAAATCTCAACATCTTTGCCTCAGCCTTATCCCGCTTCTCCAACAATTCCTTCAAAATCTGCACTTCCGCCGCCACATCAATCTGTTCTTCTTCCTCAGTCGTCTGCACATATCGAGCAATATTGAGATTAAAATCATTCTTCTCAATCTCAGCTAAATCCACCACCCGCGCAAAACGTTCTTCATCCTCAAACGCCAAAAACGCCTTAAATAACCGTTCAACATTCGCTTTAGATAGAGTATTTTGATTTTTTCCCTCTACCATCTCCTCAGCACCATTCACAAACAGCACCTTACTCCGTTGTTTTGCTTGTTTTTGCTTATTAATAATCAACACGCAAGCCGGAATACCTGTACCATAAAATAAATTCGGTGCTAACCCAATTACCGCCTCTATTAAATCATCTCTCAAAATCCCCTCACGGATTTTCGCTTCCGCACCACCGCGAAACAGAATCCCGTGCGGTAAAACTACACCCAACTTACCCGTTTCATTCAAGCTGACAATCATGTGCTGGACAAACGCCAAATCTCCATAAGATTTTGGCGGACAACCGTAAGTATCCCTGTTAAACTTATCCCCATTTCTCCAAGCCTCATCACCCCAATTCTTCAGTGAAAATGGAGGATTTGCTAGTACTCTGTCAAATGTTCGTAATACTTTGCTTCCCTCTGCAACCAAATGCTTTGGTTCTCGTAACGTGTCACCCCGCAGGATTAAAACATCATCGATGTCATGGAGAAATAAATTCATCTCACAAATCGCCCAAGTGTTGAGGTTCATCTCCTGACCATACAACTGCAAGGACTTAGAGTTTTTTCCCTGACGCTTGAGATAATTTACTGCTTCCAATAACATACCGCCAGAACCACACACAGGTAGGGTCATAAACACTCATTCCCTCCTCTGGCTGCAAACACTCAATAATTAAGCGAGTTACCATCTTGGGAGTGTAAAATTCACCTCCCTTTTTTCCCGCATCGTCAGCAAATTTAGAAATTAGATATTCGTAAGAAGCACCAAGAACATCTGCTTCAACATCACACTTCCGCAGGCGATGCTTGCTAAAGTGCTGCAACAATAACTCTAATGTCGCATCAGGAAAGCGTTCTTTATTGTTGAAGTCCACATCCTGAAATACACCTCGCAGCCGAGTATTTGCATCTTCAATTGCTCGAAAAGCCGCATTAAGCTGTTCACCAATATTAGTAGAATGCTTCCGTACATCATTCCAAAACGCTCCAGGTGGAATGTGAAAGCGGTGTTCTTCTGGATCAGCTGCTAATTGTGCATCTTTATAAAGATTCAGCCGTTCCTCATATTCCTCTTCCCACACATCACACAAACGTTTGAAGAACAGCAGCCCAAAAATGTAGTGTTTGAAGTCCCCTGAGTCAATTTTTCCCCGTAATATGTCAGCAGCATCCCAAAGATGTTTTTCTAACTGCTGCTGGGTCATTTTGCCAACATAGGTCAACGGTAGCTCAATAGGAGTATCATTTTTGACCTTTAGCATTTTCTGACTTTCTCTCAAAGAATTCTTCAAAATTTAGGCGCGTATTCTAACTTTGTGTGCAATAACTATTTATACCCTAAAAAGAGTAATTTATAGTGTGACATCTATGATTACAGCAAAAAAATCATTAAATACCAACATTAAAGGAATATTGCTAGAGGCGGCATAGCGCTCTTAATAGCAACAAGTGCAGAAATATGCAGCTAATTGACATAGTAATTATTACCCATTCTAGTTAACTAGCACCCCATTTACACAAGCGATACCCCACTGCGGGAACTTCACCAGTAGTTTCTTGATCACAATTTGCAAAGCGGGGTCATCCTGTAAGTACTCGAAGCCTGGGTTTTCTCTTATACCGCCTGCCATTTTAAGCTCTTCTATTAGCAGAGCCAGGACTTTTAACCTTGTGGTGATACCTTCGGTGGTAAATAACGCATTATTACTCGACCATTTTTTAGATTGTGGCACAGACGTGGTGGAACAAGTGGCTTCAAGATTATTCCTGTATTATCTGAAGTTATGGGATAATGTATAACAAAACATAAAAAAGGGGTTTTATCCCCTTATTACTTCAAAGATAAAAACTAACTTCCATTATTATTAGCAGGTTAATCACTTCACTTAAATGATTTTTAGGCTCTTCTGCGTTTGCTAGGTGTTGTAAGTTATTGGTTTTCAAGCTCTTGCCAACCTCTGATAGCACCAACAATAAAAGCTCCTACTGGGTTATCGATAGCTTTCTCAAAAGCAGCCAAGCCTCCTGACTTGACAGCATTTATCACTCGTTCTTTCAACAATGGATTGCTTTCAATTCGATTTATCGCTTCTGCTGCTACTACCATTTGCTGTGATGTAGTAGTAGTCGGGTAAGTTTGCTCCAATTGTTTTATTAATAGCCCAATCTCGGCAGCAGCTTCAGCAAGACTTTGGGGTTGTCCAGCAGCATAATAATCACCTTGAATAAGATCACGCCCAATATTTTGATTAAATTTTCCACCGCTAGTATTAATGATAAAGTCGCCTGCCATCGTCTTATCTCCTGAAAATTAATAGTACTTACTACATTGTAATAATTTCTATATAAGCTTTTTGGCGCAAATATAAATTTTGTACATAAAGGTGATAGCCAAATATTTTCATAAAATACTGTTGTATGAAAAATCAAGCTAATAAACATCTGACAATTTAAATTAGTCTATAATTAAAATAATTGTATCCAAGATTAATTTTCTGTCCAATTATTTGTAAGTTCTTTCTCTATTTCAATAATAGCTTTTCCAATTCCCAAATATATATTACGTGATCTTTTTCTATTTGTTCGTTCTATGAAAGATGTATCACTTCTTTTTATTTTGTAGCGCCACCATTTCAATTCATCTTGAAACAAATGAATAGTATAATTTTTATAAATTACATCATATTCATTATTACCACAATCGCTAAAATACTCTATAAATTGTGAACTACTAGAAATGCTTATTGGTTCAATTGCAGCAGGTTTAACAATTAGATTACTAGGATATTCTTTTCCAATTTGATTATAATTATTAGTCAACAAATCTATGAAAATTTCTTTTACTAATTTTTGTATACTAATATTGTCATCTACACCAAAAGAGGATTTTAATTCTGGTTGATTGCGTAGTTGCTCAGTTAATTCTTTTGCAAACTCAGATATTGCTTCTAAGGCATCGGAGCTTTGATTTATGCTTTGTACTAAAATATCCCTAAAATCATCAAATGTATTAGTAATATTATTAGGATTTATTTCTACTTTTCTATCTTTGACAGTGATATTTTTAGTATTATTAATTGTAGCATTACCTCCAATAAAATCTCTTGCAATCTTCTGCTCTAAATCACCACCTCCTGTATCAATTATTATTTGATGTTTTGATGTAAATATTCTCTGCTGTATTGGTATTATTTTTGCTTGGCGTTTAAGTTTTTTTTGATTATTCAAATATAAAATTAAATCTAATAAAAGTCCTGAAAAAAGCGAAGTTAACCCTCCTATTGTTTGAATAATATTTATATTAAAAGTCCTGTAAATTAATGCTAATAGTAATGATATTAAACAAGACACTAATATTATAAATAATAATGAGTATTTGGATTTTCTAGTTAAATTAATTATGTAATAAGTGAGAAATATTCTTTTATTATACATTTTATTCAGTATCAATACTAAATTAAATGTATTGTTTATATTCAGTAATGTACGTAATGCCAATCACTGTTTATGTGTGATTGTAATCAATACAACCAATATTTATTCATGTTAGTAACCTATTTTCTACTTTTAAAGTAGAAGTAAAAAGAAAAAGTGGCTTTCTAGATAATTTTGAAACCTGTATTGTCTACTTCATAAACTTTAAATCTGCTGTATTTCTTGTTTGCTGTATCTACTGATAATATTGACTTCAACTTTTCTGTAATACATTATTATTGCATAAAATTGCATAAACCCTATGGGTCTATAATTGCTCTACGGGTTTCTATGCACTGCTCCTACAGGCGTTTTACGCTAGCTAAAGCTTAAGTTTGCAGAAGCTATAGAACAAACCCTAGTGTGAAAACTTCCTCACCAATCTCTTGATTACAAGATGGAACGCTGAGTAACCCTCCCAGTATTAGCGATGTGCAGTTATTCGTTATAGGCGATTCCTCTTGTTCTGACGCGCTTTCAATAACTTGAGGCGACGCGCCCTCAAAAGGCGCGTCAGCCGTCTAGTTATACTTGCCTTTCAAGTTGCGTTGAGAATTTTTATCTTGGGCATTGCATGAAGAAATGACAGTAGAGACGTGGAAATGTAATAACCTAGCAGTTACACTCTTAAAGCTTTACTTTTTTGGAAAACTCAGAATAGATTAGCTCGTTTGGTTCTTGAGTTGCCTCCATAAAGCTTGTAAAATCAGAAATTGCAGATTTTACTCGTTCTGTATTGTTTAGACCTCGTTCAAGTGCAGGCGTTAGCTTTTCTACAAATGCACTTGCAACGCTAACTATGGGTGTCCAAAAAGTTGTAGCTTCTTGAGGTGATCTTTCACCTTCAAATACAAGTATAAATTTATCAGGTATTGCTTTTCCAAGAATTATTTCAAGAGAAGCTGAAATTGCAGAGGTGAGAAGAAACGTTGCTCCACGGTTACGAAAGAAGGAGAGAGTCTTTGTCTGTCTATCTGTAAGCTGGCTTGTATTACTTGCCTCTAATAGCTGCTTTTTCCTCTCTTCAACAGCCCGTAGTAGAGAATAAGCAAAGATTATATGCTTTGCAGAAGTTCTATTTGAGAAATACTTAGAATATATGCTATCTGATATCCAAATTTGAGACTTTTCATTATAAGCAATCACTGGATCACCATGAAAAGTGGCTATTGCCTGACCTGCTGTGTCAGATGGCAGAAGATTAGCAGGCCTCTTAATTCGATCCTCATATCCTCCTCGCCTTCCTCCTAAATAAGTTACAGATGGAATTTCCTTGAATTCATTACGTAAACCTAAGTTAAGCTGAAGGGTAGGCAGCGTAAGGATTGCAGGGGAGCAGGGAAGCAGGGGGGCAGAGGAGAATTTCTCTTGCTTCTGTCCGTATGCTTCTTCCTTCTTCTTTCTCTCCTGCTCCTTTGCTCCTCTGCACAAGAGCTGCCTCAACGATTTTCCCTTTTCTTAGTGCCATTCGTCTATACTGTGCTAAGTCTGGGCTAGTAAAAACATAAGAGCGTCAGCAGAAACACTATTTAGCCTTATTTCACTCAACTAACTCCCCATTTACAATCCCGATTCCCCACTGTCCAAACTTGGCTAGTAGTTTTTTAATGACTATCTGTAGCGTAGGATCATCTGCCCAGCATTCTTGAAGAAACTCGAAGCCTGGATTCTGTCTCAAAATCCCTGCCATTTTGAGTTTTTCCAGTCTTTCAGGACGTGCCTTTGACCGAGCAGCAATGACTGAACTTGACCATTTTTCCGAATCCAAGGTGGGAGCGGCGGAATCTTCACCTTCATGAGACGTTTTAATTTCTACACCCGAAACTGAGTTTTCTGCTGTTAACGAAGCACGGTAAGTGCGCTTTTTCTGCTCCTCTGCTTCAAATTGATTTGATGCTTTTTCATTTTTAACGATAGGCAGCGCTGGGGAACCAGTGTGTTCTCTACAAGACGATACGCGAACATAACAATCTTTCAACTCAACACCACAGTCCTGGTTTTCTTTTTTTAACGAAGCAGAATAACCCTGTTCTTCTACCTGCCCCTGAGTTTGATTAGCGATCGCTAAAGTTGAAAAAAATTTATTTACAGCGACGGGCGCGGCGGAACAAGCACCTTCATGACAGTCTCTCGGCTCAACACCACAATCTTGATTTTTAGCCAACAACGGAGCAGGATTACTTTGTGCGGTCTCCACAAGCGCTAGCGTCGTGCAGTCCATTGCCACAGGCAAGTCAATATCATTCTCTGACACGCTTTCAACAAACTGAGGCGACGCGACCCCCAAGGGCGCGTGAGCCGTCTCCTCAACTTGCGAATTCCCTGTAAGCGTGTCAGAGTTACACCTCACAAACTCTTTTGTAGAGTTTGTGAGGTGTTCCTGAACAGTTCGTGAGGTTTTTTGAAACCCTTGCTCTAACTGGTCTTTACCTAAAATAGATGCTTCGTACAAAGCACCCATTTCTTCAGAGCCAGCATCTTTCTCTGAACCCCCAGCATTCAGTTCTTGTTCTTCAGAATTTGGTTGCTGATTTTCAGCATTGGCTTTCTCCCAAAATTCTTTCATCCGGCTACCATGCAAATTCTTCACCATCCAGCTAGCCGTTTCCCTGCCATCCTGAATCGACTTGTCGGGTTTGAAGATGAATAATCCACTATCAGCTAGAATTTTCTTTGCAGAGATAAAAGTACTGTAACCCAAAGCACTTGTTAGCGGCATCCACCGAGAACCATAAGGGTCAGCCGTCCAGCATTCCTGCCACAATTGCGTCACCGAGGGTTTTTGCTGGGAAGCCCAAAGCATATCTTCAATCGGGATAATCACATGAAGCCGCTTGTATGGTGACTGTGGTTTAATGGCAGCAGCCTTTTTGGGCTTGGGTCTTGTAATAGTTGCAGTCATTCTATAATCTCCTATTTATATTGACGCACGGAAATTTCTCCCACTGTGATGCGGGGCAAGGTATTGTATTTGTTTGTCTAAAAAGTTACTGATACACTGAAAGTTTATTGAGGTTGCCAGAATCGCAATTCATCTTGAAAATACCTGTCAGTCTTTTTTGATTGCTCATTCCAACAATCCCAGGCAACCACCAACTCTTCGCCCAAATCCTCTACAACTTCACCCCTCTCGACATACAAAGTACGGTAAGGGTCAGCATGGGCAACAATAGAGCCGATGCCAATAGTGCGCGGTTGAAGGGATGCGTTCTGGAGAGCAGTAATTAAATTTGTCTCCTCATTAGTCAATTCTGCCCAGTAGTCCTGTTTAATAACCTCATACTCTTGGGCAACGTCCCAATAGTCCTGCCAAGTACACCCAGGTTTAGCTAGCACTGCCCTAATGTCACTAACCGCCTGTGGTAGCATTTCCAATTGCTCGGCTCGATATGCGATCGCAGATGGTGTCGGCTCACTCCCTAGTATTAGCGCTGCCGCCTCCAATGCCTGGGTATTGTTCATGGCACTGGCTAAGTTTTTCAAAGCCATACCCATGAGCCGCAGACATTCTTGGGCGTTTTCTTTCGGCGGTTCCTGGGCCAGCGATCGCAAATCAATGGTTTTCTCTAACGCCTGCTTCACCTGCTTGTTCAAAACTTTGGTCGCTTGCTGGGTCATGGTATTTCCCCATTGTTGAGAAGGGCGCTCTTGTACGGCGTGTTCTAGTTCCTGAATGCGCTGCTGGAGTTGTTGATTCTCAGCCTCTAACTGCCGTAGCGATTCCATCTCCAAGAGCCGTTGCTGTAACTGAACATTTTCTTCTTTCTGTTGCTTGAATAGTTGTTGCAGAGATTGGATTTGTTCTTGTACCTGGGCTTCGGCTCTGGTTGTGGCTTCTGACTGTAGTCCAATCCTTAATTCCTGCTGTAAGCGCTCTAGCTCCTGCTGGTGTTGCTCTTTGAGTGCAGCGATCGCTTCAGAATATTCTTTTGGGTAAGTCCGCCCACTCAATTCGGACACAATTGCGTCATTTAAACCGACTAAATCAGCATTGTTGATCAACAACCTTTCACCATCGCTAAAGGTGACAATCTGCTGATAGTTATTTGGAGCCGAAGCCTCAATCACTCCCGAATCCCCATAACGAGGATGTGAAAGACAAGAAACAGTCACAGAATTACACAATTGCGTTTTGGGGTTTTCGCTTTTTGTGGCGCGTTTAGTTGTTGGTGCGACTTGCTGCACTGCTTTAGCGAAGTCTACAGCAGTAGGGAAAGGTTTTTCTTTCGCTGCGATCGCAACAGCTTGCTCTAACTTATCGGGAGTTTTGACCAGTCGGAGTAGCGAACGAGTCTGAGAAGGTTTGGTTATATGGGGCCTCAGTTCTTCTGGTAAGGTATCAACTACTTGCTTGGCCGCAAATAGATCCTTGACTCTGCGATATCCACCGTGTTTGGCTAACTTCTTCTCACAATAATCTTTAAAACTGACGTGTCCACCATCTTTGTAATAGTGGTTGTCTCGCATGAGACGTAGTTCATCTATTGCTTGCCACTCGAATCTGTCGATGGCAGTGAAGGTTTCTTGGATACTGGTGTTGACAACACTGTAATCGAGTGCTGTTGTTTGTTCTCTGTCTAGTGTCAGCATATTTATTGCTCACTATGGTAGATGCCTAAAAGTTGAGGTGTTGCAGCTTAACCAAAGTGAACCCAGCAGATGATTTGGGGGATTTTTCCAAAAATGTGTCAGCATTATAGTTAGCTCACTTTGTCGTTAACGGATTGAGCAGGCGATCGCAATGCTTTGGTCGGCGGCGATCGTCTTCTACTTCTCCAGTTTTTATCATTATATAATGATATTATCACTATATAATCAATATAGACTGCTTACAAAAAAACAAAGCCCGCTTATTGATTAGCGGGCTTGTCCGGTTTCAGGAGATCCATTAATTGTGAATGTTTTTGCCTGAGAGAATCATTCTCTTCTCTCAGGCGAGCAATTCCCCCATGAGTAAAGAGTCCTGTTGGTTTGATTTGCGCTCTAAAGCCTCTATTCGCTTTTTTAGGTCTATAACATCTACCTTCTCAGATTCGTCAAGGTAATCATCAATCCACGAGATTAGTACTTCAGTAATTGTTTTACCTTGATTGCGGACTTTCTCTGCAAATCTTGTCTTCCTTTCTTGGTCAACCTGGATTTGAATGAAAACCCTGTCTGAAGACGCTTTTGATCCTTTGGTCATTCTTACTTAACTCCTTAATTATAAATATTAGCTTACCAATGACTGTTTGTAATGACAATTTCATGAAGAATATATTGACAATGTAGTGATAATATCATAATATAAAAATATGAGGAGCAAGAAAGGCTCGTGTAAATCAAACCGACCTTCCATTGCCTCAAAAGTACAGTTTTTTTTCATCTATCAAAACAAAAGACGACCGCCTGTCCTGGAAAACTTGCGATCGCCTTTTACCCAAATAAATTGGAGATTTTTATTATGACGTATGTAACTCATACACGACAAGCAATTGTCGATTATTCTGTTGACAAGCAAGCCGCAGCACAAGCCGAGCTTGACAAATACATCGAATCCCAAGCCGAAGCTGTAGCCCCAAGCCAAGACCCTCTCACCAGCAGAGATCGCCGCATCATTGGTGAGATTATCGAAGTTGAACCCGAATCAGTTCGCACCATCTGGATTGAAGGCGGGATTACAGTATGGGTGCAGTTTGTGGAAGGCGGACGGCTGCCATTCGATCGCAACTGGTTCGCTACAAGAGTTGCAGAGGTTAAAGCGACACTTCTAGAAACTCCATTGGAGCGCAATGAACGCCTCAGCGATGAATTAGAAGAAGCTTGTGTCAAGTTCAACCTGTGGCATCCCCAGATTGATTGGTTATCCTTCAGTACTAAACTTTACCGGAATAATCAGCTAGTAGGCTACATCGGTTGCAATCTTGAGGGCTGGTATTCTAGACCTCGCACATACGGCATGAACAGATTCGCATCGAGTGCAGAAGAAGCGATTACGTTTTTGGGAGTCCGACCAGCTGTAGCAGCGTAACCACTGACATTAAAAGGGCGATTGCACATCAAGACAATTGTAATCGCCTCTACAGTGTAATAGGTAACAAACATCACAATGGCATACACCACAGAAACTACGCCCTCTCTTCAAGTAGCTGAGTTGGATGATTCACCAGAGAAAATTTTTCTACCGCCAACAGACCCGAATGCAGAGATTATCGAAATCTCTGGTTACACGCTCGTTTACGTCAATGGAGCCTGCCCCAGAAATTATCGGGTCTATAAAGGTCATTCAATGATTGGGGTGATATTTCAGCACATCACCCACTGGTCTAACGCTATGGATCAGATTCGGTACGCTCAAGCAGAAGAAGCAGCAGTTGGGTTGGATGACTTCGTGAAAGTAGCAAATAAATCCAGAGTTACAGATAAAGCCATAGCAGCATAGTTAAATTCACCAATTACAACCATGCAATGAACAATAACAATTCCACACGGTTGGAAATACCCTCGTTTTACTTTAGGACAACGTACAGAGCAGGGAATTATCATCGGCATCAAGTATTACCTAAACGATAGTCTTTTAGCATACGAATATGGCGAAGGCTGGCATTATCTAGTCATGCCTGACATCAATTCTATTGATGAAGGTCTATTGATGAAGGAAATCACTTAGAGAACGAGATTAAATTACTGACACCGCAAGAATTGAGAGCAGAGATTCAGGCTGAAATAGAAAAATGTCTACGCCAAGTTGAACTGCTTAAGTACGAATTAAAAGCAATTCCTGGAGGTCTAGCTGATGGCTAAATTGCTCAAAAACTGCTCTGACCTCACGGCTGCTAGCTTGCTCCTTTTCTTACGCCGCTATGGTGGTTCTGCTCCTTTACACAGCATTAATTTCTCACGAACAGTAATCCAATCATTACTCGATAGAGAACTAGTACGAGTGCAGAATACCAAACACGGTTTTTTACTGACAATTACACAAGATTCCGACAAATTGCCGACTAACTAAGCCCATTAACTCACTAAAACAAACACAACAAATACAACACCATCATGGAAACCATCAAAATCAACAACAGCGTTTTTCTCATCCCACCCAGTCAACCTAAACTGCAAGCTAACTGCGCTAAGGAATATGGTCAATTCTTACTCGATTGCCCTCCGAAACTGACGATTCTAGAAGCACAAGCCGGCGGATATCTCAAGGGAAATAAGGCTGATTTTGCGATCGCTATTTCTCGCCCTGACCGTCTACTCACAATCAACGAGAACTTTACCAACGAGCCATTTACTGAACTGTGGGTAATTCCTGTGACTGGTGGGTTAAAAGATCAGTTCAAAGGGCCAGCCTCAATGCTGCTTTGTTTCTTGATGCACCGCCGTAGCAAGGACTCGTTTGCTGCACTGTACAATCACTTCGCCCATCGTGCTTTTCAATCGTGGTGTGAAGAGGGAATGGCGGGAGATCCGAAAGAGTTTTGTTATGGCGCGATCGCTAGCGTACTCAAAAACTACATCTTCTGCGCCGAGTTCCAGAAAGTGGAAGGAGCGCTGGGAACGTATTGGTTTATTCAATGGAGTTACCGCAACCCAGAATCTGATTTTGAAAAGGACGCTTTAGTTGCAGCCGAGATGATTCGCTCTGGTGCTGAGTCGGGGGCGACATTGCACTGGGTGACTAATGAAACTTATGAAAGATGGGCAGAGAACGCAAACAAGACCATACAAGCATTACCCGCAGTTTCAGAAGCAGAGGTGAGGGCATCACTTCAACCACAGAATCAGCAGGTATTGCCGCAAGGTAAAAAGCGGTAATTGATAACAAACAAAGGCGATTCAGCTTTGAGTCGCCACTAGCCTAAATATTCAATTTATCAGTGATTATGGAGGTCAGTAAATGAGGATAAAATGGACTCCCCAAGAGTTAGAAATTCTTGAAGAAATGTCTGAAGCATACACACCTAAACAGATAGCATACAGACTCAGAAGACGAGGCTATCACCGCACAACATTAGCTGTTCATAAAAAGCTCTATGCGTTGGGTTATTCTGCACGTCCCACTCTCGACAATTATAGTTGTAACCAAATTGCTCAAGCTCTTTCATTGAACCCCTGTACTGTAGCTAAATGGGTAAAACGAGGCTGGCTCAAAGCTATTCGGCGTTCTTCTACAAATTACCTCGTCAAGAGCCGGGATTTAAAACGGTTTTTCAAGAATCCTCCAGATTCTATTAAAAAGCGGATTACTGCGATAGATCCGCAAGTAGTTAGGTATTTAGTAGGGTAGCTAAACAGCATTTAAGTTTAAAGCAGAGGAATTTTTAACAATGCGAATAACCTACCAGTACCGTTTACGTCTAACTCAAAAACAAATAAACACATTTGAACACTGGCTCGAATTATGCCGTCGCCAGTACAATTACAGGTTGGCAGAAAGGTTTAACTGGTGGGAACAAAACCGTTGTGATGTTAACCGATGCTCTATAGTTTGTTGCAGCATTGCACCGTTGAAAGACCAACCAAATCGTTGGTCACAACAAAAGGATTTAGCTAATACTAAAGCTCTATTTCCTGAGTATAAAGAACTTGTATCCCATACATTGCAAGACGTAATTGCAAGGGTAGATAAAACTTACACTCGATGGTTGAAAGGTGATAAAAATGGTAAAAAGTCTGGTCGTCCTAGATTCAAAGGTCAAGGGCGTTATCGTTCTTTAACTTTCCCCGATCCAATTAAGCCTGAACACATTCAAGGTAAGTTTATTCAGTTGCCTAAAATTGGAAAGGTAAAAGCAATATTGCACCGCCCCATACCTGACGATTTTAAAATCAAAACTGCTACTATCACGCGGAAAGCTGACGGCTGGTACATCGGACTTAGTTTAGAAGATATGACTGTGCCTAGTCTTAAAACTGATGCCATACCTACACCAGATAACACAGTGGGTATTGACATGGGGTTAAAATCATTCTTAGTAACGAGCGATAATAAAGTAATTACAATACCCCAGTATTATCGTAAAGCTGAGAAGAAATTAAAGCGTTTACAGCGTCAGTTATCTCGTAAGAAAAAAGGTTCAAATCGATGCAAAAAAGCAATTAGGCGTGTTGCTAAAGCCTATTTAAAAATTACTAATCAGCGTCAAGATTTTCATTACAAAACTGCACAATGGTTAGTATCACAATATAGATTTATCGCTTATGAAAAACTGAATATTACAGGACTTGCTAAAACACGACTGGCAAAATCAATTCTTGATGCTGGATGGGGGCAGTTTCTAGATATAGTCAACCTCAAAGCTGCAAATGCTGGGGGTGCTGGAATACCACAGAACTCGTACAAGACAAGTATTGAATGTTCAGATTGTGCAGCAGAAATTCCTAAAACACTTTCTGATAGATGGCACAACTGCTCATGTGGTGCTAGTTACTGCCGCGACCACAACGCAGCAAGAAATATAAAATACAGGGCGGTGGGGCATCCCGCTCTAATCAAAGCTAGGGAAATGTCCGATGCAATAGCAGGAGTCACCTAGAAGCCCGTACTGTTTTATCACGGTAGAATTCTCTGTTCACAAAACCTACCATGATAAGACAGATAGGGAATATGTCACCGTTTTGAGTTGTTGCTAAGTCAGCAGGCAGATTGAAGCAGCGATCGCGGCTGGTGTCTATGAGATGGGTGTAGAGACACTCCGGGCTGAACGCTTTGCTGTTGAGAGCCAGGAAGCTGTGTACACTCATCCTGTTACTGGTAGCGTCACCAATTACTTGAAAGTGGAACGCACCCAAAGAAACAACATCAGAACTGCTGACGAGATGTTAGAGTTCGCCACTCAATATCAAGGAAAGCTCATGATCAACTCCAAGTCAGGCAATGCTGCTGTGTCAATTCCGACACATAGTATCTACGACGCTGATGGTGGAGTTGTACCAAGGGTGTTACTCGTCCGTCCACAGAAAGAAACCCGTATACCAGTCAAGGATTTAGAATCTTCCACTTGGAAAGCTGTTTGTGTCGATGCGTTCATTGCAGCGTGGTCGAAAGAGGTAGATGCGCTGCCCAAGTTCACTACCGATTACCTGCATTTGGTAACTGGTATTTTGTTGCCCATTTGGAAAATCTTGCCGCAGCACAGTAGCCGAGTCTTCAGGTTACAAACCAGCGATGGACAAAAGATTCTCGGTCGGGTGGTGAATGCTCACGACATTCAAACCGTGCGCGAACAACTCGGACTAAGAAATCAAGTCCTTTCTCCAGAAGAACTTGTTTCGCTGGTACTGAATCAGAGATATACACAGCAGTTGCCGGGTGGTGTAACCTTGCGACGTTCTTTGATTGCTGGTGAACCTCGCATAGAACTGGTTAATGCTATCTCACTGGCAGAGCGACTGGTGCCTGTGAGTTGCTTCACCGAGATCATCAACTGGCGCAAGCGGGTATTCATTCCGGTTTCAGGCAAAGCCCCAGCTATTCTAGCGGCTGTGATTGAAATTTTAGGATAACTAAAAAGCTGATGTATCTGATAAATACATCAGCTTGTTTTTGTGCCCTCTTAAATTAAAAAACCTGAGTTCGGGATAAGAAATCCTCAAAAGCCTTGACTTATCCTTGTTCGGTCTAAAGCTCTGTTTTCATCTATTGTCAATAAGACATATTGTTGATATTAGTTTTATTTGTGAACCTTATTGACAAAATGATTCCATTTTAATCCCTACTTTGATCGCTTCCAGTTTTATTCAATGTATATCTGGAGACACCAACGAGAAATCCTTGAGATGCACTACAGGCTCATTTTCATTCTTGGGACAGTGCTTAATTTACAGGAATTTCAGCCTTAACGGAACCGTATTGGAAAATAAGGGGCTGTAATTTTTCTGTGTTTCCAGAAAAAGGGCGGATAACATCCGCCCCTGTGTACCTTGAATTAGGCTGCAACGAAATCGATCGCTGTAATTACGTTTGTTTGAACGCCGTTTAGGGTCGCCAGTAGCTCGTTGGTTTCTGTAACGCGGATCAGGGTGTTGTTGGCATTTGTCGCGATCGTCAGTTGACCGAACGTTAGACCACCCGATAGAGCAATAAAATCTGCGCCGTCCTTGAAGTCCTGAATCGTATCTGAGCCTGCGCCTGCTGCTAACACAAAGCGATCGTTGCCATTAGCGCCAAGCAGTGTATCCTGTCCTTGACCGCCATTGAGCAGGTCATCGCCATTGCCACCGTTGAGGATGTCGTTGCTGACTTGACCCAGCAAAATGTCGTCGCCATTATCACCGTTGAGAGTATCGTTACCATTGCCACCATTGAGGATGTCGGTATCATTGCGTCCATTGAGTTCGTCTCTGCCAGAAGTGCCATTGAGTGTATCCTTGCCGTTGCTGCCGTTAAATACGCTCAGGTTACTCGCTAATTGGGCACCTATTAGCACAGGATCGTGATCTGAGGAGCGATAGGGTGTTGGCTCATAGAGTCCAGGGGGGTTAAATTCTTGGTTGTAATCTAGAATTAGGGGTTCGTCAGCGTTGATATGCCATTCGGTAGCTCCCGTCACCTGGGCACTGAGGCTGGAAGTACTTAGGGCATGATCCAATCGTCCAGACTGCCCATCAAAGACAAAAGAGTAGGGGTTTTGGATATATTTGCCGAGTTCATCTACTAATCCGCCATTTCGTAACACATCAATCGGATCTTCTTCGCCATAGGCATTTAAATCCCCAAGGACTAACACATCGCTATCGCCTGTGGTGGTCTTCAGCTCATTAACAAAGCCAAGCAAGGCTTCTGCCTGCTGAACCCGCGTAAAGTTAAAAGCTCCTTGTCCATCACCCTGGTCTGCGTCTGCACCTGTGCCTGTACCACTCTTTGACTTGAAATGGTTAATCACAGGGGTAAAAGTTTCGCCGTTGGAGTTTAGTGCAAAGGTTTGAGCGACGGGTTGACGATTGTAAACAGCGTCAGGATCACTGAGGGAAGCACCAACCGGGGTGACTATTCCTGGCTTGTAGATGAAGGCGACTTTAATTTCATCAGTTCCTACCCCCGTGGCAGGATCACGAATATAGTCATAAATTTCTGCGCCTACAAATGTATTTAGCCGCTCTACCAGTTCTGCGATCGCCGACTCAGAACCATCGTCATCATTCTCAACTTCAATCAGACCCACTACATCGGCATCGAGGGCTGCGATCGCGCTGACAATTTTGGCACTTTGCCGCTCAAACTCTGCTACATTATCTGCTCCCCGCGAGGTCGGGAAGCCGCCACCCACACCGTTACCATTGAAGTAATTCAGTACGTTAAAGCTAGCAACCTTAACGTTGCCGCCCACCTCTTCGGGTGCAGCAGTCCGGGGGTTAGAATCGACAAAATTAGGTGTTGCGGTGGGTTGCAGTCGGTAGCTATCAAACCCAAAGCCCAGCACACCTGTAAGAGATGCAACCGTGCTACCTACGCGCAGTGTGCCGTCTTCATTCAAAAAGGGGACTGTAGCAGGATTTTGGGTGTTGCTGCCATCGTCAAGTAAAATTTGGCGCAGGTTGTTTGCGTTCTGCTGTGCTGTGACTGCGGCGACGTTGTTTTCGTCGTTCTCGGTTTCAGTAGTTGGAATATCAGTCGGGTCAATGAAGTTTGTGGGATTAAACAAGCGTCCCTCTGAAGACAGCAACACCTCACCAAACCGACCGAGGTTAAAGTTTTCAGCGACCGTCAAGGTTTCGGGAAACGTGACTAACATTCCCTCATAGCGTTCCAAGTCAGTCGTTGCAGCTACGGGCAGGTCAACAGCTATGGGGGCGATCGCTCCTGAACCCACCACACTCAGTCCACTAATGTTGCTGAGTTGAGTTTGAGTAAAGTTTTCTCCAACTGTTCCAGTCAAGCGCACCGTCTGACCTACACTCACGTCTGTGCTGTTAGGCGCAAAGATAAAAATACCGTCTGAGGTTGCAGCATTGCCATCTCCAACTGCCTCCTGCACGAAAAATCCATTTAGGCGACTGCTGCCTTGAAAGTCGCCAACCACAACTGCTTCAATTGTTACTGTCTGCCCGACGAGGGGACTTGCTGCACCACTCCCCTGAATTTCGTAAACCTCTCTGAGAGCAACATCATTGTCAATTATATTGACGTTGAGGTTAGGAATCGCCGTGAGCGTGTTAGAGTACGCCGGATCAGCACTGCTGGTGATCGAATGCGTAATTACTCCTGTGTGGGGAGATCCTTCTACATCCAAGTCGTTTACTGCTCTGACAGTAATCGTTTTGGGATTAGTGTCCGTCAAGCTTAGGGTGACGGAGTTAGAAAAGTTTGTTCCATCAGTACTCAGTTGAGTTTCGACATCTGCGGCGATCGCTAGATTTACAGCACCCGTTGGTGTGGTGTTGAGGGCGATCGTGTAGGTATCAGTTGTTTCACCCTCCTCATTCACATCGGTACTGTTACCAGATTGGGTGATTATTACTCCCGCTCCAGTTCCCGGATTAGCAGTATAGCTTCCCAATCCGTCAAAGGTATCAGTAGCAAAGCCGTCCCACTGCACACTTGGATCAAAGGCATCGTTGGGATTGGTATCGCCACTGGTGATACTACTTTTGCGACGCAAGGTATTGTCTGCTGTGCTGGTCAGACCAGTTCCCCATTCAGTACCGGGGTCAGTGCCAATCTGACCAATTGAATCAAGGATCTCCCCACTAGCGCCGCCCTGTCGCAATACGATCACATCATCTCCGTTAAAGAAAGCAGCACCGCTTGTTTGATCAGCCTGGGCAAGAATAGTTGAATTGGCGTTACTTGGGGCGAAGACAAACACATCCCCAGCTGCCACCGTACCCGTCAGGCTGAAAGTTGTAGGGCTGGTGTTGCCATTGAAGTAAAACTGCACCACATAATTTCCAGCAGTTAAATCGATTGTTGAACCTGTGCTGTTGTAAATCTCCAGGGCTTTATTATTGCTGCTGCCCTCAATATATTCCGAGAAAAATAATGCCATTGAAATCTCCATAAAAGCTGCAAATTTCAGTACGAATATCACGGCATTATTAAGGGATTTATATCTCTGGTTTAAATAATACTTTTGCTAATACAATACCTTCGCCAATTTACGAGGGTGAGATGATGATAATTTAACCATTAACTCCCATTTCTTTGAGGGTTGGCAAAAACAATCAGTCCTAAAAATTCCTTTAAGGTTTCCCACAAGGTTTTTTTAACGTATTGACGGCAGGATAAGGGTTTCAGATGACAAACCACATTTTTATCAAACCGCTTATATATGCTTAGTTTTGCCGTTTTTGCCAAAATTTATCTAGGCTCTTATTTTGGCAAAGGTATTGCTAATAAGAAAATAGTTAACCTACTATAGGACTCCTATTTGATTTTTGAAAAAAACTCATTATACTTCTATTTCTTCTTCCCTATTCCCTGTTTCCCGTTCCCTATTCCCTCTCTCTACAAGTGATTGAGTAATCAAATCGGATTGCTATATCAATGACTAAAGAGTACTGGCGTCGGGTTTTCCGATTTAAAGCAAGTTGCGTTTAAGGAACGTAGACCCGTACCCCTACGGGGAAGCAAGCTACGCTCCGCGTAGAGAAGAGAAGGGCTGATTTTCTGTAGAGGTAAAAGTTATATGTTAACGCTGTAGCCATGAGACTTTAGCACAACTTGAGTTGAAGCTGAACTCCAGCCATAACACCAAGGAAAGTGCAATCTGCCATGCAAACGCTTCGCGAGAGATTGATGAAATTCTTGTGGAGAAAGCAATCATGGCTAAGAAAGACTTCACACCCGCACAAACTGTTGAGTTGTACATCGGCAACTATCGATTTGATGCCTATCAGAATAGAGCAAACGGAAGAGTACCGAATGTCTCAAAATCAAATCCTTTCAACAATTGCTATCAATCGTAACTGGCTGATCACGTTATCTTTTAAAGCACCTAAAGTCTATCAAAGGCTTGTAAGGGAAGGACTAAATCATGTTACCCTTTTTGCGGAATATACTGTCAATGGCGTGGAAACTCGTGCTGAAACTATACAAGTAAAGGATGCCAGAATAATCTGGCGCTACTTCGACACAAAAGGAAATGCACAAGCTCAAAAGCTAATAGATGCCTTATAACTCCACCTTGATTACAAATCAAATTCTTCGGAAACCTCTGACGGCATTGAAAAATACTGCTGCCGTGCGTGGAACTGGTAAATCAAAACACAAACAATATTCTTTACATAATCAGGGAGTCCTATTAAAAACTTAGCTTTCAGTACTATCTTCTTGTTTTAAAGCTGACTCAATTTCTGTTAGCTTCTTTTGTAACGCTTCGCGCATTTGTACTAATTGTGAACGTTTTATATGAACCAAGGGAATTTCCTGTACTTGACGGATAATTGTATCTACTTGCTTCCTTTTAGAACTAGAGTCAAATTGTTGGGTATGGTGGGTAATCTCGGCTGATACAATTTGACGCGATTGAGCAACTGATAACTTTTCTTGTAGAATCTGCTTTAATATTCGAGTTCGCAGCTTTCGCGCTACCGCTTCTGATACACCCAAAGTTTTTGCAGATAATCGCGCCAAAGACAAAGCGTGTATCCCACCTAGCCCCTGTTCTCGGATAGCCTGCTTCAAATCATCTGGCAATGCTAACATCGGAAAAATATTAGTATTAACAGAAGCTGGATTCAATAGCAGAGACAGTAAAATACAAAAAACTATTTGTTCTGCTTCTCCCAGTCCTAGTAACAATATTTGCTGCTGTTGTTGTTCTGGGCTTGCTAGAACAAGCTCACTTATTTTAACCAGAGTCCCTTGTCGCTCTAGTCGGCGCACTCCAGCCCTTAATATACGAGGAATGTCTTCGATTTTAAGATCAGTTTGAACAGCAATTTCCTTAACTAATGCTTCTGCTGTGTCTAAAGGATTTAGATTTTCTCGATGTAAACTTGCCAATAATACACGTCGATGTAGAGCTTCTGGCTGAGGAATAATTACAGCTTCTAAGGTGGCCCAATTTAATTGTTTAGCACCACGCCAACGACGCTCTCCGTCAAATAGTAGGTAGCGTCCATCTTGCTGGGCAATAAGAATAATAGGTTCTTGCTGTCCATTTGATTCCAAAGACAGAGCAATCGCAGTAATACTCTCTTGAGTAAAGGTTCGTCGGGGTTGTTCTGGATTACGATCAATTTGTTCTATCGCTACCGTTAGAACCCCGGATGGCACTAGGTGTTCACGTAATTCGTGAATCTTTATCTCTAGTTCTTGGTTATCTGTTGACCGTAGTTGAATAATTTCCAACTTTAATTTGTCAATGGTTTCTTTTAGTTCATGAACTTCTTGAGAATATTCAGCACCAGAAAACAGATTAGATAAATCAACTCCAACTTTCTTAACCATTAATCCTTCTTTTTGAGTAACTCAACTAATTTACTTACAATAAGAGAGAAATCAGCACAGGCTGGATGATTTGGACGATATAGATGTAACGGGACTCCAAGACCACTTGCATTCTTGAACTCTGATGAAAAACGAATAGGAGCAAAACCATGAATTTTCAACTTTTCTAGCTGTGGAAGTAATTGGGCTAGAATATTGCGATGGATAGCAAGACGCTGATCATACTGGTTAGGAACAAAGCCTATAATTTGGGGTTCTGGCTTGAGCCGAAGACGATGGTTTGTGTGATATAACCATTCCAACAACTTGCTAGAGCCATCCGCAGATTTCGGCTCTACCTGGACTGGAATGAGTAAATGTGTACAAGCCGAAAGAGCGATTAGAGGTAATGGACCTAAAGTAGCAGGACAATCAAAAATTACCAAATCATGAGGTAAAGGGTAATCAGCTATGCGATCTCCTAAAAGGTAGGCTCCTCGCTCGTGTAGGACTAATTCGTTAATCGTTTTAACTAGCCCCATTTCTCCCTGACACGCTTCTACATTTTGTAAATGCTCTTGCCACAGTGGAATTAGAGGCCAATTTCCTTGGAAATCTTCCTGAAGTACTGCTGCAATTGTTTGGCTACCTTTAGGACGTGGCAATCCGCAAAATAAACTAACAGAACCTTGAGGATCTAAATCAATTAAGGCAACACGGAATCCCTCATTTGCTAAGAGATAGGCAAGGTGAACTGCGAGAGTTGTTTTGCCGCTGCCACCTGCGTTCGAGAGCAGTGCTAATCGAACTTGCATGGGCTTTATACAAAAAATGATAATGGTGAGTTTAGCATGTGGAATAATGTTATACCACATTAAACTAGTTTTAGGAACTGCAACTGTCATTTGGCGATAGTTGACAGTGCTTTTCTTGAAGTCTTGGTAATATAAGATTTTTACCGACTAATGCTTTTTATGGAATCTACTAAGCGGCCACCCAAGCCACAACAACCAAAACTGATTAAGCACATCCCTGCGGCTAAACAACCAGAGGTGCAGGAATTGACCAACAGTGATGCTCAAGTAGAAACATACCAAGATGTTGCGGAAACACCTGCTATTTATGCAGCCTCAAAAACAGTAGCTCAGTTAACCGAGAGTGCATCTAAACCAACAGAGAAACAAGAGCTATCTAGCCCTACTCCGGCTGATGACAAGTTACCGAAAGAACTCACAACTGGCCAACAGCCTGACCATGCCCCTGTCGAGGAAAAACCACTAAAGCCGCCAAAAGTTGAGCCGCAGGTGACTGGCAAGCGCAACAAGAAAAAAATAGATTTACCACCAGCAGCCAAACCTCATATACCCTTCCAAGACCGCTCCGAAGAACCAGAATTACCGCCAGAACCCTGTCAGCATATGCAATTCCTAGATTGCAACTCGGAGGTAGGGCGTGTGATATTCGAGTGCTATCATTGCCAGCAGGGGATAATCAGCGAGTACACCGGAGAACCCGTAATGGGCGAGTACAAAGGACGACCTTCAGTAATTTTCACAAAAGTAAAATGCCCTAACTGTGAGCAAACAGCGATTAGGCTGCAAGCAAGGGAAGTGCTTTCGACAACAGCGATTCCTTCTCCTTGGCAGCAATGATTGCACACTCCCTCTTCAAAAGTGATTAGTAAGAGATATTTACGATTGATAATGCAAAAGCTGAGATTTTTACCCTCAATAATAACTGCACTAACGGCATTGACACTAACTAGTTGCAGCACTATTACTGCTGAACAGTATGAAGCTACAGCACTCACCAGTTACACCTGGCAAGTTAAATATGCCAATGATCTAACTAGTCAACCACAGCCACGCATTGAAACTTTTGCGAATACTTCAATGTTGAATAGGAATGGATTGAAACCGCCAGGAGCAGTAGTTGGGCCAGATGACCGAGGGTTATGGTGGCCTACTTTACCGCCGCGACCAAGTGTTGATGAAGTTGAACAACGTAAAAGACCTCAAGAAGAGGCAGGCAAACCTGAATTAATCAAAGATGTAAAGTACAAACTGACCTATGGAGTGGGTAATTCTCAGCAGACCCTACCTACTAATTATGATGTTTATCGGCAAGTAGTAAAAGCTTACCCCCAAAAAATTCCTTTGGAATTAACTTTGGGTGTGAATGATAATTCAGTTGAGAAAGCTGAACCTGTAAGCAAGTAATAACGCACTCGTTACTTAGTCAGCAAGAAGTTAAAGATCAAAACTGAATTGCTTTTCAACAAAAAATTGACAGTAAAGTATAAATCAAAAAGTCAACGATGATCTAAATTAATTTTTGCTGCGTTGATAAAAAAGATTTCAAAAATTCTATGTGGGGGCTATATGGGGGCTATATATACCCCAATAATAGTTCAGTACTTTTGTGACATTTTGACCCCTATATAGCACCTGTGTAGGGGCTATATAGGTTATATTTGACTGTCTGAAATTTTGTACCCCACTTAGCCCCCAAGGGGATATGATAAGCTCTTGAGGCTGGAGAAAAAGGGGGAGTTATTTTATTCTTCTCTACCTCTGCTTCTCCAAATCCTCTGAACAGATAATTTTCACAAATTAAAGTGTATTACTTGGAGCCTATGTCAAACATTCACACCTTACAAAAAATTTTTCCTGCGGGTTTCGATAACGGTTACGGAAGCCTTAAACTTTTAGTCGATGGCTTTGAAGTTGTTCGCGTCCCCAGCTATATAACCAATGCCGAGATGGAAGATGTTCCCGGACGTGTAGTTTTTAACGGCAGTGCTTACACAGTTGGAGAGTCAGCTTACCGTACAGGAAATTATTTTGACCGCAACACAGACAATAATGAAAATAAAGTCAACAACGCATTATTGACTTTATTGGGTGCATTGGCACATCTACCACACCGTAAGGCTTGGCACTTAAAATTAGTCGTCAGCTTACATGATGTCGGTCTGGCTGAAGAATTACAAAAAGTACTCAATGGAGAATATCAGCCAATACTTGCTGGCAAACAATCAGATGTGAAAGTAGAAGTGCTTAAAGTTGTACTAGAGGGGATGGGTGCATTGTTTGGACATCCACTACCCAAAAAATTAACCATTTTAGACTTTGGCAATGGTACTACCTTGTATTCTCGTTATAACCAAGGGAAACGAGAAGTTCACACTGCCTACCCCATAGGTGTAGAAGTTCTCATCGATGATATCTCCCAAAAAATGAAACATTTAAATGGCGGAAAAATCGGAGATCCATCCAAAATTCGATTTTGTTTGGAAATGGGGCATACCAGGTACAGCCGTGACATCGATATCAAAGATGTATACACTACTTCTTTAAAAGATTGGTATGAAAAATACTTGAAGAAAGTGGTGAATCTCACATTGGATGCCAAGCACCAAGGGGATGAAATCTGGGCGATTGGTGGAGGTTGCCTCTTACCAGGATTTAAGAAGCTGTTGGAGAAAAACGGCTTCAAAATCCTGGACAATCCGGTAGAAGCCAATGTCTCTGGGCTTTTAGAAATGGCAAAAACCATTAGCAGCAAGAATCCAGCATCTACATCTATTAAGTAAAGTTATAACAATGGTAGATAAAAAAGACTTAGCACCGGAAAAAGTTCGCCTCAAAGATAATTACCGAGAGCGCATATTTGCAGAATCGCAAAAACTAGATAAAAGTTACCTGGACACGATTTACTTTATAGTTGATTGCTATTTTGTTTTCATCAAGGCTGGATTACCTGCACAACATATAGCAAACACTCCGATTAATACTGAGTCAAACCAACTCACCTCTTGGACTCCAACTCCATTTGCACAGGAGAAAGAAGAAGATTCTTCAGGGGAAACATTCAGCCTTGATTTTGATTTGTAACCGTCAGAGGTCATACTCAAGAAAAAGTCAATTAAACGATACACTAGCTTTTTTAGACTCATTTAGCTCTTTTAATTTAAAAGCCCTGGTAAAATTCCAGGGCTTTGCTTGATATGCAGTTTATTAAATGTCAGCTTAAAATTTTTGCCAGCGTTTTCTATACAACAGATGAAAGCTTTTGACTTTTCCCGTTATCTCTTTGATTGAGCGATGTCTACGACGGGCTGCGCCTACGCTTGACTTTTCCCTCAGCCCAAAGTCCTATTCTCTCGTAATTTATTGTCAGTAATCTTAAGTTATTGAGAATAAAATCTAGTCTGAAACTCTTGCTGCTTCGTTGTTTCATGACTTAACGGGAAAAGTCAGATGAAAGCTTCAGTAATAGGTGCCAGGAGTGAGTTAAATATTATGCCCGTAGCAAATACAATCACCCTTAATGCAAAACGTAAGCGTGGATATTACGCCTGCTGATAATCCTTATTTGATAGTATTTATATACTACTGAACTGATCCCAGCCCAAGGCATCATCATGTCAAATTTGAGATACTTGAGGTAACTAATGTCTCAACAATAATTTTATAAATCACAAAATTGGCTCTAATGATCACAAGCATCACTATAATTTTTTTAATAATCCTTGCCGGATATTGGTTTGTTTTCTATTCCAATCAAAAGATAAAGCGCATCAAAAGTAATTTAGTCCTGGAAGTTGATGGAGCAGATATTCGTTACCCGAATTTACCTTTAGGTAACTTTGGTATCTTTTTTAAGGTTAAGGAGAATCGAAAAATCCAGGTCATTTTCCCAAAGCTCACACCCGAAGGCATTGAGTACATTTATTCCTGGCATAATCTTCAATCTATACGTATTCCAGATTTAGATAAAATTGATCCCGATAAAAAAGCAAATCTCAAAGTAGCTCGACAACTAGCTTTTCTAATTAAAGAGCATATTCAATTTGTCGAACCAGAAATTTTAAATTTAAGAAAGCAGTGGCACAAAATTAATAATTTACTTGATTTAGTACTTACGTCAGAATTTTATGCTAGTCAACAGGGAATTTACAAAAAAGCATTATTTCAAATTGAGAACTTACTCGATAAAGCTGAAGAATTACAACAAGTCTATATTGGCTTTATTAGAGAACTTTTGATTGGCAGACAAGTTGCACAATATGACCCGGATTTGCTTCCAAATGATGGCTTTGCTATTGAGAATAAGTATAAAAGAATTAGAGAAGAGTACCAATATATGAAAGATACAGCGACAGCGTATGCTGAACTTCTACGCACAAGCCAAGTTTAATAATGTAGCGAATGGCAAAGCCACCAAAAGCTGGATATGGTGAGCTTTGCTCTAAACCAGTTTATTCCTCTTCCTCTTCCTGATAATCTTCGTACTCCTCTTCATCCTCGTCATATTCATAATCTGCATAATCCTTCCCATGCCGCTGTTGTAACACTTTTGTTTATGCGTTTGTAATACTTTCGCCAACAGTATCCGGTGGACGGTTACGCCATCGCCTGGGCGGTCATAACATCGCCTAAAACTGGACGCTCAACTTAATCTTAATTATAAAACTGTTAATTATATAGAAGATTTCAATTTAGAAATAGGTGCATTATCTTTAGTTGCAAAGTACTGGCTCTAGTTTATATAAATTCAGTAAATAAAATTACTTAAGGAGTTAAAAATTTAAACTTAATATTATAGTTTTAAGAATAGCTTAATCAATAGATAATCAACCTACTTTAAATTAGTAGTTAGTTGAGTATTTAACTTTGTTGATTATGTTAAAATTAGCATTTCCATTGAAGGTAGCAGGAGGAGCGGTCTTTCTACTTTCAATTTGTTCCTTACGAGCAATTAGCGCCACAACTTCAGAAGAGTTTGAGTCTGGTCAGAAGGGAGCTTATGCTGTGGCTGATGTTACCCTCAGTACAGGCGTTTGGAATTTGGATGATGCTCTGATTGGCAACACTTCCAGTGATGTCAAAAGCGGGTTGCAATCTACTCGCATTCGTAATAATGGCAAGGTGACGATGAAATTCAATCGCACTACAGGCGCTGGCACAGTTACAATCAAACATACTAAATATGGTAGTGATGCTAGCACCACATGGGGATTGTGGTGTTCTACTACAAGCGGAACGTCTTGGACAGCAGTAGGTTCAACAGTTACAACTAGTTCTACATCACTTCAAACAGCAACTTTTACACCTAATCTTTCTGGCACAGTTCGTTGCGAAATCCGTAAGACAGATGGAACTTCTAATAGAACTAATATTGATGATATTGTAATTACCGATTATGGATCTTCTGGTTCCCCCTCTCTACCTGCTGGTTCTGTGCCATTCTTTGATAGTGTAAACAATCCTGTATCTGGACTAGCATACGGCAGCCCAGCGGATGTTACTCCTACTGCTCCAACTCTGAATGCTTTTGACACCGCAGTTACCGAGCTTTGTGGACAACCTGGTACAGTTGTCAGCCGTTCTAACTTCCAGTCGATGATGACAAATAACCCTACTGTTTTAGCAAATGTTAAGCAGTATGTAGGAGGCTATCTAGTTTTGGGGCGCACTTCTGATGCTGATTTCTTAGCTGACTTGACTAATGTTTGGTTTAATGCAGAAGGTTTTGATCATATTTTCTGTGGAGAACCTGTTGCTGGAGGTGCAATAGGTGGGTTGCACTTTGTTGGTCGTTATCTAGAACTTCAATCCAAGGGTTTAGCTGGACGACTAAATAATAATACATCCAGAGAAGAAGTTGTTCCCAATGCTATTTATACCATTGGTGCTATTGTCAAAGTCGGCAATTCTACTTCTCAGTCTTCTATCAAAGGTTATGCCTACACTCTCAATGCTGAAGAAATTCTTTCTATAGCAGCTTTAGCTTATAAAAATAACCCCAATACTAGTTCCACTAATACTGTTTGTAATTTGACTGTAACTGATCAGGGTAATACGTTTAAAACAGTGTTTGTCAGAAGAAATGGGGGAGTTCGTACTTTCTATCCTGATGCTACTCCTGATAGCAGCAACTTTACATGTGTGCAGTAAAGATAATTTAAGCCCCTAACGCACCGTCACATAACACGGTGCGTTAGGCTAAAGCCATAACACATCCTAACTTCTGATTTACTTTATAAATAGTCTCTTAACCCAAAATCAACTGGAGCGATCACATTCCATGCTGTGCGATCGCTCTATCAATACCTTTGCCAAAATAAGAGCCTACAAAAGTTTTGACAAAAAAAATGGCAAAATGACTCATACATGAGCATTTAGCTTGACTTCGCAGCTTGGGCGCTCAAACCCTTTATACTACAGGCAATATGTTAAAAAACTTTGTAGTCAACCTTGAAGGAATTTTTAGGGCTTATGGTTTTTGCCAAGCCTTCGAGAGAAGTGAGTTAATACATCAACTCACCCTCGGAAATTGGCCAAGGTATTGCTGATTAATAAGAATTTCTTTGCATTCACCCAATTCGTTGGCGCAGCCATCACATTTATAACTCCATACTACCAGATCGGACTGGGGATAGAGCTTGGTCAAGTTTTGTATTAACCGCTTCAAAAGCTTGAATAACGTCATCTGAAACATGATTTACCTGTACTTTAGCTGATACCACCGCTAAAATTACATCTCCGTTTTTCTGTGTTATAGTTAAATTTTTGCAGTCAGAATTAAAATTAACATTATAAACTTTCCCACTTACTTGAGTAGAACCATCAGGTGATGGCTTTCCTAAAACATGACTAATCCTTTGAGCAATTTGAGTCAGTCGGCTAAGACTTCGGTGTTGAGTAGTATCCTGATTCATTGCAGAGAGGGCTTTTGAAGATAGTGGTTGCCCTGATTTAAACGAGTTCGCTACTTCTACAATCCGATTTTTGTACTCCAATGGTTTACCCAACTTATCTGCGGCATTGTACCAATTTCTCAAGTCATCAATAGTAACCGTCAGGAGCTTCTCTACACCTAGAGGTTCGGTTTTTGTACTATTAATAATGTCTGTTGTAGAAGGATTAATGGAGAGTAATGGAGTTATAGACTGGTTAGGTGGGGATTGTGCTGTTTGTTCTGGTGGTTTCAAAAACTGCGGTCGTGTGGTGAGAGAGCTAATTTTTTGCTGATACTCAAGAGTAGACTCAATAATTCCTCCAAACTTCTTGGTCATGCTCGACAAAGTTTTAGCAGGGATGGAGCTATCAACCAAGTTAAATACGGCTAGACCTTTTTTAGTTTCCCTGATAACATCTTCTGTTGGTACTTGCTGACATTCAACTTTTTGAGCAGTTAACCATTTAGTTACAGTATCAGCTTTCTGGTTGTCAACAGCCAAACCCATGACTCCAAGTTTTTTGTTTGATTCTGTCGAAAATAAGAAAGTAGGGCGCTCTTTAATATGATGTAGAATATTCGCACTACTATCAATCATATACAGCTGTTGAGGATTAACTGATTGAGTTCCAAAAGCCTGAAATTCCTTCGTCCATTTCTGGGGATATTCAACGGTATTAGGGTCTATTTGAGCGCAAATAACAGAGAAATTACTTTCAATGATTGCAGGCGCGAGTGTAAGTTGTCCGGTTTTGAGTAGCCCAAGTTGTCTGAGCGCGTCTTTGTCTTTCTTAAAGTGCAACACTCCCAAGGGTTCACCATTCAAAAATACAGCATCTCTAGTTTTAGAAGCTGAGGTTTCGATAGTCAGTTTTCGGTAATCTTGATCATTGAATGTCTGACCAGAAAAATCATAAAAGTTAATTTTATTGATTTTCAGGAGATTACCATTGGGAGATTCACCCAGGACAAAAGCTTGATCTCCAGTTTCAGAAATTGACGTGAGCTTTAATTTCAGGCGATTACCATTTTTCAGGTAATCAATTTGTTTTAACTGTTGGACAGAATCACTGTCTAACTCACCCAGAGTCAAAGCATCAATTTTGATTTTTACTGTTTTGTCAGTCACCGGCACAGTGCCTAATTCTAAGTTGACCGATTCGGCATTAAAAACAAGTCCTACATAAGAGAAGTTCTTGAGTTCACGGATAGTAATTTCAACCGGCTCAAATCCTAGCAGTCCAATAGTTGCTTTGGCAGTGGCAGGTTCTACCCCAACCATACAAGAGAGCGCTTTCGTACCAATGGGAAGCTGTGCGGTTCTGGTTTCAAGCATGGCGAATTCCTTATATTCGCCGTCACTATCCTGGACAAACATTAGCCTGGAAACATGGCGCTCATGTCCGACTGGGTGGTGACTAGCTCTAATTTCTATCGGGTGTTTTTCGGTGGGATTCCAGTCTAGACCCAAAAATTGATTCGCTTCATTCAAAAGTGTGACTAACTTCGGTTCGGTAAATTGTAATTTATCTAAGCGAGAAATAATCTCATTGGGGAAAGCAACGAAGGCGAAATTGGAAACTTTTTTGGCGTAGACGCGGAGCGGCTTGTCGCTAGACATCGCTTGGGGGTTTGCATTTTCTTTTCTTGCAACTTCGAGTTCATCCTGGCGAGATGCACAGATGTTCCAAGCGGCGGCGGCGGATGCAAGTTTTTCTGACTCTGGGATCTTCGTGTAAAATGCGAGAGCCGCATCATTTGCCAAGGCATAGAGTAGTTTAGTTTGGCTTCTAGTAAGTTCTGGTTTTAGTTCTAATAGTTTAGCTCCCTGCGTGGTCATCCCCGCCTTGAGGTTGTGGTCAGTCATAGATTGTTGGCTAACTGTCCCCAGGTTGCGGTAAGCGGGTTTTCCATCTTCCCCAATCTCACCATCTATCTGTGCAACTGCTAATAATCGGTGAGGGCGTTCAAAACTTCTGAATTTCTCTGGTATTTCGTCTAGGCGAATGTTCAACGTTTGGGCTTTCCAAATCAGAGGATGCCCCTCACGGGTGAGATTGGTAATTTCCAGTTTCGCCCCCTGTGGAGTTTGCACAATTGCGGATGGCCCTTTTTCAGTTTCACGCCGCTGGGACATCCGAACCGCAGCGTTGAATTTCTGGTCAAACTCGTACTTAGCAGCGATCGCTGCAAATTTTTGCTTTGGTGTAAATTCTACTCCTTTGAACAAGTCTTTAAACTGGACAATGGGACGTGATTCTAGCTGTGATTCTTGGAAATATTTATTGGTTTGGCTAATTAATAATTCTACTGGTGAGTAGCCCTTTGGTGTTATCCCTGTGCTTAAATAAGCTGACGAAGATTTTTTATCTTTAATATAATTAACATCACGATACAAATAGCGGCTGTTCTCCCTGATTAAATTCATCTCAGGTTTTTTAGCACTTTTGAATAAATCAACCGCTATTTGGTTTTGATAACATCCCTCACCAATCATTTCTCGGTACATTAGGCGATTAACATCCATCGCCTGCTGAATAATCTCTCTTCTTCTGTTAGGATTCTCTGCTAGAGCTACAACAGATTGCATGAAAGGCTTGTACTCTGCTCTAATTGGTTTGGGCTTCTCGCCATATTCCTGTTCAAATAAACTTTGATAATGGCTAGATACTTGCTCTAAATATTCTGATTTTTGTTCTAAAGTCCCATAAGTGTTTAGTACCTCAATTTCTGATTCTAATGCTTCCAGTGCTGTCACTTGATTGTTGATTATGCCCACGCTGATGCTATCGCTCATGTGGATAGCAATTTTTTCAAATGGGGGCTGGGTTCCATCTTCCAAATAAAATGATTGTTTTTTGAGCTTAACCGTGGGCGAATAGGCGTTTTGAGGAAAATTTCTTCGCTCTGCCTCTGCTGTTAAATTGGGATATAAGCTAGCTCTTGCTACACCAATGCAGTCACCATCGTAGTCTCGTGCTTGGCGTTCTGATTCGGTTTCTGCTGGGTCGATAAAATCAACATCGATTCCTTGTGCTTCTAACTCTGTAATTCTTTGCTGTATGCGCTTGTGGTCTTCGTCATTGACTACAATTATGCCTTCTAAGGGTTCACCATCTGGCCCTAACTGATCCTTAACATATTTATTATTAGAAACACACAAACCATTAGAGTTGAGGAAAGGAGAACGGAAGTTAAGAATTTTTTCTTGCTCATCAAGCCAAGAGACACAAATTTCACCATTTTTGAGTTCCTTGGAGGGAATAATCATCCCTCGGTCAAAAGTAAGCGTTTTCCCAACAGCAATATCTCGCCACTCACTTTGTACAAACCGACTTAATTCCTGTTTGACCTTCTCAGTTTCTAATAACTGCTGATGCCCTAGCAAATCGGCTTTAATGAGTTTGTACATGAACAAGTCATCTTTAGTACTCTCATCATCCAACTCCTGATCTGCATCTAAGTCATCATTTGTCCTTAAGTTTTTAACATCTGCTTCTTGATTAATAGTTTTTGATGCTTTTAATTTATTTTGGCTCAATGATTCTTTACGTTTTTCATATCTTTCACAATAGTAAGCAGCAACATTTCTCGGGTCATCTTGAATAGAGGCTAATCTTTGAGCTTGTACCTCTAGTTCCTCGGCAAAATCTTTAATTCCTTGGGGGAAAGATGCCAGTAATTGGGAGATAGACATCTGTCCTTTTTGAGATTGCCCTTTTTCGGCTAACCAAATATTTTGCTGATATAATCCTGGTTGCATTTGAGGTTTAGTAGGCCCTTTGGGTCTATCCTTGTCTGTTCCCTTAAAACTGCTTACGGGGAGAATTATGTCTATTTTTGGTTTGCTCTTGGCATCTGCATATTCTATTCTATCTAGTCTGTATGGTCGGAGTGTTCCTTTGCCAAAACGGTATTTAGTAGTATCCTCTCCAACTCCATCCACCCAACCAAATCGATGCTGAATTACACGATAGCTCTTATCTGCTTGGGATTCTCTTAAGGTTAGCAAGTCATAAAGCTGTGTTGAAATCTGCCCATAACAATCGCCAACTAATTTATATGCTAAATTATTCGATAATATCCCTCCATTTTCACCAGCCTTATCAGTAGAATCATCTACTATCAGAATGTTTAGCTTTTCGTGAATCGTATTTTTACAAGCTCCAAGGAAGATGGAACCATAAGCCCCACGGTCTTTACTATCTGGACAAATTTTTTGAATTGTTTCTAAACATTCTTTATCTCCATAAAGTAAGCGAGTCTTAGAAGACAGTAATAAAATTTGTCCATCTGGATGATTCTTTAATTCTTCAGCAGTACTGTATTCATCTGAATGTCCAAATGAAAATTCTTTGTTAGGAAAGTAAAATTCCAGTAAAGTATTACTGAGCTTTTCAGTTAAAATAGTTTTACGCTCATCTGTATAAATCCATTGATTGAGCCTGGGATCAAAATGTTTAATTTCCAGAGTCATGGTTTTAAGAAGTTAATGGAACTTGGTTAATATCTTGAGAGGTTTGTATGTCAAGAATTAAGCGTTGGATAAATATGCATAAGGATGAATTCAATGCAGATGGAACTTTAAAAGATGAAGTAAGACAACAAAAATTATCTCTTGGCGCACATCCAGAAGCAGTCGATGACTACGCTCGTAGAGTAAAAGAAGAGTATGACGAGTGGAAGCACTTGGACGAGACTGATCCAGAACCGTGGCCAATCTACACAGCCTACGATTTCTTCAGCGAACAGGAGAAAAGGGAATTTAACCCAGATGGTTCTCTCAGACCTGAATATGTAGAATACGCTCAGAAAATTGGTATCAGTGAAAGTGCCCTGGAACAGCTTGAGTGGCGCAAGAAAATCGAGGTTGATGATTACAACAAAGTGTCTGCTAAATACGCAGAAAAGGGTATTAATTTTGGTGCATGGCAGATGAGAGGAAGGATTGAAGATAGCAGAACATACGGACAACGCCGACAGGAGATGGAGCAAGACCTGCGTAACTTTGAGCCGGAAGACAGTTTGCCTTTCGACAAGGACACCTCTTATTAAAGTAGGTGAGGTTACGCTGTAAAGAAAGTTTTTATCCATCAAATGCAGTACTTTTACCTGAATATGTGAAAAAAGCGATCGCCAACGACAGACACGAAAGTAAATATTCATAAACTGCCTTTTTACTTCAGTCAGTAATTGCAGTGCGGTCAATAAATACACCGCACTGCGACTAGATTTATTTATGATGTTTTTTACCGTGTGGTGGGGTGGTTTTTGATAATTGTTTGCCAAGAGATAATTCCGACGGAGAATTACTAGATATTATTGATGAAGTAGCTATTTTATACATAGCAAAACAGCAAGAAATAGCAACTAGAGAGATTAAGGTAGCCTGACCAATTATTTGCCAGGAGTTGAAAGTCATTTTAGAATGAACTCGCCTAAAGAAAACAGACTCCAACTTCTGGTGAGTCGTACAATTTTTCAAGTACTCCAAAACTTGCAGACATTCAGATATGTCCTCGCCTTTGTGTACTTTTTGGCACAGCAGAATTTCTAAGCGTTCAATGCGACGTTCGGGAGTAGACAAATTAATATCGTCCCAATCATCCCAAAGTTTGATTTGTTGTTGTTCGGACATAATATGATTCAGATGTTGTAATTAGAGAAATTTCTCAATGCTTACTTACTAAATTAGTGACGGTGGCGATGAGGTTTATTTTTAGAGCGTTCGTACTCTATCAATAATTGCTTTGCTTGTTCAGGGAGAATCACCTGTTTTTTGTCAATCCGCAATTGGTAACAGTAGCTTTTCTTATCAGGACAAGGGATAGTGCTAGGGGTATTAATTCCAATCATCACAGAACCAAGAGCAACTGCGGAAATGGTAATCGAATAAGTAATTATCCCTGAGCGACCAGAACCGATCCAACCACCGAGCCAAAAAAGAAACTCTTTAAATTTTTCAAAGCGTTCTTGACGAACTTTGATCCATTCTTTTGACTTTTTGAGCTTTGAATAGAGTTTGGCATTAGATGCTTTCTCAATCTGAATGTCAATGGTGCGTTTCTGGCCAGCAATTTCTTGTTCTAATCGGTACTCGTTCCACTCTCGGATACGTTGGGCGATAGCATCGGCGTGGGCGAAGAATGGGGTAAGGGCATCGGATGCCACTGTCTCCCCATAAGGGTTTTCAATCGGGACTTTCCCTCAATGCGCTCTAATATACGTTGTTCTAAACCAGAGTAAAAACTTTTGATATCTTGTTTATTTTCTTCAAGAGCTTTCACTACATTCTTGAGATACATTTGATTGACTAGCCCTGGTATATTTTGGGCGCGTTGTAGTGTAATGCTGTCAACTAAATCAACTAATTCATCTTCTGATAAGGATGCAGAATCTCCAAAGAACTCAGCAATTTGTTGGCTATAGTCTTGAAATTGAACTATGCCAAAGTGAGCTGCCACTTGTTGGTGAGATTGTCCCTGCTCCTTAATCAAATCACAAGCCTCTATCAAGCGCTCGCACTCTAACTGACGGTACTCTTTCTGATTTGGGGATAGCCCACAAGCCGCCATAATCTCGATTGCTTCAGTCAGTTCTAATTCAATGCCATACTCTGATTTGATGTGAGTTAACATTTCCAGAATATCCATTGGTGGAAATTCAACGGAGGCAGCGCGTTTTTTCTCTTGTCGTTGGAACTGTGCTGCCGCTTGCTTATAGGTTTTACCCTGTTGAATTGACGCTCGGATCACATCAAAACGGGACTGAATTTCTTCATCACTGTAATCAGCTTGGTCAATAGGTAAATTACTTGCTGTCAACGTGGCATCAACATCTTCTACAGAGAGTGAATATGTTTGTTGTAGCAGTTCTTTGGTATAAGGCATAAATTTATTCCTAGTTAAATGCATTTTCTAGTAAACAATCATCATCCTCGTGAGTAGGTGAAGATCCCAAATGTGTATCAACCTTGTCGGTAGGGTTTGCAACGATTAGATGGCTCTCCAGGTCTTGCTCCAAGTTAAAAGTTTGAGCTAAATAAATAATTTGTTGTTGCAGTTGGTAAATTGAAATTCTTGCCTTTGATTTTAAATCTGATTCTGAGAACCCTCCTAACCACCGACAAGCTATCGGATGCCAAAAGGCAGCGATTGCCCAGATAATCATGTTTTGTCTCGGAAATTCAAGAGTTTTATTTTTGGGACTCAGATATTTTAAGAGGGGAAGATAAGGAGATGAAGTACTGAACTGAAAACGAAAATCAACTTGTTCAGGCATGATTTACGACCTGTTGATAAGTTTTACAAAGATAGGAGAAAAAACCGTAGTTATCAGTTAAGCGAAAGGATAAATCTGATTTAGGTCTGTCAGATAAAAATTCTTGCTGTACTAAATATTCCAAGGCGTCACAGGAAATTTTTTCAGGACGTGGAAATAATCGATTTAATTCACTCTTGAAATAGTGGGCAGTTCCACCAGCAAAGATAATCTCATCAATATCTGATGGAATATAACGATGCAAATAACTTGAAAGCACTGCCCAATATTCTTCACGAGCAATACTGATTGCTGATTTGATTGATTGAATTTCTAATTCTTGTAGCAAAGCGTCTTCGACTCGAACTAAAGGTAATAAGGCTTTGAGATTTATTTTGGAACCAGCAGCGCTAATCGCAGCCGCAAGAGTCAGAGATTTCTGTCCAGCTACCCGACGCTGTACTGATGATACTAACTTCTGAAACCCTAAATCTTCTGTAACTCCACTTGTCATCGCACCCTTATCCATAATCAAAATAGAGGCATTGCGATAGCCAATCATCACCACCGCTATTTTGCGTGAACGCAAGTTATGAGTAGTTGTACGTCCTCGTGAGAGTAATCCAAATCCTTCAGGGCGGCAAACAAACTCCACTAGCTTGAAAGAGCGTTTTTCACCTCTCCATTTAAAGTTGAGCAGAGCGCCTGTAATCGATATCTCAAATAATTTACGATCCGAGTATTCTCCGTAAGGAAACAAGATGCCCAGACGAATACTTGCACCGTTGGCTAACGACTTCTTTTGGGCGATCGCACCCACAACAGCCAAGGTTTTATAAATCGCTAGCTCAAATTTTGGCTGCTCTAACTTCAAATCTGCAAAAAACCTCTGACAAATTAATCCTACACCCCAGCATTGCTGATTGTATTCAATCCAAGCTGAATTCTCTGGAGAAGATACACCAATCGCATCCTCCTCATAACTTAAAAGGCTTTGTTTCGGGATTAATGCTGTGTAGGGTTCCATCAAAAGCAACTCCGGCTTACTTGAATCTAGAGTAAAAAAAACTCTACTCAACGATGCTCCCGGATCGAATGAGATTATTAAATCTGCCATCTACTTTCAACAAACATTACTCAACCATTTCATCAAATCATAAGTCGTTAATAGCGCAATTATGGCAAATTTATGGAATTTGATAAAAACAGGCTCAAACTCATATAAATCCGCCACAACTCTGGCACAAGTCTAGCATAAATCTGAAATCTTAAATAGTATTTATCAACAATTTAATTTTATTGATAATCAAGTCCTTTTTTCTCAAAAAAATGGCACAACTCTGGCGCAACTCTGGCGCAATCCCTCTAAATACAACCGTTTCCGAGATATATACTATTACAATGATATTATTCTTTCGGCAAAGCAATAATAGCAAAAACTTACGCACAGTACGCCATATTTGGCAGAAAGTTTTAAACGATAATTTGCTATATTTAAGTGCATGAGAGTTGGTGAATAAAAAATTTGTTGCAGTCAAAGTCTCATCAAAATTTTTTAACTCGGCATCAAACCAAAACAAGTTTGATGTCGGCGTTAAACAATGACTTCAATATTTTTTGGGAGTTGTTCAACAGTCGTCGAGTTAAGTTATGTTTTGCTGATGGCAGAGGTGAGCGATGCTAACAGCTGCGAACGTCTCTTCAGAGATGGCGGTGAACTACTTCATCAAGAACTACTACCATCAGGGAAAGTCACGCTGGAGTGGTCAAGGTGCAGAGAAGCTTGGTTTATCAGGAGCAGTTGAAAATCAGCAAGCTTTTAAAAATGTAATTGAAGGGCGATCGCCCAATGGTCGTGAGCAACTTAATGCCAAAGTACTAAAGACCGACGAACGCAGAGCAGCGTTAGACTGTACATTCTCTGCCCCCAAAAGTGTGAGCCTAATGGCGTTGGTAGGTGGAGATGAAAGATTAATTGCCGCGCACCATCAGGCATTAAAAAAAGTATTAACGTTGATGGAACAACGTTACGCCATAACTAGAGTGACACAAGGAGATTCTCGTCACAGGGTAAACACAGCTAACTTGGTGGTTGCAGAGTTCGACCACATTGAGAGCCGATCTTTAGACCCACATCTGCATACCCACTGTTTAGTCATGAACACAACTGAGGCTTCCGGCAAGTGGATGAGTTTGGTCAATAGTGAGATATTCGCCAACAAGAAATTCCTGGGCATGGCATACCAAAGTTCTCTGGCAACAGAAGTAATCAAGTTGGGGTATGAGGTCGAGCCACGTCAACATGGACAATTTGAGATCAAGGGGTTTAAGGAACAAGACTTAGAGGCGTTTTCAAAACGGCGGCAGCAAATTATTGCGGCGGGTGCATCAACTACATGGGCAGAACGCGAAAAAGTCTGGGATACTACTCGGCAGCGCAAGCAAAAGGTAACAGAATCGGAACTAAAATCACTGTGGCATGAAGAAGCTGCGGCGCTGGGCATCAATTTCTCTCTTCCTGTTGAGCCAAATAGTTTTGTACAAGATTCTCAAGAGATGCAAAGTCTAGAAAATGCCCTAGCAGAAGCGATCGCTCATTGTAGTGAGAGGAATGTAGCCTTCAAGCAGGAGGATTTGGAGAAATTCATCCTTTCTGAAAGGCTTTTTACTGATGTGACTGCAATTGAGCCATTGATTAAGCAACATCAGGAGTTAATTGCTCTGCCTGGAGTGCAGTTGCAATACACAACTCTTTCAGCAGTAAAGCGAGAACTGGCTACCATTGAATTGATGCAGTCAGGACAAAGTAAAGTAAACCCTATCTGCTCAAGGAAAGTAATTGAAAGCCAGTTAGAGAAAACCTCGCTTAACTCCGGGCAGCGGCAGGCAGTTAGTCTCGCTGCAACGACAACAGACCAATTCATTGCGTGGCAAGGGGTAGCCGGGGCGGGTAAGACTTTTGCCCTCAAAGAATTAAACGCGATCGCACTCGGACAAGGTTATACAGTCAAAGGTTTTGCCCCTTCATCAATGGCAGCAAAGGTACTAAGTGAGGAACTAGGCATACATTCTGAGACTGTAGCTAGCTTATTAGTGGGGGAACCACCTAAAGTTGCAGAAGTAAACCAGATTTGGATTGTAGATGAAGCAGGGTTACTGAGTGCTAAAGATGCTCATGCCCTCTTAGAAAGAGCCACGATCGAGGGAGCAAGACTATTACTAGTAGGGGACACCAAGCAATTATCAGCTGTAGAAGCTGGAAACCCGTTTAAATCTCTGCAACAAGCTGGGATTAAAACTGCTCATCTCAATGAGTCAAATCGACAGCGAAACCCAGATTTAAAAATAGCAGTAGACTTAATCGCAGATGGCAGAATAGAAGCGGGATTCAAGCAATTAGAGACAATTGGTAGTATTTACGAAGTTTCGCCAGAAGCAAAATTGGAGATGATTGCTAGTGACTACATGGCGCTGACAAGTGACCAACGGCAGCGAACTCTAGTACTCGCTGGCACAAATGTAGAGAAATTGGCACTTACCCAAGCAATCCGAGGCAAGCTGAAAGTTGAGGGAAGTCTAGGGAAAACTGCAAACATCAGCCAGTTACAAGCGAAAAATCTGACCCTTGTCCAGATGCGCTACACCCATAACTTTGAACTGGGTGATGTGGTGATGCCGACACGCAATTACAAGCGCCGGGGTTTAGAGAAAGGCAAGGTCTATGAAGTAGTCAGTAAGGATCTTGATCGGCTAATATTAAAAACCTCTGCTGGGACACGTTTAGAAGTAGATACCAATTTTGACAAAGCTGTTTACCAGCGTGATGAAATTGAGATTGCTGTTGGCGATCGCTTGCAATGGAAGAAAAATGACCGACAGTTACAAAGGCGAAATGGACAAGAGTTTATAGTCACTGCGATTGAGGGAGACTCTGCCCAAATTGAGTACAAAGACACCAAAACTACTGAGACTATTAACCTTAAACAGGCGCAAAACTTAGACTACGCGCTTGTCAGCACAATCTATAGCAGCCAAGGGAAAACTACTGACTTAGCGTTGATTGCGGCAGATTACACCATTGGACAAGAAAGTTTTTATGTGGCAATTAGCCGAGCTAGGCATAACGTCAAACTTTATACTAAAGACAAATCAGAATTGCTGGAACTGGCGCAAGAGTCTAAAGCCAAAGATAACGCCTTAGAATTGCTGATGAATTCTTTAAAAGTGGAACGAATTCAGGCGAAAACTGCCTCGGTCAGTCCAAGAGCTAATGAGCCGGTAGTAAAACTTGAAGTTGCAATAGCAGAGCCTGTACTGAAAGCTCAACCGCTAGTCACAGAACAGGTCTCCTTGCCAGTTAGCCAGGCAGCCCCATTAGTTACAACGAGTTTAGAAACTGTAGCCAAACCCACTCTCAAAGAGAAACGTAGAGATGATAGAAAGTCTCTTGCTTTTGAAAAACCAGTATTAAAGACTGCTGTCCCAACAGAAGCATTCTGGATACCTCAAAAACAAGAAGAAGTACCTAATTTTATTGAACCAAAACACTGGCAAGAGTTTGAAAATAGCGCCATTCACCCAGAAATTGCAGCGCTAAACTTTGAAAGCCTTCAGTTCAACTATGCAGGTGGCGAGCATGAGGCTTGGGAAAGGCTAATGGTTAGCGAAAAACTTAATCGTACAAATACGGGGCGACTTAGTGAAGGGTTAATCAAAGCCTATTCTCACCTTGATGCTGGTGGTTGGTGGTGTGATGCTGGAGTTGATGCGCGTTCATTTGCTGATTTAACACCAGGTGATAAACCTGCAATTAAAAGATGGGGATGTTACAAGCCGAACACACCTAGACCCAAAAAAAATGAGGAGAACCAGGTAATTGAAGGAAAATTCATTAAATATGAGCATCCCCCAAAGGTTGAATTAAGTATATTCTTGCTCAATGTCCCTGAAGATATTGCCGAACGCATCTACTCAAAACATAAAGTTAACCCCACTCAGCAGGAGCGGAAATCGGGATTTTGGTATTGTGTATGGAAATATAATTTACCGTGTGCTCTAGCAGAGGGAGCCAAAAAAGCGGCCAGCCTGTTGAGTCAGGGTCACATTACCATTGGGCTACCTGGGATTTCAGCAGGATACCGCTCTCCAAAAGACGAGTTTGGCAAAAAAATCGGTAAGTCCTATCTTCATGAAGAGTTAGCAGTTTTCGCCACACCTTCTCGAGAAATCAAATTCTGCTTCGACTATGAAACCAAGCCCGAAACGAAGCTCAATATTGAGCGAGATATTTCCGTAACTGGAAGATTATTACAAAAAGCTGGAGCTAGGGTCAAGGTAGTCAGCTTGCCAGGCCCCTCTAAAGGTGTTGATGATTTCATAGTCGCAAGTGGGCCACTTGCTTACGAAAAATTGAGCCATGAAGCAATGAAGTTAAGGGACTGGCAACAGCACAATCAACACTCAAAAGTTGCTGCAATAGAACCACCCAAACTTCAGCTTAAAGAAAGTTCTTTACAACAAACCTCACCAAATCAACCAATAGGACAAACCCATGACAACCAACAACAACCCAACCCAGATACAATTACTAACCGAGAAGATAGAGGAGTTGAGCCAGAAAATCGAACTATTATTAATCAACAACCAGCAGATGAACGAGAAAATCGGGCAGTTGTCAACGAGCCAAGCCGAGGGACTAGCCGAATTGAAAGCCAGTCACTCGAATTTCTTGGACTCATTAAACGATATGTTGACCTCGAAGAAGTCGAGCAACTTAGAGACGATATTGCAAGAACTAACGAAAGCCCTACAATTGATGGGCTTCGAGGTGAACGAACAACGAACTTGTCAACAGAAGCTAACGGACAAGATTCAGCAATTTTTGATAGAAAAGCAAATTATGTCTATTCTTCACAACCAGCCACCGGACAACTCCTAAATGTAATCTCTAACTATGTTGAGCAATCTGTTATTGAATCGGCTTTAGCTGAAACTGTATTAGAGGTAACACAACAACTTTCTCAATACAAAGAACAACTTGTTACAGCTAAAACCACATTCAATGACCTAGATGCAGTTCTTGCTAATGACTTGCAATCCATTATAGAGAATCGGGTCATTTCATCAATCTCTGATTATGTTGAACAATCTGCCATAGAATCGGCTTTAGCTGAAACTGTATTAGAGGTAACACAACAACTTTCTCAATACAAAGAACAACTTATTACAGCTAAAGCTACATTCAATGACCTAGATGTAGTACTTGCTAATGATTTACAATCCATTACAGAAAATCGGGTCATTTCATCAATCTCTGATTATGTTGAACAATCTGCCATAGAATCGGCTTTAGCTGAAACTATATTAGAAGTAACACAACAACTTTCTCAATATAAAGAACAACTTGTTACAGCTAAAACCACATTCAATGACCTAGATGCAGTTCTTGCTAATGACTTGCAATCCATTATAGAGAATCGGGTCATTTCATCAATCTCTGATTATGTTGAACAATCTGCCATAGAATCGGCTTTAGCTGAAACTGTATTAGAGGTAACACAACAACTTTCTCAATACAAAGAACAACTTATTACAGCTAAAGCTACATTCAATGACCTAGATGTAGTACTTGCTAATGATTTACAATCCATTACAGAAAATCGGGTCATTTCATCAATCTCTGATTATGTTGAACAATCTGCCATAGAATCGGCTTTAGCTGAAACTATATTAGAAGTAACACAACAACTTTCTCAATATAAAGAACAACTTATTACAGCTAAAGCTACATTTAATGATCTAGATGCAGTACTTGCTAATGACTTACAATCCATTACAGAAAATCGGGTCATTTCATCAATCTCTGATTATGTTGAACAATCTGCCATAGAATCGGCTTTAGCTGAAACTGTATTAGAGGTAACACAACAACTTTCTCAATATAAAGAACAACTTATTACAGCTAAAGCTACATTTAATGACCTAGATGCAGTACTTGCTAATGATTTACAATCCATTACAGAGAATCGGGTCATCTCATTAAGCTCCGATCATGTTGAACAATCTGTAATCGAATCGGGTTTAGCTGATGAAACATTACTAGGCCACTTAAAATTGCATCTCAAACAAATAATTCAAAGTTTGGAGCGAGAAAAATTGGCAGAAGTAGTTATGGAAGTAGGAAAATATATTAAAGGTGAAAAGGTAACAGGGGAAAAAGTCAACGGTTTATTAACTAGCGTTACCGATGATGCCAAAGCTTTGACCTTTGAACAGAAAATGAACATCGTTAGGCAACTAATTAGAGATGACAAACCATCGATTATGAAAAGATTGGGAATCAACTCGCCATCGCCAGATGACAACGAGGAGCATCTACGGTTCCGGCGCTAACTTATTAGTTATCAAGTATCAATTATCAAGTATCAGATATTTCCATTAATTCATTGATAGCTTGGTTGTTCACTATTCATTATTCACTGATAACTGTTCACTGATTTAAGTGGTATTGTTATCCCTATTATCTTTAACTGCTTACCTAAAACAAAATTTACCAGTTTCTGACCGCTCACTAAGATGATTTCATCGGAGTCACGGATCAACTGTTTTGATAACTGTCCAGTTATGCCAGTATGCACGAAGAATCCACCACTGGCTCTCTCACTTTCAATACAGGACAGGAAATCTTTGATATGTTCTGGGCTAATGTAATCAGCGTAACGCTTAACCTGGATTACATAAAGCTTTCCCAAAATCAACACGCGGCCATCTATCCCGCCGTCACCGGTGTACCGAAAATTGCGTTGGATTTGCCAGCCCTGCTTCTTGCAGCAAGTGAGTACTAATTCTTCAAAAACGTAAGGCGATATCCTACGCAGTGTGGCGATTACTACTGGCAATTTGCCTAATTGAGTTATGCTACGAAGCTCAAGTAATACTTGACTAGCGTACTCAATATTATTCAAGTGTTTCTTAAGATTTTTAGATAATCTAACCCTTGGTGTTCGCGCTGGGCTTGGTAGTAGTTGCTTCTTAAAATTTTTAGCTAAGAAAGCCTTTTGCGTTGGTGCTGGGCTTCGTCGTACAAAATGTTGAGGTGAAATGTCAGACGATTTCGTACTCTTAGGTGGTAATGGTGATTGCTTAAAACCTTGGGAGCGATACTTTGGCTTTAGCATTGAAGGTGGAAATAACACAAACAGCCAAGCTAGAAAAATTATTCCACCCACTGCAAACAATAAACCAATGGTTAGGATTAGTATCATTTTTACGCTCCCTCTGCTTTATCTGTGCATACTTCTAAATTGTGATTCTTGTTGAGAATCCTGCTGAATTTGATGATGCATATCAACAACAGATTGAACCTTATCAAGTGCCTGTAACTGTTTCTCACTCACGCTAGGTGATAAAACTCCATCAGCGAGTACAGCCTCACCGTTTTTAGCACGGACGATTACATTATCGCCAAGACGTTCAAAATCAAAATTTGTACTTTTAAAACTCTTAGAACCATCAGGGTTATCTTTGCCCAAAATGTTAAGTAGGGCTTTAACACTTTGCTCGATAGCTTGCCCCTTGGCATCCTCAACAGCAGCCCGTAGTTCAGTTCGAGTATTGTCAATGGCTGACTTAACACCCATAAGGCTTTCATCAACCGTGTTTTTAACACCGTCTACCTGTGTACGCAACTCTTGAGTTAAGTTACCAACTTGTTGATTAATTTCATCCCTGACCTTATCTGTGTTTTCTCTGACTTCATCTAGTCGATTAGTAACTTGTTGCTCTATGTGAGCTTTCATCTGTGCAATTTCTTTCCTTAGCTTCGTGACTTCAGGAGTCAGAGCATCCAAAAGACGCTCAAATGCTTTTCTAGCTGTTTTCTTTATCTGACGTTCAACTGAACCAACCCAGTTTTGAAGAGCCGTATTTTGAACTTGTGGCAAAAATCCTTCATTTGCCTGGGACAATGCTTTTTGGGTATTCTCAATTAACTGTTGCTGCTTCTCCAAGGATTTACTCATTTCGGCAACTTGAGCAGCTAGTTGTGACAAAGATTCAGGTGAATTCTGGTTTGATTTAATGCTATCAACAAGTTTTTGCTGTTCACTAAGTTTCTTCTGCAACACTTGCACTTGCTTTTGTAAAGATTCTACGCTGTAGGTTCGTTGTTGCGGTGCTTTCTTCTGTTTTGCAATTGCCGGATCAACTAGTCCTAAACTGTCGAGCAATACTTCTCCATTTTTACTATGAAAGACTTTCTCGTTATCAATCTTGATTAGGATAGTACCGTTAAAGCTTTGAGGATCAGAGAGCGATTTATTTAGAATCTCCATATTTTGAAAATCTAAATAATTAACAGATGGTTGTTCTCCTCTGTCAGCTTCGTAAACCTTTTTACCTGATATGTATACTGATAAATGCTCCTTTGGGCGTGGACGAAGTGAATTACTTTGTTCTGGGGTATTGTTTTTCTCTTTATCCTTGTTATTTTTCTGCTTAAAAATGTATTCAAGTATGTCTAGATAATCACGTTTAACTTCCTTAGCATCTCCATCATTAATCATCATTTTTACCCGTTATTATTGTTTGAAGTAATTCGGTTATATTAGTATTTATTTTTGGAAGAATAGCACCGCCAATATGATTAATTATCTCTCTGCCTTCAATTTCAATGTAAGCAAAGTCTCCATCAACTACTACGGTTACAGACGAGGGATTGGCTTCGGTTGGGCAAGGTATATAACCAACTAAAACATTATCTGTGATAGAAATTACGGCATCTTCAATCTCAGCAGTATAAACTTCGATAGTCCGAGGGATATATCCTTCGGGAAAAGGTTTTTCGTCCCAACTATCAGAAATATTTACTAGTTCTGAAGGATATCTATCGGCTAAGGCTGCTATATCAGAAGGAAGCCTTAAAATCCTTTTTCTGTCTGTTTCTGAGATGCGGTAAGAATTATCTGCCATAGTTTCTCTCTCTGATTTATTTAATAGTAACTTTAGTGAACTATCTGATTTTAAATCAAACTAGCATATTCTGATAACTGCTCTTGGTTTTCTATTAAAGGCAATAATTCCAAAGCAGCTTGCCGACGAATTTTCATTTCTTGATCTGCTGGAGGTTTCAAAATTGATTTAGATGCCGATGACTTTTGAAACTTGTACCAAGCTCCCACACTCGTTGCCTCTGAGTCAATTTCATGTTGAGGAATATGAATATTTTGTAATATTGGTATACTTATTTGCCCACGAGAACGAAACCCTGGACTAATAATTACGGCTTTTCCTTCTGGTAATGTATTAAATTGGTTAATGTCAAATAACTTGCGAGTACTGTTTTGGTCGGAGTTGGAAATACTTGCACCACCCTTTCCCCCTGATGAGCGGGAACGCTGTTTATACTTAATCTCTTCATCACCTAAAAACTTACTAAAACGTTCCGCCGCTACATCATCTTGGGGATTAAAGAATGCCTTAGTCGCACATCCCCCAAATATGGCATTCGTTGTATTTTCTCCATAAGCCTCAATCAGCATTGAGAGATTTTGTAAACCTAATATTGAAATTAGCCCATCTTCCCGATTTTGGTTTAACCAATCCACCAGGGCTGGTAAATATAATGTCGGTAATTCATCAATCCCAAGCACCAGAGGACAAGTGCGTTTATAGGCGACATTTCTGCTTATTATTAAATGCAGGATGGAGACAAGCAGCGGTGCAATTACATCACGCTTTTCTTTGTTCATCCCAAATATCACCATCTGTCGCCCTTTCAAGTCCAGTGGAATATTGGTTTTTCCGCAGAAAGCTGCCAATGCTGCCGGAACCATGAATCGGCTGAACAATCCGCTTGCTGTTCCCACTATGCTAGCTGCTGTTTCTGGGCTACCAGCTACAGATACAAACTGCGCGAAAGCTTCCCTAACCATGAAATTAAGATTTTCTGCTTGTTCCATGCGTTTAACTAGCTTTGGCAATCCCAATAGGGCTTGACACATCATGATATCTGGGTAAGCAGTTCCCTTCGCCAACATGAAAACAGCTTGTACTAGCTGATCTCCAGCATTCGTGAAGAAGCTGTTTCCTGAATCTTTCTCTCCGAGTTGAAAGTTGCGGTTGAGAGTGATCGCAAGCTGCCGCGCCATTTCCGAGTCTTCATTATTGCGAAGAAAATCTATTGGATTGGCAACTGCCGATTCTGCAAAACCTGGGGCTAAGACGGTGACTTTATAACCACGTTCGAGTGCATATCCTGCTAGTATTGGGGCTTGTCCTTTAGATGCGGTTGAGAGGGATTCTTGCTCTGCGTACTTGAAATCGTAAAGTGCTAAGGGGAACCCCTGATCTATTGCTGAACGCAGCAGAGGGTTAATCATTGAAAATGACTTTCCACAACCAGGGCCACCACAAACGAAAATCCCCCGTTGCGCGTCTGGTAAGTACAGTGTTTTAGAGTCTGAAGGAATTTTTGTTCTTCTGATTCCACCCACAACTTCACTGCTTGTATTCTTGGGAGTGCCAACGTACAGCGACACACGATTATGTTTACGTTTATTGATTTGTTTACAAGCAAGTTTACGAGCTGCTGTCTTCTCTGCTGCTCCACCCCATCTTGCAGTTGCCAATTTAGCAATACCTGCTTTTGCATCAATATATTTAGCCACTACAATTACTGCACCACAGGCGAGTAATCCAAGTCCTGCCGGAGAAATTAGCACTGACTCAATACCTGGCGGCAGCAATTGATTTGGGTCAACTGATTGAGAATTTTTTGGTGTCATTGACCAGTCCCCACAATTACTAAATTATTCTCCTTCACCCCAATCCACGGCACTGGGCCAATAAAGTAGGGCGTACAGGTCTTGGGCATAAAAGGGGGACGGGCACAGATTCTAAAGAATAAACCAAAGTCTGCTGTACCTGTTGACTCATTAACTCCGGTCAATGCAACCTTGAAACCACTGCCATAAACCAATCGTCCTGTTGGTTCAAGACCTCCATTTACCGCAGCCAAGAAACCGTAACCACCTTTGACCTGCTGCGATGAACCAGATGCCCAACGCTTTCCATATAACGCACCTTCTGAACCTGCAAAATCCCCTAATTCCAGGTAAGAGCATTCTTTACCTGATGAACAGGCTACTGGTGTGGTGGTATCACCGCGCTTCACACTCCCAGAGATAAAGTAGTTTGCTCCCACTCCTGCCTCCCCATGTTCTGATGAACCAAAAACTGTTGATGCCACACCAACTACACCAAGATCCGAATCAATCGGCTGGGGCATTTTGCTAAAAGGAACTTGATTAAGTCCTGGTACTTGAGAAACATAACTCTGCTGCCACGATTTGAACTTATTCAAGGGAGTTTTTGTTAATTCTGGTACAGATTCAATTGCATACTTGCTTAAATCAAGCTTACCCAAAGCCAAATTTGCCACTTGAGGATTCGACCGTAAAATTTGAGAAATTCTTTGCCTACTCAGCACCCCATTTCTAGACAATAATGCAGCTATTGGTGGGACTTGCTTAACACTGAGATTTCCTAAACTAGGAATAGCTTTGACTAATGATGCTGGAGTCTGCCATTGCATTAATCCAAAATCTTTCAATGTGAGTTCTTTGGTCGGTACTACGAGCGCATTTATCGACTTTAGGCTAAAATTAGACATTTTGAATGCATCATCTGCATCCCCTAGCATGACGACAGAATCTACCTTTTGACCTGCTGACCATGAGCGTGAAGGATCATATCCAAATACTGATATCAAATTCTCTGGAATGCTTAAATATCCTGCCTGTTGTAAAGGTGGGAGATTGTCCCAAGTGATGCGTGACCAGTCAGGAGCTTGGGCAAGATATTGACCTTGTGAATAGGTAATTGTTGGAGTTTCAGCCTTTGATGGGGCAGGTAAGACAAATGGAATTAAAGACATAGCTGTTAATAAATATTGTTTCAACTTCATTTGTTCTCCTGATTAATTAACTAATAAAGCCGATAATTATCTGAGTAAAAAAGGGCAAAGCATTATTTTTGCCCCCACTGAATTAACTGATTAAAAACTTCCTTCTTAACACCAGAACCCGAAATAGCTTCTTCTTTGCTCTTGCCCTGACGTAATAATTTAATCGCATCCTGAGCTTTTTTCCAAGTTACTGAACCCTCTTTAATTTGACCATTACTATGAGCGATCGCTAAACCATAAACAAGAGCATTAGCATCATTTCTTGGTAAAGCCTTACCAGGTAATATAGAGTTTATAGTTGCTGCTGTTGGTTGGGGTATTGTTGCTGGCGTTGGTATCCTATCTAAGGTTGTTGGGACTACTTCCGGTTTAATGGCTACAGGTACTACAGGTAACGGACGAGCCGAATCTGGTTTAATCACCAGACTAGTGTATGATGGACTTCCTTTAGCAGGAATTAATTTAAATTGGTATTGTTTTTGTCCATCTGACCCACTAGTAATGATGGTTATTTGTGTATTTCCATCCGAAGAAGAAGTTAAATTAGCAAACTTAATTGGTGTGATTTGCCGCAAGAATAAAACCGTCGCATTTCCTTGGCTGCAATTTGAATCATTAGAATTATCATTGCTTTTCTGACACAAGTTTCCGTTTGAGGTAAAAGCAATTCTAGACGGGTCGCCAATCCAAACTTGTTTTATTATTTCACCTGTAGGAATAAAATTGATAGTTAAACCGTATCCCTTCCAGATTTTTAAATCGATGCCAATTGAGCCTTGGGCATCTTGTGAATAGACTGTTCTAGCTCCACTACCTGCTAGAGCAGCAGTTGAACTCAACACTAATAAACTAACTAATACGCTTAAGATTTGGGAAAGGGGCATCTGTAAGGGAGAAAGGGAAGATTTAAACCCTTCCCCTTCTTTGTTAACCTTTACTCTTTTGACTTCGCTCAAGACAAGCTTTTTTCCTTTTCCCTTTCCCCTGTCCAAAAGGACTTCTAAGAGTTTCTGCATAAAATCTATAGCGAAACGGTTTGATTAACAAATATTTGAACAGTTGTATTTACTGGGATTACAAACACTCTACTTTCTGACTGCAAAGATTGTATTTTCTGTTGATTTGATGACTGGATTGATTGCAGGATTTGGCTGAAACTTCCTTGAGCAAACCCTGCTAATAAATTTTTATCATCGTTACTACTAGTACTAGTAGAATAACCATTAGAACTAATAGTAGTTTGGCTACTTGGATTATTTTCTACTTCAGCAGCTTTTGATACCCCAGCGATTATTGCTGTCATGAAATCGCTCCCCAGATTACTACCTTTTTGAGACTGCGCTTTTAAAGCCTCTCCATTTTTGTTCAGAATAATAATGGAATTCTCTGCTATAGTCTTTTCTAAAGTTTGACCACCAACATTGATTAAAGCAGACACAGCCGACATTTGAATATATTCGCTACTGCTTGAGCCATTCGGTACAACTACTAGATAAGAATCCACAGGTAAAACCTCGCTCCCATCCGAAGCCTTTAAAGGTTTTGTCAACCTAATCAGATATTTTTGAACTTGATTTATATTGCTTGCACTTATAGCAATTGGGGTTTCTATTTTGCCCTGTGTACGAGTCCCTACTATTACACGTCTAGCATTATAATCAACATTTTTTGAAGAGTTACCTGAAAAAACTTTACTTACATTGGTTGCACCTATTGTGCCTGATTTAGGTGTACCAGTACCACCTGATAATCCTTCAGTATTGATTGATTCATCAATTCTACTATCAGTACTGCTATTAGCGCTAAAACTACCAATATTAGAAACAGCTAACCACTGCTGCTGAGGATCTATAGCAGGCTTATTGCTAACAGATGAACCCAAAGCTATTGACTGAGGCTGTAGTCTAAGTGAAGGGGTAAAAAAAGACTTGCTTGATACAGCTTCTCTAGATATAACAGGTTGTGATGTCGGATTCTTGCGAACAGATATTGGCTGTCCTTGTGGAACTGGGGTGTACTGTTGTTGCCTTGTGGCTGCGGTAGGTGGGTTTGTTATGGAACTCCTTGATGAGGAAGGACTCTTACTTTTTTGTGCAGTAGTGTTTGCTTCTTGGGCTTTACTTGTAGGTTTTGAAAGATTGCGAAGGCTTTCTAATTCTGGCTTTTGTGAAGTAATTGCTAGTGCCGTCTTAATCTTGCCAGGGTTTTCAGATTGTGTTTCTTCTTTATCAAGAGCAGCAGCTTGCTTTATCGGTTGTGCTTTCACCGTCGGCGAATTAGTCAAAGCATTCATCGAAGCATTAATCATCCCACCTGCCACTGCTACTACCAAAAAAATTCCACTCCCTATAACCGCAGCCTTTAGTAAAGGGTGTTGAGAAATCACACGAGTCGTTACAATTTCTTCTGGCTCTGGTGGAATTTCTGATTCACGAGAATATTCTTCACTTTCTAACTCAAATTCAACAGTTACCCCATTCATCGCTGCAAAACTCTTTTTATCCTGGGGAACAGAGCCTTTTGCTTTAATTGTCGAGTCTAGTGCATCAATTGCTTCTATCTCTGATGATGTTAGTACTACCTCAGCTTTCATTTGGCGATCTCCAAGTCTTGCATCTTATAAATTTCTAATCCAGCTTTGCGAACACTGTATGCTATGCGTTGAATAGAAGCTGAGTTGGCCGGAGGCGCTGGTGTATCAATTGCTCTAACGAATATTGTTTTATTGAAAGCGATCGCTCTTCCTACTTGATTGCTGCCCTGAAATACCACTAAGTTCGCTACCATATCTATTGACCACTTCCCCTGTGCCAGCTTCTGAGGTTCAGAGAAGTACCGCACAGCTAAAACTGATTGCGTCGTGCCGTTGAAAACATCAACTGGTGTTAGGTTGCCTAACTCTTCTAAAAAGTCGGAGCGAAAATCTTCAGATAATGCGAATCCACTAACCCATACATTCGTTGTGATTTTCTTATCTCCCACCTGCACTCCTGCATCTAGTACTGCTTTTTTAGCTGGATCTGGGTTCAAGTCATCAGATTTTGGTATGACTGTCCAGCTTAATAGTCCTGTCATTGTCTGCCCTACAAAGTAGGTGATTGCCGCCGGTGTGCGCTCGTCATTATCAATCGGCGATACTCGAATACTTGACCCATCAGCTAGTTCTACTAGTGTCGGCATCTTACTTTCTGCTACTTTCCCTATTCTTGCAAAGTTTATGACTTGAATTAATAATAATAGGACTAGTAAAACTGCATTTCCCATCAAAAATATAGGAGTTAAGTTTATTTCCTTTTTCTCTAATAATTGCATCTCATCCTCCTACTCTTTTTTCCCTATTTCTCAAGCATCATTCTCTCCTTGGCATCGCTACAAACTTGGCTGCACTCGTAAAGCCAGAAAACAATGCCATCCCCCCACCTGTTCCCATTGCTACAGCAAGTATTGGGGAAAATACTGCCTGTATTAACTGTAGAAGTAATGGATTATTTGATGGGGAGTTAACTATAGAACTAGCAGCTATACCAACAATAATTGAGTAAGACATGAGAATTAATGTTAGTCCTAACCACCCTGAGAGCCAAGCAAAAATTGGTTTAGCTCCTAAAGGAAGCATAGACAACACCAAGAATATCGGTGCGACATAAGCTGTTAGCAAAAATGAAAACTGAACTATAAACTGAAAAGCTGCCGATAGACCACTAAAAATTATGTAAGATAGTCCCTGAACAATTGTGTTGACCGCTCCTCCAGCTACATCTAAAGGGTTCCAATTATTTTGCCCCTGAATCCTTTTCTTTTTTTTATACTCTGATGCTTGAGCGTTAATTTCTTGAGCTACCTGATTTTTACAATCTTTCTGAGGAGTAATTTGATTTCCATTCTTGTCTATTTCTACATCCGCTAATTTTTCACATTCTGCCATTGCCGTCTTAGCAGCGAGAATAAAAGTCTGATCTGCATTAACACTCCGAATAGCTTCTTTGAGGGTTATGCCATTTCTCGTAACAGTCAATACGTTAGAGTTTAACGTATTTGAAACATTTCTTAGCCCCAAAGAAGTTGTAGCTAGCATTGCTCCATTATTGTTAAGCATCAAAATTACTATCATTGGGTAAGCCATCTCTTTGACAACTCCGCTCGAAAACCCTTCTGACATTATTTGCTCATACCATTGCAACGACCAAAAACTTACAAAAACCACTGCCACCAACATAGACACATTCACAATAGCTATATAAACTGGGTTTTCACCAGTTGCAAATAGTTTCCAGTCATTATCAAATGCTGAAACAAAAATCTCCGAACCATTTATTGCACCTTGTACAATAGTTCCAGCATCAGTGGGCAGGTTTTTATCAGCCTCGCCAACAGGAGTTTGGACAATAATATAATCAATAAAATTAGTTAAATAAAAATACATTATTGTCTCTCCCAAAAAGCATCACTATAAGCACCAGCCTCTAACAACTGCATTGATACCGATCTACTTTCTGCATCTTCCTTACGAGATTGTGACGAAATATTTTCAGAGATGTCAACCAAATTGATATTAGCTGCTGCCAATGCTCGTGTCTGTTTTTGTGATTCTCCATGTATTGCTTTCGAGATGACAACATTTTGGAGATTTTGAGTTGCCATTTTTTTGAGAATATCTTGAGTTACTATATCTGACTGTGCATTGTCCGCGTTGCTTGAGGAAGTACTTAATGCAATATTAGTCAAATCAGCCTCCTGCGCCTGTACTTCTTGTCCATCAACTCCTAAAGTTGACTGAGATTGACCTAGAGTATATTGACGATGCCATTCATCCTCTGCATGAGCAGCTTGAATATTGGAATTTGGCTGAGTTAATTCTGGATTTTGTGAGCGAATGACTTGTTTAATTTTTCCACCTGAAGAGAGAGGGTCTGGAATTCCCAAAGAGCCAATTGTAGAATCAATTGCTTGATTCAGTTGTTGACTTATTTCACCATTTATTTCTCCTTGAACTTGTCCCAAAGCTTGATTAAATTCCGTTTTATACGCTGATATTCGGCTTTTCAGACTCGTATAAACTTGTTTAAATTGGGTCAAAAAAGCTAATTCTAATCCCCAAGCTTGATTCTCACCACTGCCGAGAAGTATTGTCATAGCCAACAGAGAACTAACGCCAATAGAAATTACCGCCGGGCGTAAAGTCATTCTTTTGTGTGATTTCATATAGATCCTCGAAAGATACAGCAAAAGGTTTAGGTGAGCAGGGAGTACTAACAAGAGCTTCAAAATCGTTCAATGGCTCGGCTGTCACAATTGCACTAACATTTGTTTCTCCTCCTGGTGGTTTGGAATAACTTTCAAAGTAAATACTTTTATAATGTGGGGTATTATTTGGAATTAATGCCCGCTTTTTAGTTCTAATCAATACATAAGATTTCTTTTGCAACTGAGTGTTAATCCCTGGCTGTTGAATTTTTTCTTTGGGAATAGCATTACTAACATTTCCCGAATTGAAAGCTGAATAAAGAGCTTTACTTTGGAAAATTAAGTTATCAGCATCTTTTAAAGATTTCTCACAAAGAACTTTTTGATTAGCCAAAAGCTTTTGATATTGCTCATCTTGATACTTCCATACTTGAAACCCTAATATTGCAACTCCCATACCTAACATCGCCAAGATAATTTTTTTTTGAACGGCAAAATCGATGAGATTTTTCATAGTGGCTGACCCTGTTTAATGCACTCAACATAATATCTGGAAAACTCAGACACCCACTCAAACTTGTTAGAATACTTAGCCTTAAAGCGTTCGCGTGTTGCCTGTTCCTCTCTGCTGTTAGCCACCAAAGCCAACATCAGATATGAGGGATAATAACGGCAACGGATGTAGGTGCGATTGTAGTCCAGCAGCCAATTTGTGTACATCTGTTGATAGTTCGGGCGAAATAGCTCATTCTTTTCGATAATCGGAGCCGGGATAGAAAGAATCTCAGTAAAGCTTTTCGCCGCGCCGGAAACCAACCGTCCAATCAATCTTATGGGCATATTTTGTAGAATCTGTTCTCCCGCGTCAGATTTGGCAATGGAAATTACATCTTGGGCTGCAAGGATAATCCGACTACCAGATTTCCGAGCCGTGGCGCACTTGCGACCAACTAATCTCGATAACGCAGTAAAACGCAATAATACAGAAGCTTCATCCATGAAGAATACGCTATTGGGTGAAGATAGTGATTGCCTGGAAGCCGCCATGTATGCACTCATCCCAAACACTTCTGCATCTTTATCTGATTGCAGATTGGTTAGCGCAAAGGTGATTAACTTCGCGTCTGTTTGGAAGGTTGAGGGTTTACAAATGGCATTACCGATAGAACTGGCTCTCCAGTACTTCAGGCGCAGACGGATGTAGTTAAGTGCTTTTTCAACATTCTCATCTTCATACCCTAAATTAATATATTCTGTAGAGAAGAACTCCTCCATATCTACCAGGGTTGGAGTGTCATCCCACGCAGCTGTTCCCATTCCAGCCCGTTGCGCTACCTCAAATCGTCTTTGTATATCTGGATTTTCATAAAAAGCTTTTACACCCAACGGAATCAGAGACTCGATTGTTTGCGCCAAAAAGCCATCGAATTTTTGTGACCCTAAGACCAACTGCAAGACAATCAGATTCACATCATTTCGATGGAACTCTAACCTTTTTTCTCTTCCCTCTGTATCCGATTCAGGAATTGCTGATAAATCTATTGGCTGAACGAGATTGTTTGATTCCTTGGCAATATCAAAGTAAAATCCACCGTAATATGGCGTAAAATCTCCAAATGTCCCTGTTCCATCATCATTGGGTAAGTCAATAATTAATACCGACATCCCCAAAGCTAAATACTGAAAAATCATTGTCGCCACAAAAACAGATTTCCCTGAACCTGTGGTTCCAAGAATCATCATATTCTTAGTACTCAATAAATCTAGATATACCGGCGTGTGTCCACTATCCGCAATTAATTCAAAACCTTGATTATCTGCCTTGGCAATTTGTACTGTGCTAGCCAGCCCTAATACTTCACTCGCAAAGAATGTTAATCTTCGGTTGTAAGGACGCGATAATAAGTGTTCTATCTTCGCTCCCAACGTTTGCAGCCAAATCAACCAAGCATATTCCCTTTCTCGAATTAGTTCTGCCGGTTGATTAATATATCCTGAAATTAATCTGCAAGCATCGTCAATTTCTGACGGCGTATCCCGGTAAATCAGTACAACCAATCCCAGAGTTTCTGGTGTATCACCTGTGTACAGTTGCTTTTGAGCATTCACCGACCACTCAACATTAATTTGTGAGGCTACGTCGATTGTTTTCTTCGCTGCGCTTATTTCTGTATTCCGCGCCCTGCGGGTGATCATCTGCTGTGCCAAGCGCGTTAACTTCTGGTCAGCCGGACTAATTTCCGTCACTACCTCGACATCATAAATCGTATCCCGTGCAAATATATTCCACAGAAAACCTATTTGTGCTTCTGTTGAGCCGAATACTTCTGGTTTTTGCGACAAAACCATTACCCCTACATATTTTTTTCCCTCACCATTTGGAAGACATACCCATTTCCGATCTGCGAAGGGTATGCCGTTATTTAACAGAACTGATGTCACGTGCGCTTGATCTATGTATGAGTTATTCTTCGGTGGCGCTTCGTTAAATTCCTCCCTGATTCCAAGTTCATCAAATACTAAACTATGTGGGACTTTTACTTTCTTTGCTCCTACACAATTACTTAATTCATGCCATAATTCCTTGGTGCTTTTGGGTTTCGGCGCAAAACCCATTTCTGTTAATATCTGTAAATGTCTTTGTGACACATCTATCCCTTTCTCCAAAATCCTTTCTAAGTTCTTTTTCGTAACTTCCGTTGCTCCTGTTGGTGTGAATCGTCTTGTCAAGAAATCTGCCAATTTTACTAATGCTCGGTCTATCGTGTCACCCCCATCTGTCCCCCCTGGCAATACTGTAAAAGTTGTGTATACGGAAAGAATTATATTTTTCCGTTGCCTCTGCCGTGTCAACTCCTGAATTCTTGCCAACTGCCCCCAGTCCAGAAATTCACTCTCATCTGATACTGGTTTTTGCAATCGCTTGTAGAAATATTCTTTAGCATCACTATCATCACAGAATGAACTCCACCTAAATGTGAATTTCTCACCAGGAGGTATTTCTTTGCACCCATTTTCAAAAGCTTTGGCTATTGCTTCTACCTGCTCCTGGGAGTTAAACAATGGATGTATCCCTGTGCAGGTATATCCAAATACTAATTGCAATGTGTTATTAGTGTCACTCACTTGTTTTTTACTCAGCAAGTAAGCGCCAATACTATAGCCGCCCCTTTTGAGTTTTACAAAGGTTGTTAAATCTAGCCAGTCCTCAAATGGACTTAACTTATTTTTACTTGTTGGCTGATTACTTTTCATCACTACCAATGTTTACGGAGCTTTTTTACTCCAACTCGATTTTTTGATTGGGGAGTTGAGTATTTTGCATACCCTCTTGACCATACAGGCACAATTGGATAAATCTTTGACCAAAATAAATGCGGCTTTTTTCCTGATAAAGCTAAGGCTGTGCCGCTAAACCAACACCCTATCAATATACTCCAAGCCAGATTTAACCCTATAGCAAAAGAAGCGAAAAAACCTATTCCAAATAACGGAATTACTATCGCAAATTGAAATCCTGTCAAGATTCCAATTGATGCGCTCTTTCCCAAGGACTGGTTTACTTGTTTAATTTCTTTAGAAGACATAAAAGGGAATACGAAATGGGGAATGGGGAATAGGCAATGGGGATTAAAAAAAGAGTATGTAACAGTTTTTAATTAGTAAGAATTCATGAGTCAGAATCCAGGAGTCAGAATAGTTAAAGAATCAAATAAACATTTGAAATGAACATCTAGTTTTGGTAAACTTCTTGTACATTCTGGCTTCTGACTCACCTCGGCTGCCCTCGGTGGTCGCCGAGCGCAGCCGAGGTGCGACCACCTGGATGCTGTATTCTTACTTTAATTACTTTCTATTAACTCTTAAGAGTTAATAGTTCTTTCCTTCTTCCTCTTGCCTATTAAGAGTTAAGAGTTCCCCTTCTTACGTACAAGCCGCACTAACGTTTGCAAACAAAATATTTTGGGCAATAAATAACACTAAAGTTATAAAGAAAATTCCTATTGGTTGCTGTACCATTTGAGTAACTTCCTGCCCGTCGCCCAATGCATTTGCTACCTTCACACCAGATGAAACAAAATAAACGAATAGCATCACTGTTATCGCTGCGTTTATCACTCCTGGCAAGCTATTAATCAAATTATTACCAGCCGCTGATGCTCCACCAAACATACACGTCAATGCTATTTGAGTCGGGTCAAACAGTCCAAATGCCTGCGCTGGCATTGATTGACTTGCTACAATTAACGTTGTCCCAACTGCATATATCTGATGTTGGTATTTCAAACCTACCTTGCCAATCAGCTTGGCAATCACCTGATTCTTAGTTTTAGCTCTTTGGCCTGAACCACGTTCGTTTCTATTACTTACCAAAACAATCGCTCCTTTGTTTGTCATAAATACTCAGATAAGTCTAATTGTGTTACCTCGAAACTTAACAGAAGAATACATGCGTCAGAATCAAGAGTATGGCAACTGATGCCTTTATTCTTGTGTTAAAAGGTTGAGCTTTGACGTAACCAAAAAAGGTTATCTATGCAAGTAAAGTTCGCTTGCATTAATCAGAAATTGTCTTGGTTCCATAAATTATCCCTTCATCCAGAGAATAACTTTTGACATTACGCATCTCTGAGCGCTGCTTAATATTAACAGTTCCAAAAAAATAGCAGTGCCAAGTTACAACACTAAAACAGAATTTCTTTGAGATAAATATTCATCATATTTATTTCGTCTCTACTGTTAGTGACTGCATCATACTATCACATCAAATAAAGCTTGAGTCAAATTTAACAAGCTTTTTTGTGAACTTTTTTCACAGGAATGTAAGACAGAATTCAAATATTATCGTCCTACTTTATTCAGCTTTTCATTAATTACCTTACTCAATAATTAATTTCTCTCTCTCTAATCAGCCTTTTGATTGTGGTTGATAAACTTGTACCCCAATCAGAGGCGATTTTCTCTAACCTTTCACGTTCAAACTCATCTAGATAAACTGGGAGAGAAGCTTTTTTCTTTTTGTAATTCTTCATAGATAACTTGCCTCTTACTTTTGACATATTATGCTGATTTATCGATTTTTTAAGTTGAATATTCTGACTCTCATAATGTTTTTATGATATTATTACAATATTACTTTATTCTCAGGTTATGCGATTACACCCATACTTGTAGGAGCATATTATAAGGGGAGTCAATTTATGCGTTCCAAGTCAAATAAAAATAATTCTGCCAGTGTCACACTTCGCGTAGAACCAAAATATGTGAGTGATTTAAAGCTCTATTCACAGGTGGTTGGAAGAAATCAGTCTGAGATTCTGCGGGAATTACTTATATCTGCCCTCAACTCCATCCCTGAACATCAAAGAAGAGCTATGGAAATTATTGCTCAGTGCAGAACCTCTAACTGATTGCCAATTCTCACTTGTAGCTCTACTACAACCCTCCTAAGAAAGTGAGGGTTTTATTATTAGTTAATGGGAAGGGAAAGGGAAAATTCCATCCTTTCCCCTTTACACCCGCTCCTTATCCCCAGGCCCCACCTTCCCCTTGACCCACAAATGTCAAGAAGTCTATAGCATGAATCGCTTTGACAACAACATGAAAAACAGAGCGAAGCTTCAACTTACTCAAATACTTTACAATAGGTGTGAAACTGTCAATTTCTTTCCAATTCACTCGATGTCGTTTCATAACTATACGAGTGTCGCAAGATATAGTTAATTCCAAACTTGATGAATAGCCCCTTTCCTTTATCACCTCCCCAAAAAGCAATCGAGTCACTATTCGCATTGCGAGATTACTACGCACCTCTTGTAGAAGAGTACGAAAAATTATATACCCTAGCCAAAGCAAATCTGACTCATGTAGAAGCTCTATTATCTAACTGGCCTTTGACTGAGAAGGTGGATAATGATAATGAAGAATTCACCTCTGAAAAAGGAAAAAACTTCTTCTTATTCTTAAGTAAGGAATCTGTTAATGACAATGTTGAACCTATTACCCATCCTTTATTAGACGATTCACAGGATACATCGACAGTCGCAACACAATTGCTTGAGTCCACTCAACAAAACATATTCACACTTATACAAGCTTGGTCAGGTGAAGAATCTGATGCAGCTACAGATACTCCAGTACTCCTAGAGCCACCGATAGAAACATCAACTCAACAGCGATCGCTCTCTGGAACCGAGACGGACATGCTACCTATTTTCCAATCCCTGTCTCGCCCGGAAGCTATTGAACAGGTTTTGGCAGAACACATTGGCACAATTGTTCACATCGATTTTATTGTCAAAATGCTCTATGGGGAGTTAGAGCCAGATGCCTTCAAGGTCATCAAAGGCAGAGTTCAATCATCCCTCACTCATGGCAAGGAAACTAACAAATGGTTCAGTGTCCCAGGAGAACCGGGATGTTATACTCTGTCTTTAACTTTGCTACCCAAACCGGAGACGAAAAATTCGTCCACCAGAGTCAAAGGCAAAAATAAGAAACAAGTTTTGCCGCCGCAGCCCAAAGATATACCAATGCTCGAAGAATTTCAGGGTCAGTTTTTAATTGATGCACTAACAACTTTTCTAGAAAATAATTCGGGTAAAGTTTTCGGGGTTTCAGAAATTACCAACGGAATCTATGGCGAACTCACTGCGGCTGAGATTAGAGAAGTGAAAAACAAGGTATTGAATGAGTTATCACGGGGTCATCGCACAGGGCGATTCTTTAGAGTCCCTGACCAAATTGGATTTTATACCTGGGACTTAGAGTTGCTCAACAAGTAGAAACGATTGATTATCTTAAATATTGTTGAGCAACCAATGTTAGCTCTCTCTCAACAATAAAAAGCCTCAACAAAAGCTGAGGCTAAAGATAAATACCAAAATAAAAAGCAATATTTTAAGTAAGAATTCAGCACCCACCTGGTCGCACATCGACTCACCTCGGCGACCAGAGCGTAGCCGAGGTGAGTCAGAATGGGCTGCGCCCCGCTACGCTAACAGAATTTATAAGCTCTGCTAGTAGAAGTAAGATATTCATTTATCAAATCTTAGTTTGATTTTTTAACTTTTTACACTCTTTTTGACTCGCGCTAAGAAACTGGCGATTGTCATTGGTTCTAAGAAAGCTATTTCCCTTACTGTGCATTCTACTGATGACGGGCATTGATACACAAGGTTATCTTCTAGATTGCTTCAAGCACCAGGGCGACCGTCAGCCGCAATCTGAAAACGGATCTTCACTTGGGAGCTGACGTTTAGCACAAGTTACCCTTGCGCCACCACACCACTATGACTACTACTAAAATTTACTCACTTATCTGCATCAACAACTCTATTTTGGTCGTATTTTACACTCAAGCGCATTGCTGGCAGTTTCGGATCATTAATAACGATGGTGCAGTGTTTGGCGAACAAAAGCTTTACTATACGCCTCTTGCAGCTCTTACTGCTGGGCGTGATTGGATATGCTTTGGTGGATGAACAGGTGATCGCTATGTTAACCAATCCACCTCTGCCTGAGCAGTAGTTGAAAGAATATGAAGATGTAATTGTACTAAAATTTATTCCCTAAACCTTTTGCTGAGGTTGGGGTTTTTTGTTCGCTTGTTATATATTTGCATCTGTGGGAATCACTCTTGTTGCTTAGTTAGATGAATGCATTGTGTTAATAATTGCAAACAAAGCGCAGATCAACTCACTCGTCCAACTTACGAAAGCGATCACCTGGGCGTGGGCGCTTGAGCCATCGCATCCAAAGACTACTGCTTAACTTACACTTTTAAAATCTATGGCTATTCCAGCAACACAGTTAAAGATCGGGCAATCGGTGAAGTATCTGATCGGCACTCGAAGCGGTATGAGTGCGGCAATAACCGATATCAGCAAATCATCTCTTAGTCTCAAAAATACTCATATTGTTACTTTGACCTTTGATGATTCACTACCAAATCACTTAAAAACACAACAAATAACTGTTTATGACGAATTGCTTGAAGGTTGTGAAATAATCACATTTTAAAAAATTAAAATTGGCAATAGCAACAGTAGAGCGCACATCCTCTACCACAAGTTGGAATTAATCAAAATACTAACTTGCTGGCTGATATAATCCCGTATTTTCGTTAAATTCCCACCCTAACCCTGCTCTATCTTTGCCCTTACACCATGCTACAAAAAGCGGTGGGGGGAGTTTAATTCGCTCCTTGCGTACAGTTTCCTCACTTACACCAAGTCTTGAAGCCAAACCTTCTTCAGTTAACGGTTGCATTCTAGGAGTATGGGCAATGAATGATGAATTATTGTAGTACGATTTCTGTCCCCGCTTTTGTTGGTTGTTGAGATAGTCTTGTATTTTAATGATCGCCTCAGCCAACTGTGTCATTCGAGCTGCCATTCTCTCCACTTTTTGTTCTAAATTGGCAAGATTATCAATTGCTGTAGTTTGATTGCTATCAAATTCACTTAAAAACTCTGACTCGAGCTTATCAAGTCTTTCGCAAATAGCTTTTATCGTTTCATTGGTAGGACTGCTGTTAATATTATTACTAGCAACTAAGTATTTATCTACACTTGCCTTAATCTTTGAGTCTAGGCGTTCGTCTAAATCGTTACCACCTATTGCATCAACCTTATCTTGGGAATCGCCTAAGTAGAGATCGATAAATTCGAGCAGCGTGGCTGTTGCTGTTGTGCCTTTCGAGTTGCAACAGGCGATAAACTGCTCCCACTTCCTTTGGTCACAGTTGAAAGATGCTAATTTTTTTTTCCGCCCTGTATTGCTCATGTTCACGTATCATCTAGGTAAACTTGGAGTGCCCACGCTTATTAAATCGTGTAATTCATCATGATGAATTACCTTGATAGTATCATCGCCAAATGTGTCAGCGCATTCTTCAAGCGATGGTTTTTGTAAAGAGATGCTACTGCCAACGGCAAGCAAGGCGATCAAAAATTATCTCAGGCTTAAACACTTGCAGGATTGCTTTATCTAATTTTTGCTCATCGAAACAGTGCTGAGTACCTAGTTAGATTGCTGAGTAATAAAGCAATAATTGCATCCAGTACAGTAAGTCTGTACCCCTACGGGGATCTTGCTACGCATAGCGTCTCTAAAAGTTGCCCCTGCTTTTAAGCCCTGGGCGTACTCGCTCTTTTCGGATACTGTTGGCGAATATAATACATAATTGTGTTTTCAAGTATTACTTAAGCTCAAACCTTCAATCTGTCGTTGCGGCTTTTAGTTGTAACACTCTTGTTTATGCGTTTGTAACACTTTCGCCAACAGTATCCTTTTCGGTGGCGATCGCTGCGCCACGAGATAACCGCAATAGTCAATACCTTATTCGGATTTCCCAAAAAAAAGTTCGGAATCAATCGGAGAAAAGTTTGAGTTTTTGGGGAGCAAGTTTTACCCGTCCGTTTTTTGAAGAATTTTTTATAGAGCAATCACACCACTCTCAAAAATAAACTAAAAATGACTCTATAGTTTTATGGCGTGATAGCGATTAAAAAGCGGGCTATTCCGATAAGCTTGATTTGGCATGAAAGCAACAGAAACAGGGAATAATTTTGTACAAGTTTCCTAAAATAAGCACCTTTGCCCGTTTTCTTTAACCCAAACCTACACCTGTAATATTTGTGTAGTTAACTGTTAGGAGTATGCTCTCTGACCTGTTGTATTACTTATTAACTATAAAGTCATTATTGGTTTATTTTTTTCACCTATTTTTAGGTTTTTCTTTTAGAGGTGTATTTTTAGGGGAAACCACAAAAAAAAGATACCAGCCTTGTTCTTAATTGCTCGTTGTGTGGCGTGGATCTAGATCGTACTTTCGTATCTTTATAAGCGGGTAAGTGCCTTACCACCCAAATCGGGAAAATTGACTTGCCTGAAGATGAAGCGATCGCAGTGAAGAAGGCAGCTATGCTGAGGGCAGAGGGCAGAAGGTAGCAATATGGTGTGGGTTTGAAGTCCACACCATATTGCAGTCCACCAAATCAGAGATTTTGGTGGGGGACTTAAACCCTTGTTCCCTACGGTCACGGGCAGAGGGCAGGAATCAGAATTCCCTTCTGCCAACTGAGCCTCCTGCCCTCTGCCTTTCTTGTTAAAATTGAGCTTACCGAACACCAACAACAACTTTACTTTGGTAAATAAAGCCCGGTGCTATCATTGGGACGAGCGTGGGTGTAACGGCTAGTTTGGTTCAGCGATGAATGTCCCAAGGTTGCTTGCAGCAGTTGCACAGGTGCACCCCGGTCTAAACTATGTGTTGCATGAGAGTGCCTCAGCCAGTGTGGCGACACATTCCCAGAAATCCCTGCTCTTTTTGCAGATTCTGCAACAATCTTACGGATTCGCCGCTCACCTACAGCACCACTCTGGCGGCTAACAAACACGGGTGCGTCGGGACTATTATTGGTTCTTTGTGCCAGCAATTCCTGATAAATGCTTTTGGGGATTACCACGGTTCTGGTTTTCTGCCCCTTGCCGTAGAGCGTGACTTGTCCGTTGCCATCGCGCCCTGGTTGTAACGAGCGCCAGGTTAAAACAGCAATCTCGCTTACCCTAGCACCAGTATAATAAAGCAGTTGGATTACTAGCCGATCGCGACCCTTTGGGGTCAGAGCAATCATTGTCATCACCTCTAGCTCACTTAGAAGCCGTTCGGCTAACTTGTCCTGGGGTTCGGGTAACGGCACTTCGGCGGCGACATTAAATTTTGTCCATTCCACTTTCAGGGCGAACCGCAGCAGACTTTTGATCGCCGCAAGTTTTCTGGCGCGGGTGGACACCTCATATTCCTTGGTTTCCAGATAATCAGCGAACGCTAGAACGTCGTTCATTGTTACTGTTCGCAAGTCTAAGTCATTCAACTGTACAAGTTTTGGGCTTATACCTAGCACAAAGGCAATGAAATAACGGATATCTGTCTCATAACAACGCCGGGTTTCGGGCGAGCGCTTGCTACTCTTCCACAGCTCCACTATTTGGGCAGTGTTGGTAACATCTGCCATCCTCTGCACCGAGTTTTCTGCCCCTGGTGTTAGCATCGAGAGTTAGTTCGGTTCCTACATAAAATCCAATCAGCCTCTTACACAAAAAAGATTGTTCCGAATGGTGTGTCCCTTTTTCAATTATCGATTCCAGGGGAGCAACATTTACTAAAATTTCTGAGACGTGAATTCACGCCTGAATCCTTGAGTTAACCAGTTTTGCGTGTTAATACGTCTACCTCTGTAAAGAAAAGAACTCACCTCCTCTATACAAAAACTGCCTCAATATGACACAAAGCGACCGTTCTTAGATAGATCCGATAATGATAGTTTTCGGATCTTAGGGCGTGAAACCATACATTTGTCGTTTGTCAGAGGATACCTCTATTACCATCCCCCCAGTCGATACCAGAACGATTTTCTGTTGATTTTTGCCCCAGACTTGTGTATACATTCGCTAACCTTGGAGAATGAGCGGCTGACAGCCGCCCGGACAAAACCCTTGAGCGGGAACACCAATAATTTAGTTAGTTCATGAAATCACGCCTCGATAGGCAACACCTCTTCATTCAGCAAGGCATAAAATTCCGGGATTTGAGCCTCGACAAGTCGCAATTCACTCGCGGCGATCGTCTCCAATTCCAGTACCGTCTCCCAGCGCAAATCACTCTGCCATCGCTTGAGAATGCCTTTAATTACGTCCACTCCACGAGAAATACCAGAGCGAAGTATTTCTACGCAGTGGAGTAGCGTAATGCGATCAGTGAAGAGAGCAGAGGGGCAGGGGGGCAAGGGGGCAGAGGGGAAAGAACTTGTACAAATTTCTTCTTTGTTCCTCAACTCCTCTGCTCCTCTGCTCCTCCGCTCCTCTGCTCCCCTGCTCTCATCTGTAGTATCCTCCCCTTGGCAATGGGAGTTCCCTATAGCATTAGGGGGGGGTGTGGATACGGCCTGCTGATTGGGGTTTACACTATACGCAGCAGGGGTTTGAGCAGCATAATAGGTTCGATTTTCTTTTTGATTACGCTTTTCCACGCGATGAGCAATTACATGCATTGCAAATTCTAATTCCTCTTTAGATAAAGAAAAAAGTTTCACCTGTTGACCACGCTTGCCCTGCTTGCGGAAGGTCAGCTTTAGCCCCAGCTGCTCTACTAAAGCCGCCAGCAACCAAATAGGTTTACAGTCTAGGGGAATAGTAAACCCAAGAATTGCTTTGACGTGAGCAGCGCAGTTTTTAGCGATCTCCGTCATCTTGAGCAAAGTGGGGTCATCGACAGTAAATTCATCACCCTTCACTAAAGAAGTGAGAATTTGATGCAGCCCCAGGTTAAATCTAGCCAGCCACCGTGCCGAGTAATTGCCCCAGTCGATGCACAAAGGTAGATTATCGCGCTCGGTGCGGTCTTTTTGGGTGACAATTGTTGGTGGGGTAGGATAAGTTTGCCCAGTTTTGGGGTCAGTAAACGATTCTTCGGGCGGGGCTAAAATTGCCTCAAGTCCAGCAATTGCTCTTATTAAGCGACCACCTTTATCCATTTCTACGAGTGATTCGGTTACTTCGATGCCGTAAGAATCAGAAATGCGGAATTTTTCACATTCAAAAATTTCGCTAGGGTCAAGGTAATCTTTGCTCTGACGGGCACGGTACTCACTCAAAGTAATATTCTTGGCTTTGGCAACAGCCGAATTGTGGGCACTATCCAAAGCTTGTGCTGCTGCTTTAAGACTTTCAAGGGATTGAGGATCTGAATCACTGCCCACATATATAAATGTATTGCCCATTTCGGTGAGGAGCGAGCGCAGATCATCGCGCAGATTATTGAGAGAATAGTGGCGGTTAGCCATAATTTGACAATAGGCATCTAAGGCCCAATCTTTCTCTGCGCCCCGCTTGCCTGTCTTACGGTCAATCCGCAACAGAAAAGCGGTCATTTCATTGGTTTGGAGCAAGCGCTCTTTAATCTTGGTAGCATTGGTATCCTTGTAACCAAAAGGAGGGCGCGGGGCCACCCAAATATGAAACGGGACTTTTGGGCGATAGCGGTAAAGCTGTTGGGCACACTCAGTAGCGGTTTGGGAAACGCCGTGAAACACGCCAAACACTAAGTCAAAATGATACTGGGAAATATCGACACCAGTCCCCAGGCTAGGGGAAGTGAACAAGGCATCAAAGTTTTTGACGGCGTTGGTGATATCTTTGATAAAAGCGACATTCTCATCACTGCCAGAATTGTCAGAGTGAACCGACCAGATGCGCCATTTTTTTGGTGTATGTGATTTTTCGGAGTTAGATTCTTCGTAGTTGATTGTAAAGGATTTGTCGAGTTTTTTGATGAAACGCTTACTGTCACTTGCAACCATGACTTTCTCACCAAGCATCAGCGCTGCCGAGATTTGGGCGACTAGGGCACTCTCATTATCCCCCTCGTACCAATAAATTGTGCGTGAACCGTTTCGCCACTCGTTTTTAATGATGTAAGGTACTTCACCGAGTGGTCGCATTGCAAGAAAGAAGTTTACCGTTAAATCATCCATGTGTGCATCGGCAATTACCACCAGTGGCGCGTTGTATACTATATATTCCAGTACTTCTAGGATTGCTGCACGGTGTTGTTTGCAAGTATTACTATGTAGTAAGTGGGTGAGGTATTGGCAAGCTTCATCTATAAATATGCAGCCGTAGGTGAGAGATTGAGTATTCAGCTTATGCAAGCTGTCAATAGTAATACTAAGGGCTTGAGCCTGGGCTAAACCTGTGTAACCCAAGTCGGAATACATCGCCGTCCGCAAGCGTTCGGCAAGATTTTTCAACAAGTTAACCCGATGTCCATTGTTGAGAAATCTGGCATCAGGATTTTGGTCACGCCACCAGCGCATAAGTTCAGTTTTGCCTGTACCCATGTCGCTCCAGAGTACGACTAGTCCTGATTTTGGGAAATTGAAGGTAGGGGATTTCTTCGATTTGTCTGAATCAACTCCGCTAGAATCCGTAGACTCCTTCTTTCTGTGATGTCCTTTTATAGATGGCGTGAAAAGTTGTTCCTTTTCAAGATCATAAAGCTCAGGTACTCTCAAGCATTTTTCTTCAAGTTCAGGAATGCACAAAGCCTCAGAGAGATACTTGATATTAATAGTGACATCTGGTTTGTATTTGCTAAGTCCCCATTTCTTAGCCCGATACGAGCGCTGGTAATCGGCAAGTGATTTGGCATCATCTATAATTGCAGTCAGTAGAGCGTTAGCATCAAGACCCCTGGCTACCACGAAATCATCTACACCTTTTTCTGGCCCCGGCAACAGCGCAACTTCACATTCACAACCTACTGCCTCAATCGCTTTGGCAGTCCGTACCGTTGCCTGGTAAACTGACCACCTGGTTTTAGAAGAAGTTTCGTAATCAAATAATATAATGAACTTGCGCCCCGCCTGAGCCATTGGTACTAAGTCAGGATGCAACCGTTCATCAAAATCTTGTTTGCCCACGCGCCCGTTCCAAATTCCCGGAAGTGCGATCGCTACAAACCCCATACTGAGCAAGCAAGCAGCCTTTTTTTCGCCTTCGCATAAGATAATTGGAATCTCTGGATGCTGTTTCACCCACTCCCAAAATATTAGTGGATTGAGTTTATCCAGTAAGCGCAGGGCCAAAAGTGAATGATAGCGCTTAATTAAATAACGTTTTGCAACTTTGTCCCAAATACAGTTGCGAATATCGAAGTAGGTAACGCGGTTGGAGGTTTTGGGGGGTGATTCATACTTAACTGGTTTACCTTTCTCCCAGTCAATGCGAGGGAAGTTGGGCTTAATCCGCCCCCACTCCATTGCTTGCCAATTGTTGAAGGGGTCAAGAGATTGAATCCATGTTCCCCCCAATAATAGATGCTGATATTGCCTTATGTATGCATCCGTGACTCGACCGGCATTTTTGCGAGGGATTTTGTCAGAGATGAACAGGTAGTCGTAGATTGTTTCTCCTTCTATGTGGAAGAAACTGCTATCAATCAGTGCTGGATGAATGGCACTACCAGCTAGCAACTCATGGTACTCGGCAGGCGTGAGATTGTTTGGGTATTCAATTGGGTGTTCGCTCTGCTCAACTGATACCTTGCAATCTGGTTTAGGCTCTTTGATCTCTTGGTTGCCACTCTTAATTGCATTTTTATTTGTATTCACATTTTTTCCTAAAATTTTCCATGACAATTTCGGCGACAAAGAGCGCCTATGCCGCATTCATCAGTGAACAGTTATCAGTTATCAGTCATGCTGTACTCCGGGAGCAGAACCCGTAGGGTTGTCCTTACAGCAAATCAAAGAAGGAAAAATGAATGACGATTAGCTTAAGTGTTAACTGTTAACTGTTCACTGTCTTTTCGAGCTTGTGTGATTAAATCAGTCTCCTGGGTGGTAAGTTCAGCCCAGTAGTCAGGTTTTATCACCTCGTATTTTTCAGCCACAGCCCAAAAGTCAAGCCATGTAAACTCAATACGTGCAAGTACTTGCCTAATTTCCCTAATAGCCACAGGTAGCATCTGTAATTGCTCCGTCCTTGTTGCGATGGCTGACTGTGTGGGACTAGTACCCAAAATTATCGCCGCAGCTTCCAGCGCTTGGGTATTGTTCATGGCAACGCTTAGGTTTTTCAATGCCATACCCATGAGGCGCAGACATTCAGTCGCATTTTCTTTGGGTGGAACAAGTGCCAGAGTTCGCAAATCAATTGTCTTCTCCAGTGGTTCCTGAACCTTCTTGTTTAATGCTTTAGCGCTTTGTTTAGTGTAAGTATTCCCCCAGTCTTGTAATTGATGCGGCTCAAAGGCGTTTTCCAAATCCCGAATGCGCTCTTTTAGCT
>JAHHHR010000028.1 GCA_019359245.1 Nostoc desertorum CM1-VF14 | reverse complement strand
TGCCATCAACAAATCCATCTTGGAACAACATAGCCATAGTGACTTGCTTGAGCCGGATACCTGGAAACTCGTAAGTCCGGTTCTGAGGGGGGAAGGAGGCAGCAATGCTTCCGCCCTACCCGCCAGAAACTTACGCGCTTGGCTGTAAACCTTGCTGTGTAAGCATTCCGTCCATCAATATTTTTGGCAATTCTTAAAGTACAAATTAACCTATAAGTTATTTGATACAGCTTTTTTGTATGGCACAGTAGCGGTTTGAGGCTCCTAAGTTTCAGAGGCTTCAATTGGTACAGGTTTTTCGCAGGTAGATAAGGATGTTGAAAACAGGTCATCAAGTCCAAGCGCGTAATGTTTCGGAATGGATGCTCATTTCACCCCCTATCCACGGCTAAGGTTTAACTGTCATTTTTTATAAGTGCATGAATTACCCCGGCTTACTTTGTTGAAGCCGGGTTTTCTAACGTCTCCCAATCTGGCAGAGAGACTTTGAAATTAGCCCCCCTTCTCCCTTTTTTATCTTTCCACTTCATCTACTGCCTTGGGAACTCCCGCAGTTAGCACCTCATGCCCATCAGATGTAACTAATACATCATCCTCAATCCGAATACCAATACCAACCCATCGAGGATCAGTCTCTGGCTGGTCTTCTGCTAGTTTGGTATCAGGCACAATATATAATCCCGGTTCCACTGTCAAAATTTGGCCTGGTTGCAAAATCTGCGGTTTGTCTTCACCGTGCTGGTAAACACCCACATCATGAACATCCAACCCTAACCAATGACTGGTACGGTGCATATAATATGGTTTGTATTTCTCTTCCTCAATTAACTTATCAATTTCGCCTTTGAGGATGCCAAGTTCAACTAAACCTTCCGTGAGGACACGTACTGCTGTATCGTGAACTAATTTGAAGGGATTACCTGGTTGCACTTGAGCGATCGCTTGTTTTTGCGCCTCCAAAACAATCTCATACAGTATCTTTTGTTCTGGGGTAAATTTACCCCCAACAGGAAATGTCCGCGTAATATCCGAGTTGTAATAACCGTAAGCACAACCGGCATCAATTAGCAGTAATTCTCCATCCTGCATTTGACGATTATTTTCAATGTAGTGCAGTACGCAAGCATTCACACCAGAAGCCACAATCGAAGGATAAGCTGGTCCCATTCCACCCCGGACTCGAAAGATGCGTTCCATCTCCGCCTGTATTTCGTACTCATAACGTCCGGGTGCGGCGATTTCTTGGGCGTAATTGTGCGCTTCAGTTGCGATCGCAACTGCTTGACGCATCAACCCCAACTCAGCTTCACTTTTGATTAGTCTCATGCTGTTGAGGACAGGGCCAGTATCTTCAATGGCGATCGGTCCAGTACCGCGTTTAGGATAAGTCCGCAGTAAACTTTGGTAATGTTTCAGGATTTGGTCATTAAAAGTGCGATCGCGTCCTAAGTGATAGTAAATGCGACTGGCTTTTTCCAAATACTGCGGTAGCTTTTCATTTAACTCGCTAATGGGGTACGCTTCATCAGCACCATAAATTTCCTTGGCTGCATCTACCCCAGAAAGATAACCAGTCCATACTTCCTTTTCGCGATCCTTGGGTTGGACAAACAGCACAAACCGATGTTCTGAATGATGTGGCGCTAACACTGCAACTGCCTGTGGTTCGTTAAAACCAGTTAAGTAGAAGAAATCACTGTCTTGGCGATAAACATACTCGACATCGTTGTGCATCACTGCCATTGGCGCACTGCGAAAAATGGCTGTGCCATCACCAATTTTTGCCATTAATTGCTCACGACGTTGCCGATATTCTGCTTGCATAGGTGATATATGTATTAAAGTATTGTGTTATTTTACACTTTTTGCAACTAGAAAAGGCACAAATTATGCCTCTGAATAGTTGCTAATCTAAGTTATTCTAACTAATATTTGTTTCAACTCAAGTCGTAAGTTCTTGGAGAATAATCAATTTTATTCAAAAGTTAAGATACCCTATTTCTAAAATAATCAAGGTATCTAATTATTCATCAATAATTTAGAGTTGCTATACAAACTACTATGTGTTCACATTAGGTCTACATAGTGTAAATAATTTCATGCAATCAAGTAATAATTACATGAATATGTATGTTTTAATCAAGAGTTTAAAATGTCAAAGAAAATAGATAAATTAACAAATTTTATTGATCAATCATTATATAGAAAACACAAAATAATATTTGGCGATTGTTTGTATAGAGCTTGAATTTTTTATAATCATCGTTTAATGTCAACAGATATTTATATTCAAAAAATAACGTTCACAAATAAAACATAGTTCTAAAGAAATATTGAAACCCTAATAAATGTTATTTGGTTACAGAAATAGGGTTCAAAAAAACGTTAAAAAAATATGATAACCAATCATAAAAACACACCATGTTTGGAAAGGCAGAACGCTCATCCTTATCTTTGAATACATCTGCATGGGCAGAAGAATCTTACAAAAAATCAGAAATTTTGACATCTTCTTTTGAGAATTTAAATTCTGATTTGAGATTTGGGGGTAAAAGTTCCTCACTAACACTACAAAATGACCAGCCTGTCAAAACATCAGCAAATCCTAATCCTAATCCTTACTTAACCAGTGCAGCGATTGTTCCTGACTTCAATGCTGATGGCAAAACTGACAAACTTTGGGTTAATACCCAAACCGGTGAAATTATCGTTCGCCTGATGGATGGGGCAACAGTTGTCGAACAGGGTTCTTTGGGCCAATTTGACCTAGCCGCCTATGATTACAAAATTGGCGAGTTCAACAATGATGGCAAAACCGACTTCTTATTACGCAATAAGACAACCGGTGAGAATAGCATTGTCCTCATGGATGGTACAAGAGTTGCTAATGCGGCTTCTCTAACTAGCGTTGATGCAGCCTGGAATTCTCAGATTGGCGATTTCAACGGCGATCGCAAAACCGATATCTTCTGGCATAATGCTCAAACTGGTGAGAACGCTATTTGGGAGATGGATGGCACAACAGTTGTCACTGCAACTGTTCTAGACACTACAGACGCAGCACTAACTCCTACCATTGTTGATTTCGACGGTAATGGCAAGAGTGACATCTTCTGGCGTAATTCAACAACTGGCGATAACAGCGTTTGGTTTATGGATGGTACGCAAAAGAGTGAATTTGCACTGCAATCACAAGACGCAGCCTGGACTTATAGCGTTGGTGATTTTAACGGCGATTTAAGCACTGACCTGCTGTGGAGAAACGCCCAAACAGGTGAAAACAAGATTTGGACGATGAATGGTATCTTAGTCACAGAAGGTGCTTTGGGTACACTTGACTCATCTTGGACTTCCAAGATTGGTGATTTCAACGGTGATGGCAAGACCGATATCTTCTGGCACAATGGAACCACAGGTGCAAACACCGCTTGGTTGATGGATGGTACAACAGTTGCTACTGAAGCTTTCTTACCGACTAATAACGCGGCCTTGACTCCATCTCTTGGCGATTATAACGGCGACGGTAAGACCGATATCTACTGGCGTGATCAGACAGCAAGTGCAGACAACATTTGGACTATAAATGAGACAACAGCTGTTGAAACTCCTATCAGCGAAGCAGATAAGCTTGGCCCAGAATGGTATACATTCTAAAAGCTAAAAATGGGAGTTAGGAGTTAGGAATTGTCTCTCCCTCTCCTCCCCCTGCTCCCTCATCCCCTCATCCTCTCATCCCCTACTCCTCAAAATTTGTAACTCAAAACCTGAATTTCGCTATTTTCCGGTAATTTACCAGGGTTAATGGAAATACTATCTCCATTACTACGCCGCACTGTCATACCTTGCATCAAAGTCAGAAAATTATCTAGTGGCGAAATATCGCACGCAGCAGCATCAGCTGCCTGTGTCCGGTAATGAGTCGGAATCACCAGCTTGGGATTTAAGACTTGAACAGCCTGCTTTGCTTCCTCAGCATTGTAGGCTTTTGCACTGCCTCCCACCGGAATAAATGCTACATCGGGACGCCCCATCAAGATTTTTTGCTCAATGGAAATGGGTGCAGCGGCTCCGCCTAAGTGGAGGATATTAACTCCGCCTTGCTGCCAACTCCAAGCAGTATTTGAACCAAACTGCCTACCACCTTTGCGATCGTGGTTTATGGCAATTCCTTGGAACTTAATGCCCTTGAACTCGTAAACTCCTGGTTCGTAGATGAGTTTAGCATTTCCCGGTAGTACGTCCACAGCACCTTCATCTAGCAGTTGACTACTAATCAGTACTAAATCTGCTGCAACTTTCGGTGGACGATACCCAGCAGTACAGCCGACCGACCGAAATGGATTGACGAGAATTTTCGTACCGCCACCAGTAAAAAGAAAGCAAGTATGACCCAACCACTGAACTGATAAACCGCTAGATTGTGCGTCAGCTTGAGATTCAGAACCCAAGGTAGTAACCAAAGCTGTGACCAAACCCGCCCCAGCATAGCCCATCAACTGTCGTCGTTTCATTAATTATGCTCTTGACTGTAACTGTTCCAGAAAATTTCGCAATAACTGTTTTCCTGAAGATGTCAGGACACTCTCTGGGTGAAATTGGACGCCCTGAATGTGAGGATAGTTCCGGTGTCGCACTCCCATAATGGTGTTATCTTCAACCCAAGCGGTGATTTCTAACACATCTGGGCAAGTCTCACGTTCGATTACCAAACTATGATACCTAGTGGCAGTTAAAGGATTTTCTAATCCCCGGAACACCCCCACCCCAGTGTGAGATACCTGAGAGGTTTTGCCATGCATCAACTCTGGTGCAGAAATTATTTTACCACCGAATACTTGACCGATGCTTTGATGTCCCAAACAGACACCCAAGATTGGCAACTCTTGACCTAGCTGTTTAATGACCTCTAGGGAAATGCCGGCATCTTCCGGGCGACCTGGTCCAGGAGAAATAACCACAGCTTCCGGCTTTAATCCCCGAATCTCATCTATGGATATCTTGTCGTTACGAAAAACTTTAATATCATCTGCTACTGGGAATTCTGCTGCAAGTTCTCCCAGATATTGCACTAAATTATATGTAAAACTGTCGTAATTATCGATAACTATAATCAAAGCCTATCACTCCTGGTTTTTACCACTCATCAGTTGCAACAAAGCATAGACAGATATCCCATGCTATTTGTTCGCTAGGTGTAAAAATAAAGCTGGCATGGACGCCTAAAGATTACCAAGTAACCCTTCACCCAGGATGTTTAGCACGTTGGCGTAGCCTGTCGTAGACATCGCATTACTTGAATTTTGAGTTGTTTTATGATGTGTTCTCTAGGGGATCGGACAGAGTATGATCCTCTTATTGAGTCACTTGATGATTGCAAACCACCTCTACAAAGCCGATATAATTAACTTTACCAGAGGAGGGAGCATGAGCGTACCAGCTACCAGCACCGCTACCAAAGCAGAGACAAGAACTGCACCAGCCGCACAATCTTTAGCAATTTTAGCCAAATCATGGTATGTCTGCTTAACGGTTAAGTCCACAAGGGACTCGATCGCTGTATTGAGTAACTCTAATGCCAAAACCAAACCACTAGTTACGCCAATTACCGCTATTTCTACGGCTTGCAGATGCAAAAAAACGCTTAAAGCGATCGCCATTGCACAAACACTTACGTGGATGCGAAAATTACGTTGAGTTTGAAAGCTATAGCTGATTCCAGCCCAGGCATATTTAAAACTAACAAATAAATTAGAGGCTACTTTCCAGGAGAATTCCCGTTCGTTAGACACCAGTGTTTGTAACGAGGTAGGCGTTGGTGATGGAGAAATTTTTTGGGACATAGACTTAAAAACACAAGAATAGAGTTGCTACAGTGGGAATATTCGCCGATCTTAATGGCGAAATTAACTTTGAGGCAATCTTTAAGCAATTTTCCACAGAAGTATTATAAAAGTATTACCAAAAATTAACACTATAGGTATACACAAACTCCTGTTATTCTATGTCAATAGAAATACCTATTGTGTTCAGCAATCTCACTTGCTGTTCTAACATTCGCCCCAAACTTTCTTCATCAGGATGATCCCAGCCCAACAGGTGCAATAAACCATGACTAGCCAACCAAGCTAGCTCAGTTGGTAAACTATGTTCTTGCTGTTGAGCTTGACGTTGTGCTGTATCTACAGACACGATGATATCACCTAAGTATAATGGTATAGAAGCAAGCATTTCTTTACTTTGAGGAAAATCCACCTCCAAAGCAGCAAAGGCTAAAACGTCTGTAGGCTTATTCTGTTGACGATACTGGGCATTCAGTTCTTGAATTTGCGCGTCATCTGTCAAACGCAGCCCTATTTCATAACTTGGCGCTGGCGGAATCTGAGGGTGAAGTATTTCCAACCAGCGATTAAACCAATTTTCCCAAGTTTCAGCAGGAATTCGGGGATCAGTGTCCCCAATTTTTACAGATGTTGTCGGGGACAACTCGTAAAAATCATCCTCCACATATATTTCAACGCTCAGGGGCACACAGTCTCCTAATCTGAGGTTTATAGGTGTCGTTAGTGAGTTAGGTAAGCAAGACCAACAAGGAGAGCTAAAAGCCCTACGGCAGTCAATCCAAAATGCTTCAGGGAAGTTGCACCCTTACGCACCATGTTTCGCATGGCGAGTTTTACGTAGCTAGGTTGAGGTTCTGTTGAAGGGGAGTTGCTCATAGTTATTTATCCACAGACTCTTTTATAACTGTAACAGTTGGTCTGGGATAGAATCGCGATCGCCTGTATCTTACTCAGGAATTTATCTGAAAACGCCCCAATAAGAAGGAATGCTATGCAATCGCGCCAATCTTAGAAAAATAAATAACAAGTGCTAAGTAATATTAAAGTTAATTACTTAGCACTTGTAAATAATCCCAAATTATGCAGAAGTGTTTTCTACTAATTTATTTTCTTGGCGCAGATAAGCTTGAATGAATGGATCAAGTTCGCCATTCATTACATCGCCAATTGCCGTTGTTTCCGTATTTGTACGCAAATCCTTCACCATTTGGTAAGGATGAAATACATAGTTACGGATTTGGTTTCCCCAGGAGGCTTCCACCATATCGCCACGAATTTCGGCAATTTCTTGGGCGCGTTGCTCCTTAGCAATAACCAACAGCTTGGCTTTGAGACGATTTAGGGCTTTTTCTTTATTTTGCAGCTGCGATCGCTCTTCTGTACAGCGCACGGCAAGACCAGTAGGAATGTGAACAATCCGCACAGCAGTTTCTACTTTGTTGACGTTTTGCCCACCTTTACCACCAGAACGAGTTGTGGTGATTTCCAAATCCTTATCTGGAATATCCAATTGCACAGAGTTATCAATCTGCGGCATCACTTCCACCCCTGCAAAACTGGTTTGTCGCTTACCGTTGGCATTAAAAGGTGAAATCCGCACTAAGCGATGTGTACCCATTTCCGATCGCAAGTAACCATAAGCATAGCGACCAGTAATTTCTAGGGTTGCCGATTTAATTCCGGCTTCATCACCCTCCGACTCTTCAGCTAAAGTTACCTTATAGCCGTGAGCTTCGCCCCAACGGGTGTACATCCGCATCAGCATAAACGCCCAGTCTTGAGCATCTGTGCCACCAGCACCAGCACTAATCGTCAGTACAGCACCTTCCGCATCATAAGGGCCAGAAAGTAACTGTTGTAACTCCCACTGATCTAGGTCACGATTCAGTTTAGTGATGGTAGATTCTGCTTCTTGGAGTAGTGCCTCATCAGTTTCTAACTCCAACAATTCAACAACTGCCTTAGTATCTTCGAGATTGGCGTGCCAGCGATCGTATTGCTGGAGGTGGGCTTTCAGGTCGTTTAGTTCTTGCAGGGTTTGTTGGGCCTGGGTTTGGTCATTCCAGAATTCTGGTTGTGCTGATATTTTTTCGAGGTCTTGAATTTTGGCTGTCAGTGCAGGTACGTCAAAGATAGTCCTGGGTTTTACCCAGGCGGCCAGACAACGTTTCGATTTCGCGTTTGAGTTCTAAAACTTCCATAGTGCTTGCTGAATGATAGATAGAGCGCTTTGGATTGGAAAATTGCTCTTTATTCTACTTATGTTTCTTGATTTTAGCTGTAGTTGGGCAAATTTTTCTGCACTACTTATATAAGTTACAAAAGTGACTTGAAATTATCAAGCGCTTCTTTATCCACTGAAGTAGCGTGATTTAACTGTTGCAGATAGGCTTTGATAAACAAATCAATTTTACCGTCTAATACCTCTGTCGCAGCAAGTGTTTCTACATTAGTACGTAAATCTTTCACCTTGGTGTAAGGATGCAAGATATATTCACGGATGAGCTTGTTGGATAGAGGCTTTATCTGTCGGGCTTGAATTTTGTCAATCTGGACACCTTGGGCTAGTGCGTAGGCGTAGCCAGCCGTAGGCATCGCAAACAGTTTACTCTTGAGAATAGCTAAGGCTTTCTCTTTGTTTTGCATCTGACTGCGTTCTTGGTTGCAGAATACACTAATCCCCGTAGGAATGTGAACTACCTTTACCCATGTTTCAGAGTGATTGATATTCCTGCTATTGCTGTGCCACCTAGTTATTTCCAAATCCTTCTCTGGAATCTCCCACTCAACGGACTCACCCAATATTGGGAGAACTTCTACACTAGCTAAACTCGTCCGCAAGCTTTTAGTAGCATCAAAGGGCGATATTTGCTGTAGTTGATGTGTGCCTGTTTCTGATTTGAGGTAGCCGTATGCACAACTTGCTGCAATTTCTAAGGTTGCATATTTAATTCCGGCCTCATTGCTCTCATAAATCTCTACTACATCCAATGGATAATTGTGGCTTTTTCCCCAACACCAGTACATGTGCAGCAACATAGATGCCCAATATCGAGCATCTGCACCATCAACCTCAGCAGTAATTGTGAGTAATGCACCTTTTTGGTCGTGGGGGTCAGACAATAATTGTCGTATTTCTGCTGTTTCGAGTTCTTGTTGCAGTTGAATAAGGTTGCTTTGCACCTCTTGCCACAATTGCTCATCGGCTGATAATTCCAGCAATTCCAACGCAGCCTTGATATCTTCTAGAATCGAACACCAGCGCTGATATTCCTGATGCTTATAGAATATGGAGTATTCAATTTCTTGAAGTGCTTCATAAGCAGGGGTTGGGTTATTCCAAAAGTCTCGTTGAGCAATTACTTGATCTAAATATTGAATTCTTGCAGTTAGATATTGGAGGTCAAAGACAGTCCTCAGCCTTACCCAAGATATTAGACAACTTTTCTACTTCAATTTTTATATTTAAGAGTTCAAGCATAGTTTTGCTCACTTGAGGCTTAACTTAATCTACATATCATACTGTTAAACAGATGAAAAAACCGTGGTTGCTAAAAATCTAACCACGGTTTTACTTTAGAAAATTTTACTTTTGTTAGCGCCTACAGACAATTAATCGCGGCCATTAATGGCAATTAGCAACCGCAAGATAAAGACAAACAAGTTGATGTAAGTTAAGTACATCGACAAAGCAGCAGGCAGATATTGGTCATCGCTGTAAGTGCGGGGCAAGATGTAGAAATCGACAACAGAAACCCCAACAAACAGGAATACTCCTAAACCGGAGATGGCAATTTCTAACCAATTGGGCGTGTAAACACCAAACATGGCAAACCCGAATTGGGCAAGGCACACAACCACCAAGGCGATAACACCGAGATTGATGGTTTTTGTCAAAGCCATGCCATCTTGTTCAGAAAGATTTGAACCAATTTGACGGGCAGCAATAAAGGTGACACCACAACCAAGGGCAGCCAACCCAATGCCTTGAATGCCAACACCTTGGGATCTTAAAGCGACAAATATCAAGCCACTGAGAGTATATCCAGACAACAGGCTGTAGGTTGCCAACAGGGGTAGTGCAAGTCCCTTGTTACCTTTTTGGGCAACATTTTGGGCAACAAAGAACAAAACTAGCTCCAAAATCACCGCACCAATGAAGGTGGGAAAGAATATTTCGGGGTTAGTACGGATAACTCCCAAACCGCCGTAGGTTCCTAATGCGGTTAATACCAATCCACCACCGACGTAGGGGAGGGCGTTGGCGATTACGTTTGGGCCAACGAGGGCGTGAGACTTAGCCTCACGGATAGCTTCACGAAAATTACTGGTATTGCTCATATTGAAAAACTGTTTTTTAGGAAAACGTTGTGCTTATTCCTATTGTTACCAATCTTTGCGGTTAACAGCCAACGATTTAATATTGTTGCAAAATCTGAAAGGTAGCTTCGTTGTTAAAAATTGGAATCGTCAGTCTCTGAGGGTTCTATAGGATCTTTAGCGCTGACACCATACTCTTTAGCCTTGATTGCAAAGGGAAAAGGCAAAGGCAGGGAAACATCATTTGCAAAATAAGGCCAGCGACTTCTGAGAGAGTGGACAAAGTGAGCTAGCTTGTCGCCCTTGATTTCTGGGTGATGAATCAAGGCTATTTCTAAGATTCTGGCTCTTCCAGCTTGCCTGCTGCCATTGTCAAGGCGAGACTGAGTTTTTTGTAATATTGTTGTGCCTCGTTCAGTATATAACGCCTTTCTAACGCTCAGATAGAGCGATCGCTCCCCATCATCACACACACCCTGCCATCGGTAAACTCCACTAGTTCGGCTCCCAGAAGAATCTTTAACAATAGCAACTGGTACTTCACCAGTATCTGCAATTCGTAAGCGCACAACCCACAGACGATTGATTTGTTCTTGTGAAAGGTACTGTTTTAGTGCTTGCAGTGGGTCATTATTCAGTAAATTTTGGTTTTGTAACCAATTCAGCATTTTGCGGGCATTTAGTGCCTCTGCCATGAACAGTACACGCGGGGGGTTATTATCAGTAATTGGAGTATTTAAACACTCTTGCAAACATTCAGAAACGAATTTATTGATTAGCCTTTGTTCTTTCGTTTGCTCTTTACGCTTTTGTTCATCATCAAGCTCTTCATTACTTTCATCATAAGAGTTAGAATCCCAGTCTTCATCAAGAAGATGCGCGAGTCCGAGAGGATATGGTATCCAGCCTTGTTCTTTAAATAAATCAGGAGTTGTTAACTCTACTTTAGCTGTTATTGGATTTACTCTGATCATCAAAACAACAGTTTTGGGAATGTTTTCGGCATTGGTTTTGCGGGTGCGGCGTAGTACATAAAAGCACGTTATCCAGACATCAGGATCAATACCATCTTTTTTGGGATTAATTAAAGGAGTATCAGGTAAAATCCCAAATTGCCTTAGTAAGTCTGATACTGCTCGTTTTACTGGTTCCAAACCGGATTTCTTCAGTTTTTCTGCATCATTTTCGGTGGTTATTCGGTGAATGTGTTGATTAAGATAACCTGCTTTCATCGCCCCAATTCGCCACGCTAGCTTGGGATCAGCCTCGGATATACGAGGTTTCGATCTAATTTCGATTAATGCCCCACTTAGTTCTTTAGTTTGGGGTAGAAACGCGGTAATTTGATTAATGCGCTCTACTAATAAATCAGGGCGTTGCTGTTGATAACTTTTCCTTGCTTCAGAGAAATGTTTAATTTCCAGGTCTTGTGTGAGGTCGCCAACATGTTGAGTCTTGATACATAAAGAACCGTAGGAACCTTGATAGGTATTTTCTATCTTTGTGGGTGATAAATACAGTAAGTAGCAAATTTCAGCAATCAGAGCATCACGACATTGTGGAGTTTCCCACAAAACAAGTATGGTGCGAAGAGAATTTTCAGCTTCACGAAATACTGCTGGTGCTGCTAGTTTTGGTCGCAGCATTGGGGTGTGTGAATGATTTGGATTGTCAGATTTCTTGGCTTTTTTTGGCTGGGGAGATTGGATATCTTCGTCAGCAAGGAGAGGAACAATTTTCTGTTTGGGTTTCTCTAAAGGCCAGAAAATAAAAACGTTACCTGTCGCCCTCTCAGCCTCACCCACTCTCTGAACAGGGAGATGTGCTTCAATAGCTTGATCTAAACTAGCCAAATCTTGTGGACTGACACCAGGGAAACAGGGTGGTTCTCCTAATTTAGAAGTGTAGGCGATCGCAGCTTGGATATCACTAGGAATTGTGTTGACACCTGACCAGTTATGATTTGGGTTAGAAACGAAATTATTTGCGTCAGGAAGTTGAGAGTCATTGAGAGAAAAAAGATTGCTGATGGCTTGAGGCCATTTCACTTCCTTTCCATAACGGTTCATCGTCAGTGGAATAAAGCAAAAGGGTTGGCGTTGTCCATCTAACCATCGGCGGTTATCACCAATATGAGCTTTTACACCTGGATAAGGTACATAATTCAAAGGTTTTGTCAGCCAACGTCGAATTGATAAATGATGATAAACAATAGGTTTTTCGCGCCAGGGAACTGTTTGCAAAACAAACTCAATGACAAATGAGATGTATGCTGTTTCTGTTGTTTCCTTTCCTTTAGTTACCGTAACTTCACTGGGAGGCCATGACATCAATTCAGCACCTTGGAGGCTGACCACTCGGTAAAATGTCAGTTGATACTGCTCATCAACGCCAAAGGAAACTGTTGGTTTTTGGAGAAACTTATCGGCAAGGTAATCTGGAATTGCTTGGTAAAGGTTGCTTGTTTCGACTTTGTTTTGAGGATGGAGTAACTCATAAGTTTGTGAATTTCCCCATTGCCAATCATCATTATTCAAATTCGTAAGCTGTGACTCAACATCCTCCAAGGAACTAAATTCTTCTATTAACCAATCTTTGATCAAATTACCTAAGTCAGCAAGTCCTGTGGTTCCTGTTGCTAACAACCAAGGTACATTGTCTTTTTGCCAGCCATTACGCAAAGTCTTGATAATTTTGGGAAAACTACCAACTACCAGGGGATCGAGGGAATAAACTGGTACAGCCCGATAACTTTTACCTTGGAGTCTGGCACGCTGTTGAGCAAGGTTGTTGGTGACTTGTCGCCATGTTGTAGGGACATAGATTGCATAAAGTTCGTATGTTGGATTCGTTGCAGTAAGTTCCCAAGCACCAGGAAGAATAATTTTAGTCATAGTTTAAGTTTCTTTCTCTCATTTGTTTCAACGCATTTAAAAAAGCTCCATAGAGCGATCGCGCTAGCACATCCTCACCTTCTACACAGGGTTCCAGTACCTTGATGATGGCAACCAAAAGTGAAGTGCTTTCACTGTCTTGTTCGCCAATGGCTGAATTTGGCGCGAATTTCACATCTATAAAATGGACTACTGCTGGTACTCCGCCACGCACCAAACGCCCGATGATTTGCCAGATACTTACTAACTGAGTCCAGCAAAGTACCGATCGCTCTCCTTGTGTTAGTTGCTTAAAAGCCCATGCTGTATAGTTCAAGTTGACCATCTCGGCAACGGCATTCTGGTAGAAGATATCTGCAACCTGAGTTAGGGTTAGGTTCCCCGATATTGATTGAGCTTCTTCATAAAGAGTGAAGTCTTTTTCGTATTTCAGCGCCCAAGCGTTGAGTTGCTGAACAGTAGATTGCCAATTATCAGGTACTGGCATAGGTCTGTTGAGGAACAGCACTGCACCAAATGCAGCTTTGCCTTGAGCATTCAAGATGTTATGACCCCGCTCTAGAGCCATCAAAGGAGCAACTACAATTTGGGTGGGTAAATGTTGTAAATTCCTGATTTCGCTTCGCAGAATCCCATGAAGATGAGTAGGAGCATTGTCACGCCGGAGGGTAGCAATACCGTCATCGTTGATATTTACGTCGAAGCGGTAGCGCGATTGTAAAATAGACGCTACCCATTCCGATTCATCGTAGCTACCCACGACAATCAAGATGCGATCGCGATCGCTCCACCATTCAGGTTGCTGTTGTTTTCGCTGTGCTAAATCCTGAAATACCCCATCTAGAAAACTCTCTGCACCTCTTACCGAGTAGCACATAGCCTCGACCATTTCTTTAGCAGCAAGTTTGCGTTTTGCAGGTGGTAATCCTGATAAAGCAATATAGTTTGCTTGCGGATTCTGTTTGGGATTAAAGAAAAATTGACTCTCAGCTATACCTGCCTCACCAGTTCTAGATTGCAACAATATAGTGGGTTTTATGTTGATGTGATAGGCTGGCGAACCCGGAGCGTAGCTAGTACCTGATATCAGAACAGTATGTGGGCCCTCCCAATCGTCAACTGCAAACAGTTTTGGGAAATTTAACAGTAACGCACGACCTACACCTACATAGCGAAAATAGTCCAACTTGCCAGCTTTTTTAGCGCTACGTTCTTGCTTATACAAAAAACCTAGAATATTTCCCACTGGCGATTCTGGTAAAACTGGGAGGAAGTCATCCGGTGGACGATGTAAAAGGTCTTGGCTTGAGTCGTGCAAGTTAATTACCCGACCAAGGTCGCTCAGATTATCAACTATAAAACCCAGCCGGTTATCGAGTATGGTGACTAAAATCGCAAACTGGAGATTTTGGGTTAGTTCCTCAAATTGAGTCTGATCTGGTAGGGAAAGATTATGGATTTCTATCCATCTTTTGCACCAAGGAGCAATTTCAGCTAAGGCTTGACGGTCATCTTCCGCAGTTAGTATTGTCAGCGCCAAACTTGAAAGTTCACCACCACGGCGGGGATTGAGCGGATGTTGTAAAAATCCATCTAGTTGATCCATCATTTGTTTGCGGCGGCGACGTTGCTCTGTGGGAGCTAAGTCTGCTTCAATGATACGTTTACGCCGTTCTTCCATGATTTGTTGGCGAGTTAGTTTCGGTTTCGCTGAGACAGGAATCTCAGGCGGATCAACTAGGTCACGGATAATCCGAGCAAATAGAGAACGACCTGTAAAAGGAAGTGGCCCCAACCACGCAACCAATTTTGAGTGGGTGAGGAGTAGGTGATAGATGCGGTTAGTAGCATTTTGGGTATGGTAATGTGCGCTTGTCCAAGCAACAAAGCGATCGCCTGCCATATCACTGCGATCAGAATTGTAAATCGTCGCCGAGTTAAGTCCGAGTTTATTTAAAAATGAGTTTCCAGAACCATCGACTAAGACTTCATCAGGGGCAAACTCTTCGTCAAACTGAATCTGCACGCGATCGGCTTCGTCAACGAATAGATATTTACATTCTCGGTAAACAGCCTCAGCAAAGGTCAAGTCTTGTTCAAATCCCTGGCGGGTAATTCTTCACGGGTAACGCTACACTGTGGATTTTGCTTAGTCCGTGTGCGACGAAGAGTTACTACAGACGAAGGTGCTATATTAGCAACTTCCTTAGGAATATCAATAGGAACCTCAACTGGAGAGTTACCTTTTTGGGAAATCTTGGCATACCACCGTCCCTCATCTGCTAATTTGACTTTTCGTTGTCTATGCTGTGGAGTTTTTAATAAAGTTGGAAGATATATCTTCTCTAAACGAGTTGGGTAGGTACTGGATGGAATAGGTTGAGGAACATTCCTTGCCTCTTCAAGGCTGTAGATTCTAATAATTTCAGGTAAGTTGATGTACTCCTGAAGAACTCGCAGCCATTGTCTGCCTTTACGCTTAATCAAATAGAAACGAGCATTTTGTATAAGTTGCCAATTGCGATCGCCTTGTAGTTGTTCAACTGGAAAACGGTATCCTTTTAGCAAAGCTTCCACAGAAGTTGCAGGTTCTTCTGGTGCTACTTCCTTAAGTAGGGTTAATCCCAATTCCACATCAGCAACGAGTTGGGCAAGACGCTTAAGTTCTCGCTGTTGTACTTTAGTATCTGCGTTAACTAAACTAGATACTATATGCTGTTGTAATTCATCCGATTTGCGGAGTTTTTTACACAGCTCCTTTCGCCAGCTAATGGTGTCACGCATTATTTTTCTTCCCTAAAATTGCTTGAGCCTGAGTGATGATTTCGCTAAATAAGCGCAAGCGCACCCCTTCAAGTTCAGGTTCTAGTTGTTCGCGCACTACCTTTATCCGCAAATACTCTTCGCGTTCATCTGGAAAAACTACAAAAGTTTCCGTTGCATCACGCCGATACTGCACCTTTTGCAAACGTTCTTCATCTACGGATGACCAATCTTTAAAATCAATTGCCCAGCGAACTTTGCGCGGGAACTCTACGAGTAAATCAAATTCATCAACAAAAGGCCAGAGAGTAACGCGTAAACCCAATTTTGTAAGTTCTTCTTGAAGTTGAATTTCCCAAATTCCTGGAAGCGTACCGTACAAATGCACGCCAGGGGTAACAGCTTTCCAGTCTGCTGCTTTTTCTTTAGAAATAGGTGGTAATGGTTGAAAGTTGCTGGTTGCACAAAGTCTTTCACACCAAGGGGCACGGCAGGTATATGTACCATCAGGGCGTTGGCGTTGCACATACTTGCAGCGCGGACACAGATGATAGACTTTATCCTCTGCCAACTTATCCATATCGACATAGATTTCTAACCGTGACAATAACTCCCGCAGTGGTTTGAGTTCGGGTAAACGTAGCTGTTGCCGATATTCTGAGTAATGAAGAGTGGGTTTAGTAATAATCAGTTGTCGAAAAGCGCGATAGGCATCTTCTAGCTGATTTCCCCGACAGTATTCCAGTACATCTTTCAGTACTGACTCTTGTACCTGTGCCACCACATCATTACCCGAAACTTGCCATTCTCTTGCAAAATCGGAAACTACTCCGTCTTCTATAACACTGGCATCTGGCGAAAGATATTTAATCTCTTGGGCTGGTTTCCAGGAAGTAATTGATGTTTCCGCCCAATCAAAAAATTGTGGTAGGTTCTCTGGGGCTTGTTCTCCCCGTAGTAAAGAAGTTAAGTACATACGGGACATTCCAATGCGAAGGGCTTCTGGTACTTGACTTCGCTTTTCTAGCTCAAGTTTTTCCCACTGCACCACGCCAGTAGCCAGATACCGCAGAGTGTCTGTCACAGATAGCTGTAAAGAGGCTTTTTCCGATTCAGATGTGAGGAGGCGAAGACTGCGGGCGCTGTGGTCATCCCATTCCACATCGATACCACGCATAGTTTGCAACCAACGTTGAACTGTTGCTTTCTGACGTGGTTGCATTCCGAGTTCTTGACACAACTCTTCTAGAGTTGGCCCTTGTTTATGGATACTAAACCATTGCTGAAGTACATCGAGAATTTTTTGTCGGTGTTTGGTGATTTTCATTGTTCACCCTCCTGTTTAGCAGAAGTGTGACACCCACCAAACTTGCGTGTCAACAAACTGTTTCTATGTTTCCACTAAGTTTCCGAAGTTTCAGTTTTACTATAGTCCTTCAATACCCAACTAAGTACAAATTCCCGTAAAAATGAGTCGGAATTCTGTTTTTTATAGCTTGGGTTCTGCTTCTTAACCCAACTTACAATTGGAATTTTCGACTTTTATTAGTGACAGTGCGTACTAAAAGATAAAATTGCCCAGCCTCTTCCGCAATTAATTCAGTGCCGATCCACGTTGCGCTCAGTATGACAGATGGCTATTAGGTTAGTAATGCATTTTTCAGCATAAATAGCTAGTTTTTGTTGCAAAAGCTAAAGATCATGTGCCATTCAAGAGTTATCTGAAAAATAAACATAAGTTGCAACATAGAAGCTAGCAAAATCATGCGTACAAATACTGAATTGTAGAGCGCGACCCCTTACAAGTTCAGTGAAACGACGATAGCTTATTCTGCCCTTGCTAAGGAAAATAATAACAGCTTAGAAGAAAATATACGCAACTCCATTTTCCCAGGAATAGGAGTCACAACAAAGGAATGTATATGGCAACAAGTGAGTCCTCTTTACGAACTGATGGTATAGAATTATTACACTTGTACCACCAGAATCCATCTATTAAACTTCGTAATAAACTTGTACAGTTACATACTGGCTTAGTACGAAAGATGGCTCATAAGTTCAGCCATCAATGTAATGAACCTTATGAAGATTTAGAACAAATCGGTTATTTTGGTTTGATTAGGGCAATTGAACGCTTTGATCCTAGCCAAGGATATGCTTTTAGTTCCTTTGCTGTACCATATATTCGCGGTGAGATGCTGCACTTTTTGCGCGATCGCAGTACTCTATTAAAAATTCCCCGTCGCTGGCAAGAGTTGTACAATGAAGGGCAAAAGATTCGCAAGGACTTGGCAATGTCTTTAGGTCGCCAACCCAAGGATACTGAAATTGCCAGCCACCTCCGGGTATCTGTGCAAGAGTGGCAAGAAACCAAGTTAGCTGCTCAAAACCGGATGCCTTTGAGTTTAGATGCAACCGCAGTTAACTATGTTGATTGCCAAATAACCTTGGGTGAAGCACTTCCTTGTCCTCGTTCTCATGTGCTTTTGCAACAAGAAGAAGAACGCCAACAACTCCAAGGCGCAATCAATATGTTGGAAGAAAAGCCCCGTATGGCGGTTGAAATGGTATTCTTGAAAGAACTTTCTCGCAAAGATGCTGCTAAAAACATTGGCACTAGTCCAATGACAGTAACGCGGTATCTGCAAAAGGGCATCCAAGATTTGATTTGCTATTTGCAACCACAGGTAATGCCAACTGGATCGTAGTCATTAGTCAATGGTCAGTGGTTAGTAGAAAAGCAACTGACAAATGACAAATGACTAATTATCGAGATTTTAAATCAGCGATCGCACCTTTGGTCATAGCAGCAATAGCTTGATCTGTTGCTTTTGGCAAATGATAATATTTACCGCCTGCTGTTTGCGATAATTCTTTAGCAAAGCCAGTAGACACAAATTTACTTTCTGTATCAATTACTAATAGTTGCATCCCCAAAGCACGGATTCTGGCAGCAATTTCTAATAATTCTCCTTTAATATCTGGCTTTTCTCCTGGTTCTAACTGTTCACCCAAAGAACGCGCTAAGGGAATATTACCCCGCCCATCGGTGATTGCTACAAGGACAACTTGCCCAATATCTCCACTCATCTGAGCATTTAAGCCGACGCGCACAGCTTGAGTTAAACCATGCGCTAAGGGCGAACCGCCACCACAGGGCAACCTTTCCAAACGGTTACGCGCCAAAGCAATAGAACGTGTTGGAGGCAATAATACCTCTGCCTGTTCTCCCCGGAAGGGAATTAATGCTATTTGGTCACGATTTTGATAAGCTTCTGTTAATAGTTGCATCACCGCACCTTTAGCCGATTGCATTCGATTCAGGGCCATTGAGCCAGAAGCATCTACTACAAATACTACCAACGCCCCGGCTTTGCGTACCAGGCGTTTCGAGCGAATATCAGGCTGTTCGACAATAACTTTTCTATCTGGTTGTCTTTGTCTTCGTGACTTTTGATAAGGAGCAGCTGCCCTGAGAGTGGCATCTACTGCTATGCGTCGCGCTTTACCTTTGGGCAACATCGGCTTAATGTAGCGTCCCCTGTCATCGGAAAAGATGACGCTGCGACTACCAGATTTACCTTGCCGCTTCGCCATTTGAGTAAAATACAGCACGTTGTCATCAAGAATTACCCCTTCTGGATCAAAGATAAATTCTTCCGGGATGCTGGGGGGTTCTTGCTCTTGATTTTCTTCTTTTTCTTCTTGTTCTTCTTGTTCCTCTTCTGATTCGTCCTGGGGTTCTTCTTGATTCTGTTGCGGTGGGGGTGGAGGCGGTGGCGGTGCTTGTTCGGGTGGCGGTGTCTGCACAACTGTGGCGCGTGGTACGATCACCAATTCCACAGCACGGCGCAAATCTTCGGCATTAACTGTTGTTCGTCCCTCCAAAGCCGCCGCAGCTTTGGCAACCCGCGTGGCGAATAACTCGGCGCGATGTCCCTGAACTCCGCCGCGAATGGACTCATCCACTAAGTAGGCAATTTGTTCATGGGTGATGATGACTTCTTTCAACCATTCCCGCGCCAAAATGATTTGGGTTTTGAGAGAGTCTAAATCTTCGTTGTACTGTTTGAGAAAATCTTGGGGAGATTTAGAATAAGCGATCGCTTGTTCAACTGCTTCTACTCTTTGATCTAAGCCGAGTACACCGTCAGCAGAAAGTGCGATCGCAATTCTATCTAGCAAATGCTCCCGTAATCCACCTTCTTCTGGATTATAGGTGGCGATAAATAGGGATTTGCACGGATGCTGAAAACTAATCCCTTCCCGTTCTATCTGGTTGCGTCCTTCAGATAATACTGTTAGAAGCTGATTTGATATTTGGTCATCTAATAAATTAATTTCATCTACGTACAGTACACCCCGGTTTGCTGTAGCTAGTAATCCAGGCTGAAAAATGGTATCACCTTGTTTTACCGACTTTTCAACATCTACTGAACCTAATAGTCGGTCTTCAGTGATACCTAGAGGAATTTGCAAAAAAGGCGCGGGAATGATTTCGACGGGCACATCTTGAATGTCTTTGTCTGCGTACTCCGCCAAAAGTTGATCGTCCCATTCTTCGGGGTGGTTGGGGTCACAATTACTAATTGAGCCTTTGACAACTTCAATCGGTGGTAGTAGAGCGTGGATAGCACGAGCCATTACTGATTTTGCCGTACCACGACGACCTGCGATCGCTACTCCTCCCAAACCAGGATCAACGGCTGCTAGTAGCAAGGCTAATTTAATTGCTTCTTGACCGACTACGGCTGTCAAGGGAAAGGCAGTGATCGTGGGGTTGATAGTAGGCGCAGGCATTGTTTGCTTTTATAGCGAGTCTCGGCCTTTAGCATACCAATTTCTGACACATTTAGAATAGGGATTATGGCAATGAGACAAAGGTAAGGTTATGAGTATTGCTCAGGCTAAACGCTTCACACTCGATGAATACCACAGGCTTGGAGAATTGGGCTTTTTCCATGAAGATGACCATATTGAATTAATCAACGGGGAAATTATTGAAATGGCATCCAAAGGTACAGCCCATGAAACTTGTCTAAGGAATTTATGGAAACAACTCCCAAATATTGTAGGAGATAAGGCAACTCTACAATCTCAAGCCCCAATTACGTTACCACCTAACAGTGAACCTGAACCAGATTTTGCGATTGTTCAAAACCGAGATGATAATTATCTCTCGTCTCACCCTAAACCGACTGATGTGTTATTGGTGATGGAGGTTTCCGATTCTTCTTTAGCTTATGACCAAGATGTGAAAATACCTCTCTATGCTAAAGCGGGTATTACTGATTATTGGATATTCAATTTATTCGATAATTATTTGGAAGCTTACAGTGAACCATATCAGGATAATCAAGGTAGACATGGTTATTCAAATAAGCGAATTTTCTTGTCAAATGAGGTAATAAATTTTCCTTGTTTTCCTGATTTATCTCTTGATTTAGCTAAGGTGTTTCCGCCAAAGCTGAATTTTTAAACTTTGTTATACGATTTAGTCATAAGGCTAAGGAGTAAGTTTTATGGCTTATAGTGATTTTAAACTTATTGAAGTTATTGATTCTTTTGGGTTAGTTATCCACGAGTCATCTGGACTATTCGCAAATGTGCAGGAGCAAGAATGTAGTGATTTATTATCTACTATTCTTAGGGAAAATGTTGATTTAGCAGTAGCGATAAGTTCAGAAAAAGCTCGAAGTGAAATGATAATAAGTCCAATTTTATTAGAAATTAGACGCAAATTTAATTATGAAATAAGCTTTTTTTCTGGCGTGGATTTTACTGTTGATAGTCAGCGAGGATTAAACGGCTTTTGTGATTTTATTTTGAGTCTTTCTTCGGAGCAGTTGCTTGTACGCAGTCCGGTGATTGTCTTAGTAGAAAGTAAAAATGAGAATTTGAGGTCTGGTTTAGCCCAGTGTATTGCCGAAATGGTAGCGGCTCAGTTATTTAACGAGAGAGGTGGAAATAAAATTAAAGTTATATATGGTGCTGTGACTATCGGTACTATCTGGCAATTTCTCAAGCTTGAAGGCAATGTAGTTTCGATTGATTTGAGTGAATATTATATTAAGGATATTAAGAGAATTTTAGGTATTTTGTATGGTGCGATCGCTCAAAGTAAATCGTAAATTATTTATTAGCTAAAATATTTTAAAAAAATATTATAGAGCATTTTTAAAGTTCATGGATATGGGTGAGTGCTTTTACGAAATCTTCATAAATAAGTATATTGACAATCCAGGGTCATCCATGTAACTCTGTACATAAGACAGAACAAACAACCGCACTCTAAAGCACAGGTTTTTGGTGTTGTCTCAGCAGCAGAATTCCTAGTTTCCTGCCGAGCTTCGTGTCATCCCTTCGGCTAAATATTTAGCCCAATGTCAAGTCAACTGATTGACTAGACTTTCAACGGGAAGACAAGATGTTTGGATGAATGTTCAGGGGAAAGGATTACGCGAAACTTGGTAGGAAGCCAGGAGTTCTACGGCTGAGACTTGAACCAAACGAAAGCAACGGTAGAGAGCTTTATCACAGGGTAGTACTTTTGGAGTACAAATTCCTCGTATAAAGCCTTCCTACTGCTAGATGTGTAATTTGTTGAAGCTGTCCAGTTCACCAAAGAATACTTACTGGATACATTCCAATGCTACACGCTAATCAATCTTCCAATAGACAAACAAGCCAGCAGCAACTAAAGGTTGGCATCTATTGCGATTTTCAAAATGTTTATTTAAGTGAAGAGCAAGCAAGGTTATTGCTGGCTTTTGCCATCACAAAAGGAAGTTTGATTAGTAGAAAAGTCTACTATAATTCACTATTTAAAAACCAGGCTTCTGCAAAAGGGAATCTCCAAGGTATTGGTTTTCAATGTGAAGATGTTACCTGCTCTTTAAAGAACAGTGCAGATAATCAACTTAAATCTGATTTAATTGACGATGTGTATAACAATCAATCCCCAGACATAGTTATCCTTGCGTCAGGAGATGGCGACTTTGTAAACGCAGTTCAATTTCTGCAAGAAAAGGGTATAAATGTCATAATTTTTGCACAACGAGGTAATGTAAAACAAAAGCTGAAAGAGCGTGCTGATGAATTTCACTTTGTAGATGAATTGTCTCAATTAGTTAGTTACAAGACTGAGCCTCTTAATTACAATGAGGCTGTAGAGTGTCTAATTGAATGTACTAAAACTTCTTTAAGCCAAGGCAAGCCTACCGGATTTGGATACATTGATAAATTGATGCGTCAGCGTTGCCATAGATATCAGGGTTGTTCCTCTATCTTTATGTCTAACGGCAAGAAGTTTAAAAACTTTAGTCAGTTTATTGATGCTGCGGTAAGGGATGGTAAAGTTCAAAAGCAAAGTCAGGAATTGTTTTTAGTTGAGTTAGAGACATTAGCTGCTTAAAAAAGATTTTAAAAACCCAGTTGAGTCAAAGCTGGGTTTTAGCAACACCGCTATCTGCGGTTTTTTCATGTCTGAAAACAATAGCACTCGTAAAGTTTCCAACAGTCAATTTACGCAACAAAACACAAGATAAAAATGCACAAAATTCTAATATTCCATAATGAGAAACTTCTACGCCATGCGCTTACACACCGTTCTTATGTCCATGAAAACCCAGGAGAAGGCGAACATAATGAACGCCTAGAATTCCTCGGTGATGCTTTGCTGAATTTTTTAAGTGGCGAATATCTATATAAGTGTCACCCAGAAATGGGAGAAGATGAATTAACCCGACGGCGTTCGGCGCTGGTAGATGAGAAACAATTAGCAAAGTTTGCCGAGGAGGTAGGTTTAGACTTTAGAATGCGGTTAGGAAAAGGCGCAATTCGAGACGGAGGCTTCCAAAATCCTAATTTGCTCAGTAGCACCTTTGAAGCTGTACTTGGTGCTTACTACTTAGATAATGATTCCAATATTGAAACAGTTCGCGCAATTATAGAACCCCTATTTGATTCTGTAGATCCTAAGCATATAGTTGTATCTCGTTCTAATGTAGACTCAAAAAATCGCTTTCAAGAATGGGTGCAACGCAACGTTACTCCAAATCCCCCTAAATATTTCACAGAACAAATAGGAGGCCCTTCTCACGCGCCAGAATTCATAGCAAAAGTATTGGTAGATGGAAAATTTTACGGCGAAGGTAAGGGACGGAATAAGAAAGATGCAGAAAAAGCTGCTGCTGAGGATGCGCTAGATAAGTTGAAAAAACAAGGGTTGTTGTAATAATGTTTTTTGATTTCACGCAAAGGCGCAAAGAATAATTTCACGTCTTGGCGCGAAATCAACTCTCTATTTGTAAGGGCAAAATTACGGTGAAGGTAGAACCAACGCCTACCTCAGAGACTAGCTTAATTTCACCTTCGAGTAGTTTTACTAAGCGGGAGACGATCGCTAACCCCAATCCTGTACTATCAGGGAGATAGGGACGATCGCTAGCACTTACGCGAAAGTAAGCTTCAAATATCTGGGCTTGGTTCTCTGGTGCAATGCCAATTCCAGTGTCAGAAACCGTGATCGCCCATCTCTGATTTTCCAACACCTGGCACATTATAATAATAGTCCCCGACTCTGTGTAGCGAATCGCATTACTAATAAGATTTGTAACAATCTGTTGGCATTGAAAAGGATCTGTGATTATTTCTTTGGGAGCGCGATCGCAATCTACTACGACTTTTAAATTTTTCCCACCAGCTAAAGGTTCCAACATTTCACATACATTATTAATTAATTCACGCACATCGGTGGGTGCTAGTTGGAGTTTTATCTGCCCTGCATCATGCCGCGAAAGTTCTAATACATCATTGATTAAATGGAGTAACTGTCTACCGTTGCGTAACACGCGCTCAATATGTTCTAGATTGATATAGTTGTCTTTTATCTCAGTGTTTCGTCGTTGTTGGCGTAAAAATAGATCAGAGTAACCAATAATCGAAGTTAGAGGATGTTTCAATTCGTGGGCTAGTTGTGAAAGATACTCTTGATTTGCGCTAATTAAACGCGTAAGTTGATCATTATGAAGTGTTAGTGATAACTGCAACTGGTGTAATTCTCGCAACCGCTCCTCAACATAACTCTTGAAACACCGAGCGATCGCTTCGTCTATGATAGCGTCAACCAAACGCATGGAACGAATTATCTCTACAGGTGTTCCATTCAAGAAATCTGCTTGTAGAGCATCAAATATTACTGTTCGCAGCAGATGATATTCTCTGGCAATTTCTGCTGGATCAAAGCCTTGTTCAGCTCGAATAGCTCCATGTTGGAAACTAGCAGTAACTATTGACTGAATATCATTATCCTGAGATTTTGAAAGCACTGTTACCATTGCTTGTAAGACATCAGGGATATGATCTTTTACCGCTGTATAAGATAAATCATCAGCACTTTCAATCCGTCTATCCTTGCGAACTGCTGTAATCCATTTATCTATGATGGTGTCCGTTTTTTCAGCCAGTACTTGACTAAAATCCATTTTGTTAAATTTAGCTACAAAGATAGATGAATAAACTTCCATATCCAATTAGTTTAGCGAGCGGAGTGATTTTTACCAAAATTAATAATTTAGTTCACCTACCAAAAGGAATATATTATAATATTATTTTGTTTACTGGTTGATTGTCTATGTATAAAGAGCTACCAGTAGCATTAGTATTATATTAAAAAATATTAATCAATCACGTAACAATATTGATGCTTGACTCGACTATATTGTTTAGCTGTCTGTGCAAGACTTTACTCACAACATAACTAAAAATATAAATTTTGTTTATTACCAAAAAGCAAATAGAGGCACTTGATCTCAGTATTCAAGTAAACAATATTTATCATAAGATAGATAGCTTTTACTGAGCGTCGATGTTATATTGTGCATAATTTAGTATCCATTAGAGTAAGTCAGCCTAATCCAGCGTGTCACAGTGCATAACGCTGGAGCGGAGGAACCAAATTGTGGGGCGTATCTCATAGAAAGTCAGGAGTTGACAGTCAGGAGTTGGAAGTTAGTTTACTAAATACTTAACTTATAACTCATAACTTATAACTCATAACTTTTTTTAGAAGGGCATCTCTCAGCCCTAGCCCGTCAGCTAACTTCGTAGGCATTGAGAGGAGACTGAAGAGACGGCATTTTTATAATGTTCTGATCTCATCGGTGTCCAAGGCTGGTACTGCTCGGATTCTTTGTACCTGCACTTAAATCTGTTGAGGTCGTAAATGATATTTCAACTAAATTTGGCCGCGATCGCTGCGATCGCTGGACAAGCTGCTTGGAAAAAGGCAAAACCTGTCGTCGTTAGAGATGTCTTCTTTCTACCTGTGTTGGGCTTCCTGGGAATAATTGTGTTGTGGTGGATTATTGCACTTGCCAACCATGAATTGATGCCCACCCCACCAGAAGCGTTAATTGCTAATCTAGACTACATTTTAAATCCCTTCTACCAGCGAGGGCCAGGCAACTTAGGAATTGGTTGGCTGTTGATCGCAAGTCTGCGCCGGGTATTAATAGGCTTTTTGTTGGGTGCGATAGTAGCGATTCCTCTGGGGTTTCTAATTGGTATGTCTAGACCAGCAATGCTAGCGCTTAATCCGATCATTCAAATTTTTAAACCTGTATCGCCCCTAGCTTGGCTACCCATCGCCTTGGCAATTTTCAATTTGGCAGATCCTTCAGCCATTTTTGTAATCTTTATTACTTCTTTATGGCCGACAATTATTAATACCGCTTTAGGAGTTTCTAGCGTTCCCAAAGATTATTTAGATGTAGCACGGGTGCTGGAAATGCCACGTTGGCGGCGGATTACAAAAATAATTTGGCCTGCAAGTTTGCCGTATATTTTTACAGGTTTACGAATTAGTTTAGGCATAGCTTGGCTAGTAATCGTTGCCGTGGAAATGCTCACAGGCGGTGTTGGCATCGGCTTCTTTGTCTGGGATGAATGGAGTCGCTTAAACCTGAGTTCAGTCTTTTTAGCTGTGTTGATAATTGGTGTAACTGGGTTAATCCTGGATTTCGCCGTGGATAAAATCCAAGAATTAGTAACCCATCGCCCTAAAACTTCCAACTAACAAAATTTGGCTGCTATTAAAATACTAAGACGCAACGAGACTTTAGTTTGCGCCTCTGTATAAGCCTACTTACTATTCATCACCAGCGGAGCTACAAGAATGGGTGATATTAACTGGACTCGACGAGATATTATCAGGGGAATAGGAGCAACAACGGCGGGAATGGCACTTTCCTCTTGTGGGATTTCAGGAGATAGATCAGCCAAAGGATTGACCGAAGAAGCTTTAGCTGTGCAACCAGTAGTTAAAAGCGGCGACCTAGAAAAAGCCGATCTTACTGTTGGTTATGTTCCCGTTAATGATTGTGCGCCATTTGCGATCGCCTGGAAAAAAGGCTTCTTCCGCAAGTATGGTTTGAACGTTACACTCAACCGCGAAGCCAGTTGGGCCACCTCCCGCGACGGTGTAATTTTTGGTCGCCTGGATGCTTCACCCGTGGTATCTGGTGCAGTTACTAATGCCAGAATTGGTGCTGAAGGCGCACGCCATGCCCCATTGTGTGCAGCCATGACCATCCATCGCCACGGTAACGCCATGACGATGAACAAAGCCATGTGGGATTTTGGGCTGCGTCCGTGGTATGAATATCAAGAACAACATGGCGATGGTGCTTTAGAAGCCTTTGGGCGCGATTTCCGAAACTACTTTGACAAGCAACCGCCAGAAAACAAAGTCTGGGCAGTTGTTCTAAGTTCCTCCATTTACGAATACTTTATCCGTTACTTATCCGCTGCTGCTGGTGTTGATCCGCTTAAAGAGTTTCGCATCATTATCGTTCCGCCTCCCCAAATGGTAACAAACGTGCGGATTGGGGCAATGCAAGCTTACATGGTTGCGGAACCCTGGAATACACGAGCAATAACAGGTAATGAAAACATTGGCTTTACCTTTGCACAAGGTAAAGAAGTCTGGTTGGGACACCCAGATCGACTTTTAGGGGTGATGGAATCTTTCATCGATAAATATCCTAAAACCTATCGTTCCTTAGTCAAGGCGATGATTGAAGCTTGTCAGTATTGCAGCAAAGTAGAAAACCGCCAAGAAGTCGCCGAACTGATAACAGACCGTTCCTTTACAGGTGCTAGACCTAAAAAGAAAGATGCCCCAATTGCGAAGTTTACAAGTCCGGGAATTCTCGGCAACTATAACTATGGCGGCTTTGACGGCAAAGACCGCACCATCAAAGCCGCTGACACCACGATTTTCTTCGATATTCCTGACAACCTTCCCAAACAGCCTGCGGAACACTCCACATTCTTATGGAGATCCAGAAGTATCTGGATGATGACACAAGCAGCACGGTGGGGACAAATTAAGGAATTCCCCAAAAATGCCGAGAAACTAGCAGAAGTTGGCTGGAGAACAGATTTATATCGCGAGATAGCATCTGAAATGGGCATTGAGTGCCCCAAGGATGATTACAAGGTCGAACCACCAGAAGTATTTATAGATAAAAAAGGCTTCGACCCCAGCGATCCTGTGGGTTATCTAAATAGTTTTGCCATCAGGGCTAACGCTCCCACTAACTTTTTCATGTCTTAAATCCCAAGTTCAACTATTGACTGATGACTCAATTATTTCGGGAGCATTTGATGATGGAATATACTTCATTACCTATTAATACCCAGACCGAAGTTCTGCCCAAACCTGGATTTTTAGAAATTGAAAATTTAGTCAAGTCTTATCCGACACCTGATAAAGATGATTTTGTTGTTTTAGATGGAGTTAATCTGACAATTGGTGAAGATGAATATATTTCTGTAATTGGTCACTCTGGTTGTGGAAAATCAACCCTACTAAAGATAGTAGCTGGTTTAGAAAAAGCAACTTCAGGCTCAGTAAGGCTAGATGGAAAAGAAATTCATAAGCCAGGAGCCGAACGGATGATGGTATTTCAGAATTATTCACTGTTACCTTGGTTAACTGTGCGAGAAAATATCCGTTTAGCTGTGGATGAAGTGCTAAAAAATGCTAATCGGGCTGAGAAAATTAGCATTGTAAATGAACACTTGGCAATGGTAAACTTGACGGCGGCGGCTGACAAATATCCTGATGAAATTTCTGGAGGTATGAAACAACGAGTAGGGATTGCCAGAGCTTTAGCAATTCGTCCTAAAATGTTACTGATGGATGAACCTTTTGGGGCACTAGATGCGCTAACTCGTGGCAAATTGCAACGGCAGGTATTGGATATTTGGGAAAATAATCGTCAAGCAGTGATGATGATTACCCACGACGTAGATGAAGCAATCTATATGTCCGATCGCATCGTCTTGATGACCAACGGTCCAGCTGCTAATATAGGAGAGGTATTAAAAGTTCCTTTTGAGCATCCACGCGATCGCGCCGCCATGCGAAACTCAAAAGAATATTTTGAACTCCGCAACCACGCCCTGAACTTCCTTGATCGATATTTTGCCCAAGACGAGTAAATTTAGATTATCATTCTTTTTAGTGGGTAGCCTAATTCAAATTCATGAAAGCTGGATTTGGAACGGAGGAACCAATGTTTGGGGCTAATCTTACGAGAGACACCTTCCAGTCTTAGCCCGTCAGCTAACTCCGTAGGCAATGGAAGGAACCCCCAAGAGTTTGGCTGTAATACAGTTATTATTGGGGTTTCCTTGACTAATTTTAAGATTTCAACTTTTGGTTATCGTCACTCAATCTAAAATCCAAAATCGTTCAACTGAGTGTAGCCAAAGTCCAAAATCTAAAATTAATCACCCTACCTCTCATTACTAAATCATTTCATTGGGAGAAGTAAAACTGTGCAAATTAAGCCAATGTTAGCACGTCTGCAAAGTGCCGTAGGTCGAGATGACTTAATTGAACAAATGGTACTGTTGCCAGAACCAAAAGAACCTTTTTTTAACAAACCTCAAAGAGAAAAGGCAGTTAATTTAATTGTTGCCTATGACGCATCTCCTAACAGTCATACGGCGCTAGATATTGCTTTTTGGATTGCTCATCAAACGCGTTTAGCGACTAATGCAGAAGTCACAGTTCAAGCCGTTTATGTGATAGAAGATAATCAAAGCAGCCAGTATTCAAATATCTTAACTTTTCCAGAACAACAACCTCAATTGGAGCGTCATATCACTGAAATATCAAAGTCTGCCACACAGGTATTAACTCAACCCCAATTGCAGACAGTGGTAACTCCCCTGCAACAAGCAGATATAATTCTCTGGCAAGCCCGAAGTCTAGCTGAAGAATGGCAGGGTTCCTTCAAGTCTCATTTGCGGTTTGGCGTCATTTCCACAGAACTTAACAGAGTTGTTGAATCAGAAACTGCCGATATTTTGTTTCTCGGTTGCAAATCTGTTGATCATCCGATGATTGAGGCTCTAGGTTCTAATTTTCCCTGTGCCGTTTTGGGTATTCCCAGTTGTATCGATGAATAATTACTCGTAAGAATTTCAGTAATTTTTATCTAATTGTAATGATAGAGAAGTCACCTACAAGTAGGTGGCTTTTTTCGCTACTATGCAACCAATTAAACTTCGGGAGGTAGGGTGTGGAAAGCTGGCAAGCAATCCTTAGTGTGATTACATTTATAAGCGTCATTATCTTAGTAATGACGGAATGGGTACATCTTACTATTGCTGCATTATTGGGAGCATTGTTATTAGTTTTTACCAACGTTATGACTTTACAAGAAGCTGTTGGTTACATCGGCAACAGTCATGGAACACTCGGTTTATTCTTTGGAGTTATGGTGTTAGTCCGGGCTTTTGAACCTACTAAGATATTCGATTATTTAGCTACTCAAATAGTACTCATAGCTAAAGGACAAGGCAAGCGTCTATTACTTGGTATCGTAGCTATTGTGACACCCATCTGTGCAGTCTTACCAAATGCCACAACAGTAATGTTGCTAGCACCTTTAATTCCACCAATGGCGCAAGAAGTTGGGATAAATTTCGTACCATTGTTGATTTTAATGGTGTTTGTTGCTAATAGTGCTGGACTGCTTACTTTAGTTGGAGATCCAGCTACATTTATCGTTGGCGATGCTGTGAATATCAGCTTTATAGATTATTTGTTTAAATTAAGTTTAGGGGGAGTAATTGCCGTTGCCGTAGTAATTGCAACACTACCATTTTTATTCCATAAAATTTGGAATACACAGTTAGATAATCTTGAAGAACTGCCACACCCACAAATCAATCATCCGCGAGCTTTAAGCGTAGGTGCAGTTATTGTATTTTTTGTCCTGCTATTTTTTGTGATTGGAGAATCTCTACCAGTTCCTATCTCGCCTGCTGCCGTAGCTTTGTTAGGAGCAGCTTTAGCTTTGCTTTTATCTCACCATAGCAAAATTGATTCAGTCAACAACATTTTGCGAGATGTAGACTGGAGTACATTAATATTTTTTATGAGTATTTTTGTATTAATTGGAGGACTAGAAAAAACAGGTGTAATTAATGGCTTATCAGGAGTATTAGCAGTAATTTTAGGAAAAAATATTGTCCTTGGTTCCCTAGTTTTATTATTTTCTGTAGGGATATTATCCAGCGTAGTGCCCAATATTCCTTTAGTGGTGGGGATGGTTCCCTTACTTAAACAATACATTGTTACTGTGGGATTAGCACCCCCCGAAGTTTTAGCACAGGACTTTCAAGGGCAGTTTCCCCCAGAAGTGTTACCGCTTTTTTATGCGATGATGTTTGGTGCAACTTTGGGAGGTAATGGCACACTAGTAGGTGCATCATCTAATATCGTAGCCGCAGGTATTTCTGAGCAACACGGACGCCGCATCTCTTTTAAAACTTTTCTACACTACGGTATTCCAGTTATGGTATTGCAACTACTAACTTCAGCTTTGTATGTGTTGGTTCGCTTTTTGCTCTAGATAGGCAAGGGTGAACCTAATTAAATATAAAATGCTCAGGAGATAAATCCCGACTTTTGGTAAGAAGCCGGGTTAGTGAGTACTATCTTTATTTATACTCAGACACTTATCAATCCTGAGCTATTGCTAATAACTAATTAATTAGGTGTAGCACGTCCCTTAAGACGCTATAACCTGCTAAATCCCAAAGCAAATAGGCTAGAAAACCAATTGCTGCCAAGCGACCGTTCCAAAGTTCGGCTTGAGGTGTCCAGCCAAACAGAAATGCGTTGCGATCTACGCCGTTGTATTCTGCTGCAACAGGTGGTAAATCAGTAGAAGGACGAGTTCCTTGAGTTGCCATTTTTTTTCTCCAATATCTAGTAATTTTTCAGATGTTTAATGCTCTAGTAGCCAACTATGCGTAGAACGTCACGAACAACGCTATAGCCAGCCAAATCCCAAAGCAAATAGGCTAGAAAACCAATTGCTGCAAAGCGACCGTTCCAAAGTTCAGCTTGAGGTGTCCAGCCAAACAGAAATTCATTGCGATCGCGACCGTTGTATTCTGCTGCAACAGGTGGTAAATCAGTAGAAGGACGAGTTCCTTGAGTTGCCATTTTTTTTCTCCAATATCTAGTAATTTTTCAGGTGTTTAATGCTCTAGTAGCCAACTATGCGTAGAACGTCACGAACAACGCTATAACCAGCCAAATCCCACAATAAATAGGCTAGAAAACCAATTGCTGCCAAGCGACCATTCCAAAGTTCAGCTTGAGGTGTCCAGCCAAACAGAAATGCATTGCGATCTACTCCGTTGTATTCTGCTGCAACAGGTGGTAAATCAGTAGAAGGACGAGTTTCTTGAGTTGCCATTTTTTTCTCCAATATCTAGTAATTTTTCAAATGTTTAATGCTTTAGTAGCCAACTATGCGTAGAACGTCACGAACAACGCTATAACCAGCCAAATCCCACAATAAATAGGCTAGAAAACCAATTGCTGCAAAACGACCATTCCAAAGTTCAGCTTGAGGTGTCCAGCCAAACAGAAATTCATTGCGATCGCGACCGTTGTATTCTGCTGCAACAGGTGGTAAATCAGTAGAAGGACGAGTTCCTTGAGTTGCCATTTTTTTTCTCCAATATCTAGTAATTTTTCAGGTGTTTAATGCTCTAGTAGCCAATTATGCGTAGAACGTCGCTCAGAACGCTATAATCGGCTACATCCCAAAAGTAAGTAGGCAAGAAGCCAATAATTGCAAAACGAACGTTCCAAATTTCGGTTTGAGGAGTCCAGCCAAACAGAATTCATTGCGATCTTTGCGATTCATTCTGTTGGAAATAGTGGCAAATATATAGAAGAACGAGTTGCCATTTCTTTGTCCTCAACGTTTCGTTTCATTTGTTAACTTTAATGTAGCTGTTTATAACTAGACATATTTATGCCTATGGGCACAAACCGCAGGCACTTCTTCTGGACGATTATCAGAAAGGTATTTTTTTAGACAAATCCACCTTGAGAGGGTGACCAAAAAGAAATATGTAAATAAATGTAAAGTAGCTGGGAACGAAATATAATTCAAACAGAATCAATTGCTACAAAAAAGCAATTAAAAATTAAAAATTAGTTATACATAATTAATAGTAGGTGGCAATTTGATTAAGATTTCCACCGACATAGTAAAAGTTATATCTTCCGCTGGATACACTTTTCAATCTTTAGAGAGATGCTTTAAACAGCTAAATTCCAGGATTCTGAGCTAGTGAGAGTTAGGTATTGCCATAGGTACAAACATAAATACTAAGAGTTGCTTCTCAAGAAATTCTTAATTCCCCTTAATTCCCCAAATTTAAACTTAGTAGAAGGAAATACAATGTTCCAAAGTACGGACATCATGCTGGGACTCTACAAACCACTATTGTGGGTGGCACAGATTCCAGTAGATCCCTCAAACGTCACGCCAGCACAGGCATCGGTTCTCACTTCCGGGCCGCGCTTTTTTGTGGCTTTAATCTCCGGCGTGATTTTAGCCTTTGCTTTCCAATTAGTTTTAACTAATCTCTCCCTTGCAGCCGGTATTTCCTATCTGGGCCACTCATCTGACTCAGATTCAGATAACACTGGGGAAGCCGGAAGTTTGGGCGGTAACATTCGCAAAATTGGCACCGCAGTGGGGATTTGGACATTAGTCACTGTGACGATCGCCTTATTAATTGCTTCTTTTCTTGCGGTTAAATTGAGCCTTGTAATCTTAGACCCAGTATTAGGGGCGATTCTCGGTTTAGTAATTTGGGGCGCTTACTTTTTGCTCTTGGTTTGGGTAAGTTCCACCACCGTAGGTTCCTTAATTGGCTCAGTCGTTAATACGGCAACTTCCGGTTTTCAAGCGATTATGGGCACAGCCACCGCCGCACTGGGCGCAAAAGCTGTCAACAACCAAGTTGTAGCAACAGCTGAAGCCGCCGCCGCTGCTATCCGTCGAGAATTAGGGAGCGCCATCGACCCTGGAAGTATCCGCGAGAATATAGAAGATTACTTAGACAAGCTGCGTCCTCCAGAGCTAGATTTGTCAAAGATTCGGAGTGACTTTGAAAATTTACTCAACGATCCCCAATTAAAAGCGATCGCAGGGACTCCAGATATTCGCAACATCGACCGCCAGAAGTTTATCGAGTTAGTTAGCAGCCGCACCGACCTTTCCAAAAAAGACGTTAGCCGGATTGCTGATACCTTGTATAAAGTTTGGCAACAGGTAGTGAGCCAGCAATCACCCACCCAAGACCGCCTAGGTGAGTTGATGGATTATCTGAAATCACTTCCAGCAGGACAAAACAAAACAGATGAACTCAACGCCAAACTGGATCGGTTATTAGCAGAACAGAGTGGTTCCAAAGAAGCTGACCAAAACCAAAAGGCAGCCCCTGGACCAATGCAAAGTACAATCCAGCAAGCACTATCGGCCTTAACCGCCACTGTATTGGGACGGGCAGATTTGCCTGATTTGGATGTAGAAAAAATCTTGCGTAGCCTCACCACCGCCAAAGATAAAGTCACCCAACAAGCAGATAAGTTAGGACTGCCAACACCATCACAACCCTATAGCCCAATTCGGGCTGATGTCGAAAACTATCTGCACACGACTTATGCTTGGCAACTGAGCCAGGAAAGAATTGCCCAAGAATTTCGTGATGTGATTTACGACCCAGCAGCCGACCCTGGAATAGTCCGCAGGGAACTAGAAGGTTTATCCCGTAACGATTTCGTTAATATCCTGCAACAAAGGGGACTACTTACCCAAGCCCAAATTCAGCGCATTGCAGATCAGTTAGAAGCTGTCCGCCAAGATGTGATAGTGACAGTTAGAGCTATCGAAGAAAGAGAGATAGTCCAAGACTTGCAACGTGCAGTAGAAAGTTATCTGCTGGTTACCCCAAAAGCAGATTTGACTCCCGAAGGCATTGAGCAGAATTTTAAACCACTGTTGCAAGATCCAGATGCAGATTATGAAACTCTGACATTGCGACTAGCGCACCTTGATCGTCAGGAAATTCGGGCGATATTACTTGAACGGAATGATGTTCAACTATATGAAGTAGACAGCATTCTGGACGAGTTGGAAAAACAACGCGATCGCGTCTTGGTAGAATCTAAAGGATTGGCAGAACAGGCGCAATATCAAGCAGAAACCCTCTGGTTGAATGTAGAATCATATCTGCGTAATACAGGAAAAGAAGAACTTAATCCTGATGCTATCCGCGCAGAGTTTAAAAGGTTACTGGAAGATCCTCAAGCTGGAATTAGCTCAATTCGGGCGAGGTTGTCTCGCTTTGACCGCGATACCTTAGTACAATTGTTGGGTCAACGGCAAGATTTGAGTGAAGATCAAGTTAATCAAATCATTAATACTGCTGAAGAGTCGTGGCATAACATTCGCCACACACCGCAAGCTGTAATAGATAAAGCCAAAGATCAATATGATTCTGTTACTACCACGATCGCAGATTATCTGCGGAATACTGGTAAACAAGAATTGAACCCAGAAGGTATCCAGCGAGATTTGACCAGATTGTTTGAAAATCCCAAAGAGGGAGCCGTAGCACTACGCCGTCGGTTGTCGCAAGTAGACCGGGATACACTGGTGAAGTTACTCAGTCAACGTCAAGACTTGAATGAAGAACAAATCAATCAAATCATTGATTCCACGCAAACTTCGATTCGCAACTTTGTGCGTGCGCCTCGTCGTTTAGCTACCCGCACACAGCAAAGAGCGGAAACATTCAAAGCTTATTTGGAAGAGTATTTGCGTCAAACTGGCAAGGGAGAACTTAATCCAGAAGGTATTAAACGCGACTTGCAACTACTGTTACACGATCCGCGAGTTGGGGTAGAAACTTTAAGCGATCGCCTTTCCCATTTTGATCGTTCTACCATCATCGCCTTGCTGAAAATTCGGGAAGATATTTCTGATGAAGAAGCAACGCGGATTGCCGATAACATTGTGTCCGTCAGGGATCAATTTGTAGAACAAGTACGGAACATCCAACGAGGCATTCAAGATGCGATTGATGGGGTTTTTGCCCGCATTCGTAACTATCTCAACTCCTTGGATCGCCCGGAACTTAACTATGATAGTATCAAGCGCGATGTCCGCACATTTTTTGAAGATCCTCAAGCAGGGTTTGATGCCCTGCGCGATCGCCTATCTTCTTTTGACCGTGATACCCTAGTAGCAATTATGAGTTCTCGTGAGGACATCTCTGAGGAAGATGCCAACCGGGTCATCGACCAAATTGAACGGGCCCGCAACACAGTATTGCAACGTGCAGAACGCATACAGCATGAAGCGCAACGCCGTCTTGAAGAAGTGAAGCATCAAGCACAGCGGCAAGCAGAAGAAACCCGCAAAGCCGCAGCTTCAGCATCTTGGTGGCTGTTTGCCACAGCAACCGTCTCCGCGATTTTCTCTGCATTAGGAGGAGTGATCGCTGTAGCTACACAGTAGTAGATTGACAAATTTTCTCCGCTAACTTTTAAGCCTCCTGGTATGGGAGGCTTTTTTTGTTTTGCAGACTTACCAAAGAGGCAGGGGAGCAGGGGGAAGGGGGCAGGGGGCAGGGAGCAGGGGGAAAGAGGGTTTTCCGATTTTTGCACAGATGTGGTAATTGTAACTAATTTGCCGACATGATATTAGAGAGCAACTACATTCATGTATGGGAATTCCCCCCCTGCTCCCCGCCCCCTGCCCCTTTTCCTCTTATTTACACACCATGCTGCTTAAACCATGCCAAAAGACGTTTCCAACCGTCCTTAGCTTCTTCCTCGCGGTAGGAGGGGCGATAATCAGCAAAAAAAGCGTGTGGTGCTTCGGGATAGACGATGATTTTAGATTTGCTGCTGCTTTCCTTCAAGCCTACGCGCATCTGCTCTACTGTATCAAGGGGAATACCTGTATCCTTCCCACCATAGAGTCCGAGAACGGGGACTGTCAGTTTTGACGCAATATCAACAGGATATTGGGGCTGAAGCTCGGTAGCATCGCCCACGAGTCGCCCATACCAAGCCACACCTGCCTTCACCTTGGGATTATGTGCTGCGTATAGCCAGGTTATGCGACCGCCCCAACAAAAGCCTGTAACAGCCAATTTATCAGCATTACCCTTAGCTGATTTCACTGCCCAGTTTACCGTGGCATCAAGATCGGATAACACTTGGGCATCTGGCACTTTGGATACAATTGGGCGAATTTCGTCTATATTGCTTAACTTAGTAACATCACCTTGACGGATAAATAATTCCGGTGCGATCGCTAAGTATCCCAATTGAGCAAAGCGACGAGTGACATCCTGAATATGCTCATGTACACCAAATATTTCCTGGAGTACTAGAACAATTGGGAAATTTTTACCAGTTGCAGGTACTGCTCTGTAGGCAGGAATTTCGCCATCTTTGACGGGAATTTTCACTGCACCAGCTATTAAACCCTCGGCATCGGTGGTGATGACTTGAGCCGAAATGGGTTGCACTGCCAGGGCAAAACCCGTTGCCAAGGTGGCAGTTGCGATAAATTTGCGGCGTGTTATTTCTTTCATCATCTCTACCTTGAATTGGGAATTGGCGAAAACTTTATTGTTGGTTATCAGTACATTTAGAAGTACGACAACAAATATTACAATTTATGAATTAGTTTATCCTAATATTAGCTTTGTTTGCTGTCGAAGCCAGATTGCAATTCATGAAAATCCCTATTAAGGATTGAAGCAACAGTTTCAAAAACTTAGAAAAACATCACCCTTCTATTGCAATTCATCAAAATCCCTATTAAGGATTAGCGCCTTCTTGAATACAAGTTCTGATACAGCACTTCCGGCAGCTATGAGGTACATCATTAAAACTGAAAAGTATACTACTAATAAAGGGGCAAGGAAGAAACTGTACTGCATAATAGCGGGAAGCGCTGTATCTATTAATTCCTGGCGATAAACTTCATTAATAATTTTTCGTAATTGCTGAGGCTGCATCTTATGTAATGCAACGCTGGTATGCATCACATCAAATAGATTAGATTATCTGCAAATAGCATCTCCTCAGCAAAAGCTTCAACATAGATAGCTTCAGGTAAATTTTGCCGCGCCCATTGTAAAGACTTGGGTGAGGCATCCAATTCTGTTACATTTTGTGAAATCTTTATCAAAAATTGCGTCGTTTGACCACTGCCGCAACATCAATCTAAGACCTGAGTATCTGAATGAATTATTAAGCCTTGCAAAGCAAGTCGCCGAAAACGGGCTTCACCACCTATATTTAAGGGTGCTAAACGAGAGATAGCATCATACAGCTACTGATAACGGTAACTCCAATCCCTTAAAATTGTTGCCATTGCATATTTCCTTGCTATTAAGCTTTATTATTTAATAAAGATATATTGTTAACATTAGTAAAAAACCTGAAAAGATCGGGGGAAAGTAACTGCTATGGGTCGTGTAGGCGTCTTATTACTCAATCTCGGTGGCCCCGATAAGCTAGAGGATGTCGGGCCGTTCTTGTACAACCTATTTTCCGATCCGGAAATTATTCGCCTACCATTTCGCTGGTTGCAAAAGCCCCTAGCATGGTTTATTGCCTCGCGACGAACCAAAACATCTCAAGAGAATTATAAACAAATCGGTGGCGGTTCCCCACTGCGGCGGATCACAGAAGCCCAAGGGGAAGCTTTAAAAGAACAGTTGGGTTATTTGGGACAAGAAGCCAATATCTACGTTGGAATGCGTTATTGGCATCCCTATACAGAAGAAGCGATCGCACAGATCACCCAAGATAAAATAGAACACCTGGTAATCTTACCACTGTATCCCCAGTTTTCTATCAGTACCAGTGGTTCTAGCTTCCGGCTTTTAGATAAACTTTGGCAAGAAGACCCAAAGCTTCAACCCATTGATTACACCGTCATTCCTTCCTGGTACAAAGAACCAGGCTACCTCCAAGCAATGTCGGAACTTATAGCCCAAGAACTTAAGCAGTTTCCTAATCCAGACGAGGTTCATATATTCTTCAGCGCTCACGGCGTTCCTAAAAGCTACGTTGAAGAGGCTGGCGACCCTTACCAGCAAGAAATTGAGGAATGCACTGCGCTAATTATGCAGACCCTCAATCGTCCCAATGCCCACACCTTAGCTTACCAAAGCCGCGTTGGCCCAGTAGAATGGCTCCAACCTTATACTGAAGATGCCCTCAAAGAACTAGGCGCACAAGGTGTGAAAGATTTGGTTGTCGTGCCAATCAGTTTTGTCTCAGAACATATTGAGACACTGCAAGAAATTGATATTGAATATCGGGAAGTAGCAGAAGAATCAGGAATTCACAACTTCCGCCGCGTACCTGCTCCTAATACCCATCCAGTATTTATTAATGCACTGGCAGGCTTAGTGATTGATGCGTTGAAAAATCCCAGTTTCAAGCTTTCGCAAGCTGCCCAAATGAAAAAAAGGGTGAAAATGTACCCTCAAGAGCGTTGGGAATGGGGTCTGACTACTAGTGCTGAAGTATGGAATGGTCGGATTGCCATGCTGGGTTTCATTGCCTTAATCATCGAGCTGATTACCGGTCACGGTTTCTTGCATATGATTGGGCTTTTGCAGTAAAGGACATTGGGCATTGGGTATTGGGCATTGGGCATTGGGCATTGGGCATTAGAAAACTTTTCTTCTTCTTCCTTTGTTCCAACGTTTGTGTATCTTCTCTTTTAGGAAAAGTTCTCTACCACTTTGGGGGTAACGTAGCCTCATCTAAGCCTGATATTTAAACTTTTTCCCATGCCCTATGCCCTTTTGTTATACCAGTCATACCACTCCTTTGCGCTACGAACTGCAAACCAGAGCAGTATTAAAGCAATTAATCCTCCTTGCCAGGGAGCATCAAAGGCAAAAAGTACTAAAGCAACACACAAGGTATCTTGAAGAAAGACTGCCCACAAGGGTAAGCCGCGTAAGCGATAAAACCAACCAACTTGAACTAGCTGGAGTACTAAAGCTAATAAACCTCCAATACAGGCAATCAGCCAGTGTGGTGCTGCTGTTGCACTAGCTACTGCTAACCCCATAATTGCCCCCACAAGGGGAGACATGAATAACTGAACTAGTTGTAGCAATCTTTGCCCCCATAACTTTTTTGAGGCTAATAATTCAACTAAAGACCAACAGGTGAGGCAGCCTAATAAGATTGGTGGAGAAATGTGAGATAAAACTGGGACTTGTGACCACAAGTTACTACCCTGCAATAACCCAATAATCAGCAGAGGTGTACCTATTCTCATCCCTGCTGCCGCAGAGGCAGAAAGTGTGGCTAAGATTTCAATCATTAAGGCACTCGAAGCACTAATAAAGAAGTAAATATCTGTTTATACTACCCAGGGCTGGCAATAATTCCAGCACCAAACTTACAGTCTTCAACAAGGGAATACTAAATATTTTTGGTATCTTAATATATCTTCTTTGATCAAATTTGCGTATTGTTTGGGTAACAAGTCAGTAGTGAGCGTTTAAGCGCTCACTACAAGCAAGTTAATCCTAAATTCCTAACCGTTGATAAACCTCTTCTAAATGCTGGAGATGCTGCTGGGGGTCGAAACAGACTTCTAATTCTGCTGGTGATAACTTTTCGGTAACGCGAGGATCTTTGCTAATCAAGTCCTGGAAATTGCCTTCTGGCTTGTTCCAAGCGGTGTGAGCGCTTTCTTGAACGATCGCATAAGCTTCTTCTCGGCTGCTTCCCTTGTCTATTAAGGCAAGTAGCACTTTTTGGCTGAACACAACGCCGCCGTAGCAGTTGAGATTTCGTTCCATGTTTTCAGGATAGACCAACAGGTTTTTCACCAAATCGGTTATTTCTGACAACATGAAATGTGTCAGAGTACAAGCATCTGGCAAAATTACCCGCTCTACAGAACTATGGGAAATATCCCTCTCATGCCAAAGAGCAACGTTTTCTAAAGCTGCACCAGCATGACTTCTGACAAGCCGCGCCATTCCCGTCAGCCGTTCGGAACGGATGGGATTGCGCTTGTGTGGCATTGCCGAGGAGCCTTTTTGACCTTTTGAGAAGAATTCTTCAACTTCCAGAACGTCTGTTTTTTGTAGATTGCGAATTTCTACAGCAAAACGTTCGATAGATGCTGCTACCAAAGCTAATTGTTGAACATAGTCGGCGTGGCGATCGCGGGAAATAACTTGTGTTGATGCCGTATCAGGTTTAAGTCCGAGTTTTTGGCAAGCGATCGCTTCCACACGGGGTTCAACATTTGCATAGGTTCCTACCGCACCAGAAATCTTACCCACGGCAATAGTGTCGCGGAGAATTCTCAGGCGTTCTTGATGCCGTAACACCTCTGCTAACCAACCAGCTAGCTTGAAACCAAAAGTGATCGGTTCAGCATGAATACCATGCGATCGGCCAGCCATCACCGTATGACGATGCTCTCCTGCTTTTTGACGAATTACCTGAATCAAATCTTCCAGACGTTGCAATAATATATCTAGGCTAGCAACCAATTGCAGTGCTAAAGCTGTATCCAAAACATCCGAACTAGTTAAACCCAGGTGAATGTAGCGTCCAGCTTCACCGACATATTCGTTGACATTTGTCAAAAAAGCAATGACATCGTGGCGGACTACAGCCTCAATTTCCAGCACCCGCTTCGGGTCAAAATCTGCCTTGGCTTTAATTTCTTCAACCGCCTGAGATGGAATGTAACCCAGTTCAGCTTGAGCCTCGCAAACAGCAATTTCGACTTGCAGCCAAGTTTTTAGCTTATAGGCTTCACTCCATAGATTAGCCATTTCGGGCAAAGTATAACGCTCAATCACAGTTCGGCACAGAATACAACCGTCATATTTTACAGTTTAATTAATGTCAATCGCTTTTTAGTGCTGCTTTTTGCTCAGGGACGGAACTGGTTTTGGAGTCGGAGGTGATGATACTAATCCTACCGTCAGCCTCCATATATGCAAACTTCACATCTGCTAAAAATTCCACGCCTTGCTGGCGTAACTTGCTCATCAACTCATCGTCCGTAATTAACTCTCGTTGTAAATGACGCTGAATCATCCGACCATTTTTTACCAGTAGCAGTGGCGGCTGATTCAGAAAACGTTGGAACTGGGGGATTTTATAACCTAACCAGTTCAGCAAGTAGCTCCAGAAAATCACAGTTCCTACCAGGATAGCGCCTTCAGTAATTGATGTATAATTACTTGCCATAGCGTTTTGGGCAGCTTCAGCAAATAGCACAACTACGAGTAAATCAGTAATTCCTAGTGTTCCTAGTTGTCGGCTAGGAAGAAAACGTAGCACTGAGAACAGCGCTAAATAAACCAGCGAACCACGGATAATTAACTCAAAGATGCTGATGCTAGGAATAAAGATTGCCTGCCAATCGATAAAAAACCATTTTTCCATTAGCACTGATTTTCTTCCTTTCTGAATAGACTTCTGGAAAAAATCCAGTATAAGGTTATTTATCTGTGGTCTTATTCCATAAGACTAACTTTGATTAGAGGTTAAATATTTCAACATCTATCAGATTTATAAACTTAAATTCCTAACAATCAGGAATTAAAATCGCTGATTTCTCCTTCTCTGTTTTAAGCGTTTAGGCTTATTAAAAGACTGGAATAAGCGATTAATCAAATTAAAAGGAGGCTTTTTCTTAGTGGACGATTGACTTGTTGGAGCCTTGCCATTATTTTTCGTCTTATCAGATAAAGGTATGGCATGTTTAGAAGGGGTTATGCCGCTACCGTACCTTCTGGCATAAACTTGGGTAAACTCCGCACCGAAGAAAAGAATCTGCGCGGCATAGTTAACCCAAGCTAAAATTACCACTAGTGAACCGGCTGCACCATAGGCTGAACCAAAACTGCCATTACCTAAATATTGTCCTAACAAAAATCTACCAATAGAAAACAAAAAGGAGGTGAGCATAGCTCCAATTAAAACATCACTCCAACCAATTTCGACATCTGGTAGAACTTTAAAAATGAGTCCGAACAGGAACGTAGTTATGGCAAAAGAGAGGATGAAATTGATAATCTGCCAGAGAAAATCCACACCTGGCACTAAGTTAGTAAAGTATGTTAATAATGCTGCTAATGCCGTACTAATTATCAGAGAAACTAAAAGTAAAAAGCCAATACCTATCACCATTGCAAAGGACAAAACGCGTAGGCGAATCATGTTACTTACGCCACGTCCAGGTTTCGGTTTCACTTCCCAAATCGTGTTAAGGGAATCTTGCAACTCGGTAAATAGCCCAGTAGCGCCCACTAGGAGAACTACGATACTAATAATCGAAGCCATTGCTCCTGTTTGTGGTTTGTTAGCATTCTGAATCGCTGTTTGGATAAATGCTGCGCCATCTCGTCCGACTAAACCTTGAATTTGTCCAACAATTTGCCCCCTTGCCGCCTCTTCTCCAAATACTGCCCCTGCGATCGCAATTACAATAATTAACAACGGTGCAATGGAAAAAATCGTGTAATAAGCTAACGCCGCCGCTAACCGTGAGGCTTTATCCTCACTCCATTCTTTGAATGTCTCTTGGAATAATTTCCCAATCGCCTGCAAATTCATCCAATCAGTCTCCTTAGGGAATGTCGCTTACTTCCTGATATATTGGATACTGATTTCATAAGTAGAGGCATCCCCCTAAGGGTGTTTGTGCAGCTTCCTTGGGGAGGAATTTATAATTTTATAGATTAGCGATAATTCAAAGAGTCGCCAATGTTGATAATGTAGCAAAGCAACTGTTACCTAAAAGCAATGACACAAACGGCAGCAATTACAGAGGCGATTACCACTCTTCAGGATGCAGAAAATCGATTTAGTTTTGTCCGTATTGAAAACGAGCAGTTTTTTACCGAATGGTATGAGGGATTGCCTGAAATTACAGAAGCAGAAAAAGCCTCTGTCGATGTCGTGCGGCGCAGGTATCTCTATCACCGTACCGGAGGTGATTTACTAGAAGGAACAGTCCTATTGTTGTTAGTGTCACCAATACTTGCACTCTCTGGATTTTACGATCCTCCTTTCAGAATTAAGGCTGAATCATCCGTAGAACTAGTGCTAGACGATGGCGAAGAGATACTGCGCGGACGGATTGACGTTTTAGTGCTACAAGACCAGTTGTGGGTAATGGTGTTAGAGTCTAAAAAAACTACGCTGTCAGTTTGGTCGGCTGTACCGCAAGCTCTTGCTTATATGATGGCTAACCCTAACCTCAATAAACCTGTGTTTGGGATGGTAACAAATGGAGACGATATTTTATTTGTCAAAGTGACACGAACAAATACACCAAAGTACGATTTGTCAAGAGTCTTTGCTCCCTTTGCATCCGCGAGAGAACTGTACGCCGTTTTGCAAATTCTCAAGCGTATTGGTCAGTTGATTTCTCCTACGTCTTAGAGGTTGTTTGGAAAGTATCAAACTGTATAAAGATGCCCCGGAACCCACGCCAGTTGCTGATGGGGGAACCGGAATCAAAGTCCCCCTTTTGAAGGAAGATTTAGGAGGATCTACAAGTCTTTTACACATCATAAACAACTTTTCAAACATCCTTTTATCTTCAACCCAACTGTTTCTCTTTAGATTTATAAATAGCATCTAAGCCGAAATCAAATCATTAGGAAAGGCTCGTCAAATCACTTAAAATTGTCCACGAAGTTGTTCCTCGATATTGGCAATTATAATCATTACTTCCATAAACTCAATAATCTTTAGGCAACGAGCAATTTCTAAATTTTCTCTATGAAAAATAGCTAACATTTTTTAGCCTGGAAGACACAAATCACGAATTTTTCAAGCATAGTTCGTGATGTGTTTATGAGGAATTCGTGAGAATTTCTGAAGCGCCTGCTCTGCTCTCAATTGAATATTTTAACAATTAAGAGTAGAGCATACGCGTTTATGCTTTTAACCAATAATAGATCAAGTCGAACTTGAAGATGCCTACTTAGATGTAACGGCTAAACCAATGAAGTTACCTTTAGGTACATCGGCGATTTTAGTTGCAGTGCCAGTAGATAGGTCAATAGTGTAAAGAACTGAACCAGACAGTGCATAGGCAGTATTTTTGCCTTGTGCATCTGTAAAGATGTCGAACCCACTTATCGGCGCAAAGTTAACACCAAGCTTGCCAATTGTTCTGAGAGTGCCATCATTGGGTGGGTTTTGCAGTACTAACACGTCAAGATCGTAATCAATGCCAAAAAGTTGAGTTGTCGTGGCTCCAGCAACCGAATTTATGTAAGCGACACCGGTAATGTTGGGGTCAACTGTGGCGTTGATATCATCAGTAGCATACGCTAGGGTTTTATCGACAGTGACTGCACCAGTATCTACATTGGTACGAAAATTTTGGTCATTGCTACCTACTGTCCGTAAGCGGTCTGGTACGGGATTGAAGTCAAAACCTGACTGAAATCCTCCATTAAAGCTGCTAGATAGTTTGCTTACAAAGGTCGCCTGACCAGTTCTAGGGTTGATCGTGTATATGTTGTCAGTATCTGTGACACCATAAAGCAGATCGTTTGCTGGACGGAAGTCAATACCTTGTAAGTTGCCGTCAATTCCTTTGACTTTAACTGTGAAAGCAAATCCACTTGGATCTATATTTACAAGAGTATTCTTTGAGGTTAAGCCAATGAATCTTAAAGGAGACCATTTGCCTGTGACCTTGATTTGAAGGATATCAGCTAGGTTGTTGATGCCGACGTCAGCTGAAATTTTGTTAGCACTCAAGCCCAAACAAGCAGTGACTACAGTAACTACAAGGGCAATTTTACGTGTGATAAAACCTTTCATTTTTAACTCCAAAATAAAATTTTCTGATTTTGATTCAGCAACAACTTATCCTTTACTAAAAGGATTAATGGTTAAAGTTTACTGATTACTACAGATTACACTTAAATCATTTTTGACAGGTTAAGACAAAATTAATTTTGTTAATAGTAGTTACGCTTAACTTGTCAACAATACACTTAAATAAGAGTTTATTTAATGTTTTATAAAAAACATCCTACTTTTCCTACTTTTCCTACTTTTAAGTGTTGGCTTCAACACATACTGTGGAAGTTCTAAAATAGATGCTATCGCGCTACCATTTTCTCTATTTTTCAGCAAAATATTGACTTTTAAATTTGCGGTCTGTGATTCTCATAAAGTATTGATTATGATAAAGTTTGAACTTTCACTCATTTATTAGAAACATAGCTTTAGCCTTGCTGTTCTATCTAGCTGCTGGGAAAACGAACTATCTGCGTCAAAGCTTAATAAGCCATGAACACAAGATTCTTACTGCATTCTATCGATTGTGCGATACTGAATTGCTTCTGCCACATGATTGGTTTTTAGCTCATCCTCTCCCGCTAAATCTGCAATAGTCCGCCCTACTTTGAGAATGCGATCGCTTGCTCTTGCCGATAAACCTAATTTTCTAATTGCTACTTCTAATAAACTGCGGCTAGCATCATCTAGCTTGCACCATTTTTGAAGATGACGACTTTGCATGTGAGCATTGCAACGCAGATTTGCTTCTCCTTGGAAGCGAGTAATTGCGCGATCGCTTGCTTGTTGCACTCGTTCACGCACTGATATTGATGTTTCTCCCGTAGGTTGTTGGGTAATCTCTTCTGGTTTCAAGCGATTCACGGCAACTTGTAGATCAATTCGATCCATCAACGGCCCAGAAAGTTTTGCCCAATATTGCTCGCGTTGACGGGGAGAACAAGTACATTGTTGGATGGTATCGCCATAATAACCGCAAGGACAGGGATTGGTACTCGCCACCAAAGTAAACTGCGCGGGAAACATTACTGATAGTTTGGTGCGGGAAATCGTCACATAGCCATCTTCTAAAGGCTGGCGCAGAAATTCTAAAACATCACGTTTAAATTCCGTGAGTTCATCAAGAAATAACACACCCCTGTGAGATAATGAAATTTCCCCAGGACGAGGAAAGCTACCACCACCCACAAGAGAAGGCCCGGATGCTGAGTGGTGGGGACTGCGAAAGGGGCGATCGCGTACTAATGAACCGCGATTTTTCAATAAACCAGCCACCGAATGGATACGAGTTACTTCTAAAGATTCGGTAAAACTCAGGGGCGGTAAAATTCCTGGTAAGCGCCGTGCCAACATGGTTTTTCCACTACCTGGTGGCCCGACAAAAATCAATTATCTTTAGCTCTTAAAAACAATTCTTTAAAGTAAACAACAACAACTTGACAGGTATATCTGCACATTGTAGACTACTTAACATTGAGCGAATTCCACACAGTCAACAAAGTCTACAAAGTAAATGAAAGTTCAAAGGGTACGCATCCCCAAGAGCGAGAAAATAACCTGGATTGTGCTAGGGGATGATTATTTGCCCATAGAACCAATTCGGCAATACCTAGCTTATCTAGAAAGCATTGAGCGATCGCCAAACACAATTAGGTCTTACGCTCACCACCTCAGTCTTTATTGGGAATATCTTCAAACCTACGATTTGGATTGGACACAAGTTAGCGTAATTGAGCTTGCCGAATTTATGGCATGGCTTAGAAGTCCTAATCCTCAAAAAATTGTATCAATTCAAGAGGTGGTCGCCAAGCGCACAGAATCAACTGTAAATGTGATTCTGACCTCGGTTTGTATGCTCTACGACTTCCACGAGAAAACTGGTAAAGTTCCTCATATTCCTCTTTATCGGTCACAAATCATGCCAGGGAGGAAATACAAAAGTTTTTTACACCACATTACCAAGAGCAAACCGATTAGAACTCGTTTAGTTAAGCTCAAAGAACCAAAACATTTTCCAAAAACACTTTCAACTGAGCAAGTGAATCAACTTGTCGAAGCTTGCAATCGAATTAGGGATAAATTTTTGATTTGTTTGCTGCATGAAAGCGGTATGCGAATTGGACAAGCGCTAGGTCTAAGACATGAAGACATTCAGTCTTGGGATAATCGAATTATTGTTATCCCTAGAGATGACAATGCTAATGGCGCTCGTGCTAAAGGCAACTCTCCCTACAATGTCGATGTCACAAAAGAATTGATGGGGCTTTATAGCCAATATTTACAAGATGAATTCATGGAAATACTTGGTGATGAACTTAGTGACTATGTTTTTGTAAATCTTTGGGATGGAGAGATTGGCTCTGCGATGACATACAACAATGTCATGGATCTGTTCAATCGCCTCAAAAGGAAAACCGGGATTGCTGCTCATCCCCACATGCTTAGACATACACACGCTACAGCACTAGTTCGTGAAGGCATGGAAATGGCTTATGTCCAGAAGCGACTAAACCACGCAAGTATTCAAACCACAATAGATACCTATGTTCATGTCAACAATGAAGACATGAAAAGAGAATATAACCAATATTTGAACAATAGATATGGATATGACGCAGAATCAGCCAGCAATTCAGAAGCCGAATAAAGTCTATCAATTTATCACTTGTCCCAAGTGTAAAAGTACCAGTTTTAGAAAAAATGGAAAAAATTCATCTGGTACTCAAATTTATATATGTAAGCAGTGCAGCAAAATTTTTACACCAGAAGCACCTAATTTAGCTCAAGAACATCATGGAATAGATGTAGAACCTAAATCTGAGTATTTTAAAAATGTTTGGGATTGTCGAGCATTGGGAGTTGAAGGTGGTGTAGGAAAATCAAGTTATAAACTGAATTTTGTTCCTATAAAACAAGATTGGCTAAAAGAAACAGCTAAAACTTATTTAAAAGTTTGCTTGAGTTCCATCACATTTGCTTCTGTACAAGAAAAGCTTGGTTCAATTAGAAAATTATCGAAATTTTTGTCAGAAAACTACCCAGATATTACTCCAGAAGAGATAGACCGCAATACAATCACGGAGTACACAATATATTTAGCAAGTCAAAAATTAGCATCAAGTACCCGTTACAAGTGCATTAGTGATGCAAAACTGTTTTTTGATGCTGCTTATCAATATCAATGGCTTGATGTCCGAAGGTACTTGGTTCGTCCTGAAGATTTCCCCAAGATAGAAAAAAGACTACCTCGCTACATTCCAGAAGAGGTAATGCAGCAACTAAATCAATACCTGGATGATTTGGCAGAGCCAATAATGAGAATGGTATTGGTATTGCAAGAGTGTGGGATGCGAATTTCAGAGCTAGTAAATCTTAGCTTTGATTGTTTGTTACAGGACAAATCTGGAGATTGGTTTTTAAGATACTACCAATTCAAGATGAAAAAGGAAATTACTATACCTATCTCTAGAGAGGTTGTAAGAGTTATTCAAGAGCAACAAAGATACATTCGCCAACATTTTACTCAAAAAGAATTTAACTATTTGTTTTGTGCAAATGTAGGAGCAGTCAGACCTAATTTTATTCCATCTCCTTATGTAATGCTACGAAAAACATTACCCAATCATCTTAACCGTTTAGCTAAAAGAAGAAATATTTGCGGCAACTCTGGTAATCTATGGCATTTCCAAACCCACCAGTTTCGTCATACAGTCGGAACACGAATGATAAATAATGGTGTTCCTCAGCACATTGTTCAGAGATATTTAGGTCATGAGAGTCCTAACATGACAGCAGTTTATGCCCATATTCACGACCAGACAATGAAAGAAGAAATTGCCAAGTTTCAAGGCAAGGTTGTGAATATTGCGGGGCAAGTTGTAGAACCTAATGATTTACAGGCAGATATAGCTGATTTGCAGTGGTTCAAGAAAAATATTCATGCTCAGGCGTTGCCTAATGGATCTTGTGCCCTGCCTAGCATTTCTCAAGGGTGCCCCCACGCTAATGCTTGCTTAACCTGCACTCATTTCCGAACTACTTCTGAGTATCTGGCAGAACACAAGCAGCAGTTAGAGCAGACCAACCAGATTATCCAAAAAGCTGAGGCTAATGGATGGGTGCGCCAAGTTGAGATGAACCAGAAGATCAAGATTAATTTAGAAAACATCATTTCCGTACTGGAGGTAGATGCAAATGACGCTTGAACGCAATGTTGATGGGCTGCGTGCTAATGCTAAAAGGAAACACGAAGAGGCACTAGAGAAAGTTAAGCAAGGAATTCGGAAACTTCAACAAGAAGAAAAAACTATAAACTTTAATACTGTTGCCAAAGCTTCAGGACTGAGTAAGGCTTGGCTTTATAAAGATACTGACACTAAAGATTTGATAGAAAGACTTAGGGAAAACAACTCACAAACTAAGGAAATACCACCAAAGCAAAGAAGCTCAGATGCTTCCAAAGATGCAATTATCAAAACGCTTAAGGAAAAAATTAAAAGAGTTGAAGCCGAGAATAGGGGGTTGCGTGACCAGCACGAAGCAATCTATGGCCGCATCCTTCAAGCTTCTGAGATAGAGCATCGATTAGAGAGAATGGAGGCAGAGAATACTAGACTAAAGAAAGAATTAGAAGCGTGTCTTACTCAGCTACAACCTCAGCCACAATCATTCCCAGCATCTAACAAGTCTGATATTACACCTATTTTACCAAAAAAGGAGATTAGTGATGCTATTAGAGATGAGTTAAATTCTTTGGGTATTAAGCTTAGTACCACCCTTGCTTCCAAGATACGGAAATCTACCGAAGAAGTAGTATTGACAGCTATTGAGGCACTAAAAGAGCAACTACAACATCAGATAATTAAGAGTCCAGGAGGATGGTTAGCTAGTGCAATTGATGATGCATGGGAACCTAACCAGCCCCAAGGTGTTGAAAGTAATCCAACAGACCTGTTTAGTGAATGGTATGGCTTGGCTAGAGAATTTGGGATTGTAATCGGGAGCAGGAAGGAAGAAGATGGATCTCTGTGGGTTCAAGAAAATACTAGCCACTGGTTCCCGTTTGAGCAGTTTTCGTCAAAATGGACGCTAGAGTATTTGCATTCAAAAAAGATTAAGTAAGGACGCAACCAGGCAAAAATCAATATTCATTACCTTGAGTCTAAATGACTCGCTTGGATCAATAAAAAATTTAGATTGCAATCTTTCAACTATTCTTCTTCTGTGGTAAAACTTAGAAAGCAGACTAATGTCTGCTTTTTTGCATAATCAATGGTTCCACTTTTAGCAGAGTAAGCGAAAGTGAATTTCGAGGCCACAACGCTTAAGCTGCCTAAAGATGGAGCCGACACAAACCCTCACCATAAAGGAGGTTTAATATGTCTAGACTAAAACCTAGTCTAGATGACAGTGCGCTGCGTAGTCAACTCTCCGACTTGAAGCAATCTGTCGATAATTCAACCAAGCAGTTGATAGACAAAATCTTGAGATTGCCGCCAGTAAAACTGCTTATTCTTTTCATTGTTTATTCCTTAGACAAAGCTACCAGCAAGGAAGTTGCTGAAAAGATTTTTTTCAATCGGCGTACAGCAGGACAGTACTTGGGAGAACTTGTTGAAGAAGATAATTTCCTTGGTTTTGTCCAGGCTGTGAATGATAATCCAAATTTTCCAGGGCTAAAAACTTATTTCGTCTTAAATGAGTCAACTAAGATAATTCTTGGTTTGGTTGCTGAAGCAGTCAAGTCAATAGATTCAAGCAATCATAAAAACAACGGGACTTTGCCTAAAGCAGTTGTGGAACCTAATTTCGACAACGTTGACGAAAACCTGATGGATAACAAGCTAATTAGCATAGAGCAAATCTGTAAAATCCATAAAAGTATCGTCGATCTCCCGCCTACATCCCAAAAAATTTATTTTTTGGTTGATGAAACTCCAAAAACAGTTAAACAATTTTCAGAGCGGATTGGGTGCGATTATACAACTGCAAGCAAGTACCTAAAAAAATACTGGGAATCGGGTATAGCACATAGAAAAATAGCACCTTCCTCCGGTAGTGGCAGGGGAGAATTTTTGTATTTTTTAAATCCCGATGTCGCTAAAGCACAACCAAAAGTCAAAAATCAGCATTTAACTCTTGCGTCTGCTGCAACTCAACTAGAGTCTGGAGATACCAGCCATGCTGATGCAGAAGATACGGCAGTCTCTATTCCAAGCATAAAAATATGCCAGAGCAGTGAAGGAGTCAATATGAGTACAGAATTTTCTCAACAGGAATCAGTTGGTCAGTCTATCGATACAAATGTTGCTGAAAGATTTGATGATATAGACGACCTAAATGAAATGCTTGCTCATTTCAAGCAAATTCAAAAAATCGAAAAAAGACTACGCACACGTTCAGGCTCAAGGGTAGAGGACTTAATAGCTATAGTCAAATCGCAAATGTCATAAAACAAAGTGGTGAGGGTAAAACCTCACCACTTTGTCAACTCATGGGCGGTGCTTGGTGCCAGACGGGTCTCCTAAACTCAGTGCTGAGGATTTCGATTATCCTACCGTCCAAAAGCTGATATGCACATATTAATACCTGTGCGTCGAATTTTGATATGACTCTAACCAAAGAAAATTATGGACAAAAACAAGTCGAAAGAACTCCAGTACGAAGGTCATGTGGTTCACCGCCGTGCAAGCGATGGACTAGTTAGCTTAACTGACATGTGGAAAGCTACTGGAGAGCCACCAAATAAATCTCCACGAGACTGGAAACGACTTGACAAGACCCAACAATTACTTGAAAACTTAGCTTTTACGACGGGCATCTCGCCCGTCCGAGTTAAAACTCAACGAGGCAAGTTATCTAAAGTTCGCTACATTATTTCTGAAATCCTTGGGATTATTGAAACTGTTAAGAACGGAAGGCATCCTGCAACATACGGTACTACTGAATTAGCAATTGATTATGCACAGACTCTTTCAGTTAAGTTTCATCGATGGACTTTGACTTCGCTCAAAGAACGAATTGAAGAGGAAGTAAATCCAGAGCTTGCCCTGAGTAGAGGCCGCGCAAGAGCTATTCAAGGATGGAAAAAACAAGGTAAGTCTGATGACTGGATTCAAGACCGTATAAATGGCATCCAGAATTACAAACAACACACAAATGTACTTGCTGCTCATGGTGTTGGCTGGCAAGGAAAGCGTAATGGCTTTGCTGAATGTGCAGATGCCATTAATTTAGAAATTCTGGGAGGACGTTCTAAAAGACTCAAAGTGATTTTAGGATTAACCAAAAAATCTGCACGGCTTAGAGATAGCTTGAATAGAAAACAATTGACAGCACTGAGCTTCGCAGAAGCATTAGCTGATGACGAAATTGAAATAAATGATTTACAAGGCAACAATCCTTGTCGGCAAGCATGTTCTCAAGCAGCCTACAGAGTTGTTTTAGCCGCTCAAGGCTCTACAAGAATTGTAGCGAAACTAGCTTATCCAGAATAACTTATACTCCTTTGCTGGGCTGCATTTTAGCTCTATGCTTAAAATCTGTTAATCTATAAATATAAAATTGTTGATTTAAATCACATCTAAGCATCTATATAAGAGTAATATTATGGCATAGGTTTGCTAGACGAATAGTGTGGGCTTTAACGCTGCACAGCAAAACAGGTAAAAATATGGAGGACAAAATACAAAATTACGCAAAATCGCCACTTACTGAGGCTGTTATTGAATTACGCGTTAAAATGTCTTTTGAGGGTGGGCTGTCATCTCTTGACAATTTTGGGCATAATATACAAGAGGAATATCCCGAACGCTTCGAGCTAGTTAGCTTTGAGAATGAGATTCAGATTGAGCAGGGCGGAACTTCTGTAGCTGCTAATCAGACTATTTTAGGGTATCGTTTTGCATCTCGTGACAATAAACGAATTGTTCAAGCACGTTTAGATGGATTTTCATTCAGCAGACTAGCGCCTTATGAAAAATGGGAGATATTTAGAGACGAGGCACGACGATTATGGAATATATACCAAATCGCCACTAACTCAAAGACCGTTAGTAGAGTAGCTGTACGCTACATTAATCGGATAGACCTCCCGTTACCTTTAAAAGACTTCAAAGAATATTTGTTAACAGTACCAGAAGTGTCGCCTAAACTGCCTCAGGGTCTGAGTGACTATTTTATGCAACTGCAAATTCCTCAAGAGGATATAGGATCAACTTTGATACTGAATGAAGCAATTATTCCACCGTTCAAGGATGATGTACTTTCTGTGTTATTGGATATAGATTTATTTTCTGATGTTAATTTTTTTAGTGACAAAGATGAATGCTGGGATTTACTAGAAATCTTTCGCATTCGTAAGAACGAAATATTTGAAAGTTGTATCACTGACAAAACTAGGGAGTTGTTCAAATAATGGCTACATTTACTGTCGGATCACCGAATAGCTCTTTTGTTCGTAATTTCACCAATAGGACACAGCAGCTTCAGGGAAAGGAAGGGCAACAACTAAACGAAAAAATTGTTAAAGTATCGCATGAAATTAAAGCTGTTGAATCTGTTCAAAGACTTCTAGAATCTTTGGAGCAAGACAATCAACGAAGACATCAAAGACTTCTGGATTATATCCAATCTCTGCGCTCTGAGGTGGTTGCTAGCACCGAAACAGAGTTTACGCTATCAGTTCTTGAGAAAGCCGAACAGACTTGGGAAAATTTAAGAAGCGTTTTCTTGTTAAAAGGTCAGTGTCTGGAGGTACCAGATGCTTGTCCTGGATGCCAAGATAATTTGATGTATGCTTGGTCAAAAGGAGAACACTATCTTGAATGTGAAATTTTTGGCACTGGAGAAGTAGAGTTCTTTTATCGCAACAATAATGAAACTTGGGGAGAAGATATAAAAGTTGGACAGGAGTTCTCTACTGCAATTATTGATAAGGTTGCACTATTTGCTTGGTGATCTTTATATGAGGCTGGATCTGGTACAAGATTTAGAATCAGTACCAGATTATTGCCGTGTTATACGCCTTGCTCGATTGCCAAAAGATTTTTTAGAAAACAAGAAGGTATTAGCAGTTCAGTTAGAACCAGAATTACAGCCTTCAACTGAAGACAAAGAGTCAAAGCCCCCTCATCTCAGCTTTTGGGTTGAATTTCTTACAACACCAGAGCAAGCATATAATTTTCTGCAAGAAAGGAAACCTGATTCAGACAAAAAATTAGTTCTTCGCCTGCAAGTTAGCGAGATTCGTAAAGTTGTGGGGATTGCTGATGCAGAAAAGACTTACCCAGGATTACTGGATGTTATATGGGTGTTTTTGGAAAAAGCTGTAAGAGATGAACGTCCAGGAGCAAAAGGACACTCTGGAATCATTGGTTTATTTGAGCAATCCTTACCTAGCGAGCTAACTCAAAGACAGGCAAAAAATTTACGCAAAGATTTACGCTCAAAGCTAGCAGAATTAGCTTCCAAAGACTGTTTTTTACTTAAAGAGTAAAATTATTTAAATTAAAAATTAAATAGATAGCAATAAAATCCAGGATTGTGGCTTTCCGTTATAGCAGAGTGCCAGACGATTTTTGCAGATAAAACTTCAAGCGTCTATGTTTATATGTAAACATAGTAAACTAGCTCCAGCAAAATGGTTGTACATGTTTAGCTATAGATAAAATCAAATTATGCCCACCAGCAGCAGCAATTTCTAAGGCACGACGCGCATGAGCTTGTCCTTTCACCTCATGTAAATCTGCGCCAGGGTAAGATACTGTTGCTATCTTTGTCGTGTCATCTATCTGCACAGGTTTGTAACGCCCTGGATTATTTAAAAAATCTACTACCTCAGATAGATGTTTGCAGCCGTAAACAGCCAAGTCTTGAACCACTGCTGCTTCTTGGGCATTATCAGCAGGGATAACTAAACCTGCAATTCCCATCTTTTGGGCTGCTGCTGCGATCGGCAAAACACCAGCCACCGGGCGCAAACTGCCATCTAGAGAGACTTCACCTAAGAATAAATAATCCCCTAATAAATCAGCGCTAACTTGCTCAGAAGCCGCCAAAATGCCTACACTAATAGGCAAATCGAAACAGGGGCCTTCTTTCCGTAAATCTGCCGGAGTTAAATTGATCACAATTTTCCGCATGGGAAAGGCAAAACCTGCATTTTTCAGCGTTGCTTTGACTCTTTCTCTTGATTCTTGAATCGCTGAATCTGGCAATCCCAAAACAACAATTCCCGGTAATCCCCCTGACACATCGACTTCTACGCCGACTTTGACGGCATCGATGCCGACAATTGATGCACTCCAGACTCTGGCAAGCATTTCTTATATAACAGTAAACCTTTCAAATCTCTAGCAGATGCGTGGGTAGATTGGCATTAGTGAAACCACAGAGACGATTTATGATCAAAATAGTGAATAAGACTTTCTCGCTGGCGTTTGGAGAGAACGAGCCTAACTGGCTGCAACAACAGCACCGTCATTTACTAACTTGCCATCTTCCATGTAAACGATGCGATCGGCAATATCGAGAATGCGATTGTCATGAGTCACCAAGAGAATGGTACAATCCTGCTCTTTAGCTAGTTTTTGCATGAGGTTGACCACATCTCGTCCCGATTTACTGTCAAGGGCGGCGGTAGGTTCATCCGCTAAGACAATTTTAGGACGACCGACCAACGCACGAGCGATCGCTACTCTTTGTTTTTGTCCCCCTGATAAGTCATCAGGATAATAATTGAGGCGCTCTCCTAATCCTACCTCCTCCAACATTTGGGCTGACCGAGTTTTCATTTCTGGCTGCGAAATATTTTTGTGCAATTCCAAGCCCATTCTGACGTTTTGCAGCGCAGTCAGGCTACCGTGCAGATTGTGCGCTTGGAAAATATAGCCATTACTACGTCGCGCTTGGGTGAGTCGTGCTGCGTTAGCGCCACAAAGTTCTTGTTCCAAAACCTGCAAACTGCCAGATTGGGCAGAACGCAAGCCGCCTACTAAGGTGAGAAGTGTAGTTTTACCAGAACCAGAAGGCCCGGTCATGATAATAATTTCCCCAGCGTTAATATCCAGATTAATATCAAAAAGAACTTGCTTGCGAAGTTGACCATGACCGAAGTAGTGGTCAAGATTTTTAACAGAGATTACAGGTTGACTAATCATAAATAGCTCTATTACTCGTGATGATTGTCATTTATCCTTTACAAATGACTAATGACAAATGACAATTTTTAAAACATATCCGCCGGGTCAGCAGACTGTAATTTACGAGTAGCGATCGCACCAGAAATTATACACATAATCATAGTCAGCACTAACACTGTCAAGGCTCGTGCTAAGGTCATATATACGGGTAAATTCGTAGCATTACGAGTCAGATGGTAGAGTCCCAAGGGTACAATTGCTCCTGGAATAAAGCCCAATACTGCTAAAATTATTGCTTCTTCAAACACTACACTTAGTAGATAAAAATTGTTATAACCCATTGCTTTGAAGGTGGCATATTCTTTGATATGGGCATTCACATCAGTAGAAAGAACTTGATAGACAATAATTACCCCTACCAAAAACCCCATCGTTACACCCAAGCTGAAAATAAATCCGATGGCGGTGTTTTCTTGCCAATACTTTCTTTCAAAGGCGATAAATTCATCGTGGGTAAGAACTTTGACATCATTACCTAAATAAGATTTCAAGTTTTTTGCCACTTGCTCTGGATCATTTCCTGGCTCGAGCTGAATCAAACCCAAACTTATACTGCTTGCGTCTTGTCTGGGAAATAATCGCAAAAAGTTCTGATCGCTGGTAATCAAGCTTCCATCTGCAATAAAAGAAGCTCCAACCTTAAATAAGCCATTAATATTAATTGTGCGCCGTTGTATTTCGGTTGTGACGGTTTTACCCTGTTCAATTTGAGCGATCGCCTCTGTATAATTTCCTCTGGAAGCGCTGTCGAATAAAACGGTATCTGGTAACTTAATCACGTCCAAGTTGCGATTAACTTCCGGTAAGTCAAAAAGTTGCTTGTCAGGATTGAACCCTATAACTAGTACCGCCGTTTCTTGCCGCGTTTGGGGATTTTTCCAATCGATAAAGTTGAGATACATTGGTTCAGCCGATTTCACTCCCGGCATATCCATTGCCTGGTACAGTCGCCGTCGAGGAAATGTAGACATATTTGCCAGGTTACGAGCTTGGGGACTAACTAACATGATGTCTCCCTGCATACTCGCATGTAGCCTGGTGTTACTGTCAAACAGAGCATTCTGAAACCCTAGCTGCATGAACATGAGAACATCGGCAAAGGCAATGCCTGACAATGCCACCAAAAAACGCCCTTTTTCATGACTTAATTGCAGCCATCCTAAAGGCGTTCGCCGCCGTAGTTGCTGGATAAATCCAATCACAGTTCAATCACCGCCTTGACTTGCAGATTAGTTAAGCTACTAGCTTCTAAACTAGATAGCCGATTCAGTTGGACATGCACTTCCACAACTCTGGCATCTATATTACTAGAGGGGTCGGCATTGATGACATTCTGTCGCTTTATCTGCATACCAACCCTATCTACTCTTCCCAGTAATTCATTAGGTAGAGAATCGCTACTGATCCGCACTCGTTGCCCCGGACGCACTTTATTGATATCACTTTGGTAGACTTCTGCTACCGTATACATTTGTTCGGTTTGACCTAAATCCACAATTCCGTTATTACTAACAGTTTCTCCCGATCGCGTATTAATCTCCAAAATTCGACCAGCTTTAGGAGCTATAACGTATGCCTGTGCCAGTTCTGCTTTAATTTTCTCGGCAGTAGCTTGAGCGCTGTCTATTTCTGCTTGTGCGGTTGCTATATCTGTTGGACGCACTTCAGCAGTTTGGTTCAGTGTGGCTTTTGCCTCATTAATTTGCTCTTGAAGAGTGGCTAGAGTTTTATTCCGGTTGGCTTTTGCCTCATTAATTTGCTGTTCTAGGGTGGCGATAGTTGTTCTCTGGGTAGCTTGACTTTCCAACAACTGCTGAGTGGAAGTTTCTGCACTCAAGCGTCTCCTATCAACTTCCTGGCTAGAAATTGCTCCTTGTTGGTATAAAGTTTCGTAGCGTTGGGCATCAGCTTGGGCATTAGCTTTCTCGGCTTCTAAACGAGCCACTGTTGCGTTTAACTGCTGCTTTTGACCTTCTAGTTCCGCTTCTAGGCGATTAATTGTGGCTTGCTGAGTTTTAACATTTCCTTCTAATTCAGCTTGCAGACGGCTCACAGTGGCTTGCCGTGCCCCAATTTCTCCCTGTTTTGCTCCCGCTTTTACTTGGGCAAGACGGAGTTTTGCTACTTGGACTTGTTTTTGTGCTTCACGCAAACTTCCTTGTAAGCGATCGCGACTGTCCATAACCGCAATTACCTGCCCAGCTCTTACTTTATCCCCCTCCTTAACCAACAGTTGTTGAACACGATTCCCTTCATTCGAGGTAGGTGCAGAAAGTTTTATTACCTCGCCATTTGGTTCCAACCGCCCCAATGCTGTTACTGTTTTTACCACTGGCTTGGGTGATGCTGATGCTTCTTGCGACTTATTAGCTGCACCCTGAAACTTTTGTATCGTATAAACACTTAATGCACCCATTATAAAAGATGCTAGCATTGCTAACAAAACAGGCAATTTAAAGATATTTTGGGAAGGACGCGATTCATCTAGCTTTAAGTTTTGCTCCATAGCACCCACCTTAACTAGCGGACAATAAAACTAAACCGTCTAGTTTTAATATGCTAAACTAAACGGAGTAGTTTAGTCAATATCGCGTAGTTCAAATTGTCATTAATTTGTCCTAATTGCAAATTAGGGGCTTCCAAATAAAAAATATCCTATCGCTTTAAGAGTAGGGGGCGGGAAAGCCGTAGTGAAGTTCAGAAATTGGATAATTTATTTTATAGCAATTTTAAATAAGCCGTAAAAATCTCCGATTCCTCTCTCTGGCTTCTCTGCACCTCTGCGGTTAATTTATTCTTACAAATGATTTAGGACTGCTATAATACCAATTCTCTTATTGAGATTGATTACAAAGGAGAAAGTATTTTTAATTTGAATTCTTTTTAAGATGATCTTACAGCACAGGATAATAAAAAAATGACCCGCATAAGAATTAACGAAGTTGAGCGGGAGAGTTCAAGCGATAAAGTCGAAAAGATTTTGCAAGGGGCAATGCAAGAGTTTTTAGCACATGGCTATGCTGGCGCAAGCATGGATAGGGTAGCGGTAGCAGCAAGTGTTTCTAAAGCGACAGTTTACAGCCACTTTCAAGATAAAGAAGGACTTTTTAAAGCATTGGTAGAGCAATTGGCACGAAAGCGGTTTGAATCAGTTTTTGGCACAGAACCTCTTGAGGGAGAACCCCATATCGTCCTGCGGCAGTTGTTAACAAAAGCATTAACACAGATGCTCAACGACAAAGAATTTCAGGGATTTCAGCGAGTGCTGATTGGGGAGTCTGCTCGTTTTCCTGAATTATCTCAACTTTTCCTGAGTTGTATTGCTAAACCGGGGAGCGAGATTATCACTCAATACTTAGTTTCTCGCCCTGAACTTAATATTCCTGATCCACAAGCAATGGTATGGATTTTGATGGGGTCAATAGTGCATTTAGTGATTGCTCAGGAGATTATGCATGGCAAAGATATTTTACCAATGGAAAGCGATCGCTTGATTGATGCCTTGATACACTTAATTGCTAATTGCGCCAATTGATTGGCTATGTCCCAGTGCTTGTTCGGTCTGAAGTTCAAATATCACCTTGATAGATATCAGTCCGCCAAATTACCTATACCCATCTGTAGGAACTAGGTGTACACACAAGTTATCCGATTACCCAAAAGTCCTCCAAAACCTCACCCTGTCCTATCGGACATCCTTTTCCTTATTAAGTACGGTGTACACACATCCCTCTACAAAATCAAAATGTAGTAGATCCTCCTAAATCCTCCTTTTTAAGGAGGACTTTGAGAGGTTTTTGCCCCCCTTTTTAAGGCAGGGCTGTTTCATTCCCGAAAGAGCTTTAAAAATCAAGGGTTCTAGCGATTAAAAATTAGTTATTTTGTTACCAGCGTGCCGATGAAACCAACTATTTTACTGATATTTCAGTGCTTAAATGTTCATCTCTTCGTCACGCTTACTTACAATTTTCTCGCTAACCATCTTGACAAATCCTGTTTGAAATGGAATGAATCAGCCCTACCTTTTTAAGCTATGCATTATAAACATCTTTCTTAACAGAACGATAGACAAAAGAGAGAAGTTGTGTATTGTCTATACAAAGAACCAGAAGCATACCAAAGTTAACAATGGAACAATGGATCACACAAGAACTAGAAAGAACGGAATTAGGTGATGCAAGAAGAACCAGACGGTTGATCAAAATAGTTGAAAATTTAAGTGCTAAACCAGAGGCGAGTATTCCACAAGCCAGTGGGACATGGGCAGAAACTAAAGCCACCTATGACTTCTGGGATTCACCATACATCAAACCATCGATGATTAGACAAGGACATATTGATGCGACAGTAGAGCGAATTGCCAAGCATCCGGTGGTGTTGGCAATTCAAGATACAACCGAACTGAACTACACAAGCCACAAAGCACTATCGAAAACAGGATATCTGGACAGTAAATATGCTAAAGGATTAAAAGTCCACTCAGTCTTCACAACCTCTCCACAGGGAATACCATTAGGCATCATTGGGCAGCAAGTGTGGTCAAGGAAGGAAGAAGAACTAGGAAAAGCCGAAGACAGAAAACAAAAATCGACCTCTCAAAAAGAAAGTATTAGATGGCTGGATGCCTTGAACACAACTGAGTCAATTATCCCGGAATCAGTACAGGTAGTAACTATTGCCGACCGAGAAGCTGATATTTATGACTTATTTGCTTATTCTCGTCGTCAAGGATCAGATTTTCTGATTCGAGCTACTCAGAATCGCTGTTTGGCTGACTGTGAGCAGCATTTATGGGAAAAGTTAGAATCTGTTGACTCACTCGGCACAATAACGCTTACGGTGAAACGCAATCCCACTCGACCGCCAAGAACTGCTACCCTGACTCTTCGTTATCGCACCATTACCATTGCACCACCGCAAAATCGCGCCAAAACAGAACTTCTAACTCCGATAACATTACAGGCAATTTTAGTCACAGAAGTTGCTCCTCCACCACAGATTGAGCCGATTTGTTGGTTACTGCTGACTACCTTAGAAATTAGCGGTCTGGAAGATGTATTGCAGTATGTGCAATGGTACAGTTATCGTTGGTTGATTGAACGTTATCACTATGTTTTAAAAAGTGGTTGTGGGATTGAGAAGTTACAACTAGAAACGGCGCAAAGATTAGAGATGGCTTTGGCTACATATAGCATAGTTGCTTGGCGTTTGCTGTGGTTAACTTACTTGGCTCGTTGTTCTCCCGACTCTAGTTGTGAACAGGTTTTAGCACCTCATGAGTGGCAAGCCTTGTATACCACCATACATCATCAACCTTATCCTTATCCTACACCACCGACTTTGACCCAAGCTGTCAATTGGATTGCTCGACTGGGCGGGTTTTTAGGTCGTAAAGGCGATGGCTCTCCTGGGGTGAAAGTTCTCTGGCGTGGATTGAGTCGATTACATGATATTGTTGTCGGCTGGCTGGCTTTTCAGCCTCTCAATAGTTAATTATTTCCCCATTTTCTCGTCAGTTTTTCAGGGTTTTGACTCTTGGACTTCCGAGCTTTTAGTTTTTTGAGCCAACATAGCCATGAGACAGTCATACTTTTTTTGACTGTGTTAATTCTCATCGCCATTTCCTCTAGTCACTAGTGATTTTTTCCTCCATTCTCCACTGCATAACTCCTAACTTTTGTCAATCCTTGTATTAAGAAAGATGTTTATAATGCATAGCTTTTTAAGGGGGGTTGGGGGGATCAAAAGCTTATGGGGCAACTCTTAAAGGCTTGTGTGTACACCGTAGTTATTAAGGAGAGGGATCGATTTTATGTAGTAAAACCAGGGTGAGGTGTCTCAGTGGCTCTGAGACTTAACCGTAAATTGCCTTCAGAAAGACTTGTGTATACACGCCCCATCTGTAGGAAGGGAAGACAAAGCACAGCTTTGACAGGGTGAAGTTCTCCGGGTTTAAACTAAGTAATAAAGCGAACATCATATGACTCAATCCTGAAATATTTGCCCAGGATTTATTACAAGTGAGAATCCGGGGATAGTATATGATAGGGAAATGATACCCTTACTTCATAATAGTACGGTTAGTATGGTTTGCAAAAGCTTGCTTTACGTGAAAATGCTGTAATAATTAGTATCAAATAATTATTAAAAAACTGCTATTCGTCCAATATCTTTTCAAAATCGGCGAATCTACGGCAGTTATGCTTATAGGCTTTTAGATCTCATAGTTTAACAATAATTAATAAACAAGCTTTAACAAAAAGATGACTAATGAGAACCTTCTGCTCACCGCTTTGCCACGCGAGCTGTACAAGCGGATAGAAAACAAAATGGAACAGGTAGAGCTTTCATACGGCGAAATACTCAACAGACCCGGCGAACTCATCGAAGAAGTCTACTTCCCCCTTACCTGCTTAATCTCAGTCACCATCACAATGATGGACGGTAGCACCGTTGAAGCCGGAGTGGTCGGAAGCCGCGAGATGGTAGGGATCAACGCCTTCATGGGCGGTCAGGAGACGACGCAGACCCAGTACATCGTTCAGGTTCCTGGCAAGGCGGTGAAAATGAAAGCACATCTGTTGCTCCATGAGTTCGACACCAATAAGTCGCTGCGGGACGTAATGCTTAAATACACACAGGCTTACATAGCACAAATCTCGCAAAATGTTGCCTGCAACCGCACTCATACGATAGAAAAACGCATGGCCCGTTGGTTGCTTGAGTCGAGTGACCGTCTCTACTCGGATGAACTCATCCTGTCTCATGAGTTCCTCTCCCATATGCTGGGCGTGCGCCGCTCTGGGATCACCGAAACCGCCCATATTCTAGAAAAGAAAGGTCTTATCGAATGCAGCCGAAAGAAAATCAAAACCATTAATCGGCAGGGACTAGAAGAGGCTTCCTGCGAATGTTATGGGGTAATCAAAGAGGAATACAATCGCCTGCTAAGTTTTAACCTAACCTAAAGAGATAACGGATAAAGTTCTTCTGACCTTAAGAGTGTTAATTGAGGCTGTTGCCAAACGTGAGTGATGTCACGCACCATCCAGCGCAAGCCTGTTAACTTGCCTTTAACGTCGCGCATAGGAGCTACAGTTATAGCAACCTCAAAAGGCTCACAGTAACGGGGCTGTATACATAATATCCACTCTTGTACATAGTCACACTCAGACTCATACATCTGGTTTAGTTGGCAACGAAATGCCTGACGTTCTTCTACTGCAATGAAACAGACTAACGGTTTGTTTAGCAAAAATCGCTGTTGAAGATTGAACAGTGTGGCAGTGGCAAGATTAGCTGACAGAATTTTCCCTTGTGTGTCACTCACAAAGTAAGCATTTGGTATGAACTCCAACAGGTCTTGGTAGCGCTTGCATTCCTCTCTAAGTCGTGCTTGTACATTTCCCAATTTTTGAGTTTGCTCGAACAGCTTCTCTGTAACTATCTCTAATGTTTTTGAAGCAGTATCAAGTTCTTTTAAGTCTGCTTCCAGCAAATCGGCTTCTGGCTCTACTGTGGTGTTCGCATCTTGGTACAAGTTTAAACACCCTTGCAATAACTGTAACTGCTGGATAAATATATTTAGATTCATTTTCAATTCAGGTGACATTTAAGTTTCAATCCCTGAATAAAAAGAGACTGTTAACCAATTCCTAATGGGTTTTATCCCACAAATTATTCATTACTGGGTTTTAGCCAGTAACGAGAAGTTAAGAGATATTGCCATCCATGAATTTGTTCCCAAATTTTTTATAACTTCGGGATTGCCTCTATTTAAGTATCTTTACAGACTAAAGCCCTCAGTCGCTGTCAGTCAGTACGATTCCGTACAATATTATGAAAATCCGTTGCAAGATTTGCCATGAGGTTATTTCAACAACTATGCTGTAATCCTGGCACTATTGCTTTGTATCCCTTATTGCTAGCGAACTTAACATTGAACTATACTTTATCTGCCTTAATTTGTTCACCAGATGGAAGAACAAATTTCGTAAAAAGAGTAATTTTTTTTAGACAACATTAAGCACAGCCTATTCTCTAGTTTATTTACAGACTAGAGGGTTTTTCATAGCTCAAAAGAATTAGGAAGAATTACTGAAGGAGCTTGTTATACAATAATTGCTCCATCGACATAATACGGATTTTTACCCAACCCTATACAAAAGGTCTAGAAATTGTATGGATGATTTAAAACAATTAGATAAGTATGCCTTTCAAGTCTTAACGATGTTTAGGGAGGGGTATTCTAGTCGCCAGATTGCCCAGCAGTTTCATCTAAGTTATAAGACAGTAAAGGATATTGTGGAACGGTTTTCTCACTAGCGATAAAATGAAAAGATTTTTAATCCTCCAGTGCCTCTGATTATAGGTAAAACTCTCTTGCTTTGAATTTAAGAATAAATCCAAAAGCCGCACCGACATTTGAAGGTGCGGCTTTAAGTTTCACAGAGATGGGGTTAGCTCTATCAATATTCGTAGAAAAAATGTGAGATTTTTCGATGTCTCAGTACTTGGGGCTATAGCACCCCCTACTGGTTTAAGGTTCCATCTTCATTTCGAGTGTAGCTCTGTACAAGCGTGACTCAAATAGACAGTGAAAAAATCCCCTTGCTGTCTTCAGTGGGGAGAATCTCAATGTTTTTTCCATAGAAGCTACAGTGTTGCCTCCAGCTTTTTTGTTCCTAACAGGCTTTCACCAATATATGCTCTAGCGATCGCAAGATTAACTAGGCAGGAATCACTTGAACAACTAGTGCGCGTTTATCCAGCGACTGGATTTTACCTACTTGACTGAGATCATTTGCAATTCGGTCTAGCAGTTCTCCTGCTTTGTCACGATATTGATGTTCTCGGCCTCGTAAACGGATGGCAAATTTGACTGAATCGCCTTTACTCAACCACTCACCTGCTTGTTGGATGCGTAAATTGTAATCAGCCACGCCCACGTTTAGGCCAAATCGCACTTCCTTTACCGTGGGTCTAGCACTCTGGCTCTGACGTTTTTTCTTTTGATACTGAAGCTTGCCATAGTTGAGAATTTTAGCGATTGGAGCCTCTTTACCTTGGGAAACTACAACTAAGTCAAGCTCTAAGCTCTCGGCTAGCTGTAGCGCCTCATTGGTGTCGATCAGACCACGATTGTTATTCTCATGGTCAATCAAGAAGACGCTAGGTGACTTGATTTGTGAATTAATCAGTTGCTTTTGGATTGCGATAACGAATTTCTCCTAATTGTTCAACATTTTACATTCCAAGTAATGCTAATTTAACACAACGCTGAATTAGAGCAACTTTAACCACACAATCCACTACAATCTGTTAAAATGTGGAATTGCGGCACTCGCTCTTCAGTCTTTGCGCTATTGCCCATCAGCCTTTCAACGCTTTTTTATCCGTCCGCCTAAGACTGACGCCGCCATTGGCGACAGGCCGATGTTATTTTTGGAGTTCTATGTCTTTTTCTACTCTCGGCTTGTCCAATGAAATTATCCGTGCGGTTACCGAACGCGGGTACACCGAACCCACACCAATTCAAATACAGGCGATTCCTGCCGTCTTGTCGGGTAGCGATTTGCTAGCTGGGGCACAAACTGGCACTGGAAAAACCGCTAGTTTTACCCTACCGCTTCTGCATCGGTTGTCGTCTGACAAGAGCACCAAAGGTACATATAAGGGATACCCACCGATCCGGGCGCTGATTCTTACCCCGACTCGTGAACTCGCCGCCCAGGTAGAAGAAAGCGTGCGCGAGTACGGTAAGTACTTGCAGCTAAACTCGATGGTGATGTTCGGTGGAGTCGGTATTAATCTGCAAAAACAGCGTTTGAAGAATCGAGTGGATATTCTAGTCGCTACTCCAGGGCGACTGTTAGACCATGTACAGCAGGGCACGCTGAACCTGTCGCATATTGAGGTTTTGGTGCTAGATGAAGCAGATCGGATGCTGGACATGGGCTTTATTCATGATATCCGCCGCATCCTCTCACTCTTGCCCAAACAGCGACAAAATTTGCTATTCTTCGCTACTTTCTCGGACAAAATTAAGGCACTCGCCGCCGGGCTGCTTAATAACCCGACGATGATTGAGGTAGCACGCCGCAACGTTACCGCCGAGACGATCGCACAAAAAATTTACCACGTAGACCGTGACAAGAAACGCCAATTACTTGCTCACTTGATCCGCCGAGATAATTGGTATCAAGTGCTAGTGTTTACCCGCACTAAGTATGGCGCTGATCGTTTGGTTAAGCAATTGGGCGAAGACCGTATTCAAGCACTGGCAATCCACGGGAATAAGAGCCAGCCGGTGCGTACCAATGCTCTGGCGAAGTTCAAAAATGGCAGCTTACAGGTATTGGTGGCGACAGACATTGCTGCTAGGGGTCTTGATATCAGCGAACTGCCCCATGTAGTCAACTTCGATCTACCCAATGTACCGGAAGATTATGTTCATCGCATTGGGCGTACTGGCCGCGCTGGCGCATCAGGTGAAGCCGTGTCGCTGGTGTCTGTTGATGAATACCCTCTATTGACAGATATCGAAAAACTGATTCAGCAGCGCTTACCAAGGGAAGTAGTGGCTGGTTTTGCGCTTAATCCCGATACCAAGCCAGAAGCAATCCCAAGTGGACGGCAACACAGAGCCAAGCCTGGAGGTGATAAGCGTCCGGCTGGTGCTCCTAAACCGTTACTACAGAAATCGGCTAAACGTAAGGCAGCGCCACCTGCCACGAATGGGGATAAGCCTGGTGCGCGTTCGTCGGCATCGCGCCGTTCTGCTAAACGCGATCGCTAATTTTCGTTCTTAAGGATTACTCTTTCAGCAACATTCCTAAGCGGTTAAATTCACTTTCAACCTGCTCTTGAACTTGACTTTATAGCCAGGACTTACGCACAAACTATGATTTTACGTCATTACGAGCGTTCGCGGAGCGTCTGTCTGCGACACGCTGCGCGAACGTAGAGAAGCGAAGTAATCGCCAAGGCTTGGTTTTTCGTCACAAGTGCGTAAATCCTAATAGAGACACTACTGTTAGGACTTACGCACTTAGCTTAGATATTGAAACTAAGAATGAAAAATAGCACAACGCCCCATGCTCAATTACAAAATTCCCAAAAAATGGTTAGTTTTGGTTGCACTGGCTTTGATATCTGCCTTGTTGCTAGCGATCGCATCTACAGCCTCAAGTATTTACTTATATGGCAGCAGTACTAATAATATCAAGGCAGATGCAGCAATTGTTTTAGGAGCGGCAGTTTGGGGACAAGAACCATCTCCTGTTTTCAGAGAGCGAATCAACCACGCCATTAACTTATATAAAAATGGATATGTTAAGACGATCATTTTTACTGGCGGAGTTGGCGAGAGTAATGAACCATCTGAAGCTATAGTTGGAAAAAATTATGCACTCGCACAACAGGTAAAAGCTGCTGACATTTTCACTGAAACTGAATCTCGCACAACTCACCAGAACCTCAAAAATGCTTTGGAAGTAGCGAATGCTCACCAATTAACCAAGTTTCTTATTGTTAGTGATCCATTGCATATGAAGCGAGCCGTATTAATGGCACAAGGCTTAGGAATGGATGCACATTCGTCTCCCACACCGACTACCCGCTATCGCAGTTTTCACAGTCAGATGGAGTTTTTGAGCCGAGAAACTTATTTTTACTTTGTCTATTTAGTGTTTAAAATCTAGCTGTAGGTTCCGAAACTACAATAACTCTGTAATGGAAAATAACCGTTGTCGGTCTATTTGTTGCAGCTTGATTTTTTCAGCGTAGAAAGCCTGATAATAGGATTGATATCGCTCTGGTTCAGCTTCGGGATCAGTTTGTTGCCATAGTTCCAAAAAGTGGCGATAGCGTTTTTCAAGCATTACTAAATCCATACAAGCGATCGCAGCTTGAACTACTTGTGGAGTCCGAAGTATTTCTTTCTGGTTTTTTTCATCTACATGAAATAAATGGGAAATTAACCCCATCTCATTGCTAAATTCTAAAAAATGGTCTTGCAAGCGGGAAATTAAATCTGGTTGAGACGCAAAATTTCTCGTTTCTACATCAACGGATGAGATTTCTAAAATCTGTTGCCATAAAAATCGGTGGTGAGAAAGGCTAAATTGCAAATTTCGCTCCTCTAGTTCGGCAATAATCGCTTGACGCTGTTCAGGACAATGTAAGTAAATCCTTAGCAATAACGCCTCTGCGTGTTCTAAAAGGTTGCGTTCTGTAGGAAGTGGAGCGTGAGAAACTTTGCTAGCTCCCCATGCCTTCCTGGCCGACACGGGCTTGGAATATGTAGCCGTAGCTGGAGCAATTTGAGTTAGCAGATTTTCGACTCTTAAGGGTATAAGTCTGGTATCTCCCAAACTGAGTATTTCTGCACAGTAGGAAACGTAATAGTTGCGTGTATCGCTGTTAACTATATTTTTAAGTAATTTGACTAATTGCTGAGTTACTTGCTGAAAATCAGTAGCCTGTCTCAAATCACGATCTTGAATAATTTGCTGAATCTGCCAGTCTAACCACAGTGGCGCATTTTTTAGCAGTTCTGCATAATCTTCTGGAGTGTGGCTATGCAAGTATTCATCAGCATCTTTACCATCGGGTAAATTGAGAATCTTTAGCTGAACTTCGCCTTTGTATGCTAGTTCGGCAATTTCACCGATCGCACGTTCGGCGGCATTGGTTCCGGCTTTATCAGCATCAAAGTTGAGTACTAATTGTTTTGATTCGGTGTAGCGTAATATTAACCGGACTTGTTCTAAGCTTAAGGCTGTACCAAGGGAGGCGACTGTGTTATTAATACCAGCCGCGTGGAGAGCGATCGCATCAAAATATCCCTCTACTACCACGGCTTGATCGAGTTGAGAAATCCCACCTTTGGCTTGATCGAGGGCAAATAATGTTTTACCTTTACTAAAAAGTTCGGTTTCTGGTGAATTCAGATATTTAGGCTGCTCATCAGTCAAGGTTCTACCACCAAAGGCAATGACACGCCCTTGGAAGTCGCGGATGGGAATCATCAAGCGATCGCGGAATACATCATAATAACCACCCCCTTCCCTGCGTGGCTTAATCAATCCCGCTTTTTCTAGTATCTGTGCTGGATAGTGTTTATCTTCCACTAGATAACGATAGAGAGTTTCCCAACCTGCGGGGGCATAACCTAAGCCAAATTGCTGTATAGTTTCTTCTTTGAGTTGGCGGTTAGATTGCAAATATTCAAGTGCCTTTTGCCCTTGTGATTGTCTCAAGGCGTGTTGATAAAACTGGGCGGACGTTGCCAGAACTTCATACAACTGCTCACGCAAAGATAGCTGACGCTGTAATTCTTGACGTTGTTCGGGTTCTAGAGTTTGTACAGGTACTTGGTAACGCCGTGCTAAATCCAGCACCACATCAGCAAAAGAGCGCTTCCCCAACTCCATGACAAACTTAATGGCATTTCCTCCGGCTTGACAGCCGAAGCAATAGTACATTTGCTTAGTCTGGCTGACGGTGAAACTGGGAGATTTCTCATCGTGGAAGGGGCACAAACCGACAAAATCCTTTCCGCGTTTGCGTAAAACTACGTATTCGGATACAACATCTACAATGTCAGCCCGTAGTTTAACTTCTTCAATTGTGTCTGGGTGCAAGCGGGGAATTTGCATTCTAGTCTATTTATCAATTCATGGGTTAGTAGTTAACACTGCGGTGCGTTTCCCAACTGATAGCTATTATATTCTTGTTGCTAGACCAAGAATGATTTATAGAATTGCTTACACTTAATTTTATCAGAGGAAATACTTAAAATGGGGCGTATTTTTATTTCAGCAGCTCACGGAGGCAAAGAAGCCAGAGGAATCGATCCAGGTGCGATCGCAGGTGGTACAAGTGAAGCGAAAGAAATGATTCTGCTGCGCGATTTGATTGTCACGGAACTGAGAGCGCGGAATTTGGAAATTTTGGCGGTTCCTGATGACTTGAGTGCCGCCCAAACTATCACTTGGATCAATTCTCGCGGCCGCCGGGGTGATGTTGCCCTAGAAATTGAATCTGATGCAGCTAGCAGCCCTTCTGTGCGTGGGGCTAGCGTCTTCTACATTGCTAATAATAGCGATCGCAGAAGCAATGCTGAACAGTTACTAGTGGCGTTGTTGCGCCGTGTACCCCAATTACCGAATCGGGGAGTTAAGCCAGATACAAATAGCGGTTTGGGTAGTTTAGCATTCTGTCGCCAGACAACGCTTCCAGCTTTGGTGATGCAAGTGGGGTTTCTCAGCAATCCAGAAGATCGGGCTTTGCTGCAAACTCGTCGCCGCGATTTTGCTTTGGGGATTGCCGATGGATTGGTAACTTGGAGTCGTGTAATTGACCCAACTCCTGGCACTCCGACCGAAGCAAATTATCCGCCAATTAATATTAATATTAATGGTCAAAGTTACTCAGAGCAAGGAGTTTTAGTTAATGGAAATGCTTACATTCCCATTGATTTAGTAGATCGTCTACGGATTGACCTTACAAAAGCGGCTAATGTTAATCGAATTACCTATCGCAAAATAGTTTATGTTAAAGCGATTGAACTGCGAGATTTTAATGTTGCAGTCAGTTGGGATGCTGCAACTCGGACTGCCAGTTTGCGCTCAAATTTGATGGTTTGCCCTGGTCAATTTGACCGGGTGATGTCCAACGGTAATACTTCAGAAGTACAGTTACAATTATTCCTGAGAAACAATAATCAAAATGCTTTGGTAAGGTTTCCTGACATCCCAAAACTTTATCGGGAAGAGGCAGGAGTAGAGGGGGTTAACTATGATATTGCCTTTTGCCAAATGTGTGTAGAAACTGGATTTTTACAGTTTGGTGGTGATATTAGACCTGAGCAAAATAACTTTGCAGGCTTAGGTGCGATCGGTGGTGGTTCAGAGGCTGCGTCTTTTCCCAGTGCCAGAATTGGAGTGAGAGCGCACGTCCAACATTTGAAAGCTTACGCTAGTTTAGAACCTTTGGTACAGGAAGTAGTAGATCCACGGTTTCGCTTTGTCACACGCGGGATTGCGCCATTAATCGATCAGTTATCAGGGCGATGGTCAGCAGATTTAGATTATGGTGCAAGGATTTCAGCAATGGTTAAACGATTATATGAATCAGCAGGGCTTCTTTGAGCGTTGATTAAATAAACTTACACTAATTACTTGAACCCTTTCTTACTTCCTGCGAGTTAGGGCGCAAAGTATAAAAACGAAGATTTTACAAATCTTTTAGGATTGCTATATAAACTTGATAGCAATTAAGAAGACAGACCGTGATTCTCATTGAAAAAATTATTAATGATTTTGCCTCTCGTTTTACTCCAGACGGGAAGCTCATCTATGTTGGCGATACAGATGAAAAGTTCGTCCACTTCGATGAAGCAGCATTGGCAGATTTAGGCGTTAATATTGATTCCCACGGCAAAATGCCAGATGTGATTATTCACTTCACAAAAAATAATTGGTTGGTACTGATTGAAGCTGTAACGTCACATGGTCCAATTAATCCTAAACGGAAGAAGGAACTTGAATTCTTATTCAGAAGTGCCAAAATACCTCTGGTGATGATAACAACATTTCTCAGCCGTAAGGCAATGGTGGCATATCTGGCAGAGATTGCTTGGGAAACAGATGTTTGGGTTGCTGAAGATTCAACTCACCTGATTCATTTCAATGGTGAATATCTATTGCAGGCTTACCAAATAGAAAAAAAGCAAACTTCCTGAGTAAACAGCAGAATTCAGGTGTAATTAGTACAGCTTTGCGTAAGAATGAACTAGTCCAAAGCTACAGAGGATACACAAAGGTTTAATACGGGGCAATTTTTTTTGTAACGAACTTATGCAAAGCTGTAAGAGAAAATGCCTTGTTAAACACGCTCTATGAACATTCGTAAAGTCTCTACTACTCCCTTCAGCGACCAAAAGCCCGGTACTTCTGGTCTGCGGAAAGCAGTTAAGGCTTTTCAGCAGCCCCACTACCTGGAAAATTTCATCCAATCCACCTTCGATTCTGTAGGGGAATTACAGGGGCAAACCCTAGTTCTGGGTGGTGATGGTCGTTATTATAATCGCCAAGCCATTCAAATCATTTTAAAAATGGCTGCGGCCAATGGCATTGGGCAGATTAAAGTTGGTCAGGGGGGGATTTTGTCTACTCCTGCAACTTCGGCTATTATTCGCAAGTACGAGGCCATTGGTGGCATCATCTTGTCTGCTAGTCATAATCCGGGCGGGCCAAATGGTGACTTTGGTGTGAAATATAACATTGGCAACGGTGGCCCAGCACCGGAAAAGGTAACAGAGGCTATCTACGATCGCAGTAAAGTAATTAATAGCTACCAAATTCTGGAAGCACCAGATGTAGATTTAGAAACCTTGGGTGAATCACATTTGGGAGAGACGGTAGTTGAAGTGATTGACTCTGTGCAAGATTATCAAGAGTTAATGGAGTCCCTGTTTGATTTTGATCGCATTCACCAACTATTAACTTCTGGAAATTTTCGGATCAGCATCGATGCCTTACATGCGGTAGCTGGCCCTTATGCTCATGCCATTTTTGAGAAACGTTTGGGCGCACCAGTGGGAACTGTCCGTAATGGTACACCCCTAGAAGACTTTGGAGGCGGACACCCTGATCCAAATCTGGTTTATGCCCATGAGTTGGTGGATATTTTGTACGGAGACAATGCGCCAGACTTTGGGGCCGCTTTTGATGGAGATGGCGATCGCAATATGATCTTAGGGCGTAAGTTCTTTGTCACTCCTAGCGATAGCCTCGCAGTCTTAGCCGCAAACGCCAAGCTAGTCCCTGGTTATAGTTCTGGTTTAGCTGGCGTAGCGCGATCAATGCCTACTAGTCAAGCTGTGGATCGAGTTGCCGCTCAGATTGGAATTGAATCCTATGAAACGCCCACTGGTTGGAAGTTTTTCGGCAATCTCTTAGACGCGGGTAAAGCTACCCTCTGCGGTGAAGAAAGTTTTGGTACTAGCTCTAACCATATCCGCGAAAAAGATGGGCTTTGGGCTGTTCTGTTCTGGCTGAATATCCTAGCAGTCCGACAACAGTCTGTTGAGCAGATTGTCCGGGAACACTGGCAAACTTATGGACGCAATTATTACTCCCGCCATGACTATGAAGGGATAGAAATAGAACCAGCAAACACCTTAATCGCAAAACTGCATTCTTTATTACCAACTCTTAAAGGTAAGCAATTCGGTAACTATCAAGTTGAATACAGTGATGACTTTAGTTATACCGACCCTGTTGATGGTAGCGTTAGCCAAAAACAGGGTATTCGCATTGGTTTTACTGATGGCTCCCGTATTGTGGTGCGACTTTCTGGTACGGGAACTCAAGGTGCAACCCTAAGAGTTTATATAGAAAGCTATGAGGCAGATCCAGCCAAACATGACCTTGATCCACAGCAAGCACTTGCTTCTTTAATTAGCCTTGTTGAGGAGATAGCCCAGATCCGCGAACTGACAGGACGGGAAAAACCAACTGTAATCACTTAGTAAAAAGTTAGGAGTTAGGAGTTAGGAGTTATTTTCTTCTTTAATTTCTATCTTCTGTCTCCTAACTTCTACCTCGCGCCTCCTTACATATCTTGTTTGTATACTTCTAATAATTGGGGAATGTGATCATACCCATCTACACCGATAACTGCAATGATTTTAGGGCGATGTTGCTGTAGGAACTTTTGGAAAGCTTCTACACCAATTTGTCCTTGCAAAATTGTTAGTAAACCTGCCGCTTGTCGCCACTCGTTAGAAGCAATTTGCTCCAAAAGATACATTCCCAAGCAGCCTGTGTAAACAGCTTTTTCAGAATTTTGGAGATGGTAATAAGCTTCTGCTAAATAAGCTAAGTTCCGCCCTTGCAGATATAAATCACCGGAAACTTGCGCTGTTTTAAAACCATCTTCAAGATATTTAATTGCAGTTTGGTGTTCTCCAATTACTAAATAGGCAATTCCTAAGCTGCTGACACATAAGGCTTTACTTTGAAGATCGCCTAATTTTTCTGATAATTTTAAACCTTGTTCTAAATAGTTAATTGCAGCTTCATAAGTTTCAGGTTCTAGGTTTTCTAGTTCTTGAGCCTGCATGACTTCGCTGTAACCTAAATTTACTAGCGCGTTTGCTTCGCCTGTACGATCGCCTGCTTGCCGACTCAATATTAATGCTCGTTGGCTGTAGTTAATTGCCTCAGCATAATTCTGCTGTTGCACGTAGGTGCGGCTGAGGTGGTTGAGATTGGCAATTTCACAGGGGCGATCGCCTGCATTCCTAGCTATCTCCAGCGCTTGCTGATGAAAATCAATTGAGCGCTGGTATTGCCCTAAAGCACGCTGAGAATAGCCTAATAAAGTCAAAATACGCGCTTTTTCTTGGGTTCCCTCACCCCTCCGCAATGGTTCATCCAAGTAATCAAGGGCATCTCGCAAATAAGTGCCAGTAAAAGAGGCAAAAATCCCACCATAAAAAGGAAAATACGAACGCTGGGCAAAGGTTCGCAAAATCTGGAGCATAATTTGAGAACAGGCATCGCCGTACACTGTCCCAATGCTCCCAAAACCACTTGCTAATTGACTCCAAATCACTGCAAAGGTCAAAAAAGTGGAAATGGATAACTTTGGCCCCGCCTTAACATCGTAAGCTTGTTGGTCAAACCAGTTAATTAGTCCCCGTTGCAAGAACTGTAAAATCAATGCCATTTCCACCCAATCTCTCAGGGTGATACCCCGTTGTCGCTGGGCAAACTCAATTGCCGATTCTTCCATCGCTAAGGTGCGAAGCAGTGCTTTGGGTAACTCACTATTGAGTTGTTTAGCCCAACTTGCCCAAGGGCCACGTTCTCCTGGTACGCCGCCAAATCCTAAAGCTTCTTTTTGCTCATACATCCAACTGAGCAAGTTGTCTTGCAATCGCTGCCAAGAGTCTAAACCACGGGTAATCCCTTCAGAAAATTGTTGTAAATCAGCATCTGCCTGGGCAAATTGCTGTAATCCTTTTGACAATTGCTGTAGCTGTTGCAAATTTAGCGGATACTTCTGATTGGGGTCAGTAACCCGTAAAAATGTCGCCAGACGCTCGTCAGCCTCGGCTGTGGTAATTTCTGTAACTGCTGAGGCGATCGCTTCTGTGGCTTTGTTTTGCTCTTGCCAGCGTTGCCATTGACTTTGAATGGTTTTAATCGCTCTCAAACTCCGAGTAGCTTTAGCTTTTTTTAGTTCGTCTTTTTCACTATCTACTTGGCTTTGAAGAGCATTCAGGCGATCGCTCAAAACTAACTCAAATACTTCCCCTGTACCGGAAGTAATTCCTTTAAGCAGCATTTGATACACCATCTCAACAGAGCTAATTTTGCCCTTGAGGGTGGTTTCGACAATTTCATCGATTAAGGCAAGATAGCGATCGCGCAATGGCAAAGAGTCTGGCACTTTAGCTACTAGAGAACGTCACGTCCATTCTAATTCTAGTCTGAGTTTGACCGAGTGGATTGGACGCTTGTACAGCTTGAGAGCATTCAAGTCCGTCCGGTAAGATTGGCAACTACAGCGGCTAACTCGCCCGGATTGACTGGCTTGGGGACATGGAGTTGAAAGCCTGCCAACAGCGCTTGTGTGCGGTCTTCTGCCCTAGCATAAGCTGTCAGAGCCACTGCTGGAATTCCTCCACATTGGTCTGTTGGTAGCGCCCTCACTTGACGAATTAGTGTGTAGCCGTCTTCTTGTGGCATACCAATATCGCTCACTAGTATATGAGGGCGAAATTGTTGCAGGGCAAGCAGTGCATCACTTGCAGATGGAGCAGCCATGACTTGGGCACCATACTGTCCCAGAATCGTGGTAAGCAAATGACGTGCGTCTGCCTCATCATCGACAATCAGCACCCGCAATCCATCTAGCTTTGGCAGGTAATTATTAACCTCTTGGGAATCCGCGTAAGATGAAAACTGCTCTGCGGTATTAGGGTCTACATAAATGGCTTTCATTGGCAGATTAACAATGAATGTTGCTCCCTGTCCAATTCCTGGACTTTCAGCAGAGACTGTGCCGCCGTGCAATTCTACCAAGTGGCGAACGATCGCTAAACCTAATCCTAATCCACCATGCGATCGCGTGATCGAACTGTCTTCTTGACGGAAGCGTTCAAATACATGGGACAAAAATTCGGCAGCAATTCCTACTCCCGTATCGCTCACCCGAATTTGCACATGGGATTCAATGCGCTCCAATTGCACATCAACTCTTCCCCCTTTAGGTGTAAACTTAACGGCGTTGGAGAGCAAATTCCACACAACCTGTTGCAAGCGGTTGGCATCACCTACAACTACCCCTAATTCCGGGTCGAATTTACAGTTGATGCTAATCTCTTTAGCCTGAGCTGCTGGATAGACAGTATCGATTGCTGCCTCTACAAGTGGTACAAGTTTTACCCGATGAATATTTAAATGGAGTGTGCCTCTAATAATCCGGGAAACATCTAAGACATCTTCGATTAGTTGAGCTAGGGATCTGGTGTTACGCTCGATTGTCTCTAGCGCTCGGCTAGTAGTAGTCTCATCAAACTTGCGATTCCTAAGTAGCTGCGTCCAACCCAATACGGCGTTTAGGGGTGTGCGAAGCTCGTGGGAAAGTGTGGCGAGAAATTCATCTTTCATGCGGTTTGCAGCTTCTGCATCGGCGCGTGCTGCTTGTTCGCGCTCAAGCAGTTGTTCCCGTTCTTGCTCTGCTTGCTTGCGATCAGTAATATCAATCATGAATCCATGTAGTAGCTGCGGCCCATTCTCATCCCGCACCACATTAACAATGTCATACAACCAGACAACTCTGCCATCAGGAGTCAACATTCTGTATTCAAATTCATAATTATTCTGTGATAAAGAAGATTCTTGGCAATACTGGATAGCCCACTTTTGATCTTCTGGATGCATATGTTTTGCCCAGAAATCATCGATGTACCAGTCTGACAATGGATAGCCAAGAATCTCAACGGTTTGCGGCCCTACATAAGTAAAATTTCCGGTAGTAGCATTTACTTCCCAAGGAATCACGCGGGCTTTTTCTGTGAGTGTCTTTAATCGTTTCTCGCTTTGTTTGAGAGCTGCTTCTGCTAACTTGTTGAGTGTAATATCTGTGATTAGGGCAACAAATCCTTCAACTTTTCCCTGCTGACTGAACTGGGGGACGTAAGTAACATTCACGTAATGGTTTGTGCCATCTTTATCGGGTAATTGGGTTTCGTAAGTTACTTGCTCTCCTGTAAGTACCGTTTCTACATAAGGAAGAATTGATTGATAAACAGATTCTCCGACAATTTCTCTAATGTGTTTACCATAAATTTCTGAAGTAGGAATTCCAAACCAGTCTTCATATCGTTTATTATTAAAGCGATAACGCTGCTCGGCATCAACATAGGAAATCTGGACGGGCACAGCATTTGTAATCAGGCACAGTTGATCTTCTCGTTGACGCAGTGCTACTTCTGCTAGCTTGTGTTCTGTAATGTCGCGTTGAGTTCCCCACGCTCTGACTAAAAGGCCATTCTCGACAATTCCCACTAGATTATTCAAAAAATATTTGGAATTACCTTGCTTATCTATTTCATGGGACTCTGCATCAATTAATCGATAATTAGAACGAATAAAGCTACGCAGGTATGCAATATTGTGTGGATCTGAGGGAACAACAAAGTCTGTTAACCTAGCGCCAATAATTTCTTGTGGATAAGAATACCCATACATTTGCACCATAACATGGTTGCATTCTGCTAAATAACCATACTGATAAAAATGCTGAATTTGCTCTTCTTCTGGACACTCTGGCGAAATCGGCACTTCCAGTTCCATGCACCAAATACCTTCCGAACTCTGCTCTAAAAAGGCACGATAACGTTCTTCACTTTTGCAAAGATCAACCTCTACTTGTTTGCTGTCACTTATATTAAGTACAAAACTGATAATATCGTCTGGATTATTTTCTAATAAGGCAGAACCTAATAAGATGGGAACGCGACTGTTATCTTTACGGATGTATTCGTTCTCAAAAGGCTGACACACACCTTTAGTTTTGAGTTCTGCGATCGCACTGTTGTTTGCTTCAATATATTCTGGTGGGATCATATCGCGCCATCGAATTCGCCCTGCTAACAAATCTTCCTGCGAATAACCTACCATTGTTAAAAAGGCATCGTTAGCTTCTGCGATCGCCCCGTCCATTTTGGCTACAATTACCCCAATGATGTTGGAATCTACCAACCTTCTAAACTTTGCCTCGCTCACCTGTAGCTTCTGCAAACTCATTTGAAGATGTTGTTTAGCAGTGCGTAACTCTGAGTTTAGTAAGCTGATGAGTGTTGTCACCAACACAAACAAGCCTAGCCGCAATATGCTGTCTCCACTCGCAACGAACAGCGAAAACACCGGCTCTAAGAAAAAGTAACTGACGGCTAAAGTAGACAAAGCAGTAGCCAGCAACCCTGTTTTCATGCCGCTAAACCAGGCACTAACCGCCACGGCAGCAAAAAACAGCAGGAAAATAGTTGGTATCAGTAGTGGCTGTAGCAATAGTGTTAATAGCAATGCGCTACCAACAGTCAACAATGCCACAGCATAAGGTGTTAGAAGGGAACGGATTCCTTTCAATGTAACTTCTCCTTTTATGCAGCTAGCTAAAGGATTATTCCCAAAATTCAGCTAGACAATGCGATTGCTCAACACCTATTATGCATTGGAAAAATCCACAACTAAACAGTTAGTTGCTATGAATCTATCTAAAGTAGTAAAACTTAGTTTTAGTAAAGGTTTAATAACCTGATAAACGTCGCTCTAATTATATATTTATCCTTTTTAACTATCCGCCAAACAGTATAAATATATAGATTTTAAGCTAATCAACTTTAGCATATTAGTTAAAAACTATTATTTGCCTTTAAGCTTAATTAAACTTAGTTTTACTACCAGTAAGTATTTACATTTATCCTTTAAGTACTGATAAATTACTTCATAAGCCTTGATAACAGCTGCTATATGATGTGAGTTAACACTAATTTTTAAAGCTTATATATGACTCATATTTGATTTGTGAAAAAACTTCGTACAACTAGAAAAGGCTGATTTCTTACTCCCTGCCTATCGCGCTTGCGCTGCGCTTCTCTGCGAGACGCGAACGCCAACGCGATGGCTACGCCACGCTGCGCGAATAGAAATCAACTCGGATTTCTATAGATAGAAAGTTTTACAATGCCGATGGGACGTTACATTCATTGACAAATGAGCGCATCTAGTTAAGCTTTGTCGGATTTACTTAGATGAATTATGCACTTTTTGCGTTATTAGTAATCAATAGATTAGGGAATGGGGCATGGGGCATGGCGAATAGAAAAATTACCAATGCCCAATCCCCAATGCCCAATCCCCAATGCCCAATTCCCAATCCCCAAAATGGCTCGTACCCCTACACTAAATTTTGATCGTGGCACATTAATTTTGCATCCACCACCACGCGGCAAAGGTTGGATGGACTATGCCACATGGGATGATAGAGTTGAAAAATTCCGCATTCCAGCAATTAGATACCGATCGCTAGTAGAAGCACTACAAGCGGAAGATGTGAATTTTATTGATGAGGCAAAGCAATTCTATCCTGTAGATTTGGTTCCCACTCTGGAAATGGAACCCTATCCTCACCAGACTGAGGCGCTAGCGGCTTGGAAACTAGCGGGTAGACAAGGGGTGGTTGTGCTTCCTACGGCGGCGGGAAAGACTTATTTGGCGCAAATGGCGATGCAGTCAACGCCACGCACGACGCTCATTGTTGTACCAACTTTGGATTTAATGCATCAGTGGTATGCACACTTAGTAGCGGCTTTTCCGGATGCTGAGGTGGGATTGCTGGGTGGTGGTTCGCGGGATAGAACGGCTATTTTAGTCGCAACTTATGATAGTGCCGCAATTCACGCTGAGACTTTAGGAAATCAATATGCGTTGCTTGTTTTTGATGAATGTCATCACTTACCGACAGATTTTAATCGGGTGATTGCGGAATATGCGATCGCACCTTATCGTCTTGGACTCTCCGCTACACCAGAACGCACCGATGGTAAACACGCTGAGTTAAATATCCTCATTGGCCAAGAAGTATATCGCAAACGCGCCGAAGATTTAGCGGGGAAGGCGTTAGCAGAACATGAAATTGTCCAAATTAAGGTAAAGTTATCGCAACTTGAACGGGAAAGATACAATCAACTAATTCAAACTCGCAATGATTTTTTAAAACAATCTCGGATTTCTTTGGGAAGCCTTCAAGGTTGGCAAATGTTCGTGCAAATGAGCGCTAGATCGCAATCTGGACGTAGGGCGATGTTAGCGCACCGAGAAGCGAAAGATATCGCTTTGGGTACCGATGGAAAGTTGCGAATTTTGATTGATTTATTGGCAGAACATTATCCGGCAAGAATTTTGATTTTTACTGCTGATAATGCAACGGTTTATCGCATTTCTCAAGAGTTGTTAATTCCGGCAATTACTCATCAAACTCCTGTGAAAGAACGGCATGAGATATTAACCAAGTTTCGAGAGGGTAAATATAATACTTTGGTTGCTTCTCATGTGTTGAATGAAGGGGTTGATGTGCCGGCGGCTTCTGTGGCGATTATATTATCGGGAACGGGTTCGGCTAGGGAGTATACTCAGCGCTTGGGTAGGATTTTACGGAAGGGGAATATTGAGAATAAGCAGGCGATTTTGTATGAGGTGGTGGCAGAGGATACGAGTGAGGAGGGGACTTCGGCTAGGCGGAGAGGGGAGAGGATAAGAGGACAAGGGGACAAGGAGACAAGGGGAGAAGGGGAGAAGAAAGGGAATTTGCAGGTTGTGTATGGGAGTGGGAAGGAGCGGAGTTTGAAGGCTGCGGAACAGTTAGAGATTAATTATTCAACCGGAAGTTCAAAATCTAAAATCCAGAATTCAGATGTTACCGACAGACTTACTGATGCATCGCCAAAACGGAGAGGAGATCATTCCGAAGAGACTGAAGATTGATCAGAAAACTTCGGAGTTGGCGATTGAGTTAATTAATTATTTTCAATCAGCAGTGGGGAAGACTCAAGGTGTGCTTGAGCGACAACTGACTGATTTTGAAGGAGATTCTACAGATTATCGCGTGAAGCGAGGGTTAGCTTATATTCTCAAAAGTAGTTTTTGCACTTTTGAGGTAGTAAGTCCTTTGGAACCGCAAATGTTAAGAGAACGGGTGTTTTCATTAGCTGCAAAATCGGTTTCTAGTCGAGAATCGACACAAGTTACTCTTAGTAAAATTGCTGATGAGTTAACTCAAGAACTTGAACGGGAAGTTTTATTAGAACAGGTTCGTAATGGGTTATATGCTGATTTATCTGAAAATAAAATTTTGACAGTGTTTGATGCACCAACAGCGCCAGATTTGATAAATCGATATAACTTATCTCAGGTACAGGGTGTATTTTATAAAGCCAGTCAATTGGTGTTAAATGCTCATCGCAATGTTCCGGGAGAATATAAGCTGTTATTTCGCTATTTAAAGTTGTTTCAATTGATGGCTTATATTGAGGGTGATGCTGACCACGGGTTTACAATTACGATAGATGGACCGACGAGTTTGTTTAATCCTAGTACGCGATATGGGTTAGCGATCGCTAAACTTATTCCGGCTTTACTTCACGTTACTAAATGGAGTCTTTCGTCCATTCTCCAAACCCGCGATGCTTATACAAATACTTGGAAAACTGGACGTTTCACTCTCAATTCTGAATGTGGTTTAGTATCCCATTATCCACCAGGTAAGCCCTACGATAGTATGTTAGAAGCATCCTTTGCTGATAAGTGGGATGCGTTGAAAAGTGGTTGGGCGTTAGAGCGAGAAGTTGATTTGATCCCAATTCCTGGTAGTGTAATGATTCCCGATTTTCGCTTAGTTCATGCTGATGGACGCACCTTTTTGTTAGAAATTGTTGGTTATTGGCGACCAGAATATTTACAAAAGAAGTTTTCTCAGGTGCGACGGGCTGGACGTTATGACTTAATTTTAGCAATTTCCGAGCGACTTAATTTAGAAAAGGCGGGAGTAAAATTAAATGATGTCCCCGCCAGAATTGTTTGGTTTAAAGATAAGTTATTGCCGAAAGCTGTGTTAGCAGTAATGGATTGATTAAGGAGGAATAAGATGAGAAGTATAGAAACAATTGCCACAGTTACCAAAGATGGCAAGATTACAGCGCAATTACCATTGGATATTCCAGAGGGTGAACATCAGGTGGTAATAGTAATTGATGAGAAGCCTTTGGCAGAGAAAGCAGAGAATAAAGAAAAGCGTCCTCCTCTAAACTTCCCTCTACATAACTATGGCCCTTGGCCTGAAAACCTTTCTTTAAGACGTGAGGATATGTATGGTGATTGGGGGCGGTGATCCTGTTTTTCTGGACACGAACATCTAAGCGTATGGAAATGTGTCTGAATATTGCTTTTACCAAGCAGTGATGTATTAATCGAATAGAAATAGTATGAAAACTATAGAAATAATTGCCACAGTTACCAAATATGGTAAGATTACAGCGCAGTTACCATTGGATATTGCAGAGGGTGAGCATCAAGTGGTAATAGTAATTGATGAAAAGCTTTTAACTGAGGAAACAGAGAATAAAGAAAAGAAAGCGCCTCTCAAATTTTCCGCCTATCCTGTAGGATTAGTCTCGGAAAGTTTAACTTTCCGTAAAGAAGACCTTTATGCAAACGACTAATAACTCTGTCTTCATCGATACGAATATTTTAAATGTTTGACTTTTGACTTCCCCAAAGGGGCTGATTAACCCCAAACGCTTCTGCGTTCCCAATATTCAGCAACTCTTTTTTCCCACTGCTCCCAGTAATCTTTAATAACTGCTGATTCAAACCAAAATACCTCTGCTGGCATTTCTGGAATCGCTACTACCAAGAGAGCGTGCTTGAGTTGAATGCCATAATCTTGATAATATTCGTTAGCTGCTCCTATGTACGCCGTAAGTTGCAGTGGATGTTCATATAAATGCTCAATTGAACCTTTGGGTTTGTCTGCTGTTTTCCACTCGCAAATACAGGGTATACCTTGATAGCTGGCAATACAATCAACTTTGCCAGAATAGCTCAAATTATGATGAAAAACAGAGCCTTCTACGAGTCTAACTGTGTCGATTTTTTCTAAAACTGGCTTGATACTCTCCCAATAAGGGCGACTTGCTTCGGGACAAACTGGGTTTTGTCCAAGAAGGTAGCGCTCAATTTGTTTGTGTGTTTGGGTTCCCCGCCGACTAGCAGTTGTAGTAATGCGGGTAGCTTCTTCTGTACCAACACGCGTTTTCCAGTTTAATAATCTGTCTCTGTCTGCTTGTGATTTGGTGGCATTAAGTATTGTAGTCACGCTGGGAAAACGATTTCCCTTGGCATCTACATAATATTGTTTACCATTTTCTCTTTTGGCTGTGGCATTAATGCGTGGTAGCAGTTGGGTATCATGCATCAGTTGGTGTGTTGACTTTGAGATTCCCTCAAGGAGGAAAGTGAATAAAACCCCATTCCATTGTAAGGAATGGGGCTGGAATAGGGGTTTGTTAGAGTGCAAAATGTCACTTTTACCGCTTATTCTTTCAAATCATCCCCCTCTGTCTCCTCTGGTTCCAGCAATTCCCAAATCAGGAATGTCAATTCGATGACAAAACCTGAACCTGGCATTAACCAGTCTGCAATTAGGGGAATCACAAATAACAAAACTGTCACCAGCTTCTCAATGTTGACGGATTTCGTTGCCTTCATTCGCTTCACCTTTAACATTGAAGGAACGATAAATTTGGGGTAGTACGTGAAAGCAAAAGCAGTTGTCTGTTAGCTGTAATGCTTGAATGTTTAGTAGTTTGAGTTTGGGGATGGTAGATTAAGTTTGGGGAATCCCCAAACTTTGTGGCAAAATTGAGCAAAAGTGACCTATGGCGCGTGTTAGCTATGGTGATGATGTCAAAGCGCGGGTAAAGCTGCTTTTAGAAAGGCTTTTGGCTTATGCCAATGACGAGTTAGAAGACAGTGAACTTTATAAAATTGGCTATGACTGGGAAACGTCAAAGCAAGTAATAGTAAGGACTAAGTTAAGAGTTCTAGCGGAACTTAGCAGTTTAAACACAGAACAAGTCCGAGACGCACTAAATGCACTTAAAGATTTTTTAGGCATTCTCGAAGATTTGCGCGAACACAAGCGAGGCTCAGAAGACTGGCACTTTCGGCTGACGATTTGGCATGACAAAGGCGACAAAGACGCGAATTTGCAGAAATTTGATGCAGAATGGCAACACCGTAGAGAAGGAAAATTAGGTGTACAACGTACTGAAGGTAGAAAAGCCAAACCCACGCCTACGCTTTATGAGAATATTCCCCTAAGTGGAGTGGTGAAGTTTGTTGGACGTGAAGATGAATTGAAAAATCTTCACCAACTTTTGCACGAAAATAATCAGGTAGCCATTGCTGCGATCGCTGGCATGGGTGGACTGGGTAAAACAGAACTGGCCTTACAATATGCAAAAGCTCACCGTGAAACTTACAAAGGTGGAATTTGCTGGTTACTGGCAAAGGCTGGAGATGTAGGCATTCAAATTGTGCAGTTTGCCAGAACTCAGCTTGACTTAAACCCACCAGAAGATTTGGATTTACTCGCCCAAGTGCAATACTGCTTTCGGCTTTGGCGTGAGGGCGATGTGCTGGTAGTTTTAGACGATGTTGGAGAATATCAACAAGTTAAGCCTTACTTACCCTCGTTATCTTCCCGGTTTAAAGTGTTGATTACCACGCGCCAACACTTAGGAGCATCTATAAAGGAATTATCTTTAGATGTATTGCAACCAGAAGCAGCGCTGGAGTTATTAAGGTCATTTTTTAAAGAAACACCACAGCGAATTGAGCAAGAATTGGCTGTTGCAAATCAGTTGTGTGAGTGGTTGGGATATTTGCCTTTGGGTTTAGAATTAGTCGGGCGATATTTGGCGCGAAAACAGGATTTATCTCTAGCAGAAATGTTGCGACGTTTGGAGAACAAACGACTAGAACAACCTGCCTTTGATAACCCAGAAGGCGACATGACAGCACAACGGGGTGTGTTAGCAGCCTTTGAGTTGAGTTGGCAAGAATTAGAGGACAGCGATAAGCAGCTTGGTTGTTTGCTGAGTTTATTCGCCGCCGCACCCATACCTTGGAACTTGGTGGAACAGTGTTTACTAGAGGAAGATACCGAAGATTTAGAGGAAATTAGAGATGATAGTTTGCTGAAACTGCATTTGCTACAGCGTAAAGGTGAGAGAATTTACCAGCTGCATCAGATGCTAAGAGAGTTTTTTCAATATAAGCTTACAGGTTTAGAACAGGCAGAGGAATTAAAGCGATCGCTTTGCGAGGTAATAGTAACAGTTGCCAAAAATATTTCTGAAACACCCACCCTTGAGCAAATCAACGCCGTCTCCATCGCCATAGCTCATATAGCTGAAGTAGCGAATAATCTTATTGAATATATCAGCGATGATGATTTAATTTGGGCATTTGTTGGCAACGCTCGATTTTATAATGGTCAAGGATTATATACTCAGGCTGAACCTTGGTATCAGCAGTGTCTAGAAGCTACTAAAAAACGTTTGGGAGAAGAACATCCAGATGTTGCCCAAAGCCTCAACAATCTCGCTGAACTCTACTACTTCCAAGGCAGATACAGCGAAGCCGAACCCCTTTACATCCAAGCTTTGGCACTTAGGCGCAAGCTGCTGGGAGAAGAACATTCAGATGTCGCCACTAGCCTCGACAATCTAGCGGCACTTTACTACTCCCAAGGCAGATCCAGCGAAGCCGAACCCCTTTACATCCAAGCTTTGGCACTCAGGCGCAAGCTGCTCGGAGAAGAACATCCAGATGTCGCACTTAGCCTCAACAACCTAGGAGTACTCTACGACTCCCAAGGCAGATACAGCGAAGCCGAACCCTTTTTAATCCAAGCTTTGGCACTCAGGCGCAAGCTGCTGGGTGAAGAACATCCATCTGTCGCCCAAAGTCTCAACAACCTAGCGTTTCTCTACGACTCCCAAGGCAGATACAGCGAAGCCGAACCCCTTTACATCCAAGCTTTGGCACTCAGGCGCAAGCTGCTGGAAGAAGAACATCCAGATGTCGCACTTAGCCTCAACAACCTAGGAGTACTCTACAACTCCCAAAGCAGATACAGCGAAGCCGAACCCCTTTACATCCAAGCTTTGGCACTCAGGCGCAAGCTGCTGGGAGAAAAACATCCATTATTTGCCCTTAGTCTCAACAATCTGGCAAAACTCTATTACTTGCAAGAACTTTATGTAGAAGCTGAACCGTTATATCTGCAAGCATTAGAGATTTTTGACCAACGATTAGGGGTGAACCATCCTTGGACTGTTAAGTGTCGTGAAAATCTGGCAAATCTTCGCGATCGCCTTCACCCAAATCCAGAATAAGCTAGTTTTATGCAAAGCGTACCGTAATAAAACTGAAAAGGGCGTTAGCGTTCGCGCAGCGTCTCGAAGAGAAGCTCACCGTTCGCGTAGCGTCTCGCAGAGAAGGTATCGCCTAGACTAAAATTCATATTGAACTAAGTAAAAATGTCATTTTACTTACTAAAAATGAGCTTTTACTTACTCAAAACGAGCTTTTGCTTTCTCAAACCTGAGTTTGCTTTCTCATTTCGGTGTTTTCCGCAAGCAAAATAAGCTTTTACTTATTCAAACCTGAGTTTGCTTTCTCATTTTAGTGTTTTCCGCAAGCAAAATGAGCTTTGACTTACTCAAAAGAAGCTTTTGCTTTCTCAAACCTGAGTTTGCTTTCTTATTTCGGTGTTTTCCGCAAGCAAAATAAGCTTTTACTTACTCAAACCCCAGTTTGCTTTCTCATTTGAGTAATTCACGCATTCATTTTGGTATATCATTGAGTTGAAAGCTGGCATAGGCGTAGCCCATCGCAGACATCACTCTACTTTAAAGTGTAAATCGACAAGCGATCGCTGTTGTCGGAAATATAAACGATATAATTCACACGCAGGAGTACTGCGATCGCCTTCTAAATTAATTAACCCTATACTTTGTAATTTATATGCCAAAGCTGGCTCTAATTTTATATAACTTGTAGCCTTAATTACTTCATAAAAAGCATTTCCCAATTCTGGCTCATCTTGTAGCGCTAACAGATACTGCCTTAAATACTCGTAATAAATTCCTGTTTCTGTGGGTGCTTGCTGCAATAGCTGTTCTAAATCCCCTTCCAATCCCCCTTTACCCACAAGGTGATATAAAGCCAATCGGACTAAATAAGGATATCCTCCCACCATTGCCATCAAATTATCGACGTTTTTACTATTTCTCCAATCCAACCCGTGACGTAGTGCTAAATCTTGCACCTGCTCTTTCGTAAAGGGAGGTAACTTAATGAGCAAACCAATATCAAATAATGATTGATTCAGTTTTATTGGAACAAGAATTTCCGTTGAATAAACTAGAACTAGACGCAGTTTTTGCCAAATTTCTACCTCTTTGGCTTGTTCATGCCACGATCGCACTAATGCTAACAATTCTCCAGCAATTTCCTGATACTCAAATATCGAATCCACCTTATTCAATACCAAGACAAGGGGAGTTTCCAAGGCAGGCAGTAAATACTGTTGGAAATAGATAGAGCAACTTACTTTGCTATCCATATCTTCATTCCAATAATCATTGAGTTTTGGTTCTAGCTGTAACTCCTGACTGAAATTAGTACAGAACCAGCGCAAAAATTGCTCCAAACTGGTAAATACTGCTTTATCTGCCTGCTGAAAGTCCAACGTCACGGTACGAAAGCCTTGATTGTTAGCGTATGCAAGCAAACGCAAAATCAGAGAGCTTTTCCCCATCTTCTTGGGTGCTTTGATGCAAATTAGGCTCCCAGGTTTAGCCATTTCTGCATAGGCGAGTTCTTCAATTGGTGGGCGAGGGATGTAGAATCTGGAATTGAGGGATACCGCTCCACTAGGAAATTCTAAGGATATAGCCGTAGCTGCTTTGTTGAATTCTTTAACTAACTGCTGATGTGCTTTGCTAAGATGGTGATTTTCTAAAGCCTGGCGGAAGTTTGATTGATTTATAGGTTCTTTGCAAAAAGTACTCAATAATTGCCATAAATTAGCAGCAATTTTCTTGACACGTTCCTCGTCATAGTGAGCTTCACAGGCTATATTTGTGTAGGTTTTTCCTACCCATGAAGAACGCAATATAATCTCTTGGAGTGTCGTTAAACCGGTTGCTTGACTGGCTTTTAGTAGCAATACTATCTCATCTATAGTCATTACTCATCGGCTCTAATTCAGTATGAAATTTTCTCACACCATTATTCTTTGGAACTCAATATAGCCTGCGTTGTATAGACGGCAGCCAGCCTTTTCCCAAAAAGCTATAAACAAAGCTTGACAATTTTTTTGTATCCTGAAACATTTGGCTTGACTCAAGCATAGAATTTTTTTTACAAAACTTTTTGAGTTTTAGGCAATTATATGTGATTTGAACTACTTTTTTTAGACATATCTTAGAATGTAGATGCACACAATGTAGCTATTTTTTCTAAAAAATGGCCACGGCGATCGCAACAGAGGTTACATTTGTCCGTTTACCTTTTTCTCCATTCCATCCAAATTTTTGTCCATAACTGGATCGTCAGGGTGCTAAGACAAGCTACAGGCTACAGGATATCTTCTTCACCGTACCAGCAGCTATGCATATCGATGAACCCGCTACCCATGAACCGGAAGCTCTACTTTCAATGCAAGATTCCCAGAGTTTCCCTAAATCAAAAGACTTATCTCAAGAAAATTTAGATCCTTGTCAATGCTCAGAAGCCGCCTTACAAATAGCATTAATAGCCAATGGTTTAGGATTGTGGGATTGGAATCTAATAACCAATAAAACCTATTATGATCCTCAGTGGAAGGGCATCCTAGGATATAGAGTAGACGAAATCGACAATGAGCATAAATCCTTTGAGCAACTTGTACATCCACAGGATTTCCCCAGAATTTGCCAGGTATTACACGATTATCTGCAAGGATACACACCTGTGTTTGAAGTCGAATTGCGAATGTTGACTAAATCCGGTGAGTGGAAGTGGATTCTTGCTTGTGGGAAAGTATTTCAGTGGGATGAATTCGGTAAACCAGTGCGGATGGCGGGGACGCACAAGGATATTAGTCAGGATAAAGCGATGTCTACGACGGGCTGCGCCTACGCTACTCAACAATACCAACTATTAGAACAACTCCAGTCTACCGAAGACCAAGTTAGGGAAAAATCACAGCAGCTAGAAACTACCTTAGAAGAACTCAAATATACCCAAAAGCAGTTATTGCAGAACCAGAACATGGCTAATCTCGGTCAACTGGTGGCAGATATGGCTAACGAAATTAACGACCCCATTAGCTTCATTTATGGTAATCTCCATCCTGCAAGTCAATATGCTGAAGACTTAATCAGAATCATTGAACTTTACCAACATTACTATCCCACACCAGCCCCAGTCATAGCCTTACATTTACAACGCCTCGATTTCGATTTCGTGAAGAAAGACTTTTTGAAATTGCTGTGGTCAATGCGAGCCGGATCTGAGCGTGTTAAGGAAATTGTTTTCGCCTTGCAAAATTTTTCAACGTCTGACGAAGGTCAAATGAAAAAGGTTGACCTACATGAAGGGCTTGATAGTGTTCTGAGGATTTTGCAGCATCGTTTCAAAGAAAAGCCTAATAGATCCGGGATTGAAGTAATTAAGCACTTTGGGGAATTGCCCTTAATCGAGTGTTACCCTGGTGAACTAAATCAGGTATTTATGTATATTTTGATTAATGCCATTGATGCCTTAGAAGAAAGAATGAAACAGGATAATTCCTTTACTTCAAATATTTGGATTCATACAGAAATTATTACTAGCCATTTATCATTGGTAAACAATAACGAACTTTGGGTAGATGATAAACAACTAGGAAAAAAGCAGAAAGTTATAATTCGCATTTCTGACAATGGTAAAGGCATACTTCCCCATATCCAAAAACAGATATTTGAACCATTTTTTACTACCAAACCAGTAGGTAAAGGTAAGGGACTAGGACTATCAATTAGTCAGCAAATTATAGTTGAAAAACATCAAGGTAAACTTAAGTGTAATTCTCGATTAGGTCAAGGCACAGAGTTAGTCATTGAGATGAATACAACAGCAAGACACCATGCCGCTATTAGAAAACACGCCAGTTTTTAGCTAATTAACCTTGGGTAGGAGGCACAAGGTATTAACAAGGCAGCGAAGCGATCGCATTAACAATACCAGAGTGTGATAGATTTGTAACCCGACAGCAACGCTATGCAAATGTGATCGTTTCAATTACATTTGCATAGCGAATCAGTTACTACTAAACTACAGGTAATCCTGCCAGTGCCATCGCCACTTCATTTGCACTATATTCAGTATCAACAAGCCGTCCAGCTTCATAGTCAATATAAGCTTGCATATCAAAATGCCCATGACCGCAAAGGTTGAATAGGATAGTTTTGCTTTTACCTTCTTTCTTACAAAGCAAAGCCTCATCGATTGTTGCTTTGACTGCATGGTTAGCTTCTGGTGCCGGTAAAATTCCTTCTGCGCGGGCAAAAGTTAATCCAGCAGCAAAGCAACCAAGTTGGTATTCAGCACGCGATTGAACTAATCCCAAATTGACAATATGGCTAACAAGCGGGGCCATACCGTGATAACGTAAGCCTCCAGCATGAATTCCTTCTGGCACAAACCTACTGCCCAAAGTATGCATCTTAGTGAGTGGAGTTAAGTGGGCAGTATCACCAAAATCGTAAGCATATTTACCACGAGTTAATGATGGACAAGCAGCTGGTTCTACAGCTATTACTTGTACGTCTCGTTCTCCTCGCAATTTAGCACCAATAAATGGAAAGGCAATTCCAGCAAAGTTACTACCGCCACCTGTGCAGCCAATGACAATATCAGGGTAATCTCCTGCCATCTCTAACTGAGTAAGTGCTTCCAGTCCAATCACAGTTTGATGCAGCAGTACGTGATTGAGAACACTGCCTAAAGCATACTTAGTTCCTTCATCAGTAGCAGCTACTTCCACAGCTTCACTAATAGCAATTCCCAAACTGCCAGTGCTATTGGGATGTTGTGCAAGAATTTGACGTCCGGCTTGGGTTTCAGTACTTGGGCTAGCAACTACCCTCGCGCCGTAGGTTTCCATTAGAGCTCGGCGGTAAGGCTTTTGCTGGTAGCTGACCTTTACCATGTAAACTAAGACTTCTAAACCAAATAGTGTACCAGCAAAGGCGAGGGATGATCCCCACTGTCCGGCTCCTGTTTCAGTAGTAAGCTTTTTTACTCCAGCTTGTTTGTTATAAAATGCTTGAGCAACCGCAGTATTGGGTTTGTGGCTTCCAGAGGGACTAACACCCTCATACTTGTAATAAATTTTAGCAGGCGTATCTAAGGCTTGTTCTAAACGACGGGCGCGATAAAGAGGAGTTGGTCGCCACTGGCAATAAATAGAACGGACTGCATCTGGTATTTCAATCCATTTTTGTTGACTAACTTCTTGCTCAATCAGCGCTAATGGCAACAGAGGTAATAATTCATCTGGTGTAATTGGCTTTCCAGTACCAGGATTTAAAACTGGTGGTAAGGCTTGTGGCAAGTCAGCCTGGATATTATACCAAGCTTTGGGCATCTGTTTTTCAGTCAAAATGTATTTAATCGTGTCCATGTAATTAATTGACAATAAAAGGCTATTTATACAGTAAATCTTAAATAGGGGAGGCAGGATGAACGGCAATACTGCTCGGTTAAGGGAAAATAGAGGGTAAGTAATAACTACCTCGAAACTTGCGGTGTCATTTACCCAAGATAGATAAACAGCAAATTTTATCAGTCAAAATCTATGACTTTGACCCCCTCTGAAACTCGAAAGCTACCTACTCAAGCAATCGGAGCCAAAATTTTCCACTGGTGTAACATCATTAGTCTATTTATCATGCTCACCAGTGGGCTACAAATTTACAACGCCAACCCTGTTTTTGGCGGACGTGCTGGTTTACACATTCCTCCGATATTTACTTTAGGAGGTTGGCTTGCAGGAGGTAGACACTGGCATTTTGCAGCAATGTGGCTATTTTCGCTGAATCTTCTGTGGTATGGAATTTATGTTTTAATTACCCGACGCTGGCGACATAGATTTGTAGGTGCAAATGACTTAAAAGCATTACAAAAAAGTCAAAATTCCAAACGCTTAATTTATGCTTGGCATCGGATTGCCTATACAGCAATTATTCCTATTTTACTGCTAGCGTTATTGACAGGAATAGGAATGTATAAACCTGCTCAATTTCCCTGGATTGTGGATTTTTTTGGCGATTGGCAAGCATTGCGAATTGTTCACTTTGCCTCTGTGCCGATGGTTATCTTATTTGTAGTAATTCACTCTCGATTAGGACGCAAAGCTGGTGGTACTGAATTAACAGAATCAATGTTTTCGTAAACGAACTTTTTTTAATAAAAAAATGAACTTTTTTGATAAATTGAATCGTAATATCTTGCAAAATCAAAGCTTACTATTTGTAGGACTTGATCCAAATCCAGAGATGATGCCTGTGCGTTATGAATCTGAAGAACTCATCGCTGGTTTGGAGAAATGGTTACAATTCATTATTGCTGAAACTTCTGATTACGTTTGTGCCTATAAACCGACACTTGGCTTTTACGAAGCGTTAGGTATTCCCGGCTTAGAACTGCTGTACAAAACTTTAGCAGCTATTCCAACCCATATTCCAGTAATTTTAGATGCTAAACACAGTGACTTAAATACTAGTACCATTTTTGCTCGGACTGTGTTTACAGAATGGCAAGTGGATGCAATCACTCTTAGTCCCTATACAGGACAAGATCATGTAGCACCTTTTTTAGTCTATCCTGATAAAGCTGTGTTTATTTTATGCTGTACTTCTAATCCAGGTGCAGAAGCTTTACAGCAATATCCTACAAACGAATCACCCCTTTATTTACAGGTGGTAAAAGAATCAAAAACCTGGGGAACTCCAGAACAATTGGGTTTGGAAGTAGGAACTACAAATCCTGAAGTTTTAGCGCTTATTCGAGCGATCGCGCCTGAAAGAATTATTATGGCGCGTAGCATCTGGGCAGAGGGTTTAAAGCTGAAGCAAATTTTAGAAGCGGGCTTGAATACTAACGGTGATGGTTTGCTAATTCCTGTTCCTCAAGATATGTTGGGAAACACACAACTATCTGAGGAAATCCAGTCTTTACGTACAGAAATTAATCAAATAAAAACTGAAATTATTCACGATAATTCCACATGTTCTGTGTGGTTTCCTGATGTTTGTTTGCTAAATCAACACCCCCAACAGGATTTAATTTTACAGCTTTATGATATTGACTGCATTATGTTTGGCAGCTTTGTCCAAGCATCAGGAGCGATATTTCCTTATTACATCGATTTACGCAAAATTATTTCCAATCCCCAAGTTTTTAATCAAGTTCTCACAGCTTATGAGGATATTTTGAAGAATCTGAATTTTGATAGGTTAGCAGGTATTCCTTACGGTTCTTTACCTACAGCTACTGGTTTAGCTTTGCGCCTTCATTGTCCAATGATTTTTCCCCGTAAAGAAGTAAAGGCACATGGAACTCGGAGAGTCATTGAGGGTAACTTTCATCCTGGTGAAACAGTTGTAGTGGTTGACGATATTCTCATCAGTGGTAAAAGTGTCATGGAAGGGGCACGAAAATTAGAATCAGCAGGATTAAATGTTAATGATATTGTGGTACTTATCGATCATGAACAAGGAGTGAAAGATAGGTTACAGCAAAATGGTTATCGCAGTCATGCGGTTTTAACTATTTCGGAAATTACTAATACTCTGTATCAAGCAGGGCGAATAAATGAGGAGCAATTTTTAGCTTTCGCTGAAAGTTAGTAATCGGAATGATGATAGAAAGTAGGGAATGGACAATGGGGAAGATTTTTCTTGTCTACTTCCTCTTGAGCAGATTTTATTACTCGGTTCAATCTAGTAAATAGAATAATTTTAATTTTTAACTTAATTATGAATTTTACACTCAATCAAGTACTGAAATGGTTAATTTTTACGCTGCTATTTCCTTTAGTCTTTCTCAATGGTTGGCTAGCATTTTTGCTGGTTAAAAATTTTCAACCTGTTGTAACAATTCTTGTTTTGGCTACTTTACTCGCATTCGTTTTAAACTATCCTGTCTCGGTTCTCCAACAGCGAGGAGTGAAACGTGGCTATGCAGTAGCATTAGTTTTTATATTAGCATTGGTAATTATCGTTGGTCTGGGTATCACTTTACTCCCCATTGTTTTAGAACAATTTAATGAGATGGTGAAAGTCCTTCCTCGATGGATTGATTCTAGCGAAGAAAAACTTCAAATTTTAAATGACTGGTTTTTTAGGCACAAGTTAAATGTGAATTTAAGCCAGCTATTAAGCCAATTAACTGAGCAATTGCCCAATGAATTAGAGTTTCTTTCAGATAAACTTCTAAGCATTATCATAGATACGATTGATAGTATCTCTGAGGCATTAATCATAATAGTACTGACTTTCTATTTGTTATTAGATGGCCCAAGGGTTTGGGAGGGGATATTTAAAAAGCTACCTGGAAGTTTCGCTCAGAAGGTAAGCCAATCTATTCAACAAAACTTTCAAAATTACTTGATTGGTCAGGGAAGTTTGGCTTTGCTGATGGGAGTTTCATTAACATTATTATTTTTAGCTTTTCAAGTGCAGTTTGCTTTACTTTTTGGTTTGGGGGCTGGGCTTTTGAGTTTAATTCCCTTTGGCGATGTCGTCAGTCTTGTTGTAATAACTTTAATAATAGCCACACATGACTTTTGGCTAGCAGTGAAGATTTTTGCAGTAGCTGTTGTCATTGACCAACTAATTGATCAGGCGATCGCACCACGACTTTTAGGCAAATTTACTGGTATTAGACCAATATGGGTTTTAATTGCTTTGCTTGTAGGAACTAATGTTGGCGGAGTTTTGGGTTTACTAGTCGCGGTACCTGTAGCTGGTTTTATCAAAGATGTAGCAGATGGTTTTTCCAAACCTGGCGATTCTGAGAATGTAGGAGAAGTAGCATCGGAATTGTTGTCCAAGGAATCAATATCGCAATGAGTTGTTGATTTCTGGGGTATACAAAGCGCACATCTGTGCTAGCCTACCGGGTGTTGCATCCAAAAAAAATTGCCCAAAAAAACCCCTAGTATTTCTACTAGGGGTAAAAGATATAATACCATTTCACTTTATGTTTGTCGCAGATGCCCCTGCTTATGCCTCTACTGAGATGAGAGGCTAGAGTATTTCTCAAATATTACAACAAAAAGTGATCGGGTATAAAATTAGCCAACATTTGCCAAGAGCAATTCTCGTTTTTCTAATTTTTGTACTCTCACCTGAGAGTCATCATCAACATCGATAAGCGCTGTGTCTCCATCTGTAATTTGACCAGACAGCATTGCTTCGGCGAGAGAATCTTCTAAAAGGCGCATAATCGCTCGGCGTAATGGTCTAGCACCGTAGCTGGGGTTATAGCCTTCTTGGACTACAAGTTCTTTGAAGCGATCGCTAACTTCTAAGATAATTCCCTTTTCCGTCAAGCGCTTAGAAACTTCACGAAGCATAATCTCAGCGATTTGCTTCACTTCATCTCTAGAAAGCTGGGTGAAGACGATAATCTCATCAAGACGGTTCAGGAACTCAGGACGGAAGTAAGCTTTCAATTCCTCATTTACTAAGGTGCGGATGCGGTTATAACTAGCGTCGGCTTGAGTATCGAAGTCAAAGCCTAAACCACTACCACCTTTTTCAATCACCTTAGAACCGATGTTGGAAGTCAAAATGATCAGCGTGTTCTTGAAGTCTACTTTCCGACCTTTAGCATCGGTAAGATGACCGTCATCCAACATTTGCAGCAGCATATTGAATACATCGGGGTGTGCTTTTTCGATTTCGTCGAATAGCAGCACTGTGTATGGTTTACGCCGCACGGCTTCTGTAAGCTGTCCGCCTTCGTCGTATCCGACATAACCAGGAGGCGAACCAATTAGCTTGGCGACGGTGTGGCTTTCCATGTATTCGGACATATCTAGGCGAATCATGGAGTCTTCCGCACCGAAGAAGTAGGAAGCTAGTGCCTTCGCCAATTCTGTTTTACCAACTCCGGTAGGGCCAGAGAAGATAAAGCTAGCAATGGGACGATTGGGATTTTTCAAGCCGACACGGGCGCGACGGATACCACGAGATACAGCTGAGACTGCTTGCTCTTGACCGATGAGCCGTTGATGCAGAGTGTCTTCTAGGTGCAGAAGCAATTCTGACTCAGATTCAGTCAGCTTATTAACTGGTACACCAGTCCAAGAGGCAACGATTTGGGCGATATCTTCTTCGTCAACTACGGTGGAGTTGACAGGTTGCTCGTTTGGTGTAAACGTTGCTTGCAGTTGTTCTGCAAGTTTTAACTCTTGGTCGCGCAGGGTTACAGCTTTGTCAAAATCTTGGACTCTGACTGCTGCTTCTTTTTCTTTGGTAACGCCAGCGAGTTCACGCTTAAGTTCTTTATTGGGAGAACTTTGAGAGTTCCGCAGACGAACGCGAGAACCAGCTTCATCAATTAAATCTATTGCCTTATCTGGCAAGAAGCGATCGCTAATATAGCGGTCTGATAATTCTGCTGCTGCTACAAGTGCCGCATCCAAAATTGTTACTTTGTGATGCTGTTCGTAAGCGCCGCGCAAGCCGTAAAGAATTTGTACGGTTTCTTCTACTGAGGGTTCCCCGACCATAATTGGTTGGAAACGACGCTCTAAGGCGGCATCGCGCTCAATGTGCTTACGATACTCATCGAGGGTAGTTGCGCCGATGCACTGGAGTTCACCCCGTGCTAAGGCAGGTTTGAGGATGTTTGCTGCATCCAATCCACCTTCTGTACCACCAGCGCCAACCAAGGTGTGAATTTCGTCAATCACCAAGATGATATTGCCCACAGTGCGGACTTCTTCTACGACTTTTTTGATGCGTTCTTCAAAATCGCCACGGAAGCGAGTTCCAGCTACCAAAGACCCCATATCGAGGCTGATAACTTGCTTATCCTGTAAGGTTTCGGGAACATCCTGGTTGATAATCCGTTGAGCTAGACCTTCTGCGATCGCAGTTTTACCAACTCCTGGTTCTCCAATCAACACTGGGTTATTCTTAGTGCGGCGACCGAGGATCTGGATCGCCCGCTCAATTTCCTTCTCACGACCAACTACGGGGTCGAGTCTGCCTTCTTGTGCTAATTTAGTCAAATTCCGACCAAACTCTTCCATCGTTAATGGTTGGGTGCGCTTTTGACTACCACCACCAGCTATAGCTGGTGCATTTTCACCCAAACGGCGAACTATGGCACTACGGACAGTCTTGAAGTCAACTCCTAGATTTTGCAATACTTTGGCGGCAACACCTTCACCAGCCTCGGTCAATCCTAAGAGTAAGTGTTCAGTGTTAATGTAATTCTGTCCCAGACTATGAGCTTCTTTAAACGATTGCTCGAAGAGGCTTTTTACTTTAGGAGTAAAAGGAATTTCTGGTGGTACAAAACCAGAACCCCTACCAATAATTTTTTCTACCTCGCGACGTGCATCTTTGAGGGTAACGCCTAATTCGGCCAGCACTTTAGCAGCAACCCCAGTTCCTTCTCCCATCAAACCCAGGAGAATTTGTTCAGTTCCTACGAAGTTGTGTCCCAGGCGACGTGCTTCCTCCTGAGCTAACATAATTACTCTAATGGCTTCGGAAGTGAAGTGTTCAAACATAATGGGTTCTTGCTCCCTCGCTGCTTGGACTTTGGGTGAGATAAAATTCACCCTCATCTAAAGTTTTTTGTATTTTCTTAAGAACTAATGTAACTTTATTTAAACTTTCGCGGCAGTGGTGAGAGCCGTAAGCCTCAGGTGTAGTTGCCGTCTGTAAGAGTTTTGAGTGCGGTTAGCGATAGCAGGGTGTTTAGCCCTGTGTAGAGTAATTAGGAACTGAGTAGTCGTATATTTAACAATTAAGGTTTCAGTGTTTAGTGATTTACCTTTGCCTTATATACTCCTATGCTCTGGGCTAAACTAAAAACTCAGGATTTAACACTTAACACTCAAGACTCATTATGACTCAACCAACGGGAGGTAAAGACCAACAACACCCTCTTTATAACCGCGATCGCACCCTTATTGATATTTTACTCGCTCAAGAGGCGACAGACTATAACTTAGCAGAATTAGCTAGATTGCGAATGCGTTATCAAGGGTTTCCAGGGGCAAGAGACATTCAAAAAGACCTAGATAAAGCCTTGCAGCAGTGGGGTTTGACCGAGACCGAGCTTTTTGAGAAAACTCGTCAAATTCACAATTTAGGGGGAATTTACAAAAGTCGCGGGAAGAAAGAGGAACAGGATTGGAATTAGGAATGGGACATGGGGCATTGAGAAGAAGCAGGGGGCGGGGTGCGGGGGGCAGAGGAGAAAATTCTCCCTTGCTCCCTGCTCCCCTGCCTTCAACTTGCTTTTATCCTCAGTTTGTACCACTGCCTTAATTACCAAATGGTGGAAGAAAATCGCTTTCTTCAACTTGGGGTAGCAAGACAGGATTCGATTGACTAACCATAATAATAAGGATGAAGAAGGGATGGTTGAGAATAAGGCAAAGGATCGGGGCGCAGGGAGGAATTCTTCCCCTTGTCCCCCTGCTCCTTGCCCCCCTGCCTCTCCCTTGAGGAGCAATCCAAAATTTCAAAGAGAGAAGATTGCATTAACTAATTGCGGCGTATTTGCCATTAGCATGACTGGAATATTTCACCAGCAAACTCGGTGTTGATGACCGAACATCGTCTAGGAAGCCCAAGTGTTCGCCAGCAATTTGGCGCAATTCTTCTGGAGAACCTTGGATTTGCAAACGTCCTTTCTCTAGTAATACAATCCAATCGGCTCGCTCAATCACTCTGGGGCGGTGACTAATTAAAATTGTGGTTTTGCCTTGGCGATAGGTAAGCAGTCGATTTAGTACTTCAGCTTCACTCACCGGATCGAGAGCGCCAGTGGATTCATCCAAAATCAGTATCGGTGGGTTAGTAATTATTGCTCTAGCGATCGCTAATCTCTGCCGTTGTCCACCAGAAAGATTCGCTCCAAATTCTCCTAAGACAGTATGATATTTGTCAGGTAGTTCGCTAATAAATTCATCAGCTCCTGCTATTTCGCAAGCTCTGACAATTTCTTCAAAAGTTACATCAGAATAGCTGAACTGGAAGTTATCAAAGATTGAGCGACTCCAGAAGTGTGGGTCTTGTGGTACTAAGACTACCTGCTGTCGCAGACATTCTAAAGATAAATCTTGTCTGTTATAAAGACCACTTGTTATTCGAAGTTAGCGTGGGTAGTTCACAGAGTCTAAATATTCTTTGAGAGGGCGAGTAAGATAACCACCCCAAGAAAATAAATATTTTTTGCCAGTTAAAGTTTACTACAAGACCTTACACTGCCCATAATGCCGTAACAAATGGTCACACAGTACCAATGCCACCATTGCCTCAACCATTGGAACTGCACGCGGTAATACACAAGGATCATGGCGTCCTTTCGCTGCCAATAGCGTTTCTTCGCCTTCACGAGTTACAGTCTTCTGCTCTTTTCTAATTGTTGCTGTCGGCTTAAATGCAACTCGCAAAATGATATTTTCGCCGTTGGAAATTCCCCCTTGAATACCACCAGAACGGTTTGTTAGCGTGCGGATTTCACCATTTTGATCAATATAAAATTCATCGTTATGTTCAATTCCCGTTAGCAGCGTTCCCCCAAAACCGGAACCAATTTCAAAGCCTTTGCTAGCAGGAAGAGACATGACACCCTTAGCGATATCAGCTTCCAATTTATCGAATACTGGTTCGCCCAAACCTTTCGGCACATTTCGCGCCACACATTCTACTACACCGCCGATTGAATCACCTTGTCTACCTATTTGCTCAATTAATTCAATCATGCGATCGCTGCAATCAGCATCGGGACAACGAACGATATTGCTCTCCACTTGTTCTAAGGTGACAGTATTTGGATCAACTACACCTTCCAAGTCTTTGATACGCTTAACGTAAGCGATAACTTCGACATTGGCCACTTGACGAAGAATTTTTTTAGCGATCGCACCTGCTGCTACTCTTCCGATTGTCTCACGCGCTGACGACCTACCCCCACCTTGCCAATTGCGAATGCCATATTTGGCATCATAAGTTGCATCTGCGTGAGAAGGCCGATACTTCTCGGCCATCTCGTCGTAATCTTGGGGACGAGTATCTTTGTTCCGCACCAAAATTGTTATAGGCGTTCCTAGTGTTTTGCCTTCAAATACCCCTGATAAAATCTCGCAGGTATCTGCTTCTTTGCGAGGCGTCGTAATTTTACTTTGTCCGGGACGCCTTCTATCTAGCTCTACTTGAATTTCTTCTGCCGAAATTTCTAGTTGTGGAGGACAACCATCAATCACAACCCCCACACCGCCGCCGTGAGACTCGCCAAAAGTACTGATGCGAAATAGATGACCAAAAATGTTGCCCATGATTTTGAGGAAAAAGGTGAGGCTTATGTATTCTACCTAGAGTTCTTACAAAAGTTTATTTTTGCGTTTGTAGAATTTTTCGCTATTTTTTAGCATTTATGCAAAATTCTCTCTAAAATTTTTATCCAACTCTATTAGGACTTACGCAAAATATCTCTCAAACCCTCATTTCTCTGTGTCGCGCCAGTTGAATCGGGGAACCGCAAGGGCGCACTGGCTTCTCTGCGCCTCTGTGGTTTGTTATTCCGTAACTCGTGCATAAGTAAATACCCTAACTTAAATTAAAAGCGCTCTCCCTTTTGGGAGAGCGCTTTAAGATTTAACTAAACTTCAGAATTAACCGTTGATAGCAGGAGCGCTCATTGCGACAGGAGCAACATCACCAGCAGCCAAATCTAAGGGGAAGTTGTGAGCGTTAC
>JAHHHR010000027.1 GCA_019359245.1 Nostoc desertorum CM1-VF14 | reverse complement strand
ATAATATAATTGCAGTTTATCATTGTAAAATTTATAGTCAACAAAAACTTATGATTGACTGGGGCTGAACAACTAGTCAACCCTTGAAATTGCTTCTTTCTGACTTTTTCAGCAAGCCCTAATTAAGAATTGGGAGTCAACAAAAAGCCAAGGGGAGGCAGCGCGGTCTTCTTCCAACGCAAAATAGCGTGTCGTAAGACACTGGTCTGTTTTCCCGCTGCCACAGCCGTCGCAGTAGGAAACTCCATGAGCAAAAAATCAAGCAGGAACACAAAATTTCCTGTGTTCTTGCTCAACATGAAATTGGGCTTTTTGTCAAAGTCGCTTTATAGACACTGCATTGAAAGGGCGTTGACACAATATGCGGTGCTTCTATTTTTTCAACGTTAGTAACTCTTGCAAGAGATTTATTGTTGAGAGACTTAACTCTTAGTAGAGTTCTTCTTCTTTGTGAGTTTCGATTGTCAGGTCAGAGGTAGGGTAGGCGACACAGGTCAGTACATATCCAGCTTCTATTTGATCGTCATCTAAGAATGACTGGTCACCCTGATCAACAGTACCCTTTACGAGTTTACCTGCACAGGTCGAGCAAGCACCAGCGCGGCAAGAATAGGGCAGGTCAAGACCAGCTTCTTCAGCAGCGTCTAGAATATAGGTATCGTCTTCAACATCAAGAGTTGTGTTCAGCCCTTCGGCCTCGTTGATTAGCGTTACTTTATAACTTGGCATTGAGTAATCCTCTCTTTTGCAAACGGTAGTATAAGTTATCTTTAGGCAAAGGTTACGGCTATTCTGTGGGATTAGCCGTTGGTTCAAATTTGCTTCAATTCTGATACTACGAGAAAAATTAAACTATGTAACTGGAAATTGAACCCGATTAGTAATGAAATTTAGTTACTTAATCCTGATAAGTTTTCTTTATATTACTTACTGCCCTAGTGGGGGTGTAATTAGAAAAACTTATCTTAATGGATAAAAAATATGAATAGTATTAATGCCACCGATTTTTGTAGCACTTACGCAGAAGAGATCGTTGACTTCCCTTAAAAATCATGGCTGCTTCATTCGCTCAAGTAGAGATTTTCTCAATATCATGAGCAAGAAATAAGCTTTGAGTTGGTAACCTAAAAAATACCGTAGCAACTCCGTAAATTTAAGTGCGACCGCCATCTAACCAATCTGAAAAAAATGTCGCCAATTATACAGCCATGATTGTGAAAGCCTCCATGCTTTCGTGATTATACTTTTGAAAACACGCCCTAGTACCGCAAGGCGGAAGCCAAAAGTCAAAAGTATTATGGAATAAGCTCTTTAAGAATTTTCAATGGTTGCTCTATTTACGCCGTAACGTACTAGTACGAATGTTGTAGAGTCTAAACTGGTGAAGTCATTCGATTCCCCATCACTAGAAGCGTGAAAGAATCAAAAACAGAACTAGTTAGGATCATGTATAATTCAGAAGCAGCTTTGGAAAAAGCAAGAGTGCGTGTAGGTTTGGTGGGTACTGGGTATGCGGCAAAGTTTCGAGCTAAGGCATTGCTCCATGATGAGCGATCGCGATCGCAGTTAATAGCAGTTGTTGGTCATACCGCAGAAAAAACAGAAACCTTTGCCAAAGAGTATGAGATTGAGACGTTGAGTTCTTGGCAAGAGCTAGTAGAGCGCCAAGATATAGACCTAGTGGTGATTTGCACTATTAATCGAGATCATGGTGCGATCGCTCGTGCAGCACTTACCAACGGCAAAGATGTGATTGTAGAGTATCCTCTTTCGTTGGATGTAGTCGAAGCTGAAGAATTGATTGCCTTAGCCAAAGCACAACAAAAACTCCTGCACGTTGAACACCTGGAACTTTTGGGTGGTTTGCATCAAGCCTTGAAGAAAAACTTAGCCAAAATTGGTGAAGTGTTTTATGTTCGTTACAGCACCATCAATCCCCAGAATCCTGCACCCCGTAAATGGACTTATAACCACGATTTATTCGGTTTTCCCTTAATGGGTGCCTTGTCTCGCATACATCGTCTTACAGATTTATTTGGTAAAGTATTTACAGTTAACTGTCACCAGCGATATGGGGAAATAGAGCCAGAATACTACCAAAGCTGTTTCTGCACTAGTGAACTCTCCTTTGACAGTGGGCTTTTAGCTCAAGTAGTCTACGGCAAAGGTGAAAGTGTTTGGCAATCAGAACGCAAGTTTGAAGTTCACGGAGAAAAAGGTGGTTTAATTTTTGATGGTGACACAGGAATTTTCATCCAGCCAGGGGAAACAACACCTATAGAAGTTGGTCCTCGCCGGGGTTTGTTCGCCAAAGATACGAGTATGGTGTTAGACCATCTTTTTGATGGTACTCCTTTATACGTTACCCCAGAAGAAAGCTTGTATACCCTAAAGGTTGCTGAAGCTGCACAAAGAGCTGCAAAGACAGGGTTAACTATGTTTATGAAAGATATCTAGATAAAAGTTAATGAAAACCGAACTAATTGTTATTTTATCCCAACGAGAATTAGACAAAATGCGTCAAGCTGGACGTTTAGCAGCTAAACTTCTCCAGCATCTCGAACCGTTTGTGAAGCCAGGGGTTAGCACTCTTGAACTAAATGATGAAGCCGAACGTTGGACGCAAGCGCATGGAGCCAAAAGCGCACCCCTTGGCTATAAGGGCTATCCTAAATCGATTTGCACCAGTGTAAATGAGGTAATTTGTCATGGCATTCCCAATGCCAAGCAAATCCTTAAGGAAGGTGACATCATTAATATTGATGTAACGCCGATTCTTGAAGGTTATCACGGCGATACATCTAAGACATTCTTTGTCGGTACCCCTTCCCCAAAAACAAGAAAGCTGGTAAAGGTAACAGAACAGTGTTTGCGCTTAGGTATTGCTGAAGTTAAACCTGGGGCACGTATTGGAGATATTGGTGCAGCTATTCAAGAGTATGCTGAAGGACAAGGTTTTTCTGTAGTGCGAGATTTCGTTGGACACGGTATTAGTAATATTTTCCATACTGCGCCGGATGTTCCCCACTATGGCACACGCGGTAAGGGCAAGCGCCTTAGACCAGGAATGGTTTTTACTATTGAGCCAATGATTAACGAAGGCACTTACGAAGTCGAAGTTCTGGGCGATAAGTGGACTGCTGTGACGCGCGATCGCAAACTTTCTGCTCAATGTGAGCATACCTTAGCTGTAACTGAAGATGGCGTTGAAATCCTCACTCTACCAGAAGGCAAAAATTACTGGGCTATATAATAACAAGAAGGCTCATCTATACCTGAACCTAGCACCCTTCAAATTGCTTGAAGCTTCATAAATATTACTATTATGGCTTTCTTGGCAAACTCCTGAAACACTGTGAATTTTGGGTAGTGTTGGGTTAAAAAAGGAACATGAAAATCATCAAACCCATCACTAATTGGTTAGAAACTCGTGCTTGTGCCCCTGCATACGGCGGTTGGGTACTAGCAGCTACGGCTATTTGTTTTTTTGGAGCAGGTATCAATACGATGGCTGGTTGGCTGTACGCCATTAGCGGCATTAGTTTTGCCCTTTTGGGTGTAGCAGCTATCTTACCGCCGCGATCGCTCACAGGTCTATCCATCACCCGCCGTCCCATGCAACCTGTATCAGCCGGTGATGATCTAACTGTGGAATTAGAAATCCGCAATCAGACACAGCAGCCTGTAAGCTTGTTGCAAATTGAGGATATGTTGCCCTTTGTTTTAGGTAAACCAGTACAAAAAGCAATCGAAACGATTCCTAGCCAAGGTAGTTACCGTTGGATATATTACCACCCTACCCAGCGCCGGGGCGTTTATCGCTGGCATAGAGTCGAACTAGGTTCTGGTGCGCCTTTGGGGTTGTTTTGGTGTCGCCGTCAGCGTGATTGTGCTGCTACAGCGATCGTCTATCCTACGGTGTTACCCTTGGCTACTTGCCCCCTAGTAGACGAAATGGGACAAGAAGAGAGCAAAAGGGGCGATCCTCGTGGTAGACCCTTGCAGACAGCGACAACGGGACTGGTGCGATCGCTCCGTCCTTATCGTTTAGGAGATTCTACTCGTCTGATTCACTGGCGGACTAGCGCCCGCTATGGAGAATTAAGGGTGCGGGAGTTAGAAATGGTGACAGGTGGACAAGAGATAGTTATTGCTCTTGACAGCGCTAGTAATTGGGAAGAAGAAAACTTTGAACAAGCAGTAATTACCGCAGCATCACTGTATTTTTATGCACAGCAGCAGCAGTTACAGGTGCAACTGTGGACAGCATCAACAGATTTGATTAAAGGCGATCGCTTTGTGCTAGAAACCTTAGCAGCAACTACAGCCCTAGAAGATGCCAGTTCAGTAGTTCCTAAAAGCTACCCTTTGATTTGGCTGACTCAAAACCCCCTGAGTGTTGCTACTCTTCCTCAAGGCAGTCGCTGGGTTTTATGGTCAAATATTTCCTCACCAGGAGAACAAGAGGTAATCAATTGGGAACATCCTGGTATAGTTTTGCAAAGCGATCGCCCTCTGCAACCCCAACTCCAAAAAACATTACATTTGACTTGAGTTCAACAAGTCTTAGCCCAGAGAAGTGCTGCCTCCTCTGCCTCAAGAGCTTGCTCTAATTAATCCCAGTTGCAACCCCCATTTCCCTATTACCCACGCCCCATGCCCCATGCCCCATTCAAGTTAAGCTTCTGTGATTTCTTAGCTTTTGTCTGATCCCAGGACACCGGAGATATCAGCCTTTGAGCAAAGATAAAACAATCCGGGCGGGTAATGTTGGGGAAATCCACCCAGTAATCCCATAGTGCGGCTGAGGTACAATGCAAAGAAATATTTAAATTATGAGCGACATGATCACATCAGAACATAACACAAAATCCAGCGATAAAAGCCTGGAGGCAATGCGGCATTTTTCCGAACAATACGCCAAGCGGACTGGAACATACTTCTGTTCTGAACCTTCAGTTACCGCAGTTGTGATTGAAGGACTAGCCAAACATAAAGACGAACTAGGTGCGCCTTTATGTCCCTGTCGCCATTACGAAGATAAAGAGGCTGAAGTTCATGCCACGTATTGGAACTGCCCCTGTGTGCCAATGAGAGAACGCAAAGAGTGCCATTGTATGTTGTTCCTCACCCCTGACAACGAGTTTGCTGGAGAAAAACAAGACATTTCTCTCGAAACTATTAAAGAAGTACGAGACAGCATGGGATGAGCGAAATCATCCCCCAAGAGTTTTGGCAAGGTGTAGAACAGTTCAATTCTGGTCAGTTCTACGCCTGCCATGACACTTTAGAGGCTTTGTGGATTGAAGCTGGCGAACCGGAAAAAAGCTTTTATCAAGGTATTCTCCAAATTTCTGTAGCGCTGTATCATTTGGAAAATCGGAACTGGCGAGGTGCAGTAATTCTATTAGGAGAAGGCGGTAATCGCTTACGCCGTTACCCATCTAGTTACGGCGGCGTTGACGTAGATGAGCTATTGAGTCAGAGCGCCGCATTGTTGGGGACATTACAACAAATAGGGCCAGATAAAATTACATCTGGTGATCTGGGTGGAAATCAAGTTTTATCTTTGCCAAAAATTGTGCTGTCTACTGATTAGACATCTGGTAAATTAATTGTGTGTTGTCCGAAATCCTTGGTGGGCACAATTTATGTAGATGCAAAGCGGCTTCTGGCAGGGTATTGTGCCTAACTGATTTTCACTTAAATGCCAATTTCCTGAAACCTTGAGTTTGGGGGTAGCGTCACTATTTCAGCCAGTAGTTATCGTAAACCACTCCAGATTATATATTTCATATCTGGATAAAGTACTTGAGATAATTAGAATGCAAGCTGAAATCCTGAATCCCCAATTGCTATGATGCCCTGCTATCAATTGCCCATATCCCAGATGCGTCGCTTTGGATTAGCTTTAATGCTCCCAGCTGCACTCTTGGGCACTTTTGCCTTCCCTACCCAAGTGCAAACCGCTACCGCACAAACAGCTGAAGGAAACCGCCCCCTTACCATCCGCGCTGATGTGCAAGAATATGATGCCAAAAATCAAGTAATCACAGCTCGCGGTAACGTGCAAATGTTGTATCCTTCTCGCCAGCTTCAGGCAACATCTGCCCAAGCACAGTACTTTAGTAAGGAACGCCGAATTGATTTCAGTGGCAACGTCTATATTTTGCAACAGGGCGGTAACAGTATGCGGGCTGAGAAGGTAACCTATTTGATTGATGAAGGACGATTTGTTGCCTTACCCCAATCCAACCGTCAGGTAGAGTCCATCTACATGGTCGAGGAATCAGATAATGGTGGACAATCGGCGACACCTGCCCCACAGACTCCACCTTTGAAGCGTTCTAATTAGCATCTCCCATCAAGAAAGGGCACGAACAATGAAAATTGTTTTAGAGAATATTCACAAATCTTACGGCAAGCGAGTAATTGTCAATCGTGTCAATCTTTCTGTTGCTCAGGGCGAAATCGTTGGTTTACTAGGCCCCAATGGGGCTGGTAAAACGACGACATTTTATATCGCCACAGGTTTAGAAAAGCCCAACCAAGGAAAAGTTTGGTTGGGTAATCTGGACGTTACAGGAATGCCAATGCACAAAAGGGCACGACTGGGTATTGGCTATTTAGCACAAGAACCAAGCGTCTTCCGCCAACTCTCGGTACAGGATAATATTCTGTTAGTGCTAGAGCAGACGAATGTGCCACGATGGGAGTGGTCAAGGCGACTGACAACTTTACTGCGGGAGTTTCGGTTGGAAAAATTAGCTAATAGCAAAGGAATTCAACTTTCTGGTGGTGAGCGACGGCGGACCGAATTAGCAAGGTCTTTAGCGGCTGGACAAGAAGGGCCAAAATTTTTACTTTTGGATGAACCATTTGCCGGAGTTGATCCGATCGCAGTCTCAGAAATTCAGCAAATTGTCGCCCAACTGCGCGATCGCGGCATGGGAATCTTAATTACAGATCATAATGTCCGCGAAACCCTAGCCATCACCGATCGCGCCTACATCATGCGCGAAGGACAAATTCTCGCTTTTGGCGGTGCTGACGAACTCTACAGTAATCCCCTTGTGCGGCAATATTATTTAGGGGATAATTTTCAAGTCTAAATTCACAGTTTTTTAGTTCATAATTTTAAAGGCTATTGTTCATCTTTAAACATGAATTTATTAGTTAATTTTCAGCTATTTAAAATCAAATTTTAATTACAGTAGATATACTTTTCTTCGCCAGGGTTACTAAGATTTGAATTTTCAAATTGTTTATGATATCAAAAAAGCTCGCATCTTTCTACAGCCTCCATTCGCTGCTGCCTTTTACGATCATGGATCGCTATCTTGCCAGCGAATTGTTAGCGCCGTTTTTCTTTGGTGTCGGAGCTTTTTCATCAATTGGTGTCACCATTGATGCTGTATTTGATTTAGTCAGAAAAATCGTAGAATCTGGGCTACCTATAGATATTGCCATTCAGGTTTTTTTGTTAAAGTTTCCTAACTTTATTGTTTTAGCCTTTCCCATGTCTACGCTGCTGGCGACTTTGATGACATACAGTCGTCTTTCTAGCGAGAGCGAACTAATTGCTCTGCGAGGCTGTGGGGTAAGTGTCTATCGCATGGTGCTAACTGCTGTGATGTTGAGTCTTGTGGTTACAGGAATGACATTTGTGTTTAACGAACAAATTGCACCAGCAGCAAATTACCAAGCGGCGATGACTTTAGAAAATGCTCTCAAATCAGACAAGCCAACTTTCAAACAGCAAAATATTTTCTATCCTGAATATCAGGATGTTACACAGAAGGATGGCTCTAAGAATAGGATATTGACACGTTTATTTTACGCCGATCAATTTGATGGTAAGCGAATGTCAGGTTTGACGATTATAGATCGTTCAACAAAAAATCTGAATCAAATTGTGGTATCAGAATCTGCCCAGTGGAATGCTTCTCAAAATGTCTGGGATTTTTACAATGGAACTATCTATTTTGTCGCTGCCGATCGCTCTTATCGTAACATCGTCAGATTTGAGCACCAGCAATTACAACTACCGCGCACGCCGTTAAGTCTGGCAGAAAAAAGCCGGGACTATGGTGAGATGAATATTGCCGAATCACTAGATCAACTGCAAGTAGAATATCTTGGTGGCGATCGCGCAAAAATTCGTAAACTCCAAGTACGGATTCAACAGAAAATCTCCCTACCTTTTGTATGTGTAGTTTTTGGCTTGGTAGGTGCAGTGATGGGAAGCATACCCCAGCGAACTGGGAGAGGAACCAGCTTTGGGATTAGTGTAGTTGTTATTTTTTCGTACTACTTAATTTTCTTTATTAGTGGTGCGATCGCGCAAGCAGGTGTCCTCTCTCCCTTTATGGGGGCTTGGTTGCCCAACTTTGTTTTTTTAGGAATAGGTCTATTCTTATTGATGCGAGTTGCTAAACGTTAAATCGAGATAGCAGGAAGTAGAGGGAAGAATAAAAAAGTACCTCTTCCCCCTCTGCTCCCTGCCCCCTGTCCCCTGCCTCTTTCCAATTCCCAATACCCCCTTTCTCTTCATCCTCACACTTCAATTAGGGATGATAATTTCGACATTCCGGTGCATCTGGGTTTTCCTTACAGTATTCTTCAAAAGAAACTTTGGCTGATACCATCCCCTCAGCTTTTTGATGAGCTGCTTCTGCTTGAAGTTCTTCTACCTCATCCCAGGCGGCTGCACAGGCTTTAGAATAAGCACCTTGTTCGGTGCAAATAGACCGAGACTGCTCAATGGCTTTTTGAATTCTTTCCTCCAGCAGTAGGGCTTTTGGCGCTTCCACAAAGTCGCTTTTGGTCAAAATATCGGTAATCGAGATGATGCCCAACAGCTTACCTTGAATTACAGGCGCTCGATGAATACCAGTGTTAGCAAATAACCGCGCTACATATTCCACACCCAAATCAGGATTTACGACAATGCAAGGCTTGCTCATAATTTCGTAAACCCACACTTGCTTTGGATCTTTACCGTAGGCTGTTACCTTATAAACAATATCCGTTTCTGTGACAATGCCATAGGCATCATTGTCATGGCGAATATCTACAACTAGCGCCCGTAGTTTTTTCTCCTTCATCAGCCCCACTGCTTCAGCAACAGTCGCCGAACCACGAATGGTAACTACGTTTTTAGTCATGATATCTTCAGCTTTCATCATTGCTGTAGTCTCCTGGTTAATAGTACGGTGCAGCACAGCGCCCTCAGAGGCGTATGTATCGAAGCATTGCAGCGCACGGTTTGCTAACTAGAAAGTAAAAAAGTTGAACTTTTGTCTTGCCACAACAATAAATTAGACCAGTTGTCAACTCCTGATGTTATCCAATGTGACCGATACCCAAAAAATAATCATAAATTGCTATAACTTTCTAGAAAATCTCGTCAACGAAGAGGGCTGGGGGCAGGTGGTCACTGAGCGTAGCCAAAGTGGAGCAGGGAGCAAGGGGGAGAACTCCATAAATAAATGTAGGGCTGCTGAAACTCTCGATTGCAGGGGAATTTCAGAATCTTTCTACCCTGCTCTCTTGCCTCTTTGGTCAAAAAACTCCAGCCGCTAAAAAGTAAATTTTTGACTACTATATATCTATTAGAAATGACTAATAACTCATAGAGAAGTTAGGATTAAACTACCATCCAACTTCAGTTAAGATATTTCCTGTTGGAAAAAGCAAAAGAATTAAACAGCAACGCCTTCAACTTGCATCAAGTTTTATCGATTTCGAGTAAATTTCAATAACCAATCCCATGCCAAATCGTCATTATCCTCCCGCCTACTTACGCTATCTCAAAGCCAGGTTATGGAATCTAGGGCGACCTGGTTTTTGGGGCACTGCAATTTTTTTATCAGTAGTAGGGTTAACAACTTGGGAATACTGGTCAAACCCAAATATTTTCGTTTATAAGCAAAAAAATCAAGTCGCTTCACAAAACCCTGTTGATTCTTCACTGTCAGAAGAAAACAGAGCCATTGCAGCAGATATTGATAACCTGCCAGTTTTATTTAATGATTTTCAGCAACCAACTCCTTCAGGAACAGCAAATAACCCCAAGGAAAATACTGAAGGAAATAGCAAAAACTTATTAGAAGATGTCACTAATAAACAAAAGTCTGCTGCTGATACCAAATTAAATCCGGGTTTAGGTACTAACGGTAACACCTCCCCAGCCGTGCAAAATCCTTTTGTTGTGCAAACAGAAAATTTATTGCGGACTGGCATACTTGATCGTAATAACCAGTTTCTAGGTCTTAAGACCTTAACTACGGCATCTGAACCAACAGGGGCGGAACAAACATCTTCTAGCCCAGGAAGTGGATTCGCTAATCAAACCAATAAGAATCAAAATTCTGTCTCCATTAGCCCTTTGCAGGCAGCACTCAACCAATCCACAAACCAGAAGTTTTCTAGCTTCAATGGGACTGTAACTCAGACAAATGCCTCGGGTCGAGTCTCTGAGCCAGGAACAACGTTAATGCCACCCATTAACAGCTTACCCAGTCAGAATTCTCTACCAAGTGCTGGGTTAACTACTGGGGCAGGTTACACCTCAACGGGTACAAACTTACAGCAAAATCCTTACAGTAATTTAAATAACGGTCAGGTATTGCCTAGTAATGGTTTAAATACTGGTACAGGTTATACATCAACGGGTACGAACTTACAGCAAAGTCCTTACAGTAATTTAAATAATGGTCAGGTAGTGCCTAATGTAGCACCATTAACGCCCCCAGGGATCTCTGCCGCACCGAATAATATTGCACCTTACTCTAGCCAGATTCCGAGTCAAAGTGTTGTCACTCCCACAAACCCTGTAGGATATGGGAATTATGGGTTGCAGCAACCGATACAACCACTACAATCTAATTATGGAAATTATGGGTTGCAGCAACCGATGCAACCACCACAATCTAATTATGGAAATTATGGGTTGCAGCAACCGACGCAACCACCACAATCTAATTATGTGTTACAGCAACCAACACAATCTAATTCCTTATATCTTCGCCAGATTCGAGACAGGTATAGAGAATCGGGTCAAAGGTGATTTTAAGCACTTGACTGAGTAAAGTCTGGCTAAGGTGATTGTGGGCTATTTGGAATAATCGGAACTTCTGGTGTTTCGGGTTGTTGCTGTTGTCGTTGTAAATATCTACTCAATACATAAGCCATATCTCCACGGGTAACGGGTCGTAATGGGGAAATATTACCTTGAGCATCTGTATTGAGAAATCCTTCAGTAACTACTGTAGCGATCGCTTTTCTAGCCCAAGCTGGGATAGACTTTTGATCTGGGTATGAAGCCAGAATTTCATTAACAGCCTCATCGGGAAACTGAAATACACCGTAAGCCTGGGCGAAAATAGCAAGAGCTTCAGCCCTTGTCACTCTCTGGTTAGGGAAAAATTGATTGCCCCGATAGCCTTTCATGATGTCAGTTTTTAAGACTGTCTGTATATCATTAAATGCCCAGTGAGAACGAGGAACATCTGGAATAACTAAATTTTCTTTGCTAACAGCTTGCCTGTTATTTAGTCCAAATGCTTTCACCATAATTGAGGCTAATTCGGCCCTACTCAGTAACCTTTCTGGATAAAACTTGCCATCGGAAAAGTTTGTCATCCATTTGACAGCAGTTACCTGTTGAATCGAATCAGATGGAGTTCCAGAAGTAGTTTCTGGCACTTGGGTCTGAGCAATTGCTGGTAATTGTAATAGTGCCACTAAAGATAAAGTAATTGAAAGCTGACGCATCATCATAATCACTTTTAGCTGCTAACATGAATTTAAAAAACTACGTTACTGAGGTTAACGTAAAATTTGGTGTTTTTAATAACCTGTAACTCAGCTAATGACGAATTTAGGCTAGGCAATGTTGCTCCCGCGGCGTAGGCTGTAGCTATAAATTTTAAAAATTAGGACTGTGTTCAGTATCCCAGCACTTCCCATCATTCCAGATTCTACTGGTGTGTTCACATTCTGATTTATCGTAAATCCAAGGAATTGAAGTAGGGTAATAGGAGCTAGATACGGGAGTAAATGAAGACACTGTAAAAGAAAATATAGTGTAGCTACAAGCCAATATAATAATTAGAAATCCTATAAGAAACAAGATATTGCCAGGTGTCCAAAAAGGATATAAACCTTTTTCAGAGCTTAAACGCACTTTAGGGCGACGTTCTTGGCCTGCTAACAACACCACATAAAACCTTAATCCCGGAATTGGCACTGAAATTCTTACGTCTAAAGAATGACGAGTCCAAGCACGAGAGGCAAAAACCTTTTTTATTGCTTCTAATTGTTCCTCCGTGAAGGTGTTTGCTACTTCGGGGGCAATCTTAGCGAAAAATTGCTCAAAATTAGGATCGTTATACTGGATGCTTTTCATTGTTTTGTATATTAATATACACCAATATTACATTGATCATCTCCTTTGTTCCGGATACTAGGATGTTTTATTTTTTGTAAGTCTCTAGGTAAGGAAGCAAAAACCAGTAAAAACTTGTTTTTTACCTTTCATCTTTTGACGTTATCTGCCTACTACTATGAACTATAGTCAGTTTTTTAGGAGCTTTCGGAATGACAGCAACAGATCCCGTCAAGTTGATGAAGCAAGAAGTTGGCAAAGCCGCCGCAGCCCTGGTAAAGTCGGGTTCTATTGTGGGGTTGGGTACGGGGTCAACGACAGCCTATACAATTCAGTTTTTAGGCGATCGCCTCAAGTCTGGTGAACTCCAAGATATTATTGGTATACCTACCTCGTTTCAGTCAGAAGTACTGGCGAAGCAATACGGTGTCCCTCTGGCCACTTTGGATGCTATTGACCACATTGATATTGCCATTGATGGCGCAGATGAAGTTGATCCGCAGAAGAATTTGATCAAAGGCGGTGGTGCAGCACATACCCGCGAAAAAGTTGTGGACTACCTGGCAGAACAGTTCATCGTCGTTGTAGATAGTGGTAAATTAGTAGACCGCTTGGGTTCTACTTTCGCTGTGCCTGTGGAAGTGATTCCAATGGCAATTACTCCTGTTACCAATGCCATCAAAAAACTCGGTGGCAAACCAGAACTCCGCATGGGTATTAAAAAAGCTGGCCCAGTAATTACTGATCAAGGTAACTTTGTCTTAGATGTCAGATTTGACTCTATTGAAGATCCAGTCAGCCTAGAAAAGACATTGAATAACATTCCCGGCGTTCTAGAAAATGGTATTTTTGTTAACTGTGTCGATTTAGTTTTGATTGGTGAAGTCAAAGATGGTCAGCCATTAGTGCGGCAACTGTAAGACTTATAGATTTTGGATTTTAGATATATCTAAAATCCAAAATTAAGCAATAGCTCCCGTTCAAGGTCCTCATAGCCCCAGTGTGCGAAGCCGCTACAGACTAGAATTGAGCGCTAGACGATGACGTTAGTACCAACTACCAGATTCGTCGCGGTGAAGTTATTCAAAGTTGCAAAGGTATAAAAGCTGTTACCAAGGTACGCAAACTGAACTTGTGTAGAAGTACCTAATTGCACAAACTCTAGGTAGCCATCACCGATCGGATTGCTGCTACTGTAGCCATAACTCTTAAACAGGTCAGTAAGGATTAACTTATCCTGGCTTTGATTAAAGTCAGTGATGGTATCATTATTGCTAAGGGCTTGGTAAATGAACTGGTCATTACCGCTACCACCAGTCAGGGTATCACTCAAACCACTGCCAATTAGGATGTCATCACCAGCACCTCCGTTAAGGCTATTTTGACCTGCAACACCGACAAGGATGTCATTACCTGCACCACCAAGCAGGGTATCGTTACCTGCACCACCACGCAGCAGGTCGTTGCCGCTCTTGCCGTCGATACGGTCATCACCGTCTTGACCGTTAATAATATCTGCTGAGTTGTCAAAGCCATTGACATTGTTGTTCAGGTCATTGAGAAAGGTGACTGTGTTCCTGTTCGAGATGGTGCTTTGGGTAGAGTTGGCATCGAAGACATCAAAGCTTTCACTAATGCTGGTTTGGCCATTAAACAGGATATTGCCTGCTGCTGATATGTTCTCTAGGTTTTCCTGGGGAAAGTTTTGCAGAATAACTTTATCATCAGCCACCCCTTCAAAGGTGATTTCCAAATTGTTGCCATTCTGGGTGAGTACCAGATTTCGGGCAGTCAATCCAGCACCTTGGAATTTCAGGGTATCCACTTCGGCAATGATTGCTGCTGATGGATTTGAGCCTTTACCTAACCCACCGAAATCGGTAATGGTATCAACACCGTCACCTAAGTTGTAAACAAATTTTTCTTTGCCGCCGCCACCAGTTAGGATGTCGTTGCCTTGATTACCTGTGATGGTATCGTTCCCGGCTTGAGCGTTAATTATGTCATTGGAGTTCTTGCCCACTAAATTATCAGCGCCATTGGTTCCATTCAGCCCGTTAAACTCTAATGCACCGATATCAACTTTACCTTTAGATATTCTGTTAAATATGCCACCTCGTTGATCGGTGGTGATACCTGCTGGAATCAGAGTATTATTGCCAGCATTAATGGCGGGACTATCGCCAAGTAAGGCATTAGTAAAGGTTGTACCACCATTATTTTGCAGGGGGCTGAGTTTTGGATCAATGGGGTTGGTTCTGGTGCCGACGATGCTTTTGGCACTAAAACCAGTGCTAGCAGTGCGATCGCCAATTAGGTTATTTCCAGCGTCGGTGAAGTTACCGGAAACGTCGCGGGAAAAACCAGTATCACGGGGATCATCAGGATAAACTGTGTAGGAGTTGCCTGCAATGATGGTATTGGCAACGGTAACAGTGCCGCCATTATTGACAACACCGCCACCGTTGCCAATAACACCGTTATAGCTAAAGCCCTCTGCTATGTTATTAGTAATAGTGTCATTGGTAAGGGTGAGGGTGCCGCTATTCAAGATGCCGCCACCAGTATAATATGCACTATTATCAGAGACTGTGCTGTTAATCAGCCTAAATGTACCTGAGTTAAAGATGCCACCACCGTCTGCGGCACCATTATTAGAGATAGTACTGCTAGTGATATCGAAAGAGCCTAAGTTATAAATGCCGCCGCCGTAAGATGGGTAAGGGTCAGGGCCTCCCCGATTAAGACCGCTAGCGAACGCACCATTATTAGAGATAGTGCTGTTCTTTATACTGACTTTGCCTGTGTTGAATATGCCGCCGCCATAGGCTGTGTTGAAACTGACGCTTGCACTATTATTAGAGACAGTGCTTCCCGTTAGGCTAAGGTTGCCTTTGTTAAAGATGCCGCCGCCAAATGATGATCCACGATTCCCAGAGAGAGTGGTCTTAGCCAGGCTGAGGGTGCCTTTGTTAAAGATGCCGCCTACCTCCCCTTTATTGTCAGAGATAGTGCTGTTAGTCAAGCTAAGGCTGGTATTGCTATTAAGCAAAATACTGCCTAAAGGATCATTAGCATTAGCAATCTTCAAGCCATCAATGCTGGCATCTGTCCCAGAACGCGATATCTCGAACACGCCCGATGCATTATTCCCACTCACAATCAGGTTAGATGCCCCAGTTCCCAAAATCGTAATATCATCGGTAATGGTTAGTTTTCCAGAGGTGAGGGTAATGATATCTGGGGTAGCATCGGTGAACACGCCCGCAAAGGTAATTGTATCTGCCCCAACAGTCGCATTGGCATTGAGGATAGCCTGTCGCAATGACCCTGAGCCAGAATCATTGGTATTAGTCACCACTGTGCCAGCATTAACAGGTGGTGGGGTGATGGAAGGCTGGACTTCGTAAGCACCAATATCAACAGTACCGTTGAATATCCGGTTAAATCGACCGTCGCGTTGGTCAGTGGTGACACCATTAGGAACTAGGGAATTCTTGCCGGCATCAATAGCAGGGCTACTCGCAAGTAACGCCTGGGTAAAGGTTGCGCCACCGTTATTTTGCAGCAGTCCAAGTTTGGGATTGATAGGGCTTGCACTTGTGCCGACGAGGGTGCTGGTGGTAAAGGTAGTACTACCAGTCTTATTGCCAATCAGGTTATTGCCGGAGTCAATCAGTCCACCACTCACATCGGAGTATATATCACCAGAGGTGGACTTGTCGAAGTTGCCTGCAATGATGGTATTACCAACCTTGACGTTAGCAGAGGAATCAGAGGAACTAAAAACACCCCCGCCATTGCCAGTACCATCACTATCTGAGTCAGATGTATTGTTATTAATCGTAGTGCTGATTATGGTAAGGCTGTTGTCACCAACGTAGGCTCTGTCATTGTATATGCCACCGCCATCCTCTAACGCTGTATTGCCAGAGATGGTGCTGTTAGTTAAAGTAGCTGAACCGGAACTATAACCATTATCATTTCCGTTAAAAATCCCACCGCCGGAGGTTGCCCTATTGCCAGAGACACTGCTATTGGTCAGCGTGAGAGTACCGCCTTGATTATAGATGCCACCGCCGGAGTTTGCCGTATTGCCAGAGACACTGCTATTGGTTAGGCTGAGAGTACCAGTTTTACCAACGGAAGCGTCATTAAAAATGCCGCCTCCCGCAGTATTGTTATTAAAAACCTTGTTTACTCCGGTATTGTTATAAACGCTGCTTCCCGTTAGGCTGAGAGTCCCAGCATTATAGATACCACCTTGCGTATTGTCAAAGACGCTGGTGTCGGCAAGACTGAGGATGCCATTGTTAGAGATGCCAGTTTCTGCTGTATTACCAGACACGCTGGCCTTAGCTAGGCTAAGGATGGAAGTTCTATTAACCTTAATACCGCCGCTAGCGATCGCCAAGCCATTGATGGTGACACCTGTCGCTAATCCTGATATCTCGAATACTGTAGAGGCATTATTTCCACTCAAAGTCAGCTTAGATGTCCCAGTCCCCAAGATGCTCAAATCATCGGTAATCGTCAGTTGCCCAGAAGTCAGGGTGATAACATCCGGGGTGGCATCTTTGAATATTCCCCCAAAGGCGATCGCATCACCCCCAGCAGTAGCATTAGCTAAGTTAATAGCCTCTCGGAGTGTAGTGATGCCGTTTTTCGGATCGCCATCATCTTTGTCTCCAGTATTATTCACTGTGAAGGTAGCCAGTACCCCTGCGTAAGCCTGCCGCGTTGTTTCTGCAAACACTAGACTCACTTCCATCTCAGCGGTGCGGACTTCTAACTCCCAGTTGCTGCCTAATGCTGCATTACCAATTCGCTGACGGGAAGCGGCAATATTCGCTCCAGTGAGTTGGTGCAGTTTGTCTACAAATTCTGCTCCCGCATCACCCAAAGCCACATTGCAACCATAGATGAGTAAGTTCCAGGGGTTACTGTTTTTAGCAGAGGCTGAAAATATCTTTTGCCATTGTTGCAGTTGCTGGCTGTATTCATCGAGGGTATCGAGTCCTAAATGGGTGTTGCCCAATTGCAAGTAACCTGGGGCACCGTGGCACAGAATATGAATATTAGTCAAATTCGGGCGATTGCAATTTGCCAAAATTTTCGTAATTTCTTCAACACCGTTCTGTGTCGAGTTAAGCACGAACACTTGGGCATTATCAAACACGCCATTGACTAAATCGCTATAGTCTTCAACTGCCATGTCAATGAAGACTAAATTATGGCTATAAGAAGTGGAAGTTGCGGAATTTACTTGGAAGTGTGAGGTATATAGTGTTGTCATTTTTTTACTTTGAGCTAAGGCGATGAGGGAAACTCAAACTGACTCCAGCCGCGTAATTACAGGATTTTCACACAACTACCGATAGTTAAAAATACTATATTTTTACTAATTATGTTCCCTTTCGTTGCTATCATCTAGCAAGTTGATGTTTTTGTAAAGCAATAAAAGTAGGTAATTTCACATAATTTTGCAACTCACATATAGCATCGAAATCAAAAACCCGATTTTATGCTGGTTAAACTTGGAAATTTAAATTTTTCACCCATAAATTAGTTTATCAATTTTGTTGGAAATCGTGCCAGAATACATATCTTTTCTGAAAATTAATATTATTAATTAACGATGTATTACGAAATGTTTAACAATGTAACACTAGAATACTTAAACGAAAATAACTATTACCACCTTTTAATAGACATTAACTTTTTAATAATGTTAATCATGCAGAGTCTAAAAAAATATTACAAGTAATAATATGGAAAAAAATGTTATTAATGCCAGTCTTTCTACTCAAAACCTAACTTTTCGTCCAGGTGATACTCCTGTTTCTTTTGAGGTTACTGTCAATAATGACAGCGATCGCTTCGTCAATTTCCAGATAGAAGTTACTGCCGCAGGAGAAACCCGGAATACAGGATATCGCTGGTATCGGCTTGAGCCAGAGGTGGCAGCAGCTAAACCACCAGGCAGTAGTACCATATTCCAAGTCTTTGTATTCAATACACCCATTCTGGGATTTGTCGGTACTGTCAACCTGATGGTGAGGATTTTTTCACCGCAATTAGCACAACAGTGCAGACTTGTGCTACGCCTAAAAATCGAGCGAGACAATAGACCAACACATTTAAGTGTAGAATTGCCTGGGCGAGAGTTCCAAGTTTATCCTCGCAATTCTGTGGATATACCAGTACGGGTGCGGAACCTGGGTCAACAACCGACTGAGGTAGTACTACGTTTTACAGGCGTTGATCCGTCTTGGCTAACTGGCAGTGCAGAACGGCGATTATCTTTAGATCCGGGTGGTTCAGCAGAAGCCACATTTCAATGCCAACCTCCTTCTGTTGTGCAAGCGCCCAGCCAAAATTATCCTTTTACTATTGAAGCTGTTAGCAATAATGGTTATCCAACTAGCGCTGAAGGCAACATTGAAGTTTTGCCTGTGGGTTTTATAGACTTTACCATCAGACAAAAACATCTCAAAATTCCAAGTAAATCAGCATGGTTACCTGACTGGAAGTCTGATACAGCTTCCTTTGAATTACTATTTAAAAACGCTAGCAACCTCAACCAACAAATTAATGTGCAAGTACAGGGTAGAGACTGGCGAAGATGTAGTTTTAAAAAGCTTCCCGAAATTGCCAATCTCCATCTAGGAGAAACAAGTAAAGTTATCCTCGATGTTAAAACAAAACGCCCTTGGGTAGGAATCGGCAAAACTCTACTATTAGAAGCTAAATCGGAATTATCTGACCAACGTTTAGGAAGTACAGACCCAGCGACGCAGACATTAGAAGTAGAGACTCTGCCAATCATACCTTTATGGTTACAGTTGGCTGCGATCGCACTATTAGCTGCACTCTTCGCATGGATACTGCAACCAAGAAATGTAATGCATACACGTTCTGTAAACTCAGTGCGTTTTAGTGGCATTGGCTCATCTGTACTTAGTGGCTCAGATGATTGCACTTTAAGATTTTGGAGAATCGGTGCTGATAGCTTAGACCCCGATGATACAGTAACATCGACTGAGCAACTTGCGTGTGATAAATCTCAACAGCCCAAGGGTTTGATGGCGATTACCGATGACGCAGTACAAGTCTTACGCTTCATGCCTGTGCAAAATAATCGTGCTGCTGTTGGTCTAGATAATGGTGTAATTGAACTAAGAGATGTACCCTCAGGTGTAAAGATCAGTGAACTTCAAGACCTTAAAGATCCTAAAGCAAAAGGCGATCGCGTCTTTGATTTAGCTTTCACCTCAAACTCACTTAACTTATTCAGTGGTTATGGCAGTGGTAAAGTTAGAGTGTGGTCAAGATCAGCGACTAACAGCAATTTTCTACCAGAACCGCGAGTTATCGATGTACAAAGTACATTAAAACTATCAGGTTTCCAAGTCCGGGCATTAAATCTCAGCCCAGATGCAAAAACTCTAGTAATTTCTGGAAACTTCAAACGTTTCATCTTGCAGCGGAACCCAACTCAATCTGATCAACAATTCCCAGATTTATCAGTGCAAAATCTAGAAAAGCTAGACCCATTAGTTGGGCGTGAAGACTATATTTGGGGGTTAGCTTTTGTTCCTAACTCAGCAGAAAAAATCCTAGCAACTTCCGATTCTGCGGGATTCATTACAATTTGGAATTTAAATCAATGCCAAACTCTCAAAAATCCGAATCCGCAAGAAAAATTTAATGAACTTAATTGTTCACCACTAGACCGATGGTTAGCATCAAAAACATCTGTGCGTAGTCTGGCATTTAGTGAAGATGGTAATCTCTTAGTAAGTGGTGGCGATGATGGACGAGTAGTGGTTTGGTATTTAACCCCCGAACATAAGCTCGATAAAACAAAAGCAGCAGAAGGTAAAATAATTTACCAAAGCTCTAAAAAAATCAATAGTATCGACTTGAAAACGAATCAAGAAACCATGATTGTAAGTGGTGGTGAAGATTTTCAGGTCAAACTACACCGCATCAAATAAGGAAGTCGATCAGATGCAAGCTAAATCCAATCCACTGCAAGTTATTATCAACCCACCTGGAATTCAATTTGGAATGCCAGGAGATACCATTCAACTCTATGTTGTTGTGATCAATCAGGGAGATCAGAGTGCGGTTATTGACTTATATTTTGTTTTTGACGAAGTATTTCAAAATTTAACTGGCTGGTCTAGTTCTCCTAGAGAAAGTTTAGCATTAGCTCCCCAACAGAATAGCGACGAAGTAACATTTGAGTTTCAAATTGCTGCAAATGCTCTTCCAGGAACCTATGACTATACATTAGTGGTAGATTCCCCTCTACATTATCCACAAGATACTCCTATAACCTTTCCAAATCAAATTAAGGTTCTCCTTAAAGAACAGACTGCAATTCGGGCAAACGACCCAACATTTTCCATTAGACCTAACACCAATCCCAACAAACCACTAATTTTTAATCCTAGTGAGCCTCTGCAAGTGGAGGTAATGGTTGACAATCGCTCTTATCTTGTAGACAGATTCCGCTTGAGTTGCCCAGATTTAGATGATGAATGGTTTACAATCAATTATCCTGCAACTGGATTTGAGGGCTTAGGGTTAGTGTCTGATGTAACAGCACTAGAACTCAATCCTGGTATTCAAGGTCAAATATCGTTGAAATTTCACCCACCTGGAGATACCCTTGCGGGAAGCTATTCTCCGACAATCCGCTTGTATTCAGAAAGTTCTCCAGACTTAGTGCTGTTGGATTTGGTATACATCCAAATTCCAGCAAATTATCGCTTAGATATAGAATTTAATACTATTTTGGGAAAAGTTAGCCGTAGCCTTGGCAAGTACGAATTATCACTGGCTAACCAGGGTAATATTGTCCGCGAACTGATATTAAGCTTAAAAAGTCGAGACGAGGAAGAACTATATATTTATAAGTTTGATCCGACTGAGGTAAGATTATTACCTAATAGAAGCGCTGTGGCTAATTTGACAATTAAACCTAGACCTTGGTGGCGACGGCCGTGGTTTGGTGCAGGGCTAGTGGTCAACTTTCAACTAGATATTAAAGACCAACAAAATTTACCTTTACCTAACACATTGCCTCAAGGAAGTTTAGTATGGAAACCCCGTCCTTGGTGGCAATTTATTCTGTTGCTTTTGGCAGTTTTGGGGTTATTAGGAGGAATAGGATTCATCATTTGGCGAATTTTAAACCCCGAACCTTTGAGATTAGAAAATTTTAGTGCAAATAACTCTCAAATTACTGAAGGTGATGAGGTAACTTTGAATTGGGACATTCACAATTATAAACAGTTACAAAAGTTGGTTTTGACAGGCAAAGGTTCGCAACCTATTCAGCCTATTACCTATGACTTCAGCAATGGCATTCCTGAAACACTAGGCAAAGGAAGTACTAATGAAATACCTCCTTGTCAGGCGAAAGAAAAACAAGAACTAAGTTGTAGCAACGTTAAAACTGGAGTAAGGACGAAAGGGAATTATACTTTTGAGCTACAAGCTTCTTATCGGAATGGTATACAATTATTTTCTCGAAATAACCAAGTAGCCAATCAAACAACCGAAGTAGAGGTAGTTGAAAAGCAAATTGCGGAAATCGTTAGTTTCCAAGCAAATAAACCACAGTATACAAAAGGTGAAAATATTCTTTTAAGCTGGACAATTGCTCGTCCATTTTTGTTGGAACAAATCCAAATTTCTGGCAGTGCAGATGACGGTACATCTTATAGTGAACCAATTGCTTATAAATTTAATCAAGGTAATATTACCGATCCTAAACTTCAAAAACTGTGTAAACAACAAAATACACAGATGCAATGTACAAATATTTCTATACCAGCTATTAAAGCCGGGAACTTTGCCTTTGAAATAAAAGCTTTTCCTAATAATGGAAGTGAAAAAATTAGTTCTAAAAAGACTGATTCAAAAATTGCTATATTACCAAAACCATTTAGAATTTTTTCTTTCAAAATCAACGGTAGTGAGCAACCAAATCTGGTTCTTAACGAAGGGGAATCTGCTACTCTGAGTTGGAGAGTAGAGGGAGAAAATATTCAAGTTAAACTTCTGCCATACGGCAATGATGTTAAACCAGTTGGCTCAATAAAGCTTCCAGTCAATCAAGCTTTCCCGCCTAGAATCGGACTGTTAGTGAATGATATCTCAGGTAAACAGCAACCTCAAGAAAGAGGATTTGCAATCACAGTCATTAAAAAAGTAGAGCCTACTCCTATACCTAGTATTAACCCACTTGCGCCTAACCTTCCATCCAACAGTAGCCCATTTAAAAGTCCTTTACCTCTGAGATAACTTTTTGGACGATATGAAAAGCAGAGATATATGAAAGTTGCAGGCTGCCTCCAAAATCATCTTCTATGCGATGTCTCAATCCCGAAAATAAAGACTCTTTGTTATGTGGATCTAATTTTATGTATGGTGAGTAAGTGTTCAAAAGTGTTAAGTATTCATCGGCAGTATAAGTTACTTCTGATATAACTTGTCCTGATATCAAGTCTTTAAATTTCCCCGAATCAATAGCCATATTTCCTAATTGTCTCAAGATATATTCTTGAGTTTTTTGGTCTTCATATCGGTCAAGAGATGGAGTATGTAGTTGATAAACTTTCGATAAACTTTGATACACCTCGTAGCTGGGTTGAAGTTCCTTGTTCCACAACAAAATCAGGTAGCCATTATCTTGTAGGGCATTTGCTGCTTTTGGATATCCAACTTCTGGTGATATCCAATGAAAAGAACTTGCGGCTAAAACAGCATCAAATTTAAATGGCTTGAGTTCCCACTCTTCAAACGATGTGTTCTCAATCTCTACATTGGAATACGGTTGACAATTCTGTTGAGCTAACTGGAAAAAATCTGGATTGGGTTCTAAGCAGATTATAGAGCAACCCAATTGAGCGATGCTTACCGTTGCAGTTCCAGGGCCACATCCCACTTCTAGAATTCTTGAGTTAGTGGAGAGTTGAGCAATTTCCACAACTTGCTTAATTAGATCTTGAGGATAGCGGGGTCTTGTCTTGTTGTAAGCTTCTGCTGCCGGGGAATACCAATTTTTGCGCTGTTCGAGGTCTGTGCTGGAGTAATTGATTATTGTTTGTTTTAGGTCTTTCATAATAGACTCATCCTTAATATAAATAACATGGGATAATAAAAAGCTGGAGTAAAAATTATCTCTAGAGAAGATGACGAGTCCGTTGGTAAGAATTGAGTCACATCCCCAGTCAGCAAAAGGATTAATTGGAATTAATTATGAGCAATTTTTAGCATTGGTAGCTTTGGCAGAGAAAAAGCATATAGAAAAACTCTCAGAAATTGAAAAAAATAAAATTCGGATAATCGCTCCTGGAGGCGGTCGTAAACCAGAGATGTCAGCAACAGAAGGAATAAGATCAATGTCTAGTTTACCTAAGACAAAAACCAACTTTTGAAATTTTAGGCTTGCTATTTGACGTATCCAAAACTAAAGCCAATGATGCTTTTAATTATTGGGTAGATATCTTGCGAGACATTTTACCAGCCTCTCAAATAGAAGAAGCATCAGCAGATAGTCAAAAATATCGAGAATTACAGCATAAATTGTCAGAATACGAATTAATTGTTGATAGTGCAGAACAAGCTACAGCGAGACCTTCAGACTATCAAGAGCAAAAAAGATATTACTCAGGCAAGAAAAAAATGCACACCATGAAAAATCAATTTATTGTGCTACCAGGTGGTGAGGATATTGTCGATGTCTGTGTGGGAATGTTAGGGAAAACAAGTGATATTAATTTATTTCGAGACAACCGACATAAATTTATTGCTACACAAAAGTTTCTAGGCGATAAAGCCTACATTGGAGATGATGCTATTACCACACCTCATAAGAAACCCAAAAATACAGAGATTTCTGAACTACAAAAACAAGAGAACAAACAACTATCATCACGTCGAATATTTGTTGAACATCTGATATGTCGAGTGAAGATATGGAGAGTAGCTAGTGATAGATTCCGTTTAGCTCGACATAGATATAGCCAGGTGATTATGGCTGTTTGTGGATTGGTTAGGTTACGAATTAATCGGTTATTTTCTTTAACTATTGCCACTTGATTTCCTACTCTTAGCAATTGCGGTAGTCATTCTCTACCTTTCACCCTAATTTTAATTTTTTGCCTCTGAATACTCTCAAATACTTATTTTTTCGTAGCTCCTTTTAGTGATCGCCTATTGTATCCAAGTTTCTCAAACCCAGTCCCCATGAGCATTTGCCATTTGCGGATGAGTCTAATCTATTGAATTCCTGCAAAGAGCTTTTGCTAACTCAATTTCTATTTTTCTGAAAAGCTTGACGTCTACGACCATTTTCAACCAGGGGTTTTCGCAACGGTACTACCTCAGCTTCACTACTCTCGCGTGCTACCCGAACCAACAACCCAGCAGCTATTAAGCTAGCAATCATAGAATTACCACCATAACTAAACATGGGCAAAGGTAAGCCAGTAGTTGGTAGAGAACCTGTAGCAACACCAACGTGGAGCAATGACTGTCCTACCATCAAAATTGTCACGCCGATCGCGACCAATCGATGTACTGTATTTTTAGCCTTCAGAGCCACAATTAATCCAAGAGTGGCGAATGTAGCTAAAAGTGCCAACAGTACCATACTGCCGACAAACCCAAACTCTTCGGCGAACACCGCAAAAATAAAATCAGTATCCTGAATTGGTAAATAAAATAGTTTTTGTTGAGAAAGCCCAAATCCAGAACCCCAAGTTCTACCAGAACCCACAGCTAGTAGACTTTGGACCAACTGATAGCCATCTCCTCTCGCATCTGCCCACGGATTGAGGAATGACATTACCCGCCTACGCTGATACTCTTTAATACTAATACTAAGTAGTGCCAACATCACTCCACCAATTGCTGTTCCTCCCAGATACTTGTAAGGTAAGCCAGCTGCTAGAGCAATTAGCCAAATCGTCATGCCGCAAAGTGCTGTTGTACTCAAGTTAGGCTGGGCAAGAATTCCTAAAAGTACCATACTGAAAATACCCAACCAAGCCAAGCGAACCCGCCAACTGATTCGTTCCCACTGACCAAAAAGCCGCGCGCTTTGCAGCACCAAAAAGGGTTTAATTAATTCTGAGGGTTGAATCGGAATTGGCCCGATCGCTATCCAACGTGCTGCGTCAAAAGCCTTCTTTCCCAATCCTGGGATTAGTGTAATAAAAATTAATGTCAAAAACACTAATAAAAACCAATGGGATTGTCCCAAAATTTTCTGCAATGGCAAATTAACAATAATATTGAATCCAATGAAAGAAACTAAGACCCAAAGCAGTTGACGCTTAAAGTAGTATAAACCATCACCATGACGAGCATCAGCGACAGGATAGGATGCTGAAAATAGCATTATCAAGCCGACGAACAGCCAAATCAACGTTAACCAGCGCAACAGCCGCGCTTCTAATCCCCAGTTGGAGACTGAACTATCAAAAATTGGAATCAGGCGGCGTAGATTCACGAGTAGTACAGGTAAAAAGTTAGGAATTAGGAGTTAACAGTAAAACTCATAAATCATAATTTATAACTCATAAGTAAGCTTTACAACCATAAATCTTAAAATAGTAAACTTAAATACAGCGCTCGATCAATTTTTGCGATCGCTGCATTTAAAATTAACAGCACAATTTTATACATCAGATACAGTAATTTAAATGGTAATTTAGAGTTATCCTAAGTCTAAGGCTTCTTTAGTTCAGAAGTTCAGAGAGTCAAAATAATAAAGTGGTGAGTTTTACTCCCTCAGTGTAAACATTGCTGAATCATGATAATCCATAAAACTTAATGATTTAACGGAATTAACTGCTTCTCTGTCTATAGACAAGGGAATTTCAATCCAAAACTCAGTTCCTTGTCCAGGTTCTGATATGCATCTTAGCGTTCCCCTATGTTTTTCAACTACAATTTGATAACTAATTGATAAGCCTAATCCTGTACCCTTGCCTACAGGCTTAGTTGTAAAAAACGGGTCAAATAATCGTTCCTTAACTGCTTCTGTCATTCCTGACCCATTATCAGCAATTCGGATAACACACTTCGTTTCGATGATTTGCGTAGTAATTGTAATTTTATTAGGATTAGCGTGAATATCTGCGATCGTTCGTTTATCGTTATAATTTTCAAGCGCATCGATGGCATTAGTGATAATATTCATGAATACTTGATTGAGTTGGCCAGCATAACAATCGACTAAAGGCAAATTTCCATAATTTTTGACCACTTTGATACCGGGATAATCAATGTTATTCTTAAACCGATTCTGTAAAATCAGTAAAGTACTATCCAGTCCCTGGTGAATATCAACAGTTTTCTTCTCCGCTTCATCAAGACGAGAGAAATTCCGAAGAGACAAGACAATTTCAGAGATCCTTTCGGCTCCTACTTGCATCGAACTTAGAATTTTGGGTAAATCATTTAGTAGAAAATCTAACTCAATTTCCTCAGTGTATTCTTGAATTTCTAATACAGGGTTAGCATAAAACTGCTGGTAAAGATGCACAAGCCTTAATAGAGACTGTGTATAATCTTTTGCATATTTTAAATTTCCGTAAATAAAGTTAACGGGGTTATTAATTTCGTGAGCAACTCCAGCAACTAACTGTCCCAAACTAGACATTTTCTCAGCCTGAACTAGTTGGGCTTGAGTTTGCTGTAGCTCTTGTAGGGATTTTTCCAATTTTTTAGCCTGAGCTTCAGCAATTTCCGCTAGATTTTCCTTGATTTGCAGTGCACTCCGTAGCTGTGCCCTTTGCTGTTTGAGTTCGCTTGTTAAGTTTCTGGCATCAGCCAAAGCGGTGTTCTGGGCTTGCAGTAGAAATAGGAAATCAACAATCGGGTCGTGAATCGCAAAGTCTTTGAGTTTAAGACCCAGAGGAGCCAGACTTATGGTATCTGTAATCCAGGGAGAGCCTAGAAAAAATATAACTTCCTGCTCTGGTTGATACATCATCTGACCCTTGAGCTGCATTCCATTGTGGAGAAACTCTAAAATAAACAGTGCACGAGACTGTTTACTAATAGCATCAAAATCAACCAAAATTTTTGGACGATTTATTTGGAAATGCTGCTCAATCAATTTACCAACTAGTGGTTCAGGACTAATGCGCCCTAAAACATCACCAGCTTGTACAATTTCTCGATTACGGCTAAAGGCAAAGTGGAAGGGAAAAGCTTTCGCCAGAAGCTCTGGCGAAAGCGTAAGGTGAGGAGAAGCCATGCTACACTCAATTTGGTTTATAAATCACTAAAAATTCATCATGTTCAGCACCCTCATCCCGATTCTGGGTTTGAGTAATATCAACTTCTGTATCAAACCTGTTTCCCAATCCCTGAACTAGTCCAAGAATCATTGGCGTTAGCCCTTCTCTATCAGAGCGATAATGTAAGCTCAAAGAATTTTCTTCTATATCAGTACACTCAAATGATGGGGGCTGGAGGTTGGGAAAGCTAACTCCCACACGAGCATGAAGATTATCAAGGTTTTCTAAAAATTCAGGTAGTGTATCTCCACTCATATCCATCATTTCGCCGTAGCCTTCTTGGGCTGTGTACTGAACCCAGAATTCTCCAAAAGCTTGCATAATTTGTTGGGTAGATAAGCTCAGAACGACACTAGCAGCTTTGACGAGCTTGTGGGTGATGTCATCGGGATAGCCTTCCATATTGAGAAAAACATCTATGTCCACCTCTGCTTTGTGCTTAATTTCTTTCCAAGTCTCTTCGCCAAAGCGACTGCATACCATGTCTTGAATTGCTTTATTTACTAATCCGTACATGGAAGCCTCCTCATGACTGTACCTAATTTTGCTTTGTGAATTTCAGCGAAACTTGACAACTGATTCCCCAAAGGGTTATTTAAATCACAAGGTTTTCCGTAGTTAAACTTTGAAAAGTTTTATTACAGCTTTAAAAGGTCAAAAAATAGGGAAAACTGTTCGCATTTTAATGCTAAAAATACTTATTATTACAACCGTATTTTCACTTATTCGTTTTCCCCACTACTTTGCTATTTGAATTTTCAAAAATACAAGCAGCAAAAAAAAGAGGTCTTTACTGACCTCTTACCAATTCTCTAAAATAATGTTTTATCTACAGTAATTACGACAAGCCAGCATTAGTACCTTGCTTACCAGTTGCCAGTTCTACCTTAATGATTGTGCCGCCTGCTTTTTGAATGCGTTGCTGTTCACGGAACCAGTTCTCATAAGGAACTAATTTAGTAAAGTAAGTATTTTGGAGTTCGCGTTGGGTACGAATTCTGGTTTGGCTGGGGACTAGAGCAGTAATTTTAAAAAAACGGGACATGTTTTGAAAATCTCCTGTAAACTTTGTGAAAACTTTTTTATCTCAAAATCTTGAGTGCAAATCTTTTAATTATTCAAAGGCTGGAAATCAAACATCAATACTAGACCACCAACACTCATCAGTGATAATTTACCAAGATAAGCAATATAACGTTCTAGCACTCACGGCTGATTTCCAGACCTTAATAAAGTCGCACCTAAATTTTTAGGCGCAAACTAGTTCTTAGCTTAAGCCAGAAGAGATATAGTCTAGGTAAACACCCATTTCCTTACCAGCATCAGAACCAACCAAGCTAGCGGTTACTTCCTTGATTGCTTGAATAGCTTGCACGGTAGCACCAACGGGAACTCCTAAAGAGTTGTAGGTTTCCTTCAAGCCATTTAATACACGCTCATCCAAAATGGAAGGATCGCCAGCTAACATAGCGTAGGTGGCATAGCGGAGGTAATAGTCCAAATCACGGATGCAAGCAGCATAGCGGCGGGTGGTGTACATGTTGCCGCCGGGACGGGTGATGTCAGAGTATAGCAAAGATTTTGCTACAGCTTCTTTAACGATCGCAGCAGCGTTAGCGCTGATGGTGCTAGCAGCACGTACCCGCAGTTCGCCAGTGGCAAAGTAGCCTTTTAGCTTTTGTAAAGCAGAAGAGTCTAGGTATTTACCTTGAACGTCTGCGGAGTTAATGACAGCGGTAATTGCGTCTTGAGCCATGTTATTAATTCCTTATTTCCAACCGTATTGCAATACTTCTGTTTCGGCAGAGAAACAGCGTCACCTTATAGCAGGGCACCAACTAAGTAGTCGAAGTAAGTACCAGCTTCAGCAGCGTCATCACCAGACATCAATGTAGTAGCTACATTCTTCAGTCCACGGATACCTTCAGCAACACCATCGATAGGAGTTCCTAAAGACTTGTACATTTCGCGGACACCGATAACACCAATTTCTTCGATTGGGGTAACATCACCAGCAACGATACCGTAGGTAACGAGGCGGAGATAATAATCGAGGTCACGCAGACAAGTAGCGGTCAATTCTTGACCGTAAGCGTTACCACCAGGAGACACAACATCAGGACGCTTTTGGAACAGTTGATCGCCAGCTTGCTTAACCAAACGTTCGCGATTTTCTGTTAAAACTTGAGCAATCCGCACACGGCGCTCACCACTAGCAACAAAGGATTTGATCCGATCCAATTCACCAGGGCTGAGGTAGCGAGCTTCTGCGTCAGCATTCACGATAGCTTTCGTGACGATACTCATTAATGGATTCCTCCAATACGAATGAAACCAGGATTTGATTAAACTGGTACGACTTTAATTCGGTTCACTGAGTTTGTTTTCTCGTTCTTTTAGATACAACAGTTTAATAACTGTTACGGCTAATTAATTACGAGTTTTCTTGAGTCAAGACAAGAACACAAGCTTTGAAACTCAGTTACCTTCCGCAAAACATTTTCCGGCATTCTGTTGAGCATTTATGACTGCTCTTAACACTTTGTAATATTCCTTTTCAGATTTTCCGGTTTTAGCTGTAATCTGAGAGCAATATTACGAAACGTTACGAAAAGGAAAGGGGACAGTAAATAATCTGTACCCTATTCCCCATCCCCTATTAGCTATTACCTATTGGGAAACGGTTGTAAGGTACAACATCTTCACCAAAGTAGCGGCTATATTCTGGGCTTCCGACTATTGCTTCTACAGCAACTGACAAACCGCTATTGACTAGCAGATTGTTATACTGCCGAATTTCTTCCTGATCTGCGGGTGTACGCCCCAACAGGTGGCGGAAGAGGAACTCAATCACCTTGGCATCAGGATAAGGTGATAAGAAGCGCTCGCGATAGATTTGGGAACTAGCTAGTTCACGCACAAACTCCCGAACGGAAATTTCACCATTCTGGAGTTTGCTATCTAAGTCAGTACGGCGGAAATTATCAGGCACTTCACCGTTAAATACATCCAATACCTGACAGTAAATGGCGTTGATCGCCTGTTGTCTTTCGGCTTGGTTTGTGTTTTCAGTTAAACGGTAAATGCGTGTATGTTTACGCACAGCCACTTCCACAGGTTGTCCGCTACCATCGTTGTAGGAACGGCCCAGTTCAGCAAATGAGGGCTTACCATTTGTTTGCGCTGCTATATCTGCGATCGCCTGCACCAAAAGCGGAGTATCGTTGCTAACTCCTACACGCGGTTGCACTGGCTTAAAGCTCGGTACAACTACGTCATCGTTTTGCTTGGTAAGCTGGTTGTACAGCTTCTCCGTATTCGGGAAGTTTGCCGCAGGTAGAGTCGGGAAGCGACGGTAAGGCACCGTATCCTCACCAAATACCTCGTTATATTCCACACTATTTACCAAGGCAGCAATAAAGGCACGAATACCTTGAGTAGCCAAAATCTGGTTATACTTGCGGATTTCTGCTTGGTCTCGTGGCGCACGTCCCAAGAAATGTTTGGTTCCCAACTCAATTACTTTGGTGTTGGGGTAAGGTGTGTAGAACTCTTTCAGGTAGAGGTTAGAATAACCCAAACCTTCAATAAATTCCTTCACACTAATTTCGCCGTTACCCAGCTTGCTTTCCCACGCCGTAAATTCGTTTTTGGCGATGTATGGTGCAATATCTCGCTCAAAAATTTGACGATATGCAGCACTAATCAACGTTTGTACTGCAACTTTGTCACTGGTATTCGCCACCAACTTAAAGATTTTGGTTTGTTCGCGTTGCTTGCTAACGCCTTGGTTAACGCGGAACTGAACATCTGGTTCTGACCGTTTTTCTGTGACTGTACCCAGTGTCACAAAGCTTGGCGTTACTTCCTTCTGAACTTTCGCCGCAACATCTTCACGAATGCTACCAACGCGTAATTGTCGCCCTGATACACCACCAGGAGTCAGATACCGTTCGTAAGGAATTGTATCTTCACCAAATGCTTCAGTGTATTCTACGGTGTCAATAATGGCATCAACCACCGCATAAAAGCCTTGTTTGGCAGCAATGTCAAAGTACTTGTTGAGTTCTTGACGACCATAAGTCGGACGACCCAACAAGCGGCGGTGAATATACTCGATCGCTTTACAAACATAGAGCGATGTCCAGTACAGATTGCGGAATACATCCGACTTAGCCAAAGCACGGATAAATTCCCGTACAGAGATATCGCCGTTTTCCAGCTTGATTTCCAATACCTTCGGGCGCTGACCTTCGTAAAGATCACGACCGAAAACTTGCAGGTAAGCTGCTTTAATGAGTGCTTGCGTCGAGCTTTCAGAGAATCTAACGCTAGAACCTTTGGCAGCTTTTCTACCAATAGTACCTGGCAGTTGATCTAACTTGAACACCTTTGGCCCAAGAGTACCAGGAGCTTCACCCCGCGCTTTGGGATTGCTATTTTGGTTCTTAATTCCTGCCCCTTGGTGAATCAGGATGCGCTTGGTATCCTTCCCAAAAGGAGCCGGACTGGTGCTGGGGTTACGAGTTTCTTTCGGGAAAATCGCCCCAAACTGAATTTCCAAGGGATCATTACCAGAACCGTAAGGATGTTGGTCTGGTAGTGGTTGTTCGTAAGCAGCAAATGTGGTAATAAACTGAGGTATCTTCCGGAAAGGCGCACTGTAGTTAAACAGGTCTTGTTGCGGTCCCCAGTTGCGACATTCTTGTGCTTCTTGACCAAGACCCCGGAGGTAGGGTACTGTCTCTTCGCCAAAATAGTCGCTGTATTCCGCAGAATCTACTAAGGCATCTACTAAGGCTGGCAGACCACCGTTAGAAACAATCGAGAAGTATTTTTGTACTTCTTCGCGGCTACTTGGTCCCCGTCCCAGAATGTGACGGAAAGCTAGTTCAATGACTCGGCTGTTAATAAAAGGCTGGTAAAACTGTTTTTGGTAAAGGGGAGATTTAGCTAGACGACGAACAAACTCCTTCATGGAGATGTCGCCATTTTTCACCTTGGATTCTAGGTCAGATATGGACAAGTTATAAGCACGGGTAATATCGCGCTCAAAAATTTGCCGATATGCAGCCTTGATTACTTCATTTTTTTCGCTACTTGACAACCCAGTTTTCATCACAAACTTGGGACGGCGTTCTGCTGCATTAAAGTAAATTTGCGGCAGTTCCAATCCTTGCTGGTCGCTAGAGGGGCGTTGGCGAACTTTATTGGAAGGTGTGGCTGCTTTGAATTCTGTTAGCAAAACATCCATGTACTGAGACACAATCTCTGTAGCCTCAGGATCTTTGCGGAAAAAAGAAAGTGACCCAGCTTTGATTTCTTGCAAAGCTACCAGCGTTGCTTCACCAGAGCAGGCATTTTCAATTATTTCCCGCAAACCCCGTGTGTTCACCGCTATGATGTTGGGGTCGCCAGCAACGATCGCATAAGTAGCGTAGCGCAAGAACCAGGATAAATCCCGCAAGCTCTTGGCCATATTGCCTGGGCCATATCGAGCAATGTTAATTGGTCTGAAACCCGGAGGTGTCGGACCACTGGGGGATGAGTTAAATATTGAACGTAAATTTTCTAGGAACCCACCACGACTTTCAACGTAGGTTACAGTTCCCAGTTGCATCCCTTGCTGAACGCTAGCACCAGCACTAACAGGTACTATTTCTACTTCTCTGGGCTTTTCTAAAAAAGCCATTGGCGAACCACCGACAAAAATCCGGTTGGCAGCGCGAGATACAATGATCTCGGCATTATCCGTCAGCGTCTGAGAAATTTCTAGACGCTTTGCACCAGATGCAAAATAGCTTGCCAGTTCATCTAATTCACCATTTCCCAAAAAGCGGTCTTGCTGCTCGGCTTGGGTAATTGTCGCTACAGCTAGGGTTTGATATAGTTGCGGACGCGCAACTGAGCTTCCACCACTTGCCTTAACACTCATCGGATTTGTAAAACTCCCATCATAATCATTTATGTGTTAAGTCTGGGTCGCTTTGAGGCTTGACACATCGGTGCGTCTGTGCTTTATAAGCTTGAGAGTACTGCCTGCAAAACTGCCAGTAAATTAACCCGGTTAGCTTTTAGATTAGAACGTTTTGCGTTCTCAAAGCTGGTTTATTAAGAACTGTGTAGAACCTCTAGCTTAGATACATCCAGTCTTAAGAGTACATACTCTTCTTTGGCTGAGACAAAATCTAAGTTTTGTAACTAATAAATAGGCTAGGCACGGTCTACTGATGCCGGAAGCCTCTATTTTTATGTTTGTGGCTGTGTCCACCCTATGATTATTACAACTTATACTTGCCTACGGCAATGTCAGTGGACAGTAGTCAATAGTCGATGTTAAGTTGTTTTTGCTACTGGCAGCTAAATATTCATAAATAACGCCAACGGAAAATAATTCTTAAATTCCGTTGAATTAAGCTTTAGCTATCAACATTTTATATAGGGAAAATACTATGAGCAAAAGTTGTAAATTTAACTATTTATTCAATGCTACACTGTCTGCGATCGCAGTTATTTTAGCTGTCACTCCTGCAAATGCGCTTCCTGAGCAAAACATCAGCACCGTTGTGAAGTGGGCAAAGACCAGACCTTTACTACCAACTCTGAGATACAACAGCGAAGCCCACGGCTACGACGGTACAAAGGGAAATTTATACTTTTATACTGATGTCACTTCTCAAAATGGGACAGTGACTAAAGAAGGCATAACCGTTAGTGGTGATAAACGCCTCAAATTCACCACAAAAAATGCTAATGCAGTGAAATTGTTACAAAATATTTATAATTCTAATATTGCCAGTGACTTCCAAAAGTCTCGATATATCAGCAAAGTTGGACGTGACCAGTATTATCGCGGACAAAAGTTTGCTTATATTACTGCTGAGGTGCAGGGTGGGTCATCATTTCAGATAATTCCCTTGAATAAATTGCAAGAGTTTATAGATAATGCCAAATATTGCCAAACCAATGAGTGCGACCTTTAATTAGGGATTTCTAAGAAATAAAGTAACCACAGAGACAAGGCAGCGCGGTCTTCTCCCAAAGGGAGAGGCTAACGCCAAGGGGGTTTCCCCCATGAGCGACTGCCGCGCAGAGAACACAGAGAGAGGATTTTTGTGTCAGTTTGGAGATATTTTATTTGGAAGTCTCTTAAGCCTGTAGCCTGGAATCTACATAAGCATTATCAGTAAACAAAGGCACGCAATCACTAATGTTGTAGGCGGCGGACAGTTCAACATCTGACTCAAAACCTTTTTCAATCAACTCTTTACCCGAACTGCATTTTTTCAAGTACCCTAATAAATCCTGCTGGAAAGCATGAAATGTTGTCACAGCAACTTCGGCTTCTGGTGATAGACTGCCATCTAAATAACTGAGAATTGCCCCAGCACCAATTAAATCTTCAAATGCAGGGCGAAGGCTATCATCTTCTTTCCACCTTTCACCAGCAGGAATCACAGCGATTTTATCACCATACTTTTGAGCAAACTGGGCTACAGCTTGGCAATTTCGCAAGCAACCAGCCAAAGTTGGTGTAGTTCCAGTATGTAAAGTCAGAAAAGAACCATTAGGTGAGGGTAAAACTAGTCTAGTTCCAGCAGGAATCTGACTCACCGATTTTGGTGAAAGAGAATATCCAGTTGTAGTCCAACGTTGTCTATGACTTGCTAACTCTGCTTGCACTGACTTGGCATAATCTATGGCTGATTCATCTTTATATGCGTAGGGAAAAATTATCGCGCCGTTATTTGTGGCAATTTCCACGCAGGTAGAAAAAGAGAGAATGTCAACTATTACAATTACATCACTGATGGGAGCGAGTTCAGCAACTCCTTGTGAACCCCATTCACAGCGTAAATCAAACTCTGATTGGTTGTAAATCATTGGTGCGATCGCAATTATTTGTCTACCTGAAGTGTCCAGCATTCGCTAAACTCAGAAATGCTGCGTTATTCCTCATCATGTCCGATTCCCAAACTGTTAGTGCTGCTGTTGCCAAACTCTACAATACCTACCCCTTTCCGCCAGAAGCTTTGTTGGATGAACCACCCCCAGGCTATAACTGGCGCTGGAATTGGCTAGCTGCTCATAACTTCTGCACAGGTCAAAAACCCCACAGGCAAGATATTCGGATTTTAGATGCAGGTTGCGGTACTGGTGTGGGTACAGAGTACTTGGTTCACCTCAATCCTCAAGCTTCTGTTGTGGGAATTGACCTCAGTACTGCTGCTTTAGCTGTAGCAAAAGAGCGTTGTCAGCGTTCAGGGGCTACTCGCGTTGAATTTCATCACCTCAGCTTGTTTGATGTGGAACAGTTACCGGGTGAGTTTGATTTAATCAACTGTGTTGGTGTTTTGCATCATACCTCCGATCCAATTCGCGGTATTCAAGCTTTGGCGAAAAAGTTAGCCCCAGGCGGGTTAATGCACATTTTTGTCTATGGGGAGTTAGGGCGCTGGGAAATTCAACTCATGCAAAAAGCGATCGCACTTCTTCAAGGTGACAAAAAAGGCGACTACCGCGATGGTGTCCAAGTCGGACGACAAATATTTGCCTCTTTACCAGAAAATAACCGAATTGTCAAATACGATAAACAGCGTTGGTCATTAGAAAACCACAAAGATGAAAACTTTGCGGATATGTACGTACATCCCCAGGAAATTGACTACAATATTGAGACGCTGTTTGAATTAATAGATGCTTCGGGATTGGAGTTTATTGGTTTCTCGAATCCGAGTTTCTGGGATTTGGAGAGACTTTTGGGCAAAGCACCAGAGTTAGTTGAACGAGCAAAAGATTTGAGCGATCGCCAGGTTTACCGCCTGATAGAATTACTAGATCCAGAAGTAACTCATTACGAGTTTTTCCTCGGTCGTCCTCCCTTAATTAAGCCAGACTGGTCAGACGATAACGCCCTACTGGAAGCGATTCCCGAACTTAATCCTTGTATTGAAGGATTTCCCAGCCAATGTTTCTTTAATTACGATTACCAGATTGTTAATTTATCTGTACCAGAGTTTGAATTTATGCAAAAGTGTGATGCTAATTCAACAGTTGCGGAAATTTTGGCAGATGGACAACTGGGATTAGATGGGGTTAGAACGCTTCTTCAGCAGCAGTTGATTTTATTGACGCCTGCTTAATTACACTGGCATTTTGATACTAAGTTAAGATTTATCAATTTATACTCGTAGTGAAGAGCGATCGCCCATCACCACTTTTGGCAAATTAATGTAAATTAGGAAAGTGCCTAAGAAACTAGGGTATTGTACATCCCAAAAGTTGGAGCTTTCTGGAATTCAGCAGTGGTGCGATCTTTAATGACTTGCCGCTACCCTACAATTTCTGATTTGCGGTACGTTCATACGCTCCTCAAGCACCAGTTGATTTTATTGACACCAACTTACTTCAAACCTTGGAGGATAATTATTCACTCAAAAAACTGAAATTGGAAGAAATTTTGAATTTTCAGGCAACATTTATTGATTATTCACCCACACGCTCCCTCACACGATCAGCCGCTCTCTCGCTTCTGTGAGCGCGATTTTACTGACTGCCTGATGTTGACAAGAAGTTAATTGTTTTTTCCTAAAGTATTGTTACCGGATCGTGATATGATTCAGCTGACTGAATGTGCAGTCATCATATTTAACTGTACTGGTTTCAAGTCCCGTGAGCTTGTCAGACGAATCAATTGCGCCCACTCCGACAACGCAACAAGATGCTAAAACTGGTTCTGGAGACACAGAATCAGGTAACTCCATGCAAGAGTTCCATCAACTCTTCCAGCGATTGTTGGTAATCACGCTTGTCTTGACGGGGGTTATTTTTATCTCTGTGTGGATTTTTTATTCCTTAAACATTGCCCTAAATTATTTCATTGGGGCGTGTACAGGTGTGGTTTACTTAAAAATGTTGGCTAGAGACGTTGAGCAGCTTGGTAGTGAAAAAACCAGTCTGAGCAAAACTCGTTTTGCTCTGTTTATTGGAGTGATGATCGTGGCAACTCAATGGCGTGAGCTACAGATTCTGCCCATTTTTTTGGGATTTCTAACTTACAAAGCCACGCTCCTCGTCTATATGGTGCAAATTGCGTTCATTCCTGATTCTTAAAAAGTCAGGCTCACTAAAGATAGTAATCCCATCCTCGCTCGTTGGGGAAAAAGCTTGAAGAATGCAAATGCTTAGTGTCTTAAACGCCTTTAATTCTTTTCCCCTCGCCGCATTAGAAGTAGGTCATCATTTCTATTGGCAGTTGGGCAATCTTAAAATTCATGGGCAAGTTTTTCTCACCTCATGGTTTGTGATTAGTATTTTAGTAGTGGCTTCAATAGCTGCTACTCGCAACGCACAAAGAATTCCCAAGGGCATCCAGAATTTGATGGAATATGCCTTAGAATTTATTCGTGATTTGGCAAAAAACCAACTTGGTGAGAAAGAGTACCGCCCTTGGGTGCCATTTATTGGCACATTGTTCTTGTTTATTTTCGTATCGAACTGGTCAGGCGCACTAATTCCCTGGAAGCTCATCAGGCTACCTTCGGGTGAATTGGCAGCTCCCACCAATGACATCAATACGACTGTTGCGTTGGCATTGCTAACCTCCTTAGCGTACTTTTATGCAGGTTTTAGCAAACGGGGTTTAGGCTACTTTAAGAAATATATAGAGCCAACACCTGTTTTGTTGCCGATCGCAATTCTAGAAGATTTCACCAAGCCCCTCTCCCTAAGCTTCCGGCTATTTGGTAATATTTTGGCGGATGAATTGGTAGTAGCGGTGCTGGTGCTGCTAGTTCCTCTATTTGTACCTCTGCCTGTAATGGCCTTGGGTTTATTTACCAGTGCCATTCAAGCCCTGGTTTTTGCCACCCTAGCCGGAGCATATATTCATGAGGCAATGGAGGGGCATGGCGGAGATGAACATGAGGAGCATTAAACTTCTCAGTTGATAGCACAGTTCCAAGAGCATATTCGCTCAAAACATCGCAAAGCGCGATCAAAGAACTCATGTGCAGCGTGAAAACCACGTTTCTAATCGTTAACGTACTTTTGTTAGTTTTGTAATCAAAGCAAGGAAAATCAACATGGATCCATTAGTTCAGGCTGCTTCAGTTCTCGCTGCTGCTTTAGCGATTGGTTTAGCTGCAATTGGCCCTGGTATTGGTCAAGGAAACGCTGCTGGACAAGCAGTAGAAGGTATTGCTCGTCAACCTGAAGCAGAAGGAAAAATTCGCGGTACTCTGCTATTAACCTTGGCATTCATGGAATCCTTGACTATCTATGGTCTAGTAATTGCCCTGGTATTGCTGTTTGCTAATCCTTTCGGCTAATATCTGAAAATTTTTGCGAGTGTGGAGACGTGAATCATCACGCCTCTACAATCGAGAAATGTTTTGGGTATCTCAATAGTTATAATGTTCAGTTGACCCTTGTTGGCTATGGGTCTCTAAAATTATGAAAGGTTGGATGATGTTGCTAGCCATGAAAACTGCTACTCCAGCCAAAGAGGAGACAAATGTTTGATTTCGATGCTACCTTGCCCTTCATGGCATTGCAATTCCTGCTATTGGCAGCTTTGTTGAATGCAATTTTCTATAAGCCACTGACCAAGGTACTAGACGATCGCGATAGTTATATCCGAACGAATACCCTTGACGCGAAAGAGAGCTTGGCTAAAGCCGAGCGCTTGGCTACCGAATATGAGCAACAACTCGCAGACGCTCGCAGACAATCGCAAGCTACCGTAGAAGCAGCTCAACTTGAAGCTAAGAAAATTACTGCCGAAAAAATAGCTGAGGCCCAAAAGGAAGCTCAGTCTCAACGAGAACAAGCTTCTGTTGAAATAGAACAACAAAAGCAGGAAGCTTTTCGCACCTTAGAGCAACAAGTTGATGCTCTAAGCAGGCAGATTCTAGAAAAACTATTGGGGCCAACTCCAGTTAGATAAGTTAACTGGACTGGTTCTGTGAAAGCATACGCGCAACTGGCCCTTAGTCCAGAGCGCTTAATTAAGTGTCAAAAAAGGCACTTTTTTCCCTTCTGGGGAAAGATACTTAATTTCCCTACGGGAAAATACAACGTATTAGCAAGCGAGCAGCGCACTTGTAAATGGGTATCATGGGGACATTCTTATTACTTGCCGCAGAAGCGAACGCTGTTCACTCTGAATTGGCAGAAGGCGCAGGAGAAGGTGGTTTCGGTCTAAACCTAGACATTTTTGAAACCAATCTGATCAATCTAGCGATTCTGGTTGGCATACTATTCTACTTCGGACGTAAAGTTTTAAGCAATATCCTGAACGAGCGACAATCTAATATTGCCACCGCAATTCAGGAAGCAGAAGGGCGCTTAAAAGAGGCAAAGAAATCTCTTTCCCAAGCGCAAGAGCAATTGAAGCAATCTCAAGCAGAAGCAGAACGTATTCGCCAATCGGCCGTAGAAAACGCCCAAAAGACGAAAGAAGCCTTGTTAGCAAAGGCAGCGCAAGACGTAGAACGCTTGAAACAAACAGCAGCAGCAGATTTAAACACCGAAACCGAGCGAGCGATCGCTCAACTACGGCAACGAGTTGCTACACTAGCATTGCAAAAAGTCGAATCGCAACTCAAAAGCGGGATTGCCGACGATGCTCAACAAGGTTTAATTGATCGCAGCATCGCACAACTGGGAGGCAATGTATGACAAGTCAGGTAGCGGCAGCCGAAGTAGCCCAACCCTACGCACAGGCACTTTTGTCAATAGCGCAATCGAAAAATTTGACAGAAGAGTTCGGGGAAGATGCGCGTACTTTCCTGGGACTGCTCAGAGCAGACAAACAGCTGCACAACTTCTTCAGCAACCCGTTTATTCAGGCTGAGAACAAAAAAGCTCTCATCAAACAAATACTCGGTGAAGGCTCTAACCCCTACTTACGCAACTTTTTGTTGATACTAGTAGACAAACGCCGCATTGCATTCTTGGAATCTATTTTTCAACAATATCTGGCGCTGTTGCGGCAGCTGAATCAAACCGTATTAGCGGAAGTAATTTCAGCCGTTCCCCTCACAGAAGCTCAACAGCAGGCAATCATCCAAAAGGTTATTGCCATCAGTAATGCTCGCCAGGTAGAACTAGAAACCAAGGTAGACAGCGAGTTAATTGGTGGTGTGATCATTAAAGTAGGTTCGCAAGTAATTGACGCCAGTATTCGGGGTCAATTGCGTCGCCTTTCATTGCGCTTAACTAATAGCTAGAAAGTTAGGAGTTAGAAGTTAGGAGTTAGGAGTTAAAAGTTAGGAGTTAAAAGTTAAGTAAACAATAATTTATTTTGACTTTTAACTTTTAACCTTTGCTTTTTTAACTCATCACTCTTAACTCATCACTCTTAACTCATCACTCCTAACTATTGAATTTTCCCGTCTCGAAAGCAAACAAGATAGACACATGAGCATATCAATTAGACCTGACGAAATTAGCAGCATTATCCAACAACAAATCGAGCAATACGATCAAGAGGTCAAAGTTGCTAACGTTGGTACCGTCTTACAAGTAGGCGACGGTATTGCCCGGATTTATGGTCTGGAAAAGGCTATGTCTGGGGAACTTTTGGAATTTGAAGATGGTACAATTGGCATCGCCCAGAACTTAGAAGAAGACAACGTGGGCGCGGTACTCATGGGTGAAGGGCTAGAAATTCAAGAAGGTAGCTCTGTAACCGCTACCGGTAGAATTGCCCAAGTACCCGTAGGAGAAGCCTTAGTTGGACGAGTTGTAGACGCTTTGGGTCGCCCCATTGATGGTAAGGGAGACATCAAATCCTCAGAAAGCCGTTTGATTGAATCTCCAGCACCAGGTATCATTGCTCGTCGGTCAGTACACGAACCCATGCAAACGGGGATTACAGCTATTGACTCAATGATTCCTATCGGTCGTGGTCAACGGGAATTGATTATTGGCGACCGTCAAACAGGTAAAACTGCGATCGCGATCGACACAATCATCAACCAAAAAGAAGAAGATGTAATTTGTGTATACGTTGCGATCGGTCAAAAGGCTTCCACCGTAGCTAACGTGGTGCAGACATTGCAAGAAAAAGGCGCAATGGATTACACTATCGTCGTCGCAGCTAGTGCCAGTGAACCAGCAACACTACAATACCTAGCTCCTTACACAGGCGCAACTATTGCTGAGTACTTTATGTACAAAGGCAAAGCTACCCTGGTAATTTATGATGATCTTTCCAAGCAAGCCCAAGCTTATCGCCAAATGTCCCTGTTGCTGCGTCGTCCACCCGGACGCGAAGCTTACCCTGGAGATGTATTCTACATCCACTCTCGTTTGCTAGAAAGAGCAGCAAAGCTGAGTGACGAATTAGGTAAAGGCAGTATGACCGCCCTACCAATCATCGAAACACAAGCTGGTGACGTTTCAGCGTACATCCCCACCAACGTAATTTCCATTACCGATGGTCAGATATTCCTATCTTCTGACTTGTTCAACGCTGGTATCCGTCCGGCTGTAAACCCCGGTATTTCCGTATCCCGCGTGGGTTCTGCGGCGCAAACCAAGGCAATGAAAAAAGTTGCCGGTAAGATTAAATTGGAACTAGCCCAATTTGACGACTTGCAAGCCTTCGCTCAATTTGCTTCTGACTTAGATAAAGCCACTCAAGACCAGTTGGCACGAGGTCAACGGTTACGCGAACTTCTCAAGCAGCCACAAAATTCGCCACTCTCGGTATACGAGCAAGTAGCAATTCTTTACGCTGGTATCAATGGTTACTTGGATGATGTGCCTGTTGATAAAGTCACAACCTTTACCCAAGGTCTGCGGGAGTACTTAAAGACTGGTAAAACCCAGTATGCCGAAGGAGTAAGAACCTCCAAAGCACTAGGTGATGCAGAAGAAACTGCCTTGAAGGAAGCACTTACCGAATACAAGAAGACCTTCAAAGCAGCAGCGTAATTAAAGTGAGGAGTGAAGAGTTAAGAGTTAAAAGTTAATGAAATACTCCTAGCTCTTAACTCCTAACTCCTAGCTCCTAACTCCTAACTCAAGAATATGGCCAATCTAAAAGCAATACGCGATCGCATTCAGTCGGTCAAAAACACCAAAAAAATTACAGAAGCCATGCGTCTCGTAGCTGCGGCTAGAGTGCGCCGGGCGCAAGAACAAGTGCTAGCGACTCGCCCCTTTGCCGATCGCTTGGCACAAGTATTGTATGGTTTACAAAGTCGCCTGCGGTTTGAAGAAGCAAACCTGCCACTGCTGAGAAAACGGGAAGTTAAGTCAGTTGGGCTATTGGTAATTTCAGGCGATCGCGGTTTATGCGGCGGCTACAATAATAACGTTATCCGTCGTGCAGAAAACCGCGCCAAAGAACTCAAGGCAGAAGGTTTAAACTATCAATTTGTGTTAGTCGGACGCAAATCTACACAGTACTTTCAACGCCGCGATCAGCCTATTGATGCTACCTATAGCGGTTTAGAGCAAATTCCCACCGCAGCAGAAGCTAATCAGATTGCCGACCAACTACTTTCCTTGTTCCTTTCCGAAGAAGTAGACCGGATCGAATTAATCTACACCAGATTCCTTTCATTGGTTAGTTCCCGTCCTGTGATACAAACCTTACTGCCCCTCGATCCGCAAGGTCTAGAAGCAGCCGATGATGAAATCTTCCGCTTAACAACCCGTGGTGGTAAATTTGAAGTCGAACGGGAGAAAGTGGCTAGCCAGGTGCGCCCATTGGCTCCTGACATGATTTTCGAGCAAGATCCAGTTCAAATTCTCGATTCTTTGTTGCCCCTGTATCTGAGTAACCAGCTATTGCGAGCGCTGCAAGAATCGGCAGCTAGTGAACTAGCAGCGCGGATGACAGCCATGAGTAATGCCAGTGAAAACGCCGGTGAATTGATTAACACCCTCACGCTGTCTTACAACAAAGCCCGACAAGCTGCAATTACCCAGGAACTCCTAGAAGTTGTTGGTGGTGCTGAAGCACTAACTTAGGGTATAGCTAATTATTTATTTGTAGTGCCTTGTAATATATAGCCAATTGCTAATTATTTTAAGATTAGCAATTGGCTATTTTTAGTATTTGAGACTTTTGTAGATGACATTAACGGCATACGGGCCCTTATGTACTGAGGTTTATGAAATAACTAAGCCCATAGGTCAAGATTACCCAGATATTCCATACTACATCAAACATCTTTCATCAATTGGTGGTGGCAGAATTTTAGAGGCGATGGTGGGAACAGGACGATTACTCATTCCATTGCTAGAAGCTGGTATCAATGTTGAGGGTATTGATACTTCACCGGATATGCTGGCAGCTTGTCGAAAACACTGTACTGACAGGAATTTAAATCCTGTTCTGCATCAAGGTTGTGTAGAAAATCTTGATATTCCTGGTAAATTTAGTGCGTAGGCGTAGCCCGCCGTAGGCATCGCAGTTTCCTTTGGCTCGTTTATGTTGTTAGAAAAGCGAACTGCTGCTGTGGCTGCATTGCAAGCTTTTGCTCGACATCTAGAACCACAAGGGCGAATCTTTATTGATTTAGAGTTGCCTATTGAAGATTTTAAAACAGAGAATGTTGTTAAGCAGCGCTCGCCAATCAACTGCCCAGATGGATCAACAATCCTTTTACAATCCACATCTCGGATAGACTGGCTCAATCAAGTTAACACAACTGTAATTCGCTACGAGAAGTGGAAAGAGGGCAAACTTGTTGCCACAGAATTACAAAATGTTCCTCTACATTGGTTTGGACGTGACGAGTTTATTATGTGTTTACGGGAAAACGGCTACAAAGACACTTATCCTGTGTGCCAACTATACTGATGGTCTAAGAGCCAACTTCATATAAAGATACCCTGTGTTTCTCAGCAGCACTAGCATAAACTAAAAATTATTCTCAGCAACACATTTCCAAAATTGCGTATTATAATTGAATTATGAAGCGCATGGGTCCGTCACGGTTTCGACAGGTTGGCGAACGCTGCTCTGTGATTCAGGTCGAGAGTGAGTCTCCTCTCGCAAATCCAAGGCTCAAACAAAAAGTAAATGCGAATAACATCGTTAGCTTTGCTCGTAAGCCTGCTCTAGTAGCAGCTGCCTAAAAACCTCTTACAGGTTCGAGCGTCTTTAGTTTGACTCCGTTAAGGACTGAAGACCAACCCCCAACGGATGCTCTAGTAAGCGTTCTCTGGTTGGCTTGCTAGCTAAGATTAAATCAGAGCATCCTACGTTCGGGATAATGAACGATTCCCGCCTTGAGGGTCAGAAAGGCTAAACCTGTGAATGAGCGGGGGGTCAATACCCAATTTGGACAGCAGTTCGACTCTGCTCGGATCCACTAAAAATAGTTAACAAGTCCACCTGGTAATTTACTATCAAGGTGGATTTTGTTTTTGCCATGTAAATACAATTAGTTATACAGCAGTTTTCCTTTGCATAAAGTACAAAGTTACGGGCTTTGAGGCAGGAGGTAGAAACTCTTTATATTTAAACCTTAAGTCCTGCATTTTGTACCTTACTTACTTGCAACCTGCTATATTTTCCCTTATTGACCTGACTTCAACTCCATTGAAATGTTATGGTCACAACTAAAAGCTTTTCTGCGTCCTTTTGCACCAAAGACTTCGGAAATGATTGATAAGTTGCTAATTGCTATGTTACTTAGCTTTCCTCAACACTTCCAAAATTGGTTTACCTATTATTATTATTGTATCTACTAACAGCAAAATCCGCTGTAAGTGGGATAAATTATGGGATAGATTTAGGCTTTAATTATTCTGTTCCTGGGGTTGTTTACGTGGGCTTCCAAACCTTCTTCCCCTTGTTTTAAGTACCCGTCTTAATCGGTCTGCACTCAAGCTTACTTGACGCTCAGATGCCAGCTTTTTTGCGAGTTGCTTTGAGTTATAAGTCTGCGGCTCTTGGGCTAAACAATTTTCTAGATAAACCAAGTCTGATTCCGAATATCGGGGTTTTCCTCCTCGACCAGGAGCGTCCCACAGACCTGCTAAACCCATCTTTTCCCAACGATGAAGGGTTTGACGTACTGTTGAAATTGCCCAGTTCAAGCCTTTAGCAATTTGCTCATTTTTTAAGCCACGAGTATTCAGCAGTAAAACTTGAGCACGATCCTTGGTGCGTTGAGGAACATCTTTGGCTTTTCTTAACTCTTCTAAAGTCAGCTTTTCTTCTTCAGTTAAAAAGACTTTCAATCGGCATCCCATAAAAAATAACCTTTCACACAATTAATTTTTGTCATTTTTATGCCTATTCACCGAACAAGGCAAAAATTAAACTTTAGAAAAAGGAGAATTCAATCTATCTGAAAAACCTAAACTTATTTGTGGTGATTTTTTTTACCTTTTAATTACATATACTCAGTTCACTGGTATTTAATAACACACTAGATGCACTAGGCTACTAGTATTAAAGATGTCGGTACCTAAAAGGTTACTATTCAATAAGTATTGGCTTGAGACGCTATCAAAGTTTGCCATATATCATTAGTAATAGATTGATCTAAAAAGTTAGGCACATCAAAAATGATGCTATTAGAATGTTTAGGCATATTTATTTAATAGCCAAAGCCTTTATCTTATGCCTACAACGTCAATAATTTGCTGGGTTTACCTGATTAATGTTTAAGGTTGATAATACAGAACTGTATCATTAAATTTATTGGATTATTCGTATGGTTACGGAGATTCATCGAAACTTTAAAAATGGGTTTTATCCTAGTTTAGACATTGGATAACCAAAATAAAGATATACAAGCCTAGTTCCTTTTTATTCAAATCAGCTCTGGGAATGTACCTTCATTGTCTCCAAAAAAAAATATTTGTTTTCTCAAGTTTACATAAAATTTATATTTTATGTAGCAAAATCCTTTTTGAGGCAAAAACTGTGAAATAGTTATTGAAAGAACAATGCTATCAGCCTATTCTATTCGGGTTGAAAACATAGAGGTAACTTGTCCTACCTTTCCTACCTTTCCTACCTTTCCTACCTTTCCTACTTTTCCTACTTTTACGACTTAGTGAGAAGAGATTAATTAAAAAAATTCTTTTTCTACTTTACACGTAAACCTATTTTCTTAAGACATTGATTTTGCAATTGCCCAACACTTTGCGTCATAATTACAGGGAGTTCTTGTGGTTTTTGCTATTTTTTGAGGGTTTATAGCTTATTTGCAAAAATCAATATAGTTATAGCGTCCTTGGTTTTTTAAGGTATTTTTAATTTTAATTTTCTTAATATTTTATGTCAAAAATGTAGGAGTATGACAATTTTTGGCTATAAAATATAAGATAATTAGCATAAATAAAGCCTTACTGTGTATTGATGAATAAATTAATATTTAGTATATTTTTTGAGTTAAAAATATTGCTAAAAAATAGCAATAATTGATACAAGTTAAATTTTTCAAAAACTGACATTCATTACAACTTAAAATAAAAATAATAGGGACAATGGGGGCAGAAGAAAAACCTGTTAATTTGCGCTCGGAGACGAATAATGGTAGCGATGTCTACGACCGGCAATGCCCACGCAGAGAACGTTCAGCATCGATTAACTATACAAACTGTAGAAATTGCCCCTAACACAACAGCGATTCGCTCTCTTGATTGGGATCGCGATCGCTTCGATATCGAATTCGGGCTGCAAAACGGCACAACCTACAATTCATATCTAATTAGGGGTGAACAAACAGTTTTGATTGATACTTCTCACCAGAAGTTTCGCGATCTGTATTTAGAGACTCTAAAAGGTCTTGTTAACCCCAAAACAATTGATTACATAATTGTCAGCCACACAGAGCCAGACCATAGCGGCTTGGTGGAAGATGTTCTTCAATTAGCTCCTAGAGCTACCGTTTTAGCATCAAAAGTTGCGCTTCAGTTTTTGGAAGGCTTAGTACACGATCCATTTTCTAAGCGAGTTGTCAAAACTGGCGATCGCATAGATATCGGCAAAGGACACGAAATGGAATTCGTGAGTGCGCCTAACCTGCACTGGCCAGATACAATCTTTAGCTTTGACCGCAAAACCCAAATTCTCTACACCTGTGATGCTTTTGGGATGCATTTTTGTGACGATCGCACCTTCGATGAAGATTTAGAAGCGATCGAAGCTGACTTTAGATTTTACTACGACTGTTTGATGGGCCCTAACGCTCGTTCGCTGCTGAATGCGATGAAGCGGATGGGTGATCTTGGGAAGATTAATATTATCGCCAACGGTCATGGGCCGTTATTATACCACCATTTAGATGTTTTAACCGGGTGCTACGAAAATTGGAGCCAAAAGCAAGCTAAAGCAGAGACAACAGTTGGCTTGTTTTTTGTCTCAGATTACGGGTACGGCGAACGCCTTGGTCACGCAATTGCCGAAGGCATACTGAAAACTGGCATTGGGGTAGAAGTACTGGATCTCAGTACTGCTGAGAGCCAAGAAATTCAAGAACTAGCTGGGAGAGCAGCTGGCATCATTATCGGTATGCCCCCGACTACTTCTGCCGCCGCCCAAGCTAGTATCAGTTCGGTGCTAGCTGTCGCCAAGAACAAGCAATTGATTGGGCTGTTTGAATGTTACGGTGGGGATGATGAACCCATTGATACACTCCGCAGACAATTTCTCAATTCTGGCATCAAAGAAGCTTTCCCACCCATTCGGATTAAAGAGGTTCCTAGCGCATCTACATTCCAGTTGTGTGAAGAAGCGGGTAAAGACATCGGACAATTGCTGGTGCGCGATCGCAACATCAAGCAAATCAAGTCGCTTGATGTCAACATGGAAAAGGCACTGGGTCGGATTAGTAGTGGACTGTATATAGTCACCACCAAAAAAGATAATGCCTCAAGTGCAATGCTGGCATCCTGGGTAACGCAAGCGAGTTTGCAACCCTTGGGATTGACAATTGCCGTTGCTAAAGACCGCGCCATTGATTCCTTAATGCAAGTAGGCGATCGCTTCGTCCTCAACGTTTTGGAAGAAGGCAATTATCAAGAACTCAAAAAGCACTTTCTCAAGCGCTTGCATCCTGGTGCTGATCGTTTTGCTGGGGTAAAAACTCAAACCGCCAAAAACGGTTCTCCAATTCTAACTGATGCTCTGGCATACATGGAATGTGAAATACAGAGCAGCATGGAATGCAGCGACCACTGGATTTTATACTGCACCGTCCAAGAAGGTCGTGTCTCCAAAAACGATGGATTGACAGCCGTTCGCCATCGCAAAGTAGGTAATTACTACTAAGAAAGAGTGAAAAAGTAACAGGTGACAGGGGACAGAAAAGAAAACTATCCCCTGTTTCCTATGATCCATACCTATAACCTATTCCCTATTCTCTGTTCCCTAACTTTACCCAACAGCTATGACCAATTCCAAGCCACGCGACGTACAAGTTTTACCAATTGCTACAAATACTAAGGCGATCAAAGCACGTAGTTGGTCACGTCTGCGGTTTGAAATTGAATACGCACTTGAAAGAGGTACTACCTCCAATTGCTATTTAATTGAAGCTGATAAAACCGCACTTTTTGATCCACCGCCAGAAAGCTTTACCGAAATTTATTTAGAGGCATTGCGGCAGACTTTAGATTTGCAAAGTTTGGATTATATAATCCTGGGTCATTTTAGTCCCAATCGAGTTGCCACCCTCAAAGCAATTTTAGAACTGGCACCACAGGTAACTTTTGTCTGTTCTCTTCCCGGTGCGAACAATTTGCGTGCTGCTTTCCTAGATCAGGATTTGAAAGTCTTGGTGATGCGGGGGAAAGAAACTCTGGATTTAGGCAAGGGCCATGTTTTAAAATTCTTACCTATTCCCAGTCCACGTTGGCCGGAAGGACTTTGTACCTACGATCAGCAAACCCAAATTCTCTACACAGATAAGTTATTTGCAACTCATCTCTGTGGTGATGAACTGTTTGATGATAACTGGGAAGCGCTTAAAGAAGACCAGCGTTATTACTTTAACTGCCTGATGGCTCCCCAAATTCCTCATGTGCAAGCAGCTTTGGAGAAAATATCAGATTTGCAGGTGAGAATGTATGCTGTGGGTCACGGCCCATTGGTACGCACCAGCTTAATCGAACTCACCAAAGCTTATGCAGAGTGGAGCCGTTCTCACAACGATCGCGAGATTTCTGTTGCCTTACTTTACGCTTCAGCTTACGGCAATACGGCGACTTTAGCACAAGCGATCGCTCTGGGACTAACTAAAGGTGGAGTCGCAGTCAAATCGATTAATTGCGAATTTGCTACCCCTGATGAAATCCGCATCAACCTAGCACAATCAGAGGGTTTTATCATTGGTTCTCCTACCATCGGTGGTCATGCGCCAACTCCCATTCATACTGCTTTAGGAATTGTGCTATCGAGTGGTGACAACAGCAAACTTGCAGGGGTATTTGGTTCTTATGGCTGGAGTGGCGAAGCCTTTGACTTAATCGAAGGTAAACTCCGGGATGCTGGATATCGCTTTGGCTTTGACACCTTGAAGGTCAAGTTTAAACCTGATGATGTCACTCTCAAGTTCTGTGAAGAACTAGGTACAGACTTTGCCCAAGCACTAAAAAAGGCTAAAAAGGTACGCGTACCCCAACAAGCCGCTACCCCAGTGGAACAGGCTGTTGGCCGGATTGTTGGCTCCGTTTGCGTGGTGACAGCGAAACAAGGAGAAGTGTCTACCGCAATGTTAGGCGCTTGGGTTTCTCAAGCCACCTTCAACCCACCCGGAATAACTGTGGCGATCGCTAAAGATCGAGCGATCGAATCTTTGATGTATCCAGGCGGTAAGTTTGCCTTAAATATTCTACCTGAAGGCAATCATCAAGACTACATGAAGCATTTCCGTAAATCTTTTGCGCCTGGAGAAGACCGATTTGCCAACTTTAGTACAGCAGTTGCGGATAACGGGTGTACCGTCCTCACCGACGCTTCAGCATATTTAGAATGCTCAGTCAATCAACGTCTGGAATGTGGCGACCATTGGGTTGTGTATGCAACTGTGGATGAAGGAAAATTACTCAAGCCAGATGCTGTGACTGCCATTAACCATCGCAAAACCGGCACTCATTATTAAATAGTGAGAAATTTAACTTAGGGAAAACGCTTTAGCTTAAATATAGGTAAGGCAAAGCGTTTTATAACAAAAATTCTCTTTTTTATTGTGGGATGGACAAAATGTCCATCTCATTTTTTTTGTCAAGATGCAGAGTCCGCCCAAGAAAATTTTAGTTATTGATTAAGGAACGTGAATTAAATAAAATGCAAAACTTCATCTTGTATCTAGCTTCTCTCTCCAATATATCGGAGAGGGATTGAGGGTGGGGTAAGCTAGGGACATAAATTGTATGTTATTTAATTCTTATTCCTAAGTACAGCATTTAATTAATTCATACTGAATTAAATTTGGCAATATTTTGCAATGCCAATGCATCCCCTTGTATTAAAAACGCTACGATTTTACGCAAAGCTGTACTAAGTTATCTATGCTTTAAACAGATATTGGAAGTTTTAGATTACACACGATATACTTTTATATTACACAACCATCTATTGTTTTAAAAGGACTCCGACAATACTCTGGTAAATTTCTGGAATGAGGAACCACTGGCTAGGAAATGTGTTGAGTGCGATCGCTCAAAGCAGATGACGGAACTGCTGTTGCTGGTGTATTGCCTAGCTTACGTCCAAGAGTAGGAGCATCCGTGCTCTGCGGCGAAATTATCACTGATCGAACACCAGAGTTATCAAGGAGTCAAAACCAAGTGAATCCTAATGACAGCAACATTAACAAACCATCTCTAGAAATCAACGCTTCTCGCCAGTTTACCGCTTGGCTATATGAGCAGAACCTGAGTTTGTCCTTCACTACCTATCAAGCTGGGAAGTTATTCTTCATCGGCTTGCAACCAAACGGCAAATTATCTGTATTTGAACGTAGCTTTGAGCGGTGCATGGGGTTGTATGCCAATGGCAACAGTCTCTACATGAGTTCCCTGTACCAACTGTGGCGATTTGAAAATATCATCCAACCCAGACAAAACCACCAAAGCTACGATGCTCTTTATCTGCCCCAGATGAGTTATGTGACGGGAGATTTAGATATTCACGACATCGCTTTGAGTAGAGCAGAAGAAAAAGAGTTAAAATCACAAAAATTAGTATTTGTCAATACCTTATTTAGTTGTTTAGCAACAGTCAGCGAAACCCACAGTTTCGTTCCCCTATGGCAACCAACTTTTATCAGCAAGCTAGCGGCGGAAGATCGATGTCACCTGAATGGGTTGGCAATGCAGCAAGGAAAACCTAAATACGTCACTGCCGTCAGCCAGTCTGATGTGGGAGAAGGCTGGCGGGAGCATCGGGCAAATGGCGGCTGTGTCATTGACGTAGAAAGTAATGAAATCGTGTTGCAGGGGCTTTCTATGCCCCACTCCCCCCGTTGGCATCAGGAAAAACTCTGGCTGCTCAATTCAGGCGCGGGAGAGTTTGGCTTTGTCGATTTAAAGCGGGGAGTGTTTGAGCCAGTCGCCTTCTGTCCGGGATATTTGCGCGGTTGTACATTTTATGGCGACTTTGCGGTAGTAGGAATTTCCCAACCCAGGCATAACAAGACCTTTAGCGGCTTGCCCCTAGACGAGAAATTGCAACAGAAAAACGTTGAGCCTCGCTGTGGGTTACTAGTGATTGACCTGAGAAGCGGCGATATTGTCCATTCCCTGCGAATGGAGGGAGTGGTGCTGGAATTGTACGATGTGGTATCGCTTTTGGGGGTACGTCGTCCAATGGCGATCGGATTTCGCAGCGACGAAATTCGGCGGGTGATAACGGTGGGATCAAATCAAAATTTATAATTTAGAAGAATTAACAATAATGGTACCTAATCCAGCAGTTTTCAATCTTTCTGACCTTGATGGCAACAATGGTTTTGCGATCGCTTGGCCTTACCCAGACGCATCATCTAGTAGTGCCGGAGACATCAACGGCGACGGCTTCGATGACCTGATTATTAAGGCGGGAGCAGATGACTACGTAGTATTTGGCAGCAGTAGCGACTTTGAAGCAGTTGTCAACCTTTCCGACCTCAATGGCAGCAACGGCTTTGTTATAAATGTAAGTAAAGATTTAGGCTCCTCTGTCACGAGTGCCGGAGACATCAACGGCGACGGTATCGACGACCTGATTATCGGGGCACTGTTTGCCGATCCCAACGGTCAGTATAATGCTGGGGAAACCTACGTAGTGTTTGGCAGGAGCAACGGTTTTGGAGCAGTTCTCAACCTCCCGTCCCTCAATGGCAGCAACGGCTTCGTAATCAACGGCATTGATGAGCGTGATTACTCAGGCTCCCGTGTTAGCAGTGCCGGAGACATCAATGGTGATGGCATCGACGACTTGATTATCGGGGCGACAGGTGCCGATCCCAACGGTAAAGAACGTGCTGGCGAGAGCTATGTAGTGTTTGGCAGGAGCAACGGCTTTGGAGCAGCTGTCAACCTTTCCGACCTCAATGGCAGCAATGGCTTCGCGCTCAACGGCATTGATGAGCGTGACTACTCAGGCTCCCGTGTTAGCAGTGCCGGAGACATCAACGGCGACGGCTTCGATGACCTGATTATTGGAGCGCCAGGTGCCGATTTATTTGCTGGAGAAAGCTACGTGGTCTTCGGCAGCAGCAGTGGCTTTGAATCGGTCTTTAGTCTCTCATCTCTGAACGGCAACAACGGCTTTATCAACGACATTGATGGAACACTCAGCAGCGCCGGAGATTTTAACGGTGACGGTTTTGATGACCTAGTTATTTGGACAACAAATAACATCCGCGGCCCGGAGACTGTTGGAGAGAGCTACGTAGTGTTTGGCAACAGTAGCGGCTTTGGAGCAGTCCTCAATCTCTCAGACCTCAACGACAGCAACAGCTTCGTAATCAACCCCATTATTCCAGGTCAGGGTTTAGGCTCCTCCGTCAGCAGTACCGGAGATTTCAACGGTGACGGCTTTGATGACCTAATTATTGGCGCAAAATATTCTGAGCAGAACTACGTAGTGTTTGGCAGCCGCGGTGGCTTTGGATCAGTTCTCAATCTCTCGGATATCAACGGCAGCAACGGCTTGGTAATTAAAGCCATTAACGTAGATAGCTACTCACGCTACTCTGTCAGCAGTGCGGGAGATTTCAACGGCGATGGCTTTGATGACGTGAGTATCGGGCAAGGTTTTGATCGAATCTACAGTAAACCTGATGGAAAGAGATACGTCATTTTTGGTTTTGCCACTACTAGTACAACTCCTAATCAGCCTCCAGTCGCAGTTGCTGACACAGCTACTACTAACGAAGATACTGCCCTTAACATTTCAGTCTTAACCAACGACAGCGACCCAGATAGCAATCCCTTGACGGTGACAAATGTCAATGGTAATTCGGTGACTGTTGGCGCTCCTATTACCCTAAGTTCTGGTGCTTTACTGACTCTCAATGTTGATGGCACTTTTACTTACAACCCCAACGGTGAATTTGAAACTTTGGGTGTAGGTGAAACCGGCAGCGATCGCTTCACCTATACTATTAGCGATCGCAGTTTTACCAGTACAGCTAGCGTCAACCTGACCATCAACGGCGTGAATGACGCACCCGTTGCCGTCAATGATACTGTTACGGCAGCCAAAAATAAAGCCGTCTACATTCAAGCAAAGACCCTGCTGGCTAATGATCGCGATATCGATAGCACCAACCTCAGCATAACTGATATCAGTGGTGCGACCAAGGGTACTGTGGTGCTGAAAAATAACGGCACTCCCAGCAACTCGGCAGATGATTTTATTGTATTTACCCCAAATTGCGGGTTTAGTGGTGCGGCCAGTTTCAACTACACAATCACTGATGGTCAACTCACCAGCACTGCTAAAGTTACTATCCAAGTGGGCGATCGCCTTTTTGGTGGCAACGGCAATGATGTCCTCCACGGCACTCCTGGTAATGACTACCTCAATGGCGGCAATGGTAACGATCTCTTGTGCGGTGATCTTGGTAGCGATATCCTCACGGGTGGTAATGGCAAGGATAAATTTGTCTTCGCTGCTGAAAAAGGTACTGATATTATTACCGACTTCCGCAAGAGTAACGATTTGATTGGCTTGTCTGGTGGTCTGACCTTCAATCAACTAAGTTTCGTTGGTAACAACATCATAGTGACTGCTACTGATGGAATCTTGGCAACGCTAACTGGCATTAATACCACAACGCTCACTGCCGCTAATTTCACTATTATCTAATATCAAGGGGGGCAAGGTCTTGCTCCCCTTAAAATCCAATAATTACTATATAACCAGCCTGATGATCAAATTGATTATAAATTCACAGTTAGTAACAGAAACTACAAATCTTTTATAAGCTATAATTCGACACCTCAATGCCAGACTACCCGATTTACTAATAAGCTAGTGAGTTAAGATTTTGGATGGTAATGCGATCGCTTCCAAAAATCTTTGTAACAAATAAATTGACTGTAGGGTTATAGATTTATATGCTTTTACCAACGTATCTGTACTAGAAATGTTGTGAAATGGTATGACTTATCACAGAATGTGAACTCAGAAAAATGCTGTGTGCGATTTCAGTATTAAAGCGGAAACAAGATAAATTCACTTACTGAAATTCCGCAATTGCCACCAGGACAATTGCAAAAACGCAGTGTAGCCTTTAACTAGAAAAACAGTATGGCACTTGTTAAACAAAATGCCAACTATGGCCGCTAAACTTTTATAATATTTGTTGTTCTTATGGCTCCAAAACACACCAAAATTCAATTTCCTCTTTGGCAGTATCTAAACCAGCCTTTATTTAGTCAGGATACTAAATTAGTATTGAATCCCCAACGCTTTGCATTTATCTGGCGTCTTCGACTTTTAGAACGTTGCTGGGCTAAAGAATGTGATGCCAAAGGGCCTCAACAGCATTAAATACCTGAAAAGCCGTAAAACAAAGCCTCGTCTACAGAACGAGGCTTTTTGCCGTCAAGTAAAACACTGACAGTTATACCTTCCCATAACATTAATTGCAGTGCGGCAGCGATCCAAAAACCAGACTATGTTGACTAGCAAAGCAATGTACTGGGTAGGTAAGCCTACAGAAGTGAACACTAGTGTCATTATTACCAGCCCAGCATTGGGAATATTCGCTGCACCTACAGATGTCAAAATCGAGGTAAGGATGACAATTGACTGCTGTCCTAGGCTCAGATGTTGCCCAATCGATTGAAAAATATACAACGCAGACATTGCTTCATAGAGGGCAGTGCCATCATTATTGAAATTTGCTCCTACTAATGCCCCAAGGCAACAGAAGATTCCCTTAAACCAACTTTTTTTTCCAAAACTTCAAAGGTTATGGGCATTGCCGCCGCACAAGAAGAAGTTGAGAAAGCTGTCAAAAGAAGCAGGGGATCAGAGGTGAGGATTGAACAGAGCTTGTACTCCAACCAATACAGAGCGCCCTTCCAGAGCGGGGCTTCGTACTCATGTTTCGCAAGGCTTGTCGCAGAGGGGAAGGGCTTGCTCTCCCAGCTAATAGCCTCCTTCTCCTTTGCCTCTTTGGTGAGGGGGATAGGCTGCCACCAAGGGCTAGCTTTGGTTTCAGGCAAAGAAGTACTCTCTGTTTCATTCATTAGTCAGATGCTGATTAACTGCTGTAACTATTAAAACAACATTGATGACAGTGGCAATTTTGGAAAAAGAACAGCTTTAATTTTAGGTAAAAACTGCTAATGTAATATTCCGTTGCTTTGCAAAATCTGGCTTGAAAGGGTATACCACAAGGTAGGCCCCTAGAGATATCTTGGCTTGTGGTTGGAGATGCTTATGTCCTTTGTACCTTTACATATTCACAGTGACTACAGTCTACTCGATGGGGCAAGTCAGCTACCAGAGTTGGTAAATCAAGCGATCGCACTGGGGATGAAAGCGATCGCCCTTACCGATCATGGTGTCATGTATGGAGCCGTTGAACTAATCAAAATCTGCCGTAGTCAAAATATTAAGCCGATTATCGGCAATGAGATGTATATAATTAACGGCGATATTGAGAAACAAGAACGCCGTCCGAAATATCATCAAGTTGTTTTAGCTAAAAATACTAAAGGTTATAAAAATTTAGTCAAATTAACTACAATTTCTCACCTCAAAGGTGTTCAAGGCAAAGGAATTTTTTCTCGTCCTTGTATTAATAAAGATTTACTAAAACAATATCATGAAGGCTTGATTGTCACCAGTGCTTGTTTGGGTGGAGAAATTCCCCAAGCGATTCTCAGTAATAGACCAGATGCAGCCCGAAAAGTTGCTCAGTGGTATAAAGACGTATTTGGTGATGACTATTATTTAGAAATTCAAGACCATGGCTCCCAAGAAGACCGAATTGTTAATGTTGAAATCGTCAAAATTGCGCGGGAGCTTGGCATTAAAATTGTTGCCACTAATGATTCTCATTTTATTTCTTGTTTTGACGTTGAAGCCCACGACGCTTTGCTATGTATTCAAACTGGAAAGCTAATTATTGAAGATAAGCGGATGCGTTATAGCGGCACAGAATATCTCAAATCTGGTGAGGAGATGCAGCAGCTATTTCGTGACCATTTGCCGGATGATGTGATCAGCGAAGCGATCGCTACTACTGAAGAAGTTGCTGATAAAGTCGAACCTTACCATATTATGGGTGAGCCTCAGATTCCTACTCCCCCAATCCCTTCTGGTCATACTGCTGACACTTACGCCGAAGATGTTGCATGGAACGGACTTTTAGAACGCTTAAATCGCAAATCTCGCCAAGAAGTCGATTCCGTCTATAAAGAAAGATTGGAATACGAACTAAAAATGATTCAGCAGATGGGTTTTTCCAAATACTTTTTAGTTGTTTGGGATTACATTAAATTTGCTAGAGATAATAACATTCCTGTGGGGCCTGGCCGAGGTTCGGCGGCTGGTTCATTAGTTGCCTATGCGATGCGAATTACTAATATTGATCCTGTACATCATGGGTTACTATTCGAACGTTTTCTAAACCCAGAACGGAAATCCATGCCTGATATTGATACAGATTTCTGTATTGAACAACGGGATAAAGTTATTGATTATGTAACTGAGAAATATGGTGCAGATAGAGTTGCCCAAATTATTACCTTTAACCGCCTAACATCTAAAGCAGTTTTGAAAGATGTCGCCAGAGTATTGAATATTCCCTATGGGGAAGCTGATAAAATGGCGAAATTAATTCCTGTGGTGCGGGGTAAACCAACGAAACTCAAGGTGATGGTTTCCGATAAAACTCCAGAACCAGAGTTTAAAGAGAAATATGATAAAGAACCGCATGTTCGCCATTGGCTTGATATGGCGATGCGAATTGAAGGAACTAACAAAACTTTTGGTGTTCATGCCGCAGGTGTGGTAATTTCTGCCGATCCACTTGATGAAATTGTACCGTTACAAAAGAATAATGACGGCTCTGTGATAACCCAGTATTTCATGGAAGATTTGGAATCAATGGGTTTGTTGAAAATGGATTTTCTGGGTTTACGGAACCTTACACTAATTCAAAAAACCGTTGATTTGATTCAGGAAACGAGAGGATATCGAGTTGATCCTGATGAAATCCCCCGCCAGGAAAGAAAAGCCCAGAAAATATTAGCTAAAGGTGAACATAGCGCTCTACCAAAAGATGTACAAAAAACTTATGAGCTATTAGAAGCAGGCGAATTAGAAGGAATATTTCAATTAGAATCTTCCGGGATGCGTCAGATAGTGCGAGATTTGAAGCCTTCTAATATAGAAGACATTTCTTCAATTTTGGCACTTTATCGACCTGGACCATTAGATGCAGGATTAATTCCTAAGTTTATCAACCGCAAACATGGTCGAGAAAAGATTGATTATCAACACCCCATTCTGGAAACAATATTAGACGAAACTTATGGAATTATGGTCTATCAAGAGCAAATTATGAAAATTGCTCAGGATATGGCTGGATATTCTTTAGGACAAGCCGACTTGTTACGTCGGGCGATGGGTAAAAAGAAAGTTTCTGAAATGCAAAAACAGCGCGAAAAATTCGTAGATGGCGCAGCAAAAAACGGTGTTCAGAAAAAAGTTGCGGATGAATTATTTGAGCAAATGCTGAAGTTTGCGGAATATTGCTTAAGCTATGACACGGAAATATTGACAGTAGAATATGGATTGTTGTCGATTGGAAAAATTGTCGAAAAACGCATTGAATGTACTGTGTACAGTGTTGATAATAATGGAAATATTTATACGCAACCTGTAGCACAGTGGCACGATCGCGGACAACAAGAGGTGTTTGAGTATTGCTTAGAAGACGGTTCAATAATTCGGGCAACAAAAGACCATAAATTTATGACTGTTGATGGTCAAATGTTGCCAATTGATGAAATATTTGAACGAGAATTAGATTTGATGCGAGTAGATGGTTTGCCAAATTGAGAGGCAGTGAAAATACCAATGAGAGCTAGAAGATTTTTATAAGTTGATAGTAACGTTAAATCATCATGTATAGACCAGCCGCTTTTCAAGAAGATAATGTTGATAAATTGATCGCCTTTATGAGAGCCAATAGCTTTGCTACTTTGGTATCGATTATAGACGGTGTACCTTATGCTTCACACGTTCCTCTTGTCATTGCAATGCAAGGGGATGCTGTTAAATTAATTGGTCATCTGGCAAAGCAAAATCCTCAATCACAAGCTCTTGGTACTGAGTTACTTGCTATCTTCACGGGAGCACATGCTTACATTTCCCCTACTTTATATGAAAGGTATGAAAGTGTACCGACGTGGAACTATATTGCTGTTCACGCGTATGGTATTCCCAAAGTCATCATGCTCAATGACTCTCCAGAATCAATGAACCAAATGATCAACGAGATGATAGACACATACGAAGCTAATTACAAATCGCATTGGCACAGTTTATCTGACGGATTCCGTGAAGGTATAATGAATAGCATTGTGGGATTTGAAATAACTGTTACACGCTTGGAAGGTAAGTACAAACTTAGTCAAAACCGAAGCCAAGTTGAGCAGCACAATGTGTCAAGTATGCTGCTACAAAGTTCAGATCCGGCTGCTCGTGCCGTCGGTGCCGAGATGAAACAAAACCTTGAAGTGGATGAGTATTAGTAAAGAGCATTACGTGACAATTTGAGACATTTGGGCGGAGTGGAGAGATTTAGCGATCGCGTAGTTATACACGTAAAATCTAGTCTTAGATAGATGGCAAAAAGTTTAATTAATAAATGAAATCTACCGTTGCCAACTAGCAGCAATGAGCCTGTACATTATGCCCATAGGCTAGAAGCATGAGGCTACACTTAGTGACATGATCAAAGGAGATAATGTTTTTATGTTGTTATATGAAGATATTGGTGCTGAATGCCGGATCGAGCAGCCAAAAGAGTTGTCTGTATGAGATTGCAGATAATGCTCTCCCCACCCAAGCAGCCCAACCCATTTGGGAAGGGAAAATCAACTGGACTCAAGATCGCGGTGTGGCAGAAATTGAGGTAAAAACTGGTACGGGTGCAACGCTGCAAGAATCAATATCTGGTGATTCTCCACACGCACACCTCAACTATATGCTCCATACACTTAGTAATGGTGCTACCAAGGTAATTGATCAGTTGTCAGAAATCGATGTGGTGGGGCATCGGATAGTACATGGGGGGCAAGATTACCGCGATAGTGTGGTAATTACGGAAGATGTTAAAAAAGCGATCGCTCGTCTATCTAACCTAGCTCCAGCACACAATCCAGCCGCTTTATCAGGCATAGAAGCAATTGAAAAAATCTTAAAAGATGTCACTCAAGTAGCAGTCTTTGATACTGGTTTTCATGCCACTCTACCCGATGCCGCAGCAATCTATCCCGGTCCCTATGAGTGGGTAGAGCAAGGTATCCGTCGCTATGGGTTTCACGGTATCAGTCACCAATATTGTTCTCAACGTGCTGCCCAAATTCTCAATAAAGATGTTCCCCTTGAGCGTTTAATTACTTGTCATTTGGGTAATGGCTGCTCTTTGGCGGCGATTAAAAACGGTCGTAGCATTGATACCACAATGGGATTCACACCCCTAGACGGATTGATGATGGGTAGTCGTTCTGGCTCAGTTGATCCGGGAATTTTGATTTACCTGTTGCAGTACTGCGATTACTCTGTCGAAAGGTTGGATTATATATTAAATAAAGCCTCTGGGTTAAAAGGAATTTCAGGTGTATCTAGCGATATGCGTGAAGTGAGAGAAGCGATGTCTACGACGGGCAACGCCAACGCTCAAGGTAACTCCCGCGCTCAACTGGCGTGGGATATCTACGTACACCGCCTGCGTTCTGGTATCGGTGCAATGCTTACTAGTTTGGGCGGATTAGATACTTTGGTATTCACAGCAGGCGTAGGTGAACACTCTGCGGATATTCGCCAAGCCGCCTGTGAAGCCTTTGGTTTTTTAGGATTGAAACTTGATATTGAGAAAAATCAACAGCAGCCTGTTGATGAGGATATTGCCACACCCGATTCATCAGTGCGCGTATTAGTGATCCATACTCAAGAAGATTGGGCGATCGCCGGGCAATGTTGGCAGTTATTAAAAAAGAGTTGTTGAGCTACAAATAGTTTGAATAGGGCGACATTAACAAAAATCTTGAGGCAACAGACCTATCTCACCTACTTGATTGAACTGCTCTTGTAGCCAAGCTGCGAAAAGTTCACTCAAAAGTCGCTGGCGCATGAGACCATCTAACTGCGCTGGAATCAACTTTTCCATTCTGACGATCGCCATCGATTCCCCTAAGCGAGTGGGAGGCCAAAGCTGACCAGGTTGGCTAACAGATAGCATCTTTGCCAGCGTTTGGTGACAATTACTTAGAGAAACTGGGCCGATTAACCCGCCATTAGACGCATTGGCATCTTGAGAGTACTTGCCGGCGAGTTCAGCAAAATCTGCTTCTTTTTCTAGGATACGAAAATAGAGTTCTTGGGCAGCCAAATCATTAGTCTGGATTAAAGAAAAAAGCACCTGATCAAACTCCGACTTGCGGCTTCGGAAGTGAGATTCCAGTTGGTTTCCCCAAGTAGCCTGCTTAAATTTTTCAATTTTTAGCGATCGCCTGACATAGGTTTGTAGTTGTTGTGTTGTCATGCCATTGCGTTTTAGCCAAGTCTGAAGTTCTGTATTTGAATCCAAGTGATTTTTTTGACAAAACTTCTGATAGGCACTCTCTTCTTCTTCAAGCGTATAGGTAAAAGGAGCGATCGCTTCATCAATAATTAATTCAAATAACAACCGAGGCAGTAATTGATAACTAGCTAGTAAAGGGACGATTTCTTCAGATGTGATAGTGCGGTTCCCAACTTGTAAAACTACAGTCATAACTTTGAGAAGGAGTAGGGTAGTAGAGAATAGGGATAGCCATAAATTTTAATCAAAAGGAGAGTAGAAGATCCCCACTCTCTATTTTCCATTAGCTAAGAGCATCCACTTTCGGCGGATCTACTTTTTTAGATGAACCATATAGTAGGGTTTTTGAAGTACCAGAATTATGTTGCTTCCAAAAGTGGATGCTGCCTCATTAGCTTTTATACAGTGGACTGTCAGACAATTTTGGATTTTGAATCTTCAATCCAAAATCCAAAATTCTGTGAGTATATTTAAACCGGAGTCAAAAAGTTATTAAACACGAAACTGGCGACATTCCTACCTACTCCCACCCCGTCTACAGTGGCCGATTCGATATGGACGCCACCATAAAGCCTGCTATCAGCATCCTCTTGGGCTGCCTGTGAAAAGCTACCGTAATAGCGAGCAACACCAGGTAATTCTTGTGAAGGAATGTCAAAACTAATGTTGTCGGTGCCGTAAAAAAGTTTCAGAATTTCGGCTGATGCACCGCCAAATACAGAATGCCCAGATATGTAATCGGGGAATGGTGGAGTATCTAGCAGAGGTTCCCAATTAGGATCAGCAATCGTGTCGGGATTGTTGTCTTGATCCGCATTGCGGATTGCAGTAATTGGGCGCAATTGCTCATAGACATACTTCGTATCCCAGGCAACAATACCCGCATCAGCTTGGGCAATGTTCAGCAGCGCAAATAAACGAGCATTCTCCTCCAGGGTATTGTTTTGAGCCAGTGCTACTTCTTGCGCGAGTTCGTTCAACTGACCTGGTGGCCTGAAAGTATCGCCGCGATCATAAGCCCAGAATTGGGCAATTTCCGTCTGATCTGCGGTGCGAACAGTGCTGTTTTCAGCACCAAGCGCTTTAACTTGATTAAAATCTCTCGTATACTGAGGGCTACCATACTCAGGGGAAGTATCCGGACGGAACAGGACAACACTGTCTATAGCAAAGGGAGTTACTAGACCCCACTGGGGCAATACTGCTGATGCAAAATTGGTAGTATTATTTGTTGTTTCACCATCGCTGAAAGTTGGCTTCCAATCACCAAAGCCAGTTCCCGGCGTGTATGGTTGTGGTGGATTACTTGAACCATCATTTTCCCGCTTATCCAGTATTTGCTGGGCAACCCTGTTTCCGATCGCAATGCCGTTGTTCTCAGCCGTACCATCCGGGATTTCTGCAAGAGACCTTTGCCGTTGTTCATCAAATATAGGTATAAGTTTTTGATCTTCTTGGAATAAATTGACCAACGTTCGGTAGGCTGCTTCAACTGCCGCAGCTTCTTTTGATGCCCCGGCAGCTTCCGATGCGTCGATGTTGACTAAATAAGGCTTGTAACTCCGGTCAATTGCATTGACGGCATCAAAAACTGCTGCCTGAACGATCGCCTGATTACGTGCCGCCAGTGGAGGTGCTGTTCCCGATGCTTGTATGGCATTTAGGAGAATTGAATTCCATTGGATCACAACGTCACCTCCAGTAATTAACTGGCTGGCTACATTGTTGGCGGTATTACTTTCAGTAACGTTACTACCTGGCTCTACCTGTCCAATCAGATAGTAGAGTCCTGGAGAGACAACACTTGCAGTCCGGAACTCAGATCCGGCAAAATCCACAGTAAATGTTTTAGATTGACCAGGCGCTAAATTAACTATTTGACCATTCAAACTGCCCAAAATCTCATCTTTGCCCTTGAGTAGATCGCTTGCACCCCTTGATTGTTCAAGTGTGTTTAGGGAATTGATGTCAAGAACTTTATCAGTTGATCCATACAGTTTGAGGTTTACAGGCCCGTTGAATTGTGTATCACCTTGATTCTGAACAACAATTTCCAGTTTTCCCTGTTCATCAGGAAAGATTGTCGGATTTTGGAGTATTTCAGCAAACTGGATAACAATATCTGAAGCCATAAAGCTTTTGTTCCTTTTTTTTTGCAAGTAGGAATAAGGTAGTTTTTTGCCTTTTGCTATTAAAGGACTACCAAAAAATAAATCATCCAATCTTAATTTGTAGGGTGCATTAATGTTCGTATAGGGTGCCGTAGGCAAGTAATGCACAAAATAAAATCTAATCAATCATGGTGCATTCACCGCAGATATAACGCACCCTACAAGTTGGATATTTTTTTAATTGGAAGCCTTTAAGACGTGCAGTAACGCTTAGACAATATTTTGGTTCAATACCTTGAGTCTGAATTTCTAATCAAACAAAAATGAATTGATCGTTATTAGAAAGACTTAGATTGGAGACTGAAATTCCCTCAACAATACCAAGGAGTTCAGACTCAGATTGGCTTGGGGTATAAAATATTCCCGTACCAGATATCGAGCTATCAGGAGATGCACCCAGGAAATAGTCACTTGCTGACCCTGCTAGCTGAATTTTATCTACACCACGGATAACACCGTCGTTAATGAAACCAAAGTCTTTGATCAGAGCGTAGTCTTGAGTACCACTGGCGTTACTATTGCCATCATTGTATAAAAGTACATAAGAAATAACACTATCAACACCATTTACTCTAGCATTTGCTTTTTTAAGTCCAAGAACAAATGTGTCGTTATTTTTTCCACCGATTAAGACATCTTTTTCGCCAAAGCCAAATCCTTGTTGCAGTTGACCAGAGAATCCTATATCAGTACCAATCAATACATCGTTGCCGTCACCGCCATTAAGAGAGTCGTAACCCTGCTCACCAACTAGTAAATCTTTTCCAACACCACCTTCGAGGGAGTCGTTACCTCGACCACCATAAATTTTGTCGTTGCCATTATTACCAGAGATTGTATCGTCACCACTCACACTAGGGCTGCCCTCTATGTTATCACCGTAAAGTATGTCGTTGCCATCGTCACCATTAATTTCATCGTTGTCTGTCCCACCTTCAATATAGTCATTACCAGAATCACCATAGATTAAGTCTTGACGGTCTTGACCATAGAGTTGATCGTTTCCTTCACCACCAAAAATGCTGTCATTGCCGCTTGCAATCTTTTCTGAATCTGCACTGGGACTAAAGTCCCCAAAGACGACATCTTTACCAGCATCACCCAGGAGGTAATCGTTTCCACCTCCTCCACTAATGAGGTCATCTCCATTGCGACCTGAGACTATATCATCAACTTCTAAACTAGTTATGATGTCATCTCCATCAGCACCGTTGAGTGTATCCGCATTGGGCGTGCCTATTATTATTTGAGTATCATCACCATCTAAATCAGATGTGAAGACATTGCTAGACACATTAGCACTAGACACTGCATCTGCCACTCCACCCAGCGACCTTGTGCCTGTTCTTAGAATAGGTGTATTAGATGTATTTGTTTCTAGTTCTCTTAGTCTTTCTAATCGAGTATTGTCATTTATAGAAAATACTGGTTCAATTATTTCTGGTTCTGAAGTATCGAATGTGCCTGCTGTCGGGTCTTTTAGTTCTTCTAATTCTTGTTGTTCTATGCTGAGTATTGCCATTTTTTTGACCTCATTTCGTTAAATAAATTGGATGACACAACTATTTTTGCTCAATTAAGAAAGAGCTATTTTTGTCTAGCAGTAATGTTGCAGAAAAGAGTGAGCGTTTGAACTAACAAAAGTATTTTTAACTTGATGAACTCCCTATGAACGTGTGTAAATCATGGTTGAACTATATGAAACAGCAACATAGCTATACTCTCTATCGGGTTCAAACTGTGAGTTTTACGCGAAGTTTTAGTTATTGTTACAATTGTTTATATACATCAGAAAATACTATAGCAATCCTAAATCATTTGTGAGACAGTAAAAGGCTGAAAAACTTATAAATACGTACTTTTAATCTCCGTATCTTCTCACGATTAATTCGGATTGCTATATACTCAAGATACATTGCTTAAATAAATTTAGATATATTTTATACTCAATGAAATGTATGAAATTACATTGGTTTGACCGAATAAGTACTCTGATCGCTAAACTATTCATTCTCGACAAGCTTGTTTGTGTCCTGTACCCGATTTTCAAGCTAATAACCAACGCAGAAAACCTTTACCAACTTGCCCTAGTAAAAAACTAAAAATCCATTGTAATAGCGGGCCAAGTAGTGACAAAAACAGCAAAAACAAGAAATTAGTGGGACTAAGAAAAATACCAGAAGTAACACAAGTTAGTCCCCATGCTAGCCAATTTCGATAGTAAGAACCAATAGAAGTCCATCTCGGAAGTTGATTAACAAGCCAATAGCGAATAGTAGCAAATACAAATGATATTACTAGCCCAGCGAGTATTGATAATGAAATTGTAAGTGATTGTACTAAAGGTAATTTCCAAGCTAAAAAAGCCCCAGGGAATAGCGAAGCTAGCTCCCAAGCTAGTAGGTTTAATTTAGTCCGAAGGTAGCCTAATATTTGTTCAATAAGCCAATAATGCACATAAACAACATTTAAACACTCAGAATTTTGGATAAAATTACTTTTGATTTTGTGAATGATGTCGCCATAGAATAAAACATTACTTTGTAAAACAATATCTTGCTCTTTCCAAAAATATAAAGCTGATGTATCTTCTCTATAATAAAAATTAAAAGTAAGTCCATATTGTAACGTCGATTTTTTTTGTAATGATTTACTCCATAATAATTTGATAAAATTTACTATAAAAGTATTGTCAAAAATTTTGAAGTGTTTTTTAGAAGTTACTAAATTATTGTATAGGACGGTATTTTTCTTCAAGGAAATGTTATCGCTAAAACAGTTGTAATACCAAAGATAAGCTAGTAATTTTGGCGGAATATACAGAGAACCACCTATTTTTCGCGCTGCCTCAATTTGTTTTAAAACTATCTTATTTAGATAAAAACTATACTGTCCTGGCTCAACCTTAATTTCAACTTCAATAGGAGTACCTTGAGGGATTTGTACAAGAAAGGATAGTTGAACATCAACTTGATGATCTGTGTATGTTTTATAAGCGTTCATTGTCGGGATAATTTTGCGATACTTTGTACAATACTAATCAGAAAATCTAGTGTTCCACGCCACTGTTTTTCTCCAGCAACTACCCCTTCATTATGGATTTTTAGGATTAAATCTCTATCCCCTTCAGGTAATTGAAATAGCTTTTTATGGTAACGGCTGATAATATCTCCATCTAGCTGCATAACAGTTTGAGCATAAATAATGTCAATATCTACACTTGTAATTTGACCACCATCAAGTGCAGCTTTAAGTTCAGACATTTTTCGCAAGGTACGAATAAATTTACCATTATTCAAAAGTTCTTCAATCTCTTGCCACCTTTGTCGCAATTTTTTTTGATTATCTTGTTCATCTGCAAGAGGAGCTGGAGCAGGTAATATTGGTCGAGCTAGCTTTATATATACCTGATCCGTTGGAACAATATTTGCTTTATTTTCCACCTGATATTTAAGACGCTCTTGATATTGGATTATCCTGGAGTCTGGCTCACTAGTTTCAGTACTTTTTTCAAGGAGAATATAAAAATATTCTCTTTCAAGTTGCGAGAATAGACTTGTATAACGTTTTCGTAATTCATCAGCTTGAGTTTTTTCTTGTTCTGTTAAATTTAAATTGTCTGAATTTGGAATTCCTTTGACATCAAAGTAGTCTTTGTCATTTATTGAATAAATCTCTTCATATGCTTGCCAAGCATTAAACTTTGCGCCAGTAATTTGCTCCACAACCATTGTATTTACTTCTAAAGCTGTAATATCATCGACTAATCCATTTACAGATGAGACTAATTTCCCCAGCAAATCTCTAGCTTGCTCTTGAATTTTGTTAGACATAGTAATAATTTCCTTTATTTCTCTAAAACAAATTAACCTACAGGTTTAGACAAATTCCTATGCTGTAGGTATTTTAGTGTGATTATTAATAAATAAACAACCACTATGGACGGGATGGCGATTGTTGTGAAGTTTTTCTAGATTTCATAATTTCTATAAAAAATCCATACAACTTCTGCAAACTTTCTATATTTTTTTGCATAATCTCCCGACTTTCTTTGATTTGACTTAGATGAAATTCGCGGAGTTCTGTATATGGCCCACTACCAATAAATTGGCTACCAACTTCATTATTTATATCACCATCAATTAGATTGATTATGGTGTGCATTCGATTACCTGGTTTAGCAATTTGTTGCTCTTGTAATTGTTCAGAAGGCTCTGGAACCCAAGTTGTAATTTCTAACTCGACCACTTCAACTATTGCTGTTTGAATAGCATCAATAATGTCATCAATATTGAATTTTTCTGCATTACTATTCAGCTTTCTAACTTTTCTTTTAAATTCACTACTTGGTTTGCTAAAATGACTATTAGTTTCACCAATCTCGCTAAGAACATTACTTTCCGTGTTTTCGTTAAGCGTATTATTCACCATGACATTTTGAAGGTTACAGATTCAAATATAAACAAAATACAACCTTATATCATATCGAAAGTTTTAAAACTTTTACTTAATAAAATTAACTAAACTAAAAACAACTTAATAATTCAATAAGTTCATTTATAAACAAATGTAAATTTGTTATTTTCAAAGCCAAATTTATCTTAGACAAAGGACAATACAATACTATTTTAGATTTTGGAGCCACTGCGTTAGGTTTCTTAAGCGGCATGGCTCTAGAATAATTCTTGAATTAGCTTTTGGGCGCTTCGTTATCAATCGGGATAAATTAGTTCCTACTTGTAGACAAAATGCCATAAGCATATTTCCGATTAAAGACTTAGGTATAATTTTATACTAGCTATACAAACTTCTTTTAGTCAACCTGTTTTGTATTTGACCCAGCAAAGCGTAAACGTGCAATTGCTAGCAGGCTTTTCCTATGCCACCATATATAGAATTATGTAGCTGTGCTGAAAAAAATAAAAAAGAGGAATGAATATGTTGTTATCGCGTCAAGCTTTTGCTACACCTGTAATAGCTTGTGTATGTATATTAGGAGTTGCCTTGATCCAATTCCCCCAATTGCAAAAACTAATAAATAGTAAACAATCTGCCTCTTTAGAAACTCTAGAGAAAGAAATAAAATCAGAAAATCTGCGTCTAAATTTTCTCAAAAAAGCACCTAGTTTTGGTTATGATAATTTCATTGCAGACTTGGTATATCTCAATTTTTCGCAATACTTTGGAGATGATGAAGTTCGAGATAAAACAGGTTATGGTTTAAGTCCAGAATATTTTGAAGTCATTCTAGAACGTGACCCACGATTTTTAGCAGCATATCGGAGTCTTTCTATCAGCACTTCATTGTATGCTGCTATGCCAGAACGTGCGATCGCACTATCAGAGAAAGGGCTAAAATCATTATCTCCCTTCGTTCCAGAAAAGTCTTATTACGTATGGCGTTATAAAGGAATTGATGAGTTACTATTTTTAGGCAATTCTCAAGCAGCCCAAAAGTCTTTTGCAACGGCGGCAGACTGGGCTAGTAACCTTTCAGATGCAGAGAGTCAGGGTGTAGCTAATAGTTCCCGAAAAACTGCTGAATTTTTGAGTCGAAATCCTAACAGTAAATACGCTCAAATTTCTACTTGGTCAATGGTTTTAAATAATCAAGTTGATGAAAGAACTCAGAAACGAGCAATCAGGGAAATAGAAGCTTTGGGAGGAAAAATAATTACAACTCCTGAAGGTACTCATAAAATTCTATTCCCACCAAAGGATTAAGTTTTCATTCATAGCATATTGCTGCAAACAAAGAAAATTTTGTGAAATTGCTATCCTGTCCATACCTTATACGCAATATCATTAGGAGCAATAGTGATATCAATACAATTGGCAAAATCTGACTGTAAAATATTAGGGTGTTTCCCTGTTATGTTCCAGCTGCGTCCTCATCTTAAGCAAGCTAAGTTTATAGAACAAGTTCGATATCAAATGAAAGAAGGATATCAACTTGCATTCTTGGAACTTGAGGGGCAAGCTGTGGCAGTGGCTGGATTTCGCATTTCTACGTGTTTAGCATCAGGTAAGTTTTTATATGTTGATGACTTAGTTGTTGATGAGTTAAAGCGATCACAAGGTTATGGTCAACAGTTATTTCAATGGCTAATTGAATATGCAAGAAATCATGACTGTGAACACCTTACTCTTGATTCTGGCGTTCAGCGATTTGCAGCTCACAGATTTTATCTCATGGAGCGCATGAACATTACAAGTCATCACTTTGGAATACAGTTGTAGCAACAGGCAATCTGGTTGTGAAAAATGATATTTTTTGGTATAATAGCAAACTAATTAAGTCCCAAACTTTAAAGTTAGACATTAACGATCCAGGATTACTTTATGGGGCAACTATTTTTACAACATTGAGGGTTTATGAAAACTCCTTAAATAGTAATTTAACTAATTGGCAAGCACACTGCGATCGCTTACTCTCTTCAATACAGACTTTTGGTTGGCAGCAACCAGATTGGAAGCTTGTGCGTCAAGGTGCCGAAATTCTCCTCACTCACTTCCCCATTCTCAGAATTACCCTTTTTCCCGATGGACGGGAGTGGATAATTGGCAGATTATTACCACAAGATTTGACAGAAAAACAAAATAATGGTGTATACTGCGCTGTTGCCAGTTCGGAATTTTATCGTTCTCTCCCTTCTCATAAAACTGGAAACTATTTGAGTGCTTGGCTGGCAAAAACTAGTTTGGATGCTCAAGAAGCAATATTAGTTGATGCTCAAGGAAATTGGCTAGAAACCAGCACAGGCAACCTTTGGGGATGGTATGATCGCACTTGGTGGACGCCACCAATAAAGGCCGGAATTTTACCGGGAATTTTGCGATCGCAACTTGTAAATTGGTTGCAAAACCACCAACAGCCTGTGCGGGAAGAATCTTGGACGGTGGAGCTAGTCCAAAGATTTGAAGCGATCGCCTACACTAATAGTGTGGTCCAAATTATTCCCATTCATACCGTTCATCAGCCTTCAGGGTCGCTACAATATAATCCCTACCATCCTAGTTTTCAGCAAATAAGGGAGCTTTTTGTAGCATGATAGCTACGTCACTTTGTTACACTTAAGATAAGTTAACATAATTCTTAATAATGACTTTTCCGAGCAGAGACGCTACGCGATTGCGCGAAAAATACAGGAGGATAGACCTTAGTGAATAAAAGATGGAGAAATGCAGGGCTGTACGCGCTGCTGTTTATTGTCGTCATTGCGCTGGGAACAGCATTTTTTGACAAACAACCCCAAAGCAGAGAGACATGGCGATATAGTCGCTTCATTCAAGAAGTTCAACAAGGCAGAGTAGAAAAAGTCAGTTTGAGTGCAGACCGTTCTACAGCCTTGGTTACACCCAAATATGACCCAGCTAAACGGATTGTGACCTTAGTCAACGATCCAGACCTGATCAATACTCTGACTTCAAAAGGCGTTGATATTTCTGTTTTGCCCCAAACCGACGAAGGATTTTGGTTTAAGGCACTAAGCAGCTTATTTTTCCCTGTATTGCTTTTGGTTGGTTTATTCTTCTTACTACGTCGTGCTCAAAGTGGCCCAGGTAGCCAAGCGATGAACTTTGGCAAATCTAAAGCCAGAGTGCAAATGGAACCACAAACTCAGGTGACATTTGGTGATGTCGCTGGTATTGACCAAGCCAAATTGGAATTAAACGAAGTTGTAGACTTTCTGAAAAACGCCGATCGCTTTACCGCCGTTGGTGCAAAAATTCCTAAAGGTGTGTTGTTAGTTGGCCCTCCTGGTACAGGTAAAACCCTCCTAGCTCGTGCCGTAGCAGGTGAAGCAGGTGTACCCTTCTTCTCAATCTCCGGTTCAGAATTTGTGGAAATGTTCGTAGGTGTGGGTGCATCCCGCGTCCGCGATTTATTTGAACAAGCTAAGACCAATGCTCCTTGTATCGTCTTCATCGATGAAATTGACGCAGTAGGTCGTCAACGGGGTGCAGGTTTAGGTGGTGGTAACGATGAGCGTGAACAAACCCTCAACCAGTTGCTCACCGAAATGGACGGATTTGAAGGTAATACTGGCATCATCATTATTGCCGCTACCAACCGTCCTGATGTCCTAGATGCAGCACTGTTGCGTCCTGGTCGCTTTGACCGTCAAGTTGTGGTAGACCGTCCTGATTATGCCGGACGCAGCGAAATTCTCAAGGTTCACGCCCGTGGCAAAACCTTGGCGAAAGATGTGGATTTGGATAAAATTGCTCGTCGTACCCCTGGATTTACTGGTGCAGATTTGTCCAACCTGCTGAATGAAGCCGCAATTTTGGCAGCACGCCGGAATTTGACTGAAATTTCGATGGATGAAATCAACGACGCGATTGATCGCGTATTAGCTGGTCCAGAGAAGAAAGACCGGGTAATGAGCGAAAAGCGTAAAACCTTGGTAGCATATCACGAAGCTGGTCACGCATTAGTTGGTGCTTTGATGCCAGACTACGATCCTGTGCAGAAGATTAGCATTATCCCACGCGGTCGTGCAGGTGGTTTAACTTGGTTTACCCCCAGCGAAGACCGGATGGATACAGGTTTATACAGCCGCGCTTATCTGGAAAATCAGATGGCAGTAGCTTTGGGTGGTCGAATTGCTGAAGAATTAATCTTTGGTGAAGAAGAAGTTACCACTGGTGCTTCTAATGACTTGCAACAAGTAGCACGAGTTGCGCGTCAGATGATTACCCGATTTGGCATGAGCGATCGCTTAGGCCCAGTTGCCCTTGGTCGTCAGCAAGGTAATATGTTCTTGGGACGGGATATCATGTCAGAGCGTGATTTCTCTGAAGAAACCGCCGCAGCCATTGATGAAGAAGTCCGCAAACTTGTGGATGTAGCCTATACACGCGCTAAAGAAGTGTTAATAGGCAACCGTCACATTTTAGATCAGATAGCCCAAATGTTGGTTGATAAAGAAACAGTAGACGCTGAGGAATTGCAAGAAATTCTATCGAATAACGATGTGACAACTGCTGCGTTTGCTTAATTTAATGAATAGTTAGGGGTTAATACCAATTCTGTATGAAGATGCACATAATCAGTCCCCCCTTCATAAAGGGGAACGGTATAGTCGGGGGGTAAATATATGAGCTTCACAAAGAAACGGTATAAGAACAATTTCTAACTCCTAATTGTGAATAAAAGCCCGGTCATGAAGACCGGGCTTTTAATTTGGGGTTATATACCCCGAAGGTTTCGTTATAGAGTTTCAGTATAAATCGCTTGTCTGATAGAGACTACCACTTGAGCAGAATCAATTCCGGAAAATTAGAAAAATTTTTCTAGATACACCCAAATCAAAAAGCTAGAACTCCTACTTTAAAAGGAAAAAGATACAATATAGCTAAAATTTGAGAACTCTGGATTGTGAAAAATTCCCGAACCCATCATAGAGTACAATCCAGTTGACTATGACCCGAATCTAGCAGCGATTATGCCAGATGTATTTTTAAGGCTGAGAGTCAAGCGATACACAGAATAAACAAACAAGGGTGGAAAGCGATAAAGGAATGTGCAACTATATTCTGTGATATTTTTAGATAATTTTAGAAAAATTCCAAATAATGATAACAAAAAAGAAGAGAAGTAAGTGCCTATTTATTCTACTTGCCAGCACTGTTAGCTTTTGTTTACTGATTTTGTATGCTTTTATCATTGAGCCGAATCGTTTCGTTGTCACACGTCATCAACTAAATCAAGAATTTGCTTCTAACAATAATAGTTTTAAGATTGTCCAAGTCAGCGATCTTCATCTCAAACAATTTAATAATCGGGCACAACGTATTGCCGAACAAGTTAATAAACTTCACCCAAATGTTGTACTCTTTACTGGAGATTCCATTGATAAAGCCGAACAGCTTGATGGATTTGCTCGCTTTTTGTCGCTCCTTGATAAGCAAACAGTTAAGTATGCAATTATGGGTAATTGGGAATACTGGGCAGGTGTTGATTTAAAAGATTTGACAAAAACCTATGCCACTTACAATTGCCGTTTATTAATTAATGAAAGCATTTTACACAAGTATGGCGATCGCTCGATCTTAATTACGGGATTAGATGATTTAGTCAGCAAACCCGATTTAATCAAATCACTCCAAAACGTTACCCCTCAACCAAACCATTTATTACTTGCTCACTCACCAGCATATCGAGATTCATTTTCAATTGATGAGTTAGCAAAAATAACACAATACAAACCACAATATATGTTATCAGGGCATACTCATGGCGGACAATTATCATTATTTGGTTTTGTTCCTTTACGTCCGCCTGGTAGCGGACGTTATCTCAGTGGTTGGTATCGAGACGGTGCGATGCCTGCGGCGGGCGGAGCCATCGCTCTGTACGTATCACGTGGATTAGGAGTTTCGGTTTTACCAGTGAGAATGGGTGTAGTCCCAGAGATTAGCTATTTTGAGTGGTTTCTAAACTCGGCTTGATTTTTTAGCGATATCCCCTAAGCTGTGTGCATAAACACTTTTTGCTTACCAATACAATAAAGGCCCCTGATAATCTGTCGGAACTCAATTTAATTTAGCATTAGCGAATGGACTCCCTTAGCAGCTTCGCGTTCTCATTTTTCGGTGAGTTGGCGACTGTTGTAAGTACGTGGCTCTTCTTTGAGGCATTCTTCCAAAAATTTGATTTCGTCTTTTTCTTAACCTGGCAATTCCCAAAGCCCTTCTAGAGCAAGCTTTCGCTATTTATGTAAAACCTCTCAGGAGTTGGGTTTTGAAGCCCAATTAAAATGATCTGTCATTTTTCCCACGTACCAACCATGTGCATTTAATCTGATTACTTCTGCTCTATTTTTCATGACTCGATACTCAACCAGTCGCCTATCTTAAACTCTGGATGTCGGTTTCAAAAATAGCCACGCTACAAAGAATGTAGCCGCCGTGAATAGTTGCGTCAAATCCAAAGCAGATATATAACCATCCGCAAATGAAGCAATACTGCGATCAGTAATGCCGAATACCCAGGATGATAATCCGAACAGCCAGATTCCATTCTTGAGATTTCCGACGAATTCTTTAGAGTCTGATGGTTCTTGGTCTTTCATGATCTTCTGTTCCATTGGTGAAAAATCTAATGATTGATGTGAAATACCTGCCATTAAGAATTTTTTCTGACTCCTGACGTTGAATTTACACTTCCTATAAATATATTAATAAATATTTCACCTACTTGACTTCACTACCCAAAGGTACATCTCATAATCTTGACATTCATCCATTGGTTCTGTTAACTCTGGTAGACAGCTATGCGTTGAGTTTTCAGCATTACAGCGTCGGGTTTGAATGCTGAAATTACATAATCTTTAAATAACTATATGAATATTTATTTATGTTTCGCTTAAAACCCTCCATAGGATAGATGCCTTACAGATAATTCCTCAAATTTGATTTCGCGTTGATACATAGTAGTAGCGCGCAGATGTCCGCTACTACTACGTTATGAGCTAGATTTCTGGGTCAACCAAGCGGGTAGTGGGACGGCTCTGATATAAATCTTGAACAACTTGAGCAGCAGAAACTACACCTACAAGGGCAATGACTGCAACAGGTAACAAACCTTTGCCAAAGATGGCGATCGCTAGCAGCACAACTGCACCCCCAAGTCGATACTGGGAACGAATTTTGCAATAACGAATTACCCCAAATCTGTGTAGAATACTGACAGCAAGAGAGCATAATGCTACTGAAGCACAGATGAGCCATCGCTGGGAGTCAGGTAGTGCTAAAGTTGGCTTAGTCAACAAAATTTGTTCTACGCCGACTCCAGCAGCAGTAATCCCAATCACTAGCGGTAAATGGGTGTAGAGCCAGAGATTAACAACACCAACTTTTCCATGTGTCCGTGCAATCTCAATAGGTTTACCACCCAAATTATCAAAATAGACCCACCACCAGCTAAAGGCGATAATTAGACCAAACACGGCGGAAATCGCGGTTAAAACATCCCATTTCTGCTCAGAAACACCATTGACCACTGCAATGATTGCTTCACCCAAGACAATAATGGTAAATAGCCCGAAACGTTCCGGTAAGTGGGAGGCGTGGGGAAGTAACCCGACCTGAAACTTCCGTCCTGTTAAGGGTGTAGCAAAGTCAATAATGATTCCCAGTGTCCAAAATCCGAACCGCCAAGGAATGGGTACAGATGCTGATATTAGCCAAAGCAAAGCTGCGATCGCAAAACCAATAGCGTAGCGAGTGGTCAAAGGACGTGCGGAGGGGATATGTCTTCCAGCACGAACGTACTCTATTACAAGCACAGCGCGACCGAGAGCATAGGAAATGGCAAAACCAGGGGAACTCTCACCCAAACCGTGGTGGATATTAATAGCCATTGCTGCTGCTGTTAGCATTTGTATACCAATCAGCAACCGATGTCCCACATCATCGCTGTCAAAGCGGTTGGCGTAGAATGTGGTGCCAATCCATGACCACCAAACTGGTATAAATAGAACTACAAACCCCAATAATCCTGATAAAGAGACATCCTCGTTGAGATTGTGAGCGAGTTGAGAAACTGCAACTACAAAAACCAAATCATAAAACAGTTCCAGCCAAGTGGCGTGTCGTTCTTCTTCAGTGTCTTCACCAATGCGTAACCTTGGTGGTTGGAGAAAATTTGTCATAGTGCTAATATGCGAATCGCTAATTGTTTTTTACCATTAGCTGTTATCCATTAGCGAGTGCATAGCCCTCTTTGCGTAAATTGCTAAAAATCTGCTTACAATACAATCCACCAATTGTGCCTACCACGTATTGGGAGCAACACATAATTAATTTCTGGAATTGAAACCATTTCTAAGCCAGACACAGACTACTTTTTGAATTTTCGGCAAGTCTAATAGAAATATCAGTCTGTTAAACATCGGCGTGTTCTCGGCAACCTGTGGTATATGCAGTATAGTAACGATGCCCGCAGACTATAGATGCTTAGTTAAGTCTGGCTCAACAAACTCATAAGCAACTGTGCCAACTGGAGCAATCACATAAAGAGCTAGGTTCTTGTACATTCGCAAATTATATGTCGCAATTCGCAAATCATGTCGCAACTGCTTCTAATGCCTGAAAGCTTTATCCCGTAAGGATTATAAACTATTTACTTACACAAAATCAAAATTTGCTTAATTCGCATATTCTATGTCGTAAGCCCTGTTTTCGCAAATTAAAGGTCGTTTGTTAAGATTTAATCATTTCGCAAATTGTATGTCGCATTCTTGGTAAATTAATGGTACATTAGTACAATAATTATTCATGAGTGTTTTTCACTCCAATGGCAGACAAACAAATTGAATTCACGGAAGAATCAACGCAAGTTCCAGATGCTATTTTTCTTGACAAGAATAATTTTGTTGTAGATCCATCCCAAATTATTCTGGAAACATCAGATAGGCATAAACTGGCATTTAATCTGATCCAGTGGCTTGCTGAATCACCAAATCGCATCATTAAATCTCAGAGAAAGCAGGCTGTTGCAGATACACTCAGTGTTTCTATTCGCCAGGTGGAACGTCTGCTCAAGCAATACCATGATGACAGGTTATCAGAATCAGCAGGAGTACAACGCTCAGATAAGGGACAATATCGAGTCAGCGAATACTGGCAAGAATTTATCAAAACAATTTATGAAAAGAGTATTAAAGACAAACATCCAATTTCCCCAGCATCTATAGTTCGCGAAGTAAAGCGACACGCGATTGTGGATCTTGGACTTAAACCAGGAGATTATCCTCATCCAGCTACTGTTTATCGAATTTTAGATCCTTTAATACAACAACATAAACGGAAGACAAGAGTTAGAAATCCAGGTTCGGGATCTTGGATGACAGTTGTAACACGAGATGGACAGCTACTGAGGGCTGACTTTAGTAACCAAATTATTCAATGCGACCATACTAAGTTGGATATTCTCATAGTTGATAGTGATGGTAATTTGTTGTCTGACCGTCCTTGGCTAACCACTATTGTGGATACTTATTCAAGCTGTGTTGTTGGTTTCCGCTTATGGATCAAACAACCAGGTTCTACGGAGGTAGCTCTTGCCTTAAGACATGCAATTTTGCCCAAAAACTATCCTAATGATTATCAGCTAAATAAAGTTTGGGAAATATGCGGGCCTCCTTTTCAATATTTTTTTACTGATGGTGGAAAAGATTTTCGCTCAAAACATCTCAAAGCCATTGGTAAGAAACTAGGATTTCAGTGTGAACTACGCGATCGCCCGCCTGAAGGTGGTATTGTAGAACGCATTTTCAAAACTGTTAATACTAAAGTTCTCAAAGATTTACCTGGTTATACAGGGGCGAATGTTCAGGAACGCCCCGAAAATGCAGAGAAAGAAGCCTGTTTGACAATACAGGATTTAGACAAAATTCTCGCTAGTTTCTTTTGTGATATTTATAACCACGAGCCTTATCCTAAAGATCCTGGTGATACGAGATTTGAACGCTGGTTCAAGAGAATGGGAGAAAAACTACCTGAGCCTTTGGATGAGCGAGAATTGGATATCTGTTTAATGAAAGAAGCGCAACGAGTTGTTCAAGCTCATGGCTCTATACAGTTTGAGAACCTGATTTATCGAGGAGAATTACTCAAGATATATAAAGGTGAATATGTGACGCTGAGATACGACCCCGACCATATCCTGACTTTATATATTTACAGTTGCGAAACTGATGATAATTTAGAAGATTTCTTGGGCTATGCTCATGCCGTCAACATGGATACTCATGACCTGAGTTTAGAAGAGTTAAAAGCCCTAAATAGACAGCGCAGTAAAGCTCGTAAGGAGCATTTTAATTATGATGCCTTATTAGCATTAGGTAAACGCAAGGAACTTGTAGAAGAGCGCAAACAAGACAAGAAGGAAAAAAGAAGAGCAGAGCAAAAACGTCTACGTTCTACATCTAAGCAAAGCTCAAATATTATTGAAATACGCAAAACTAGGACTTCCAAATCTTTAATTAAAGAAGAAAATCAGGAAATTTTACCTGAGATAGTTTGTAGGGAAGAAATTAAAATTGAGAAGATAGAACCACAACCACAGGAAAATATTTCAACACAAACTAATACTCAAGAAGAACAGAGACATAAGTTAGTAGTCTCTAACCGTCAAAAAAACTTGAAAAAGATTTGGTAAATTATGGCGCGATCGCAACTTGCAACCCAATCCTTTGTTGAAGTCCTAGCCCCAAAGTTAGACCTGAACGATCAAATTGCTAAAACTATTGATATTGAGGAACTTTTCAGAAGTTGTTTTATCACAACTGATCGGGCTTCGGAATGCTTCAGATGGTTAGATGAACTGCGTCTCCTGAAACAATGTGGTCGAATCATTGGCCCAAGAGATGTTGGTAAAAGTCGAGCATCGCTTCACTATCGAGATGAGGATAAAAAACGAGTTTCCTATGTAAAAGCTTGGTCAGCATCAAGTTCTAAACGTCTATTTTCACAAATACTGAAGGATATTAACCATGCTGCACCAACAGGTAAGCGACAAGACTTACGTCCAAGATTAGCTGGTAGTCTAGAGCTATTTGGACTAGAAATTGTGATTATTGATAATGCTGAGAATCTTCAAAAAGAGGCGTTTTTAGACTTAAAGCAACTTTTTGAAGAATCTAATATTCCTATTGTCTTAGTTGGAGGTAAGGAATTAGACGATATTTTGCAAGATTGTGATTTATTGACAGTTTTTCCAACACTGTATGAGTTTGAACGTCTGGAGTATGAAGATTTTAAGAAGACATTAAGTACAATTGAATTGGATATTCTATCTCTTCCAGAAGCGTCTAATTTAGCTGAGGGGGCTATATTTGAGATTTTAGCACTTAGTACAAGTGCGCGAATGGGGATTCTAGTAAAGATACTTACTAAGGCAGTTTTACATTCTCTAAAAAATGGATTTAGTAGAGTTGATGAAAGCATTTTAGAAAAAATTGCTAGTCGTTATGGCAGAAAATATGCTCCCCTCGAAAACAAGAAGAGGAATGAATGAAGATGATGAAATTCTTCCAAAACTAGGCTATGTTGAACCATACGAAGGAGAGAGCATTAGTCATTATTTGGGGCGTTTGCGCCGATTTAAGGCTAACAGCTTGCCTTCAGGATACTCTTTAGGAAAAATTGCTGGTCTTGGTGCTGTTACGGGACGTTGGGAAAAACTGTACTTTAACCCATTTCCTACTCGACAAGAGTTAGAGGCTTTAGCATCTCTGATAGGAGTTAATACAGATAGATTAGCCGAGATGCTACCGCCCAATGGGGTGACGATGAAGCCTAGACCAATTCGGTTATGTGCTGCTTGTTATGCAGAAGTACCTTGTCACAGAATTGAGTGGCAATATAAGGATAAACTTAAATGCGATCGCCACCAGTTGGGTTTTTTAACCAAATGTACTAACTGCGAAACATCTTTCTCAATTCCCTCAGATTGGGTAAAAGGTGAATGTTCTCATTGTTCTCTGCCTTTTGCAAAGATGGCAAAGCGTCAAAAGATTTATTGACCTCTAGATGTCTAAAAAAAATATATGTCTATGAGACAAATATAGTAGTATTTGTCGCCCAGACACGGCAGAATTCTAGAGATAAAATTGCAATAAAGTAAAATTCGTCTTGAAAACAAGGTTTAGGGAAAATTGGACTGGTCTAGCTTCAATCTTCATGGCGATGCTCCTCAACGTGCTTTTGAGTCTCTAACAGGAATAATTTTCGAGCGATGGTGTCACCGTGAATATCCTTCACAGGTTAGGCAGGTGATATTTGTTAATGGGGCTGGAGGAGATGGCGGCGTTGAAGCGTATGCTCAGTTGAATAATGGGGATATCATTGGATTACAGGCAAAATGGTTTAGAGAACCGCTTGAATCTTCTCAAATTAGTCAGATTAAAGGTTCACTTAGCACAGCTGCGACTCAAAGGAATGGGTTAGTAAGATACGTAGTTGTGGTTCCTCGTGACTTGAGTGATGTCAGAAGAATTGGTAAAAACGGACAAAGAGTTGATACTGAACGCGATCGCTGGAATAAATTCATAACTTTTGCTAAGACAACTCATCTAGGGATCACTGTTGATTTGTGGGATGAAACTCGGATTGCTTCTCTACTAGCCGAACTGGGCAGTGAAGGATTGCGTCGCTATTGGTTTGAAGGCTCAGTTACTGACCTAGAGTACATTGGTATGAAATTCAACCAAGCTCAAAATGGTTGGCTGAGTAACCGATATACCCCTGATTTACATCAATCTGGCCAAATAGAGCAGGATTTGAAGATTCGATTGAATGGCCCTGGCATTTACCCTGGGTGGCTACAAGGCGTTAGGCAAATGCGTAATCTTCTAGAAGATGCACACATTGCAACAAATCGCCTGAGACGCTACCCAGAATTTATGGAGCAAGTAGATGCAGAAATTCTGATTCAAGCTGCTCAAAGCTGGTTGATAGAAGCGATCGCAGAGCAAGTAAAGTTAGAAAATTGTCTCAGTCCTGGTAACTCATTCCCAGTTACCAATTTTGAGACTGAATGTGATCCTAGTGGTGCTGTGGGTTTGCATAATTTAATTAACGTACTCCTGCCCGAAGAAAAAAAGGTATCGCGAGAAAACGCAGTTGAACCCATTGGTAAACAACTACAGAAGTTGCTTGAACGTTGGTATGAGCGGGAAATTACCCCTCGAAAATTGCAGAATTGGGGGCAGCCAGTCATATATATTGGTGATCCTGGTGTTGGAAAAACTCATGCTTTGGCAGAAGAAGTACGACGACACCTAGTCCAGAAAAAACCTGCTGTGTTAATTAGAGCTAGAGATGTTGATTTAGCGCAAAGTTGGGAGTCACTACTGGCAAACGCAATTGGTCAGCCTGGGTGGAATCTACGACAAGTTTTTGATGCTCTTGAATCGGCAGCAATTCAATCTGAAGTTCGTTCCGTTGCCAACGCTGTTGATATATCAGAACGTTTGCCAGTTCGAGTGTTGATTGCAGTAGATGGTTTAGATGAGACAACTAGAGCAGAACGTTGGGCAGAGAAACTTGGGGAACTAGCTGTAGTAGCTCAACAATATCCAAGAATCTTATTTGCATTCTCAGTTCGACCAAGTTTGGTTCAGCGAATTTCTCTACCGAGAAATATTGATTGGATTTGCTTGAAAGGTTCTGACGCACCACTTGCGTATATTTTTAAAGCACATTGTCAAATTAATGGCATTCAATGTCCACCTCTTCTGCGGTGGGTGTTGCGAACCCCACTAGCAATTCGCCTTTTTGCTGAATTGTATCGAGGACAAATAATTGACAACATTTCAGAACAAAATTTTTCCTTAGTCGAATTAATTAAGCGGAAAATTAATAACGCGGAACTTTCTATCAGGGAGCGTGAAGGTGAAAACTGGCCTAGAGAGATAAAACCAGTTAGTGCTTCTCTCCGTGCGATCGCAAAAGCCAGCTTTGCAAAAGGAGCAGCATTGATAGAAGAGGAGGCAATGCAAGTGGTTGAGTCAACACAGTCACCAAAAGGTGTTTTGACTCGTTCACAACTGTTGCAGATTCTTCACCAATGCCGCGATCAAGGGCTACTAATGCTCAGAAGTTTGCCTTCTGACGATCCTTTCGAGCCAGAAGTCCACACTTGGGAGCCAGCATACGAGACTTTGACAGATTTTCTGTTGGCATGGGAGGCGTATCAAAATGTTAAAGAATTACCCAATAGCCTTGATATGCCAACATATCTGATGGATAGGCCAGCATCTATCAGATTAGCAGTCTATCTCCTTGGAAGGGATGGTCATAATTTCTTTACTTCAGAATTGTGGAAAAACAACTTAACAGGTCACGAGCGAGAAGATGTTCAACTCATGGCACTTTCGATGATGCCTTCTCAGCAAGTAGAAGCATATCAAGAATGGGTGCTGAACCTGTTTAGCCGAAATATGCCAACGTGCCGCAGAGTTTTAGAAATTTTGATAGTTCCTGGGCTAAGAATTCCTGGCTATATGTACAGTGCAAAATTTGTACATCATGCTCTTTTGCCTATGGGAGTGGCAGAGAGAGATTTATTCTGGTCTGGGCCGCATCTAGTACCTCGTAATTATGGTGCTAAATGGGAAGGATATGCCTCTGCCGTTTTGGAAGAAATTGAATTGGCAGAAGATGATCCTTGGGACTCAGCACCATTGCTTTTAGCGTGGGCAACTACCACTGTTAATAACGATAACCGAAGACGAATTCGGTCGGCTCTTGCAGCCTGGGGTCATAACAAACCAATTGAACTTCTAGCACTTCTAGAAACTGCCTTTCAAACTAATGATCCTCAAATGAGGGAGGATCTATTGGTAGCTGCTTATGGTGCTTCTTGCCTTATTCGTCCCAATGAAACATGGATACCACTGTGCGAGTGGATAATTAACAGCTTTTTCACCCCCAGCGCACCGTATCGTACACATAACTTAATTATCAGGCACTGCGCTCGTAGCATTATTGATAGATGCCTGGCGTGTGGTGTTTTAATCTCAGGAAAGCTTCTAATACATTTACGTAAGCCATATATAAATGCAGATGAAGTACTTCCAGTTGATAGAGATTGCTTTAACAGCATCAACGAACACTATGGTATTGAGCCAGCTACTGGTGATCTAGCTTGGTATGTTGTGCCTAAACCTATAGAACCTTTCTTTGAAAACAGTCATTTTGGAATAATGGCTTTTTCGAGTATTAATTACTCTCCGTCAGCTAAAGCCTGTCTGAAACGTCATGGCATAGCTTATGACCTCCCAGACTTAACTCACAAGCAGCTTGCTTTTGCTTTTGTTCGCGCTTATGCTTTAAATCTAGGCTGGACTAAGGACATTTTCATTGGAAATCCTCAAGGTAGTGAGCCTGGTGAGACTTTGGGTGCAGATATTGCTATTTTGCGTAAGTATAACCGAGCGACACATGGTGAACAAAGTTCAATGGCTACCTTCGCCGAGAAGTATGTTTGGGCAGCAACACACGAACTCATTGGTTTTTTAGCTGATCGTGTTACAGCTTATGATTGGAACAAGAAAGCTTATGAACCTCCTGTGAATCTGGAACTTTTGGCTGAGGTGAATAATCCAGCAACTGATATTGGGTACGGCCAGTTAAATTCTGATGCCATTTTAGATTTTTCAGAGCTTATCCCAGATGTTGATTTAACTGAACCACTTCAAATTGATAGAGTCAATGAGTGGGTACAGAAAGCTCCTTTACCGCCAGTTGATCCATTGCTTTTGCCTGAATCAAGCCAATTTCCAGACTGGGCGAAAGACCATGAATGGTTGGTCTTGAGGACATTGGTGAAAAAACGGCATATAGATAGTCAGTCTGAATCAATTTTTTGGGCATCAAGTTTTGCGTTCCCGTCGTTCGCATCTTCTTTAATGGAAGACAATATATGTGATGTAGAAGCACGGAACCTACATGAGTTTAAGGCGATTGTTGATGCAATGGAAACCTATCAAGATCCATGTGAGGTAGTTTTGTCCTCCTGGCTTCAAGAGGCAGAAGGAGTTATCCATCCTGTAGTACACAATTCAGTCGGACAAAAAAAAGCGATTCCCTTACTGGCAGGAAGTTGCAAAGTTGATTGGCGTGGCTCAGATGGTGAAACAGAAGATTGGTTGCCAGCAAAGTGGTTGAGAAGGATATTAGGGATTGTGGATTTCCACGCAGGGCTGTTTTTGAATGCAAATGGGGAAATCCTAGCTTTTACTATAAAACAAGCTGGTGAAAGCTGGGAGGGCTATCAGTGTGATATTCTTGTGGCTCGCCGTAATGTAGTCATTGATGCTTTAAGAGCGAGGAATTTGGCTTTGGCTTGGGGAATTCGGTTATATCGTGAGCCATCGTATCCGCTTAATATTCTGTCAAATGATAAAAGGATGTATCGAGACTGGTATGCCACTGTGTTTTATTCAGGTAACGGTTTAAATATTGTCACCTCTCAGGATTTGATTCGTCGATGGGGAGAAAACTCCTAATATTGCAGGAAAATCTTTTTATAGCTTTATTATTGACTTGCTCGGTCGCCTTTATCTACAAGTTCGGTCATTGCCTATGAAAACTGAAAGCTGATTTCGCTAAACTTGGAAATATGTTAAATTTTTCAGTCATTCGGTGAATCACGGGTTCGAGTCCTGTCAGTTCCATAATAAGGGGCTGTAGCTCAGTTGTTAGAGCAACCGACTTTCATCAACAAAAGGTCAGAAATCTCTACATTCTGACCTTTTGCTATTTTTATTCTTGCGAATCTTGAACGTTAGAGATGCGATCGCACTGCCCTCATAAATAAAAAAGAGACGGGTACGAACCACGTCTCTAGGCGATGGGAAAATTTTTTAAGGGTTATGCTACATCTGCAACCAGCAAGCCATTAACAGCTATGATGATTAACTGTGCTTGCAAAGGAGTATCAAAACAGGGTCTTTCATCTCTATTACAGGGCTGCGCTATCCATTTACCCTCCAGATTTTGATAAAAAGTACCTAACAATTGTGAACCGTTCCAAACTCGATAAAGTTCTCCAAAATCATCGTTTATGGAATCAATTTCTATTTCTGGGGGTGCTGGGTCTGTTAGTTGGTCAACGTAGCCCTCAAACTCTGATTGAGCCAAGGCTTGGTTATCAAACTCTTCTTGTACAATCATCTAAGTAACCTCATCAATGGGGTTTTGCAAAAGGCGATCGCAGTCTCTTCCCGGAGTGGCGATCGCTTTTGTTTTTTCTATAACTTAATCTACGTGACACGTAGAGTTACGTCAAGCGTAGATTAATAAAATTTAGAATGTTATAAATCTACTTGTAATCATAGATACTGATAAGTAGAGAAATCTACGTCTAGCAGCTACTAAACTGAGGATGTAGTGATATGCCTTTGGATAAAGTGATTCGTTGGAAATTAAATGAAGTGATGGCGCGAAAGCGAGTTAGAAACAAGGACTTGGCAGAGGTGCTAGGGATAACAGAAAATTCGGTTTATAGACTTCGCAAGGTTGACGAGATGCCGCGATTAACACCAGAACGCTTAAACGGCATTTGCAGGGCGTTGAATTGCCAGCCTGGTGAGCTTTTGGAATACGCCCCAGATGATGATGATGACAAGGTTGTTTCTATTGTTGATGTAGCGTGAGTGCGATCGCCACCAGTTGGGTTTATTAACAAAATATACTAACTGTGAGACACCATTCCCAATCCCTGCTGATTGGGAGCTAGGCGAATGCACTCATTGTTCCCTGCATTTTGCAAAAATGGTGAAGCGTCAAAAGATTTCTTGACCTCTAAATGTCTTGAAGGAGATGGTGGTGTTGAAGCCTAAGGGCGGCTTGCTATTTTTATTCCTGCAAATACTAGAATGTAGTAAAAATAACATTGATTGCATTAGCAAGGTATTCACTTTACGTAAGTACATTTTTTCTGAATACCATCACTAATTACGCCTATTGTAAAATGTGCTAACTGCGGATAGTGTTCCCCCTAATCAATGGAAGTATGAGGAATGCTCACATTTTTTATACTTTGTGAAGGAATGGCAAAGCGTCAGAAGAAGTGTAGACAATTCCTACTTTTAACTTTCATCTAAGCCAAGCGTGGATATGCCAGTCACATAAGCATAATGAATTAAAAAATAGGTGAAAACCAAGCTGGTTAATAGTTTCAGCAATTTAAGATTTTGCAATTTTACAGATAACCTCTCATTCAGTCACATGACAGTCACATAAGAATTGTAGAAGACGAATCATGCCCAGAATGGTACATACTTAGCATGTTTGCGAGACATATTTTCTGGATCGTAAGGTTTTATCAAGCCCGTATCGATTGTGTCTGATATGATTCGGGATGCCATTGAGTAGTTCTCATCTTTGATAGAGAACCGCTCTCGTAGTGATGAGTCGCATAACCTTTGATGCCAGTTTGCTCTCGCTGGCTCTCAACCCTATTCTTACCCTTGTAGATTACTACTCTAATAGCCTTTCGAGACAAGCGTTCAAAGTTTCGTAAATCTTTTGCAAAAAGAATACCTCCTAGATTTGTTACATCAAAGATATTACCTGTTCTTTGTACAATAAGCCTTTCGGAGATTAATCGTTGTATTATGCCATCCCGATTATCTGGTAGACTTTGTTTTGTCAAATCGAAATAAGCTGGATAATTTAGATTTGTTATGACCTCATCCGCCGCTAAACTTTCTAAAGCTATACTTTTTTCAAATGGCTCAAGCGAAAATAAAGCCCATAATTCCCGCTCTTTCTCAAGAAAATCTTTAAGTAACTGTTTGTAACTACCTACACGGATATACTCAACTCCTTTGAAGCGAACAGGAACATGGTTTGCTTTAGGTATTTCAAAAAAAACTATATTTTTTTCTTCAAAAGTGAACTCATAGATTTTAAAGTTTATTCGAGGAGATAATTGGGTTGCTAGCCAATTTTCTAGTTCTTGATTTCCAATTTTTTCTAACCGAGGTTTAAATTTAGTACCTAATATATCGTGACTAATATCATCCACACCCCACACAATATAAGCGGTATTTTTTCCATGTAAAGTTGCAGAGTTAGATAAAGCTGATAAGTATTCCCCTATATCTTCTGGGCTACTATTATTTACTTTAAATTCAACCCACTCTGTTTCATGAGGTAATGATGTTAGTGCGACTAATATTGATTTTAAATGAACTGTATCCATATTGCTGCTTCAGACTGGTAAGAACGCTATATCAAATTAGGAAAAGTATATAATAAATACAAAAATGAACTTTTTAATTGATTTTCATCTAATTCTCCTATTTTCTATTTAAATTCAATATCGTAATTTTACAAATTAATTATACTATCTGCCCAGTATATTTTGTGTCAAATAAAAGCGATCGCACTCTAATATCACTTACAAACTTGCTAGTTTTGTCAACTCTCTTCGCCAATCTTCATCATGCCGTAGAGTAAGGATATGGTAACTGGTGTTGTGTTTGAGATTATCTCGATCAATTTGGTCTTGCTTGCGTTTTTCAGGGCTGTCATGAACTGAACCGTCGCAGAAAATAGCAATGCAATTTTCTTTATAAAGAAAATCTGGCTTACAGTTTGACTCTGGAATCAATTCCTGTGCAGTATCGGGTAATTTATATCCCCCGTGATATATTTCATGTAAAACTACGCGTTCAAATTCGGAATTGGGGTCTGTTTGTTGCAGTAGTTGTTGATACTGTTCATCACGGCATATTCCTTCTATCTGCACTGTAGTTTTTTGCAGTTCATCAAGTAAGGGTTTGATGAGATGACGATTTATCAAAGCATGGTCGAACTGGTTGCGGTAAGAAAGCAAGCATTCATAGCAAGCTTGGACACAGCTATCTTTAATTTCTTTGAAATGACAAATATCTAAAGCTGCATCGGCTATTTTTTGAAAAGCATTAGGTTTTTCTAATAGTTGAGAAAGGACACCTGCACCGCCTTCCGTAGCCTCCCAGAATAGCAAATATTTCCCGTCTCCCAGGCGTTCGGAATCGAGTTCATCGGCTTCTAATTTGTACACTGCTTGGATGGCAGTTTCCAAGACATATTGCAGGGTGGCAATAAAAGCTTCTCTTTCGTCTGTGGGTACACCTAATGGTTCAACAACCAGAATATTGCAGGTGTTTTTCACCATCAAGTTAACGTCGGCGTGAATGCTATCTTTTGCCGAGTCGTTTTTGGCATCGCCCCAAATACCAGTTTTGATATCGAGTTTAAATCCTCGTTCCTCGCTTTTTTTCTTGTTCAGTCCGCGATTAATGTGCCAAATGTCTGCCGTAGCGCCATAGGTTAAACGTAATAATTCTGTGCCATCGGCAGTCTGTACCGTTGCTGATTGGCGTTTTTGCTGGTCGTAACGGAAATGGGTGGTGATGTTGTAACCGTATTTAAGGCGTTCTTCTTCATCGCAGGTGATACGTTCTCGTCTCCAAGCGATCGCAGTTTCCATTGATAATAAGCGTGTAAGTAAAGCCTTATTATTGTTACTATCGACAAGTTTTGCCCCGCAGTTCTCACAGGTATCGCGGTGACTGGTTGCCCCTTCATGGAAATAACCGCATTTAAAGCAGACATTTACGCGTTGATAGTCAGCACCACTAACAGGGATTTTGGTTTTAGCCACCATAAATTTACTACCCTCGTAGTAAATAACATTACCAGGGGCAAATTCTCTCAAAGCCACGCTGCGGAGGCGGGAAATAAATTCGCCACTTTCTTCTGTGGGAATAAATGCCCGGACTGGTAAGTGGGGAAAGTTAAACCCAGGTAAAAATCCCTCGGCAGCAAAGTAACGATAGGGGTAAAATTCAAACTGATTATTGCTTTTGCCTTGGACTTGCCCTACTAGCAGGTCAATTTGTCGCAGTGCTTCTTTTTCTTGGGCTTTAGCGATATCCCGTTCTTCTTGGGTCGCATAGCCTCTGGTATAACGACTTGTGCTTTCGCGGGCTTTTTCTAATTGTTCAACTGCGTCTTTGTATAGTCTACGCCAGCGATCGCAAGCTTGATTAAAGGCATTATGTGCATTTTCTAGGGTAAACTGTAACCAATTTTGAGAATACCAAGAGGTTTTGTTCAGATCGTTTTGGCAGAAAGTATCAGATAAAATCAGTTTTGTAGCTGCTAAACATTTGGCTAATTTTTCCTGACTCATAGTGATTCGCTGACTTACATCTTCTTTTAGCGGGCAGTCCGGCGAATCTAACTCCAGAATTTGGTTCATGGAATTTTCCAGGTATAAGCCAGTGTGTGCCAGCCAGATTGAATACACATGAGATTTAATTAAATCCTGGTTTGCTAGTTCTAATTTGGGTGGGGCGACGACACCAGCAACCATTTGACTTTGACGTTTAAAGAAATATTGGTCGTGACCGCTACCAATGGAGGCATAAGTAATTACTAAAGCTTCCTGTCCACTTCTCCCGGCGCGACCACTGCGTTGGGCATAGTTGGCTGGACTGGGGGGAACATTCCGCAGATGGACAACGCTGAGGTCGGAAATGTCTATCCCCAATTCCATTGTCGGGGAACAAAATAAAGTTGCTAATTTGCCATGACGGAATGCGTCTTCTCGTTTCTGGCGGTTTTCGTTTTTTACCTGTCCGGTATGTTCTCGCCCTTCTAGTGCTTTAATTTGATGAGCGTTAGTTTGGTAGAAGTCTTGAAAAAATTGGTTGACAGAAGTATTTCTGTCGCTACCCTGCAAGCGACGGGAGGTTAAAGGGTCGGGGGGAATTTCACTTAATTTTGAGGCTACCCAGACCATTGAATTAATTTTTAGTTGGACTTCTTCTTCTTTCTTGTATAAGTAACCTGCATCTGCTAAAGCATTTACCAGAGCATTAATTAATTGGTTATAATCTGACTCTGGCAAAGGTTTTTGCAACCAATTCCATGCCCGATTAGAACGCAGAAAGCGCCCGATTTCACCACGAAATGTCAGTCTAATTGTATTTCGCCGTGATTTACCTTTTTTTTCTGTGGGGCTGAGGCTTGCCCGAAAAGCTTCGTGTAAATTTTCAGAAGTATCAATTGTCCAAGGGTCTTTTAGTGCTTGGGATACTTCCTTTTTCAGTTGTTCTATTCCCTCTCGTTGTAAAATTTCGGCATCAATTACCAATTTCTTTCTTAAGTGGTCAAGAAAGGTTTTAACAACAAAATATCTTTGTGAGGGTGAGGCTTGCAGTAAAATTGGATGGCGGTATTTTTGCCAGAGTTGAGTATTTTCACAAGTTGCTAATAGTTCGGCGTATTCTATGGTTAATAGACCGCATTGTTCTAGATTAGGCTGGACAATTCGCCAACCGCGACGCAAATCTTCGTATAGCCGATATTCAATTAAATTGCTAAAAGCTTCTTCATTCTTGCGTTTACCGAAGCCAAACTCTGCGGGTTGAATTGCATAATGTGCTTGAGATAAACCCATTTTTTTGACGACTTCCGCCGCCAGTGCTTTGTGAGTTAACTTTTCATTTTCTTGAATAGCACTATTCAAAGCTGCCCGTAAGAAACTGGTTTGGACAAAATCATTGAAATGTCCTGCCTGTAATGAAGCATCCTGACGGTTATCAGTAAAGCTGAGGATTTTTGCGGCTTTGGCTTTCTCGCCAGTGAAAACTTGCTTGAGGCGACTGACGGTAGAAAGACAAAGTAGAGTTGTTGCGGTACTACGTCCTTCACTACTTAGACGAGAGAGTTTGGTAAATTCGTTTTTCTTTTGGTCGTACAATACACCGCAGTGGAGACAAGTAAGAAAGGGTTTGGGAATAAACCAACAGGTAGTTCCCTGTAATACAGAGTTTATGACTTTACCGTTGGGTAGAACTTGCAGTTTGTGGGGAATAAAAGGTGCATATTTTTTTTCGGGAATACGCCCTTGTTTTTTAGTTTCTTTAAACCATGAGTCAGGAAGTCTCTCTTCGTCTTCTTTATCCCAAAGTCCGGGTTCATCAAGGGTTAGGTAGCCTTCCTTGATATCTTCATTGTCAAGACTATCTAAGGCTGTGGGTAATTGGGGCAGTACAATATCTTTTTCCGAATCGTAGCGCACCACATAATAGTCCTGTCCGCATTCCCGACAAAATACGAGGGGATAAAGCAGGCGGTTTTCGGTGGTTGTGTACTGGCCTTCTAGGGTGAGAAGTCGTTTGTCTCGATTTTCAATCGTGGCGTAAACGCTACCGCCTTGGGAAATAAACTGATGCAGGCGGAATGCCAACCCCTTTGTTTTGCTTCCCCAAAGAAATATCTGTTTGAGGATATTTAAGCAAGTTTCCTCGTTGAGTTGGGTTTCATTTGCGAGTTGATTTGCACCTGTTTCTAGGGTGATGGGTGTGCGGCGAACGAGATGTCCTTGTTTGTCTTCTAAACCAAAGTTCATCTCTACCCAGTGGCTTAGGGAATGCTGTTTAAAAGCGTCTAAGGTTTGTTCGGGCTTTGGGGGTAAACCTTGGATAATGCTTTCCCGCAATTTTTCGGTGGTGGGTGCAGCACTTTTGATAGAACGTTCTAAAGTTTCATCAATGACGTTGCTGGGTTGAATTTCTACGCCGAATAATTTACTAGCAACATCTGCGACTACCTGACGGCGTTGCTGGCGGGAACCTTCGGAGGACATGGTGGCGCTAGTGCCAATACACAGAAGTTTCTGGCCGCAGCGTTGCCGAAGTTTGCGAATTAAGATGGCGACATCTGCACCTTGTCGTCCTCTGTAAGTATGCAGTTCATCTAGTACGAGGAATTTTAATTCAGGGGATTCTACTAACTTATCTTCGTGAGTGCGAGAGAGCATTAACTCTAGCATCACATAGTTTGTGAGCAAAATTTGGGGCGGATTGTTTTGAATTTCGTTCTTCTTCTCAGGTTTTTCTTGCCCAGTATACTTTTCAACGCGATTCCTGCTTTTCCCTTACTTGTTGGGGTGAAGTTTCGGGAATTTCTCCCAACTCCCGAAAACTTGCAATATATTCTGTACGTTGCTGTTCTAAATGATTAAATATTGATAATTGGCCTTGTAAATCTGTTTCACGTTGGTTTTTATTCTCCTTCTTGCGACGGCTTGCTAAAGACTTATCATCACCTGTTACTGGCTTAAACGCTTCATCAGGAATCCCTTCTTTCAAACAACTCAAATCCATCACTCCCACAAGAGAATTACCACACTTAATCCTGTGGTCTAAAAAATTAAGAGGGAAGCCGCGAGAAAAACCTTCAATCCATAAGGCTACTTTGCACAAATCAACAGCCAATGGGTTTAAATCCACCCCATAAATGCAATTTTGGATAACATCTCGAATAGCTAATTTTAAAGGTTCACTACCTGGTTCAGGTTCCCCAGTGCGAATTTTAGCTAATTCCTTTCCTACTCGACGTGCTGCGGCTAAGAGGAAATGGCCTGAACCACAGGCGGGGTCTACAATTTTGAGGTCGAGAAGTGCTTTTTCTAATTCTTGATGGTTACTGAGCGTAGTCGAAGTATTGCTTTCTGCATTCCGAAGCTTTTCTTTCGTACTGCGAAGTTTTTCTTCGATTACAGGTTCTAAAGCTGTTTTTATCAGTTGTCCTACTAACTGCGGTGGCGTATAGTAAGAACCAGTAGTTTTCCTTTCACTACCAAATACTAATTTGAATTCGTAATTTTTAGGAGAGATTTCTGGGTGAAAATCAAGCAGACTTTCATATACACTACCCAATTCTTCTACATCCAAGGCAGCATAATTTACCCGCCGTAATTGCCCCTTATCTTGATATAAAGATAACTCCCGAATCGCTACTAGCAAGTCATGATTATCAATAGCACAATCATCTAAAGCGGGTAGAGTGTACGAACCAAATAAATCGCCATTTAATGGTGATAATCCTAAATATTTTCCCCGCCAATTTTCATCAAACAGCAAGAATGTAACCCGCAAACCCTGCCATAAATCTTGAAAGCCTTCCCGCCGCCAATGGGGACGCTCGGCTAATTCTCGCAGTCGCTCAATGCTGTAATATTCTCGGTAGATTCGTGCTTTCTCTACATCTTCACCAATTAATAAATTGCGGGATTCTGCCACCATCAAAAACAGCAGGCGATAAATCAGCCGCAACAGTTGGCGATAATATCCGATATCTGTTAATTCTGTACCAGCAGCAAGCTTCTGCCGCAAGTTTTCATTACTGGGATGTTGTAGAAATCCAGTGCCTAACTGTATTAGTGCTTTTTCTACCCCATCTCGGAGTCTGTCGCGTACCCGTCCGCCCTGTTGCAGTGCTTCTTGGTGGTAATATTCCAGCAAGCACTTATCGGCATCATCCATACCTTCAGGTAAGCGAGAACGGTGAAACAACCGATAAAATAGCCCAAATTCAGCAAAGTTCTCACCGTTGAGGATCTGTTCTAAGTCAAATTCAACGTAGGTAAGACGAGTCATCAAGGAAGAGTCGCGCAGTAACCGCCAGCGAAAACCGTTAGTTGCGATCGCCCACAGATGTTCCGTCTTGTTAAGATACTCCTGCACCAGTGCGTGTGCTGATAACCTGGGTGTGCCACTGGGAGGACGATGATCCACCTTGATTCGACAACCAATAATGTGGATAGGTAGTTTGTTTTCGCCTAATTCCGCACGATGAGAAATTGCATAAGTTTGTCCCTCCACGACTTCAGCTTTAGCAGTGTAAACAGGGTTATATCCGAGACTACGTAGTAAGGGAACTACCCACAGTTCGCGGGTGACGCTGGTAGCGGTATCATCTGGATCTAACCTGTCTAATTGCCGTTGAAATGCTGCCCAATAAGCTTTAGCATCACCCCATGCGATCGCAATTTCATCTGCTAGCTTGTCAGTTTTGGTAAAACCAAAATCCTCTGGTGCTTGCCCTTTAAGATTACCTGCCAACAATTCAGCAGTCATATCTGCCGCTAACAAATTACCTTCAATCTGAACGCCTGTTAATGTAATCCCTGCTACACTCATCTCTCACACCCTTGCAATTACAAATAAAAAATACAAATTAAAATCAAGCAGCCTAACTCTGCTTTCGTTTCCCTGGCTGAAGAATGTAAACGCCTAGAATGTCCATCGGTAGCTGGGGTTTAACCTGAATCTGTCCTTCTTGGGTGATGGATCTGACTCGCCGATGGGATTGCGAAAGAGAATGCGATCGCTCTCTAGCAAATAGTTCTAAATCAGACTCAATCTCTGTAATTTTGCTGAGTAACTCTTCAATTTTCGCCTGTTTGATGCCTGGAGGCGCATCATCCACAGGGTTAGCTTGTTCCAGCAAAGATTTTGCTTCCTCTGGTGTCAGCCAGATGGGATTAGATGGAGGGCCTGTAAATCCAACTACTGCACACTCCTCCGCCAGCAAACTTTGGTGTTTTGGACTGTTTAACAAATGCCGTAGCCGCAATAACAGCAAAGTCGTGCGCTTGGTGACAGTATCCGTCGTAGTAAAACCACACCGCGCTGCTATGGGGTCTTGATTATTTGAGAGTGCATCTTCAATAATGTGACGCGCTAAACCTTCTACCAAAGGGTGATTCCGTCCTACATATTCCACCCCTTCTGGTGCAGGGGTTGTAAAGGTGAGCAAGCGCGGCTTATCCCCCAGTGCAGGCTGGAGAAAATTAGGAATTGTGGATAGTAACCAACCCTGTTTTTTCTTGCTGAACGAACAAGATAGGCGATTTGCTGCTGACAACACGAACCGTTCCACATCCTGTTCATTACCCAGAATTTGATCAGATTCAATCAGCTCTTGCTCTACCTCCACAGGTTTGATTGACCGTTGAGCAAAGCGGGTACGGCTAGTTTTTTCTCGCTCTACAGCTTTGTCCCAATTTTTATGAACTTGCTCAACAGCAGATTCTTTTTCATCCAATAAATCCAATAGAGACAATTGCACCGCATCTTGAGCGCGGTCGAATAAAGATTTAAAAACAGCTTCCGACACTGTGGTGCTATCCATTGGTACGGGAACAGTAATTCCCAAGGTCTTGTGAATTTGTACAGCCTTGCGAATTAGCACATCCAAAACTGCGCCATCTACCGGATTATCTGAACCGTAAAGCAACAAGGTTTTAACTTGAGTTGCAGTTTGACCATAGCGGTCAATACGCCCTTCCCGTTGCTCCAAACGATTGGGATTCCAGGGTAAATCGTAGTGAATTACCGCACTGAAGTGAGATTGCAGGTTTACCCCTTCACTTAAACAATCGGTAGCTACCAAAACTCTTTGAGGATATGACTTTAACTCTTGCAGGCGAATTTCTCGTTCGTCTTCTGAAAGTTCCCCAGTAATGGCAATGACTCGAATTTGACTCCCCCTTTTTTCTAATTTTTGCTTGAGAGTATCAGCAACATAATTTGCTGTGGCAATATAGCGACACCAGATAATCGGGTTAAAACCTTCTGAAAGCAGGGTTTGTATGGAAGCGATACATGATTGTAATTTTTGGTCTTTCTCACCCTGTAACTTTTGGGCTGCTTGCACAAAAGCTCTGAGTTTGCGTTTATCTGTATCGCCATAGCTTTGCTGTCCCTGTTCTACGACCACAGTCGGAGTTGCATCAACAGCTTGTTCCTGGTCTGTGGAATCGTAAACGTAAGAAATCATTAAATCTTCGTCTAAATCAGCCAGTAAACTATCGTCACCGGATTTACTCACCTGACGGTTTAACGTTGCTACTGCGGCGGCAGGAGAAGACATCACACAACGAATCAACGCTAACGCTGACCAATAACGTCCCCGACGCTGGGCATAGCTCATGTCTTTCGTTGTAGTTTTTACTAGCCCACGAGCAAAGTTGTAGACATCATCAAATAATTGCTTATATTCTTTTGATAACTTGTAAGGCTTTTCTTCTGAATCTCTTTCAGGAAAAGGCGTTTCATTGCCCAACCACTGTTTAACATCTGCCCGCCGACGCTGAATAAAATGACTCGCCAGTTTATCTCGCTGTTTCTCTGTTAGGCGGTCTAGGGTTAATTGCTCAAACTCCGGTTGGAGCAATCCTAGCAGTGATAAAAAAGACTCTTCAATGCCACTGTGAGGAGTAGCAGAAAGTAATAATAAATGGCGATCGCTTTTCTCGGCAATCTGCTGAATTAATTGGTGGCGTTGCTGCTGAAATGTACTCTTGCTGCTGGGACGGGTACAAGTATGCGCCTCATCCACAATTACAAAATCAGGACAGTATGTAATAAAACTTGCACGACGGCGTTCTGCCTTGGCATAGTCCAAGCTAACAATCAGGTGTCGATAGTAACTAAATATATGAGAACCATTCGGGATTGCTCTCTCCAATTTAGAAGCTGTTCCAGAACGGACTACCACAGCATCAATATGAAACTTTTCGCGTAATTCCTGCTGCCACTGGTCGCATAAATGAGGAGGGCAAAGGACAGCTATCCGCTTAATTTCACCTCTATCTAAAAGTTCACGAGCAATTAATCCACCTTCAATGGTTTTTCCAATTCCCACGTCGTCTGCAATTAGCAGTCGCACTGTCTCTAATCGCAATGCCATCAATAAAGGAACTAACTGATAAGGACGAGGACGCAATGATAAACGTCCCAAACATCGAAATGGCCCTGCTCCACTTCGCAGCAAGTGACGTGCTGCATCCATCAGTAGCATTGCTGCTGTATGGTCTTTGATACTGATAGCGTTTGGTAAGGGAAAGGTTGCTGGTTGCAGAGTTTCTATCCCCAACTCCTGAAGCTTCTGATAAATTCCCGCGATTTCCTCTTCGTTCCCTGAGAGAGGACGTAAGCGAATAATATCTTCAGTTTCGGTGGGTAATACAACCCACTGCCGATTGCGACAACTGACTATAGAGCCTGGTATGGGGTTTAACGTTTCCGTCATCGTTTCTCTGTATTTAAGAGTAGGCAGCAGAGGATAGGCAGTAAGGATTGATTTCTTACTACCTGCCCTCTCTAAAGCGCCAATAGATATTATTTGTAATGTTTAATCAGTAACTAAGTTACTTCGTAAAATTACGATTAATATATAAAGTTCAGTACATATCTTTGATAATGCAATTTAAGACAAACTACCTCAGCAACATTACGGGAAAGCAATATGTGTTGTACCCAAGGTAGTTTTCCAAAAACTAAATTTTAATTGCTGGGTTTATTGGGAGCAAATTCAATTTACGCTTGTGCTGACGTAACACACCGCATTGTCAAAAAGCGAGCGCTCTAAGAAAAAAGAATGCGTAGGCGTAGTTAGTTAGTAGACATCGCCTCCGCTGTTCAATAATTACAGTCAAGTTCTTAGCTAGAGTTTACACAAGTAAAAGGCGATCGCTTTCCACAATCCTGCTACTTTTCATCAGTAGCGGACTCTTTCTTTTTCAACCAATCTCTAATCGCCTCCTCCAAAGCCGCAGTCTGGGTCAATTCTAGACGCGCACAGGCAATTTCAAAAGCGATTTTTAAGTCTTTAGGGAGTCTACCCCGAACTTCTCTAGTTTCTTCTGCCATCCTAATTTGAAGCCAAAGCTTGCGGCTTTCATTTTTGCACAGCCTCTCAGTAAAAAAACATTTGCGGCATTGCGCTATTACGGCATTGCGCTATAATGTTGGAAGTAAAAAAACAATTAACAATCCTGTCAGTGTTACCGAATCTACAAAGCTGAGGACACCATGAGCGTTATTACAATTCAATGTCGCTTGGTTGCGGAAGAAGACACTCTCCGTCAACTGTGGGAACTTATGGCTGAAAAAAATACACCACTTATCAATGAATTGTTGCTACAGGTAGGAAAGCACCCAGGATTTGAAACCTGGCTAGAAGAAGGTAAACTACCTACTCAATTACTCAAAAAGCTTGTTAACTCACTCAAAACTCAAGAGCGTTTTGCTGATCAACCTGGACGCTTTTACACTTCTGCGATCGCTTTAGTGGATTATGTATATAAATCCTGGTTTGCGTTACAAAAACGCAGAAAGTACCAAATAGAAGGGAAAGAGCGTTGGCTGAAAATGCTCAAAAGCGATCTAGAACTCGAACAAGAAAGTCAATGTAGCTTAAACGTAATTCGTACTAAAGCCACCGAAATTCTTACCAAATTTACCCCCCAGTCCGAGCAGAATAGCAACCAGAAAAAGGGCAAGGAGACTAAAAAATCTACAAAGTCCAAAAAATCTTCACTTTTCCAAATTCTCTTAAACACTTACGGACAAACACAAGACCCTCTTACTCGTTGCGCTCTTGCATATCTGCTCAAAAATAAGTGTAAAATCAGTGAACTCGATGAAGACCCAGAAGAATTTACTAGAAATAGACGCAAAAAGGAAATAGAAATTGAGCGATTAGAAGACCAACTTCAAAGTCGCATACCTAAAGGTAGAGATTTGACAGGAGAAGAGTGGTTAGAAACTTTAGAGATTGCTACAGCTAATGTAGCTCAAAATGAAAAAGAGGCAAAAGCTTGGCAAGCAGCACTTTTAAGAAAAACTGCTGATGTTCCCTTTCCTGTGGCGTACGAATCTAACGAAGATATGACATGGTTAAAAAATGACAAAGGTCGTCTCTTTGTTCGGTTCAATGGCTTGGGAAAACTGACCTTTGAGATTTACTGTGATAAGCGTCATGTGCAGTACTTTCAACGCTTTTTAGACGATCAAGAAATTAAACACAATAGTAAAAATCAACATTCAAGCAGTTTGTTCACTCTACGTTCAGGGAGGCTTGCTTGGTTCCCAGGTAAGGGAAAAGGTAAAGTCTGGAAAGTAAATCAGCTGCATCTTTACTGCTCTTTAGATATCCGGATGTTGACTACTGAAGGAACTCAACAAGTAATTGAGGAGAAAGTCACAAAAATTACCAAGACTTTAACTGTAACAAAAGAGAAAGATTACCTCAACGATAAACAACAAGCTTTTATTACTCGTCAGCAATCCACGCTAGCTCGAATTAATAACCCTTTCCCTCGCCCCAGCAAGCCTAATTATCAAAGTCAACCCTCAATCCTAGTTGGCGTTAGTTTTGGTCTAAAAAAGCCAGTTACAGTAGCGGTGGTAGATGTTGTTAAAAATGAAGTTCTAGCTTATCGCAGTGTCAAACAACTACTTGGTGAAAACTACAATCTTCTTAATCGTCAGCGACAACAACAGCAACGCCTATCTCATGAACGGCACAAAGCTCAGAAACAGAATGCGCCAAACTTCCTTGGTGAATCAGAGCTAGGGCAACATATAGATAGATTATTAGCAGATGCAATTATTGCGATCGCCAAAACCTATCAAGCAGATAGCATAGTTATCCCAAAACTCCGCGATATGCGTGAGCAAATCAGTAGCGAAATCCAATCCAGAGCAGAAAAGAAATGTCCTGGTTACAAGGAAGCTCAACAAAAATATGCCAAAGAATATCGTATAAGCATTCATCGCTGGAGTTACGGTCGATTAATTGAAAGTATTAAATCCCAAGCTGCAAAAGTCGGAATTTCTACTGAAATTGGTACACAGCCAATCAAAGGTAGTCCACAGGAAAAAGCGAGAAATTTAGCCGTCTTTGCTTACCAAGAACGTCAAGCCGCTTAAATTTAATTTACTAATCCGAACCTAGAAAATATAATATTTTTATAACAGCGCCGCAGTTCATGCTCTTTTGAGCCAATGTACTGTGAAAATCTGGGTTAGTTTGGCGGTTGGAAGACCGTCATGCTTTCTGACCCTGGTAGCTGCCCGCTTCTGATGCTGCTGTCGCAAGACAGGATAGGTGCGCTCCCAGCAATAAGAAGTAAGGCTTTTAGCCATAGTCGTTATTCATAACGGTGTGGATTACCACAGTGGTGGCTACTGAATCACCCCCTTCGTCGGGGGAACCCTCCAAATATTTTTTGGCGTGTCAAAGCGGGGGCAAAATCCCTGGAGTCCCGCCAAAACTTTAAAACCCTTATCCAGTCTTGGCTTAAGAAACTAGTATGTCAATGCATTTAGTTTTTTAATTTTCAGTTCGAGACTTTTTAAGCAGACCTACCAAATTATGTGTATGGAAAGCTTTTATAGCAAGGGTTCTAGACGGGTAGAGTTTCAACAACCATCCTGGCTAGGGATGGGTTGAAAGCAGTGGCAGTACGAAGACGAAATTTATGCCACTTATTGTTTCAACAACCATCCTGGCTAGGGGTGGGTTGAAAGGTGCCCATATTCCTGATTGATTAACATCTTGATAGGTTTCAACAACCATCCTGGCTAGGGGTGGGTTTAAAGTATTTGCGTCTGTTCCAATTAGTACTAGCTATTGATGCTCAAGAACCATCTCGTCTCAAAGTTGCGTAAGAGGGCTGAAAGGAATGTCATCTTCCCAATACTAAGGTGATTTACAAGAAAGAATTTACCGATTAGAAGAGCCAACAGCCGTTCTCCTCTACGATGGAATGATGTTGAGTGGTAATTTTTATTCTGGAAATCATCTAAAGTGTCAAAATCCATACTGGCTAATGGAAGGTTGAAATAAATGAGTATTTTCTTGTAAAGACAATATGCTACCAGTTACTTTCACTGATTAGTTGCTTCATCATAATTATGTTTAATGGATAGGGGTAGTCCTGAGAACGGAGTAAGAAAATTTACCCATTGAAACTTGGTTTAGCAGAATATTGGTGAGTAAGTTTAATATAGAAGCTAGTCTGCCAATTAGACCACAATCTAATACGACATTAATTTGCGAAAAAGTAGCATAATTAAATTGAATCTAAAAAATAGCTCGAACGACATTAATTTGCGAAAAACGACATCAACTTGCGAATTGCGACATATAATGTGCGAATGTACAAAAGCGGGCGATGGGACTCGAACCCACGACGTTCACCATGGGAAGATGACATTCTACCACTGAATTACACCCGCGAATTGCTACTATCAACTTATGGCTGATATGAATTATACCACTATTTACAGCTGTTTTCAATCGGCTAAAATATGCACTGCTTTAGCATACTTCTGATATATGAGTGCTGTAACTGTTCATATTGGAAAATCTTTTTAGCTAGCTGATGACGGCACTTACTACTGTATTTAACTAAAGAACAATGTCTTCACCTCGCTCGGTGAAACGAACCTCTTTAATATTCCATTGGGCATTACTTGTTAAGGTTTTGCGGAGACTACCAAACAGAGCAAACTGTTCACAACTAGAAAGAGAAGCTATTTGTCGCTTTGAATCAGGGGATATTCGCAAATCAACTATAGCAATGCCATCTTTAATGTTGACACGATACCCAGACAAGCTAAAGTCGCTTGTATCTCGTTTTTCCAAAATTTTACTTACTACATTTGTCACTGGTTCCTCAGCTGGTACTGAAACCTTTTCAGGAATGAGTTGTTGACATTGGGTATCGCTTGTATATAGTGTGACGTTGGTAGTTCTGCTAACGGCAACTTTAGGAGTTGATGAGGAAGGCGTATTTTCCTTAGGAGATTCTTTATTAGGAGATTTTTCTCTTAATTGAGCTACGCTAGGAATCTGGTCGGGAGTCTGAGACGATGAGTTATTTGTCGGTGCTATGGTAGAAGATGGCGTTCCACTGTCAATATTACGAGCGGTGGGGTTAGAACTACAACTACTGAGGCTGACAATAATTGTCACAAAAATAAGGGGTAAAAAATATTTATTGGTTGTGTTCATAATTTTGCTCACAAGTAATGTTGCTGCTATCAATTTCAGTGTCGCTGGTATCAATTCCATACAAATTTGTGAATATTGAGCCAGTTTATAAAGTGTCAACCCGAAATCTGTCAAAGTCAAGATTTGGGCTGAATTTTTGTCTAAGTTCCGTTATACCAATTCTTTGTGAGACTGCGCCAAATTTTCTTGGCTTCTCCTTTCTTTTTGTCCTTCTCTACGAGACGCTACGCGAATGCGTCCTACCCTGCGGGAAGCCGTTTTGCGTCTATGCGGTTCATCCCTTAGTTTGGCGCATCTTTATACAGAATTGATATTAAAGCTCAAAGTTTTGACACAATATGTGTTAGAAATTAGCTGGTATCCAGCGATCGCAAGAAATCCACCCGACTTGATAAATTGAGATAAAAGCAAATTACTAGTTTTCACTACTTTTTTGCTTAGTCAACTCTTGCACTAATAATTGCACTCCCAAAGCCAACAAACCAATTGCTACTATAGCAAATATCCCGCTTCCTAAAGCAACTACACCAACAACCAGAGTCCGAACAGCAGAAGAAATTCTAATCACCAATGGATTAATTGAATGGACAGGTTTAGTAGCAAAATTTGTAGCGATCGCAATCATCAGCGAATACATTGCATATCCCATGCCTCCGGAAATCATCGCCCCAGTTAAACAGCGTAACGGGCTTGCTGTCGCCTGTATTTTAGTTTCCGTTTGTGGCGTTAAATTTTGGTCACTCATACGATTTTAGGTTTTAGATTGGGTCATTAGGAATAAGTCTTGTCTATTCCCTATGCTTTATTAACGAAAAAATTATTTAAACAGACGATACTACTTTAATCCCATGTGTGATTGTCCGGGTTACAAACAATTCTAAGTCCTCATCAATAATTGCTTCTTTCACTTGCAGCTTAACTTGTTCTGCCTCCTGCTGAGACTCAAAAAGAGCAAATACTGTTGGCCCAGACCCAGACATCATTGTTCCTAAAACGCCTTCTTGATTTGCAAACACTTCTCGCAGTTCCAAGACTTGGGGATAGACTGGTAATACCACGCGCTCCAAATCATTGTGCAGTTTTTGGGCAATTTCCCCCGGATTTTTATCCACGACAGCTTTTACTATTGCTCCTGAATGAACTGCATTAGCACGCGCTGCCAAGTTGTCGCTATCTCTAATATAAGAATCACCAAACTGTTCTCGATAGGTTTTGTATGCCCAAGGCGTGGAAACTTCCAGACTGCGGTATTTTCCCAATACTATGTATATATTGTCTAAACTCGGCAGAGGAGAAAGTTGATCACCCCTACCTGTTGCAATCGCAGTTCCACCAGCTACACAAAATGGTACATCTGAACCAAGTGTACCTCCCAACTCCTCTAATTCGGACTGAGTTAGCCCCAACTTCCACAGTAAATCTATTCCTACCAAGACAGCTGCTGCATTTGTCGAACCTCCAGCTAACCCGGCAGCTACAGGAATTTGCTTGTTTATGCTAATCTCCACACCCCCATATTGAGCAAATGCTTGTGGAAATTGCATTGCCATTAATTCTGCTGCACGGTAAGCCAGATTACTTTTATCTGTCGGTACTTGTGGGTGGTTACAGCGAACGCGAATACTGTCAGTACTTATGGAATGTACATCAATTTGATCTGCGAGTCCGATACTTTGAAGTATCATCGATAACTCATGATAGCCATCGGGACGGTCGCCAATGATTTCCAGATACAAATTGATTTTAGCAGGGGCAATTAGGCTATAAGAACGCATTTTGAAAGTTAAAAGTTAAGGGTTATGGGTTGCTAGTTAGGAATGGATGAATTTTGGGTTTTGAATCAAAGCAATCATCTATATATTCACTCATAACTCCTTACTCTTCACCTTTAACTCCTAACTCATTTGCTAAGATTACCCATTGCTGAACGCCGATATCTTCGGCTCTGGCTTGGGGATTTATTTTTAATTGTTCCAGTAAGTGGTTCAAGCGATCGCGTTCTATAATTGATTGCAAATTATTTCGTAACATTTTGCGCTTGGCACCAAACCCCAGCTTTAATAAATTTTCTAACTGTCGGGGATTAAGCGCTGGTATTTCTATATTTCGGGGACGCAACCGCACCACTGCTGAATCGACTTTTGGCGGTGGATGGAATGCGGCTGCTGGAACTGTGCAGATTAACTCACACTCAGCCAAATACTGTACCCGCACACTCAATGCCCCAAAGGTTTTTGATCCTGGTTTAGCATACAACCTTTCTGCGACTTCTTTTTGTACCAGCAACACTATAGAGTCAAATGGTTCGGAGTTGGGGTTAGCGATCGTACCCAGTAGCTTCTCAATGATTGGCCCTGTAATATTGTAAGGAATATTGGCTACTACCTTATTTGGCTGTTGGAAATTGGGAAAGGCTGCCAGATAAGATGGTAAATCTAGAGTGAGAAAATCGCCTTGCAGCAATAAAAAATTTTTGGTCTTACCAAGCTGCTTCGACAACAGTTGGCATAAGTCGCGGTCTATTTCAACTGCAACCAGAGATTCCACTAAAGGTAATAAACGACGAGTCAGAATCCCGGTTCCGGGGCCAATTTCCAGGACGCGATCACTTTCTGTACACTCTGCTGCTTGAATAATTGCATCGAGCGCCTTTTCACTTTTTAGCCAATGTTGAGCAAAGACCTTGCGCGGTCGGATCATCTGTATTTATTGCCTAGTCTAGTTTTTAGCTTTTTCTCAAAAATTTTAATTAAAAAGTCTGATTGGACAATTATCATGCAATCACACTTAAATTTCCGCGATGACTGCGGTAGTTTTTCTTTTTCTCGCTTCCCCAAATTTTTCGCTCATAAATTGTGAAATCCTTCTACAGCGCTAGACTCACTGTAACGGATCATGCCTATCCTCATCTTTAAAGAAGCTTTGCGAACATAGCGATGGCGATCGCGTAATCTCTTCGAGTACTCGAATTGTCGATACAAGTGCCAACCATTAGGATGGGAGTCTTAAACCGCAAGCAAGCTCCGCATTATTATATAGATAGTTCGGGCGTTTGGATTCAGGGTAAATCCCTTCAGCAAGACTACTCAGTGCCTTTCCCGATAATGATTACTATAATAATTAGACCTGAATTAGATCCAATCGTAGGACATTAAGTAACTAGCAACGTGCATTATTCATACAGGAAAGTTTAGCCAGTTCGTTTTTGCGTCCCTCCCATTACTTAACCCATTCACCTGAAACCCATGCCACGCAAGGAATTTGGATTTTTAGAAAAAAAATAAATTTACCCCTTGACAAACCAGGGGATAACTAGTTACTCTAGTTAAGTGGGAAGGCGAGAGACGCCAACCACCGCTGAACCTGAAAAACATAATACTTTGAAAGCTTAAGAAAAAACCAATCCTCGTCAAAAGATTTTGCTTTTGGGATTTCCCAAAAAGATAATCTAAAATTATAACTAGGATTCCGAGAAATATTTTTTTCGGAGCCACAAACTCGAAACACAACAAAACGGAGAGTTTGATCCTGGCTCAGGATGAACGCTGGCGGTATGCTTAACACATGCAAGTCGAACGGTGTCTTCGGACACAGTGGCGGACGGGTGAGTAACGCGTGAGAATCTGGCTTTAGGTC
>JAHHHR010000026.1 GCA_019359245.1 Nostoc desertorum CM1-VF14 | reverse complement strand
CCCGAATAATATAATTGCAGTTTATCATTGTAAAATTTATAGTCAACAAAAACTTATGATTGACTGGGGCTGAACAACTAGTCAACCCTTGAAATTGCTTCTTTCTGACTTTTTCAGCAAGCCCTATGTATAAGCCTGTGTCTATGTAGTCCAATTTATCATTTAAATTGTGAAATAGGTTCACTTACAATACGGTTCGGTTAAGATCCCTCCGCCTGCGGTGATCTCCTTAAAAAGGGGGCAAAAGAGGGTCATGAGCAAGCCTTTTTAAGTTTCGCTAGCAATATCGCTAAGTGTAAGGGCACAATAGTGCCCCTACGCACCTCACAAACGAGAAACGCTATAATTAGCTGCCCTTGGGTACAGTATCTCCAGGCCCAGCAGTGACAATTATCAAATTTTCCGGCTTAATTAAATCTTCGATTGCCTGTTGCATCTGAGCCATAGTTACTGCTTCAATCCTTTGGGGAAAGTCTCGGATTTCTGAGCGTGAAAGTCCTAAGACAGCATTATCCAAAATGATACTTGATACATTACTAGGATTAGCTAAATCCACAGGGTAGCTATTGGTAATTGAGCGTTTTGCCGTGTTGAATTCAGCCTCAGTTACTCCTTGTTCGCGCAACTGTTTGAGTAAAGCGAGAGTACTAGCGATCGCTTTTTGGGCATCACTAGGAGCAGTCTGCATCTGAATCAAAAACGGGCCGGGATTGATTCCGGCGGCAAAACTACTATAAATACCATAGGTTAGACCTTGGCGATCGCGCACTTCTGTACCCAAGCGGCTCGATAAGGTATCACCGCCCAAAATTTGATTCATTATCAATGCTGCATAAAAACGCGGGTCTTTCCGAGAGATACCGTTGTAGCCTATGTAAGTAACAGCTTCGGATTTACCAGGTATAACTTTGTTCAAGCGTGTCAAAGTTTTTGGTAATGGCACGGAGGGTATTTTGAGAACAGGTGGCTTATCTGTGGCTGACCATTCGCCAAACGCCTGATTTAGCAAAGCTTTTACTTTAACTGCCTCAAAGTCTCCAACTATTGCGATCGTTGTGCTATCTGGTCGGTAGTGTGTCTGGTAGAACCCAAGTAAATCATCACGAGTAATGCTCTTTAAACTCTCGGCTGTGGGAAAGCTATGGAACGGATGATTTTCTGGGTAGATTGTCTGCTGAAATACTTGTCTTCCTAAACCTCTGGGGTCATCTAGCTGGACTTTAAGGCTTATCAACGCGCGTTGGCGGCTCAGTTCTAACTGTTCAGCGGGGAAAGTGGCGTTTTCTAACACATCTGCCAAAGTTTCAATCAATATCGGCAGGTTTGCTGAAAGTCCCTCACCGCTAACGCTAACTCCTTCGCGGCTGGCACTGAAGCTCAAATCGGCTCCCCGGTCTTCTAAAGTTTTTGCTAGGGTAAGAGCATTTTTAGTCTGCGTCCCATTCATTAAGTTGGTCGCAGTTAGATTCGCTAATCCAGCTTTTTGATTGCCGTCGAATTCAGTACCAGCGTCAATTTGTCCGCTCAGGTTAATGGTGGGAAGGCTGCGATCGCGCAAGAGCAAAACCCGCAAACCGTTATTTAAGGTAAACTCTTCTGGTAGTGATTGTTTGCCCGAATCTGTAGCTGATGTGGCAGGTGGAAGATATTTAGCCAGTTCTGCTGGATCTACAGGTTTACCGGGGCTGAAATTTTCCACCGTGCGCCCAGAACCAGCGCTAGAAGTCCCTGGTTTACCATCTGGTTGAGTTGGCTCAAAGAAGCCGATGGTTTGTTTAGCCGGATTGAGGTAAGTTTTTGCTGCTTGCTGTACCTGATCTGGGGTGACTTTAGCGATCGCAGCCAGATACTGTTCAATAAAATGATAATCGCCGGCCACAATTTGGTTATATCCCAGTTGGGTTGCCTGACTAGTGATGTCCTGGTTACCCAAAACAAAGGAGGCTTGCAGTTGTGTCTTCGCCCGGTTCAATTCTTCAGTAGTAACTGGCTGTTCTTGCAATTTTGCTAAAGATTCTTTGAGTACCTGGGCAATTTTCCCCAACTCTTGACCCTGAGCCGCCGTAGCATTAATTTCATACCAACCTGGTTCGATGAGTTCGACAGCACCACCACTAACTGAACTAGCGAGTCCAGATTCTACCAAAGCCTGGTAAAGTCTAGAGCTACGCCCACCTGTGAGGATGGCATCCATCACATCAATTGCCGGAACATCAGGATGCTTGATATCTGGTAGAGGATACACAGCTTGCAGTAATGCCGCGCTTCCAGGTTGCTTCAAAATAATCGGTTCTTTTTTAGTAGCAGGAGCAACTGGAGAAGACGCGGCGACATTTTCCCTGACCGTGTCCTGTTTTGATCGTTTTGCCAGCTTTCCATAAGTTTCTTTAACAATTTTGAGTACAGGTTCTGTGGCAAAATCACCTGTAATCACCAAGGTGGCATTTTCTGGGCTGTAGTAGGTTTGGTAATAATTCCGCACCTGCTCCACCGTGAATTTCTCTACATCAGCTTTTGTGCCTCCCACAGGTAAGCCGTATGCTCTGTTAGGAAAAGCATCTCGCATCACTGCTCGACTCAGACGATAGCCTGGTGAATTTTCGTACCCCTGTAACTCGGAGATCACCACCCGTTTTTCACTTGTGAGTTGTTCCGGCCCAATTAAAGAGTTTTCCATGCGATCGGCTTCCAGTGTCAGCAGTGCTTCGAGTTTGTCTCGTTGTACTGTGCCAAAGTAAGCTGTTTCGTCATAACTAGTAAAAGCATTGAACTGGCTACCCAAGGCACTAAATAACCTTCCAAACTGCACTGGACGGGCAGTTGTACCTTTGAACATCAAATGTTCTAGCTGGTGAGAAATGCCATTTTCTCCCTTAACCTCGTTACGTGAACCAACTTTATACCAAACTTGTATACTCACCACTGGAGCAGTATGGACTTCCTTTGTTAGTACCGTTAAGCCGTTGTCCAACACCATTTTTTGCACCCCTTGGGTGAATGAGACAGCAGATACAGGTGCGACTGCTGTTGGCGTTGCAGCATTAGTGAAATTGCCCGAAAAGGATACGATACTTAGGATAAGACTGAGTAAAAACCCGATAATCATATATGAGCGTAACTTCATAAATAAGCGATCGCTTTTTATAAACTAGTAATTATTTGATACTAAGTCATGTCTCAAGTTACCATCCGGCTGGAAACACCACCATTGGTGCTGCGTGCATTTCAGGATAATAAAATGCCGTTTTTAGCCGATTGCTGTGACTTAAAAGTGGCGAAGTATCATAGTTTAAATGCGCCTTACGCAAAAGCCGAAGCGATCGCGTTTATAGAATTAGACCTCTTGCAAAAGTCCCTAACACCCCATACCCAACCCCTCCTCACTTGCTTGCTCAGGGGATTAGGGGCAGGGAGACAAAGCTACGCTTTGGCGGGGTGGGGTTCTTAATTTTTAATTTATGCAAGGGGTCTAGTTTTTAAAAGAACCAACCGTAAGAATGCAAACCTTTACCCAAAAGATTCACACCGAGATAGCAAATCCAAACAACAACAAAGCCAGTGGCAGCTAAAATGGCAGGACGACGTCCTTGCCAACCACGAGTGATTCGGGCGTGTAGATAAGCGGCAAACACCAACCAGGTGATTAATGCCCAAGTTTCTTTGGGGTCCCAACTCCAGTAGGAACCCCAAGCTTCGTTAGCCCAAACACCACCAGCAATAATGCCAATTGTCAATAAGGGAAATCCTAGTCCGATGATGCGATAGCTGATGTTGTCGAGAGTTTCGGCAAGGCTAAGGCGCTGTGGTGAAAGGGGTTCAGAATTTTGGATTTCGGATAGCGAAGCGTTAGCGAGTCCTCGAGCGTCTTGTGGATTTTGGATTGGGGTTGTTGTGACTAAACCCAAAACAGCAGTGTTACCGTTACCATTGCTACTAGTTTCAAAACGAGCAAAACCGTTATTTTCGGCAGAAGGGGCTGCTGGTTGAGAAATTAGTTCAGTTGCTTTGTGCAAGCGGTAGCCATTGCTGCGATAGCCACCAGTACCTACAGAACTACCTTGTAATTGGATGTTTTGACCACGAGTGACAATCAGAAAAGCGATCGCTAATAATGCACCCACCATTAAAGCAGAATAACTCAACATCATGACACTGACATGCATCATCAACCAATTTGACTTTAAGGCAGGTACTAGAGGTTCTGACGCTTGCATCTGGGATGGTAATGTCATGGTAGCGAAAGCAGCGATCAACATTGCCACTGGAGCTGTAACAACTCCTACTAAGCGGCTACGGCTACTACTTTCAGCAATTAGATGGACGGTGGTAATTCCCCAAGTTAAGAAAAACAGAGATTCATAGAGATTACTTAAGGGAAAGTAACCAGCTTCTATCCATCTTGCTCCTAGTAGAGTCGCCATGCACAAATTTGCGATCGCCATCCCAGCTGTCCCCAAAGTGGCTAGATAAGGCAGATTCGGAAAAGCCGCTCCTCCCCAATACACGAGCATTGTTAGGAATAATATGGCAAAGGACGCATTGTCCAGCCAGTTCTGGAGTACAACCAGATTCATAAAGTCTTCTCTCCGTGGATGAATTAAAATATGGATTCTGACTGTTCTGATCCTATATGCTTAGTGGGTCATGAGACAGGAGAAATGGGAAATGGGCATTGGGCATTGGGAAAAGGACTTGGGGACAAGGAGAAAGACTTGTTTTAAGTTCTCACCTCTTGTCCCCCCTGCCTCCCCTGCTTCCCCTGCTTCCCCTGCTCCCTCATTCTCCTATCTAACAGAGTTGCTCTTATTGCTTTTTGGACTAGGCAAAGCAGTCGAGTTTCTAACTTTTTTGAGTCCTATAAAAATGTCATAACGGTTACTGCGACTGTCGCTGACAGCAGATGTCATCCCGATTGAGCGCGTTGCAGCTAGCAAAGTTTGTTGATTAGGAATTAGAGGTGGTAAAGGGAAATTTTTCACAGTTCGTTCCACATCCAGGAAAAATTGACCATTTGTCGGATTTGGTTCTGTAGGAACTGTTTGTTGGAAGGGAAGAGTGCTAGCTAATATGTTGTTGGGTTTGGGAACAATTTTATCGGTGATGGGAGCGCCCACTACTAAAAAGGCAACATCTCCATCTAACCAGCCGTGGGTGGCAGTTAACGTACCATAGGGTGAAACCCAGTTAACAACGGGTTGCCCTGCGACTTTCGCCGGTTGGACTTGGAACTGGTATTGATTTCTCATCACTTCATCAAGCTGTTTTATGGATGCTTCAGCTGATTGGCGATTGCTTGTCTGTACCATGAACAGTAAACCCACACGAAAATCATCTGGTGAACCTTGTTTTGCAGTAGTAGGAATCAGTGATAAGGAAAACTCGCCTTTCATCCAACTGAGCAAATCCTTATCTAAATCGAGGTCGGTAAGCGATTTTATACCACCTCTGATCTGTTCTGGTGCGATCGGCGAGAGGGGATTTCTCTGAGATGTTAAAATGTAATCTCCCCATAATCTCTGTAAGTTACCACCAGATAGCATCATTAAGGTTTCTGCTGGTACCCGGCTTTGCATTTTCCCAGCTTTGTTTTCTACCGCCAGCACCCGTTGACTATTAGGGTTTAACCAAGAAACGCCTTTTAGGCGAATTCCCTCTGCCTCTAAAGTCATTGTCCCCGCTAAACCTTGATTATTTTGTAGTTGAGCCAGGACTTGAGCAGGTAAAGGGCGATTTGGAGAAGCTGCGGCTATTTTGGCTGCTGTAGGTACATTTACGTAAAACTGACCAAAGTGTTGGTAATTGGCAATTTTCGGAAAATTCTTAGCAAAGCCCCCTGTTGTGGCTAGGGATGTTTGATTTTTGTAGGCGTCGATCGCTCTTTCTGTGGCTTTAGGACTATCAGTTATAACTAAAAAACGCTTATCTAATAATGCTGCTGATAAGTTCTCTCCTACTTGTCCTTCACTTTGTTTAATGGTGATCCCTTGATAAATACGTTCAATCCATTTGCCTTGTTTAAGGGTTTTGGGTTGTGCCAAAATATTTTTGGCAATTTCTGGGTTTTTGACTGGCAATACCATTACCATCGACTGCTGATCACTTGCAGCATCTTGATTGGTGGTAACTGGTTTGGCTACAGCTTTATTCGCTGTTGCTGGGGCAAGAATTGCGATCGTAACGTCATTGCCTACCCAAGGAGCGATATCTTTCTGGAAGTCATAACCATTCTTAGTTAGAAAGCGATCGCGCAATTCTATTAAATTCTTGTCCAGTTCTGTTTGGGTTTCTTTTGTGCCAAACTCCCGCAATTTCTGCCATTGCTGGGGATCTGTTGTCAGAGAAACCGCAAATAGGGCATCACCAGGAATAATATTTGCACCTACTAGCAAATCGCTAGAAGATATTTGTCTCTGGCTTAACAACCAGTATGCTACACTTCCGGCACCAATCAATAGCCCAGCAGCCGAGAGCGTCAGCACCAGAGAGGGTTTTTTAGTTTTCTTCATTGGAACAGACACAAGAGGCGGTGCCATTGAAATCTATACCTTATACTTATAAACTTATTACTTGCTTGATTAGTCAAGTACACTAACAGGTTTACCCATACTTTAGGGCAGCTAATTATATTAAATTTTTCCACCCTAGATGTTGATAGTACTTCGGTAATCAGTTTTCCTAGTCTTTAAAAAGGGATGTTTTTGGCTCAGTTACTATTTTTAACACGCTTTGTTGAATTTCGTAGGACGTTTCCCTGAGATTAATTCCTCTGTCGGGAAGTTTCCGCAAGTAAATCTATTATTTCAAGCAATTTGAGAATATAACTAACTGGACAAAGCTGCAAGTCAATTTCAGCGACTTGGCTTTGCTCGGTAGCAATACGCGATCGCCTACGGCGGGCGGGTACGCCATCGCGCCACATCAAAAGTGCAGTATTTTTTGGGATAATGCGGTAAGCAAAGCTATACCGTCAGGCTTATCATTTACCTATACTTGCAACTCAAATCCAGGTAATATATCTTCTCCAGAAACAATCGCTGGCATTTGTACAACTTCCACAGCTTTCAAAAGTCGGTAAATTTCAACTTGGCGATCTTGAGGATTAATCAGCCAACCCAAGCGCAGACCATTTTTAATGTATTCCTGCATTTTCTCTTGAATTGGTGCAAGCCGATCTGTCTCCGAACGCAGTTCAATTAAAAAGTCGGGTACAAGTGGCGGAAATTTTTTTCGTTGTTCTGATGTTAAAGCTTCCCACCGTTCCAATTTTACCCAAGCAGCATCAGGGGAACGTTTTGCACCGTTGGGAAGTATAAAGATAGTTGAAGAACTAAAAACTTTTCCTAATTTAGCTTGACGATTCCAAATTTCTAAATCAGCTATCAGTCCAGCTTCTTGATTTCCGCTTTCTCCTCCTACTGGTGGCACAATTATTAATTCTCCGGCTGCATTCATTTCCAGGCTTAAATCACGATTGGCAATACACAATTGATAAAATTGCTCATCGCTTAAATGAGCAATCGGTTCTAGATTTAGCACAACAGTATTCATTAAACCTTTCCTCGTGTCCTTCTTGCTAACATCAGTAGGAAATTCTTACTTGTTGGAAAATTTCTTGAGGTTTAATTTGCAATCCTCCTATACTTGCAACTCAAATCCAGGTAATATATCTTCTCCAGAAACAATCGCTGGCATTTGTACAACTTCCACAGCTTTCAAAAGTCGGTAAATTTCAACTTGGCGATCTTGAGGATTAATCAGCCAACCCAAGCGCAGACCATTTTTAATGTATTCCTGCATTTTCTCTTGAATTGGTGCAAGGCGATCTGTCTCCGAACGCAGTTCAATTAAAAAGTCGGGTACAAGTGGCGGAAATTTTTTTCGTTGTTCTGGTGTTAAAGCTTCCCAACGTTCCAATTTTACCCAAGCAGCATCAGGAGAACGTTTTGCACCGTTGGGAAGTATAAAGATAGTTGAAGAACTAAAAACTTTCCCTAATTTAGCTTGACGATTCCAATTATTTAAGTCTGTAATTAAATCTGCTTCTTGATTTCCACTTTCTCCTCCTACTGGTGGCATAATTATTAATTCTCCGGCTGCATTCATTTCCAGATTTAAATCACGATTGGCAATACACAATTGATAAAATTGTTCATCGCTTAAATGAGCAATCGGTTTTAGATTTAGCACAACAGTATTCATTAAACCTTTCCTTGTGTCTTTGCTGCTCACATCAGTAGGAAATTCTTGCTTGTTGGAAGCTTTTTTTAGGTGTAATTTGTAACCTTAAAAACAAGTAATCTTTTAAACTATCACTACCACATTTGGTTTAGCCTAACAACGGCAAACCATCACCGAAAACTTATTAATTTAACGGCACTACTACCAAAAGCGATCGCTGCAACAATAATTCAACGTTCCTTTGATAATTTCATTGTACGATTTCAGTCATTCGCGCCACATCATAGCTTTTTACTGAGTTTGGGAATTTAATTGCATCGCTCCCAAATGTTTAATTAAATAAGGCGAAAAAACTTCATAAATTAAAGTTAGTGGTTGCCCATGATGCCAAAACAAATAGTGGCGACCCCAAAAAGGCCCAGTTACATCAAAACCAGACTCTAGCGCCGATGAGTCACCATAGTAAATCCCTCGAACATCCCGATATAACTCTGTGCGAAGACGAGCTAAACTTGCCCAAATTGGTAATGAACGATTTTGCAAATACTCATCTACATGACTAGCTTCCCACCACGAGGTAGCATAGGCTAATCGTTGACCAGAAGCAGTCCGCAGCCACACTTGTCGCCGTAGTCGCGGTCCTGGAACAGCTTGAATTAAATCAGGAGCGCCATCTAAGTCCATGCCAATCAATGACATATCAATGACATCTACTTCTACAGGCTCACCTGTCAGTAATTCTAGGTGACGTGTTGGAGAGCCGTCACCTAAAAGCATTAGCTGCCAAGCAGGTGCTAGCTGAGTATGAGGTAAACTTTTTTGAATTACTTCCTCCCCTCCTTGCCAAATCGGAGTGAGGCGATGCCAAGCTGCTGGCAGTGTTAAGTTGTTTGTCGGCGTAAAAGTAATACTCAATGCTTTTTACAAAACTTCACGTATCTCTATAAAAGCATAAAAAACCTGAGCTATACCAAGATTTAAGGGTCAACAGTCTAAGGTCTATTGACCTACGACTATTGACCCTTTATTAACAAACAAAATATGCGGATGGCGAGACTCGAACTCGCAAGGCAAAGCCACACGCACCTCAAGCGTGCGCGTATACCAATTCCGCCACATCCGCACGGGTTGTCTAAATATAGACTATAGCATAAGAAAATAATTATAGTAAGGTGATATCTAAAGTTATATTTCTCAAAAATATAAATTTCCTCAAGGCGGTATCAGGCTGACAGAAATCTAGCATCTGCACAAGTGATATTAAAAAGGGTAGAGCGACTGTGGGAGGCGCGGTGCGATGGCGTACCCACCCGTTGTAGGCGATGTCTACACCGGGTTATGCCTACGCCAAAACCCAGTTTAGTAAGCTAGGCAAGATTTACAGCAGCAATGTTGTTAGTCTAGTAAGACTCGTAGAGGCAGCAAGCCTGCAATATGCGAGTTTGCTTAGTAATCAGGGTGGCGAATCTCCTGTGATAATTTGAAATAATGCGAAAGCGTCGTTTCAAGTTGGATCAGAGAAAATGTCAATCTACTGGTAATGATATCGAAACTAAAAAATGAAGTTTGACAAAATATTAATTGCCAATCGGGGAGAAATCGCCCTTCGTATTCTCCGCGCCTGTGAAGAAATGGGGATTGCGACAGTCGCAGTTCATTCCACCGTTGACCGGAATGCTCTCCACGTCCAGCTTGCTGATGAAGCGGTTTGCATTGGCGAACCTGCTAGCAGTAAAAGTTATTTGAATATTCCCAATATTATTGCTGCCGCACTGACACGCAATGCAACTGCTATTCATCCAGGCTATGGCTTTTTGGCAGAAAATGCCCGGTTTGCGGAAATCTGTGCCGACCATCATATTGCTTTTATCGGCCCAACTCCAGAAGCTATAAAGCTGATGGGGGATAAATCCACTGCCAAAGAAACCATGCAAAAAGCTGGAGTCCCGACAGTACCAGGTAGTGAGGGGTTAGTAGAATCCGAGGAAGAAGGATTAAAATTCGCCAAGGAAATCGGCTATCCAGTGATGATCAAAGCCACAGCAGGTGGTGGTGGACGGGGTATGCGCCTGGTGCGTTCTGAAGATGAATTTGTCAAACTTTTCTTAGCAGCCCAAGGGGAAGCAGGAGCAGCTTTTGGTAATTCTGGCGTTTATATAGAAAAATTTATTGAACGTCCCCGCCACATCGAATTTCAAATTTTGGCGGATAACTACGGTAATGTCATCCACTTGGGCGAACGGGATTGCTCAATTCAGCGCCGGAATCAAAAGCTACTAGAAGAAGCACCAAGTCCGGCTCTCGACGAAGACCTACGTGAGAAAATGGGACAAGCTGCTGTCAAAGCTGCCCAATTCATTAATTACAGTGGGGCGGGTACTATCGAATTTCTCTTGGATAGATCCGGTAAATTCTACTTTATGGAAATGAACACCCGGATTCAAGTAGAACATCCTGTAACAGAAATGATTACTGGAATAGACTTGGTTGCCGAACAAATTCGGATTGCTCAAGGGGAAAGACTCAAGCTTACGCAAGAGCAAGTAGTCTTGCGGGGTCATTCCATTGAGTGTCGGATCAACGCTGAAGACCCAGATCATGACTTTCGTCCTTCTCCTGGACGGATAAGTGGCTATCTGCCCCCTGGAGGCCCTGGTGTTCGCATTGATTCCCACGTTTACACAGATTACCAAATCCCGCCTTACTACGATTCTTTGATCGGGAAGTTAATTGTTTGGGCCCCAGACCGAGCCACTGCTATTAACCGTATGAAACGCGCACTCCGGGAATGTGCCATTACTGGACTACCCACCACCATTGGGTTTCATCAAAGAATTATGGAAACTCCACAATTTTTGCAGGGTAATGTCTATACAAGTTTTGTCCAGGAAATGAACGGCTAGTACCGCAAGGCGGAAGTCAAAAGTCAAAAGTCAAAAAGCTTTCATTTTGGGCTTTCTGGCTGTAATAAAAAGGTAGGTTTATTTCCGTCGACCTGTACTAGGGGAGTGGAGAGCGGGGAGTGAGGGAAGATGAGGGAGATGGAGTATAACCAATGTCCAATGCCCTATGCCCCATTCCCCATGCCCCATGCCTAATTTACACGAGCCATCATAGTCAGCAATCCTTGCTGACCTAGTAATATTTCTCGCACCAGACTGAAAATACCAACCCAAATAATAGGTGTAATATCCACTCCGCCTATAGGTTGTACCAGTTTTCGCAATGGCACTAAAAATGGTTCGGTGGGCCAAGCTATTAAATTAAAGGGCAAACGATTCAGATTCACTTGCGGATACCAAGTGAGAATGATTCGAAATATAAATAAAAATGTCATCAGCCCTAACACAGGGCCAAGAATCCAAGCAGTCAGTTCAACACCAGTCATCGGTTTAAGGTATTATCTATCGTAAAGAAAGAAAAACTTAGGCAACGGCAAGCTGCGCTTCGGGTAGGCGTAGCCGTCGTAGACATCGCCACAAAATTTGAAGCTTTGTAAAGCACTCTCATCATCATTTTAACCAAATGCTGCCACTTCCTTCTGGAATACAAAAGCAAACTTCCTCATAGTAGTTAACAAGTTTGGCAGTTCAGATTTAGAGGCTTCTCAAGAAAGTAATACACTATTAAAATTAAGATGAAGTGTGTAAAAAAAGGTTTAGAAGTATGACGCCTTCTTTAGCAAATTTTCTTTGGAGTCTGCTATGGGGTACTGCAATTGTTGTAATCCCCGCTACAGTTGGTCTAATTTTCATTAGCCAAAAAGATAAAATCCAGCGTTCATAATGCTTGTGAGAGTTGAATTAACTCTCATAACCTATTGTCTGTCAGCTATTTATGATTGCACTAAAACCAGCAGTGTTTGCCGCTAGTGGTAGTTGTAGATTACAGGCATAGGTGTTTTTATTTTTCGGTGAACAGCTTCAGAGCTTCTTTGCCAGAGGCTTTGAAGCTTTAATATATCGTGACTAATTACAGTAGTGATTTTAATTGTGACTCGCTAACATAGATTTGATATTGGGAAAACAGCAATGATAAATTTTGGGCTGAACTCAGCCAGTTTTCTGGCTCAGGTAAATTTTGGGGCAAACTCAGCCAGTATTCTAGGAATTTTCCTGGCTGTGGCTGGGGCAGCACTGTATTTTCTCCGCACTGTGCGTCCTGAATTGTCACGAGATCAAGATATCTTTTTTGCAGCAGTCGGTTTGCTCTGCGGCTTTATTCTCGTGTTTCAAGGATGGCGCTTAGACCCGATTCTGCAATTTGGTCAACTGCTTTTAGTTGGCACAACTGTGTTTTTTGCAGTTGAAAGTATTCGCCTGCGGAGTATAGCTACCCAACAAGCAAAGCGTAACACTCCGATTGTGGACGATGAGCGAGAGGTAAGCAGAAACTATTCCTATAACGATCGCAAAAAGTATCAAGCTGAAATGGATGCAGACTTAGATCCATTGCCTTATGAAGAGGAGGAGGAACGCCCCGTGCGTGCCCGGATTCGGGGTAGCAGGGATGAGATTTCAACTCGTGATGACTACTACGAGGAGCAACCCCCCCGTCGTTCAGAACGTCGCAACAGTAACAGCAGTGAAAGACAGGCCCCAGTAGATAGAACGCGGCGGCGGACTTCTGGGCGTCCTGTAAATCGCCCTTCTGAAACCTCTGAAGAAGAAAATTGGGGTTCTTCATCTAGGCAAGTTGATGATTGGGAAAGTTCGGGAGGGGAAGTCAGAAAACCTTCTCGTCGTAGTAATAACGGGCCCCAGCGTTCAGAAAGTCGTGAAGATGATGTTGCTCCCAGACCAAGAAGACGTCGTCCACCCACTGACTCAACTCCTCGAAGACCGCGTGAAGATGATGAAGCGATCCCAACGGATTATGTACCATACAACCCGATTGAGAAGCCAAATGAGGGACTAGATAATTCGACTGATTTTGATGATGATGTTTAAAACAGTTGGCGTGGAAGTAGGTTTAAAGGCAACGGAAAACAGTTGAGGTGGAAAAATTTACGCCTACATTTTGGCTCCAAAGACCAATTCATTGGAGCCTGGTTTTTGGTTTAACCAGTTTGCTTGCATCTTGTGGTTCTAACAATATTCCTATAGGGCCTACTTCCCTCAACAGTCGCTACACCGAGGAGCAACCTGCTTTGAGTGGGAATGGGCGCTTTTTAGCGTTTGTATCTAATCGGAATGGTAATCAGCAGCTACTGGTTTTCGATTTGGAGAGGCAACTGTTTATTGGTACACCTGGCATAAACCGAGCGGAGACAATTGCTGAAAGTCCTAGCTTGAGCTATACCGGGCGTTACATTGCTTATCTTACTAGCGACCAAGGTAGACCAGTAGTGGCGCTTTACGATCGCGCTACGCAACAGTCGCAAATCGTCACACCAACCTATCGCGGCTGGGTGAGAAAACCAAATATCAGCCCAGATGGACGTTATGTTGTCTTTGAAACCGCCAGCCGTGGTCAGTGGGATATTGAAGTCTTAGACCGAGGGCCAAATATTGAGTTAGATATTCCTAATGGTGCAACTGTAGGTTCACCTCCGTAGAAGGCAGGGAGCAGGGAGATCAGGGAGAATAATTAATGTCCAATGCCCCATGCCCAATATATGAAACGTGTTTTTTTTATACCAGTATTTTTAGGCTTAAGTTTATTGACTGGGTGTTTTGGCTACCCTCGTCTTTTGAGTTATCCGTTTGATCCTGGGGGTCGGAGTCTCAATAGTTTAGCGTCGGAATTAAACCCCCAAATTTCTGGGAGATACATTGTTTTTATTACTGACCGACGCGGTAGCCAAGATGTTTATATGTTTGATACGGTGACTCGTGATTTGGTTGATTTGCCGGGTTTAAATTCCTTTGATGCGATCGCAACTCATCCTAGCGTTTCAAAAGATGGCCGTTATGTAGTGTTTGGTGCTAGTCGTCAAGGGCGATCGGCCATTTTTCTCTACGACAGGGAAACACGCCAATCACGAAGTTTGACTAATAACCTACAATCTGAAGTCCGCAACCCTACAATTAGCGCTGATGGTAGCAGGATTGCTTTTGAATCCAGTAACAACGGTCAGTGGGATGTTTTAGTATATGACCGTTATGGACAGCCGTTGAATATACCTCAAGAACCACGTTGAAATAGAGTTAGGAGTTAGAAGTTAAAATTCCTAACTCTTAACTTTTGTTTTCTAACTGTTGCACAGATTCAATGAGCGATCGCACTTGTTCCGTCCCTTCAGAAGGTTCAAAGGACAAGGGAAACTTACCCCGGATAATCATCCGTAAACCGAGGGGTGCAAGACTGAGTAACCCTCTTAAATCTTTAAAGTAATTACCGACAACTTGTAAACCAAATTGACGTTCATCAATCCAACCACCTTCTTTAACTAAATCCACCAATACTTTTCGGTGACGAATTGAGCGACTATCACTAGCTTCTTTGTGGGTGAGAATTTCTTGTTTAATTTTGGTGATTTGTTCTAATGGTGCAACTTCCATTGGACAAACTGAATCGCAGTACAAACAACGGGTGCAACCCCATACACCTTTAGTACCTTCGTTGTAATTTGCTAAACGATTTTCGGTGTCGCTATCGCGGGAGTCTGCTACCATCCGATAAGCTTTAGCAAGGGCATGGGGACCAACAAAGTTTGGATCAACTTCACGGGCGTTGCATTCAGAGTAACAAGCACCGCACATAATACAGTTACCAGTTTGATCGAGGCGCGATCGCTCTTGTGGTGTTTGCAAAAACTCTCTTTCTGGTACTTGTCGGGCTGCCGTACTTACATAAGGAGCAACTGCCTCTAGATTATTCCAGAAACTGCTCATATCTACAACCAAATCTTTAATTACGGGCATATTGCCAAGAGGTGCGATCATGATTTCGCCAATGGCATTTACTTTACTTTGAGATGATGGTATTTGTTGTAATCTGGCAAGTTCACTGCCAACATTTTCTTTACAAGCTAAAGCCGAACGCCCATTAATTCGCATAGCACAACTACCACAAATTGTATTACGGCAATTTTTGCGAAACGCTAAAGTTCCATCTTGCTCCCACTTAATATGGTTAAGGCAATCCAGGATTGTATTACTTGGTTCTGCCTCTACAAGGTAGGTTTGCACAACGGGGGAGGAATTTTGTTGCTGTCTAATAACCTTAAAAATAACTTCCATGACCACTAACCAAAATTTTAAAATTGCTTCACCAGCCTCAAAAATCATGAGTCAAGGCAGGTAGTTACAAAAAGTGAGCTATACTCTTTTTGCCCTTCATTCAAAGCCTGGTGTTGATAGGCTAACGACGAAAGAGCGACTGATTCTACTTTAAGCATAACCATTAAAACTTTACTTGTAGCAGCGTTTTAGGCAATATTTGTGTCAAATTCTGGGATAAAACGCTAAAAATGTAATCATAGCTTTGCATTGAATTTACCTGTTTAGGAATGTAAAGGAAAGAGCATTTGCTAAAAGAGGGATTTACGTTCATCTCTGACCTAGCGATTATATCCAAATTAAATGCATGTTAACTTGAGTCAGAGCAACTAGCTGGAAAAATTCTGCTTTCGCTACCGCTTGACGGGATTTTTTGATTATATAGAAGTGTAAAAGGGTATGTTCAATATATAGTAGTGGCAATCAAGCGCTAAGTATATGTTAAGAGATTTATTCTTCCCATAGACAGACGTACAAAATTCTCTGACTGCTTTTGAGCTTACGGTAATAAACCGAAGAAGAATCCTTATCATTTTTAAATAAAACTTCTTGTACCGGAAATCCTGGATGTGCAAGACTTTTATATTTTTGCCTCCTCTCAATCAAGAAAATCTTGGATTTAACATATTGGTCAAAACTGCTCGTCTAAATTAGATGAATTTTTATAAAAGGCATAAAGCAATACTCACGCTTGCAATAAAGCGTTAGAAAAATCGTCACTGCTTTTTCCAACCTTTAAGTCCAGGGATTTAAATAAAAATTTACTAGCAATTTTAATTCAAAATTAAACAATTATTTTGCTATTATTAGTCCATGCTAGTATTTAATATAAAATTACGAAGACACAAAACCAGAATCAATAGCCGTATCAGCGCGGCTACTACTGCTTTGTTAATTCGTAATGTAGAGACAAGAAAATTCGCGTCTCTACTGGCAGGACAAAAGGGTGTATACCCATAGGACTCTATTGAAATACTATGCTGTCCTAAGCTTGAGAGGACGAGTAGAGAAAACTCTACCTGCTCATTGGCAAGAAGGGCAAGCACTAGAAGTGGAAAACCTGCATTTTTTTGGATCTACGACTTATTTGGAGTAGAACTAACCCAATTTGTAAAGGTGGCTGAAAGTTACACCGCTACAGTAGCGCCAAAAGAGAAAATAATTTCATTTCTGATGGCGAATAATGGTTAAAGTGCCGTGAAATTAGCAAAATTAATTTCTATGGCAACTATGACCTCTAATTGGTTGTGGACAACCATATATAGAAGTGCTTTTGGCTTTTATCGGCAGGAATTGACCCATTACACTAGAGTCCTAAGTAGCTCTATGCAAATGCTAAAAAGCCAAATGCTGGCATGAGACTACATAGTTTATCAGTTTGGAGAGAGTAAGGAAAATTTGAGCATAATGACTGAAACTGCAACCGCACCATTAACCGGAAAAGCACTACTTGCTAAAGTAAAAGAACTTTCCACTTTACCACGCCGAGAAAGAGCTAAACAGTGCGGCTATTACACTGTTACTAAGAATAACCAAGTTCGTGTCAATCTCACCGATTTTTATGACGCTTTGCTATCGGCTAGAGGAATTCCTCTAAGTCCAGAAGCACCTAAAGATGGTCGTGGTCGTGAACCGACATATCGGGTTAGCGTCCATCAAAATGGTCAGATTGTGATTGGTGCTACATACACCAAAGCAATGAGCTTAAAGCCTGGAGATGAGTTTGAAATTAGGTTGGGATATAAGCATATTCACCTGATTCAACTCGGTGAAACTGATAAAAAACTAACCTCACAAGATATAGACTCCGACGAATCAGACGAAGATTTGGAAGACGAAGAGTAAATTTGTTGATGGTATGGTAAGGATAAGTTTCAGTTGATGATAACTTGTTCTTACCCCGGCAAAAAACTAGTAGCTCTGATTTAGAACATTTTGTCCCAGGCAAAAAATACGATTAGACCCCTTGCAAAATTCACGAAATTTAGTAGAGTCTTGATTAATCAGCAAGAAATCTATAGTGCAAGAAGTCTATCGTGTTTTTTTTGTTTACTTTAATAACTTCCTTTGAGCCTTCGCTCAACGCCTTACTGGCGTTTATGGAAAATGCACCAGCACTAATTATAGTGATGGCATTTTTTATTTTCTGGATAGTTTTCTGGTTACCATTTGCAGCAGTATCAGCAATATTGCTTAATTGGCGACCCCCTAAACCTTTGCAGCCAGAACAAAAGATGCCGTTATTGGTGTCACTTTACTTATTAGCTCCCCTGACTCTGTGGGGAGTTAGTTGGCTCACCAATAAATCTTTTTCGGATTATGGCTTTGTTGGCAATCTTTCAACTCTTGGTTCTTTAGGGCTAGGTTTTGCTTTGGCAGTGGTAAGCCTAGCTATTGTATTTAGTGGGCAATTCGGGTTAGGTTGGTGTTCTTTTGAAAAGACGAATTTCAAGTTACTACTACCCATCTTGCTACCAATTTTTTTGATAGCGTTATTAGTGGGTGGGATAGAAGAGTTGATTTTTCGCGGTTTCCTGTTTACTGAATTAGGGCAGGACTATCCGGTTTGGATAGCGGCAGCAATTTCTAGCCTGATATTTGCCTTGCTACACCTGGTTTGGGAGCAACGCGAAACGGCGCCCCAACTGCCTGGATTGTGGCTGATGGGAATAGTGCTGGTGTTGGCACGCTTTGCCGCGAACGGTAATTTGGGTTTAGCTTGGGGGCTGCATGCGGGATGGGTATGGGCAATCGCCACCCTAGACACAGCAGAACTAATTACTTATACAGGTAAAGTCTCTGATTGGTTTACAGGTAAGAACAAAAAACCCCTCGCTGGCTTGGCGGGAATTATTTGTGTATTGGGAACTGGAGTGATTATCTGGCTTTTCTCTAGGTATTTTTAACTTCGCGTTAAGGTGCAATATTTGAGAGGCGAGCCTGCTAACCAAGCTCGGCTTTCAAATAATATCTAGCAAAGACGGGCAAGCCATGCACAATTAAGATAGAACTGGAGCAGAAGTCTATGGCATGCAGTGATTTTAAGTCTTGTTAAAGCCAGAGATGCATTTAGCTTAACTTTGGAAGAGACACGTAATCTGTTTCTTGCTGTAGGCGGGGTGCAGCCCTCTGACTTGCTAAAGCGGTTGCTGGATGAGAATCTAACTTTAGCGACTGCCATTAATAGCGAAAAAGCTCGTTCTGAGTTTTTAATCGCTCCTATTTTGTCTGAAGTCAGGCGACAGTTAGATTATCAGATCAGCTTATTTTCAGGTACAGAGTTCAATATTGATCCTGCTAAAGGACTCTCAGGTTTTTGTGACTTCATCCTCAGTGCATCTCGTGAGCAGTATTTTATCAGTGCTCCAGTAGTCACTGTTATAGAGGCCAAAAATGAAAATATCATCGCCAAATTAGGGCAATGTGTAGCTACAATGATTGCTGCTCAGATATTCAATCAGAGAGCAGGAAATGATATTAAAGTCATATATGGAGTTGTGACAAGTGGAACCGCTTGGAAATTTTTAACTTTAGAACAGAATACTGTTTGCATTGACTCAATTGAATATCACGTTAATGCAGTTGATAAGATTTTGGGAATTATATTGCAGACCTTTAAGAGTTCCTTGTTTAATACCCTAGTTTAGCTAATTCCGGCGGAAGCCCCACGCCTCATAGATAGGGGAGTGTGGGATGAATAATAGAAATGTTGATTAGATAGGCATAAAGTAAAAATAGGGCAGGCAAGATGCCCATACGTGTCAACTTAACGTGAAACCCTCGCAATGACGTTATATCAAGCCTACTCAATTACCAATTAAGTCGTCGGAACCCCACCCCGCTTTTGTCGCTAGACAAAACCTCCACTCCCCGTAAACAGGGAGCAGGGTGGTTTCATACGAAAAAAGAAAAATACATAAGTCTTGATTTCTCATGTATAACCATAGATTTTTACCCCTCTCCAAACCTCTCCCCGAAACGGGGAGAGGCTTTAAAACCCAGTTTTAATTTTTCTCTCGTTGTATGAAACCACCCTGCCTCCCCGTAAACGGGGAGGGGATTAAGGGGAGCCAGTGCGGTCTTGGGGTCTCCCCAAGTGGAGCATCTGGCGTGTGGAATAAAACGCCTGTGGGATAAGCGTTTTTACTTAAGTTGACACCAATGCAAGATGCCTACCCCACAACAAATGATTAATTTTTGTGAAGTGGGTGTCTTGTGCGTTAGAGATTCGTTACCTAATCCCTAATTTCTTAACCACCGAAACCAGGAATTAAACGCTTGAGCGCGCGATCGGCAACGTCGCCATAACGCAGTTCTCCGCACAGAATTTTACCCATGATTTTGGCACCAGAGGGGCGCTTAACACCAACTTTGTAGCCAATGCTAGGAAAGCGATAGAATGCTCCACCTAATTTTTTCGCCCAAGCCATTTCGGTACCCCATTCTTCATTAATGGCTTCACTATATTTTTCTAAAGCGTTGGTATCACCAGAAAGAGCCTCATTAATGGCTCCTGCTGCAATCAAACCGCTAAAAATTGAGGGGCGAATGCCTTCTGCTGTCATCGGATCAACTACACAAGCAGCTTCCCCAACCAAAACTGCATTTTGAGTATGCAACTTTTGATTACCATCCCACAAGCTCAGGGGATAACCATACTGCTTGCTAGTTTTGATATCTACATTAAACGATCGCGCGTACTCATCTAAAATCTTTTTAAAGTCTTGAGCTTGACCGCCGATAAATGTACCGACACCAATGGAATAACCGTCCGCTTTCGGGAAATTCCAGATGTAACCGTTTTTCACCAAGCCAAACTCGAAGTGAATTGTAGATTTATCTTTCACAATTGCAGAAACTTCTGCTTCTAAAGCTCCTGCTAAACGACGTTTACGTTCTTTGAAGCCGAGCCATTTTGCCATTGGCCCTTTAACACCATCAGCCGCTATTAAGTAGCGAGCTGTAACTGGCCCATTGGCTGTATTAACTTGCCAATAGTCACTTTTAAACTCAATACCTGTGACTTCAGTATTATCTCGGAGTTCAGCCCCTTGCTTCTGTGCTTGCTGCACTATAAAATGGTCAAAGATATCTCGTCGCACCATCCAGACTGGTTCCTTAGTGGCGATTTTTGCTTCCACTGGGTCGCCTAATTTCCAGGTAAAGCGAAGGGAGTCGGCTTTTACAGAAATTGCTGGGCTAAAATCAAAGTCAAACCATTGAGCGATCGCTGGAGATACACCACCGCCACAAGGCTTATATCTTGGTAGGGATTCTTTTTCTAACACTAATATTGAGCGACCCTGCTTGGCTAAATGATATGCAGCTGTTCCACCAGCTGGCCCAGCGCCGACAATGATGCAGTCGTACATATGGCTGAATTTTTGCTCCTGAACTCGTTTATTTTCTATTGAGTAGAGGCAATCTATCATAATTTGTAATTACTAATGACGCTCATTCTTCTCTAGGAGACGCTGCGCGAACGCTACCGCTACGCTAACGTAATTCGTAATTAAATATGGGTTGATATCCCCGTCACAAAACATAACTACGCTGGCGACACGAGAAAGCGAATCCGCGTACTCCTACAAAGAAGCAAGCTACGCGAAGCGTCTGTTTGCGACACGCTCCCGCGAACGTAGAAAACGTCATTATGAATTACGAATTGTTTAATAATTGCCCCTACTCAAATTACTTATGTCCACTTACTTGCTTGATCAGTTTTTGGTAGATACTAAGAAATGATAAAGGCTGAAGAATTTATCCATGATCCTTCAGCCTTTATGCTTCAGACTTTAGACTTTAAACAGTCGTGATGTCTTTTTCTTTTTCTGCCAATAGTGCGTCTATTTTGGCAATATACTCGTTTGTCAATTTTTGCAAGTTGTCTTGTTGGTCTTTTGATTCATCTTTGGAGATTTCAGAGGCTTTCTCTTGCTTGCGAATCGAGTCTATGGCATCGCGGCGGATGTTGCGAATAGCAACACGACCCTCTTCAGCATATTTAGTAGCCATTTTGACGAATTCTTTTCGGCGTTCGCTTGTCAAAGGCGGAATATTCAGCCGAATTACAGAACCGTCATTACTGGGGGTTAAACCTACATCTGAGAGGGAAATCGCCTTCTCAATGATGTTTAGGGTGTTGCGCTCGTATGGTTGAATCTGAATTGTCGATGCATCTGGCGTGCTAATATTTGCCAGTGATTTTAAGGGTGTAGGCGAACTGTAATAGTCCACTAATATTTTATCTAACAGACTCGCATTGGCGCGACCAGTGCGAATCGTGTTAAAAGCTCGTTGAGTTGACTCAACAGAACTTTGCATTTTACTTTTCGCGTCAGCTAATATCACAAGAACCTCCCACAAGGGTACCGATGGATTCTCCCAAGACTGCTCGGTGGATGTTACCTCGCACCGTTAGGTCAAATACCAGAATTGGGATATTATTTTCTTTACACAAGGCGATCGCAGTACTATCCATCACCCGCAAATCTTTGGCTAAAACGTGCGCGTAGGTGAGGCTATTGTAACGCTTGGCGTTAGGATAAATGTGAGGATCTGCATCATATACTCCGTCTACTTTAGTGGCTTTAAAAATCACTTCAGCATCGATTTCTGCTGCTCTTAGTGCCGCAGTGGTATCTGTAGTAAAGAAGGGATTTCCAGAACCAGCACCAAAAATTACCACCCGCCCTTTTTCAAGATGACGGATGGCACGACGACGAATATATGGTTCTGCTAATTCTTGCATAGCGATCGCAGTTTGTACCCGCGTCTGTACCCCTATGTGTTCTAGCGAATCTTGCAGCGTCATGGCGTTCATTACCGTGGCAATCATCCCAATATAGTCAGCGGTTGCCCTATCCATCCCCGCCGAAGCTGCTTTGACGCCACGAAAAATATTGCCGCCGCCAACAACTATGGCGATTTGAGTGCCAGTGGCTATCACCTCTGCTAATTCTTGTGCTATTCCTTTGACCACTTCTGGATCAATGCCATAGCCCATGTTGCCCATTAAGGCTTCACCGCTCAGTTTGAGTAAAACCCGTCGGTAATTCGTTCCCATGAAGTTCCGCTTTATCAAAAAAGTTGCAATTGCCTCCAATTTAAGATAGCAGTTACAGGGACTATCTATGTCTAGTTACGCAAAATCAATGTAGTACCTATTGGTTCTGTTTGTGGTATATCTATTTCTTGACCAAGAAATAGAGAGGCGATCGCAGTTCTCAAATAATCCTCTCCCACCGATAATGAGTCTTGGGGATGATCGTCAATTTTACCTTTGTAACGTACTATACCATTGGTGTCTATTAAAAATGCCATTGGTGTTTTTGTAGCACCAAAACTGCGAGTGACATCTTGTGTCGAGTCCCACAAGTAAGGAAAGTTTAAATCATGACGTTGGGCAAAAGCTTTCATATTTTCAAAGCTTGGCTTAGTGTCGTGATTACCATCACTACCATTCATCCCAATGAGTGTGAAGCCTTCTGGACCAAATTCGGCTTGAATGTTTTTTAACCTGTCTATATACCACTCTACATAAGGACAGTGGTTACACATAGAAATAACGCCGACTGCTCGGAACTTCTCAAGATAACGCCTGAGATGGTGTACTTGACCATCAATTCCTGGTATTTCAAAATCTGGTGCGTAGCTCCCAACAGGAGTATCAATTGTTTCTAGCAGATTCATGTTTTCTGGCTCGCAGAACTAGGAACAAAAAAAATATTATTAAATTCAGCGTCAGTTTCCAGTTGCAAACCACCCCTTAGCCGATGCCTCATATTTGACAATGTTATAGACTCTGATTAGCGATCGTAAATTGTGAAACTACTGAATCTAGCACTAATGGTAATTCGCTCACATCTAAAAATAGCAAAAATATTACTTAACATTTAGAAAAGTTATAATTCCTAATGCTAGACATAATCTAGGTTGTGAGTAAATTACCTCTATCAACAAGGCGAAAACTCTCTATGCTGGATAAAATTATCAGCCTAGAAACTTTCGTGGCGTATGTCTAAGTTATCACTAGAGCAAAGGATTTTCTTTGAAAATCTGATAAATTTTATTCAAATTAAAAACAATTTTGCTTGTGCCTTGCGCCTGAAAGGCTTTTACCCTTGTATTAATCAAATTTTCTATGACAACCTCAAGTTCAAAAATAGCACTTAACTCTACAAAAACCTGGATTTGGCAAGGTTTCCCTATCTGCTATCAAACCCAAGGAACCACTGGGCCAGTTGTTGTCCTCGTGCATGGATTTGGCGCTTCTTGGTGGCATTGGCAAAAAAATATTCCCGTATTGGCACAAAATTGCCGTGTTTATGCGATCGATTTGATTGGTTTTGGTGCTTCCGCAAAACCTAAACCTGGTGAAAAAATTGTCTACACACTAGAAACCTGGGGACAGCAAGTAGCAGATTTTTGCCGCGAAGTAGTGGGTGAGCCAGCTTTTTTAGTCGGAAATTCTATTGGCTGTATTGTAGCCATGCAAGCAGCAGTAAGCAACCCAGATATTGCCTTAGGAGTTGCTTTGCTCAACTGTTCTTTAAGGCTATTGCACGATCGCAAACGGGTAACTTTACCTTGGTCTCGTCGTTATGGCGCGCCTGTACTGCAACGCCTGTTATCCATCAAACCAGTTGGCGATTTCTTTTTCAATCAACTCGCCAAACCGAAAACGGTGCGAAAAATTCTGCTGCAAGCTTATGCGAATGCTGAGATGGTGACAGATGAGTTGGTAGATATTCTCACTTCACCAGCAAGCGATCCGGGGGCTGTTGCTGTGTTCCTGGCTTTTACTTCGTATTCTACAGGACCTCTACCAGAAGACCTTTTGCCACTGTTACAGTGTCCGGCGATTATCTTGTGGGGAACAGCAGACCCGTGGGAACCAATAGAGTTAGGGAGAGAATTAGCTGACTTTCCGCAAGTAGAAAAGTTTATTCCTTTAGAAGGGGTGGGGCATTGTCCGCAGGATGAAGCACCGGAGTTAGTCAATCCGATTTTACTCGATTGGATTTTGGAGCGATCGCGCTAATAGACTCGGCTCAATTTTAACGTGATGGGTGGTATTGAATATAATCAAAAAGATTAGTTTCAGACATTGTAAATTGGCTCAACGTTATTTCAGCCCCTTTAATGGCTGAAACGGAAATTCACACCTGAGTCAGTTAATGTAAGTGGGGCCTTCGATAACAGTTCCATCGGGCATAGTAGTATTCCAGAACAAAATACCCGTCATGTACTGGTTAATAGTGAAATATTTGGCACCAGTAAAACTAGCATCAGCCAAAATAGCGTTGTTGAAAACAGCACCTCTCAAATTAGCATTCCACAAGATAGCTTCTCTCAAGTTAGCTCCCTCCAAAATGCAATTACTCAAATTAGCGTTAGTAAAGTTAGTTCCCCGCAAACAAGCACCAGTCAAATCAGCGTCACTCAAGTCAGTTCCATCCATCCAGGCACCAGCAAAGTCAGCAGCGAGCAGACAGGCTCCGCTCAAATTAATACTCGACCACGGAGCATGGTGCAAGTGAGACCCCATGAGATTAATTCCTCTGAGGTCAGCTCCCTCCAAAACACACTCCATGTCCTCAATACGAATCAAGGGAAAATTTCTTTCCCCAGCAGCATAGCGTCTGAGCAATTCTTCTCCAGTAATCTCTTCCCCGAAACCAACCATCTCCATAACTCTATTCCTCAATTATGGTTTGGGTATTACTAATAAGTAGGTTGAGTTGAGTAAGGAAACCCAACACCAAGAATCCTTGATTTTGTTGGGTAACACGAATGTTCAACCCAACCTACAAATATTTGATTTTTTCAGAGTAATAAAAGAGCCTTAGCAATAGTATCTCAAGGCAATTACTAACTCAAGACTAACTGGCTTAAAAAGAAGGCAAGGGCTGCACTACCCAAAGGAACTGTCAAATTGTCAATACCCAAAAATGAAACAGCTTCTAAAGCAGTAGCTATAACTGCAACTAACAGTGATATGGCCCAAGTTTGCCAACTGTTTCCTTGAGTTCCAACTAAAATCAAACTACTGACAACATAGCTAACGAGCATCATAGCTAGGGAGCCTTCCCAACTTTTTTCTGTACCAAAAACTTTATACTTATGTTTACCAAAACGTTGCCCAATTAAGGCTGCTAATCCATCTCCCCAAGTCATCACCAAAATTCCGAGTGCTGCGTACTGGGGTTGTTGTAAATACCAGAACCAGGCAACTAAAATACCGAAACTGACGGAGTAAAAAAATGTCCCTAAGCTTTGCCGTCCAACGCTATTAATACCAGGAAGAATTGGTAATCGGTAGGATAATAAGGTGATTGCACTCGCTAAAATAGAAGCTGTAATCCCTACGCTAGCAGGAATATTTAGCCACCAAGCGATTAGAATCACATTACCAGTGCCAATATGAACTATCTTCCGGACGATTTCTGGCTTGTCGGCAAAGCGGTTTACCACCCCCGCAATCAAAAGGATGAGTAACACCCAAATTGCAGCCGACGCAATTTGCAGCCAGAAAACCGGAATTGAGGTGAAGTCAGAAAATGTAATTAACAAAGATACAACAAATGAAAAGTTTTACCCTTGTTACTAATTTATAAGATTTGGGTAGCTGCAATGAAATTATTATTTATTTGGCTAATTCGGGGCTACCGAATGTTTATCTCACCGTTGTTTCTCCCGACTTGTCGCTTTCAACCAACTTGTTCGATGTATGCTATTGAAGCTATTGAACGATTTGGAGTGTTGCGTGGTAGCTGGATGGCAACTCGGCGGATTTTGCGGTGTCATCCGTTTCATCCAGGTGGGTACGATCCAGTGCCAGAAGTGGTGGAAAAGGTGAAGGAGGAGTAGTTTAGTACGAATTGAGGTTGGAGTTTAAACGCAGAGGGACGTTGAGGGAAGCGCAGAGGGACGCAGAGAATGAGAAGATTATTAAAGGATGTGTTTGTGGGTATAGCTATTTGGGGAGATGTCAACAGATGAGGTTGTCATCTAGCGTGGGAAGGTTGAATAATTTAATTTAGACTTGCGATGATTAATTTTACTGCGATTTCTATACCAGAACCACAAATTCCTACTCCTGGGCCGAGTCCACTACCTAGTCCCAATCCTGAGCCGAGTCCGCTACCTAGTCCTGAGCCTGTACCGGGACCAGCGATTCCTCAACCGTTACCGGGGCCTGTACCAGAACCAGTACCTGCTCCCATTCCTCAGACGGTTCCAGGACCAATTCCCCAAACCATACCGGAACCTGTTTAGATTACCTTGGTAATGTAATCCAAAATCTCAAATTTAAAATCCAAAATGCTAAGAGCCGGAATTGTCGGACTTCCCAACGTCGGAAAATCTACTTTATTTAATGCTGTAGTTGCTAATGCCAAAGCAGAAGCAGCTAACTTCCCTTTTTGCACGATTGAACCGAATGTCGGCGTTGTCGCAGTACCGGATGAACGGTTAAATGTTCTTGCTAAGATTGCCAGTTCGGTACAAATTATCCCGGCGCGGGTTGAATTTGTAGATATCGCTGGTTTAGTTAAAGGTGCTAGTCAGGGTGAGGGATTAGGGAATCAATTCCTGTCCCACATCCGGGAAGTTGATGCGATCGTCCATGTGGTACGTTGTTTTGAGAATGACGATATTATCCACGTCGCTGGTTCTGTTGACCCTGCACGAGATATTGAAATCATTAATATAGAACTAGGTTTATCAGATTTATCACAAATTGAGCGGCGAATTGACCGCACTCGTAAACTAGCTCGTACTAGCAAAGATGCACAGTTTGAAATCACAGTTTTAGAAAAATTAGCTGCGGCTTTAAATGAAGGTAAATCGGTGCGTCAGGTGAGCTTGAATGAAGAAGAAACAGAAATTATTAAAGGATTAGAACTGCTCACTTATAAACCGATTATCTATGCTGCGAATGTATCTGAAGATGAGTTAGCAACTGGTAATCATTTTGTGGAAACAGTGCGGCAAATTGCAGCAACAGAAAATGCCCAAGTTGTGATAGTTTCGGCTCAAGTTGAAGCTGAATTAGTGGAATTACCAGAGGAAGATAAAGCTGATTTCCTCGCGTCTTTAGGTGTAGAAGAAGGCGGTTTGAAATCGTTGATTCGGGCAACTTACACGCTTTTGGGCTTGCGAACATACTTCACTTGTGGCCCCAAAGAAACCCGCGCTTGGACAATTAATGCCGGAATGTCTGCACCTCAAGCTGCTGGTGTAATTCACAGTGATTTTGAGCGGGGATTTATTCGCGCCGAAACTGTTGCTTATAAAGACTTGGTAACAACTGGTTCGATGAATGCTGCGAAGGAGAAAGGCTTGGTTCGCAGTGAAGGTAAAGAGTATGTTGTGCAGGAAGGGGATGTAATGTTGTTCCGATTTAATGTGTAGGGGTAATTTAATGAGTGGCCGTTATCGATAAGATAATGGTCAATCCACACCAGGTTGCGTAGGCTTTGCCCGCCGTAGGCATCGCACTAAATAAGTTGACAAAACCTTCAATATATGAATATTCTTCAAGGAAACTGTTAGGCGATCGCGAATAAACCAGCAATCCTCAAAATCATTACGCCTGTTTACACAAGTTATCAAAGGATATACTTCAGCTATTTCCACCCAAAATGTATATATAAGAACCCAAATTCTCATCATCTGTACCAATAATCAAACCGCCTTCTGCACCTGGAACAAGTTCCATACCTTCGATTTTGTGGTAATTAGAGCGGTAAAGGGGAACAAGTTGAGGATTTTGCAGCCATGCAATTTTGTTACCGCGGAATCCCAGGTGTCCAGCGACATACACAGCTGACTGAAATGGACCATCATCTCCAGCATCACTTGCTGAGGTGATGTACACAATTCCTACGGGGTCTACCTTAATATCTGAAATATGACGAACATTGCCAGATGGAAACGGTACTTTCAGATTGGCAGAACCTACGAGAGTAATTTGATATTTAGTTAAGTCAAATATTCCCCAAAAAATAGTTGCTGGTTGTTCTCCTTCACCTCGATGCCCCCAAATAGCAACTAATTTACCATCTATATTTTGTAATCCAAATGCTTCAAAGTTATTGCCTTGAATAATTCCTGGGAGATTAAATTCCCTGATCGTAGAGATGGTTTTATTGGCAGGCTCGAACGTGATGTAATAAGCTTTTCCAGAACTGCTTAAAGCTATAAAAGAGGATTTTGTTTTTTCTGGAACAGATGTTAAAGCTTCTAAATCGATGGGTAATTCTATGTTATTTGGCCAGTTTAATGGTAAATATTCAGGTTGGTTTTTACCCTTAATCCTGATGATTGCTAAACGACCTTGATTTTTTTGCTTGTTGTCATGGGCAATCAGAAAATCTAAGGAATTGCTTTTTTGCTCTATCAAAGCCATACCACTGATACCAAAAGGGATACCACCGCGAACCGGACGCCAATCTTGCGCCCAAACTTGCTGGGATATGAGTAACAATGCACTTAAGATTACTATATTGATGATTAATCTAAGAAACCGAGGCATAGTATAAGGAATTGGGCATTGGGCATTGGGCATTGGGTTAGGAGACTCTTCCCAGTCCCCAGTACCTAGTTTCCAGTATCGGTAAGAGAAGTGCCTTAGCCAATGCTCAATCATATCAAATCCAGGCAATTTGCACCCACATCAATAAAGCAGCTTTTTCTACTTAGGCTAACAGTATATTTACGTAATTAATTGACTCACGATAGTACTTTCTGTAAAGAAAGCAATAATTCGTTGACAGTATAGGGCTTCGACAAAAACGTATTGACACCAATAGCAGCTACTGCACTGAGCTTATTGTCAGACATAAGTCCACTGCTGGCAATAATTCTGACTTTGGGGTTGATTTTTCGCAGGGTACGGATGGCAGTTAAACCATCCAGCGAGGGCAGCATAATATCCATTAGTACGGCACTAATTTTTTCCCTATTTTTAGCGTACAGTGCGATCGCCTCAATGCCATCACCGGCAATTAGGGTTTTATAGTTGTGAGCTTCTAATGATGTTCTCGTAGTCTCTTGAATGGCAACTTCATCATCCACAACCAGAATCAATTCTCCATGTCCTGTCTGGGGTGGTGATTCTTCTGGAGTGAGTGTTTCCATTCCCCCCACTGCTGGCAGGTAAACCTTGAAGCTAGTGCCACTTCCCGGTTCACTATACACATTCACAAAACCTCCGTGGCTTTTAATTATCCCCAGCGCGGTGGAAAGTCCTAACCCTGTGCCTTGTCCCACATCTTTTGTGGTAAAGAATGGCTCGAAAATTCTATCTAAAATTTCTTTAGGAATCCCAGTTCCGGTATCGGAGACAGTAATTACTGTGTAAGGTCCTTCTTTGGCTTCCAGGTTCATGCGGGCATAATTTTCGTCAATCAATAGTTTCTCGGCAGAGATGCTCAAACTACCGCCATCGGGCATAGCATCGCGGGCGTTAACGCAGAGGTTCATCAGTACTTGATGCAGTTGGGTGCTATCTCCAGAAACCATCCACAAATCCTGCGGTATATCAGTGCTGATTTCTATGGATTTGGGAAATGTCTCTTTGAGAATCTTGGCTAGTTCCACAATTATATGTCTGAGTTGCAAAGTGATGCGTTTACCTTCTACACCTCGTGCAAAGGACAGCACCTGTTTAACTAAATCAGCACCGCGTCTGGCGTTGATTTCCAAAATCTCTAGTAGATGGCGAGTTCGCTCATCTGCATCAGGAAATTTGAGGGGTAGCAGTTGCGCTCCTGCCAAAATCGGTGTCAGGATATTGTTGAGGTCGTGAGCAATGCCACTAGCTAAAGTGCCAATACTTTCCAGGCGTTGGGCGCGAAACAATTGGGCTTCTAGGTCTTTTTTCTCGGTAATATCTGTGTCAACAGTGAGAATTGATTTGGGTTTCCCTTGTTCATCGCATACCAGACTCCAGCGACTAGCAACAAGGATTTCCTTGTCCATTTTAGTAAGTTTTGTTAACTCGCCCTGCCACTTTCCTTTACTAACAACTTGTAAAAGAGCCGCTTCAAATTCTGGTGAAGGTTCGTCATACAAAAGCTCACTAGCATTTTGTCCCTGAGCTTCTGTCGCTTTCCAACCGTAAAGTGTTTCTGCGCCTTTGTTCCAGAAGATAATTTGATTATTTAAATTTCGCAGGCAAATGGCATCTGTGGTGACATCCAGTAATGCTGCTTGTTCGCGGATTGTTTCTTCTGCTAATTTGCGATCGCGTAGTGCAGCTTGTCGTTCGCTAATATCAATACTGGCGCACGTCACGCCTACAACTTCTTGCGACTCGTTTCGCAATGGCTCAACTGTCAAATCGTAATATCGAGTTGTATCTTTGATTGTAATTGATACTTCCTCTCGCGTTCCTATGCCAGTGGTTAACACTCCACGTTTAATTGTGGTGAGACGTTGAGCATCTTCAGCTGGGATAAGATCCAAGTCTTGTTTGCCTAATATTCCCTCAACCGTCAATTTAGATGGAGGATTGTAAACCCAGGTGTAACGTAACTCGCAATCTTGGTTGTAGACAAAGATGGGAGAGTTTTTGAGGGCCACCCGAAATCGTTCCTCGCTCTGTCGCAGTGCGTTATCTGCCCGTTGACGTTCGATGGCATAACGCATTGAGCGCACCAGTAAATCGCCAGTTACTTGCCCTTTCACCAAATAATCCTGCGCTCCTTCTTGCATTGCCCTAATTGCGAGGGTTTCATCGTTTATACCCGTCAGCACAATTATCGGAGTGGCTTTTGCTTGCTGGTGAGCAATGACAAAGGTTTCTAACCCCTGGCTATCTGGCAGCGAGAGGTCTAACAAAATTACATCAAAAAGTTCCTTTGTTAGGTACTTGAGTGCTTCAGAAAGCTTTTCAACGGGAATTAAATCAACTACAACTGTAGTAACTTCCTTTAAAAACTCCTCTAATAATAAGACATCACCAGGATTATCTTCTACTAACAAGACTTTAATATTTTTACCTGCCATTTCCATTACTCCGGTGGCAGTTTTACGATCGCAAACCAAAAATTTTCTATTGATTGTACAATTTTAACGAATTGATCGAAATCTACTGGCTTAGTTATATAACAGTTGGCACATAAATTATAGGCTTTGAGAATGTCTTCTTCAGCTTGGGAAGTCGTCAGAACTACTACAGGAATTCGTCTGAGCTTTTCGTCTGCTTTGATTTCTGCCAGCACCTCCCGCCCATCTTTTCTGGGCAAGTTCAAATCGAGCAGCACAATATCTGGATGGGCTGCCTTGACATATTTTTCTTGTTTTCGCAAAAATGCCATTGCTTCCACACCATCTTCGACCACGTTCAGGTTAATTGAGATTTTGCTCTCTTCTAAGGCAATGCGTGTAAGTTGAGCATCGCCAGGATTGTCCTCTACCAACAAAACCTCAATAGGCATAATCGCTGTTATGATACTCACGATTGTTTACCTGCTCTATCCGGAATTGTGAAGTAGAAAGTCGAACCTTGACCTGGTTTCGACTCAACCCAGATCCGGCCGCCGTGGCGTTCTATAATTTTTTTACAAATTGCCAGACCAATTCCAGTACCGGGATACTTGTCTCTACCGTGCAAGCGCTGAAAAATGATAAAAATACGTTCTATATACTGGGATTCTATACCAATACCATTATCGCGCACCCAGAACAACCATTCATCTGCCGATGGGATAGGATTTAAACTTTCTCTATCTAGATTTACATCTGGTTTGACTACCCCAATGTGAATTAGTGGCTGCTGATTTTTGCAAAATTTGATCGCGTTGCCAATCAGATTTTGAAATACTTGTGTTAATTGCGTAGCATCAGCCATCACTTCAGGTAAAGTATCATGAGTGATAACTGCCTGACTATCCGCGATCGCAATTTGCAGATTAGCGATCGCTTGTTCTAAGACAACACTACAATTTACTCGCATAAAGGGCTGTCCACGGGTGCTGACACGAGAATAATTCAACAAATCATTAATTAGCGTCTGCATCCGCCGCGCTCCATCTACTGCGTAGTTGATAAACTGATCGGCATTGGCATCTAATTGATTTTTGTATCTTCGCTCAAGCAGCTGTAAATAACTGGTTACCATCCGTAACGGCTCTTGCAAGTCATGGGAAGCCACATAAGCAAACTGTTCCAATTCCGCATTAGAACGAGCGAGTTCCTGACTTTGCTGGCTTTCTTTTTCTAATAGTTGCGCTTGAGATAAAGCAATCCCAATTTGGTTAGCTAATTGCTTTAACAACTCCGTCTCAAAGTTATTCCACCGTCGAGGTACGGCACACTGATGAGCCAGCAACAAACCCCAAATATTGTCCCTAACAAGAATAGGTACTACGAGGTTAGCCTTGATAGAAAACTGCTGAAGAAATTCTCGATGGCATGGTTGAATGTGAGCAGTTTCAACATCTTCCATCGCACTCACTCTGCCTTTGCGATATCTTTCTATGTATTCTTCCTTAAAACAGGGGTCAAAAAGATTTCTTCCCAAAATTACCGGCCAACCAGGTAACACTGCCTCTTGCACGACTGTTCCCGAACCATCAGGCTCTATTTGAAAAATTAAAACTCGGTCAGCTTGTAATAGTTTTTGTACTTCAGTAACCGTGGTTTGGAGGATTTCGTCTATTTGTAAAGATTCTCGAATTTTCAGGGTGATTTCGGCAAATAGTTGCGATCGCAAATTTTGCCGTTTTAATTCCTCATCTGCCTGCTTACGATCTGTAATATCAGTGTAAGAACCCACCATCCGCACTATATTACCCAATGCGTCCCAAAGTGCCTGTCCTCGATCTAGAATCCATTTATAGCTGCCGTCTTGACACTGGACTCGATATTCACAGACGTAAAACGGCGTTTTCTTGGCAAAGTGGTCTTGGAAGGCTTGAAGTACCCAATCTCGCTCATCGGGGTGGATTAGTTTTGTCCATTCATCCCAATCGTTGGAAACTTCGTGGTCTTTATAACCGAGCATTTCCTTCCACCGAGTTGAGAAGAACACTTCATTAGTTTTAAGGTTCCAATCCCAAATACCATCATTATTACCATTTAATGCTAATTGCCAGCGTTCTTCACTCTCTCGTAATGCTTCTGCTGTTCGCCGTCGTTCAGTAATGTCTTGGAAATAAACAGACAAGCCGTCTTTTGCAGGATAGGCGTGGACTTGAAACCAGCTGTTTAGTGACGGATAAAACTCCTCAAATTCTACACTCACCTGTTCTAAGATTGCCCTGTGATACTCACGATGAAATGTTGTGTCTATGAGTTCTGGAAATACCCCCCAGATGCTTTGTCCTAATAATTCATTCTGTTTTTTTTGCAAAAGCAGTTCTGCTTGACCATTAACGTAGGTGAATCGCCACTTTTTATCTAAAGCAAAAAACGCATCAGTGATGCTTTCGAGTAAATTAGCAATGCGGATTCTGGCCGATTCTGACTCGGCATGTGCTGCTTGCTCATGCGCCACAAGCTTCTCGCTAATTTGAGATACCTCAGTTACATGACGCCTAAGTTCTAGTTGGTCAATTACCAAGCGACTCAAAGCTACAAGCGCCTCGACTTGTTTTTGGCTCAATTCCCGTGGAGCTTGGTCAATTACACACAGAGTTCCCAACATATCTCCCTTGGGAGTAATTAGGGGTACGCCTGCATAAAACCGTATATATGGATAGCCAGTTACTACCGCATTATTTGCTAATGTTTCATCAGCTAGGGTGTCAGGAACCACAACAACATTACGCCGCTCTTGGCAAAGGTAAGATAACCCAATACACCGGGGCATTTCTGATACATCTAAACCTACTTTTGCCTTAAACCATTGACGGTTTTCATCAATGAAATTTACCAATGATATAGACGTACCACAAATAAATGCCGCTAACTGAGCAAGATTGTCGTAGGCTTCTTCCGGCTCGGTGTCAAGAATTTGATACTGGCGGAGGGCATCTAGCCTTTTCGCTTCTGTATCAATTTGTCCAGATTTCATTTTTCTTAATAAATTTAAATGCAGTATTTTAGTAAGCAGCGTGGCGATCTCAAGAATAGCTTAACCTTTTTTAACAATCCTTAGTTCTTTCCCCGCCTCTGGCTGTTCAGGGAAGCCTGTTTAAATTTTGTCAAAATTTTCATTCACATTAAAAGTGATGCTTAGAGTAAGCTACTGCCTGCCTACGCTGCAAAGTTATTGCGATCGCCTACGGTAGGTATGCCATCACACTAAATACTAGTGTAAACAAATTTAGTGTGTATGAGGTTAAACTTCTAGCAAAACGGCTTCCCGCAATTTGGCAATCACATCACTGAGATTACCCGTGTTCAGACGGTAACTCAAAGGATGGGCAATTAACCGCGCCGTGCTTTCATAGAGAGTAGCAATTTCAATCAAACCATTTTCGCGCAAAGTCCGCCCTGTAGAAACCAAATCCACGATCGCTTCTGACATTCCAGTAATCGGACCTAGTTCAACTGAACCATACAACGGTACTATTTCCACAGGTAAATCCAGACTGTGGAAATATTCACGAGCGCAATTCACATACTTGGAGGCAACTCTACCATGCGGTGGTAAATCTAAAGGCAATCGGTAAGAACTGGATGCTTTTACCGCCACTGACATCCGACAATGCCCAAACTGCAAATCCACCAAGTGGGCAACTTGCGGTTGCTTCTCCCGCAGCACATCGTAACCGACAACACCCAGTTGTGCCTGACCATATTCCACATAAACAGGCACATCTTGCGCCCGTACCAACAAAGCTTTTGCAATTCCTTTAGTGTCAGGAATTTGAAGTTGACGAGTTCCTGAATCTAAAAAAGCACTAAAATCTAATCCCACAGATTGTAGCAGGCGGATGCTATTTTTAAGGAGTTCCCCTTTTGGCAATGCAACAGTCAGCATTCTTTTTCTTAATATCCTTGGCGTTCTGGCAGTTGAATAATATCTCTATATGCTTACCACAAGCAGCATGAGAATTTTATTAGTTGATGATGAAGTTGAATTAACTGAACCCTTGAGTCGCTTATTAACTCGTGAGGGTTACATTGTAGATGCCGTTTACGATGGCACAAGTGGTAGTGAATATGCACAAGCAGGCAGTTATGACCTACTAATTTTAGATTGGATGCTGCCAGGAAAAACGGGGTTAGAGATTTGTCAGCAATTGCGACGGCAAGGTAAAACCACTCCCGTGCTGTTTCTCACAGCTAAGGATACTCTAGATGACCGCGTACAAGGTTTAGATGCTGGTGCGGATGACTATCTAGTTAAACCTTTTGAACTGCGGGAGTTACTAGCCAGAGTCCGTGCTTTATTGCGTCGTTCCGGTTCCCAAACTTATGAAACCACCACCGGACGTTTAACTGTAGCTGATTTAGAACTCGATTGTGAAAATCAAGTAGCCTATCGCCAAGGACGAATAATTGAGCTATCGCAAAAAGAAAGCCAGCTGCTGCAATATTTTATGGAACACACTGGACAACTAATGACTCATGCCCAGATTATGCAAAATTTGTGGTTAGAAGAAGAACAACCTAGTAGTAATGTAATCGCGGCATTAATTCGTTTGTTGCGCCGAAAGATTGAGGTAGGTAGAGAAACTGCGCTGATTCACACTGTCTATGGCAAAGGTTATCGTTTCGGTGCTTCCTCAATGTAGGATGAAGCTTTGTTGAAAATGGAGATAATTCAAAACTTTGAAAACCTATAATGAGGGATGACTTGTCAGCAGCTGCTTATCAGAGCGGTATATCTGTGAACTATTATGATAGTTGCATAAGTCCTGTAGCTATTAGCCCTGCAATTGATTGCAAGGCTAATATGGTAAAGGTTTTAGGTGATTTATCACAAAAAATATCCCAGGTTGACGAGTTTCGACTTCTCTGGGAGACGTTACGCGTAGCTTGCTTCCCCGGAGGGGTACGCTCAACTCTCGATTTTTTAGTTGGTTGAGCAAAGTCGAAACTAACGGCAGCGGTAGATTTATTAACAAAAATTGCCTTAGTTATTTGGTTTTTTCAAAACCACATTGAAAGAATTTAAATATCCCGTAATGGTTTTAGCTAATGTCTTCTGCTGTTTTTTTGTAGTTATTGCCATTACTTGATACAATCTTCCTTCGGCAACATACATTCTACTTCTAGTGATTTTCCCTCCAGAATTGATGTACTCAATTTCTTTACCAGGATGATTATTATAACTACGAATATTTCGCTGACTAATTAAATTACTTTTCGTAGTTTTTAAAGCCATATCCCGCGCATTGTTAAGTACAGTTTGGGGGTCAGTTATTTGACCGTAACTATAAGGAAAATCATTGTAAGTAACTACATACGCTACTTGCTGTTTTGGCGGTTGAGCAACAAATATTTCTAAGTCAATCTCCCCCATGTAAGTTTTTTGGGATTGGGTATTTCTGCCGGGGCTTCCCGGCATCAAAATAGTAAACCGCCCATCTGGAGCCGTGTATAATTTCCATTTTGGCTGCACGGGTTGAGTAACCTTTGGTTTTGGTTTAACAACAGTCGTCGGAGTTTTGGGTTGACGCGCCTCCACGAGAACAGATCCACCGCAAACAAAGGTGGCAGCGAGTAATGGCAACAGTCTCTTAATCGTCATATTTTTTGCTTTCGAGATGCAGATATTACTGATGATGCTAGCTGTTATAACCTAGCAGCGCATAAAACAGCACCTATTAGTCCCACTTGCGGGTTGAGGATAATATACACGGGTATCTCTTCGAGGAGGCGGCGCATCCTGCCTTTTTGAGTGAAATTTAATAAGAAACCGCTATTTTGGATTAAGGGTAGGATTTTAGGCGCAATCCCACCAGCGATGTATAAGCCACCATAAGGTAAGAGTTTAAGGGCAAGATTGCCGGCTTCTGCACCATAAGCCTCTATAAATAATTGCAAAGTTTGTTCCGAAAGGCGATCGCTACCTTGCAAGGCTGCTTTGCCTATAGCAGCACCAGGATCAACACTTCTCTCTTCCTGTCCGGCTTCTTGTTCCCAAGTTCTGACGATTTGGGCAATGTCTGGTGATTCGGCGGCAAATTTGCGATCGCGCAAAAATTGATAAATTGCTACAATTCCCATTCCAGAAACTACCCGTTCTACAGAAAGGCGCTGGATATCATGTTTACCTAGCAGGTATCTCAACAGTTGAAACTCTATCTCATTCCGAGGGGCAAAATCAGCGTGTCCACCTTCTGAGGGAAAGACTTGATAGTTGTTTCCTTGTTTAATTAAAAATCCTTGTCCTAAGCCAGTACCAGCACCAATAATTGCAATAGGTGCTTCGGGTTGAGATTTGCCAACTTGTAAGGTGTGCAAGTCTTGTCTTTGTAAACCTAAAATACCATAGCCAATTGCTGCAAAGTCGTTAATTAAAGAAATATGCGGGATACCCAACTCTTGTTGTAGACGTTCAGTATCCAGAAACCAGATTAGATTGGTTAGCTTGGCGGTATTTTTGACAATGGGGCCTGCGATCGCAAAACAAGCCTTTTCTGGTATTGATGATGTATTAGCTTTGGCCAAAAACTGCTGCACTATCGGTACTAAATCAGGAAAATCGGCACTATGGTAACTTTCCTGATAAATAGTATGTAAACCTGCTGAATCTGATGTTTCAGCCAATCGCAGAATAGTTTTCGTACCGCCGATGTCTCCTGCTAGTAACAATGTCATAGAATTTATTCGCGAATTAATTGCTTATTTGTAAGATATACCCAACGTAGCAGAAGCCATGAAAGCAAATATCTATCAGAGGTTTAAGCAAATCGAATTACTTCTTCTATGTGGGTTAAATGGGAAGTATCTCCCTTTAGTTCTAGCAACCATTCTGGATCTTCGCGCACGACTTTTACCAGAGAACATAGAGAAGCTTTGACTTCTGTTTTGGCAATTTCCCCCACTAGCCCCATTGCTCCCCCCAACACAGATGCACCATGAGCTACTAGCAGGATATCCTGTGGGAAGAACTCAGTAGCTAAACATCTAGCAGTTTGCCCAGAACGTTCTCGGACTTTTTCGTGAGTTTCAGGATATTTGGCGGCGATGCGCGAAGTATAGCTAGTGTCAATTCTGGGGAATAATTCTGCTAACGCTGGAGTTGAGAGTCTTTCTGGTTCTTCTGTCATCCAAGCTGGATTTAGCCATTCACTCAAACCTGTTTCCAATTTGATCGGTAAGTTTAGCACTTCTGCAACTGCGTTTGCCGTTTGTACGGTTCGCAGAAAAGGGGAGGCGAAAATATGGCTAATATTTTCTCCTTTTAAGCGCTTTGCTAACTGTTGTGCCTGCACCATACCGTCATCAGACAAGGGTGGATCGTAGCGTCGTTCGGCGGTGAGAAACCAATCGGGGTTTACGAAATCTAGGCGGTTAGCGTGTCTTGCGATCCAGACTATTTGACTCATGGGTTGTAATTATTCCACTGAATAGAATTCGCCGCTAAACAAATATAGATATCTGCAAGGAGGGCTGCAAATATTAATATATGATAAAAATCGTAATATTATTTAATAATAGTAATAATCAGGAAAACTTATAAGTATAAATTAGTTAAGATTGTGTAATGAACTCAAATGTAAATATCAGATTGGGACGGTTCAAACCAAGCTCCACACTCAATAACTGATAGTAGATGGCTGACGGTAATTGTTTTGAGCGTACCGTGACGTTTGCGATAGTAATACTCAAAAAGTAGAGAAAATAAATGTGCTTCTTCATGGAAGTAGCGGTAAAATACAAACCCCTGCCAATCTAAACCAAACTGTTCAGCAATTTTAAAAAATAGTGTATCAACAACATCATCACCATCTATTTTGAGGTCTTCCCGAAGCCCCGTATTAAGAGTAATATCTTTTGTTTGCACACTCAGTTAATTAGAAATAATTGCTGCAAGTTGGTTAAATTTATCTGTAAATGACATAAGCTTTTCAGGTGACAAACTCCAGTAGCAACAGTACTATCAACAAGAGAATTGTTACAAGGTAATATTGATTGATCGTTTCTAGTCTGATAGCAAGCAAGATAGGGTTATTTTAGCCATCTCTTTAGTATTGCCTAAGCTAAAGATGAAGCTGTACAATTGCTTATAATTTCAACCATCCAAATAGTTGCCCGATAGTTAATTGAAAGCCGTTAACTAAATCGGGAACTGGTAATATTTCTTGTTCTTCTAGTAAAAGTTCTGGTTGCTGCTTTGGTGGATAAACTAAAACAGAACGATCGCCTGGATCAATTAACCAACCTAAACGACTACCATACTTTAAACAATGCAAAATATTTCCGGTTACTTTAGTCTGGCTTTGATCTGGCGAAAGAATCTCAATTGTCCAGTCTGGATATGTCTTAAATACATTTGCCACATCTCCATGTTCATCTAAGGGAATTCGTTCCCAAGCAAATACAGCTACATCTGGTACAATTGAACGTCCGCCAAAAGTACACCGCAATTCTGGGAAAGCAAGGGCAACTCTTTGAGGTTTAGCTATAGAATTGATATTACTGACCAGTTCACCCTGAAGAATACTATGTTTTCCCTGTGGCATTGGCTTTTGAATAATTTGACCGTTGATGTATTCTGAGCTAGGCTTTGTTTCTGGTAGTTTCAAAAACTCTTCTAAAGTTAGCGGTTTAGTTGGTGATTTTACCATCTGCTTGTACCTCGCAAATTTTAATTTAATTACCCTAAATAAGCTTTTTTAACTCGCTCATCACTAATTAATTCTGATGCTGCGCCTGTTAAAGTTATAGAACCAGCTTCTAAAACATAACCGCGATCGGCAATTTGCAGTGCCAAATTAGCGTTTTGTTCAACTAACAGAATAGTCACGCCTGTAGCACGAAGATTTTCAATAATGGAGAAGATTTCCCGGACGATCGCAGGTGCTAAACCTAAGCTAGGCTCGTCTAAAAGTAAGAGTTGCGGTTTACTCATGACAGCCCGTGCGATCGCTAACATTTGTTGTTCACCACCGCTAAGGGTTCCTGCTAGTTGATTACGTCTTTGTGACAAACGCGGAAATAACTCAAATTGGCGCTGAATATCTGCTTTTATCTCTGCTTGATTTGAGCGAATATAAGCACCCAAAAGTAAGTTATCAAATACTGTTTGCCTCGCTAATACTCTTCGTCCTTCTGGACAATGGGCAATACCAAGTTGTACAACTTCGTGAGTTTGGCGGCGGGTAATATTATGTCCATTATAGATAATTCCACCACTCTTAGGATTAACTACTTTAGATATGGCGCGGAGTGTAGTAGTTTTACCAGCACCATTAGCACCAATTAGAGTAACTACCTCGCCTTTTTGAATAATTAAATTAATTTTTTTGAGAGCTTGGATACCGCCATAATTAACATCAAGTTCTTGAACTTCTAAAATTGTATAGTTTGGTTGACTATCGGCTTTCATCGGCGGTTTACATCCAGAAATCTTGATTCAAAACTTAAGATACATCAATCATACATTTCTTAAAACAGTGCGATGCAGAAAAACCCGTCTAAGAGGATGTTTAAAAAACCCTGGCGGCTAAAAGTTGCGGCGACACAGACAAAACTTACCTCCGTGGGTTAAAAATTTTTTTGCTTCACCTTTGTGCAACGCGCACTACAGGCGCTACGAGCAGACGCACAGTTGAACCAATTAGAATCATTACTGGCATTTTTTGCTACGTTTGTTTTAGAGAATACGCTCGTTCAAGAAATCATGAGGTGGGATATGTCAGTATTACGTGAGTAACCTTGGTATCAAGAAAATTTACGCGAAGGATAAGCACGTGGGAAAGTAAGCGGCGAACTGCGAGGAATACTTTCTGCGATTGAAATTAATTTAGAATTGAAATTTGGCGATCGCGGCTTACAGTTGATCCCACAATTTAACCAGATTCAGGATTTAGAGCGTTTGAAGACAATTTTAAGAAATATTGTAACTGCAAATACTATTGAGAATTGCAACAAATTTTGTAATTCTCAATTTAGCTATCAGTCATTTCCCAAATAAGCTTCAATCACGGCTGGATCGTTTCTAACTACAGATGGTTCACCCAATGCAATCAATTGCCCAAAATCTAATACTGCAATGCGATCGCACAAACCCATAACCAAGGGTACGTGATGTTCAATCAGTACAATTGTTAAGTTAAACTGTTCTCGCAGACTACGGATAAATTCACTGAGTTGCTGCTTTTCATTGGGGTTCATCCCCGCCGCCGGTTCATCAAGCAGCAAGATTTGTGGTTGTAGGGCTAAAGCGCGGGCAATTTCTAGCCGACGCTGATCGCCGTAGGCAAAGTTTTTGGCTTTCTCGTCAGCGCGATCGCTCAAGCCTACCATATCTAATAATTGTAAAGCTTTTCGCCTACTTTTTTTCTCTTCCCGACGTGCTGGTGGTAATCCTAAAACTCCTGTTAATACATTACTTTTATTATCCAAATGTCGGGCAATTATGACATTTTCTAATGCTGATAATTCACCAAATAAGCGAATATTTTGAAAAGTCCGAGCGATACCTAAACCTGCAATTTGATCTGGGCGTAGTTGGGAAATATTAGCACCTTGATAGCGTAACTCTCCACTAGAAAGGGGAATAAAAGCTGTAATCAAATTAAACAGTGTTGTTTTCCCAGCACCGTTAGGGCCAATTAATCCAAAAATCTCATTTCGATTGACTGTAAAAGATACATTATTCACCGCCACTAACCCCCCAAAACGGCGAGTCAGTGATTTGGCTTCTAAAACAATGTTATTTGTCATTGCGCTGCTGTTTTGGTAAGTTAGGCGGATTGCCTGCTTCTAGCAACAATACAGTCGTTTTGGTATCTTCTGTTAACCTATTAGCTACCACACAACTGACCGAACTTGCACCAATTAAAATATAATCATATTTATTTTTCATAATATTGTTTTTCTGCTATTTATTAACTTGTCTGTTTTGAAGTTTTGGAAATTAACTTTATTAATTGCTTTTTACACTTTCTCAAAAAATCTGGAGTGACAAAGCCTTGGGGAAAAAATATAGTTCCTAAAACTATTAATATACCATAAATAATTAATCTCCCATCGCGCAAAAATTGGGCTAACCAATTGGGTAATCCTGCTATATCGGCTATTCTTCGTAAAACAATTTCTAACAATACTTTCAATACAATAGCGCCGACAACCGAACCCAAAAAAGTTCTAGAACCACCAATGAGTACAATCGTTAAATAGGTAATACTGGCATCAAAAGTACCTTGTCGAGCATTCCAAGTATTGAGAAAATGAGCGCTAATTACACCTACAATTCCAGCAAGCATTGCTCCGAGAGTAAAGGCTAAAACTTTGTAGTAAGTTGGGTTAATGCCCATTGCACTGGCAGCTAATTCATCTTCACGAATGGCGATAAATGCTCTACCTGTGCGAATACGTTCTAAACGGTAAAATAACACCATACTAATTAATAGTAATGGTATGGCAATCCATAAATATTCAAGTTGGCTTTGGAATGGTTGAGGAATACCAAAAATCCCTACAGCACCACCTGTAATATCTAGATTTAACGATACAACTCGCAATACTTCTACAAAAGCAATAGTTGCGATCGCTAAATAAATTCCTCGCAACCGTAATGCTGGAATTCCAACTATTACGGCTAATATACCGGAGATTAATCCAGCAATCAACATTTCTAATAAAAGTAATGGAATCGGAAATAAATTATTACTAGATGGAAAAACTTTTGTAGATAAAATCGCTGCAATATATCCACCTAAAGCATAAAATCCAGGACTAGCTAAAGACAATTGCCCAGCCATCAGAGGTAAGTAAAGTGATAATCCTAATAAAGCCTCCAATACCATGTAGACTATTGGTGATTCATAAGTAGAGAAAAATTCAGCCATTGTAAAATATTTTGATTAAGCTGTTAATATTTGCTCTGCTGTTAACGCCAGTTCAGGGAAAGTTCGTGACATAATTCGTTCAGAACCTCTAAAGTGTGTAAGTTGATATTTACCCTCAGCATCTAATAAAAAAACAAACACAGTCGGAACTTTGGGATTTCCTAAATACTCTCTTGAACCAATTGCCAAATAATCTACAATCCAATATTCTGTAATACCTAAGCGTTGATATTCATCTAATTTATCAATGTAATCATCCTCCCAATTAGTTGATGTTACTTCGATAGCTAGCTGGATGGGTTCTTCAAGTGCAGAATAAGCAGAACGATTTGAGCGCCATACATCTTTATCTATGACACTTACATCAGGCTTGCGTCCTTGCTCGATTCCATTGGCAGTTACAGTTCTCAAAACTGCTGTGACTTTCACTACATAATTCAAATTTAAACGTTTAATTTCATCTTTGAAAGAATCAGCCGTAAAGTCGGCGACATCATCATGATTTCTAGTTGCACGCACTTCTACAATTTCTCCATCCACAAGTTCATATAAACCTTCTTCTGGACACTCTTCCAAAAAATCATCGAAAGTTAATTTTTGTTTAGTGTATGTTTTCATCGCGCTACGTCTCTTTAAACTTTCTGAATAAACCGACGGCCTAGCAAGCCTTGGGGTCTAACTAACAACATGATAAATAATATTCCGTAAGCTACAGCGTCTTTGTAACCAGAATATTCCGCCGGAACAAAAGCTTCAACTAATCCAATGAGTAATCCTCCTAAAACTGCGCCGGGAATACTACCTAAACCACCTAAGACAATTACTGCTAAACCCCGTAAACCAAAAGCAATACCGAAATATGGTCCGGCAATACTAACACTAGAAGCAACTAAAGTTCCTGCTAATCCTGCTAAAAAACTGCTGATGAAGAATGTTAAGATGATAAAGCGATCGCTATTAATTCCTAACAAACTCGCTGTAGTTGGATCTTCTGCGATCGCCTGCATTGCTTTACCATATTTAGTCCGATTGATAAAGTAGGTAATAATTGCCACAATCACAACTGATACAGCAAAAATTATTATCTGAACGGTGCGAATAGGAATTTCCTTTTCTTGAGTACCAAAGTTAATAGAAGGTGGTAAATTCCCATAAGTATCTGCGGGGTATGTGTAACTTTCTGCGCCTACTAAATACTGGATTAAGTTCACAATTACCACTGCTACTCCCAAGCTAGAAACAACAGTTAGCAAGGGATCAGATCCTTGACGGCGCAAAGGTTGGAAAGCAAGCCGTTCCATCACTACCCCTACCAATCCCGCCAAGGTACTTCCTAAAATTAAGGCGATAGCAAATGGTAATTTTATCGGCAAGACTGCATTAGCTAGCAAGCCATTAAATCCAAAGTTACCACCCATAAGGGCATAAGTTAAATATGCACCCAAGGTAAAAATCGCGCCATGAGCTAAATTAATGATGCCCAAAATAGAATAAACTAAGGTATATCCCAATGCAAAAATTGCATAGATACTACCAATAGATAATCCGTTCAAAAATTGTTGCAGAAATAGAGTTATATCCATGTTGCAACTATTTTATAAATACGAATTTTCCAGTGTTCCCATCTTTATCCATCTTAATTTGGGCGACGTAAAATTCTTTTTGAATCACATCACCTACTGGTGTAAAAGCAATCTCACCTAAAGGAGTATTATACTTTCCAGCTAGTATTTGCTTGTTCAATTCTGTACGCAGTTTATCCAGAGGTAATGTGCTGATTTTAGACTTTTTATCCAACTCTTTAAGAGCTTCAACATATACCTGCACTGCTGCAAAAGATTGACCAGTAAATTGAGCGGGTTCTTTCTTGTATTGCTCAACATATGCTTGGCGAAATACCTTATTAATCTCACCAGGATATTCAGGACTGTAAGCTTGAGCAATTAGTACACCATCGCAAAGGGCTTTACAAACAGATAAAACATTGGGTGTATTCAGACCATTACCACCAATAATTATGCCTTTATAACCCAACTCTCGCAGTTGTCGCACCAAGTTACCGCCATCAGCAGCTAGACCCGAAATAATTACTAAATCTGGTTTTAAGTTAATTGCATTGGTAGCTTGGGCTTGAAAGTCGGTATCGGTAGTTTGGAACTTTTGAACTGTTACTAATTCTAGCCCTTGTTCTTTAACTGCTTTTTGAAAAATCTCCGTTTCTGATTTGTTAAATGCATCATTTTGGGCATAAAAAACTGCTACCTTTTTAATTTTAGGATTCTGCTTGAGTGCAGCTTTCAGCGAATTAGGGGCAACTATAGAGACGGGAGCAGATACACGAGCGATATAATCACCAATTTCTGGAATTCCGTTTGCGGTATTTGATGCGCCAATAACTGGGACTTTAGCACGTTCGGCGATGGGGTCAGCGCTAAAAGCTTGCTGCGATAAAGTAGGGCCAACAATCCCGACAACTTTATCTTTGTTAATTAAAGTTTGAAAAGCGTTAATTGCTCCGGCTTCATCACCGCTAGTATCTTGGGTTATCAATTTAATCGGAGTGCCATTAATACCACCTTTACTATTGAAATACTTCTCAGCAATTCTGGCTCCCACAAATCCTTCTTGACCTAGTAATGCTACGTTGCTGGTTTGTGCTAAGGCAATACCGATGGGAATAACACCTGGTGTAGTTGTTGTCTGAGCGCTGTTAGTTGTAGTGTTATTCGTAGTATTATCTGGAGTATTTGTCACAGAGCCACCGCCACAGCCTGTTAGTAGCAAAGCGCAAGTTGATAATAATGCTGTTGTCTGAGCGATCGCGTTATTCATCGTTAAATAATCATCTAGTTATTAGATATTCGGCAAAGGTTAATAGTAATTTTCATCATTTGCAAAGAAAATGACGCAGATTTCCACTTTTGCACAAATTATATTAAATCATTCTTATTTGATCATGCAAACACAAATATTCAAAGTGTTTGTAAATACAAATTATAACTAGCCATAATTTTACCATTTCCAGGTAAAACTTGGGAATCGTTAAGCGTGAGCGCTGTGAGGTGCTAGATGTTCGAGCCAAACTTAAGTATCTCAACTCATGCAGGCGATTAACCTCAGGGCATCAGACTAAGTTGATGCATGATTTCTTCAGATTTAAACTCTAATATAAATAAACTTTTACCTAAAATTTACTTTAGTAGAGTTGAATTCTATCAGGGTTAATGCAATGGCTGATAATAATAGTTCTATCGCACGAAGATTATGATTTTGAACTAGATAATGTAAAGGTTTGTAACTGATTTCTGTAGCTTTTAGAAGTGAAACTGAATCCAAAATAGGTACGTGGTTTCATCGTACAATACCAGTCAAACTGAAAGAAAAATTCAGGAATTAAAACTTTACATCTATTTAAATCTTTCCAACAAACACAGAGCAGTATTAAGGAGGAAGACGGTAGTTATATGAAAAAGAAATTTACGATTTTAGCAGGTACAACATCGGTAATTTTATCCCTGGTAAGCCAACCAGTTCTTGCCGTTTGGAGTGGGCCTCAGAGTCTGGGAGGAGTATACACCTCAAATCCTAGTTGTGCTTCCTTAGGCATAAATCAGGCTATCTGTGCCGGTCTTGGAACCAATAAAGCGCTTTTTGTAAATCGGTTTAATGGTATTTCCTGGAGTGGGCCTCAAAGTTTAGGAGGAGTATATACCTCAGATCCTAGTTGTGCTTCCTTAGGCACAAATCAGGTTATCTGTGCTGGTCTTGGAACCAATAAAGCACTTTTTGTGAATCGGTTTAATGGCAGTTCCTGGAGTGGGCCTCAGAGTCTGGGAGGAGTATACACCTCAAATCCTAGTTGTTCTTCCTTAGGCACAAATGAAGCTATCTGTGCCGGTCTTGGAACCAATAAAGCGCTTTTTGTAAATCGGTTTAATGGTATTTCCTGGAGTGGGCCTCAGAGTCTGGGAGGAGTATACACCTCAAATCCTAGTTGTTCTTCCTTAGGCACAAATGAAGCTATCTGTGCCGGTCTTGGAACCAATAAAGCGCTTTTTGTAAATCGGTTTAATGGTATTTCCTGGAGTGGGCCTCAAAGTTTAGGAGGAGTATATACCTCAGATCCTAGTTGTGCTTCCTTAGGTACAAATCAGGTTATCTGTGCTGGTCTTGGAACCAATAAAGCACTTTTTGTGAATCGGTTTAATGGCAGTTCCTGGAGTGGGCCTCAAAGTCTAGGAGGAGTATACACCTCAAATCCTAGTTGTGCTTCTTTAGGCGCAAATGAAGCTATCTGTGCCGGTCTTGGAACCAACAAAGCACTTTTTGTGAATCGGTTTAATGGCAGTTCCTGGAGTGGGCCTCAGAGTCTGGGAGGAGTATACACCTCAAATCCTAGTTGTGCTTCTTTAAGCACAAATCGGGTTATCTGTGCGGGTCTTGGAACCAATAAAGCACTTTTTGTTAATATTGGCCCATAGTTACAACGGTTTTTCTTGAGGGTGAAGGGTAGGATTAGTTTCGGACATCCAATAAATTTCTCTCTCCAGTTATGCCCTTCCCCTTCTTCAGTAATTTGAGATTTTTTGAGTATTAGGCAGGTAAAACTTGTTAAGCCCTTTTTTCGCTACCAGCTAATTCCTTAGGTTCGTAGTGACGGCAACCATTACAAGGGCCTTCGGGATTGACAGCACAACGCATGTAGCCAGATCGGGCATTAAATTTGCAGCTGATATCGCCAATTAGATAACCCACACCTTCTAAATAATAGCGATCGCTTTCTACAGGTCTAAGATTTTGCCGCCGCTGCACGACTGGAAAATTCATGGCTGCTTGTCTGAGTCGTAAGCGCGATCGCGCATGGGTTTTGCGGATCGCCCACAGAGAAATCAGGGACGGTAAAAAACCAACGGCAATCACTAAAAGTGTCTTTAACACCTTCTTTTTACCTCTTCTGTGCGCTGATTGATTGTCCCTGATGTTGCACTCGGTTTTACAAAGGTGCAATCTTAGGGCAGTTTGCCTAATTGTTATCATAGTTGGTAACAATTAGCAATGGCAGTATAGTAAGTAATTTTGAGGAAAAATTTCCTTCTGCCACTTCAATCAGCATAACTGTTACAACCTCAGGGGTGATCTGCCGTTGAATGTTAATAATTTTAAGATTTGTGGACTAATATCTTTTTGAAGAAGCTTTTTGTGTCAGCCTCAGCCCCATTCTTGTTTTTTCTATGTCGCTGCGATGTTAATCTTTTTTTGGTTTGCTGACGAAGTTGCTGTGCTAGAAGTGCGGCTTCCCTTTCGGCTCGGAATAAATCAACTTTTCGCGTTGTCAGAATAAATGAGTCGTCAGGCTTTCGTTTCACCCAAGGGACGCTAACTGCGAAATACTGACAAATATTTTTCCATAGCTCCTGCTTTAAAACTGGGTAACGTTTTTGAGTATTCAGTGTGTTAGCGATCGCTTTCAACTCTAATATTGCTGCTTCTAGCTCTCCCGCCATCTGATTAATACGTTTGACTTGTGTTATCAAACGCTCTTGTTCACTAATGATTTTTTCCTGTTGGGGTTGCAGTGGCGCTATAGCTGTAGTTACAGATATAGGCAACAACGAAACTTTGAGCAAAATGGGCTTTTTATCCGTGTCTTGGATTTGTTTCATACTACCTCAAGCAAAGCTAGCTGACTTTTAAGGCATTTTAGCAGCTAATTAGTATATTTGTACTATAAAAGTTGTGTATATGAGATTTAACCTGATAAATTCTGCTGTATAAGCAGAAAAGGACTACACTCGGAAGCTGAAGTAGACCCGCCAGCGCTGATACTATTTCTAGTAGATTTCCTTGCCATTAATTACCTTCCTTATGAAATTAAGAATATACAAAATACCTGATACCGAAGAAATTATGAAATTGTTCTACGACACTATTCATGAAGTAAATATTCGTGATTACACACAAGAACAAGTAGATGCTTGGGCACCAGCAAATATGGATATTGAGGTTTGGATTAAAGGTTTGGGAAGTAAGTTTACTTATGTAGCCGAGGAGCAGGGTAAAATTATTGGTTTTGGGGAATTAGAGGCTAATGGACATATTGATCGTTTTTACTGTCATAAAGATTTTCAAAGAAGAGGAGTTGGTAAGAAAATCTTAGAACAGCTTGAATCAAAAGCAAAGTCTTTAAAAATTGAGAAGTTATTTACAGAAGCCAGTATTACAGCTAAACCGTTTTTTGAAAGACAGAATTTTATTGTTGTGAAACAGCAAGAGGTAGAACGTAGAGGGCAAAAGCTGATAAATTTTATTATGGAAAAACCAATTTAATAACGGTACACAATTCTTCTAGATTTACCCCACAGGCTTTGATCCCCCCAACCCCCCTTAAAAAAGCAGGGCAAAAACCTTTCAAAGTCCTCCAATTTATCGGAGGATCTACAAGACTTTGGTTTTGTATAGAGATGTGTGTCACCGTAGCCGCAAACGGGGAGGGGTTGCAGGGTGGTTTCATATAAGCAGAGAAAATTAAAACTGGGTTTCAAAGCCTTGCGACCTTTCAGGGAGAGGAATGGAAGTGGGGGAAAAAACCATGTTACGTTACAAAAGTTTTATACTTAAGTAAATTGTTTTTTAAAAGATTGATTTAAATTAACTCGTAGAATTAAACTTGTTTCAATAACTGATTAATTTGAATTTGCAGTTTTTCTCGTAATTCTTGTGCCTGCCGATAAGCTACTGTACGCCCTTTATTTGAATACTTGTGCAATTCTGCTGTTTCCAAAGGCTGAATAAAGTAACGTAGTCGAGTTCTCATTGCCCAAACTCCCATTGAAGGGAAGAGAATTAAGACAAGCATTAAAGGTGAAAAAGGCAAGAATGGTAATTTGACTAATCGTTGCAATCGTTTAAAATTAACAGCCCAAGGATGTAAAGATTCGCTCCCAATGCAAACTACCGGGAGAATAGGAATTTGATAGCGATCGCTCAACTTAATAAAACTCACATCAAACTTTTCTAGTTGGTAGCGTTTCCTCCAACCTTTCAGAGGGCCGCGGATACCTTCGGGTGCATATAAAATAATTTCACCTTGGGCGTTCGCTGTAGGCGTTGGCGCAGCCATCGCGGCTTCGAAATCATCTAATTCGGCTCGCACACCACCCAAAACCTGTGACCATTTAGATGGTAACCACCAAATCATCCAAGGATGCTCAAATAATGCTGGATTTGCTAGAAGTTGCACTCCCCATCCTCTAGCTTCACCTAATAAATAACCCAAGGTTAAAAAATCCCAAGGGAAAGACATCCCTGCGTGATTCATTGCCACAATTAATGGCCCTGTTTGCGGCAAGTTTTCGACTTGTAGTAATTCTCCACGAAAGTAGTATTTAACGATAGGACCGAGAATTTCTTTGCTAAAAGCTTGTTGATATTTGGGATCAAATTCACTAACTTCTGTTCGGGGTGAACGAAAACCAAGACGCAACCAACGACTCAGCAGCGCCAGATAAAATCCGCCAGGAACTAAAAACAATCCATATTCCAGCCAATTCCAACCGTCTGAATCGGTATGATAGTGCTGCCAATGACGGTTGAATAAAATTAGCCAGCCTGGAGGATACCAAAGACAAAACCAATCAAACCAACTAAATATATAGCCTTCACCTGATACATTTTCCAGTTGAGGGTTGATAAGGTTTTCAGAATGTTGATTAATCAAAACAGTGATATGGATTAAGCAAAAATTTTGATTTAAATCCTATCATAGCTTTACAGCTTCGCTATTGGAATCTTACCTTAGAAGTAAAATCAACTACATTTTTTTTGAAACCCATTTCAAATCATTTTGGAAAAACTTATCTATCCCAACCAAAATATCTGTAGAAATCCTAACCTAAGTTGCCACAATTCACGGTATTAACTTTTCCCAAATGATTTAGGATTGCTATATATAAAATATTAAGTAGAGCATGAGTCATGCTAAGATAATGCGCTACTCATGCATTTTTTAGGTGAGTTATTATTGAAGCTTATTAAATTGTTTATAATACTATCCTTGGATGACCTCCCTGACAAAATTTAATGTTTATTTTATAGTTACTTTCTACAATTATTTTTTCTCAACAATTTTTGTCGCATCACCTTAAAACAGTTAACAGTTATCACAAGCATGAGCGAGACTGACATCAGTGAACAGTAATTAATGAAGACGATAACTAAATATTGGTATTTCGCCAAAAGATAAAATTGATAATAACTAATGGCTATTGGAATTCTTCCTTAAGTTGGAGACAAATGTCGAGACACCTGTCTTATTCTTCCCATTATGGAACTAGAAAAGTCACTAAAAATTTCAGATTTAATCCGTGAACTTCGGCAGCACCTCGCTCTCTCTCAGGAAAAGTTTGCAGCCAAGTTGGGAGTTTCCATGCGAACAGTTAATCGCTGGGAGAACGGATCTACAGTGCCTTCACAGATGGCACTAAAGCTAATTCAAGAGATGTTACAGAAGATGGGCGAACCAGGCAAAAGATTACTGAACGAGTATCTCCTCAAAACGGAGCAACGGGAGGACTCCTAATGATGATGGTGAAAGTAACCGAAAAAATTTTGATAATGCGCTCTTGGTTACTAACCTATGGTGTGATGATCCTGGCAGTCATAGCGGCGTTGCTGCTGACGCGACTGTTGTTGCCAGTCTTCGATCCGAGTGTATTTACATTATTTTATGCTGCCGTAGCAATCAGTGCCTGGTATGGCGGCATGAGACTTGGAGTACTAGCGATCGCTCTTTCTGTTACAACTGCTCTCTATTTTTTGATCGAGCCAGTCTACTCGTTCGATTTTCTCAGCCCAAATGCCTTGGTACGATTAACCACATTCTCAGTAGTATCCTTCTTAATTACTGCCCTTTCTTCAGAGTTGCGAACTGCCAGACGCAAGGCAGAGACAAGCCTGAAATTGTTGCAAAATAGCGAAATGCGGTTTAGCCGGCTAGCAGAATCCAACATCATTGGAGTTATCGTAACTGATATGAATAATGGCTCGATCATGGAAGCCAATGATGCTTTTCTAAAGATGATCGGCTATACGCAAGAAGATTTGTCCGCTAACCAAATTAACTGGCGCGAGATTACCCCACCAGAGTATCTGCTTTTGAGTGAACGTTCGGTGGAAGAACTTAGAATGGCCGGAGTCTGTAAACCGTTTGAGAAAGAATACATCCGTAAAGATGGCATAAGAGTTCCGGTTTTGCTCGGTTCTGTTCTAGTGGGAGACACTGAAGAAACTGTTATTGGCTTTGTTGTTGATTTGAGCGAACAGCAAGCTGCGCTACGCCAACGCCAGCAAGCCGAACAAATCTTGCGGGAAAAGGAGGAACGCCTGAGATTAGCTAATCAGCGTTTTGAGTTAGCAGCATCTGCGGTCAATTGTCTCATTTATGACTGGGATATAGAGCAGGATACCGTTGAAAGAACCGATGGTTTAACCCGGATTTTGGGCTATTCCCTTGATATTGCTGAACCAACAGGTAACTGGTGGCGTGAACTTGTTCATCCAGAAGATTTGCAGCGTGTACAAGAGCAGACGGCGATCGCTCTGGCAAATGGCGATCGCTATGCTGCCGAGTATCGCATTCGCAACCAGGATAATCAGTACATCTATATATTGGATCAGGGGATAGTAGTGCAACGGGATGCTGATGGAAAACCAGTCCGCGTAGTTGGCAGCACTACAGATATTAGCGAGCGCAAGCAAGCAGAGAAGATTATCCAAGAAAGTGAAGAACGCCTCAGGAGTTTTGTCAAAGCCAATATAGTTGGCATTATCTTTGGTGATGTGAATGGTAGCATCACTGAAGCCAACGACGAGTTCTTACGAATTGTAGGCTATACCCAAGCAGATATCCAGACAGGCAGACTACGCTGGACTGATATCACACCTACTGAGTACCAATATTTAGATGAACTAGCTATTGCCGAGGCAACAGCGAAGGGAACTTGTACTCCCTATGAGAAGGAATGCATTCGCAAGGATGGTTCTATTGTCCCGGTTGTGGTTGGTTATTCTCTCTTAGGAGAATCTCAGCAGAAATCAGTTGCATTCATTCTTGATATTAGTGACCTTAAGCAAGCTAAAAAAGCTCTGAGTCAGAGTCAAAAGCAATTTCAAGCTTTTATGGACAATATTCCAGCCGCAGCATGGATTACGAATGCAGACGGACGTATACTTTACCTCAGCCCTACTTATCTAAGTACATTCGATGTAGCAACAAATAAGGCAATTAATAAAAACATTTTTGACCTATACCCAGCCCAAATCGCTCAACCCTTCCTCGATAACATTAGAATGGTTGCCCAAACGAATCAGGTTGTTGAAACCATCGAGTCTGCCCCACGCAGAGATGGCACCCTGGGGGAATTTTTGGTATATAAGTTTCCTATTGCAGATGCATCTGGGCAACGCCTTATAGGAGGGGTTGCAGTTGACATCACCGAACGCGAACGCGCCCTTCGTGAACGCCAGCTTGCTGAACTTGCCTTGCAAGAGCGCAGTGAAAGACTCAAGCTACTTTCTGAAACAACCAGTGATTTGCTTTCAACCGAGCGCCCCTTGGATCTAATGAACAACTTGTTTAGCAAACTCTCGGCGCAGATGGATTTGCATTTTTACTTCAACTATTTAATTGAGACACACGAAAATAAGCAGAAACTTCGTTTAGTAGCTTGGAACGGCATTAATGATGAAGTATTTCAAGCAATTGAATACCTGGAATTTAATCAAGAAATGTGCGGACTAGTGGCGCAACAACGCCATCAAATTGTCGTCAATGATGTGCAGCACTCTACTCATCCAAATGTCCACATCCTCCAGGCTTTGGAGATCACAGCCTATGCAGGTCAACCATTAATTGCTCAGGGAAAGCTCCTTGGTGTCCTCTCCTTTGCCAGCCGCACCCGTACTCACTTCACTTCTGGGGAAATTGCTCTGCTGCAAGCAACTTCCGATCAGGTAGCGGTTGCTCTAGAACGCGCCCAGTTAATGACTTCGTTACAGCAGCAAAAAGAGCAATTAGTCCAAGTTAACCGGATTAAAGATGAATTTTTGGCGGTTCTTTCCCACGAACTTCGCACGCCGCTAAACCCGATTTTGGGATGGTCGAAGTTACTGCAAACTAAAAAGTATGATGAAGCAACCACTACTCGCGCCCTCGAAACCATTGAGCGCAATGCCAAGCTTCAGACTCAACTAATTGAAGATTTATTGGATGTCTCTCGGATTTTGCAAGGTAAACTCAGTCTGAATATTGCTCCTGTGAATTTGGAAACTGCGATCGCATCTGCAATAGAAACTGTACGTCTAGCCGCCCAAGCTAAATCTATCAATTTGCGATTTACAATTTCAGACTTTACTGCGGAATCCTACGCGAACGCCTACACTCAGTCGAACGATTTTGAATTGGAAAATTCTCACAGAAATTTAGAATCTATCGATTTTAACAACCAATCTGAAAATCTAAAATCTAAAATCCAAGTTACGCTTCCAGCGTGCCAAAGGTGCGAGCCAAAATTCCTAATAATCGGTGATTCTGGTCGCTTGCAGCAAGTTATCTGGAATTTACTTTCTAATGCTATTAAGTTCACGCCCCCAGGTGGACAGGTAGAAATAAGTTTACAGTCACTTGGTTCTCAGGCTCAACTTCGAGTCAGCGATACAGGTAAGGGAATTAGCCCTGACTTTTTGCCATTCGTATTTGAATACTTTCGACAAGCTGATGGTGCAACTACCAGAAAATTCGGGGGATTGGGATTAGGATTGGCTATTGTTCGTCACATCGTCGAGCTACATGGAGGGACAGTTCAGGCAGAAAGTTTAGGCGAAGAACAGGGAGCGACCTTTACAGTCATGCTACCTATGATTAATATTCATCAAGATAACCACCAGACTGATAAACAACCTGATAATTTAACCGATCTAAATGGGGTGAAAGTTCTGCTTGTGGATGATGAGCGTGATACGCGAGAGTTAATTGCTTTCATTCTGGAGCAGTCTGGCGCGGTAGTAAACCCGGTGGCATCGGCTGTGGAAGCACTACGAATTATGCCTCAGTTCCAGCCAAATCTGCTGTTAAGCGACATTGGAATGCCGGAAGTAGACGGTTATATGCTAATGCGTCAAATTAGAGCCATGTCCCCAGAGATGGGAGGGACAATTCCAGCGATCGCTCTTACAGCTTACGCAGCTGAAGCTGATTATCAACAGGCAATCGCCGCCGGATTTGGGGAGCATATCACTAAGCCTGTGGAACCAGCTAAATTAGTTCAAGCGATCGCAAACCTAATTTGTAGTTGTAGCAACCTGTAAACTAACTTACAATCCTATTAAAATCGAAGAACCATAATTAATTGAGGGAATCAATTAACTTTACAACTCGTTCCTTAACTTCATCTCGAACGTGGCGCAACGTTTCAATTGATTGCCCTGATTGATCATCAAGTTGCCAATCTTCAAACACATCTCTCTCCTCTTTATGTTCTACCTAAGTCACCAGAGGCGCAAGGCAGACGCATCATATCAACAAAAAGTTCTATTCTAAATAAGCTCCAAATTAGCCGCATTCATAGCTGCTTATTGACATAAATTTAGCCTTGGTATAGCCCGAAAGCCCTAAGAAAGTAATGCTAACTTCATACCAGAATTTCATCTGCTTGTGATTTCAATCAAGGGCAGCCTCATCAGGTAATACTTCAAGTTGTAACGCTACAGCATTTAGATAATTTTGGTCGTTCAAAACTTGTGCTGGTAATTTATCTGCATTTACAGCAGCTCTTACCAAATCTTTTGCAATAATATTTTTATTTAGAGTTTTTAGTACTAGTGTTCCTCCGCTCAGAATGCCCTCTTGTAAAAGACCTCCTTGGTAAGCATAAGAAACAAGATCCAAAGGTTCTAGATAACTAATACTAGTAGAATTAGTGGGTAAATTGTTAGAATTCACTGCTATTCGTTTACTGCTGATGGTAGTATCTGTTTGAGCATCAGTAACACCGGGCATCAGAGTAATACAAGCAACAATCAGTACAGAATCTATTAAGGTAACAAACCTCATAGAGTTATCCTTTATTAGGTCAAGTGTAATCAGTTTTAGAAGTTTAAAAATCAAAAGGGGAGAATTAGGGGAGAATCAAACAACTTGTCCCCTTAAGTTTTTAGATACACACTTGACTTTTGACAAAGTTGGGCAAAGCTTAAACTTTACATCAATCCAGCCACTGCTTGTAATTAGCTTCATCACCAAGCAAAAACGACCAGAGGCGGCTTTTACCTCTGGCAATACTTTGCAGTTGTAGCAATCCGATTTAATTTCTGTTCGCGTAGCGTGGCGTAGCCATAATTATTTGCGTAGAAAGACAACAGGTAACAGTCAATAAGCCTCTTCGAGTTATACTGAATTTTTTCAAAAATCAAGTTTGAGTCCTATCGGTTTACTCTAAGCACAACATGGCTTATTAACAGCTTTAACTACCTCAGCCGAATTAACTGTAGCCACTAAATTCTTTTCTGGAGCTGTATCTCCCACCTTGACCACAAAAACTTCCCAACGATTCCCATCTGGATCTGTTACCCAAACTTTGTCTTGCAAAGCATAGCAACAATCAGTATTATCTTCGGTAAACAATGCTAACCCTGCCTCAGTAAACCTCCTGATAGCAGATTCCACCTCTTCTGTACTTTCAACTTGTACACCCAAATGAGACAATGCACCACCAGCCTGGATGCTAGGAGCCAGATTCAATGTCAAATTTAACGCTGGGCTAGAAATATCAAACTTGGCATAGTCATCTTTATACTTCACAGGTTCCAGACCAAACATTGCCCGATAAAATGCTACAGACTTTTCAATGTCAGTAACATTTAAAGCCACATGAGTTTTCAGAACTGCCATAATTTTGCTCCTTACTTTCAAAGACTGTTCCCACCTTTCCATCATAAAAATGAACATTATTCAGGTGGTAGCCTTCAGCGCCATTTTTGTTACAAGCTTCCACCTCTTCTTTAAAATGGGTCGAGAGGCATTGCTAATATCTGTTTCTCCAGCACAGAATTTTTCAAATCCTCCACTGGTACCAGAAAAGTTAACTTGAACTTGGGCGTTATTTTTGGGATCGGATTGAAACTCTTTAGCGATCGCCTGCGTTATCGGATACACTGTGCTGGAAGCATCCATCTTAATCGCCCTCACCTTTGCCGAATCACTGACTTGTGTCACGTTTGGCGACTGCTGAGTTTGAGTAGATGAATTGGATGTGGCTGTGCAACTGCTGACAAAAGCCAATATTCCAAATGCGAGAGCCAATTTTTTTGCTATTGCGTTCATTGACCTCACCCTGATAGGTAATTTTGAATGTATATATATATCATTTCAAAAAAACTTGATGTGTCAACCTAAAGCATAGCACTATATATAAAAATTAATCAAAAAAAATTGATGGATAGCGATTTTACTTTGAAGACTCTAGTTTTTAGAGGCGCACAGATGTATGTGCGCCTCTACTGGATTCCGCCAAATCATGACTAATTACTCAAGGATAAACTTATTCTTAATCGCAGCAGGAACGCGCAGATGAAATTATGCAATTACGGCTAAAACCTGCCAGATATTCCTCTAAAACACTAAATTGGGGCAAACTCAAACTGTAATAAATCCAGCGCCCTTCCTGACGGGAGTTAACTAAGCCAGCTTCCTTGAGGGTTTTCAGGTGAAAAGATAGTTTCGACTGATTTACCCCCAAAGCGTCGCACAAATCACATACACATAATTCTCGCTGTCGTAACACTTCCAAGACACTAATCCTGAGTGGATCAGAAAGAGCATGAAAGCCAGCAGCAATTAAATGAGGAATGGTGGCAGAGGGGGTTTGCATGAATCAGATTTTGATAGGGTTATACTATCTCTATTGTGAAGCAGAGACTACAGCTTCAGGTTGATAGCGGATGCCAGCCTGCTTAAAGCGATGTAAAGCTTCACCCAAGCGATCGCAGTCGGCAATCAAACTTATCCTTACATAGCCCTCACCTGCAACTCCAAAGGCATTACCTGGGGTAACAACAACGCCAGTTTGCTGCAACACATTCAAGGCAAAATCCGTGGAACCCATACCAACGGGACACTTCACCCAAAGATACATTGTCGCCTTGGTTTTGGGGATATCCCAACCCAACTCTCCTAACCCGTTAATCAGGAAATCACGGCGGGTACGGTAGCGTTGTTGTACCTCATGCAAATACACGTCTGGCAGTTGCAAAGCGGTTTCGGCTGCTTTTTGCAAAGCGGAAAAAATACCGTAATCCAAGTTAGTTTTCAGTGTACGTAAACCTTGAATTACATGGCGGTTCCCTACCACAAACCCAACGCGCCAACCAGCCATATTGTAGGTTTTAGATAAGGTATGAAATTCTACACCAATATCTTTCGCGCCGGGAATTTCTAGCAAGCTAGTGGGTTGATAACCATCAAAAGCTAACTCGGCGTAACACAAATCATGCACCAGCAAAATTTCATATTTGCGGGCGAAGGCGACGATTTCTTCAAAAAATTCGCGGGGTGCGGTGGCGGCGGTGGGATTACTAGGATAGTTAAAATAGAGAATTTTCGCTTGTCTTGCAACCTCATCAGGAATGGCAGCTAAATCAATTAACCAGTCATTCTCTGGTTTGAGAATCAAGCTGTGAATTTTCCCACCTGCGATCGCCGGGCCGCGAAAATGGGCAGGATAAGCTGGGGAAGGAACCAGAACTAAATCACCAGGATTAACGTAGGCGATCGCTAAATGGGTTAATCCTTCTTTAGAACCCAGCAATGGTAAAGCTTCACTATCAGGATCGAGAACCACACCATAACGGCGATGATACCAATTGGTGATGGCACGGCGAAAACTAGCAGTGCCTTCAAAGGGAGGATAACCGTGATTGGCGGGATCTTTTAAAGCGGCGATCGCTGCTTCTACAACTGGCGCTGGCGTTGCACCATCGGGGTTTCCCATACCCAAATCAATTAAATCTAACCCTTGTTCCCGTGCTTTAGCTTTCAGTTCATCTAAACGGGCAAATACATAGGGCGGCAGTTTTTGTATACGTTCTGCTGGGACAATCCAATTTAAACTCATGCTTCAACCTCGTCACTGATTCCCTTGGGCGAAACTCGATTCATATCTTTACTCTCTATAGGTGCAGTGGTGGAAACCATTGCTGCCATCAACTGTTCTGGCGCGACTTTAAACGGAAGTCGATGGATGTCAGAATTGGGAACTAGGGCAACTTCGGCAGCTGTTTGCAACTCGCCTAATGTTATATTGCCCAATCCCAAATCACTTAATTTTTGGGGTAGTCCAATTTCTGTGTAGAACTTTAACAACTGTTGCCGTGCCGATGCTGCTAGTTGATTGCCTTGTAGCATTTCTTCTAAACGCAGTTGTACCAAAATTCCGAAAGCAACTTTTTCGCCATGAATACTGCCATGTCCTGAAATATGAGTTAAACCATTATGCACGGCATGGGCTGCAACTGTGCGGCACTGCGCCCCTCCAAGCCCTCCAACGACTCCAGCGAGTAAAACAGTTGCGTCTACGACTTCTCGCCAAACCTCACTACCTGGTTCTTTCAGGGCGGCGGCTGACTTTTGCAAGAGGATATCTCGCAAAACTCGTGCTTGTTGCACCGCAGCAATAATTAAAGTGTCTTGCAAATGCCCACTGCTAACTGAGGCTTCATACCACTTAGCGATCGCATCACCAATACCAGCTACTAAAGTCCGTTGTGGTGCAGTTTTAATCAAGTCATAATCAAGTATCAATAAATCGGGACAACGAGACAGCCCTACATCGTAGAGAAACGCCCCCTCTTCCGAATAAACATTCGATAGGGCACTCCAAGCTGCACAGGTAGCTCCTGATGTCGGAATTGTCACCACTGGCACCTGTAACTGATGCGCTACTAATTTCGCTGTATCTAAGGCTTTACCGCCACCAACACCGATAATTACATCAGCTTTATGTTCTTTTGCCTTCTTCTGTAAAGATTTTAGGCTAACTTGGCAGCAATCTGCACCATAGCAAGCTTGGGCAGTATGTAACTGTTGCATTTCTAAAACTGGTTGCAAATTGCTTCGGCTGATGGCGAGAGTAGACTCACCTGCCACAATTAAGGGACGACTTCCCAAACAGGCGATCTCTGCTGCGGCTGCTTGCAACACCCCAGAACCACGGATTACTTTTGCTGGGGCAACTGTGAGCGTAAATAACGAACTAGAGGTTTGAGTAGACAAAGAAGGTTGAGTAGAAAGTTGATTAGACATATATATAATCTAGTTTGCCAAAACCTTGATATTTCTTAATCTAATAGACTTACAGGCAGAAATACTTGTTGCCACACTTTTTTCAGGATGGCTACAAGCTTACATCTGACTCAACTAGGTTTTAACTGATCTAATTAAAAATACAAAGCTCATCGCCGACTGGTTAAGCAGTTTGACGACAATGCTTGAATCCGTGATATCCATTAGTCTGAAATTCCGAACTATCAAAGTTTTGAATAACCGTATAACTAGTTAACATTACCACTCTCAGATTCTCAAGAAAAGTCATTGAGAGGGCAAGATGCTCAGTGACCACCTGCTCCCCTGCTTCTTCAGTTAGTACCCATTACTCGCACGCTAATTAACTTTTTCCCACAGGTAACTATTAAAAGTGTGAATATCTTAATCTAAAAATAACTATTAATGTATCGGTAAATACAAAATAAACTATGTCATCCTGATGACAAAGATTGGGATTGGGCATGGGGCATTGAAAAACTCTTCCCCATCCCCCATTCCCCATACTTGGGCTTCTCTACGAACGCGAACAGCGTGGCGCAGACAGACGCTATGCGTAGCTTGCTTCACCGTAGGAGTACGCTCAGTACAAGTTCTCCATTCGCTTAAGCGTTAGGTTTTGGCAATTGGGCAAATTTGTCTGTGTAAATTTCGACTGCGATCACAGAAGTTTTGCGAGAAACGAGCGATCGCTTGGCTTCACCCAAGTAAACTGGTACAGAAGTCCCTGGCTCCGGATGAATAATGGTACGAGCGCGAACTGTCAAGTTGTCGTCTTCCCGTGTACCTGAGCGACCAGAAGAAAACAAATTACTAACTGCTTGACGTAAAGTTGCTTCTAATTGTGTGGGTGTAATTTGGGGTGATGTGGCAATCACAGCTTGTGTTGACCCATTGTCATAAACTAAAGTGTACCGGGCTGCCCCTGGAATCACAGTCCGACTCAAGGGAACTATCGAAAGTGCAAATAAACCAGCCGTCAGCACCAGCATAAAGCCAGTCGTACCCACCATCCGAAAGCGGATGCCCCATTTGAGAATAAAAGCCAAAACTGTTAAGGCAGCAAATACCAAGGTAGCGATGCCTGACCATTGGGTGTACTGAAGAAAGTTAGCTGTTGTGAGCATAAGGTTGGTTATGGATGCGTCTTTTTTTCGTTACCGACACACCCATTTTACCGAGAGCTTACACCATACTGATTATTGCAGTCATCAATGTCAGCGCTAAATTAGTCTTTTTTGTAAATGCGTAAATACTATTAAAAGTCATATTTGATTTTTGAAAAAACTCCGCACAACTCGAAAAGGCTGATTTCCTATTCCCTACTCCCCACTCCCTGCCTAGATAAATTATTCAAATAAACGTAGACGCAAAGCGGCTTGCCGGAGGCTACCACAGAGACACAGAGAATACAGAGAGAGGAGGAATAGAGAGTTTTTGCGTCAGTTTTGGAACATTTTTTGATTTGGAATTCCCCTATCGCGCTTGTGCTGCGCTTCTCTGCGAGACGCGAACGCGCACCACGCAAAGAGCATGCTGCGCGAACAGAAATTAAAGCGGATTCCTATAGGATTTTTCAGAAATGTATTGCTTCACCAGAGACGATATGAGAATTTTTAGATGTCTGCAACTTAGTTTGAACACTATCAATCATTGCCAACCAATCAGCATCCTTATTCCATTTGGAGTCAATCCGGTTTTTAGTCGCTGCGTCATAGAGGTTACAAAAAACCACATTCTCTTCTCCAGCAGTTGCAGCAATAATCAGGGGCTTGGAAAAGTCCTGGACTAGAGATACAGCTAAAAGGAAACTTTTAGCAAAGTTCGTTTCTATTCCAGTCCTAACAATATAAATTTCATCGGCTCTAACAACGATGTCTAACTTAATGTTGTCTTTTTCTCTAAATTCTTTCGTCGTTAATTTAAGTTCGGATATATAGCCAGCCAACCCTGTTTTTTGCACAGGAATAGTTATTTTATTATTGATATCATAGTTATACCAAAGGTAAGATTCTCCGCTTAATTCTCCTTTTTTTACATACAAATATATAGGCTCTGGCGGGTTACAAAGACCTAGCTTAATTTCAGCAATCATGTTTTATGTTCCTTTATGAAAAAGAAAAATTTTTCAGATATTCAGTCAAATTGAATATTTTTTGAAATTGTACTTTAACTGAAGAAAAATAATAAATATACAAAAGGGCATCTACAAGAGATGCCCGTCATGCAGGAAAACCTCAAAGGGTTGTTCCTACACCTTCCCAACAATCAGCAACAGTAACTAATTAACTATTAGTCACACTCACAGACGTGAATATAGTAATCTTAGTCACTTAAAACTCTAAATGCCCCCAGTGTATACACTGAAAACAAACTGATGGATATTTTAAGTTGCTGTTTGTCATTTCCTGATTAATTTGGATGAGATTCAAGCCTGTGAACTTGGTTATAACGATGTACGACTCCACAAATAGCAGCCAAAATTAACCATGAAAACGTATTCAAACGAAAATCGAATAGGGTTACATCTACTGTATTCAATAGAACCCACCCAACAAAAGCTAGAAGGTAACTGAAAAATATCAACCTGTCTTCTGCATTTATATATTTTGACTTGCCTAGTAATTGTCCGCCTGTAATTAAAATCCAAGCGAGTAAACCACAAAATAAAAGAGCGCTGGGAAAACCAGTTTCAGCAGATAACATCAAAAATAAGTTATGGGGATGACCCAACCGAATCTGCATTTTGGCTTTGTAGAGTGTACTAAAACTGCGTAAACCCCAGCCAGTCCAAGGATGTTCCTGAGCTAAAGACCAGGCAAACTCCCACTGAGTTTTTCGCATTAAAGCAACTGGTCTGTTTGGATACATCTCGTCATTTAATCTTGCCCAAAAGAAGGTAGGAATATACTGACGAAAAAATTGAGCGACTGGTGAGGGAGCAAAAGCGGCCAAAAGCACACTAGAGATGATCGCAGCGATTCCACCCACAAGAATGCGCCAACCTTGGTAGAGTGCATAAGCTAAACAGGCAAAAATAGCGATCGCCCACCCATTGCGTGAATTGGTGAAAATCAAGGTAATGAAATTCGCTATCACCGCCACGGTTAGGAAGAGAAGGGGGACTGGGGAGTGGGGACTGGGGACTGAATTCTTACTAATACCCAATCTCCAATACCCAATACCCAATTGCCATTGTTCGAGCCACAACCCTAAAGCCAGGATGAAAACTATCGCTAGATAAGCGGCGAAGGTGTTAGCGTGCAAGAAGAGTGAAGCGATGCGGCCTGGCGGATTTCCTCCTGGTGCGAGCGTCCAAGCTAAGACAACCCACAAAATCTTTAATTTCAAACTCCAGCCCAAAAATAACTGCCCCAAACCAAGAATTACCACTGGCATGGAACCGATCACTAAAATCCAAGCCATTTGCCGCAATTGGGCAAACGTTTGAATCAGAGCGCTATGGGCAGCAAAAAATAAAAAGAATGGTAATAAATTAAATAAGCCGAGGAAAGCTGCTGTCTTGTCATCGGCAAATCCAGCACTGATAATCAGCAATATACTCAAAAGGGCAAATCCCCAGTTGAGAGGGCGGTGACTAATTTTGCGGTATTGTTTCAGCCAAGTTATTAATGATACAAAACCTAGAGTCACAGCCCCCAATAAAGGACTCAATGGGAAGATTAACAGTGCCCATAGAGAGTAGTTCCAAGAATATTGCCAACGAGACTTGAAATAGTCAAAAACCTGGTTCAAGCTGGCTCCCAACATTCCTCACGAGTGAGGCGAATTTGAGCTAAAGCGAAAATAGTAGGGATAATCCGACCGTAGTTAGTGGCGATCGCTCTCCACCCTAAATCCGCAAAAAACCATGTCCACATCATTGGTCCAATCACAGCAAACATACTGCGAGCTGCCCCATAACGAGCAGCATTTACAGTCATACCTCGTTGGGCCATTCGCATAGCTACATAGCTTTTAAACTGCGTTGTAGCTGCTTTTGAACCTGTAATTGCCGCTTGTTTGGCTACTTCGTATGTAGCAAAGTGGATGGCAAATTGACGGGCAATTTGCTTAAGTACAAGTGGCTGGAGAAGAGAAGTAACCGCGATCGCACTACCGCCTTTGAAAAGCAACCCCAAGGGGTCACGCTGCAATAAGAGTGGTAGCGGTTCTTTTAGTTCTGATTTGACAAGGTGACGCTGCACTCGGAGAGTCAATTTTTGTTTTTCCTGTTCAGGCAATTTTTTCCACACCTGTCCTAACAGATGCAAAAATACTTCTGCTTCTAAATCAATGGTTGCCAGCTGATCAGAATAGGGAATTTTTAAATACTTACATACTTGAACTAAGGCTTGTCTGTAAGTTACATCGCCTGTGCGTCCCCGTAATACTGTCATTCCATCTGCCGCCAAAAAACGAAAGCGATCCTCTAGTGCATCTAACCAAGCTTTGCGGCCTTGGCTTTGCACTTCGATGGGTTCAGGTGTGTGTACATAATCTAGAGGATTGAACTTACGACTAAATAAAATTGCCGTTAAGTCTTGCAATTCTTCTTCAGTCGCTAACTCTAGCGCGGCCCTCATTTCATCCAATTTCCCTTCCTCCCTTCCGTGCAGCTTTCTGTACCTTATTCTACTATTAGCTTTCAGCAGTCATTAGTAGTAATTTTGTCCTTTGATAATAACGAATAACTAATGATCAATAACTATAACCAATGACTAAGGACTATTGACTCATGACTGATATTGCAGTAATTGGTGCCGGAATGGCCGGTTTAGTCTGCGCCCAGCAGTTAAGTCAAGCTGGATATTCGGTGCTAGTGGTGGAAAAGTCCCGTGGTTTGGGAGGAAGACTGGCTACACGCCGCTTGCATGGAACTTGTGCGGATCATGGGGCTTGTCATCTGGAGCCAAAGGGTGAATTATTGGGACGTTTTGTAGAGATTTTGCGATCGCGCCAGATTCTCGAAGTTTGGACAGAGGAGGTTTATGAACTCACAACAGGCGCTCCTTTAGCGGAACCCAAAAACCGCAGTCCGCGATATGTCGCACCTGAAGGAATGAGTGCGATCGCTAAATCCCTCGCCCCAGGTTTAGAAATATTACTGAATCAGCGTGTCGTTGCTATTACCCCAACTCCTGAAAATAGTTGGCGTTTAACTCTCGAATCTAGTAACGAAGAATTAACTGCAAAAGCTATAGTCGTTGCCATTCCTGCACCTCAAGCTGTAATGCTGTTGGAACCTTTGGGAGAAAGTGTATTGGATGCAGCCTTCCTTGATAACCTGCGTTCTGTAGAATTTTATCCCTCAATTAGTGCGATCGCTGGGTATCCTCCCACATCTCAACCACTCCCTGAGTGGAAAGCTCTAACTTTCATGGATAATGCTGATTTAGCATGGATTGGTTTGGACAGTAGCAAGCGTCCTAACCCTCAGCAACCACATTTTGTAGTGCAAAGTAGCGCTAATTTCGCCCAACGCCATCTAGAATCCCAAGATTTACAACCTGCCGGACAACTTATGTTGCAACGAGCATCTGAATCTCTTTCCCTTCCTTGGCTGAATACTCCCGAATGGATGCAAGTACATCGTTGGCGTTATGCCTTTCCTAGCCGTCCTTGGCACGAAGCTTTTTTGTCTGCCGGAAGTCCCTCACCTTTAGTTTGCTGTGGTGATTGGTGTAGCGGCAATCTTGTAGAAGGTGCGATGCTTTCTGGATTAGCTGCGGCTGATGAAATTAATCATCAGTTGCGTCATTTACTTTTAGAGAATGTCAACTTTCTCAAAGTTTTCACCTGATCATTTCATCAGTCAAATAATTCAAGGTGCGTTAACATAATGTTGACGTATTCTATACTTTTATGCACGTTAATAAATGAATTATAAAAATCGCTAATAATATTCAACGACGGCAGCAATAGCAGCAACTTCTTCCATAGTTTCACTCTAACATCTTCTGATTTTACGGATAAATCTTTGTATATCCATACTACGCAATTGCACAACATCCACCGCAGAAGTTTTTGTTAAACTATTTGCACTGTCTGGTTCAATAGTATGCCTGTTCATAATTATTTATCCAGGAGCGATCGCTCCTCTTGAATTAAAAAACTCCAGATTTGTCACAAACAAATCTGGAGTCAGGAAAGATACGCATTTACCTATACAAATTTTCGCTGTGAGAGTATCTTATGTCATCAGGGTATACACCCAAATGCAGTTAGGGATGTCTGAAAATTAACTGTTTTATTTACACAACTTTTTTGTTTAGATAGCACTTACGGAAGAATTGCAGAATCAGGAACCCCAGAGGCGCAGAAAAGCCAGTGCGTTGCTGGGTTCGCCCCCTTGTAGCAAGTGATGGGACACAGAGAAATGAGAGTTTGAAGGATATTTTGCCTAAGTCCTGTTGAAGTAACGCAAAACAGCCCCAGATGAACTGAGGCTGCTTTGCGAGAGTTGTCGGCAGGAGGGGTACATCAATAAGCGATGCCCCATATTAGGTATAGATAATTCAGTATGCAATCCTTATTCAGCCGGGTTTTGGCATATCCGGATGATTTGGAAAATTGCGTAGGCGTAATCGCTTTTTCCAAAAAGAAACTCCAGCAGCACTTAAGGCATTCTGGAGTAGTAACAGGTTTCTAACATCAATTAATTCTTACCTATGCGATCGCCAGATGTCGTTGGGGTATATACTCAAATGTATTTTATGTCTCCTCATCCGCAAATCGAACAACAAATTACCTTCTTTTATACCCATAATCTCAATGCATCTATAAAGTTCTACGAAGAAATGCTGGGATTTGAGTTATGGCTTGACCAAGGAACCTGTCGAATTTATACTATTAGCGGCTCTGGGTACTTAGGGTTGTGCCAGGCAAGCGAAATATCAGCTCCTCCAGCCGACAAGCAATCAAGTGTTATTTTTACCTTGATAACGCAGCAGGTGGACGAGTGGTTTGAATATCTCAAAGAACGGGGCATTAAATTTGAAAAGCCACCGATACTAAATGAAAAGTACAATATTTACCACTGCTTTTTACGTGATCCCAGTGGCTATTTAATTGAAATTCAACGTTTCGAGACTAAGCACTAAAAAAAAGACATAACTTATTTAGTTATGTCTAAACATTTAATTTGCAGGGCAGGATTTGTACAGGTTAGAACTTTTTGATTTACTGGGGTACATCATATCGGCTAATGCTGTATGACCATTATCGATAGCTATGTACCTTTTCCTCTATCGATTTATCTGGGTGAGGTGTGAGATTTATGCAGCCACCAAGTAATCTTTACATTTCTTTATAATTAGCTGCGTAGGCATTGCTTTTGACTTTTAAATAGCAGAAAGCAATACGCTTGAAGGTAAGATACAGTCATTACTGTCAGCATATCTTGTGATCTCCGCAACAGTACTTATTACAGTATCGTCTTTGCCAATTTTGCTATTACTATAGTTATTATTTTTAAAGTATCGATATTTAATCTATCGGATCACTAAATATTATCTTAGGGTGACTGTATGGCAACCGAAAAAAGCACATGGCAAGGCAAAATATTACAACTTAAAGGTTCAGTTGTCAAAGCAATTTACAAACACATTTTATGGTGCGGAGCTTTCGGATTTTTGATTTCTCTGCTTTATCATTTTAAAGTGCCTGTATCCCAACCTATTTTAGGCAGTGTTATTCCTAGTATTGTTTTAGGTTTATTACTTGTATTTCGCACTAATACTGCTTATGAGCGATTTTGGGAAGGTAGAAAATGCTGGGGATCTCTAGTAAATAACATCCGAAATTTGGCCCGGCAAATTTGGGTATCAATTGACGAAATTTCTCCAGAAGATAAAGAAAATAAAATTACAGCATTAAATTTATTGGTAGCTTTTGCTGTGACAACTAAATTACATTTGCGGGGAGAAGTAGTCAATAGCGAATTAGAAGATTTAATGCCATCTAGTAAGTATATAAAACTGAAGATTATGAATAATCCCCCCATAGAGGTTGCCTTTTGGATAGGAGATTATTTACAGGAGCAGTATAATCGCAATTGCCTTAATAGCTACCAGTTAACATCTATGCAAGAATTATTGAATAATCTTGTGGATAATTTAGGTGCTTGCGAACGTATTTTAAAAACACCTATGCCATTAGCTTATTCCATTCATCTAAAGCAATTATTGTTACTATATTGTTTCCTGTTCCCATTTCAAATAGTGCAGACTCTGGGTTGGTGGACAGGTTTGATTACTGCTTTCGTTGGTTTTACAGTATTTGGCATTGAAGCCATCGGCTTGGAGATTGAAAACCCCTTTGGTTACGACTCTAACGACTTACCTCTAGATGCGATTTGCGAGACAATGAAACGCAATATTGACGATTTAATTACTCTGACTCCAAATGCGCGATCGCATTCAAGTAATTTGACCTATGAAAAAAGTTGACTTTAATTATAGCTGTTAAATAACATCTCACTGCGCCCTCCATCTTCTTTCGCAGTAATATATAAACGCGAAACTATCTCTTCATTGGTGGATGTGCAATGATGCCTGTACGTGAAACTTTATCAAAGCCTGATATCCAACTTTCTTATTTAGAGTGGAACCAAGGGCGAGAACCTTTACTGTTGTTACATGGCTTAGGCGATCATGCTCTAGTGTGGTCTAGTTTAGGAGATTATTTAGCAGCAGACTACCACATAGTCGCACCAGATATGCGCGGACATGGTCAAAGTAGTAAGCCTGAGAGAGATTATAGCTTTGAAAGTGCGATCGCAGACCTCGAAGGACTCATGGATCATCTTGGATGGACTTCTGCCCATATCGTCAGTCATTCGTGGACAGGCAAATTAGCCGCCATCTGGGCAAGGCAAAACCCAAAGCGTTTGCGGAGTATAATTCTGGCCGATCCAATTTTCATCTGGAAAATGCCCAGTCTTTTCAGGGTAACTTTCCCTATGTTGTATCGCTTCTTGCCTTTTCTCAAAAGCATGGGCCCCTTTGCCAGTTATGAAGAAGCTGAACAACAAGCACGGCAGTTAAAGCAATATCAAGGATGGAGTTCCTTACAGCAGCAAGTTTTCCAAGCAGGAATAGAACAAAAACTTGATGGAAGTTGGGGCAGCAAATTTACCATAGCTGCCCGCGACGGCATTTTTGAAGCAGTAATGCAAGTGCCTGGTTTTACAATTCCTCTTGACACTCCTGCCATCTTCGTCCAGCCAAAACAAGGATTGAACCGTCAAGATTGGCAAATTCAACCCTACAAAACCTATCTTAAAAACCTCCGCATTTGCCAAGTTCCTGGCAACCATTGGCCGTTTTTGACACAACCAAAAGCATTTAACCAAACTGTAGCAGCTTTCTTGGCAGAACACAGATAGAAAATTAATTATTGGACGGGATTATCATCCGGCAACAGAAGAATTAATAGGAGCGGTGTCTAGCAACAAGTAGCTACGCATCTGAGTTCCTGTTAAATCAGTCATTAGTTATCAGCATTCACTAATAACTGATAACTGTTAAAGTACGGATAAGCCAGTCATGAGCCTTTGTATCAATCCTGTTTGCCCTAAACCAAATAACCCGGATAATCATCAAAATCGCTTTTGTCAAAGTTGTGGTTCCCATTTAGAATTGCTAGGGCGTTATCGGGTGATGTACCTCTTGAGTGACAAAACAGGATTTAGTAAAGTTTATGAAGCATATGAACAAGATACTCCTAAAATCCTCAAGATACTCAAAGAGGAGCTATCAGGCGATGCCAAATCAGTAGAACTATTTCAGCAAGAAGTAACCGTATTGGGACAACTCAAGCATCCCGGCATTTCTAAAGAGGATAGTTACTTTCAGTATCAAACTCGAAATGGTTTAGTGTTGCATTGCATTGCAATGGAAAAAATCGATGGGTACAACTTAGAACAGTGGCTACAGCAGCAGAATCATCCTATTTCCCAAAAACAGGCTTTAGCCTGGTTAAAACAATTGGTAGAGATTTTGGATTTAGTGCACGGTAAACAGTACCTGCATCGAGATATTAAGCCATCTAATATCATGATTCGATCCCCCCTTGGGAAGGGTTGGGGGGATTTGGCACTGATTGATTTTGGCACTGCCATTAAAATTGATCGAACCGACCCAGACCAAATTAGTAAGGGCAATGGGATGACAGCACTAATGTCATCCGGCTACAGCGCTCCCGAACAAATGAATGCTCAAGCAGTACCGCAATCAGATTTCTTTGCCTTGGGACGCACATTTGTATTTTTACTTACAGGATACCATCCTTTAGATATGTATGATATCCAGGAAAATTTATTGCACTGGCACAATCATGCTATCTATATCTCACCCTTACTATTGGATTTAATTGATTGGCTAATAGCACCGGATATAGAAAAGCGTCCTGCCAATACTCAGCAAATTTTACAACGCTTAGAAGAAATTGAAACCCAACTAGCAGAAACTACTACTGAAAATCTTAATTTAGTAGAAGATTGTGATATCGAGCAATTGCCATCACCAATTGCTAAAACTTCATTTTCTCCACAAAAACAGCCAGAAGAAGTACCACTACTTAAATTTTTTGCAGCTTTGCTAGTAATATTAGCGTTACTTAGTATAGTGGCTTTAACAACGCGGACATCAAAATTTTCTGTGGGGTCAAATTACGGTCAATCTTCCCAAAAAAAAGGTAAAATTGACTATTTTACTTATCAAGAAGGTAGAGATAGCCAGGGGAAGGTAGCCCAATTTAATATAGCTGTTTTATCACTAGAATATAAATGGCTTTTAGGTAGCAATTTTCAAATTAAATATAATGATGAAATTATTAGTCTTGACCTTTTAAAGTTGAGCTTAGAGCAAGAAAATATACAGAATCTCATGGAAGAACCTAGTGAGATTATTTCTGTAGGTACAGCTTCTTGTAAAGGTAATATAGAAGTTCAAGAACGAATGGCTCTAGAACGCTCTAAACAAATCCAATTTTTAGTAAAAAGAATATTTATTAATACACCAAGCGTTAAAGGTTATCGGATATTAAATTTGGGGCAATTTCAACGGAGTGATTGTCAGGCAAATCAGGATTTAACTAAATATCAGAGAAGTATTATAATTATTGGGGTTAAAAAACAATCAGCAGGCGTAATTCTCGACGAAGCATTACGGGATAGATTAGAAAAGAAGCCTTTTGCTGATTTTAAGTTAGAAGATTATTCTTTGGGAACGGCAGAAAAGTTTAAGACGATACCAAGTAATTTATAAAATCTCTAGTAAAGTACATTAGTGCATAGGCGTAACCCATTTTTGCTACCTTTGTATTAGACAGCGCTTTAGTTTTTTTAGTTGAATGTTAAATTATTTAAGCTCCCATCCCAGAGTACCGCTTTAAACCCGCACGCCACAGCAAACGATTCGCACCCAAAAATACTAATATCCATCCCACCATTGAGCCAAATCCTCGCCCTATATCCACGGGTAGCCCTACCAAAAGACTCGCAGGAAAATCAATCAAATAAGGAAAAGGCGTAAACATGACTATTTTCTGCATAGGTTCTGGAAAGACCTCTAAAGGAGCTATCAAACCAGATAAAAATAGATAAAACAACAGCCAAAAATTTTCTAAAGCACTAGCCCGTTCTGTCCAAAAGGCGAACATGGCAAAAGTGTACTGAATTGTAAACCGCAAAGCAAAAGCTAGCACCACCGCCAATGCAAACAGCAGAAATCTACTCAAACTTGGTAACCAAAAAGCTTGAGGATAAAGAATAAAAAATAATCCCACTAATAAAAAAGTAAACGTTAGCCGAGCAAATCTTTCAGAAATATGGGATGCAACATGATGCCATACTGGGTCGAGCGGTTGTAGCAACTTGGGCGAAAGCTTGCCTTCTACGACCTCTCTTTCAAACTCCCAAATAACCCAAACAACTGTTAATTGCCTAACAATGAAAACTGTGATGAAGTAACGAGCAAAATCCACAGGTGATAGCCCAAACTGCCCGCCTTGTGCTGCCTGTATCCAGATACCCATGAGGATAATTGGCAAAGACCCTGCCAAAACCCATAAGATTAGCTCTGCTCGATACTCAACCATATAGGCGTAGTATACTAACAGCAAAGTTAGAGCTTTTCTAATAAATTTTTTCATCTATGCTGCATTCTCCCTTCGCCAACTCTACTCGTCTCAGCACTAACTACACAACACCCGCCTGAAAAACTCGTCCAATCACTTCTTCTACAGGCGGTTCGGTAACTGTTAAATCAATTACCTCCAAATCCGTCAAAATCTTAGATACCATGCGGGTGAGCGCCTCTCTAGGTATCATAAAATGCACCGATCGCCCTTCTAACAGTTGCACATCACCATAGGTCATAAGTTTTTCTATCGGTAAAGGTTGGGCTAACTCTATATGAACTTCCCGATATGGGGCAAAACGTTCTAGTAGTCCATCTAAACTACCGTCATACATCAGCCTTCCCTCATGAATCAACAGCACTCGTTGACACAAAGCTGTAATATCAGCCATGTAATGACTCGTTAACAGCACTGTGGCTTGATAACGCTGATTGTAGTCGCGCAAAAAATCGCGCACCGCCGCCTGAGCATTCACATCTAGTCCTAGCGTTGGTTCATCTAGGAATAATACGTGAGGACGGTGCAAAAGTGCTGCCAGCAATTCCGCCTTCATTCGTTCACCCAAAGATAGCTTCCGTACTGGTTGGGTAAGTTTACCTTCTAAAGAAAGCATCTCTGTTAGTTCTCCCACCCGGCGCTGGAACTCTTTATCAGAGATGTTATATACAGCAGCATTAATTCTCAAAGAATCCAGCGCTGGTAAGTCCCAAATTAGCTGCTGCTTTTGCCCCATTACCAAGGTAACTTTTTGCAAAAATGCTTCTTTGCGATGAAACGGAATTTGTCCTGCTACTTTAACAGCACCGCTAGAGGGATGAATCAGCCCCGTGAGCATTTTGAGTGTGGTAGTTTTACCAGCACCATTTGGGCCCAAAAACCCCACAACTTCGCCAGGAGCAATTTCAAAGGAAACATCCTGAACTGCTTGAATTGAGCGGTAGGTGCGGCGAAACAAGTGGGTTATTGTGCCTTTAATACCCGGATTTTTGACCGCGACCGGGTAAGATTTACTTAGCTTTTCAGCAATGATGATTGACATATTTTTTATATTAGAACCACAGATATATATAGGTAAACACACATAAATCACTGGTGTTTAATGCTATTTATCTGTGGTTCCAAAGACAAAAGCAGGGATTTTCGCCAGTGACATATCATGATTTACTGTGGTGGACATTACTCAAGCACAACACATAGACTTTAGCGTAAACGTCCCGATCGCAATGTACTGATAATTAACCACAAACCTAATAAACTAGCGACTGCAAACAGGGTGGTGCTTAAAAAAGATAGCTGACTTGTCTGCGCTCTGGTGGAAATAATTGCTGCTCCCATAATCAGTGAACCCACTAATATACTAAAAGATAGTCGGTTAGCCGCATCGTCCATAGTGCGTCGTACGCCATCTAAACCCCGCAGCGATAGATTCCACTGTAAGGTTTCTGATGTAACTCGGTCTAATAACAGTTCAATTTGGCGAGGAGATTGGAGAGACAGACTTTTAATATCTAAGGCTGTTCTCAGGAGCGATCGCACTGGATTATCGCCCAATAATTGCCTACGAAACAAGTCTGTAATTAATGGTTTGACTTCATCAAAAAAGTTAAGCTCCGGGTTGAATGTCCGCGCCACACCCTCTAAATTAGCTAGGGTTTTGGCATACAAACCCATATTGCTAGGTAATCTAATTTTATTGTTGCGGGCAACTTGTAAAACTTCATAAATTATCTGACTGAAGTTTATTTGCGTGAGGCTGACATTGTGATACTTTCGCAACATGCGATCGTAATCATTTTCTAACCGCGACAAAATTACTGGTTGAGCAGAATCTGATAGCTGCAAAGTTAACTGAGCGCACCTTTGAGCATCTAAATCAACGATCGCTAACAACATCTCTGTTAATATCTGCTGTGTACGGGGATCAAGTCTTCCCACCATGCCACAGTCTAAGAGGGCAACACGACCATCTTTGAGATAAAACAAGTTTCCTGGATGGGGATCGGCGTGAAAAAAGCCATCAATATATAGTTGCTGGAAAAATACCCGAAATAACAAAGTAGTTATTTCTTTACGCTTTTCGGCAGGATCTTTAACGTTGGGGTCATTATCCAAATCCGCCGCCAGGAACGGCACTCCATCCAGCCATTCCATGACCAGTAATTTCTCTGTGGTCAATTCCCAGTTAATTTCCGCAACCACTATTTGCGTGGGATCATACCAGCGACTTTTAGATAAATTGCGCCGCAGTTGGTCTGTAAAACCCGCTTCTCGTGTAAAATCTAACTCGGCTTCTAAAGCTTTAGTAAATTCTTCGGCGATGGATTTAATTTCATAAGTTTGCCCAAACTCAGTCCGCGCCACTAAATCGGCAATACCTTGAATTAAAGCAATATCTTGGGCAATAGTCAGATCGATTCCCGGACGTTGCACTTTCAAAGCGACTTCTCGACCGTCTGCTAATGTAGCGCGATGTGTTTGGGCAATTGATCCTGCCGCTACTGGGATCGGGTTAACTGTGCTGAAGGTTTCTGCTAGTGGACGTTTTAATTCTTTACGGAGGATTATTTCTATCTCTGACCAAGGCACTGGTGGTACTTCGTCTTGTAAAGTTGATAATTCCTCAATATAGGCGGCGCTCAGTAAATCTGGACGCGTAGACATTAGCTGGCCAAGTTTGACGTAAACTGGCCCCAAGTCTACCAAGATATTTTTTAAAACCGCAGGTGTAGGTAGTTGGGGTTCATCAGCTTTGCCACCAGTAAGTAACCTTCGCATATAGTCCCAGCCATTGCGAAGGAATACTTCAAGAATTTCTCGTTGACGGGGAACAGTTTGGGTGAGGAACATTTTTGGGAGTGGGGAGTGGGGAGTGGGGAGTGGGGAGTGGGGAGTGAGGAATAGGGGCAGGGGGCGGGAGGCAAGGGGGAGAATAAAAAATTAGCTTTTTCTTTTTCCCCTCTGCTCCCTGCTCCCTGCCCCCCTGCCTCTTCCTAATGCTCCGCTTTTCGACAGTCAAGTTATAATTGGAAAATAGGCTTTTTCGCCTCTGCCAAGGGTTTTAACTTTTATAGCAGGTCAGTAAATTGGGAATCGCTTTGAAGAATTTTAAGGATCTGCTTGATTTCCTGGGTACGTTCTTTTTTAACAACGAGGGTGACATTGCGATCGCGCACAATCACCACGTCCTCTAAACCAATTGTAACAACTACATCCTCTGGATTTGAGGCGTAAATAATTGCACCCTGCGTATCTAGCCCTACGTGCGTAGCCAGTTCTACATTGGGATTTTCCTCTGTTTTAAGTAAGCGTTCGATCGCATTCCAATCTCCTAAATCATCCCAACCAAAATCAACTGGCAAAACGTATGCTAGAGTTGTCTTTTCCATTAGCGCATAGTCTATACTCTTCTTAGGCAACTGGGGATAGATATCAGGGCCATGTTGTTCTAAAGGTTCGATAATTTCTGGTGCATGGGTATGTAGTTCCTTGAGAACAACCCCTGCCCGAAAAACGAACATTCCACTATTCCAGCTAAAACGTCCCGTAGATAAAAAAGTTTCTGCCGTTTCACGGTCGGGCTTTTCAGTAAAACGATTGACGTGATAGGCTGGCAACTCATTAAAGCTACCTATTTTTTCACCTTGTTCAATGTAGCCGTAACCGGTTGATGGAAAAGTAGGCTTGATCCCCAGTGTAACGATCGCTGCTGTGCTTGCTGCTAGTTGCGTAGCCGCACTTAATGTGTGTGCAAACGCCTCTTGATCAGCGATCCAGTGGTCAGCAGGGAAAAAGCCAATAACAGCGTCTTCTCCATAGCGCTGTTTGATTTCTAAACTTGTCCAAGCAACGGCTGCGGCGGTGTCTCTTCCTTCCGACTCAATCAATAAATTTTGAGATGGTAGATCAGGTAATTGTTGTCTCACCCCTTCAGCTATCTGGCTAGAAGTAATTACCCACAAGGAATCCCACCCGCCAGCGAGTTCAATCAATCGATCGGCGGTTGCTTGTAATAAACTTCTAGAGCTACCATCAAGACTTAAAAATTGCTTAGGTCGGTCTTTGCGACTCAGGGGCCAAAAACGTTCACCTTTACCACCAGCAAGGATTACGGGGAACAATAAAGTATTCATGTTGTCATACACGCCTACCGAAGAACATTACAAGTTTACAGTGAGCTTTTCCACTGGCAATATTTGTAGCTTGGATTAACATACTTTTAGGGAGTGGTTGAGTGGGGAGATAATTGTGATAAAACAAGTCGAATGGTCGGAAAATCCGCTTGGATCTCAGCAAGTTGCAGAACTTGAAACTGAGGTGCGATCGCAGCAAAGTCAACGAACAGAAAATCAAGTAACACCTGCACCAGTAGCTGATTCAGAGGAGGAGGATGTCGAACTAAACCCGCTAGCGCATCCCAATCGTAGGGTCGTCGAATCAATGGGTGCAATTCCCAATCAGCTTTACGAGAGACTGGGCTTAACCATGCCTCGATGGCTGTTGTGGATCATGACGGTTGTCATCGGCGTCGTCTTATCTGGGTTGCTGGTATCAACCTTAGCTCTTTGGACCCCGTTATGGAGCAATCTAGATCGAACAGATGAAGATTTAGGAACTGCTCAAGACGAGGTAAAAATACCACTACCAGGGGAGTTATGGAGCAAACTCTCCCAGTACCAGCTTTCACGACCGATGAATATTTTAATTATGGGGATTGAACCAGTTAGCGGTACTGTTGATGGTTCACCAGAAAGCTTTGCTGGGAAAAGTGACACGATGCTACTGGTACGGCTCAACCCTAGTGAAAAATCTGTGCGGGTGCTTTCCATCCCTAGAGATACGATGATCGCCATCCCAGAAAAGGGAGAAAAGGGATTAACTAAGGTATCTGATGCTAATGCCAAAGGTGGTCCAGTCTTGGCAGCACGGGTAGTTAGTCGTACCTTAAACAATGCCCCAATTGATCGCTATATCCGTATTTCTACCAGTGGCTTACGGCAGTTAGTCGATCAGTTAGGCGGAGTAGAGGTCTTTGTTCCCCAATCAATGGAATATAAAGACTCCAGCAGTCGTCTGTCAATTAATTTAGTCAGTGGCTGGCAAACACTCAACGGCGAACAAGCAGAACAGTTTGTCCGATTCCGCGAACCAGGTTTGGGAGATTTACCGAGAGTGCAGCGTCAGCAAGCACTAACAGCAGCATTGCTGCAACGCTTAAATAGTCCTACCATTTTGCCAAGGTTGCCTCAATTAACTCGCTTGATGCGAAAATACTTTGATACCAACCTGAAGATGGAAGAAATGATGGCGTTGGTAAATTTCGGACTCAACTTGGATCGGGATAATTTCCAAATGACCGTGTTGCCTGGTACGTTTAGCCGTTTTAGCAAAGACCCTGATAGCTATTGGCTAAATATGACTGGACAACAGAGCCTGTTGAATGATTATGTTGGGGTAAATGTACCTGGTCTAAAACCAGATATGCGTCAGGTTCCTAAGCTCAAAATTGCTATTCAAAATGCCTCCAATCAACCTCAGCTAACTGAAAAAGTTATTGCTTATTTGAAACAGAAAGGCTTTACTAATATTTACAAAGTGCCTGATTGGCCAGATACCCAACGTCAAACTCAGATTGTTGTCCAAAAAGGCAACCGCCGAGTTGGAGTTGATTTGCAAAAAGTCTTAGGCTTGGGTCAAATTGAGGTAGCGGCGATTGGTAATTTAGAATCTGATCTCACAATTCGGATTGGTAAAGATTGGAAATAGTCAAGAGTCATTAGTCATTAGTCATTAGTCATTGGTTCAATGACAAACGACTAATGACAAAGGACTGCTGATAAATAATAAAGTTATGAAAAAGATTTTACTGCGCTTTTTTGGTTTGATTGTGATTTTGATACTGGCATTTGGGTGGATAATACTTAATCCCAAACCTGCTTTTGCTCAGATAAATACAATTAATTACAACAATATAAATTTAGAAGATCGTGATTTTTCTCATGCTGATTTGGCAGGTGTGACTTTTGTAGCAGCAGAAATGCGGGGGACGAATTTTCAAGGAGCAAATTTAACCAACGCAATTCTCACTAAAGGAGTTTTATTAAAAGCAAATTTGGAAGGTGCAAACTTGAGCGGCGCTTTAGTCGATCGCGTCACTATGGATGGTGCTAACCTGAAAAATGCCATTTTTACAGAAGCAACTTTGACCCGTAGCCGTTTTTTTGATGCCGAAATTACAGGTGCTGATTTTACAGATGCTTTGATTGACCGTTATCAAGTGTCGCTAATGTGTGAAAGGGCGGATGGAGTAAATCCGGTTACAGGTATGTCAACGCGAGATAGTTTAGGTTGTAAGTAAAAAATCTCAACGTTGAGCCTAAAAATAGAGACATCAATTATCCGTGGGAATTTCAATTAAAAACTCTGTTCCTTCTCCTGGTTTAGACGAACATTTAATCTGACCATGATGTTTTTCAACTATTATTTGATGGCTGATAGACAATCCTAAACCCGTACCTTTACCTGGTGATTTGGTAGTGAAGAAGGGATCAAACATATGCGATCGCACCTCTTGTGGAATCCCAAGACCATTATCAGCTATTCTAATTAGAAGCTGGTTATTAACGGCTTGCGTACCAATCCAGATAGTCAAAGGTATTTTTGGACACCTTTGGCATAACTTCAAATGCCTTTGCTGTATAGTTTTAAACTTTTCCTCTAATGCATCGATACTGTTACTCAAAAGATTCATAAACACTTGATTTAATTGTGCTGGATAGCATTCGAGCAAAGAGAAATTACCATATTGTTTAATAACCTCAATAGCGGGGCGTTCATTATTGTTTTTGAGCCGATGCCCTAAGATTAGCAAAGTACTATCCAATCCTTCATGAATATTTACTGCCTTCAATTCAGCCTCATCTGTACGAGAGAAGTTACGCAGTGATAGCACAATTTCACAAATACGCTCTGTCCCTACTTTCATTGACTCAAGGGTTTTGGGTAAATCTTCGATAAGAAAGTCCAAATCACTCTTATCAATTTGCTCTTGGACAGTTGGCAATAGAGAGGAGTTTTGACGGTAAAGTTTCACTACATTTAGCAGTTCTTGAGTATATTCATTTAAATGGATGAGATTTCCAAAAATAAAACTGACAGGATTATTTATTTCATGAGCCACTCCAGCAAGTAGTTGTCCTAAACCTGCCATTTTCTCACCCTGAATTAACCGGGTTTGAGTTTGTTTTAATTCTTGCAGAGCTTGAGTAAGTTCTAAGGTTTGACGCTTAGTTTGTTCGAGTAATTCTGCTTGCTGAATTGCAATTCCCAATTGAACCCCTACTTGAGCTAGTAAATTGATTTCTTCCTCTTTCCAATAACGCGGCTGCGAATTTTGATAAGCAACTAATAACCCCCATAATTTTTCACCTTCCCTAATTGGGACAAAGGTTTCATTACGCGGAAGTTCGTTATCGTCACCTGTATCTTCAAAGGTTTCTATCATCATTAGTTGGCCTTGTGCAGCAGGTTTCCAACCATCTTTAAAAGAATCTGCCACAAATTTACCGCTCCAATCTTGGTTGAAACGGTAGATTGCAACTCGCTCGACTTCGAGCAACTCTCGCACAGCTTGAGTAGTGGTTCTAAAAATAGTTTTAATATCGAGTGACTGGCGGATTTTATCAATGGTTGCAGCCAGTAATTCTTGCCGTTCCATTGCTTTCTCACGTTCAGTAGCTTCTGCTAACTGGACAACTTGCATTTGAACTTGCTTTAAATAAGAATCCTGTTTTAATGCGACTCCCAATTGCTCGGCTATTTGACTGGTAAATTCAATTTCAGAGGGTTGCCAATAACGAGGACTAGTGCATTGGTGAATACACAGCAATCCCCAAAGTTCTCCCTTTTTTAATAGAGGTGCGATCATATTTGCCCGCACTTGAAACTTTTCTAAGATTTGAACGTAGCAACCTGGAAACTTTTCTTGATAAATATCAGCGATCGCATTTACTCGACCTTGTGCGTAAAGGGGTGCAAAGTTTTCACCAAAGCAATAATCATAAACTTTTTCTGCTATTACTGAGTTACATTCAGGTACAACATCCTCAGAAATAAATTCTCCTTCCCAATTTTTTTGAGGATCAAAACGGAAGACTGTCACTCGATCTGCTTGGAGCATTTTCCGTGCCTCCGTGACAGTAGTTTGGAAGATTGTATCTAAATCTAAGGATTCCCGAATTCGAGTAATCACGCTAGTTAATGTCTTTTGCTGCTCTGCTTGGTACTGAGCGTATGTGAGCAACTTATGGTGTCGCACTGCCACACCAATTTGTGTGCCGATTTTGCTCAGTGATTCGACTTCATAAGATTGCCACTGTCTGGGTGAGGTATTTTGGTAAGCAGCAATGACTCCCCAAAGTTGATCCCCTTGGAGAATGGGTGCAGTTGCAAAGGCTTTTGCCTGGAATTGCTCCAACAAGGTTACATGACAGTTTGTTAATCCGGCTTGATAAATGTCATTGACTGTAAATGCCTGGTTGTTAGCATAACGTCCTCCTTGCGTCTGTTGTAAATAAGTATCAGCGATCGCAGGTTGAGCGCCAACTAACGGAATCCAGCCTTCCGTAAATGATTCAGCAACGAAGTTACCACTCCAATCGTCATTGAAGCTAAAGATAGCAACTCGGTCAGCTTGCAGCAGCTGGCGTATTTCTTGAGTTGTGGTTTTAAAGATGGTTTCAATATCAAGGGGTGAGCGAATTTCATCGACAATCCGAGCAATTACTTTGTCGCGTTGAGCCGCTTGAGCCAATTTGGCGGCTTGCAATTGGACTTCATGGAGATGCTTTGCTTGTTGAATCGCAACAACAAGATGGTCAGCAATTTGATGAATAAATTCAATTTCCGATTCTTTCCAGTCACGAGCCTCACTACACTGATGAATGCAAAGCAATCCCCACAGTTCCTTCTGGCGCGATAAAGGGACAACGAGGTTGGCCTGTACCTGAAATTTACTCAAAATTGCGGCATGACAATCACTCAGTCCCGCCTTGTAAATATCTGCTACTGCTTGCACTCTACCTTGTTGGTAAATGGAAGCAAATTGTTCTCCAAAGCAGTGGTCGTAAACTTTTATTGCCAATGCTGAGTTCCACCCAAGTGCAACATCCTCAGAAATAAATTCTCCCTGCCAATCTTTTTCCTGATCAAACTGGAAAACTGCTACACGATCAGCATTTAGTAACTGACGCACTTGTGTAACGGTAGTTTGAAAAATCGTTTCTAAGTCAAGAGACTCCCGAATTCGTACAATTACACTCGCCAGAGCCTTTTGTTGCTCTAGTTGCTCTTGAAGTTGAGCGCTTGACAAGAGAAGTTGATTTTTCGTGAAATTTGAATTCGGTTCCATTGCTCTGGATTTATGTAGTTTTTATATAATGATTCCTTATACCAAGCTTCATTGGGTTAACGTCAAAGATATGACATTTGCAGTGTTCAACTATTTCCCAGAAGATGGTTATTGTTATAGTTCCCCTTTCTTGATCTATCCTCGTAATGGGTTAAAAATAATTTTGGTTTGTATACAACGGAAGACATAAATAAATTAAAGGTTTGTAGTAAGCATCTCTAGCCCTATTTAGGGACTTCTAACTAAAAAATATCCCACCGCGTTTAGGGCAGGGGAGCAGGGATTAGGGGAAGGAACAGTCGTATTGAGTCCAGAAATTGGGATAATTGCGATGAGACTATAAACTCATTACTTATTTGTCAAAATTTGCCTGACAGACTGTGCGATTTCAGGTTAAATGTTTTAAAATATGCACTCTGCAAGAGTTGTCGGGTAATATTCGTGACACAACAAGACCAAAAACCCTCTCGTTCTTTCGCTGGAATTGCTGGCATTGTTGCCGTAGCGACATTAATTAGTAAAGTCTTCGGTTTAGTGCGGCAGCAAGCGATCGCTGCGGCTTTTGGTGTTGGTGCTGCTGCTACCGCCTATAGCTACGCCTATATTATCCCTGGCTTTTTATTGATCTTACTCGGTGGTGTAAATGGGCCATTACACAGTGCAGTTGTCAGCGTTTTAGCCAAGCGGCGGCGAGAAGAAGCGGCTCCTTTAGTGGAAACCGTGACAACGCTGGTAGCTGGATTGCTGTTGCTGGTGACAGTTGCTCAAGTTTTATTTGCGGATGCGATCGTTGATTTAGTCGGTTATGGCTTGGAAGAGACAACCAGAGATATCGCAATTCAACAACTCCGCATTATGGCACCAATGGCTTTATTTGCCGGTTTAATTGGTATTGGCTTTGGTACTCTTAATGCAGCCAATCAGTATTGGTTACTCTCCATCAGCCCTCTGTTATCTAGCATTACCGTTATTATCGGCATTGCTTTAATGACCATGCAAGTGGGCAAGGACATTATCAAGCCAGAAAACGCTTTAATCGGTGGCATGGTATTAGCCTGGGGAACCTTGGCTGGAGCAATTCTTCAATGGCTGGTGCAGCTAATTGTTCAGTGGCGGTTAGGATTAGGTACGTTACGCCTGCGGTTTGATTTTAAATCCCCCGGTGTTCAAGAAGTGATTAGAATCATGACTCCGGCAACAATTTCTTCCGGGATGATGCCAATTAACTTTGCTACTGTGCTTTACTTCGCAAGTCCCATCCCCGGTGCTGCTGCTGGTTTTAACTATGCCAATTTGCTAGTGCAAACTCCCTTAGGGATTATTTCTAATATCATTTTGCTGCCTCTATTACCGATATTTGCCAAACTTGCCGAACCAGAAAATTGGGACGATCTCAAATTACGTATTCGTCAGGGACTCCTACTTAGTGCTGTCACCATGCTACCTCTAGGAGCATTAATGGTAGTGCTATCTGTACCAATTGTCCAGGTAATATATGAGCGGGGTGCTTTCACGGAAGATGCTACGCAGTTAGTTTCCGAATTGCTAATTGTTTACGGGATTGGGATGTTTGCTTATTTGGGGCGTGATGTCTTGGTGCGGGTATTTTATGCCTTGGGTGATGGGCAGACACCTTTTCGCATCAGTACTTTTAATATCTTTCTCAATGCTGTGCTCGATTGGATTTTAGTTGGGCCTTTTGGTGCTCCCGGTTTGGTGTTAGCGACAGTAGGCGTAAATTGCAGTTCCTTGTTGATGCTGTTATGGTTGCTTGATCGCAAACTCAATGGTTTACCTTGGCGGGAGTGGAGTTTACCGATTTTGGGTTTGACTGCTGGTAGTGTGGTAGCTGGGGTAGCAAGCTATGGAACTTTAGTTGCTACTCAACAGTTGTTAGGTAAAACGGGTTTACTGGTTCTGTTGTTGCAGTTGTGTGTATCTGGCTTCGTGGGGATTGCGGTGTTTGCTGCGATCGCTTCATCAATGAAAATACCAGAGGTGAATACTTTTATATCTCGTCTACGTCAGCGCTTTTTAAAGAAATAACGCAAGTCGCTAGTACACCCAGGTGGGTGAGAAATAATTCAGCCACTTGGGTGAACCAGGTGTGCGAGGTTACATTTTGTAAAAAAAGAGATTCTAGTACTAGAGAATATTGATTTTACCTAACTCTAGTGAGAAGAATCTTATGAAACTTACAAAATTAGCTGCCTCTGCACTCGCTGTTGCTTCCATTGTTCTCTCGGCAGGAATTGCTTCTGCTCAAACAGCCGGTACAAACGCTAACTACATCGGTGCTGGTGTTGCCGTTGGTGCAACCAGCGGCGGACAAGGAAACGATGAAGCACAACTTGGTGGTAATATTCAAGGACGTTACGCCCTTCCCAATGCGCCTGTTTCAGTCCGGGGTTCTTTGCTGTATGGTGGTGATGCTGCCGCAATTATGCCCATAGTGACTTATGATGCGCCCATCGCCAGAAACACTAATGTTTACTTCGGTGGTGGTTATTCCTTTGTAACTGACGAAGGTCAAAAAACCCCATTAGGTAATCAAAATGCGCCTGTAGTCACCCTTGGTATTGAATCAGAAGTTAGCAATAATGTCATTGCCTATGGTGATACTAAATGGGGTATTGACGCTTACAGAAATAGTGATGCTGATGCCGTCAGCTTCCAAGCCGGATTAGGCTATCGCTTCTAATATTACGAGCTAGAAAACGGCTTATTCGTAAGCTTAAGCAATGATATTTGCTAGCCGTAATAGTAACTCATTCTGTCATATCTGAGTATTCATACTCAGATATGACCCATTTTTTTAATTATTTGCATTTATGATTTTAATAAATAATTATATTGGCTATTTTTCAAGAGTTTCTCTTAAAGTAAAATGGCCAATTTTGAATATGCGTAAAAGATATTACTCATGGAAAAGATTAATCTCATTTCAGAAATGCTGGGTGAAACAACTGATGTAGAAACTTGGCTGATTCGAGCTGGGCTAAGATTTTCAGACTTAGGTGATGATGCCGCCAGTCTTGCAATCCGTAGGCAATGGCGAGAGTATCAAGCCGCAGTTCAAAGATGCTGTGCAACTCTACACCAAGCACCGTCACGTGTTCAACTAAGCGGCGACTATGCCAACTTGAGAATACCTGGGATAGCACGGCGTAAATGCAGCTACCATCTCAATTAAAGCAAGGAGCAAAACGGGAGCAACGCGAAAAAGTGAGATCCTCATGAAATAGGCAGGGGGAGCAGGGGAGTAAAGAGACATTTTTAGTACTTTTTACTACCGAAAAGGATACAGAGTAACTAAATTTATTTATGGGGATTTGTAATTTTGAATTCCCCGTACCCCTCCGGGGAAGCAAGCTACGCGCAGCATCTTTGCAGGAGAAGGGGTTGATGTGCCCTCTGCGCCTCTGTGGTAGCCTGCGACAAGCCCTTTGGGAGAAGACCGCGCTGCTTCATCGCTGCGCGTCTACGTTTACCCTTCAAACTTAAGTTGACAAACCACTAGGGAAAACGCTACGCCAATAGCGAACTTCTTCTCTGCTCTCTTACGTTGCCCCTTGAGAAATTTTGACTATTTCCCCGCTATGATTAGAGTTAGTACGCATTACGGGTGCAAACCGGCATATTGAGTAACTAATTTAAGATAACAACAAATTAAAAGGCAAACTTGATTATTATCTATACAACTAAAATAGCATTTTGGTTATTTAAAGTTAAACAAATTAACCTCACTAAAAGTTTTACACAACTCGCAGTAAAGCTGATTGCCCTCAGTCAAAAGTTAGATTTAAACTCAGCTTCGCTAACCTTTATGCTATGCATAGTCATTACTGCAAACATTTGACAATAAAATAACTAAGTACCCCAAGCTAATCAAATTATCAAAATTTTTTGCTATGGGGAGTATCACAAAAGCTAAAAGCACTAATGAGAGTTACGATCAACTCTCTGCTTTGAAAAAGTCTTCTTTAAACACAAAAACCAAGTAAATTCTTTAGAGATAGGGCTATGGCGACCGAACAGTTAACTAGAGACAGCGACAATCTAGATTTAAATCAGCTACTAAAAACGCTGAATGCTGTTAAACAGGGTGACTTTTCTGCTCGGATGCCCATAGACCATACTGGTGTGGCGGGCAAAATAGCTGATACGCTCAATGAGATTATTTACCAGAATGAACGGATGGCTGTAGAGCTACAGAGGATTGGTAACGTTGTCGGCAAAGAAGGCAAAATTGCCGAACGTGCCTCTCTCGGAGATGTTCGTGGCTCGTGGTCAGATTGTGTTACTTCTGTCAATACTCTAATTACAGATTTAGTTCAACCAACAGCTGAAACGACTCGGGTAATTCGGTCAGTCGCTAATGGTGACTTATCCCAAACAATCGCTACAGAAATTGAAGGCAGACCCCTCCAAGGAGAGTTTCTCCAAACTGCTAATATCGTCAACACGATGGTAGATCGGCTTGGTTCTTTTGCATCGGAAGTAACAAGAGTTGCCCGTGAAGTGGGAACCGAAGGGAAGTTAGGCGTTCAAGCCGAAGTGCAAGGCGTTGCTGGCACTTGGAAAGATTTGACTGATAACGTTAACTTGATGGCGGGTAATCTCACTGGACAAGTTCGCAATATTGCCGAAGTTGCCACTGCGATCGCAAATGGTGACTTATCCAAAAAAATCACTGTCAATGTTAAAGGCGAAATTCTAGAACTAAAAAACACCGTCAACACGATGGTGGATCAGCTAAATTCCTTTGCATCGGAAGTGACAAGAGTTGCGCGTGAGGTGGGAACTGAAGGGAAGCTGGGCGTGCAAGCAGAAGTTAAAGGAGTAGCCGGAACTTGGAAGGATCTCACAGACAACGTTAACTTGATGGCTGGGAATTTAACAGCCCAAGTCCGTAACATTGCGGAAGTAACAACGGCAGTAGCGAATGGCGATCTTTCCAAGAAAATCACTGTTGATGTTAAAGGCGAAATTTTAGAGTTGAAAAACACCGTCAACATCATGGTGGATCAACTTAATTCCTTTGCATCGGAAGTAACAAGGGTTGCCCGTGAGGTGGGTGCAGAAGGAAAATTAGGCGGTCAAGCAGAAGTTCGGGGGGTAGCGGGTACATGGAAAGACCTTACCGATAGTGTGAATTTCATGGCGGGAAGCTTGACGGCACAAGTGCGGAATATTGCGGAAGTAACAACGGCGGTAGCAAATGGTGACTTATCCAAGAAAATCACTGTTGATGTGAAAGGCGAAATACTGGAGTTGAAAAATACCATTAATACAATGGTGGATCAGCTAAATTCTTTTGCGTCGGAAGTGACGCGAGTTGCCCGTGAAGTGGGAACTGAAGGGAAGTTAGGCGTGCAAGCAGAAGTCCGAGGAGTGGCGGGTACTTGGAAAGATTTGACTGATAACGTGAACTTGATGGCGGGAAATCTCACCGGACAGGTGCGAAATATTGCCGAAGTTGCAACTGCGATCGCAAATGGTGATCTATCTAAAAAGATCACTGTCGATGTTAAAGGTGAAATTTTTGAACTCAAGAATACCATCAATATCATGGTGGATCAACTTAGTTCCTTTGCATCAGAAGTAACACGGGTCGCCCGTGAAGTTGGTAGTGAAGGTAAACTGGGCGTGCAAGCCGATGTGCGCGGCGTGGCTGGCACTTGGAAAGATTTAACCGACAGCGTAAACTTCATGGCGGGAAGTTTAACGGCGCAGGTGCGGAATATTGCGGAAGTGACTACGGCGGTTGCAACAGGCGACTTATCCAAGAAAATTACTGTCGATGTGAAAGGTGAAATTCTAGAACTCAAAAACACCATCAACACAATGGTGGATCAACTGAATTCTTTTGCATCAGAAGTAACAAGAGTTGCGCGTGAAGTGGGAAGTGAAGGCAAGTTGGGCGTGCAAGCAGAAGTGCGCGGCGTAGCGGGTACGTGGAAAGATTTGACCGACAGTGTGAACTTCATGGCGGGAAGCTTGACGGCACAGGTGCGGAATATTGCCGAAGTAACTACGGCGGTTGCAACAGGTGACCTTTCCAAGAAAATTACCGTTGATGTCAAAGGTGAAATTCTGGAGTTGAAAAATACCATTAACACAATGGTCGATCAACTCAGTTCCTTTGCAAGTGAAGTGACGCGAGTCGCGCGTGAAGTGGGAACTGAAGGTAAATTGGGTGTACAAGCGGAAGTCAAAGACGTTGCTGGTACTTGGAAAGATTTAACCGACAGCGTAAACTTCATGGCGGGAAGCTTGACAGCACAGGTGCGGAACATTGCCGAAGTTACAACTGCGATCGCAAATGGTGACTTATCCAAGAAAATTACTGTTGCTGTCAAAGGCGAAATTCTGGAACTCAAGAATACCATCAATATAATGGTGGATCAACTCAACTCCTTTGCAAGTGAAGTAACAAGAGTTGCCCGTGAGGTGGGAAGTGAGGGTAAGCTAGGCGTTCAAGCAGATGTGCGCGGTGTGGCTGGTACTTGGAAAGATTTAACTGACAGCGTGAACTTCATGGCGGGAAGTTTAACAGCACAGGTACGAAACATTGCCGCTGTCACTACCGCCGTAGCTAATGGTGACTTATCTAAAAAAATCTCTGTTGATGTCAAAGGTGAAATTTTAGAGTTGAAGAACACCGTCAACACGATGGTAGATCAACTAAATTCCTTTGCAAGTGAAGTGACGCGAGTTGCCCGTGAGGTGGGAACTGAAGGTAAGCTGGGTGTACAAGCAGAAGTTAAAGGTGTAGCCGGTACTTGGAAGGATTTAACCGACAGCGTAAACTTCATGGCGGGAAGTTTAACAGCACAAGTGCGAAACATTGCCGAAGTTACGACAGCCGTCGCAAACGGCGACTTATCCAAGAAAATTACCGTTGATGTGAAAGGTGAAATTCAGGAACTCAAGAACACCATTAACACAATGGTGGATCAGCTAAATTCCTTTGCATCAGAAGTTACAAGGGTTGCCCGTGAGGTGGGAACGGAAGGTAAATTAGGCGTGCAAGCTTACGTCAGAGGAGTTGCAGGGACTTGGAAAGATTTGACGGACAACGTTAACTCGATGGCAGGGAACCTCACCGGACAAGTTCGCAACATCGCGGAAGTTACCAAGGCGGTAGCGAATGGCGACTTATCTAAGAAAATTACCGTCGATGCCAAAGGCGAGATTTTGGACTTGAAAAACACCACCAACACAATGGTGGATCAACTCAGTTCCTTTGCATCAGAAGTAACGCGGGTAGCGCGGGAAGTGGGAACTGAAGGTAAGTTAGGCGGACAAGCCCAAGTCCAAGGTGTTGCAGGAACTTGGAAAGATTTAACAGATAACGTTAACTCGATGGCGGGTAACTTAACGGCACAAGTGCGCGGTATTGCCAGAGTTGTAACGGCGGTTGCTAACGGTGACTTGAAACGAAAACTGATGTTAGATGCCAAGGGAGAAATTGAAACCTTGGCAGAAACAATCAACGAGATGATTGATACTCTAGCGACATTTGCCAATCAGGTAACCACAGTAGCGCGAGAAGTGGGAATTGAAGGGAAGTTAGGCGGGCAAGCTAGAGTACCTGGCGCGGCTGGAACTTGGAAAGATTTGACGGATAATGTAAATGAACTTGCTGCTACACTGACAACTCAGTTGCGAGCGATCGCAGAAGTTGCTACAGCTGTAACTAAAGGCGATTTAACTCGTTCAATCGCCGTTGAAGCACTAGGGGAAGTAGCGATACTCAAAGACAACATTAACCAGATGATTGCTAATCTGCGCGAGACAACGCAGAAAAATACCGAACAAGACTGGTTGAAAACTAACCTAGCCAAGTTTACCCGAATGCTGCAAGGGCAGCGAGACTTAGAAACCGTCTCTAAACTGATTCTCTCAGAACTAGCACCCTTAGTAGGAGCGCAACACGGCGTATTCTTCCTGATGGAGGCTGGGGAAAATACACCGTATTTGAAATTAATTAGTAGCTATGCTTACCGCGAACGCAGGCATCTAGCTAACCGCTTCCACTTGGGTGAAGGTTTGGTGGGACAATGCGCTTTAGAAAAAGAGCGAATACTCTTGACGGATGTACCAAGTGATTATGTCAGAATTGCCTCTGGTTTAGGAGAATCGTCTCCACTTAATGCCGTGGTGTTACCTGTACTCTTTGAAGGACAGGTGACAGCAGTCATAGAATTAGCATCCTTCCGCCGCTTTAGCGAAATTCATCTGACATTCTTCGACCAACTTACCGAAAGTATAGCGATCGTTCTTAACACGATCGCAGCATCCATGCGAACTGAAGAATTACTCAAGCAGTCGCAATCTTTAGCTGAAGAGCTACAAGTCCAGCAAAATGAACTCCGGGAAACTAATAAGCGTTTAGAACAACAAGCCCAATCACTCAAAACTTCAGAAGATTTACTTAAAGGACAACAAGAAGAACTACAACAAACTAATACCGAATTAGAAGAAAAGGCAGAGTTGTTAGCCATACAAAAGCAAGAAGTCGAGCGCAAAAATCGAGAAATTGAACAAGCAAGGCTCTCTTTGGAAGAGAAGGCTGAACAACTAGCCCTTTCTTCAAAATACAAGTCTGAGTTTCTCGCCAATATGTCCCATGAACTGCGGACGCCATTGAACAGCTTGTTGATTTTGGCGAAGTTGTTATCAGATAACGTTGATCACAACCTCAGCGCCAAGCAAGTCGAATACAGCCAAACAATTTACTCAGCAGGTAATGATTTGTTGGCGTTAATCAATGACATTCTGGATCTCGCTAAAATTGAATCTGGAACTATGTCGATTGACATGACCCAAATGCCCTTGACAGAGTTAGGTGATCAGATTGAGCGCACCTTCCGGCAAATAGCTCAGAGCAAAGGACTTGCATTCGCAATTGAATTTATTCCCGAATTGCCGGCAACCATCTATACAGATGTAAAACGCTTACAACAGGTGTTGAAAAATTTGCTCTCCAACGCTTTTAAATTTACAGAGCGAGGAGAAGTACGCTTGCAGATTGCGGTGGCGAAGCAAGGGTGGAGCAAGGATCAGGTAACTTTGAATCGCGCCCAAAATGTCATCGCCTTCTCAGTTAGCGATACAGGTATTGGCATTGCTCCCGACAAGCAAAAAGTTATTTTTGAGGCATTTCAGCAAGCTGATGGCTCTACCAGTCGGAGATACGGCGGCACTGGATTGGGCTTATCAATTAGCCGCGAAATCGCCCGTCTGTTTGGCGGCGAAATTAAACTGGTTAGTCAACCAGGTCAAGGTAGCACCTTTACATTCTTTTTCCCACAATTGATTCCTGAGCCTCCTATATCCAAACTATTCCCCACCCCTGGCTCCCCACTCCTGGCTCCTCACCCAGCACTCGCTACTCACGACGGGCAAAACGCTTTGCTAGCAACACCATTTCTCAGTGACGATCGCGCTGTTATTGAAAGAGGCGATCGCGTGTTACTAATTGTCGAGGATGACGTTAATTTTGCGCGTATCCTTCTAGATATGGCGCAACAGCAGGGATTCAAGGTCATCACTGCCCAAACAGGCAGTACAGGTTTGATGCTAGCGCAGCAATTCCAGCCTTCAGCCATTTTGCTAGATATCAGGTTGCCAGAAATGGATGGTTGGACGGTATTGGATCGGCTCAAGCATGACCCAAATACCCGTCACATTCCTGTACATATCATGACAGTTGAAGAAGGGAGACAACGCGGTTTGCAACTAGGAGCGATCGCATATCTGCAAAAACCCTTAACCAGCGAGACAATATCTGAGGCGTTGGCCAAAATTAAAGGTTTTGTTGAGCGCCAAGTGAAGAATTTGTTAGTAGTCGAAGACGACGACATTCAAAGGCTTAGTATTGTCGAGCTAATTGGCAACAGTGATGTTTCTACTACTGCTGTTGGCACAGGTGCAGCAGCCTTAGAAGCCATCGGCTCACAGCATTTTGATTGCCTCGTTCTCGATTTAGGGCTACCCGACATGACCGGGTTTGAACTGATTGAGCAGATAAAGCTTTTACCTCACGGCAGAAATTTACCAATCATTGTCTACACAGGTAGAGAAATTAGCAAAGCCCAAGAAACGGAACTCCGGCGGATTGCTGAAACAATCATCATTAAAGATGTGCGATCGCCAGAACGTCTTCTTGATGAGACAGCGTTATTTTTACACCGAGTCCAAGCAAATTTACCAGCACCCAAGCGAGAAATACTTGAACAACTGCATTCTGTAGACCACTTACTCGCTGGCAAAAAAGCGCTAATTGTAGACGACGATGTGCGTAACATCTTTGCGCTGACAAGTATGCTGGAGCGTTATCAAATACAGGTTTTATATGCTGAAAATGGCAGGGAAGGGATAACGCTGTTGGAAAGTACACCTGATATTGATGTCGTTTTGATGGACGTAATGATGCCAGAAATGGATGGTTACGAAACAACACGCTTAATCCGCGAAAACGAGCAATTTAAATCTTTGCCGATTATTGCACTCACCGCTAAAGCCATGCAAGGCGATCGCGAGAAGTGTATTGAAGCCGGTGCATCAGACTACATTACCAAACCCGTGGATACTGAGCAACTGCTTTCACTATTACGGGTTTGGCTATACCGTTAATCAAAAGCAGGGGGAGCAGGGGAGGCAGGGGAGGTAGGGGAAGCAGAGAAAAGGGATTATTATGAAACATCTTGAGGGTAGAGTGGCATTGGTAACAGGTGCTACGCGGGGGATTGGTAGGGGAATTGCTATTGGCTTGGGTGAGGCTGGGGCAACTGTGTATGTTACCGGGCGCAGCCTCAACAATTCCAGCGATGGGGTTTTTGGGAGTCTTAGTGAAACCCAATCAGCTATAGAGAAAGTTGGTGGCGTGTGCATTCCCGTCCAAGTAGACCACAGCGACGATGAGCAGGTGCGTTTACTGTTTGAGCGCATCCAAGATGAGCAGGATGGACAACTCGATCTACTGGTGAATAATGCTTACTCAGGAGTTCAGGCATTAAAGGACGCTTATGGGCAACCCTTTTGGGATTGTGAACCAAGTATTTGGGATGCTAGTAACAACGTTGGTCTTCGTAGCCACTATGTTGCGAGTGTTTTTGCTGCCCGAATGATGACCAAGCGTAACTCTGGACTAATTTGCACCATTTCATCGTGGGGTAGTATGTCTTATATATTTAATACAGCTTATGGTGCTGGTAAGGCAGCTTGCGATCGCCTAGCAGCTGATATGGCTGTTGAGTTAAAACCCCATAATGTCGCTTCTGTTTCAATTTGGCCAGGTATTGTTGGTACTGAGCTTTTTTCCCGTTTTGCTTCTGAGATGAATCAAACCAATGTTACTGAAAAAAATAACTCATTTCTTAGCGATCGCTACAATTGGGAAACTCCCTTATTAACTGGACGGGTGATTGCTGCACTTGTTGGTGAACCAAATGTCATGCGCCGTACAGGACGTGTGCAGATTGTTGCCGAACTAGCTCATAAATATGGAATTGTAGATGAAAATGGCGATCGCCCTGCATCTCTACGCTCTTTGCGTTTTGTGCTACCGGCTGCATTACCTATATTGAGAAAGTACTCATGGCTCATACCTGATATAAAAGTGCCGTGGTCACTACTATTATTGAATGCCCTTAGCTCGCCTAAAATTTAATGATTAAAAACCCCTCTTGACTAAGAGGGGTAAATTATTTAGTAAATAGAGTGACGTGCTGTTTGCATCAAAAGAGAATGGGGAGCAAACATTAGTCAATGATTTGTGGGCTAGGAACTTGTGCGTCAATATCTGCTTGAGATAATGTAGGGAGCAACCAATTACCTTCACCAGCTTTAAAAACTTTGGCAGGTGCAATATTCAATTCAATTGCACCTGTAGCCGGATTAGTTCTAGCAATTGACTGTGTGCCATCAACAAACTTGACAGCAATGGGTTCGGTTAGCTGTTGTGCTTGACCATTCGGAGTTAAAATTACCTGAGAACCTGCGGGTAAGTATATGCCATCGCAATCCCAATCATCATCTGTAATTTGACCTGCTGCTAAATAGTAAAGTTGGGTTGGAGATTTTTTCGGTTTATTAGCATAAATCCCTAAAGTTCTTCCGGTTTCATTGTGACATTGCGCCCGTTTTGTGGCAGTTTCTATTACATACTTCTGAGATTGTAATTGTGAAAGTCGTGCTTGAAATTGCTCTAATGTATAGCCAGCTTGTTCAGGATTACCCTTCACACTGAGAAGTTGATTAAGTTCCTGAGTTACCTCAGCATAGTCAGCCCCTTTGGTGAAATCCTTGCCTGCCCAAGAGGGTTGAGCAATTGTCAGATTAACGATAAAGACAAGAGCGACAAGAATAATTTTAATGAACTTCATATTTTTCTTCTTGGTTTGAGCTTCTGAATAATTGGATAGGTAAGATAGTAGCACTTATGCTTAATGAGTAGAAGAGTAAAAAGGCAGAGTTATTGCTAGATTAAGCAAGATTTTGATGATTTTTGCAAAATGTTTGAGCTAATTTAATGCTGAGTCTTGAATTTTAGAAAAACTGTCAAGCCTGTTAGGATTGACCCAGAAATTTATAAACTGGTTATCTTTACAGGCTATAATTTGCACTTGTTAAAGGCTTAGTTTAACTATTTCAGCAGAGTCAGAACACGCCTTGTAAAGCCAAATGATTTAAAGTAGTTAGAATTATCGACTAAAGAAAAATGAGGGTCTGCTAAAGAGGTAAAGCACTCAAACCGTAAGTCAATAGAAAATATTTTCATTTTATAATTACAAACTTTGAGTTTTGAATTTAGAAGCTTGAATTATTTTGATTATTCCTATTAAACATATACAAGTAGCTGTCAAAACAAATGGACTCAGTGAAGCACTGTCTAATATAATAAACACACCTAAGCCTATCAATACAAAGGGAACCAAATTATTACCATAGCGAGTTAATAAATGGGCGATCGCATTCTGACAGGTTAGTTTATAAGTCACGTAACACCAAACACCTACCAACAATAAAAAGACTGTAATGATCACTAGCAACTCAGAAATAGCACTGTGAGCAAATAAAGGCATATAAATGCCTATGTTATCACTGCCATTGGCAATGGTAATAGCTGCCACGCTGTAAGCTTGAGGAGATAAAAAACTAGTGAAATTAGAAGAATGAGACAATTCTATTTCTGATTCTACCTCAGACGATGCATTACTCTCCCAATGCAACAAACGATTTAATCCAATACTAATTGGCACTAAACCTAAAAGCCCAATCCAATCAGATGGTAATATCATCCCTCCAAGAAAACCCACTAGGCTGGCAATAATCAAAGTACAGAAGCCAAGGTACTGTCCAATTACAATATGCCGACGGCGGAAAGTGGCATTAGTCTGAGAGAATAACAGTGTGAGGATGACTAAATCATCTAGATTGGTAGCTGTAAAAGCTGTGATTCCGGTGGGGATAGCTGTAATAATTTCGTTCATTTCTATCTCTTCTCTATTTTTTTGCTGAACCTGTTTCAAGTAGCTTTCATTGATGTCTACAAATTCTGATAAAATTACTATTTAATGCAGCTTGCAGATATAGCATTTTTAACTCAATTAGCAAGCTATATCTACTGGTAATGAAGTACAAAATTATAACTATTACTTCGTAACTTACTCTCTCAACGTAAATATTCTTTTTTGAAAAATTTTAAACCCGACTTTTACTTAGCATCAGATATCCGAGACCCAAACTTTTAAATGAATCGATTAAACTAAGATTCAGCCGCTTATTTGGCCATTAATAAAGCACTTATGGGTCATTTTTTAGTGACGATTCAAACTTTCCAGAACTTTGTGATTGTCGGCAACTGGTTGGTCTACCGATAAAGGTTTATTAATAGGAGTTTCTTTAGAAAATTTGCTGTTAGTTTGAATATGTAAACCTGGTAGTAAAGCTACTTTAATTCCTTTATTCTCTTTCGGGGTATGCACTAAAGTTACTTTAAGCTCATTGAGAACTTGTTGCTGCTCTTTAATAATTTGGGTTAGTTCGTTGAGTTTTTGAGCGTGTAATTCATCTAATTTTTGATGTAGCAGTTCAATATTTTCGCTAACTGTAACATTTACTCGGTGGTCGATTTCAGCATTCATGCGGTCAGTGTCAGACTGGCGATTTTGACTCATCAATACAATTGGCGCTGTATAGGCTGAAGCAAATGAAAATACTAAGTTGAGCATGATGAAAGGTGATTCATCCCAGTGGGGAACTCCTGGTGCTAAGTTCATTCCCACCCATCCTGCTAAGACAGTGCTTTGGCAAATCAGAAATTTCCATGAGCCTACATGGTTTGCTAATTGATCGGTAAGCCGTTGTCCGCGTGTTAATTGCACTGTGGATGTGTTTTGAGCTACTGGTACGTCAATGTTATTTGATAATGTTTTTTTGCTGGGATTCATGCTGCACCTGTTTAGTTAATTCACTTTGCGTGTGACTTGATACTTTCAAATTACGCTTTCCTCTCGATAGATGCAAATATTCTTTTTTGTCTAAACGATAAATAAAAGTAATTGTTAGCGAAAAAATTTTGTTTTTATCGCCTGGAAGTTTTGCCATATATGCCTTAGAGTGCGTTAGACCGCCTTTCGATATTCTCTATATAAATAAGCATCAGGTGCTGGAACACTCGCTTTTGGGCTATTACGTGTAATAAAAGCCTCAAAGTCTTCTCGCGTGAACAACTATAAATTCAATGCTCAATATGCAAATTTTGTCGCACCTTCACTAAACAAGCAGTTTGAGATCATAAAACTTTGTATGCTGAATTAATAGGTCTTAATAAATAGTTCTTTTAAAACTGGTGCAAGAAGATTTTAGGCTAATTGTTGATTTAGTTTTAGTTCTAGGTGTTGCAGCTTGCGGTGGATTGTTGGCAGCACTTTTGCGACAACCTGTGCTGCTAGGCTATCTGATTGGCGGGATGATTATAGGGCCAACCGGACTAGGGCTGATTAAAGAAGTTATTCAAGTAGAGACTCTGGCACAGTTCGGTGTCGCCTTTTTGTTATTTGCCTTGGGTGTGGAATTTTCCTTTGCGGAACTCAAGAAAGTAAAAGCGATCGCTCTTGGCGGGGGTGGACTTCAGATTGCTCTGACGATTTTGGTCACAGTTGTGGTGTGTGGGTTAACTGGAGCCTGGGGAGCCTTACCTGCTAAGGGGATGTTTTTGGGGTGTATTTTGTCCTTATCTTCCACAGCAGTTGTCCTCAAGTGCTTAATGGAGCGTAACGAAACAGAAACACCTCACGGGCAAGTGATGCTAGGGATCTTGGTAGTACAGGATTTAGCGCTGGGACTAATGTTAGCAGTCTTACCAGCCCTCAACCAACCCCCAGAAACCATCGGCATTGCCGTGCTGACAGCGCTGCTGTGGATTGCTTTATTCGCTGCTGGGGCAGTAGCTGCGGGGGTTTGGCTGATACCGCCTTTGTTGCGACTGTTAGCCCGTACCGAAAGCCGAGAACTATTTTTATTAGGAGTTGTAGCTCTATGCTTGGGCATTGCCCTGTTAACAGAGCATTTGGGGCTGTCGATTGAGATGGGAGCATTTGTCGCGGGTTTGATGATTTCTGAGGTGGAATATGCCGATCAAACCCTGACTTATGTTGAACCACTGCGAGATATCTTTGCCAGTTTATTTTTTGCCGCCATTGGGATGTTAATCGATCCAGTGTTTTTGTGGAACAACCTGGAATTAATTTTAGGACTAGTGGCACTAGTTTTCGTAGGTAAATTTTTAATTATCACGCCCCTAGTAAAGCTGTTTGGCTACCCTTTGAAAACAGCTATAATCGCCGGTTTGGGACTGGCGCAAATTGGGGAATTTTCCTTTGTTCTCGCTAGTGAAGGGCAGACTTTGGGGCTGGTGTCCCGACAGATATACTTGTTAATTTTGGGAACCACCGCAGTCACTCTCATACTTACTCCTTTTGTCTTGCGGTTAGTGCCATTTTTATTTAACTTTGCCGAATCAATGCCCTGGTTGAAACCGTATTTACAAGAAGATCAGGTACGGGATATGTCGGAAGATTTGCCCTTTAAAGACCATTTGGTAGTTTGTGGTTATGGCCGAGTCGGCAAAAATTTAGTCAAGTTGTTGCTGCAACACGACATACCTGTGGTAGTAATCGACCAATCAGAGAGTAGAATTCAGCAGTTGCGTGAGGCTGGGGTGTCTTATGTTTATGGCAATTGCGTCAGTTTACACGTTCTGGAAACTGCCGGGGTGAACCATGCCAAAGGAATGGCGATCGCACTTCCAGACCCCATGAGTACCCGTCTTTGCTTGAAACGTGCTTTGGAATTGCGCCCAGAATTAGATTTGGTTGTCCGTGCTACCCAGGATAAAAATATTGAAGTACTGTATCAATTGGGAGCGAAAGAAGTTGTGCAGCCAGAGTTTGAAGCCAGCTTAGAAATGGCAACTCATTTATTAACTAGCTTAGGCTTGTTGTCACCAGCTGTCGTCCAACGGGAAATGCAGCAAATCCGCAACGATCATTATTTAGATTTTCGCCCAGAGCGTTCTGCTACTGAAGTTGCTCGTGATTTGCGCCAAGCAACTCGCGATCTAAATCAACGCTGGTATCCTCTACCATCTGATTCGCCCTTAATTGGCATGACCATAGAAGAAGCAGATATGCGCTATTTAACAGGAGCGAGTTTGATGGCAATTCGCCGCGCTAACGGCGATGAAATCGATTATCCCAATAATCAAACCAAATTAGAAGCAGGCGATCGCTTGCTAGTAGTAGGAGCAGATGAAGAACTGGCGGCTTTGGCAGAATTCGCTAAGGGACAAGCTGCTGTTCCTGGAGAAAATAGTGCTTGCCAGTGGGTTACTGTCAATGCAGATACACCAACACTAGGCAAAACCCTTGCAGATTTAAATATTGGTAAGCAATTTGGAGTACAGGTACAGGCGATCCGGCGCGATGGTAAGTTTATTCGCTATCCTGATGGCAGCATGGATTTGCGAATCGGTGACCAAGTATTGTTATGTGGTAGCTTAACAGGTTTGAGCGAATTAGAAGGGTTATTTGCGATCGCTACTTCATTACCCCTTTCTCTTCCAGTGGTGGCTGCTGAGGCAGAAGTGCTCAAAGGGTTTCTCCCTGCCGATACTGTGACGGATTAATTAATTGGGGTTCCTGATTGCTAAATGCTTACACACCTGTTTGAGTTGCCAAATCGCTTTCCCAATTGGACTTTCTTGGCTTGTGATCCGTTCATGTCTCACTTATGATTTGCAGATTGCAGCGATCGCAGTTGCGAATTATGCAACGCCAAAAATTCTGTTTCTAACCCCGATTTTGGCAATCTTTTAAGTACTATTGCTTATTGACAAATGGTATCTGAACTTAACCTCTCACGAATGGTCTATTGAGGGTTTAGAGTTCCCGGTTTAGAGTGCTGAAACTTGAGGAGGTATGACTATTTAAGCAGTATATTTACTTAAATTAACTAATGCGATCGTCAATTGCTATGGCTGTGATTATTGCAACTATTTCAGAACTTACGCATTGATAAATTAGACAACAAGTGCATTGATTGGAGGCAGGGGGAGCAATAAAATGCCAAAATATCAGATTTATCCTTGACAGTTGAGATTAACTGTGCGGATTACAAGGCTGACTCAAGATTTAACTTAAGGTGGATTGCTGAGAGCGGTATTAGCGCTACCCAGCAATAAAAGGCAACTTTCATCTCTTAACTTGTTTTCGGCTTGATGTATGCGATCGCATGTTTCCAAATAGTGGCTTGCTGGCTGTTTTCATCAGCAATACAAATACAGTGTGGATCTTGCCATAAAACCTTTCCTGTGATTAAGTCACCATTCAGCAGCTTGAACTCTACTGCTATTGTTTGTTTAATCAGATTTTGGACTTGTCTAATACTGGGTAAGGTAGTGTCAAATTCGGTAAGCATTTTTAGTAAAGATGAACCTACAAGGCAAAATAAAGAGTAACTAATCCTTGATAATTCATCCTTGAAGAAATGGCAATCGAATTTACTAAGTATCATGGTCTAGGCAACGACTTTATTCTGATTGACAATCGCTCATCATCAGTGCCTGTAGTGACTCCAGAGCAAGCCATCAAGTTGTGCGATCGCCATTTTGGTATCGGTGCTGATGGTGTAATTTTTGCCCTACCTGGAGAAAATGGTACTGATTACACCATGCGAATTTTTAATTCCGATGGTTCGGAACCAGAAATGTGTGGCAATGGCATTCGCTGTTTAGCTGGCTTTTTGGCTGATTTAGAAGGTGAATCCCGAAATAAAGACTCATATCGCATTCATACTTTGGGTGGTGTAATGACTCCCCAACTCATATCTAATGGTCTAGTTAAAGTAGACATGGGTTTACCCAGGTTACTCGCTAGCGAAATTCCCACTACTCTTACACCCAATCAAGAAAAAGTAATTTCTCAGCCGTTAGAAGTGGCGGGGAAAACTTGGGATGTCACCTGTGTAAATATGGGAAATCCCCACTGCATTACCTTTGTGGAAGATGTCGCAGCAATTGAGCTAGAAACCATCGGCCCTAAATTTGAGCATCACCCAGTTTTCCCCCAACGCATAAATACCGAATTTATTCAAGTGGTACGTCGTGACTATTTGAAAATGCGGGTATGGGAACGGGGTGCTGGGATTACATTAGCTTGCGGTACTGGTGCTTGTGCTTCCTTGGTAGCTGGAGTGTTAACAGAGAAATGCGATCGCACTGCCACAATAGAATTACCTGGTGGCCCTTTGCAGATTGAATGGTCAGAAATCGACCAACGGGTTTACATGACAGGCCCGGCTGAACGAGTATTCACTGGAAAGCTGTAACCGGCTTATATTACGTCCGGGCAATTAAGCATAATACTCGAAACCCCACCCCGCCAAAGCTACGCTCTGTCTCCCCTCCCCGCTTGCGGGGAGGGGTTGAGGGCGGGGTTCTTTTATTATGGGTAATTAGGCAGGCATGATATTACTATTGGCATTACTCAAATAGTAGTGCCATAGAAGTCTTGCACCAACTGCACGCCACGGTCGCCAGTGCTGTGTCATTGCTTCTAGTTGAACTGGTGTTGGACGCGTCGCTAATCCTTTGAGTTTTTGTAAAGCGATCGCGATCGCTAAATCACCTTTAGGAAAGACATCAGGACGTTGCAGCGCCATTAGTAAATAAATATCAACTGTCCAGTCTCCTATACCTTTGAGACGCTTTAGCTCAGTTCTAATAGTAGTTTCGTCCATTGCTTCTAGCTTGGTTAGGTCAAGCTGATCAGTTGCGATCGCATTCGCCAACCCACGGCAGTATATAATCTTTTGCCGACTGAATCCAATTCCTCTCAATTGAACATCATCCAATAACAGAAAGTTTTCTGGCGTTAGAGTTACAACAACCCCACATAGACGTTTAAATACAGCCCTTGCAGCCGCTACGGAAACTTGCTGTTCCAGAATTATACACAACAGCGTTGCAAAGCCCGGTTCTCTTTTCCATATAGGTGGAGGCCCCAGTGTATCTAAAATCCGAGCCAAATCGCTATCAAGATTGGCCAGCACCATTAAACCACGGGTAAGACTTTCTTCAGTCAGCGATTCTAGTTCAGGTGTTTGAGTCATCTTTGAGAAATTTCGATTCTTGTATAAGCAGTTTTTGTTTGCGTTCAATTCCCCAGCGATAACCACCCACACTGCCATCACTCCGTAGCACCCGATGACACGGTACAATCACCGCGATCGGATTAGCTCCACAAGCATTACCCACCGCGCGGACTGCTAGAGGTTTGGCAATATCACGAGCAATCTCAGTGTATGTGCAAGTTTTGCCATAGGGAATTTTTTGTAATGCTTGCCAAACCTGTTTCTGAAATGCTGTCCCGCGAACATCAAGTGGTAAATCGAGATGTGTTTCATCTCCCGCAATCAAGTTGAGGATTGCTTGTATCCATTCCTTGTGTGTGTGGTCATCACGCACGATCTGCGCTTGGTGAAATTCTTGGTTCAAAATATGTTCAAGCTTGTTTGCTTTATCACCTAGTTTAACGGCGCAGATACCCTTCTCTGTTGTTGCTACAAGCAAATATCCTAGTGGACATGGAGCGATCGCATAGACAATATTTATTGCCTTTCCGGCTTGCTGGTAAGTTTTTGGTGTCATTCCCAGTTGCTTAGGTGCTTTCTCATAGAGTTGACTACTTGAACCATACCCTGTGTCGTAAAGTGCATGGGCAATTTCCTCTCCTTCTTGGAGACGCTGTTTCAATCGTTGGCTACGCAGCGCATCTGCATATTGAAAGGGAGATACGCCAATTATTTGCTTAAATATTCTTTGCAGATAGCTGGGACTCATTCTAACGTGAGAACATAATTCCGAGAGGGTTGGGATGCGATCGCCTTGTGCTTCAATGTATCGACATACAGCTAAGACTTTCGCTTTGGCTGTATTTGGAACTGTTTCAAGTTGTGGTTGGCAGCGCTTACAAGCTCGAAAACCTGCAATTTCAGCCTCTTGTACCGACTGGAAAAAACAAACTTGATTGCGGTTTGGTCTGCGACTAGGGCAAATCGGTCGACAATAAATGCCTGTAGAGCGAACACCGTAGAAAAGCTTGCCGTCAATTGTAGGATCTCGGCTCAGAACTGCTTCCCAAAAAGTTTCTTCTAAAACTGATATCTGTTGTAATTGCATTTATATCTCCTTGGATATATTACAAAGTATCCCTACTTTAGAATATCTATTATTAGTTTCTGTCTTTAAGTAAAACTAGATTAAATGTATCTATAAACTACTTTCTACCTGATTGTTGCGATCAAAGTTGATTATCTCAGTTTGGTCAGATGCTTGACTATGCAGCTAATGCGGTAGTTTATTGGTCAATTGAGAAAATCCGTACCCAGTTTGAAGCTAATTCCAATGCTGAACAGCTACTAATAGATTTAATTGGCAACGAAGAGGCTGATTTAGAAAAGTTTTGGCAACAAGCCATCGTAAAATTTGTCGATTATCTTGCCTATCATGAATGATTAAGGGTAGGCAATTACTCACCAAATCTCTGCCAAATCTAAAACAAATCCTGGCAAAATATCTTCTCCCGATAGAGTTTTAGGATTTTGTAAAATCTCAACTTCTCGACTGGGACTGTAAATTTCTACCTGTTGCTGTCCTCTATTAATTAACCATCCTAATCTTGCGCCATTCTCCATGTATTCCCTCATTTTGGCTCGCGTTTTTTCTAAGGAATCACTTGGAGACATTAACTCAACTACAAAATCGGGACACAAAGGAGCAAATCTTTCTTTTTCTGCTTCACTTAAAGCATTCCACCGTTCCATTTTCACCCAGGAAGCATCTGGAGAACGCTCTGCACCATTGGGAAGTTTGAAACCACCAGAAGAGTCAAAAGATTTACCTAGCTTATTTTGACGACTCCAAGCTCTTAATTGGTAAGTTAAATCTGCATTACGGTCACTAGTACTACTCCCCGTAGGTGGCATAATAATTAATTCCCCTGAAGCTGTCCGCTCAAACTTTAAATCTCGATTATTTTGGCAAAGCTGAAAAAATTGCTCGTCAGTCAAGTCGATATTTAATTCGAGGGTAGGAGGTAAACTGACAGTAATAGTATTCATGTTATCAGTTTGAGTGGAAGCGATATCTCTATTCTAGTATTCTGTCAAGTTAAAGTTGTCAGGGATCTGCGGGTTGCAATTATCAAAAGCTTGGACTGCAACTTCTTTCTACAGCCCTTTGAGCATCCTACGGCAGGCGTTAGCCTCTCACGAATGGAATTTGGGGAGACGCTAAGTGGAGTATCTGGCGTGTAGGCTGCAATGACTATGGAATCATAACTAATTACCCGGACATAATTAGGACTTACGCAAAAACCCTCTAAAACTCTATTCCACCGTGACCTCTGCGCCCTCTGTGGTAGCCGGTGGCAAGCCGTACCACTTCGTGGAAGCAAGCTACGCGTAGCGTCTCGTAGAGAAGCGTCTACGTTTTCCGTTACCCGTCCGTAAGTCCTAATAATATAACTCAGCACTCCTGAAATGATTCTCCCCCTGGCAAATCGTTCACCCGATTGGGTGAATGCGATCGCCTCATCAGGAACTACTCTGAAAGAAGGTGCAGTTTCAATTCTGTTAGCAATTATGCTCACAGAATCAAAACTGTTAAATTGGTTATTCTGGCTTTTAATTGTACATCAATTGCTTGTCTATCTAAGGATCACAGAGTGGATGAAACCGTTGTAAAATCGCTGTATACACCAAATTGCCAGCAAGAGACTATTAACTTGCTTTCAAAGCTTACTGTCAATTTACCAGGAATAATTTTCCAAGTTCTGCAACAGCAGGATGGTTCTGTGTTTGTCCTTTATGTTAGTTCTGGTTGTGAATATTTATATGAATTAGAACCAGAAGTTGTACAGGCAGACTTTAAGGTGCTATACAAACTGATTCATCCACAGGATATAAAAGCCTTTACAGAATCTATAGCTGTTTGTATTACAAATATTACACCTTGGCATTGGGAAGGTCGGATCATCACGCCTAGCGGCAAACTTAAGTGGATTCAAGCTAATTCGCAACCAGAATTACAACCTAACGGCGATTTTCTTTGGAATGGCTTGGTCATGGATATTACAGATCGAAAACAAGCCGAAGAAAAATTGCAAGAGAGTGAGGCGCGCTATAAAGCAATTTTGGATGCTATCCCCGATTTAATGTTTCGCATCAGCCGTGATGGCGAGTATCTAGATTTGAAAAGTGAGGGATCCAATGTCACTCTTTCGAGAGAAGAAATAGTTGGCAAGCATGTGGATGAGTTATTGCCTAGTGATGTTGCAGCGATTAGCCTGGAAGCGATCGCAAAAACTTTAGATTCAGGAACTTTGCAAAATTGCGAATATCAATTACCAACCCCTTGGGGAGTTAAAGATTATGAGGCGCGGTTGGTAGCAAGCGGTCAAGATGAGGTACTAGCAATTGTCCGAGATATCACAGAACGTAAGCAAGCAGAAGTTACCTTACAAAATCTTGCTCAAAAATTTGCTAAAGCTTTTAGTTGTAGCCCCGATTCAATTACCATCAGTACGCTGCAAGAAGGACGCTTCATCGAAGTTAACGACAGTTTTGTGAAACTCTCAGGTTATGAACGAGATGAGGCGATTGGTAAAACTTCTTTTGAGCTTAATCTTTGGGTAAACGATCGCGATCGCTTGAATTTATTACAGGAGTTGCAAGCTACAGGAGTTGTTCGCAAGCTGGAATTTGAATTTAGACAAAAGTCTGGCAAGATAATCACAACACAGCTTTCAGCCGAAATCATTGATTTGGATGGTCTCCCTTCGCTTTTAGCAGTCCATCACGACATTACAGAAAGTAAGCAGGTGGAAGCACAATTACGCCTTTGTGCCCAACGCGATCGCTTGTTGGCAGAAACACTAGTGCGAATTCGATCTTCCCTTAACTTAGATGAAATTCTCCAAACCACGGTGATTGAAGTCAGGCAATTTCTGCAAGCAGATCGGGTTTTTATTGGTCTAAACAACACCAATTTAGGAATCAGAACTCTTGCCGAATCAGTAGATCCGAAGTATCCATCAGTCTCAGGATGGTCTACTAAAGATGAAGCTTATTTACAAGAATTAAGAAATTTGCTCAAAGATAATGTTGTGCGTGTCGTTGAAGATATAACGCAAATGTCATTATCTCCCAAAGTAAAAGCGCACTGTGAAAAATTCCAAACGAAGGCTACTTTGGCTGTACCAATTATGCTAGGTGACGAACTATTTGGGGCGTTAATTGCCAATCAATGCTCAGGTTCGCGTCATTGGCAGCCAGTAGAAATTGATTTGTTAAAGCAGATGTCAGAACAAGTAGCGATCGCTATTCAACAAAGCCAGATATACCAAAAACTAGCAGAACTTAACACTACTTTAGAACGCCAAGTAGAAGAACGGACAGCACAATTGCAGCAGAAAATGCAAGAAGTAGAAAAACTACATCGCGTCAAAGATGTTGTTTTGCACACAGTTGCCCACGATTTACGAACTTCGGCGATGGGTAACTTGATGGTGTTAAAGAATTTGTTAAATCAGGGAGTGGGGAGTGCAGGAGAAGCAAGGGAGCAGGGAGCAGGGAGCAGAGGGGAAAGAAGTAATCTTCTATCCTCCCCCTTGCCCCCTGCCCCCTGCCCCTCTGCCTCTTCTCAATCCCCAATTCCAGTATCTCGCTCGATTATCGAACGGATGATTCAAGGCAATGATCGCCAACTGACGATGATTAACTCATTGCTAGAAATTAATTCCTGTGAGCAACAGGGTATTGACATCAAACGTGAACCTGTGAAACTTAGCACCTTACTGGAAGGAACATCCGCCCAGTTGGAACCTATGCTGACACAAAATCAAGCGACTTTAAAGAACTTGGTTTGTGCGGATTTACCATTAGTCATGGCAGATGCGACTCTGTTGCAAAAAGTTTTGGTAAATTTAGTAACACATAGCTTACAAAATAATCCACCAGGATTACATTTTATTCTGAGTGCCACGGTTGAAGACGGAATGATTCGCGCTCAGATTCGAGATGACGGTGTGGTAATGAGCAAACTAGAGTGCGATCGCCTTTTCGATCTCCATGTCCGTGATCCGCAAGACTGTTGTTCCACAAGCATTGGCTTAAAAATGTATCTTTGTCGGAAAGTTATTAAGGCACATGGCGGCGAAATGGGTGTTATTAGTAACCGCAAGCGCGGGTTAACTTTCTGGTTTACATTACCCCTAGCCAAAGAGGCAGGGTAACAAGCGATCACTGAGAGCATAGCTACGCTTCGGGCGTAGCCTAAGAAGAGAGGGAATGGAAGTGAGGTCAAAACTGTACTGCACCTAAATGAGAACCGCTATATTTATTCGGTTCTCCCCCTTGCTCCCTGCCCCCTTTCCTCTTCATTAGCAACTTCATCCGCAACAAATTGCCCATAAATCACCAAAAAATGAGAGGGTGTTATTTATAGCAATGTTGAGTTAGGGAAACACCCTCAAGGTATGGGCAAAGTTGCTCGGATGCTAATGGCTACTCCGTTTACAAAAGTGCAAAGATGGTGGAGAAAAGCATTTTCTCTACCAACAACAGATGAAATCAGTACTTCTTACAGAACTTGGCGCAACCGCTTTTTATGGCAGAGATTGCGTTTATGGCTATGGCTGGCGCTGATTTGTTTGTTGTCTTTTACTTTGCGAGACATCTACGGCTTCTTTTTCCATTTAAAAGAATTGGAAAAGCTGCCAGAAGTACTTAGAACTCAACGCCTTATAATCAATATTGCAGTACTCCTGAGTACACTTATCTGCTTTGCCTTACATAAAACTAAATTAGGTCGCGATCATCCAGATTTATTATTTTTGGGGTCTTCTTGGGCAATTAGTCTAGCATCGCAGTTCTTTGCAACCATCAGAGGTTTTGCCCTACCTGACACCATCGGTTGGTCGTTGCTGTTTTTAAGCCAAGCTATATTAATGCCAGTCTACTGGATTCTTCACTTGCTATCTCAAGTAGGTGTGTTGGCTTACTATTTTGGTATAAATACGGTGTTTGGGCTAAAAACACTAATCCCCGAACACCCAGAAATATATAATGTAACGTTAATTTTATACATTTTTTGGTTTTGTGCTATATGTGACATCGGTGTTTATCTGTACGATCGCCTGCAATGTTCTGAATTTTATGCCCGTCAAGAACTAGAATCTGCCTACCAAAAACTCAAGGTTGCAGAAACTAAATATCGCAGCATTTTTGAAAATGCTGTTGAAGGTATTTTTCAAAGCAGTCCCGATGGACATTACATTACGGCAAATCCTGCTTTAGCACGCATTTATGGCTACTCTTTAGCCGAGGAGGTGACAGCAAATTCCACTATTATTGAACAATTGTATGTTGATCCGAACCGCCGGGCAGAATTTGTGCGCCTGATGGAAAAGTATGGTAGCGTTTCAGAGTTTGAGTCTCAAATTTATCGCCGAGACGGGAGTATTGTCTGGATTTCGGAAAAAGCCTACGTAGTGCGTGACGAACAAGGAAAACTGCTTTATTATGAGGGATTGATTGAAGATATTACCCAGCGCAAACAAACTGAAGAAGAACTACGAGTATTTTTTCATGCAGTTTCCCACGACTTACGCAACCCAGTGCTGGGTACTTTAATGGTGCTGAGAAATTTGCTTGCACGTCCAGAGCAAAATATTTCGATTTCACGCTCAATTTTAGAGCGGATGATTCAAAGTAGCGATCGCCAACTTAATTTAATTAATTCGTTGATGGAAACTCATATCAGCGAAGTCCAAGGTATTGTTTTGCAGCGTCAACCTGTACAATTACTGACAGTTGTCGAAGCTGCGATCGCAGATTTAGAGCCGTTACTAGAGCAAAATCAAACAACCTTGATAAATCTGGTATCCGCAGATTTGCCGTTAGTGAATGCAGATGCTACGCAACTATGGCGAGTTTTTTCTAACTTAATTGTCAATGCTCTGAAACATAATGCCCCTGGTTTGATCTTGACAATTAACGCTACTCATGAGGGTGAGATGATTTATTGTACTGTTAGTGATAACGGCGTGGGCATTAGTCAACAACAAAGCGATCGGCTTTTTGACCTTTACTTTCGGGGTGCAAGTATCCGCAATTCTGTAAGTTTGGGATTGGGCTTATATTTATGTAAGCAAATCATTAATGCTCATGGCGGCGAAATTGGTGTGAATAGTACATTGGATGCGGGGGCAACTTTCTGGTTCACATTACCTATTAGCTAGTACCTAAAGCCTGCCAATTTCCCAATTAAGCTTCTGTTAATATAATTAGGGCTTGCTGAAAAAGTCAGAAAGAAGCAATTTCAAGGGTTGACTAGTTGTTCAGCCCCAGTCAATCATAAGTTTTTGTTGACTATAAATTTTACAATGATAAACTGCAATTATATTATTC
>JAHHHR010000025.1 GCA_019359245.1 Nostoc desertorum CM1-VF14 | reverse complement strand
TGAACTGTTTTGGGAGCGATCGCGTTGCGGGTAGATTCATCGGTTAAAACTGCTCAAATGCTTACCATATATACATTTTATCAGTTTGAAGCTCCGCTTTTTTCTGAGTTTGTGAGAAATCCGGGTAGAAGTATCAACAACTAGAGGACATTCATTATCTGCTGTAGCACCTCGATACATGGTGAACAAATCTTTGTTGCTATATTCCCAAGGGTTTTGCCACTGATTTAGGTAAATCCAAACTTCATCAGTACGCCAATCTTCGATGGGGCTATAAATTAAAGAATTAGGCAAGCTTGCACTATGGTAAAGCAGAGATGTAGGTGAACTTGAATTAGAAATGAGACGATCTTTTAGGCTGCCTGCTTGATGTTTTTCCATTGAGATAGCACGTTTGACACTTTCAGCCTTACGCGTACCTAAAACGAGAATAACTTCCCCATTTACTCTAACCACATCACGGATAAAGTGGTTAGAAGGATGAATTTTCAGACGGTCTGTACACCAACGAAATTTTCCTCGCGGTGTTGGATAACCTTTACCAATCAAGCTTACCCAGAATGTCTCTTTGATTTCTGGGTGTAATAAATGTGGTTCAATGGGCATTTTCTGTTCTTGAGCAGCAATCTTCATCCTTTCTAAGGATTTGCGTACCCAAACAGAGACTACAGGGTTTTCTACTAGTGTGTCAGTTGTAATAACATGAATAGTCTTTTTTCGCTTTTCAACTGCTAGTGCTGCGATCGCATTCCAGATAAGCTGTAAAGTAGCAGTACTGTCTTTTCCGCCCGAATAGCCTACTACCCAAGGTATCTCATCTAAACAATACAATTCTTGAATTTCAGTGGTGAGAGCTTGGATATAGTCCACTAACTCTGCTACAGTACGTGTTTGCTGGTTTTTATTTTCTGCTTGTTGTGCTGTAGTCATTTCTCCTTCTCTGTGGAAACGCTGGCGTAATATCCCGGCGAATAGAATTCGCGGCTATACAGATAAAACCCACCGAGGTGGGTTGAAAAAAAGTTTTTAAAAACTTTAATACTAATATCCAACTTTTTGGATAATTAAACGACATAATCCTATTCTGTTTTTAAAATTTAACATGAAAGATAGTGCATCTGACCCGACTGCTGACATTGCTAGAGAGTACCTGGAACGAGAAAATAAGGAAAAACAGGTACTAGCTTTACTCCTAGAGAAGTTTTTAGGAAGAAAAGATCAGATTCTCGTTCAAAAAACTGAGATGGGTGGTACTGAGGCTTATGTTAGCTCTGTTACGTTGGAATGGTTTGCAGGTCGGGTTCACTTCGCCTCTGGCTTACCCCTGTTTCAAAAAAAGTATAATCCTGAAACTGATAATGTCGAGATTGACGCGGATAGTATTGATGAAATTCAGCAGCGTCCCCTTGATTGGTCACGTCAAGCGCCGCTAGTGCAGTATTTAGCGGCTAGACACAACCACAAGTTTCCACCAGTGCTGGTAGTAATTAATCAACCGTGGGTAGATAATCCCAAAGCTGCTGAGTGGGATAGTGAAGGACGCGCCACCAAGTCTACTACAGATTTCATCCCCCTAGATAAAGAGGCTAAAGTAGGTCTGCTAAATATTTCTGAGGATGATGTAACTATTTATGCGCTAGATGGTCAACACCGATTAATGGGGGTTCAGGGGTTGATGGAGTTAATTAAAACTCGTAAACTCCAGCGCTATAAAAAAGATAAAGGTGCTGATGACAGTTTTATCACAGTCAATGATTTGATAGAGAAATACCAAGTAGACCTTGCTTACTTGCAAAATTTACCCAAGGAAAAAATTGGTATTGAGTTCATCTGTGCGGTAGCGGCTGGGGAAACTCGCACTGAGGCGAGGCGGAGGGTGAGGTCGATTTTTGTTCATGTCAACCTGATGGCTGCACCGTTGACTAAAGGGCAACTAACACAGTTGAATGAAGATGATGGTTTTGCGATCGTTGCTAGAAAAATTGCAGTTACACATCCACTATTAGAACAACGACAAGAGCGCAATCCCCGTGTTAATTGGAATAGTGCAACAGTCGCTTCCAATTCTACAGTTTTGACAACTTTACAAGCTCTGCAAGATATGTCTGAGCGATATTTGGCTCAAAAGTTCCCTCATTGGAAACCCTTGGAGAAAGGTCTAATTCCCATGCGTCCAGAGGATGAAGAACTTGAGCAGGGAATTGAGGAATTTGAAAAGCTATTTGATTCTTTGGCTAGTCTTTCTAGTTATAAAATTTTAGAACATGAGGATACACCAGCTTTACGGCGCTTCAGCTTTGAGAAGGATGGAGGTGAAGGAAATATGCTTTTCCGTCCAGTTGCTCAAGTTGCATTAGCGCAAGCTTTGGGAATTTTGGTTTTTAAAAAAGGTTTTTCCCTGGCAGATATTTTTAAGAAACTGCGAAAGTTTGACCAGCAAGGTGGTTTTAGTGGTATGGAATATCCCCAATCTCTGTGGTATGGGATTTTGTATGACCCAAATAAAAAACGGGTGCAGGTTGCTGGACGAGATTTGGCGGCGAAATTATTGGTTTACATCCTGGGTGGAATTCAGGAACAGATGGAACGTGCTGAACTTCGTAAGGCTTTGGCGGATGCTAGGACTATGGAAGATAAAACAATAGGTTTTGATGGCAAGTTTGTTGAACCGAAAGCGGTAGGACTTCCACCTATCCTGTAATTATGCTTGAAATATATTTTGGCGATGCCATTGAAGCGCTTCCAGTTCTGGAAAGTATTGCTCTGTATTTGGTAGAAGTATTGTTTCACCATCAAAATCTTTCATAGGTTTAGCATGGGGAGATGCTTCTTCCAAATTATTGCTAACTATGATTTTGTATTGCTCATCTACAGTAAACCAACCCCTGTCAAATGCCCAATGATGATTTTTGCAAAAAGCAATTCCATTATGGATTTTGTTATCATAAAATTGTGAAAATGGTTTGATGTGTGCGCCATCCACAATATTTTGATTTATTTTTTTAGTTACTTTTAGCCCACAAAAGGCACATCTGTAATCATAAACGTGTACAATTGCTTTCCTAAAAAAAGCATTTCTAATAACTGCTCGTTTCAAACTCCACCTTGGATTAGGCTCTAATTTGCCTGTTTCAATTATTTTTTCTATATCTACCGCGTCATCTTGAAAAGTTTGATTTATTTGTAAAATAGCTTCTATATCATTTTCTTTATCAGGAAAGAAAGCTGCCACAAGTGCATCAATTAGTTCTTTTCTCCAAAACTCATCTTGCAAAAATTTAAATAATTCACTGTCTAGATATGCGTATTCAACAGCCTCCTTTAGCTTGTTTATTGTTTTTGGCTGTAACCCATTAAATCCAGGCTTAAATTTTAAGTGCCAAAAACCCTCATTTTGCAGATGCAAGAAAGGATAGTGTAAACCACCTTTGTAAGACAGAGAACCGATTACATTCCAATACCTTTCAAATGTTTGAATTAATTCGTCTGAAACTAAAATCTCATTAGTAGTAATGATACCTCGCGTAATCAAATCAATTACAGATAAAAGTAATATTGGTTTATATTGAGCGTTACCACGCTTACGGCTATTACTCACATTTAATTCAGCCAGTCGTTGACAATAATATGCTATATTTTTCATATTTGATTACTTAATGAAGCAAGCCGAAAAAATTATTTTAAGAATTTACTGAGGTCAAATTCTTCTTCTAGCTGTTCTTTTGTTCCTCTTTCAGAAATAAGAACTAACAGAAGTCGCTCTGAGTAGTCAACAGAACCGCGCAACTCATTTTGTAAAATTTCAAGTCCTGCGTTAGCATACTCTTCAAATATTTGAGTACGTCTATCTTCATCTTGTTCTTCTCTAGATGAGAGTATGTTGATATCTTTAGCTTCAGTGATTCCTAATAATTTAATGATTAGGTCATATCCCAATGAAGCAAAATTTTCTTGTGGAATTGGAGATGGTTCTCTTTTTGTCGTTTCCCCCAAAGGAACACGCTTTTTATTTTTAACGCCCAATGCTGCTGCAAACACCATAACTTCTACATAAGTCTGAAAAGGCCCAGTTGTGTCTTTTGATGCGACTAGAGATTTCACCAGCTCAGCTTTATCTTTAGCAACCCTGATTCTATTTGCAGCCATTGTTTTAATATTTACATTGTTGCTATTTTAACCGAAAGTCAAAAGCGATAGTAATTATTAACGCATTATTTTATACTAGTATGTGAGCGATCGCCTAAACAAACAAACTATCCACTAACATAGTCCATCCTGGTACTGCGGGTTCAGCTTCAGCTACCTCATCATCACCCTTCCGTTCTCACCGTCAAAACCTGCGGCGGTGTAGAATCTGGAGGATACAAAAAGCCCACCTGTACTTCTCGCTTCGCACCCGCTAACATTTTCAGCGTCACCAACGGTTCACCCCTTTGTCCCCGACGCTGTACCAAATGGACATAGCGCGTCTTTTCCACACCATTATCATCGATGTAACGCACCCGCATCGTTCCCCGAAAGAATATTTGTTCTACACCTGGCTTTAAAAACAGCAGTCTATCTGTTCCTCCTTCATCCTTAACAGGAGTCTGGATTGATACAGTTACCGTCTGAGTTTGACTAGTAATATTTCTGAGGGGTAAAGTTAAATTGTATTCAACACCATAGTTACTGTGAGCAAAGTATGCCGTATCAGGATAGCGTTTTAACATGGCGGCACTTTGAATTTGTCCAGTGCTGAGAGTAATTAAATGTACAGTTCCCAAAGGATAAGAAAACGCTTTTCCTGTTTGGGGTATGGTTAACTCAGATACATTAGGATTATCCGTAAGCTGTGTTTGCCATTGCGTTCCTTGGGAGACACCAGCAACGCGACTAAATACCGTTGGTTCTCTGGGAGGGTCGAGAGGTGTAGGAATGGGGTCACGCTTTCCTGCTAAACTTGATGTATCCAGAAGCTTTTGCCACTCGGCTAAGGTGGGTGGAATGTTACTATTTTTAACTAAATTTGCGAGATAGACTCGGCTACTACTTGCCAAGCGCATCATCGTAGTGCGACCGTTAGAAGCAGGAGCCTGTACGGGGATGGCTAAATTCGCTAGGATTTGAGTTTCTTTTGGTTCTATCACCAGCTTGTCAGGAAAAATCCCTTGCCGAACTCCCCGCAATACATCATTCATTGTGCGATCGCCTGGCCCAGAGTAAACTGTACCTTGGGGATTTTCTACCACATTAGGTAAAGCGATAAACGGTGCTTCTCTGGTGAGGTAACTAGCTGCTTGTAATACTTGCAGGGTAACAGGTTCATTCCCTGGATTATGTACGATTATCCCTTGGTAAACAGTGCGGCTTTGAGCTGGTGTTTCCGCCCTGACGATATGATGAGCAAATATATCAAATCTGCCTTGAAAGGGATAATTTAGATGTGCTTCTTGTACTTGTTTCCCATCTGGGGGGAAAGTTGATAGCAAAATTCCTTCAGTTGTTACCAGTTCGGGACTATTGCTATTAAAGGTGGGAATAATATCGAGTTTTCCTGGTAGAGGGCGTACTTCTTGCGGATGTACTTCAACTCCGGCAATATATTGTGGCGGAACCGTGTAAATATTTAACGCCCGACATATCAAAGCTGCAACTTCGCCTCTAGTAGCGCTTTGCAGTGGTTTTAGCTGTTTGACATTGGGATAATTGACAACAATACTATTAATAGTCGCAGATGCGATCGAATTTTGGGCATAGTTAGGAATTTGTCCCGCATCGTTAAAATATTGTTGTAATATCTGCGTCGGGTTGGATACAGGGCTGTAATTTTTCCCACCAGCTACGACACCAATGATTTGGGCACGAGGAATTGGCTGGTTAGGCTGGAAAATCCCACCGGGATAACCAGAAAAAAATCCTTTTTGGTAAGCGGTAGAAATTGCTTTATTTGCCCAATAGTTACCGGGTACATCTTTAAATGACGTAGCGGTGCGTTTCACTGGTGAATCAGGAAAAGCATTTAGCATCAACACTGCTGCTTCAGCGCGTGTCACTGTTGCTTCTGGGCGAAAACTACCATCAGGGTAGCCTGTAATAAGTTTACGGTCTCCTAGTTGCTGGACACAATTTTTTGCCCAATAGTTTTGGGTGTCAGAAAAGGCTAGCGCGTTGGAAGCTGATAGAGTTAAAAGGGAGACGACTACTGAAGTTTTTCTGAGTAGCATTAATAAAGTTTAGTATAAACTAAAACTATTAAAGCATTTTGTGGATACTTGAGAAGAATCAACTTAATCTTAAAAAGGTACTGAAAAACCTCATCTGCACAAGACTTTACTCGGTTGCGCGGGTTAAAATAATTTGCTTAAACCTCTTGTTATTTTCTCTTACTCTTAACCCACCTCCGTAGGCTAGCGGGTGACGCCCCTTCTCTGCGTTCGCGCAGCGTGTCGCAGACAGACGCTACGCGAACGTCGCTATCGCTGAAAGCGTTTTCGTAAGAGTAGCTGCTTTAGGTTTATGTTTTGTACAACCGCAAACTCCATTCGCTGGGGCGTAATTACTTATCCCGTTCAACTTCCATAATTTCCGTATACTCAAACTCGTTTGGGCTTTGTTTCACCAAAGGATATTTTTCTCTACCCAACTCAATATAATCTTGTTCGCAATCAGGCTTGGAAGAATAATAGGTAAGCACATATTCTCTCCCAATTCTATTTGTCATTTCTGCTTCTACTTCACCCCGCCACTGAGTTTTGGTTACTAAAACTATCAACTGATTCGCTAGTTGGGGAATTGTCTTCGCAATGTGTCGCCGCGAATTCTCATCTAAACTACCGAAGGGTGAATCCATGACAATTGGGAAAGTGCTACTATCGGGAATCATCATCATTTTTCGCTTCTCGCTCCATTCCCGTACTTTGTCAATGATGCTGGCAATAAAGGATAAACTGAGAATTTGATTTTCCCCAGTGGAAGCTGCAACTGGTGCTTCTATACCTGTAGTATTTTCTACTAATGTCAGTTCATATTTTTCACTAATTTTAGGAATGTATGGAGTTACAGAAATCTCCATAAATATCTCTTGTACTCGTTTTTCTAGTTGTAGCCGAAATTGTTGCTCTTGACGATTTCTAACTTCCGTTAACCGTTCAATTGCATCTTGAGCAGCGTTAATTCGTCGCTGTGCTAAAGTTTGCTTGTCTTCATTCAGCTTTTGTTTGGCGATTTGTTTATTTAAACCTTCAATCTCAGTTGTGATTTGAGCAATTTGCTGCTGATTTGCACCCTGCTCTCGATTCAATTCATCAATTTTACTTTCAATTTCATCTAAGCGTTTTTGTAAACTGCTAATTTCTTCATTAGCATCTTTTCGCAACCGTTCTTGAATATTGTCTAAGTCGCCTTCAATTTGAGATATACTTTGCCTTAACTGATTAATCCTAGTTTGTTCTCTATCAACTTCTTCCCAAAAACCTATAGCTTGCTTATCAATTTCATCTACTTGAGCTATCATCCGAATTGCAGTTTCTTCCACCGCTGAGGAACCGGCTTTATTTAACCAGGTACTCACATGAGTATGAGAATGATTACCCTCGTGTAATTCTGCGCCACAAATACAGCGCTGAGAATTGAGTAAATCATTGACAAATTCTCGTGAAATTCCTGATGTTAACTCGCCGCGCTCCTTCAAATCATTGATAATTCCTCGAAATTGAAATGTAGTTTCCGGCAGCAAAACGGTATAGCCCCGTGCAGAGATAACTTTTTTCAGTGCTTCCTTGGTTTTTTTATATTCTTCCTGATTTGCTGCTTTCTGCGATTCTAAATCTTGCCACCTTTCTTGCAATTCCTTGGCAGCACTTAGTTCTCGCAAACGATTACTTGTCTCTTTTTTAAAAGTTTGTTGATATTCTAACTCTTCTTTAATTTCAGTTTGTCGTTTCGTAATGCGTTCACGCTCTCGCTCTATCTTTTCTTGCTGTCGTAATAGCTGTTTCGTTTGAGAATCACCAATAGCTTTTAACTCATTTTCTAGAGTCTTTTTAGCATCTCCCAAATGTCTGATGGAACGGTTGATTACTTCTACACCCAAGAATATCTTTGTAGCTTCAGCAATTTCAGCTTTTTTGTCAGAACGAACTATTTCTTCAATTCGTTCGCCGTCAAAGAAAAAATATTGATGTAAAGTAGCAGGTAAAATTTGATTAATTATATCGTCTGGTTGCTGAGTTGGTATATTCCATTTGCCATCATCTGCACCAACCCACATCGTTAATTGAGTTTTGCCAGCATCAAAATCACCTTCGCTTTTATAACCCCGACAGGCGCGTTTAACTCGATAGCGTTTACCTTCATGTTCCCAGCCAATCTCTACCCAACATTCTACAGCTTGACCTTTTTGAGTTTCTGCGATCGCACGTTTATTAACTAACTGTTCTATCGATGCAAACGCTGCACTAAATTTATCATATAATACCCACGTAAAGGCATTCAGTAAACTAGTTTTTCCAGAGCCATTATTACCATGAATAATCGTTGTGTTTTGAATATCTCCACCAGCCAGAAGCATCTCTGGTGTCGTACCATAAAAGGAGCGAAAGTTGCATAGCTTAATTGAAGTCAGCTTCATCGCACCTCTTCCTTAATAATTTTCAAAATATCCTCATTAATAGGGCCATTACTTTTCTTATCTAACCTGCCTTTTTCTAGTTTCCATACCCGCTCAATAATTCTCTGTACCTCCGGCGGGGCGCTGGTTATTGGCTCCTGCACATCATCGATATTCGCATCTTGTGACATCTTCGGTTTGGAAATATAGTTTATCTATATTTTAACTTTCTCTAGTACTGCATTCACCTCCGTAAAGCCACTGTTAGCGTTATCTTTAATTTTGTAAAAACTATTTTTTTAATTTATGCTTTTATTTGGAAAAAGACTTTATTATTGAATTGCCTTCTGTTATTATTAATTTTACCAATCTAGATCATAATGGGATGTAGCCAAAATTTTTAAAACCACTTACATCCCATTATGATAAAACTCATAATTTTATTATTTCATATTTAATGCTTGTTTTTTCAAAACTCGAAAAATTTTACAAAATAATACAACTATATAGTTCATCATCAAATATCTAATAAACCATATCGCTTTTGTAAATCAAGTAACTTCATTCTTGCTTCACCAGCGTTATCAGCCAAATCAGCAAACTCCACAAAGCGACGCAATTCCTTTTTTAATAGATTACGCTCAACTTCTATCGTTTCTCTATCTAAATCTGGTGGCAAAACAATCATGTCAAATATCGTTGCGCGTTCTTTAGCAGGATGAGGACGTAAAACTCGCCCCCGTCGTTGAATGAATTGACGAGGATTACCAGAACTTGATAAAATCACCGCAGTTTGAATTGCTGGAATATCAACACCTTCATCTAAACAACGAATTGCGACTAAACCCTGCAACTCACCACTTTCAAATTGATGGCGCAATATTTCCCTTTCTTGTAAAGTTGTTTGGGCTGTATAAGTACTGACCTTGTACCCCAAATCCACTCCTAGAATTTTAGCAACAGCTTTGAGTTGGCGTAGAGATGAACGTTGTCCCGCATCTTGGGAACCATCACTGCAATAAAAAAGAGTATGAGTAGTTTCGCGGCGAGTTGCCATTAAATCCCGCAAAGCATTTAATTTATTTTCTGCCGCACCAATTAATCTTGCCCTTTGCATCAACAAGGGCTTTAAATCTTCATTGTCTTCAAATCCTGCTTGTCCATTTTCTCGTTCTCGATATAGTAGCGATCGCCCAATTCTTTTAGTTAACTTTAAATAGGCAATACTTTCTGCTTCAGTTAATTCCACCAACACCGGATAATACAGATAATGTACTAAAGCACCTTGAGCGATCGCATCCCTCAAAGTAAACTCTGGCTGGAGAACTGGGCCAAAATAATCAAATAAAGATTGCGTACCAAAATCATCAAAATACCTTTCTGGTGTGGCAGATAAAGCCAGTCTCAACCCCACAGTGCGCGGTAAACTTTCTTCTAACTTGGGTGCGCCTAAATTATGCGCCTCGTCCCCAATAATTAAAGTTTTGGCGGGAAAATATTTGAGTTGAGACTGAAAACCATCTCCAATTAAAGTGGAGTTCGTAGTAATCACCGTGACAAACCGTTGAGAACCAGAACGCAGATTATAAATTTGCGTAGAAAGTTGACTTTGCCAAGTGCGTAAATTTTCAAAGGCTAAAATTGGTTGTAAATTAAATTTTTCACACTCTCGCGCCCATTGGGTGACGAGATGACGATAGGGGCACACTACCAACAGAACTTGTAAATTAATCTGTTGGTAGAGTTCACAAGCGATCGCTAGTGCGGTAATAGTTTTACCACTACCAGTAGCCATTTTCAGCGTCCCTCTGCCATTGTTGGTAAACCAGCTAGCGATCGCTTGTCGCTGATATTGCCGCAATTGCAGAGACACAGGCATTCTTGGGCATCCTGGTAATGGTTGCGGAGTGTAATAACTGCCCTTACTTTCCCTTGCAAACGGTAATTTCAACCGGAAAGTGGGCAGTTGCTGCACTGAATTTTGCGTCAGGTACATATATTAAACACAAAGGTGGTCATGAACCCTAATTAATGGACATTGGCATTGGGGACTGGGTGCTGGGTACTGGGCATTGGTTATTTCCCCCTCATCTCCCCCACTCCCCATTCCCTACTCCCCACTTACCATTACTCAGTTGTAACCGCGCCAAACACCAATGAGAGAACCTTGCACCTGCACTTGTTGAGCCATGACTTCAATGGGATTGTACTTAGGATTTGCTGGTTTGAGGGTAACGCGATCGCCTTGGCGATAAAAACGTTTTAATGTTGTACCAAATCCATCCACTCTGGCGGCGACGATAGTACCATTTTTTAAATGATTTGGTTCTGCTACTGGACGCAGAAATACCACATCACCATCAGTAATTAAATCTTCAATCATGCTATCGCCAGCTACCCGCAAAGCATAGGTTTGGGGAGGTAAATCGAAATTAGAAAAATCTAAATGATCTACAGCATCAGTAAACGGTTCTATTAAACCACCAGCAGCGATCGTCCCCAAAATTGGTACACCTTGCTTAACAGGACGCAAAATCCGAATCGTTCGCGCTTGTCCTTCAGTCCATTCTATATATCCTTTTGTGCGTAAATGCTCTAAACGGCTTTGAATTGGCGCTGGTGACTTCAAGTTCATCGCTTGCATCATTTGCCGAATAGAAGGCGAATGCTGGTGCGATCGGATGTATTCTGCCAACCATTCGTAAAGTTCTTGTTGAGCTTCAGTCAGACGTTCCATAAATTTGTGGGAAGTAATTATAAATGTCTCTAGAACATTAGTACTATAAAAAACTCCCCATAACAAGAGAAAAATAAAAATTATGAAAGGCAAAAGCAAGAATATTATCTTTTCTTTTACCTATTTATTTTGAATTTTTTACCAACAAGTAGTCAGAAGCCAATCGCACACTCGCTATTTTGACTCCTAACTTTTGTGCAGACGCGATTAATCGCGTCTCCTAACTCTTTTCATTTTGCTCCTAAGATACTGGCAAGCAAAGCTTTTTGAGCGTGCAAGCGATTTTCTGCCTGTTCCCAAACTCGTGATTGAGAACCTTCAATAACAGCTTCAGTAATTTCTTCACCACGATGGGCTGGTAAGCAGTGTAAAACAATTGCCTCTGGGTCAGCAAGGCTTAATAGCTGCTCTGAAATTTGGTAAGGCTGGAAAATTGGCATCCGGTTGTCTGCTTCTGCTTCTTGCCCCATACTCGCCCAAACATCAGTGTAAAGTACATTAGAATCCTTAGCTGCTAACTCTGGATCATGAGTGACGAGGACTTCCGTTTTGTTGTTAGCGATTGCTTTTGCTTGTTCTACAATCTGAGAATCTGGCTCATATCCATTAGGGGTAGCAATTCTCACATTCATACCTACCAAAGCACAGCCCAACATCAGAGAATTAGCCATATTATTCCCATCACCTACGTAGGTTAAAGTCAACCCAGTAAGGGTGTTAAAGCTTTCTTGAACCGTCAATAAATCGGCTAATACCTGACAAGGATGCTCTGCATCGGTAAGCGCATTAATCACCGGAATCTTGGCATAGTGAGCAAAAGTTACTAAATCTTGCTGTGCAAAAGTGCGAATTGCCAAAATATCCAGATATCGGTCTAACACCCGCGCCGTATCCTGTAAAGGTTCCCCGCGACTAACTTGAGTGACATTAGGGTTGAGATCGATTACCTGTCCACCCAGTTGGTACATCGCCACCGTAAAACTTACCCGCGTGCGAGTTGAAGCTTTGGAGAACAACAACCCCAAAACTTTATTACACTGCAATTTCAACTGCTGTGACTTAAGTTGAGTTGCCAATTGCAAGAGTTCTCGAAGTTCCGTTGGACTGATGTCCGCTAGACTTAATAAATCTCGTCCGAGCAATGCTGCCATGCTTATAATCTGTAAAAAATAATTATATATTTCTGCTCCTTTATTCAGCTGTGCTAAGAAAATACACTTTTAGAACTGCACCCAATATTTTTGTGCCTAACCCAGGATTGGAGTTAGTTTTTGTCATGCATACTAATTTATCAACTTTATCAGCGATCGCAATCACTACAATTGCAACGCCAACTCAACCATCTAGCCATACAAAAGCAGCGATATTGGCCAGATATCTCATCTTCTAGCCTAATTTCGGAATAGAGAGATATTTTTTAGCAATTACAGCTAGACAAATAAATTGATTATGGTACAATAAGAAATTGTGGTTGCTACTTGAGAGTGATCAAAAAAAATTGCCAGCATAGCACAGTGGTAGTGCATCCGACTTGTAATCGGAAGGTCGCGAGTTCAAATCCCGCTGCTGGCTTTATGTATACATAAAAATTTGAGTTGTCGATTGTGTACGGTAATTCAGCCCATTAGCGAGCTACTGGAGTGCGTCATGTCCTAAAGCTTGGGGAAGTCAAGGAAAGGACAAATTGAACGACCATTCTCCAGAATATCTTCAAGTTCAAATGACACAACTTAAACCTTTTATGTAAAATTAACCTAATTTTTATACATATACAGTCAAACAGATTAAAATAATAAATCTTTTGTGTAGATGAAGCCTATACTAGCATCACTGCATTTTTATATCATTAAGTATTGTAAGCTTCCTTTGTGGTACAAGCACTTCTACTAACAAGAAAATGATTGTTATTTTATCTCTATTTTCCCATGATCCAAACTAGTCTGAACTTTAAATATTTTGAAAATGCAGTAAATCCTGTATTTGCTAACCATGAAACTTTTCACCCTCGTTTTGGTTGGTTGAAAAAAGGATTTGATACAGCCAAGAAAAATCCAGATATCTTCTCACAGGATGATGCTCCTGTACGTTTAGGTGTTGGTAAAAATATGGTACGTGCTATTCGTTATTGGTCTAGTGCATTTAAAATTATTGATAAAAATAATTTACCAACAAGATTCGGAGAAAAACTTTTAGGAAATAATGGATGGGATACTTATTTAGAAGATCCGGCATCATTATGGTTATTACATTGGAATTTATTAAAACCCACATGCGACGCGGCTGCTTGGTATTATATCTTTAATGTTTTTCGAGATTTGGATTTTACAAAAGAAGATATTTTGGCAGGGTTGAAAGATTATATAAATAATTTCAACAAAACTATTGCTGAATCTTCTTTTATCAAAGATGTAAATTGTATTTTAAGAATGTATGCAACACAAGATTTAATGAGAGACAATAGCCCAGTTGAAGATTCTATTGATTGTCCTTTTAATGAACTGGGTTTAATCCGTCATTTTGGGAAAAATTATCAGTTTAAAATTGGCGCAAAAGCGAATTTACCTCCATCAGTTATAGTCTCCACTTGTTTAGAATATGCTAGTTGGGCAAGTCAGGGAAGGCAGACGATTAACATTCCCAGTTTACTTTATGATGAAGGTAGTCCAGGGATGGTCTTTAAACTGACGGAAAGTATTTTATGTGCAGCTATTGAGACAGTTTCTAAAGAATTTGATACGATAGTTCTTTCCGACACTGCCGGATTAATTCAGTTATCTTTCCCTGACAGCCCGGAGATATTAGCAGAAGAGATTTTAAATAAATATTATAACTCTAAATAAGAATGAAAGAAATTATGACTAACAAAAAGCTATCCCATTATTTCAGTCTCCAGCGCCGCTATTCTCGTTCTATTAACCTAGAAAGAGATTTAGATAGTGTGGAAGCTTTAGAGGGTTATGTTCTAACTAAAAGAACAATTGATTCTCTCTCACGTATCTTAAATAGTTTTAGTTCTGACGAAGGAAATAGAGCTTGGACATTAACCAGTGTTTATGGGACTGGAAAATCTGCTTTTGCTCATTATTTAATTTCACTATGTGCTAATTCTCAAAACAAAATGCACATTAAAGCTTTATCAATAGCTGAAGATAAATTAGGTAAAGATCATGAGCTTTTTCAATTAATTCGAGACAAAATTAACTCGATAGGATTAATGAGGGCTGTGGCTACGGGACAAAGAGAACCGATTAGTCATACCATTATCAGAGCTTTATTAACAGGTATTGATACTTTTTGGACTGCTACCCAAAAAAATAAAATCAATGTTGTTCGTCAGTTGGTAGATTTAGAAGCAGAAATTAATGATGGGGGAAAAATTGATAGTAAAGAGATTCCTAACTTGGTGTTAGAAGTTGCCAAGGAATCTAAAACTGGTATTTTCCTTATTATTGATGAACTGGGTAAGAATTTAGAGTATGCTGCTCATGCTCAAGGTGCTGAGGATTTATATCTTTTGCAACAATTAGCCGAATTACGAAAAGATAGCAAAACTCCTATTTACATTTTAGGTATTTTACATCAAGCATTTGCAGAATATACTCAAAGATTAGCAACTTTTCAAAAAAACGAATGGGCGAAGATTCAAGGGCGATTTGAGGATATTGCTTTTACTGAATCATCTGGGCAAATGATGAATCTAATTGGAGAAGCAATTGATTCATCGGCAGCAGACAATATAAGCTGTGCTATTCGTAGTGACTCTGAGGAGTGGAGTAAATATTTAGAATCAATAATTGTAGATGAAGAGATAACTGATCGAGTTATAAAAAAAGTTTATCCACTACATCCCTTATCTGCACTGGCTTTACCAACTCTGTGTCAACGGTATGCTCAAAATGACCGTTCTTTATTCACATTTTTAACGAGTGGTGAGCCTTTATCATTTCGTAATTTTCTAGAAGAAGCAACAGTTAAAGATAATAACTTACCATGCCTTAAGTTAGATCGAGTTTATGACTATTTTATTGAAGCTGCGGGGATGGGTTTAGCCTCTCGCCCTAATTTGCAAAGATGGGTAGAAATTCAAGATTTAATTAATGATGCTAAACGCTTAGAAGAAGATAGTCTGAGGGTACTAAAAACTATTGGGATTTTGAACCTGATTACAGTGACGGGTTCGATGAGGGCGACAAGAACTTTAGTATCTTTAGCAATGTGCGATCGCCCCTCAGAAGCACAGATTAATTATTGGCAACAAATTATTGATAAACTACTAAAACAGAATCTAATTACTCATCGTCGTCAATTAGATGAATTGCGGATTTGGCAAGGTTCTGATTTTAATGCTGATAGTGAGTTAAGTACATATATAGAACAAGAGCGATCGCCTTTAGTTAAACTGTTATCTCTCCAGCGTCCTCTAAGACCAATAGTAGCCCAACGTCACAGTTATCAGACGGGAACTTTACGTTATTTTGAACGCCATTATTTAGATAATTCCCAAGATTTGAGTCAATTACGTTGTAGTAGTGTGGATGCAGATGGTTTTGTTGGGTATTGGGTAGATGACGAAATGCCTAATTCTGTTTCTTCCGCAACTAGCGATGGTAAGCCATTAATTATTTTGAGTGCAGCTAACTTAGATATTTTGCGAATTCGTACTCTAGAATTTGTGGCTTTAAATAATATCAAAAAAACAGCCAAAGAGTTACAAACTGATGGCGTGGCGAGAAAAGAGGTAAATTATCGTTTACAAGAAGCTGAAGAATTTTTAGATGAAACTAAACTCTCAATCAGTCATTTAGTATAGGTGTAAATCAGCAATGTTGGATTCAAGGAGAAGTCGAAAGACTCAATAACATTACTGACTTTAATAGTAAGCTTTCTGATATTTGCGATCGCGTTTATCATCGCAGTGCAATTTTGTGGAATGAATTAATTAACCGCCGAGATTTAACCTCTCAAGGGGTAAAGGCTAGACGAGAATTAATTCAGGCAATGTTGGAACATCAAAATGAACAGAGATTAGCTTTAGAGGGTTATGGCCCGGAAGTTAGTATGTATTATTCTCTGTTAGAAGAAACAGGGATTTACCGCCAAGAAGATGATTATTGGGATTTTTATCCACCATTAGAAAATTCGGGTTTAAATTCTCTGTGGGAAGCAGTTGAGAATTTTTGTTTAGCAGCAACAGAAACAAGCCAAACTTTTGATTTACTTTATCAACATTTAGCAGCACCTCCCTACGGTGTGAAACAAGGTGCAGTCCCGGTCATTTTAGCGGCAGTACTGTTATATCACGCTGATGATTTAGGACTTTATCAAGACGGTACATTTATTCCTGTGTTAGGAACAGAACATTTTGAATTATTAGTTAAATATCCTGAACGGTTTGCAGTTAAGTATTTTGCAGTAGTCGGATTAAGAGCAGAAGTTTTCAAAGAATTAGAAGCAATTTTACGCAATCCTCAGTTAAAAAAATTGGGTAAAGTTCGTAATGCCACTCTGTTAACGGTAGTTACTCCTCTTTATCAATTTGTTAATAAACTGCCTAAATATACTCAACAAACTCGAAGGCTGGCAGATGAGCCAAGAGCAATTTTAAAGGCATTAAAAACTACTGTTGAACCTGATGAATTGTTATTTAAAGCTTTACCCGCAGCTTGTAATTTACCCTCTATCGGCACTGAAGCCGAGGATGATGGTATCACTGCGAAAACTTTACGCACTAAGTTAGTTCATGCCCTCAGAGAGATTCATACAGCTTACGATCATTTATTGAGTGATTGTCAAAAACTGATTTATGAAGGCTTTGGTGTCAGAAGTAAGGAAGCAAAACTCAGAGAAGATTTGCGGGTAAGGGCGAATTATTTAGCCGGAAAATGTATTGAATCCTCACTAAAACGCTTTATTCGAGCAGCATCCGATGAAACTGCAAGTGATTCTCAGTGGTTGGAAGCTTTGGTGATGATTGTTGCGGATAAACCTGCTGAATCATGGACGGATGATGATGCCACTGCATTTGAGATGAAATTAGCGGATTTAGTGCGACGGTTTAAGAATCTGGAAGCTTTGCAAAAGGAAGTAGCCGCTAAGGGAGAAGGTTTTGAAGCCCGACGGATTACAATGACTCGTCCCGATGGGCAAGAAATCAATCGAATGCTATGGGTGGATCATGGGAGAGAATCGCAGGTTGAACAGATTGTTGACGAATTTTTGGCTAAATTACCTGACGATCAGCAGTTACGACAAGCGGTTTTGGCAAAGTTGAGTGAACGGATTTTAAATGCTGATTTGCCAGAGACGGTTATTAAAATTGAAGAAAAGCGAGCTGATGAAAATATCAAGGGAAAAAATTTCGGCTGACACAGGCATTATGATAGGGAAGGAGAACCTAGTACCAGTATTTATGAATCTTCTAGCCGTCACAAGTTTTAATAGGCTGTCTCTTCATGTTCTGGTTGAACAGGCTCAGTCGGGACTTTTTATCGCATCAGTTCCAGAGTTACCTAATTGTACAGCTGAAGCTGAAACCCGTTCAGAAGCGATCGCAGCCGTACAGGAGCAAATTAAAGCTAGACTGGCAAATATTGAGGTGCTGACCCTAGAAGTGGCAAATAATCCCTGGACAGATTTTATTGGGATGTTTGAGGGAGATGAAGAGTTTGCGGATCTGGCTCAGGAACTGCGTACTGAGCGCGAGTTAGATATAAATAGCAATGTATGAGCCTTTGGCTGTTAGATACAGATCATGTGTCGTTGTTATTAGAACGTTTAAACGATAAAGAATTGGTGCGATCGCACCAATTCCTCACAATTTTTATCCTTGTTGTTGGTTTAACCAAGTTTCTAAATCAGCAACATTAGAAAAGTCTAGTAACGCTTCTCCTAGATTTTCTAATTGTTCAATCGATAATCCTTTAATTCGCTCGATTAATGATTCATTAATTTCCCCAACACGGCGATTCAGCAGACGTATAATTAAATGTTGTTCTCCTTCCTCTCTTCCCTCTTGTTTGGCTTGTTCCCTATCTCTTTGATAAAGTGGTTCTAATCGCATGACTAACTCCCTATCATCTGCTTCTAATTCTTGATTTACTCTCAAGTTTTCGCGCAAGTTGTAAACTAATTCCAGGGTTGCTTTTTGGTATGGATGGTTTAATGGTAAGCTTGCAATTCGATAATTGCCTGCGACTGCACGCTTCCCCTACCCAAAAGCCTCAACCATAAAGTTTCCGGTATCTGTGGTAATTGATGTATCGCTACAATTGCTGTCCGTAAGGCATCTGCAAGAAAATGTACTCCTGATAACCAACCTTCTTTTTGCATAGTTCCAAAGCTAGACAATCTAGTTTCAGATACTGTTGGAGTAAGAACCCACAATTTGGGAATTTCTGAGTCCTGAAGCTTAGTTTTATTAGCTTTAGCTTCTCGTCGTAAAAGAGCCTTGACTTCTAATAATTTGAGAATACAGTCGCATATTTCATCAGTAGAAGCTGGATTGCGGAATGGTTCTATAAGTGCAGGATTTTCAGCAAATCTTCCTAGTAAACCCAGTATTTGTATATTAGAACTTTGCTGTTTGTCAGGAGTGAAGAAAACATCTATTTCTTTAATCTCTCCTGATACTTTTTCTGATGACTTGACTTCTCCGTAATCTTTTAGCAATTCTTCAAGATAATCTTTGGCAAATTTGTCATGTATGAAACGTGTCATTCAATTAGTTCTCTAGTTATTTAAATTATCAAGAGTTGGTGCAATGCGCGATGCCTTTGGCGGGCGTAGTCATAGCGCCAACTCCCTACACTTTTTATTTCCTAGACTTGCTATCTAATTAATAGACTCACTACATCGCCTGATTCACCTAAACTACCTGCTATTACAGGTTTAGACCAAGAACCTACTTCTGCATAACCTATAGTATGCAACCGATGGATAGTCGTCTTCACTACGTTAGGACTACCGATTAGCAAGTGTTTTATCTTTTCTCTACTTACCTGGACTTGATTGCTGCTGTTATCTTCTAATGTCACAAATTTTTCTGCCATAACGCACCTGTTTAATGTTGCAAAGTGGGATTAATCACTTTCATGCTTTATTGTACCGTACATACAAAACGTACCTTACAAAAGGTTTATTGAAACTTAACGATTTATGATGAGTCTTGATGATGTGCAAGAGTTGTTTGTGACAGAGAAGCGTCAGGGAAAAGAGTATCTTGGTTTCTATCTTCCAGAGGGTAAGAGGGAGCTGTTTAAGGAGTACTGTCAATTTATTGACAGTACTATGAAGGATGAACTGGAGAAGTTCGTTGACCAGTGCATATCCGATGCTAAGTTCGAGCAATACCGAGAAATGAAGCGTAAGTTAAAAGATAAGTAATGTTTCGTTCTACCCAATTTAAGATTTTTGGCTTGAACTGAACGGGAATCAGGTATAAAAGCGTAATTGGCTAGTTTATAAAAATGTTGTTAATTCAGTAATTTCACTAAGTCTTTTTTACATTAGTTTAAATAAACTACATATTGTATTTACATATTTGCTAAAATATTAGAATTATTAATTGCCGAAAAGCACGAAAAAACAAGCATGGCAGAGAAAAAAGTTAGACACATATTGGGTCTTTCTGGAGGTAAAGATAGTACGGCTTTAGCAGTATTACTGCATAAGGAAATTCCAGAGATGGAATACTTTTTTTGTGATACTCATAAAGAATTACCGGAGACTTACGAATATCTTGACCGCATCAAAGCACGTTTGGGGATTAAAATTCATTATCTCAGTGACAAACGAGGCTTTGACCATTGGTTAGCGATTCATGATGGTTTATTACCTTCACCCCAAATGCGTTGGTGTACGGTGAAGATGAAAATTAGACCTTTAGAGGATTTTGTGGGGGATGATGAGGCTATTAGTTACATTGGCATCCGTGCTGATGAAAACCGTGATGGTTATATCTCCACTAAACCTAATATTAAACCTGTGTTTCCCTTTAAGGAAAAGGGTTTAGTTAAGGCTGATGTTATTCGGCTATTAGAAGATAGTGGAATTGGACTCCCTGATTATTATCGCTGGCGCAGTCGTTCTGGGTGTTTCTTCTGTTTTTTCCAACGCAAGTATGAATGGGTAATGTTAGCACAGGAACATCCTGATTTATTTCAACAAGCTGTTGATTATGAATCAAATCATAAGGATGGTAGAACCTATACATGGACAGATGGGGAAAGTTTATCGCAACTTATAGCACGCAAAGATGAAATTATTGCTCAACATGAGAAGTCAATGGCTAAAGAAAAAAAGGCTGCTCCTAATCGTCCTTTAGCTGAAGCGTTAGAAGCAATTTTAGATCAAGAGGATGACGAGTTACCTTGTTTGGTATGTCATTTGTAAATTTTCTATTTCGATAAATATATATTAAAAAATTTTATGGACATATCAAGGATTTTCCAGACATCCAGTGTTCTTATATCTGATTTTTTTACGCAAGGAGGAACTGGGTATTATATTCCTTTGTATCAAAGAGAATATAGTTGGGATGATGAAAATATTGAGCAATTAATGGATGATATTTGTTCTGGTGTATTGAATATTTTAAGTTCCCAAGAAGATACAATCCATTTTATGGGAACAATTATTTTAGTTACAGAGGTTAATGTTAAGGCAAATGTAAACCCCCAAGATCATCGAGCTATTCCTCCTCGTATAGATAATATCATTGATGGACAACAGCGAATATCAACAATTGCTTTGTTAGCTTGTTGCTTATATCAAAAAATTTTTGAAATTAAAAATAAACTTCCTCAAAGTTCTGAAAGATATGAGATAGATGGATTAAGAGAAGCTGCTGATACTTACTTAACATCTATTCAGGAGCTTTTTTCCTTTGATCTTATGCGTGGTATACCAAAACGTAAACCTATTGTTATTAGAGGTTCATTAGATGGTTGGACATTAGATGAAGATGAAACAAAACACTATAAATCTGATGTGTCATCATATTTAGCTAATTTTATTAGAACTATTCATGATATTGAGAATAAAAATGTTGGAAATTTTCCAAAACCCCAAAAAAATTCTTTGGTATCAAAAAATATACAGTTAATTCAAGATTGGTTAGGTCAAGTTGAAAAATCTCATAAAAATGATCATACTAATTACCCACCAGCATGGGATATTGTTGAAAAGATAGATCAACGTGAGTTATGGATTTATGAACGTCCTAATTTATACAAAATAGTCAAAAATTGCCAAAATTTAGATATTAATTCTTTAGATAGAACTCAGAATTATATCTGTTCTTTAGTACAAATTTTCGCTTTTTCTAGTTATTTACTTCAACGTTGCTGTTTTACTGTAATTAGGCCTGTATCACAAGTGCGAGCATTTGATATGTTTCAATCATTAAATGCAACAGGAACTCCTTTAACAGCAATTGAAACATTTAAACCTTTAGTAGTTAATATAGCTGACTCTAACGGACAAGGCTTTAAAGGCTCAAATTTTGATAAATCTTTTACGAAAATAGAAGATTTGATGAAAAAATTGCAGAGTGCTTCTAGTAAAAATCAAAGGACAAATGAATATTTGACTTTATTTTCTTTAACTTATGAAGGAAAAAGTTTACCAAAGCAGTTTAGCACTCAAAGAAAATGGTTAATTGACAAATTTGAACAAGGCTCTCCTTCAAAAGAAGGTCAAGAACCTTTACTAACAGAAAAAGAAATATTTATCCAGCAAATGGCCGACATTGCTGAATATTCCAAAAAAATCATATATTCTCAGGATAATATCAATAAATCTTTACCCGAATTAAACTTATTAGATGAATCACAAAGAAAAATTTCATCTTTCTGTTTACTTTATCTTAAAGATGCGAACCATAAAATGGCACATACAACATTAAGCCGTTTTTATGCCTTAGCTATTCGTTATCAAGTCACCGAAGAGGATGAAGATGAACAAAATAACATTACGCCTCATAAGGAGTTTGCTATAGCTTGTCAAGTCATTGCAGCATTTTTTACTCTTTGGCGTTCTGCTTTACCAAATACAGGACTCGATAATGTCTATAGAGAATTACTTCAGAAAAAATTATCTTGGGAAAAAGGAGATGATTCAGTCAACATAGAAGTATTAAAAAAACATTTGAAAAATGCTCTGGAGGAAAAAGGAATAGGTAATAAAGATAGCTGGAAAACGAAAGCAATAAATTATTTAGGATATGATAAAGTCAAAACAGTATGTAATTTTGTTCTTTTTATATCATCAAATGATACTATTTGTGATTCACAAGAACCTGGTTTAATGAAGATAGGGGTATTGGGTTCATCAAAATCTTACTTAGAACCTAGTCAATGGAATTCAGATAGTTTAAAAAGTATTGAGCATATAGCACCGCAGAAGCCGGATTTACGATTTGACTCTAATTGGGATAAGGCTATATATGAAAATGATGAGTATGACCAAATTGGTAATTTAACACTGTTACCTAAGCCAATTAATAGTTCTGCTAGTAATAAAGGGTGGATTGAAAAATGGATCTACTATCAACATTTAGCAGAAACAGATCCTGAGAAATTAAAAAACTTGAAACAAACAGCAGAACAAAATGGTGTTGAATTGAAAGATTCTACAATTGACTTGTTAAAAAAATCTTCATATGCCTACCATATCAAACCTATAGTTGAACTCGGTGTAATGGGAAACTGGAATAAAAACTTGGTTGAAAAAAGAACAGAGCGTATATGCGATATTCTTTGGGAACGGATGTATGAATGGTTATCTTAACTTTACAGCATCTTCTAGGAGTCTTACTTGAATTTAAATGATTTACTATCAAAAGCAGATGAACAAATACTACAACAATTATTGGGTAGTGCAGCGTTCCAATTGCTTAAGCTCCTAGAACCTAATTTAGTCCATCCTAGTAAACTCAGAGAAATTCTCTTAACCCTTCATACTCCAGAAGAACTACTCCTATCTAAAGAAAAACGAAATTTACTCTTTGACCTAATCACCCCAGAACAAGCGAAAATCCTCGCAGTAGTACTAGAAGCACCTGCAAATCAAGATCATTATCAGGCATTAAAAAAAGTTAAAATAAGCGGTGCTTCAGAAAGTAAAAAATATCTTTTTAACTTCTTTGAAATACCCTTTACTTCCAAAAATCAAACTACAATCGAAACCCCCGCAATTATTGAAAATACTCCCAAATACCCTTTATTTACGCACCAACGCCACGCAATTAAACAAGTAAAAAACTATCTTAGTAAAGAACCTCGCCGTGTCCTTCTTCATCTTCCTACAGGTGCAGGTAAAACCCGTACTGCAATGAATATCATTGCAGACCACTTAAGAAACAATGAACCCACTTTAGTAATTTGGTTGGCATACAGTGAAGAACTTTGCGAACAAGCAGTTACAGAATTTCAAAAAGCATGGGAAAGTTTAGGCGATCGCACCCTCTCAACTTACCGCTTCTGGGGCAACCATGAGTTAGACTTAGCACAAGCTCAAGATGGCTTAGTCGTAGCAGGATTAGCGAAAGTCTATCACGCCGCTAAAAAGAGTATTCGCTTTATTAATCAACTGGGTGTGCGTTGTTCATTGGTAATTATCGATGAAGCCCATCAAGCAGTTGCCGAAACCTATAAACTCGTCTTAGATGCTTTAGCCATCCCCTACGAAAAAACCGCCTTATTAGGTTTAACCGCCACACCCGGACGGACTTGGGCTGATATTAACACCGATGCACAACTTGCAAAATTCTTCGCCCAACAGAAAGTTACTTTAGAAATCCCAGGTTATGACAACCCGATTGATTATCTCGTCGATCAACAATACCTCGCTCAAGTTAACTATCGCTCTTTATTTTATGAAACGGGTATTGAACTAACTCCCCAAGACCTGAATCGGATTAATACAGAATTAGACATCCCCCAATATATCCTCAATCGGTTAGCAGCAGACGAACAACGCAACCTCCGCATCATCCTAGAACTAGAAGCACTAGCCCAACATCATCAACGGATTATCGTTTTTAATACCTCCGTTGAACACGCTAGACTGATCGCTTCAATATTGCGTTTCAGAAGATTTAATGCTGATGCTGTTACAGGTGATACCCCCAAATCAGAGAGAGAAAGGCTGATTCAAAGTTTTAAAGACGAACAGCCCCAAACCAAGATTTTATGTAACTACGGCGTTTTAACCACTGGATTCGATGCACCCAAAACCAGCGCCGCCGTTATCGCCCGTCCCACTAAATCCCTTGTCCTCTACAGCCAAATGGTAGGACGCGCCATTCGCGGACTCAAAGCTGGGGGTAATGCTACCGCCGAAATTGTCACGGTTGTCGATAGCCAACTCCCTGGTTTTGGTTCAGTTGCATCAGCCTTTCACAATTGGGAAGACGTTTGGAGGAAAAACCCATGAATAACGCCCATGATATCGTTCCGACTCACCTAGCAGTTCAAGCAATGCGCGATAACGGTTATAAAAACGCCGCTTATGCGATCGCCGAATTAATGGATAATGCCATTCAAGCCGGTGCATCGCAGGTAGAGTTACTCTGTGGTGAACGTAAACAACAAGTAGAGGGGAGGAAGCGATCGCGTATTGAACAAATCGCCGTGTTAGATAATGGTCGTGGTATGGATGCAAATGTTTTACGTCTAGCCCTGCAATTTGGCAATGGTACATATTTAGACCAAGATAAACATACCGGAATCGGACGTTTTGGCATGGGTTTACCCTCATCCTCCATTTCTCAATGTCAACGGGTTGATGTCTGGTCATGGCAAAATGGCATAGAAAATGCACTCCACAGTTACCTTGACTTAGATGAAATCAAAAATCGGCGAATGACCGAAGTACCAGAACCTACGGCTAGACCAATTCCAATAACTTGGACAAAAATAGGTCAGAAATTTGGTGACAGTGGCACATTAGTAGTGTGGTCAAAAATCGACCGTTGTATGTGGCGGACAGGAAAAGCGATTATTGATAATTCTGAATTTGTGATCGGGAGAATGTATCGTAAATTTATCAATAGGGATGAAGTCAAAATTCGGATGTTGGCATTTGATTTAGATGCTTTATCTGACATCATTATAGAAAAATATGCTCTACCTAACGACCCTGGTTATCTAATCGAAAAAACCTCCTGTCCTCAACCATTTGATAATCAGGCAATGTTCCGGCCCTGGGAAGGCGATACATCTTATGAAGCCACCTATAAAATTAATTTTAAAGACAAAGAACATGATGTAAAAGTGCGTTTTTCCTACGCCAAAGAAGAAGCACGTCTAGCCGAACCTGGAAAGAATCCTGGCAGTTTACCACACGGGCAACACGCAGCTAAGAACGTGGGAGTTTCTGTTGTGCGTGCAGGACGAGAATTAGAATTAGACCAAAACTTAGTTAATAATTATGACCCTACAGAACGCTGGTGGGGTATTGAAGTAGAATTTCCACCATCTCTTGATGATATTTTTGGAGTCACAAATAACAAGCAATCAGCCCGTAATTTTGGAGAAATTTTACAAATAGATATTGAATCGTTATTAGAAGAAGGCAAAACCGTTGCTCAACTCAAAGAAGAATTACTTCAAGATGAAGATCCAAAACTTCCTCTTTTAGAACTTGCTCATAAAATTAGTAGTCAATTAAGCTTGATTCGTCGCTTAATCAAAGCCCAAACAAAAGGTACTCGTACCAGTGAAAAACGGCACGGACACGACCCCTATAAACCTGAAAAAGTAGCTACTACTGTGACTCAAGAACGCAAACTACAGGGTTACATAGGTAAAAGTGATGCAGATGAAGAATTACCAAAAGAAGAACGCAAACAAGTCATTAAAGAAACTTTAAAAGAAGAGGGAGTTACTGAAGCCCAAGCAGAATTATTAGCAGCAACTACAGTAGATGATGGCTTAAAATATACCTTTGCACAATCTCCTCTTGATACTGCTGCTTTCTTTTCTGTCAAATCCAGAGGGGGAGCAATTATCGTTACATTAAATACCAATCATCCTGCTTATCAAAATTTAGTAGAAATCCTAGAGGAAGATGTAGATAAAGCCGATATAGATACTTTACGTTCTCGGTTAATTAACTCCTTAGATGGCTTGAAACTACTACTAATGGCATGGGCAAGGTATGAAGATGAATTAGATGGTAAACGCAAAGAAAATGCTCAAGATAATCGCATTGATTGGGGGAGAGTTGCTAGAAGATTTTTAGAGAATGAGTTATGAAATCAAATGACTACACAAGAAAAAATAATTTACCTTGATTACCATTCAACTACTCCCGTTGACTCTAGAGTAGCAGAAAAAGTCATGTACTATATGACTACTGCTTTTGGTAATGCTAATAGTGTAGATCATGGTTATGGCAATCAAGCCGCACAAGTAGTTAAACAAGCTCGTCAACACATCGCTGAATTAATCAACGCTTCTATCAAGGAAATTATTTTTACATCTGGTGCAACAGAAAGTATTAACTTAGCAATTCAAGGACATATTTCTCAACTAAATACTCCCGCCACAATAATTGTTTCCCCAGTTGAACACAAAGCAGTTTTAGACACCTGCAAAGTATTAGCTAAAAAAGGGCTTGCTGAAATTATTTGGTTAAATGTCAATCAACAAGCCCAAATTGATTTAGAACATCTAGAAAAGGTCTGCTCTAGAGGTGCTTCCTTACTCTGTGTGATGGCTGCTAATAATGAAGTAGGGACAATTTACCCAGTAGAAAAAATTGGAGCGATCGCACAAAAATATAATATCCCTTTTTTATGTGATGCTTCCCAAGCAGTCGGTAAAATTCCTCTCAACTTCCAAGGCTGGGGGATTACCTATCTAGCTATTTCTGGACATAAACTTTATGCATCCAAGGGAGTTGGTGCATTAGTAGTGAAAAAAGGTTATCCTCTTGAACCACTTATTTATGGTGGTGGACATGAACAGGGACTCAGATCCGGTACACTCAATGTCCCTGGAATAGCTGGCTTGGGGGAAGCTTGCAGATTGAGACAGTTGGAAATGTCAGCAGATGAAAATGCGATCGCACTTTTGCGAGATCAACTGCAAAGCTTACTTCAAACTGAAATTCCTAATTTAGTGATAAATGGAGACTTAAATAACCGTTTATCAGGTAACTTACATATTTCTATCCCTGACATCCCTAATAGTGCCATTATTGCTAAAGTTCGCCATCAATTAGCTATTTCTACAGGTGCGGCTTGTTCATCAGGTATTGTCGCACCATCTCACGCTCTGCAAGCTATGAATCTTGCGGATAATATAATTGAGGGAGCATTAAGAATTGGTATTGGGAAATTTACAACCAAAGGAGAAATTGAAAAAGCATCTTCTGCGATCGTCAGTGCAATAAATGAAATTCATCAACTTCTCTAAAAATATACAAAAAAACGAATTATCGTCAGTTGTTCTCCATATCTGAAAATTTTCTAATAGCCTTCTGATAGCAGGGGGAGTAAATAGAAATTTTTAGTAATTTTTACTACCGAAATAGCCTTGAATACATTTGTTTCTTTCTCTCTCCCTGCTTCTCTTACTTACCCATATCAAAAAATCGCATTGCTCCCCTTTGTACTTCATGCAAAAGAAAACTGTTGAAATTTGACAAGCGGAATTCTATGAATTAGCAAGTTGTCGGTAGCGTTCCTGAACTTCTTGAATCGAAAACAAAGTTTCAAACTTCAATCCAGCTGATTGGTATAACTCACCTCCTCCTTGCTGCCGATCTACCAGTGAAATTATTTGATTTACGGTATAACCCGCATCCTTAAGACGTTCAACCGCTTTCAGAGCAGATTGCCCAGTTGTCACTACATCTTCCAAAACTACTACTTTTGCACCTTCTGGTAAACTGGGGCCTTCTATATAAGCTTTCGTCCCATAACCCTTAGCTTCCTTGCGAATAATCAGCGCTGGTATCGGACGGTTTTCATAAACAGAAACTATACTCACTGCTGTCACAATTGGGTCAGCCCCCATTGTTAAACCACCTACAGCCTGTGTATCTACAGGTAGTAAAGGAAATAGCAACCGTCCGACTGCCAAAGCACCTTGAGGATGGAGTGTTACCTGTGTCTTGTTGACATAATAAGAACTACGCAGCCCAGAAGAAAGGAGAAAATCGCCTTCTTGATAAGCAAGTTGGCAAAATAAATCTAGTAGCTTGTGGCGCAGGGCGGTCAAATCAGGGGTGGTTGCCCAAATATCTGAGTGGGTAAGAGTTTCAGTAGGATACGTCATTACAAAACATTAAAAGTTGTGCTACACCAAAGGTTGAACTCATCAGAGTTCTGAACTTAAGCATAAATTAAGATTCGCCCAAAACAAAAATTGAGGAGTTAGAAACGTGTGTCTAAAATTTAAAACCTTTGGTGGTTTATTGGTGCTGCTTGCTGCTGGTATTGCTTTTCCCACAGTAGCATCTGCCCAAACTGAAACCCCTAAAACTGAAACTACTAATGATGTATTTGAACGAGCTTATTTTCGTTACGATCGCAATTTCTACGAAAATGGCAGCCTCAAGCGTCAGCTAGACTCATTTCTAGGATCTGGCCCCGGTTTCGGTGGTTCTTTCCCAGAAAATGAAATTGCCCGCGATGCTAAGTTGGTTAACACTTTATATAACGATGTCCTGACTCAGCAAGTTGGCAACGATCCATATATTCGCACTCCTGATTTACCAAATCCTTACGACACGTCGCTGATGATGTCTCCTCGTTTCAATAGCAACAAACTTAAAGTAGGAACTGAATTCAGGTTTGAAACTTTACTACCTCGATAACAGTCCTAGCCGATGAAGCCATTAGTCCTTAGTTCCTTGTCATTTGTCAGCAACTATTGACTAATGTCTAAATTCCCAAAATCATGGCTGGAGGAGTTAAACAAATATGCCAATGCTCAAGATAATTTAGTATTATTCATCTCCCAATTATCTTTAAGTAACTTATAATACAGCACATGATCGGTTTTTAATGATTCAGTGCGCCCTGCTGGAATCGAACCAGCCTGAAGGCGAATTATGAGTTCGCTGCCTCCCCAATCGGCCAAAGGCGCTTGTTTTTTTGGTTGTTAGGAGTGAATCATTTAAAGTTTTAGTTCAACTTTGTTTGCTGATTCAGCCTAAACCAATTGCCTGATTATAGCACAAATCTATAGGATTATGAACACTCAATCTGTGAATAAGCTGAAATTTAAGTGAATTAGAAACATTTGTCGGTTTGAAAAAACAAAATTTGGATATGGGCGGCAGTAAACTACTTGAGATAGAGCATTGTGGCATAGGTTTGATGCGATCGCATTTGCATTGAACAACGCGAAAGCATGAGTTATGGTGATAAACTCATTTTAAATTAGGGATAAGCCATAAAATAATAGTTAATGCCTTTGTAATATTGCTCTTTAAATTCCTCTTTATCTAAAGGATTTTCGCCATTTAGCCATGAATCCAGTAAACCAATTTTCAATCCACATTCTAAACAAAGTAAGTTATAAATATCATCAGGTTTAGTTCCGTAGTATTCGGCCGCTACTGAACCGAACTCAAAGATTATAATAGGCTTGTCTCTTTTAATAGTATTTTTTGCGCCAACTAAAACTTGCAGCTCTGCTCCTTCAACATCTATTTTTATTAATGATACTTTTTGATTGCTATCTAATTTATTATTTAATATATTATCTAAAAGATCAGTTTCTACATTTATTTCAATTATCTTCTTATCTGAAGTAATATACTGACCCTTTTGTAAGCTGCTGTAAGCAGGAGAGTTTACCACATAGTTAAACTTTGCAGTTCCCTTTGTGTCACTTAATGCCATGTTATATATCTCAACATTTGGCAAATCAAATTGTTTAACCAAATACTTATATGAGATAGGTAACGGCTCAAATGCAAAAAATCTACCTTGACTAGAAGATTTCACCATTATACCTAGTATAATTCCGTGATGACAGCCTACATCTACACAAATCGAGGAAGAGTCCAAGGCTTTTTTGATGACTTTTCCAGTTAAATAGTCATAATTAACTGCCTTACGAGCTTCTTTGGATAAAAACAGGTTGGCTATAATAAGTTTTAGATAAGGTATATTTTCTAAACCTATTATTAAGCTAAGAACACGTATAGCTAAAAGCTTCATAATTATTAAATTTCTTATATCTCCACAAAGATTTATCGTTCACATTTAAAAATGTATGAACTAAAGTTTAATTGAAGAGCAGCAAATATAGCATATGAAGCATATATTGAATTACATTAAAAGTCAACACTTTTTTGGTAACAATTTTTATATGATTACGTATGGGTGACCAGCTATTCAGTTTCTTCGTAACTTACCCTGCCCATTCGCTCATGTTGAGAGTAAAAGGGGAGTTAGTGCCTTCTTTGGCAAGGAAAAAAAGAATTATACCAAAACCCAAGTAATGGAAAACAGGTGAGGGAACTGACTGGGACTAGAGGAAACTCGAGAGTATAACAAGTGAAGCAGTAGAAATTAAGTTCTTTTGCAATTGATGATATTTCTGTAATAGTGGAGTGGCTTAGACAGATTGAGATAGCTAAAACGTATATAAATTGCTCTTAAAGTGAAGCTGTAGGACTGTTAAACCATCCAAGACGGTTTGTGCTGTAGGGGCCACATAGCGATCGCAACCTATAAAGGGTAAGTTACAAAAGGCTGAAACAACGTATTTACGTTGATAAGCAAGATTATTCTTTTGTACAGTGCGTAAGTCGTATACTCTAACAGATTTTTATACTACATAATTTAATTATGAAATAGTGCAAACTAATATTGATTGATTAAGTTCCTTTAAGGATTGAGGTCAAAAGCTTCACTATTCTTAAATAGACCAGCATTTTTATGTAATAGCTTGTCAGCGATGAAAATAAATTCTACTGTACTTCTTACTTTGGTTTTGTTAATCCTGATGATGGGGGCAGGTTCTGTGAGCGCCTTGTTGGGGTTTGAACTGGGGAGTTCAGCACTTAAAGGCGTTACCACACCAGATGGGCGTCCCACAACCAAATTTGCCAGCAATAAAACAAATAGCTCCCAACAGGCAGGGTTAGTGCTATTGAAAGAGGAAGAGATTCTGAAAATTGTCAAGGCACGAATTGAGGGTAAGACCAAGGCTGCTAAATCAGAAAAGCTAGAGGAAGATGATGAAGAAACCAATAGCAGCAAGCAGAAGCCAGAGGAAAAACCCACAGCAGTGGTTGAAGAAAAGCCTCAGCCAGGTTTTCCAGTTACTGCCCAGAGTCAAGGTGTAACCATGATTGTGCAATCTGTCCGCTACTCTGGTGGTGATTTGTTACTGAAAGTAAAAATGCAGAACAAAGGTAAAGATTCTGTGCGCTTCTTGTATAGTTTTTTAGATGTTACCGATGATAAAGGACGAACTCTGAGTGCTAGTACAGAGGGTTTACCAACAGAATTGCCTGTAAATGGACCAGCATTTACAGGTACAGTGAGCATTCCCACAGCTTTACTTGATGATGTTAAGAAGATATCACTCGCTCTCACTGATTATCCCGCTCAAGAATTGAAGCTAGAAGCATCGAATATTCCTGTAGAGAGGTAGATTGGGCATTGGGCATTGGGCGTTGGGTATTGGTAATTATATGTTATTTTTTACCATTCCCCATTCCCCATTTCCCATTCCCCCTAAATGGAGGGCGTGAGTTTTACACGAGCTTTGGCAGTGAGTGGTTTTCCTAATTTAAGTTGGACAGAGGTTGCGCTGCGGTTATTATCAGTGCTACTACTGATTGCCATAAATGCCTTTTTTGTAACGGCAGAATTTTCGATGGTAAGCGTGCGGCGATCGCGTATTCACCAGCTAGTTAAGGCTGGGGATATTCCAGCGATCGCAGTCGAAATGCTACAACGTAGTATTGATCGGCTGCTATCTACCACTCAGTTAGGTATTACGCTTTCTAGTTTGGCATTAGGATGGATTGGAGAAAGTACGATTGTCATACTGGTGAAGGCATGGTTAAAATCCTGGCCTTTACCTACTGGAATGACTACTTTCCTAGCGCATTCCTTATCAATTCCCATTGCATTTTTCTTGATTGCCTATTTACAAATTGTGATCGGAGAATTATGTCCCAAATCCCTAGCCATGCTCTACTCAGAACAGCTAGCTCGGTTTTTGGGGCCTTCGGTAAAAGCGATCGTGCGTTTTTTTAGCCCCTTCATCTGGATTCTCAACCAATCAACTCGTTTCTTATTGCGGATTTTTGGTATCCAATACACAGGCCAAGGCTGGAGGCCACCTGTGACTCCAGAAGAATTGCAACTGATTATATCTACAGAATGGGGGTCTACTGGTTTACAGCACGCGGAGCGAGAACTGCTCAATAATGTCTTTGAGTTTGGGGATGTTATAGCTCAAGATGTGATGATCCCCCGCACCAGTATTATCGCGCTGCCAAAAGATGCTACCTTCCAGACATTACTCAAGGAAATGGCTTCCACTGGTTACTCTCGTTATCCCGTGATTGGTGAATCTTTAGACGATGTTCGCGGTATTGTTTATTTTAAAGATTTGGCACAACCTTTGGCTGTAGGAAAGCTCAGTTTAGAGGCACAAATCCAACCTTGGATGCGTCCCGTCCGATTTGTTCCAGAACATACGCCCTTGAGTGAACTTTTGCCAATGATGCAGCAAGAGAAACCCGCTATGGTCATGGTAGTAAATGAATTCGGCGGTACTGTGGGACTAGTGACAATCAAAGATGTTATTGCCGAAATCATTGGCCACGCAAGCGTTCCTGAAAGCAGCGACGACTTACTAATTCAGATGTTAGATAAGCAGAAATTTCTGGTACAGGCACAAATCAACCTCGAAGACCTCAACGAAGTTTTGCATCTCAACTTACCTGTGACAAGAGAATACCAGACACTAGGGGGATTTTTGCTGTATCAGTTACAGAAAATTCCGGCCATTGGCGAAACCTTCTGCTATGAAAATCTTGAATTTACTGTGGTATCAATTGTTGGGCCACGCCTGCATCAAATTCAACTGCGACGGTTAGAAGAGTTAGGAGTTGAAAGTTAGAAGTTAAAAGTTATGACTTTTAACTCTTAACTCCTTATTCAACAAGCATATGCCAGTGGATCAACGAGTCCTAATTCGGCAAAGGCTGCCAATCGCAAGCGACAAGAATCACATACACCGCAGGCAATATCACCACCAGCGTAACAAGACCAAGTTAGCTCCCAAGGGACTCCCAATTGATTACCCAGTTGGATGATTTCAGTTTTTTTCAAATTTATTAGCGGTGTAACAATATTGATTGGTTGTCCCTCACGCCCTTGTTTGGTTCCCAGGCGAAAAACTTCCTGCATTGCCTGGATATAGTCGGGACGACAGTCAGGATATCCTGAGTAATCTAAAGCATTGACACCGATATAGACACGTTCAGCTGCGATCGCTTCGGCGTAACCAAGAGCAAAGCTTAAAAAGATGGTATTACGCGCCGGAACATAGGTTACAGGAATATTTTGAGACATTTCATCCAGCGATCGCTCCTGGGGTAAATCAATCGCGTCATCGGTAAGTGCTGAACCACCCCATTGCCGTAAATCAAAATTAACCACCTGATATTGTGCGATCGCAGCTTTTTGAGCAACAGTGAGGGCTGAATGTAATTCTCGTCGGTGTCGCTGCTGGTAATCAAAGGAAATAGCATGGCATTCACAGCCATCAGCCTTAGCTTTGTACAAAATTGTGGAAGAGTCTAATCCCCCAGATAACAGAATTACAGCTTTCATCTCGATTGCAAATTTTGAATTTTAAATCGCCAAATTACACCAGAAATTTAAAGAATTTACATTTAAATCTTACTTAATGTTTTAAAGTTAATAAAAAGACACATATTTATTGTAGAAAGTGCAAAATCCAAAACAAACCCGAACTATCTATACAAAAGATATTTGGATTACGGGAACCGATCACAAACTTTGAAATTCTTCATAAACATAGGCTCTATGTTACCATCTGGATGGTTTTAGACGGATCGTAACTGGCTTTCGAGTATAAACGCCAACGGCCGTAGCGTCTCTAAATTTGGTGGTTGAGGAGAGAATAATAGTGCAAGATAGCATGTCAGTGGCAGAACCGAATCCATATACACAGCGCAACCAGCCACGACCGATCCGCATAGGCGTGATTGGAGTGGGTAACATGGGACAACATCATGCTCGCGTGCTGAGTTCAATGAAAGATGTTGAACTAGTTGGAGTAGCAGACATTAATGTTGAGCGAGGGCTAGAAACTGCCAGCAAGTACAAGGTGCGTTTTTTTGAAGATTACTGTGACCTGTTACCCCTTGTAGAAGCAGTTTGTGTAGCAGTTCCCACCCGTCTACACTATGCTGTGGGTATCAACTGTCTGTTAGCGGGAATTCATGTTTTGATTGAAAAACCGATCGCAGCCAGTATTTCTGAGGCAGAGTCCCTAGTAAATGCCGCAGCCGAGTCTGGATGTATCCTACAAGTGGGTCATATTGAGCGTTTTAATCCAGCTTTTAAAGAACTAAGCCAAGTGCTGAAAACTGAGGAATTGCTGGCACTAGAAGCCCACAGAATGAGTCCTTACTCAGATCGGGCAAACGATGTTTCAGTTGTGCTGGATTTAATGATCCATGACATCGACCTACTTTTGGAATTAGCTGCTTCCCCAGTCACGAAATTGACTGCTAGCGGTAGTCGCGCCCTAGACTCTGGTTATTTAGATTATGTAACCGCCACTCTGGGGTTTGCCAATGGTATTGTTGCTACTCTGACCGCCAGTAAAGTCACCCACCGAAAAATTCGCCGGATTGTCGCTCATTGCAAAAATTCATTTACTGAGGCGGATTTTCTTAAGAATGAAATTTTGATTCACCGACAAACGACTGCCAATTCTCTCACTGACCACCGAAAAGTACTTTACAGGCAAGATGGTGTGATTGAAAAAGTCTACACCAGTAATATTCAACCCCTAAGTGCAGAATTAGAGCATTTTGTCAACTGTGTGCATGGTGGCAATCAACCCTCAGTAGGTGGTGAACAAGCTCTCAAAGCCCTGAGACTGGCAAGCTTGATTGAGCAGATGGCGTTGGAAGATCGAGTTTGGAATCCATTAGATTGGCAATCGGAACCAAGAGTACAATCATTGACTCCGACAGCCTAGAAGAAGGGATGAAGGAAATAAGGGGGACAAGGTAAAATTTTTCCTTCTCTCCCCTTGCTCTCTCATCCCTTTACAGCCCCAACCTCAGAAGAGAACTTTAAAGTGTGTTTTTAAATTTGTCATCAAATCTTTAGATCCTCCCTAGTCCTTTTAAATAACCGACTAAGGGGGATCTAAAAAATTAGAAAATAAAGTCTAGTGGCTAGTACTGCAAACATATTTAAACCGCAAAATTCATGCAATAAACTACTAGCTTCCACTTTTCTGACTTTGTTTCTTCATTGCGATGCCAACTTTTAGCGCAGCCAAATTACCTTAACTTTAGCAAGGGGGATAATTACCTTTTAAAAAAGCTAAAGCTGAATCTTAGTAACAAGATTAGTACAGCGCAAAGAAAATAAAAAAACATCCCAAATCAACGAAACGCTTACGCTGTGAATCTTTTGGATTTTAACTTTTAACTTTTGACTTTTGACTTTTGACTTCCACCTTGCGGTACTAGTGTAGTAGTTTCAGGAATTGACTTAATGCTTGAATGGATAACTAATACTATCAACTATTTTGGTTATTGGGGAATCGCCCTACTAATGTTCCTAGAGAACTTATTTCCCCCGATTCCTTCAGAATTGATCATGCCATTGGCTGGATTTACAGCAAGTCCATATCAACCAGGAGGGGCAAAGCTGAATATTATTGGTGTGTTTTTCGCAGGACTTTTAGGTTCTGTATTGGGCGCACTTATTTGGTACTATCCAGGTAAGTTTTTGGGCGAAACTCGCTTGAAAGCTTGGGCTGACAAGTATGGTAAATGGCTGGCTATATCCAGTAAAGATATCACCAAGGCCAAAGGGTGGTTTGACCGACAAGGTAGAAAAGCAGTATTAATTGGTCGCCTTGTACCAGGAATCCGCACTTTGATTTCTGTTCCCGCCGGGATCAGCAATATGCCATTGCTACCATTTTTGTTTTACACAACAGTAGGTAGCGCTGCTTGGGTGGGCTTGCTAACATACTCAGGATACGCATTAGGTAGTCAGTATGAACTTGTGGACAAGTACCTTGCTCCTGTATCCAAAATCGTACTTGGGGGTTTGGTTCTAGCATTTGCTTTCTGGATATTCAAACGCCAGTTAAGACGTACTAGAAGATGAAACACGGACGCTTTTGGTTTGAAAGCAGTGAAAGCAGGGGTTACATCTGGCCAAAATTCGCCTACACTATGCCAAATAATACTAGATGTGCGAAGGCATGAGCTTATCGGAGGTATCGCCGGAATTAATTTTTGGCGTATTTCTAGCTACACTTGACGCAACCTAGAATTTCTGGTTGCTCGCATTTTTGTAAGATGAGCATGACAACTTTTTACAGTTAAGTTTGAACTAGGAGCTTTCATGACAGACCAACCTTCCGCCGCTACCCCCATCAATGCCGCTGCGATACCCATGAATAGAGTATCAGCATCGACTCCTATGAATGCTGTTAATAATAATCCTCCTAAGACAGGCAGTGTTCCGGGGAAAACCATTCTCAGTGTTGATTTAGGCAGAACTTCCACAAAAACTTGTGTGAGTCGTGAACCCGGCAGTGTGGTGTTCGTTCCTGCCAACGTCAAACAGATGTCAATAGAACAAGTACGCGGCGGTGTTTTTGAAGCCAGGGCTACTGACCCCTTAATGGATTTGTGGCTGGAGTACCAAGGAAATGGATATGCTGTTGGTCAATTGGCAGCAGATTTTGGGGCAAATTTAGGAGTCGGCCAATCTAAAGTAGAGGCTGCACTAGTAAAAGTATTAGCAAGTGCTGGCTACTTTAAACTCAGGGACGATATCTCAGTTGTACTAGGTCTGCCTTTTCTTTCCTTAGAGCAGTTTGAAAAGGAAAAAGCACAGTTGATTAGCCAAGTCGGTGGTCCTCATGTGTTGAACTTCCGAGGCGAATCTGTATCGCTGAACGTCAGTAAGGTATGGGTAATGCCAGAGGGCTACGGCAGCCTGCTGTGGTCTGAAGCTCAACCAAAGAAAAGTCCTGGCAGCCCTGATTTTACAAAAATATCGGTGGCGATCGTTGATATTGGGCATCAAACCGTCGATCTTTTGATGGTAGATAACTTCCGTTTTGCCAGAGGTGCTTCTAAGAGCGAAGACTTCGGTATGAATAAGTTTTATGAATTGGTGTCTGCCGAAATTGAGGGAGCAGATAGTCAATCTCTAGCCCTGATTTCTGCTGTGAACAAACCCAGAGGTGAACGCTATTACCGTCCTAAGGGCGCTAGCAAGCCTACCAACCTAGACGATTTTCTTCCCAACCTCACAGAGATGTTTTCTCGCGAAATCTGTAGCCGTGTACTCGCCTGGTTGCCAGAACGTGTCACCGATGTGATTCTGACTGGTGGGGGGGGTGAGTTCTTCTGGGACGACGTTCAACGTCTGCTCAAAGAAGCAAAGATTAATGCTCATTTAGCAGCACCTTCCCGGCAGGCGAATGCTTTGGGGCAGTATATTTATGGAGAGGCACAATTATCCTCCAATCGCGCTGCTAGGGCATAAAGCTGATGTTCCAATGGTCAAAAAAGGTAGTTAAATCCGTCACGTTCAACCCAGAGCTTGCTGATGAAAGCTTGTTAGCGCAAGTAGAAAGTTATTTGGAAAAACAACCAGACAAGACTTTCAGCGACCTCTGTAAAGAAGCCTTGTGGCAATCTTTATGTGTACCGGAATCTGTACAACCTGCTCCACAAACAGCAGCAAGAACACCGATTGAACAACAAATTGGTGAACTGCAACGTCAAGTGGCTGGACTTGAGGAACGTTTTTTTGCCAAGGGATCTAATCGTTTGGAGACGATGGAACGCCATCTAATGCAGCTTTCTCAACAAGTTGCACAACTGGCCCTCATAGTCAATGATCGATCATTCATTCAGTCTCCAAGTCAATTAGAAGTAGTAAATAACACTTCTTATACTGTTGCTACCCCTCCTCAAGAGGTTGACCCCGTAATCAGTCGCCTTAGTCAGTTTCTCGATGATTTTTAAGTGACAATTGAGTTTGTGAGCAGTTTTTGCTCCTCTTAACAATCCTTAATAGTATTATCTGTTAAGGATTGTTAATATTTATACCCTAAAATATTAGAATTTTCAGATTTGTGTGGATGAAGCGATCGCTCATAATAGCGAATCCTCAGAGCAATTCCAGTTTATCTGTTCTGGTATTTCTGTTATTTAATACCAAGCGTACTTAATAACCCATTTTTTGCGCCAAGAACTGTTACACCTTTACTAAAGCTGTAGACAAAGCAATTCTATTAGGAATAGCGATCGCCTATTAAATTGTTGTAGATAAATATGCAGGAAGTATTAAAGTTAATTCAACCCCAGGATGTGGCACAGATTTTACCAACTGTATTCCTTTAAAAGTAAAAATTGCTAAAAATATTAAAATAGCTAAAGATTATACCATTGGTTTTTTGGCTAGTTTTTACCCTCATACTCAGAGGCGATATACTCTAATAAAAAGCATCGGGGAAAACCCACTCTTTTTAAAGATGGGATGAGAGACGCCCCGATGCCGTTGACGGTTAACAGTTAAGAGTGATCTTCGGAGATATCTAATGAATTTAAAAGCCTACCCTATACCATAGGTTCAATGTGGGCAGATCACATGATAATCAAGTGAATTAAAACAAATCTAAATCAGTGACAGCACCAAGACTGCTAGAAGATACCAATTTGGCATATTTCGCTAATACGCCTTTAGTGTAACGTGGTGCAGGAGGTTGCCAATTAGCACGACGACGGGCTAATTCTTCTTCAGATATATTCAACTGCAAGAGGCGTGCAGGTGCATCAATCGTAATACTATCGCCTTCTTGTACAAGAGCGATCGCACCACCAACGGCGGCTTCTGGAGCCACATGACCAACTACCATGCCATAAGTACCACCAGAAAAGCGCCCATCGGTAATTAATCCCACCGCATCACCCAAACCAGCCCCGATAATTGCCGAAGTGGGAGCCAACATTTCTCGCATACCTGGGCCGCCCTTAGGCCCTTCATAGCGGATAACTAGAATATCACCAGCTTGAATCTTCCCAGCCAAAATTGCTGCTAAAGAGGCTTCTTCCGACTCAAACACTCGTGCAAGTCCCGTAATGACTGGTTTTTTCACCCCGGTAATTTTAGCGACAGCCCCTTCTGTTGCCAGATTACCTCTGAGGATGGCTAAATGTCCTTGGGGATACATCGGGTTATTCCAAGTCCGAATTACATCTTGATTAGCAGATGGTTCTTCGGGGATGTCTGCTAATATCTCTGCAATGGTTTGACCGCTAATAGTCAGGCAATCACCATGTAATAAATCATGCACAAGCAGCATCTTCATTACTTGGGGAATGCCACCAGCTTTATGCAAATCTGTAGCGACATATTTACCACTTGGTTTTAAATCACACAAAACCGGAACACGGGCGCGGATGGTTTCAAAGTCATCTATGGTTAACTCTACATTAGCGGCGCGGGCGATCGCTAAAAAATGCAATACTGCATTGGTCGAACCACCTACCGCCATAATCACAGAAATGGCATTCTCTATAGATTTGCGGGTGATAATTTGCCGGGGCAAGATTTGTTTCCGAATGGCTTCGACTAATACAAATGCCGATTTTTCGGTACTGTCGGCTTTTTCGGCATCTTCGGCTGCCATTGTTGAAGAATAGGGCAAACTCATCCCCAGGGCTTCAAATGCTGAAGACATGGTGTTTGCGGTGAACATTCCCCCGCAGGAACCAGCCCCAGGACAAGCCCGACTTTCGACTTCTAATAATTCTTTGTCGTCAATTTTTCCAGCACTATATTGACCAACAGCTTCAAAAGAACTGACAACTGTTAAATCGCGTCCGTTGTAGTGACCGGGTTTAATTGTACCACCGTAAACAAATATTGCAGGGATATTCATCCGAGCGATCGCTAGCATTGCCCCTGGCATATTTTTATCACAACCGCCAATCGCTAGCACACCGTCCATACTTTGTCCGGTACAGGCGGTTTCAATGGAGTCGGCAATCACTTCTCGCGACACGAGGGAATATTTCATTCCTTCAGTTCCCATCGAAATCCCGTCGCTGATGGTAATCGTGCCGAATATTTGCGGCATTGCCCCGGCAGATTTAATCCCAACCTCTGCCCTTTGTGCCAGTTGATTTATCCCCATATTACAGGGAGTGATCGTACTGTAGCCATTGGCAATACCGACAATGGCTTTATTGAAATCTTCATCTTTAAAACCAACTGCACGCAGCATAGCTCGATTAGGCGATCGCTGCACCCCTTGCGTCACTACTTGGCTTCTCAAATTCTCCGACATCTTTTTTCCTTCCGTGGCATCATCGCAACTGTTGCGATTGTATTACCTGATTTTCTCATGCATAACGCGGCGTGATCGGACATGAGCAAGCATTGGTAATTTTCTATAATTCAGCGTTCGGCTAATTGCTATCAGAAAAATGTCCTTCCCCACAAACAAGGAAGGATGCAAAAGCGTAGTTTTCGCGGAACAAGGTTTTGGTGGGAATTATGAGTGATTGATTAAGCTATCGCGCATCTAAGTTGCACATTTTTCTGTGTTGACTGCTGACAGTTAACAGTCAACAAACCTGATGAGTTATTGTGTAATTTAAAGGCATAATAGCTTAATGTGAACTACCCACACTTCTGCTGGTTCCGAAGTGTGGGCTTCTGGCTTCATCGACAGATGCCCTTTTCGTAACAGTTAAAGACAAATGCATTTTGTCCATTAGCCTAAATACAGAAATCAATTTGCATAATAATCACTATAAAAAAAAGAGGCAAGTTAAACTTACCTCTTTTTGTGACTGTTAATTTATTAGAATTCTGCCTCGTGCCTTATTTTCAAGACAGATCCGTTCAATTAAAGAATAAGGTCGCTTGCCCCTAGTGATGGTGCACCTGCCAGCCGAATCTCAAATTCAGCCGATACATCCCCATCATTACTAGCTTGAAGAATACCTCCTGAATAACGAGCCTGGCCAGCTGCGGAAAATGCGCCAGATCCAATGAAGGTGAAGGTTTGGTTGCCCCCTATAGTGGAGTTGGCGTCGATGAAAGATAGATCGATTAGGTCACCTGGCAAGTTACCGTTGCCAAAAAAGTCAGTGATAACATCCCGTCCAGATCCAGCAGGACTATCTGAAACTGCGTTGAACTGGAAACGATCATTACCCGATCCTCCAACAAGAGTATCAGTTCCACTACTGCCAACGAGGCGATCGTTGCCATTACCGCCAACGAGGCGATCATTACCACTACCACCGCCAAGGACATCGTTGCCATCACCACCGCCAATGACATCGTTGCCATTACCGCCAATGAGGCTATCGTTGCCACTCTCACCGAGCAGGGTATCGTTGCCACTACCACCGACAAGGGTATCGTTGCCATTACCAGCAATGAGGCGATCATTGTCACCACCACCAGTAATCACATCGTTGCCAGTACCGCCAATGATACTATCTCTACCACTACCACCAGTAATCACATCGTTGCCAGCACCACCGATAAGGGTATTGTTGCCACTACCACCGGTAATCACATCGTTGCCACCACCGCCATCGATGCGATCGCTGCCACTACCACCGAGAAGGACATCACTGCCACTAGTGCCGTTAATGACTCTGTTACCACTACCGCCGGTTTGGATAGAGTTGTTAGGAAGATTCACGGTAAGGTTGCCGGGAATAAGGCTAGAGAGATCAAGAATGTCGTCCATAAATGCGCTTTTCCTGAATTTAGAGGGTAAAACAAATTACCTCGTGACTTCTCCATCAGAAAACGGTGTTACTGATTAAGAGTATGAATTTCCTTTACCCCAAAGGCGCAAAGGAACCAGCTTCAAACATTAAATTTTTGAATTTCACACTTTTATTCAGCAATGCCGAGAAAACAAGGTGGAGAAATAACAAGTTGTAAGAAATAACTGAACCACACCTGATTAGAACAGGCGTTTCTGTTAAGCCTAAAGATTTGAGAAGCACCGCATATATTAATGATTTGGCATCAAGATTGCGCCAAAAATCATGTTAATATCCTTGTGCCTTATGTATTCATTGCTTACAGTACTAGGCTGCTAGGGAACAAGCAGATTTTTAGTACGCAATCGCATAAATCTTACGATGTTTTTTTTGTATTACAATCACAAGATTATGATATTACTCTCAAGGCTACTTTTTTCTATCTATAAGAAATAATAATTAATCTTCTTTTTTTCCTCTCACCACAAAAAATTTTAAAACCTTTGCTCAGATAGGGTTTTGTAATCTATATCGGAATAATAAAGTCATGATAGTGTCTTGGGGGTAGTTTGTTTTATTTATAAAAAAAGTGGCATTAATTACCACTTTTTTTATAAATTTATGATGAATTTTAGCGAGGTAGAGGTAACCCTGTAACGGCAACTGCTCCAGCGATCGCACTAGCTGCAAGGGAAGTCAATGCTGTCCCAAATAACCACCACGCAGCATTTGCAACGGTTTTTTTGGTTTCTTGAGCTTGCTTTTTGGTTTGCTCTTGGATCGCTTTTAAGCGTTTTTGTGTTTCTTTTTGGATGTGTTCGGCTCGTTGTAGTACGCCATCCCGTGCCGCTTCTATTTGGTCAATGATCCGGTTAGCATCCTCTTGAGAGATATCCTCACGAGAACTGATGACAGCAACTAAGGTGTCACGATCAAATTGACTGAGGCGATCGCGCAATGCTTCAAATCCAGCTTGCGGATCGTCGAAGACTTTCGCAAAATCTTGCTTAATCCCTTCATAGCTGAGTTCGGAACGATCGAGCGAGTTGAGATAGTTGCGAACTCTCGCAAAAACTCCATCAAGCACTGATTGCACCCTTTGCTGGATCTGCTGGAATTGTTCGACAATGGAGGTGCGAACAGAATCAATTTGATCCACAATTCGGTTAGCTTCCTCTTCTGAGATATCTTCCCGTTGGGATAACAGAGCTACAAGTGTTGAACGGTCAAATTTGGAGGCGCGATCGCTTAAACTCCCAATTCCAGCACGGGGAGAAGATAGCAGCAGTTGCAAATCGCGTTTAATTGCTTCTGGATTGAGTTCTTCTTTGTTGGTATTACGCAGATAATCTTCAAGATTTGCTTCAAAATCCAGAGCTACTTGAGTGGTACGCTTGGCCAAACGTCGTGGCGCTCTTACAATACTAGCGATCGCATCTTGTACCTGATCAATTATCTGATTAATCTGCTCTTGGCTCAAATCTCCTCGCTGACTCACGAGTTGAACCAAGGTTTCTCGATCAACCTGAGATAAGCGATCGCGCAGTGCTAAAGCTCCTGCTTTTGGATCATCGAGTAATTTTTCCAAATCACTCCTGATACCTTCTGGATCAAGTTCTTCCAAGTTGGTATTACGAAGATATTCTGTGATCGCTTTTGTCGTCTTTTCGTACTGTTCTTTCGCTTGCTGTGGTACTTGCAAAATACTATCTCGGACTGCTTCGATTTGATCGAGAGTTTGGTTTATCTGTTCTTCGCTCAAATCTTGACGTTGATTGAGCAATTGGACTAGTGTATCCCGGTCAAATTGCGATAAGCGCGATCGTAAAAGGCTAATTCCAGCTTGTGGATCATCTAGTAAGGTTCTAAACTCACGTTTGATACTTTCGGGATTGAGTTCGTCTTTGTTAGTATTTCGCAGATAATCTTCAACTCTTTGGCGCAGTTCATCTGCTCTGGCTTTTGCTTGTTCTTGCAGTTCTCTTGCACGATTCAAGAAATTATCGCGGCTGCTTTCAAGTTGACCAACAATATTATTAGCTTCCTCTTCGCTGATATCTTGACGTTGCTGGAGCAATTGTACCAAGGTGTCGCGGTCAAATTGTCCGAAGCGATTGCTTAAATCTTCAAACCCAGCTTCTGGATCTTCCACTAATCGAGCAAAGTCGCGTTCAATACCTTCAGGGTTGAGTTCTTCTTTCCCGGTAGAACGTAGATAATCTTCGATGCGGCTACGGAAATCTTGACCTTTTTCCCGCGCTTGAGCCTGTTTTACAGTTTCTAAAACTTCCAGGCGATCGCTTTCCATTTGTTCGGAAATTTCTTTCACCCTGAGTTCGCTAATATCACCCCGTTGCTTCAGCAAGTTGGTAAAATATTCTTGATTGAGTTCTTCCAACTCTCGTCTCACAGTTGTCGGATCTGCATTAACGTCATAGATGAGTTCTTTAAATTCATCTCTTAGGGTAATGCGGTTAAAATGCCAAGGAAACGAATTCAATATGTAGTCTTTTACATCTGCCTTAATTGTGTTTTCAGGTGATATCGGCAACCTTGCAGATACTTGTTCTGTTGCTTCATCTCTAAACTTTTGTAATTGTTCCGTGATTTGATTGACATCGACATCTTGAACTTTTTCTTTCAGTTTTTGTAACTGATTAGTAATTTTGTTCACATCGATATTGGAAAGGTTGACCCGCTCCATAACTGCTGGTGCAGCCGCACTCAAGCCATATCGAATAGCTTGTTTCATTACACCATTGCTTTGTTTACCATTCCCACCTCCAACTGTAACCAGTTCTTGAAGCCGTTCACCTAATTGATCTGAATCCAATTCTTCGGGAGTAGCAGACTTAAGTAACTTAATTACTTGCTCTGTTGGATTGCTGCGATTTAAAGCTTGTTGCCAAGCACCTTGAAATTGGTCAGCAATGCGATTTATTTCTTCTTTAGACAAATCTGTGCGACTGCTAATTAAATCAACAAAGGTTTGACGATTGATATTTTGCAGTAAGTCGCTGTTAGCAATAGATTGTAAATCCGTATCTTTAAGAAGCTGGTCAAATTGGTTACGAATTTCTGTGATATCCAGCTTTGGCAGTTGCAAAGAGCCTAAAGAAGTTTGGAGTGTATTTCTAATACCTTCAGGATTAAAACCTGAAGTTAATTCTCGCCGGACTGCGGCTGTAATATCTTCAGCGGTAGAAACCAGTTGTTTCTTGGCATTATTAGCACCGATTCCAGCGGTTGCTGTACCCATCAGAGTTTGAAAACCAGAAGTGACAGTACTAGCGATAGAACCAATAAAAGAACCTACTGCTGATGAACCGAACCAAATCACCAGTGAGAAATAGGTAGACCAGATGACTACACCAATAATTGCTCCTAGAGATTCACTTTCGATTAAGCTAAGTTTTACCGCCAGAAAACAAGCAATAAATAACGCAATACTAACGGTTAGCAACGCCCAAGCACCAATTTTGGTCTGAGTCGCACGAATTTTACTACCCAAACTTTCTGACTCATCATCAGAATCTGAGTCAATTTCCCAAGATGAAATTCCTACAGCGACTGAAAAATTAGTAAGTAATAATTGAAAGGCAAATGCCATTAAGACTCCAGCCAGCAATGCTACCAAGAATTGAGGGCCAGAAAACATGACTGATGCTTCTTCTGGAGTTAATACTTCCTGAGCTAAACTCATTTGTGCTAATCCAAAAGATAGCCAGTCCCATCCCCAAATAGTTAAAACATTTTGAAACATAGTATTCTCTCATTTGTAGTCAATTTAATAACCATTTACAGCAGTTTTCATCTGCATGGAGTACAAAGATATAGATTTTCAGGCAGGGTATCACTGAGCGCAGCCGTAAAGCCTGCGGCATAGCTACGCTTCGGGCGCAGCCTCTCCAAGAGTTGAGAGCAGCCGAAGTGAGGTAGAAGGTAGAAACTCTTTATTTTTGATGCGTGAGTCCTACATTTTGTACCTCACTTAAAAACTAAACTGCTGTATAAAACGGCTTATTTATCAATTTAGTTACCAGTTATATAAACTGGCACTTTCTTAGGTAAGAAGTTTGCTTGCCAGAAGTCGTATTTTACAAGAAACAAATATTTTTATTATTTTTTGACTAAATAAAATAATGTGAACTTTGGTGGTTTAATACCAATCTATTTGATAAAATTAATCCGTTTGCTGCTAGTAAGATTTTGCCCCAGAATGTTTTTACTAAAGCTTACATCTAAGAGATAGTCCTTCTAACAGGAATTTAGCTAATTTTAAAACTAATATTTTAGATATTTTTTTAATAATATAGAATAGCTACCATATAACTTTTGCAAAGAATAATTTGTTGGAATATTAAAGTTCTTTATTATCTTTAGATAAAACTACGTATGTCTAATGATAGAGATAAAAATTCTTCCAAGCGATTGATGAAATGTAAATCTAAATATGTATTAATAATGCTTATTAGGAGCTATAAATTAGTGAATAATTGATTTTTGCTGAGGAGAAAGAATAATGGTTGTAGGTGTACATAAACGTGCTGTAGGTGTATTTTCTCATCGTCGAGATGTTGAAAGTGCTTTACATGAATTAAAAAAAGTTGGATTTGACATGGACAGAGTCTCTGTCATTACCCAGGATGGAGACAAAGATAATATTGCTGGTGCTGATGTACGCGATCGCGTCGGTGATAAATCTGACGATGGCGCTAAAGTCGGAGCTGCTACAGGCGGCGCTTTGGGCGGATTAACTGGCTTATTAGTCGGTCTTGGTACTTTGGCAATTCCTGGAATCGGGCCAATTATGCTGGCTGGGGCCGCAGCAACAACTTTAGCTACAACTCTCGCTGGCGTTGGTATTGGTGCAGTAGCTGGTAGTTTGCTTGGTGCATTAGTTGGTTTAGGAATCCCCGAAGAACGAGCTAAAGTTTACGATGAACGTGTAAGACGGGGACACTATTTAGTCATCATAGATGGCACAGATTCAGAAATTGCCAGAGCAGAAGCAATTTTACATCAGGGTGGTGTCGAAGAGTTTGGCATTTATGACAATCCAGATGCTAGAAATGCTGATTATGTAGCTCCAACTTCTAATGTTAATGTGGCTCATAGTAGTGTTGCTAAACGCGCGATTGGAGTATTTTCTCATCGCCGAGATGCAGAAGCAGCAATTACAGAATTACGAGATGCAGGTTTTCCCTTAAGTAGAATTTCCATCATCGCCAAGGATGCAAACGGTCATGGGATCGCTGGTGTAGATGTAGATAAAAATGTCGCCACAGGTAACAAAGCAGACGATGGTCTAAAAGCTGGAGCAGCTACAGGCGGTGTCGTAGGCGGCTTGACTGGTTTATTAGTTGGTCTTGGGACTTTAGCAATTCCTGGAATTGGGCCTGTGATTGCAGGTGGTGCAGCAGCAACTGCTTTAGCATCAACACTGGCTGGCGGTGCAATCGGTGCAGCCGCTGGGGGTATTGTCGGCGGACTCGTTGGCTTGGGAATTCCTGAAGACAAGGCGCGAGTTTATAGCGATCGCTTCCAAAGAGGCGACTACTTGGTAATTATCGATGGTACAGAAGCTGAAATCCGCCAAGCTGAACCCATTCTCAATCGTAGAGGCATTCAAGAATTTGCTATCTATGATGGTACTGATTTAGGCGAACATCGCTCAGGTTTAGACCGAGGAACGCATCAAAACACACCAGTTGTTAATAGCGATCGCACCAATTACTCAGCAGACATTCATAGAGACGATCCTGCTGTAGTAATTGTTGATCGCCGTGATGAAACACTCTAACCAAAATTGTAGGAGCAAGAAGATAAAAACTTTGCTCCTCCTATCTCCTCAACATTAACGAACTCCACAAATTTCACTTTCCGATTCCGAATTAAACATATGCAAAAGCTAACTCCTTTCTTAATTAGTTGTCTTCTAGTTTTTGGCGTTGCTGCCTGCCAAGATAATGCCAAAACAGCTGTGACTGCGCCTGCTCCTGACGAATCTCCACAAGCACCAACCACACAAGCAACACAAGCTGCTCAAGAAGACGCGCAAAGTGAAGTTCGCAGAAGACAACTTGATGCTGATATCCGCGCCCGCGAACAGCGCAATAATGCAACTGGTGGCGATACACAAAGAGCTACAGGTGACTTAGCAAGTGAAGTTCGCTCCAAATTGGAGGCTAACATACCCAAGGGTCAACTAACAGTTGATGCAGCAGAGGATGGAACTGTAACTGTTGCAGGAACTGTAAACAATCAGCAGGAATTGGCTAAGATTGAACGTTTAGCTAAAGAAATAAAAGGTGTCAAAACTGTAGTTGTTAAAGCAACTATTGCCCCACCACAAAGCTAAAATAGCTAACAATAAAATCTAAATGACTAGGTAGGCATAAATAAAAAATTTAGATGCCTCTGCTCAGTCTTAGTGGTCAGTTGTACTTATTACTGACCATTAATAATTGACAATTGACAACTGACGACCTTGATAATTATATTCATTGACGCTCAGTCAGTTATATAAACTCTTGTACTTACCGAAAATAAAAACTATGGAAACCGAACAACAGCAACTTGAATCCATCAATACCTCTTTCTCACAAGGTACGTTATCGCTTGAAGGTACAGATACTGCAAACTTACCAAAATTGCCACCAGCCCGTGAACCTGAATCTCAGTGGCAGCAAATTAGCAGACAAGTCTCTCAATTTTTGGCGCAATTGCCCGAATACTTAGGTAGCTTTTTTCAAAACTATAAGCAGCCTCTAATAACAGTTGGTCTAATTTTGGCGGCGGTTGTTACAGTCAAGGTAGTACTAGCAGTACTGGATGCAATCAATGATATTCCATTACTATCACCAACTTTTGAGTTAATTGGAATTGGTTATGCCACTTGGTTTATTTCCCGTTATCTCTTAAAGGCTTCAACCCGGCAACAATTAGCCGATGAGATTCAATCACTGAAAAATCAATTAGTGGGCGAATAAATTTCCCAAGTATTAAACTAGTGCACTATGGCGTAAGTTAGCTTACCTTTAACAAGTTACTTAAATCCCAAGTTTTGTTAATTCAAATAGTGGCTGGATTTGCATCAAACTGTCTTAGCCTCAGCACACTAGTCTTTATCGTTCCCTAATTAAATATATACAATCTAATGGTTCACACTCCCGACTTCTCCAAAAAGCCGGGATTTTTGTAATTATCCTATTTTTGATACAAAACGCAGTCAAAATACAACAGTTTTTATTGCTACCAGTGCTAACTTTAGCTAAAACCTTTGTTTTACACAATGAACGTAAATTACAACTATTTAGCTGGGCTTTGTATTAATCTTTTGAATATATCATACATCAAAAGGTAGAGAGCATAACATTATATTTAATTTTAAATCACTTCTAAAGATAGTAGATCGAAGATGAAAAACAGCCTAATCTAGGCTTTGAGTTTATTTAATAGATTCTTTAACGAGGGCATAATTTATGGCTAATGAAGCAGTTAATAAAGGTATAGATTCATCTGATCGAGCTGAAGTAGATACGTATGATCGCGGTATTATCCCAGCGGAAACAGCTGCGCGAATGGAAAGAGAGGGAACTCTGTACAAAACACTTCCTACAGAAGAAAGAGAGGCGGATGCACCTACCGATGACCAAACCGATCCCGATAGTATACGCACTACTGACGGATATACCGTGGACAAAGAAGGTTTGTTGAACAACTATGCTGTTGAACCGGAAATGTACTATGAAGAACCGGGTGATGCACGCAAACAGGCAGCAGAAGAGAAAGCCCAACGTATTGAAGAACTCGGAGAACTTAGTCAGGACGAAGAAGGCAAGTTGACCGAAAAGGGTGACGCGCGCGGTAGAGGCCCAGGAATAGTTTAATTACAACCATCCTTTTTGCTGAGTGCAATTACACGTAAGAAGGCTAAATAGGCAGTTTTGAGAGACGCAATGATCACATTGCGTCTCTATTTGTATAGGTGAATAAAATACAAATAGAGATATGATAACTTTTTAGCTTTTGATACATTGGGCTTGTAATAACTTGTGGTGAGTAGTCCATGTTAAAAGAAAAACCCTTAGTTATCACTAAAGAAGATGAGGTATTCCCGCTATTTCCACGTCTACCAATTCTCACAAGCCTTCAAGCAGGTTGGCAGGGTGCTTCATTTACATATATGTGTCAACCTGCTTATGAATTTCCTGAAGTTTGCGCTCCCTTATGGCATTCTCTGATCATTTTCACTCATGGAGCGCGGGTAATTCATGCTGAACGGAAAATGGATGGACGCAAGCATTATGATGCTGTAGTTGGAGGCGATATTATTATTACTCCTATTAACGTCGGGCATCAGGCAGCTTGGGATGCTGAAGGGGACTTTATTCTAGTTGCTATTGAACCACAAATTTTCGCTCGTGCAGTTGACGAAACAGCAGATGCCGAACAAATTCAACTTGTGCCGCACTTTGCCACACCCGATCCCCTAATTTATCAAATAGGGCTAGCACTAAAAGGCATTTTGGAAAATAATCCTTTAGGGAGCCGTCTTTATGCAGAGACGATGATCAATGCCTTATCAGTGCATCTCATGGAACACTATTCCACGCGTAAACCGATATTAAAAGTATATAAAAATGGTTTATCACGGCATCAATTACAGCAAGTTATAGACTACATTCATGAACATCTTAACCAGAATTTAGGATTAGCAGAATTGGCGGCATTGATCCCAATGAGTCCTCATTATTTTTCCCAGCTTTTTAAGCAATCTACGGGAATGACTCCCCATAACTATATAATTCACTGTCGGGTGCAACGTGCCCAAGAATTATTGCTGAAGAGAGAAATGACAATAGCTGAAATTGCTCACTTGGTTGGTTTTGCTAGCCAAAGCCATCTCAATTTTCACTGTAAGCGTCTAATGGGTGTAACTCCTAAAACTATTCAACAAAGATAGGATAAATCTGCAAAAAATCGGACAAATTTGCAAGACTCCAGACCGTAAACTCTCTAAAATTTTCAAAAATAGCATCTTTTTCAGAAATATTAGAGATTAGGGAAACTATTTATGGTCAGAATTGAAACTAAGACTGAGCCAATGGTGATTAACTTTGGCCCGCATCACCCCTCTATGCATGGGTGCTTTCGGATTGTTGTCACCTTGGATGGAGAAGATGTGGTGGACTGCGAACCTGTCATTGGCTACCTGCACCGAGGTATGGAAAAAATTGCTGAAAACCGTACCAATATTATGTACGTACCTTATGTGAGCCGATGGGACTACTATGGCGGGATATTTAATGAAGCCGTGACGGTGAATGCTGTCGAAAAACTGGCAAATATCACTATCCCCAAACGTGCCAGCTACATTCGAATAATCATGCTGGAGTTAGCCCGAATTGTCAATCATCTGCTGTGGTTGGGGCCTTTTGTGGGAGATACTGGCGCACAAACTCCTATATTTTACACTTTGCGCGATCGCGAAATGATTCTCGATTTGTTTGAAGCTGCTACAGGCTATCGGATGGTCAATAACAATTATTTTCGCATCGGAGGTCTTGCTGCTGACCTACCTTTCGGCTGGGTGGATAAATGCAAAGACTTCTGTAACTACTTTGCACCTACCATTGATGAGTATGAAAAACTGATTACCAATAATCCCATTTTTCGCCGCCGAGTTGAGGGTGTAGGAGTTTTAAGTCGGGAAGAAGCGATTAATTGGGGGATTTCTGGGCCAATGTTACGGGCTTCTGGGGTGAAGTGGGATTTACGAAAGGTTGACCACTATGAATGCTACGACGATTTTAACTGGGAAGTACAGTGGGATAAAGCCGGAGATTGTTTTGCTAGGTATGTCGTCAGACTTGGAGAGATGCGTGAGTCAGTCAAGATTATTCAGCAAGCACTCAACGGATTACCTGGTGGTGCATACGAAAATTTAGAAGCTCAACGCATGAAAGCAGGCGCTAAATCTGAGTGGAACGGGTTTGATTATCAATTCATTGCCAAAAAAGTTGCACCCACATTTAAAATTCCTCAAGGTGAACATTATGTGCGTATAGAATCAGGCAGGGGAGAGTTAGGAATTTATATCATCGGAGATGATCATATCTTCCCTTGGCGTTGGAAAATTCGTCCAGCCGATTTCAATAATTTACAAGTTTTATCTCAGTTAATCCAAGGTCAAAAAGTAGCAGATATTTTCGTTATTCTGGGAAGCATTGATGTTGTGATGGGATCGGTAGATCGCTAAAATAATTCGTAATTCAGTTTTGTAACGGAGATTTAGACTCCGCCACAAAGTTTGCTGTACTTAGTTGCTCTTTAGTTAAATCCCCAGAATTAATTAAATGATTAGTGGCTCAAGTTCCGGATTATGCCATTTTCGCTGATGCCATTCGGCAACCAAAGGACGGACAATAAACTTAGGCTGCCCATCGCCTTTAACGTCAATGCGTAAACCTGAGTAAGGTCGCCGCTTCTGAGAACCTTCACCGTTGCGACCAATGAAGAGATGCGATCGCGCCACTAATCTATTTTCATTTCCAAAAGTCTCCATCAAATCTGCTCCCTCAGGCCTCTGGCGGCGCAAACTAAACCCGCTACCACCACAAACAATCCAGTGGATATGAGAGTCAGCGTGTCCTGTATCCATTGTCTCCAGGTGTTCTAAGCAGTGAGCGTGACCGTTTAATACCAAATCAACCAAAGGACGCCCCTGAGTTAGCGAACCTATTTCTTTAGCTACCGCATCCAGCACACCACGCAGGCGATCGCGAATTATCAAAGTTTGTGCTTGTTGCCATTTTGTCGCTTCAGTTACATAGGGAGGATGATGGAAATAAATTATCCTTCCCCGAACTTCAGAATTATTCCAAGATTCAATTAATTTTTGCTTGAGCCAGTTTAGTTGTTCAGTGTCAGTCAGCGTTGTTTTATCAGCAGCTAATTGCTTGTCGATATCAACAATAATTTCTTCAATTTGTGACAGCTTGGCGTGGTAGTCGTCTAATTGGTCGGCTTCGCTGGGGTTCTCTGGACGAAGCTTGGCTGAAGTTTCAATGATTTGCTGCTTTTCTTGCTCTAAATCTTCACGACGTTTTTCTAAAATTCTGCGATCGGCGTCACCTTCTTTTGTTTTAGGCAGGGGTGGTGGATCGTTAAATGTATTTGAATCCAAGGCAAAGAAATCAATCCCGTTATAGCGAAAAGTGTAGTAGCGATTGGGAAGGCGGGTAAAATGCCCAGGTTCATAGCTAAGACAGTAACCTGTATCTGTCTTGGATGTGTAGTATTTATCTAAGTGGCTGGCTAACTCTCCTGGAAGCTGAAACGCTTTAAGATAGTCCAGAAATGCCCGTGCGTAAGCTTCACCGGTTCCTGAGCCATGCAAGCCTACATCTAGGTCTAACCGCGATCGCAACAGGCGGCGAATGGGTAATGTTGTCAGAGAGGCCAAGCTCAATAAAATCGGTAAGTTATAGTAATCGTGATTTCCCAGTACAGGTAAAATGGGCAGCTTAAAAATCATCTGGTCATAGGCAATCCGTTTGGGATGTTCTCCCCCCAAGAGAAACTCTTGGTAAGGCTGGATGAAGTTCTGCTGGTAGTATTCACTCGACCCCACTAAATAGATCACGTCCCCGGTATGCAGCATAAAACTGCATTCGCTGTGATGGGGCAACATAAGTTCAGCCACCTTTCGCTGGGGATTGTGTCCCCGGTGCTTGCCGGAACCACTATCACCTACAACTAAAAATGAGAACTCAGAATTGTCTGTTTGACCATCTTCCAACACCAGGCGAGTTTGATCGATGTTCCGTTCCGCAATTAACGGATCTTGCCACCGTACCCGCTGATTCATTTTACGAATTTTGTTAGCGATCGCTGGATCAGATACAAGTTTCAATGCAACCTACTCCTGAATTTTCAATTAGGAATCGAAGAAGAGGAAGGGGGGCAGGGAGCAGGGGGCAAGGGAGAGAGGGGAGAACCCCATAAATAAATATATTTAGGTTTGCTGGAAGGTTAGACGCATTATTTCTTGTGGCACTTGACGCTCAAAATGAATATAAAACATTGAGCATGAATAAATATTATTTCCCATGAAACCAAAGGGTTGCTGGGGAATTCCAGCATCTTTTCCGCTTCCCCTCTGCTTCCTGCTCCCTGCCCCCTGCTCCCTGCTCCCTGCCCCCTGCCTCCCCTGCTCACTCCTCTACCGTGTCTTTCATCTCAATAGTCAGATTAGGGAGTCCCTCTAATTTTTCGGTTGGCTCAACTTCTTCTACTAATGGCACAAAAATGTTCAAACCTGCTGGTACACACTTAATTTCTACTGGAGTTGTGCCCACTATTTCACCATCTAGAACAACTTTTTGCGGTGGCTCAGTTGTAATTTTAAATTGTTTGGCTCGCAGGAAGCCAATATCATCCCGTTCTACGGCGTTACCTGTAGAAGCAGTTTGGAATAGATGAAATGTAGCTGCGATCGCTCCTGCTTTGTTAGTTGGAGCCACAATCGTCAAATCTAGTAACCCATCATCATAAATCAGACCTGCTGGGCCTTGAGCCAAAACTGAAGTAGGAGGCGCGGCATTTGCTACTGTAACTGCACAGGCACTGGTTTTAATTATCCTGTCCTCTGTTTCAATTTCAACATCAAAGTTTTTTAAATTTCTCAGTTGCTGAATTCCAGCGAAAACGTAGGCCATCATCCCAAACCGATTTTTAGCGCCCCTGTCTGCCAATTCTACAGTTTCAGCTTCAAAGCCAATACCTGCTAAAAGTACCATTGGCTGATCGTTGCAATAGGCTACGTCTACATGGCGGGTTCCTCCCTGCAAAATTGTCTCACACGCACCTGCGATCGTGTCAGGAATTCCTAAAGCTGTAGCAAAAGCGTTTGCTGTGCCTCTGGAAATAATCCCAAATGGAATATCAGTACTCACCAGAGCCGCCGCTGCTGCGGAGAGGGTTCCATCTCCCCCTGAAGCAATGATTGCATCTACCCCTCGCTCTATCGCTGCATAGGCTAATTCGTCAGCGTCGATTTCTTCAGTTGTGAGATAAATATCTAGGTCAATTTCTGGCTCTAATATTGCTCGAATTTCTGCCAGTTCTATATCTGGGTCACCCTGACCAGCAACTGGATTGAAAATGAGGCAGGCGGAACGATTCATAAAATATAAAAGCTAAACTTAGATCACTAAAATACCAAATTCTTTCTAGCATTCTTGTGAAAGTTCGGCTTCCTTCGGGCGACTAGTTTTCCTTTTGTAAGAAGTTTAAAAGTCTTCTGCGTCGAAACATACCAATGCTGACGCGTATTTTGGTATCTTTTGTCTATACTTAAACAATAAAAATTTTGCCATGCGTCAATTATTACTAGTCTTAGCAAGTATGCTAACTCTCAGCAGTTTGGGTACTTCCACCATGACAATAGCAGGCACAACCCCTGATTTACTAGAGATTCGCTTAGTTCAAAAATTTAACTGCAACAATCCTCAAACTCAAACAGCAATTAATCAATGCGCGAACTTATCTTATCAGAATGCAGATAAAAAACTGAATCAGGTTTACCAACAATTGCTACCTACCTTAAAAACATCTAGGAAACAGAAATTGATTGCTGCACAACTTGCATGGATCAAGTTCCGAGATACCAATTGTGAGTTTGAGAAAAGCAAATATGAGGGAGGAAGTATTGCCTCTAGCGTTTATTCTGGTTGTCTAGAAAATACCACAAAATTACGAACCCAAGAATTACAAGAATTTCTCAAATCTGACCCTTAAAGGTAATTCACAAAGAAAATCTTAAGTATACTCAATTCATTGCTGGGCAGGACTTTTTTCGCCGAAGCCCAACTCAAACTGAAGTTGCTCACTCTGTTTTCATCTTTAACCAGCCAAATACCTGTTCTACAGTCAAGTTCAAATCAACACCATTTAGAACAGGCAAGCTATCTCCTTTATGACAAAATTCTGGTTGTTGATGTGGTTGAAAAACGAGAACTGAACGGTCATCGGGATCAATCAACCATCCTAACTGACAACCATATTTTAAGCAGTGTAAGATATTGCTGCTAACTCGATTAGAACTCTGATCTGAAGAGAGGATTTCAATTGTCCAGTTCGGAGCAACTAGCACATCATCTACAGGTTCTCCGTTATCGTCAAACTCAATTTGTTGCCAACGGATAACCGCCACATCTGGAACAATTGACCGACTACCAAAAGTACAACGCAACTCAGGAAAAGCATAAGCGATTTGTTTCTTTTCTGTGACTTCATTAATTCCATCAATCAACTTAGCCTGAAGTCGGGAGTGGCGGGTTTTCGGCGTTGGCTTTAGGATAATCTCACTATCAATATAAAGGCTTGTAGGCTTTATTTCTGGTAACTTCAGAAACTCCTCTAAGGTTAGAGATGCAGATTTTGCAACACTCATACTTTCTGCTACTCCGAAAGTCCTACATCAAGTTTATAGCAGCTTTCAATCGATGCACCGTGTATTTTTATTGTCTGCAAGTAATAAATATAGTGGATCGTACCGTAATAATGCTGTACTCAATAAAATTGTTTGAGATTCCTAAAACCAGCGTTAGGTAAAGAATTGTAATCCAAAATCCAAAATCCAAACCCCAAGATTGGTATGAGTCTCTGACTACGGTAGTCTAGATGAGAGTGAATTTATCGCCTAGTTTGATATATTGTTTTATGACTTCAGTTGTTTCTAGTCCCCCACGCACTATTCGGATTGGTTCACGCAAAAGCCAACTTGCTCTGGTTCAGACCTACTGGGTACAAGAGCAACTTCAGAAAAGCTTTCCTGATATCATTTTTGAAGTCCACACCATGTCTACCCAAGGCGATAAAATCTTGGACGTAGCACTAGCTAAGATTGGCGATAAAGGACTTTTTACTAAAGAACTTGAAGTTGGAATGCTCAATCAGGAGATTGACTTTGCGGTTCATTCCCTCAAGGATCTGCCGACTCATTTACCAGAAGGGTTAACACTGGCAGCCATTACTGAACGCGAAAATCCAGCAGATGCATTAGTGGTGCATGAAAAGCACAAAGATAAACAAATTGATACATTGCCAGAAGGTGCTGTAATTGGTACATCTTCGCTGCGGCGGTTAGCGCAGTTACGCCACCATTTCCCGCACTTTACCTTTAAGGATGTGCGGGGAAACTTGATTACACGGTTGGCAAAACTAGATGCAGGCGAATACGATGCTCTAATTTTGGCAGCAGCAGGGTTAGAGAGATTGGGAATGGGCGATCGCGTTCATCAACTTCTCCCCAAAGAAATCTCCCTGCACGCTGTTGGACAAGGAGCCTTGGGTATAGAATGCCGTGCTGATGATAGTGAAGTGCTATCTCTACTCAAAGCGATCGAACACCCCGAAACACGCGATCGCTGTCTTGCTGAACGCTCTTTCTTACGCTCTCTAGAAGGTGGCTGTCAAGTACCTATTGGTGTAAATACAGAAGTATCTGGTGAGAATTTGACCTTAACAGGGATAGTGGCCAGTGTAGATGGTCAAAAGTTCGTAAAAGATACCGTCACAGGGATTGCCAATAATGCTGAAGCACTAGGCATAGAACTAGCCCAAGTGTTGCGGCAACAGGGAGCGCAAGAAATTTTATCAGAAATTTTTGCGGTGATTCAGCGCGGTTCTTAAGCAATTGGGCAAGCCGATGTGATTAGATAAGAATTGATCGCCGTTGCACTTTCATATGTGCCAGACGCGACAAATCGCGTTTGCCGGCATCATAGAGTTAATTTGACAATATAGACAGAACCGGGGAAGCAAAAATTACCATGCGGATTCTATTTGTTGCAGCAGAGGCAGCACCCATTGCCAAAGTAGGAGGAATGGGTGATGTTGTTGGGGCATTACCCAAATTTCTGAGAGAAATGGGGCATGATGTACGGATATTCTTGCCTTACTATGGCTTCCTGCCAGATAAAATGGAAATTCCCAAAGAACCCATCTGGCGGGGATCTGCGATGTTCCAGGAATTTGCTGTTTATGAAAGCGTTCTGCCTGGTACTGATGTTCCCTTGTACTTATTTGGACATCCCGTTTTCCTACCCCGCCGGATTTATTCGGGAGATGATGAAGACTGGCGGTTCACGTTCTTTTCCAATGGTGCAGCCGAATTTGCCTGGAATTACTGGAAACCAGAAGTCATCCATTGTCACGATTGGCATACGGGGATGATTCCCGTTTGGATGCACCAAGATCCTGATATCACCACAGTCTTCACCATTCATAATCTGGCTTATCAAGGGCCGTGGCGTTGGTACTTAGAAAAAATTACTTGGTGTCCTTGGTATATGCAAGGACACAACACAATGGCGGCGGCGGTGCAATTTGCCAATAAGGTAAATACAGTTTCGCCCACTTATGCAGAGCAAATCAAGACACCTACTTATGGTGAAACATTAGAAGGTTTGCTGTCCTTTATTAGCGGTAAATTATCTGGGATTATTAACGGCATAGATACTGAAGTTTATAACCCAGAAAATGATAAATACATTGCCCAAACCTTCACTGCTGATACCTTGGAGAAACGCAAAGCCAACAAAATTGCTTTGCAAGAAGAAGTAGGATTAGAAGTCAACTCCAAAGCCTTTTTAATTGGGATTGTGACCCGATTAGTGGAACAAAAAGGTATTGATTTGATATTGCAAATCCTTGATCGCTTCCTTTCTTATACAGATGCACAGTTTGTGCTGTTGGGGACAGGCGATCGCTATTATGAAACTCAGATGTGGCAATTAGCATCCCGGTTCCCCGGACGCATGGCAACTTACTTACTGTATAACGATGCCCTGTCTCGCCGGATCTACGCTGGTACTGACGCTTTCTTAATGCCTAGTCGTTTTGAACCATGCGGTATTAGCCAAATGATGTCTTTGCGCTACGGTTCTGTGCCCATTGTCCGCCGCACAGGTGGATTAGTTGACACCGTAAGCCATCACGACCCCGAAAATGCAGCAGGCACTGGTTATTGCTTTGACCGCTATGAACCGCTAGACCTTTTCACCTGTATGATCCGGGCTTGGGAAGGCTTTCGTTTTAAACCACAATGGCAAGAACTACAAAAGCGGGGCATGAGTGAAGACTTTAGTTGGTATCAATCTGCCAAAGAGTACGTGAAGTTGTATAGGTCAATTTACGGTTTGCCAGAAGAAGAGGAGACACCAGAACCAGAGTTAGTATTAAACGAAGCGATCGCTACTAGTAAGTAATAAGCCTCTGTAGTGGTGTACAGATGTACACATCTAATTTTTGTGACTCATGATAGCATTGTTCAGGTTAGCCTGATATCTGAAGATGCTATCATGAGTTTTTTCCGTTTCTGGAATAATTCTTTCTTTGTAAGTATCTAATACTATTTCACACAAACCCTGATACATTTTATCTTTTAGGTAAAATTTACACAAGATTGCTATCTAACGCTGCTTTTTTACCGTCACTAGATAAAAGTCAAAAAACTTTGTTGTTATGAGTTCCTATCAATATAGAAGTACCTTAAATTGAATGAAGTTCAAGCCAAGTTACTTCTATATTATTTTTTAGACTAATAAAAGAGCACTAATTCCTTGATAATTAGATTCCTCAGTCTTGTTTAAGGCATCTTATCCTCCTAATTGGAGTTTAATGAAGCTCCCATAAACTTTGGACAAGCTTTAAAAACCCTTCTTGGAAACTTATAAGTATTCATATATAGATAATTGTATATTATTTATTGTATTGAACTCCCAATTTTATGTTGATATTTTTTTATGTTTTAAAGGTTTAATTAGGAAAATATTTTTGTAGTGCAATTAATAACTTCCTAAAATGAATTAACTTTACTTTTTTTAATATATTGGCACACCTCTGTATATACCTTTTGAGTGGCACAATTTGCTATTGAAAGTGAGACATATCTCATGTCTACGTAATTATTTAATAAATCCTAATAACCCCACATTTGCTCATTTATGGGGAAGGAATTCAGGCGAAACAGCACGGTATTGGGGGGTCAGAAGTCTTTCATCTATTGGATTATCTACTCTGAAATAAGAGGGATAAGACATCGCAGAATCTGGCTTTATTATCCTTTCCTATAACAATTTTATCTATCTTTGTTAAATACCCAAAATGCTAGAAACAGAAACTCAGACACAGCCTATTTATAATATTCCTTCAATAAGGAATTATCGATGGTCTACTCATCTTGATTTATTAAGAGGTTTAGCTGCTTTATTAGTTTTTCTCGGTCATATGAGACTTTTATTATTTATAGAGTATTCAGAAATTAGTAATCCTAGTTTTTTGATAAAAAGATTAAATTCATTAACAGTATTGGGTCATCAATCTGTAATGATTTTTTTTGTGCTAAGTGGATTTTTTATTTCAGCTAGCGTAATAAGAAGAATTCAGCAGAAGCAGTGGTCTTGGGTTAATTATTTAGTAGATCGTTTAACACGGTTATATGTAGTATTGATTCCTGCTTTATTACTATCTTCCTTTTGGGATTTTCTAGGTATAAAAATATTTGGTACTGGACAAGATAGCTTTTATGGAGAAAAGTTTCATAACGGTCATTTAGCAACTTATAAAATTTTGGAAAATTTTACATTCCAAAATGCTTTGGGAACTGTAGCTTTTTTCCAAACAATTTTTGTAGATTTATTTGGTTCAAATAAGGCAGTTTGGACTTTAGCCTATGAATTTTGGTACTATATGCTTTTTCCTTCAATCATCCTATTTTTTTGTGTTAAATCCTTAAAAGCGCGTGTTTTCTACGCTTGTTTGACTTCAGGCATATTATTAATGGTTGGTTCGGGTATTAGAATGTATTTTTTGGTTTGGCTGATGGGAGCATTAGTTAGTATATGTCATCCTTCTAAATATCTTAAGAAAAACAATATCCTAAATTTACTCACTATTTTGTCTATACTAATTTTGTACATTGCCTTAACAAGTGAACGTTTTATATCTAGCCGGGAGATAGCAGATTTTTTAATAGGAACTTCTACTGCTGTTATGATATATCTCCTAGTTAATAGTCGTAGTCAAATAAGGCAAGAAGGAATATACGAAAAATTTTCTAAAGCTTTAGCAGGATGTTCATACACTCTTTATCTCGTCCATATGCCGATACTGTGTTTTATCAGAGCATGTGTAATTGGCGATCGCCCTTGGGAACCAGATATTCTACACTTATTCTTGGCACTTATCATAGTTATATTTGTATTCTTATATGCGGTTGTCATCGCACATTTTACTGAAGCAAAAACAGACAAGTTTAGAAATCTAATCATGTCTTGGATAAAAAATAGACGTTTAAATCAAGCTTAACTGTATTACTTCCAATTATTGTAGAGACGGATGCGATTCATCACGTCTCTATTCCCTATTAATTACTCGTCGTATTCGCCCTAATTAACCAGTCTACTATCGTTAGCACACATTTCCCGACCAGATGAGCCTCCGAAGCACAGCCTAGCGCTAATAAACTTGGGATAATCGTACAGTACTTGCTCTAAGTAGGGTTAAATTTCTATGAAGGTAATTTCCCTACTGAGGATTACAGCATCTAAAAGCACCCGTAATCATCGCAACCGAAACAGCAGACATATAGCACAACAGGCAATTTCTGGGATTACTTTGTAGTAACGTGAATCAATCAGGTCTTGAAGCTGACCACTAATCGCTGTAATGTTTAGAATGTTTATATACCAAAAACTTTAAAAATAAAAAACGCGTAAAACATCATTTCCAGGAGTATTTAAGTAGGAGTCAGAAGATTGATAGACGCAATGGACTTTTTTCAGCTTAGTGCTGGTAAGTGGCGATCGCAACGGGCAACTCATCACTTAGCCTTTAAGCGCTCAGAAGTAGGAGAATCGGATATACAGGTAGAAACTCTAGATGCCGATCATCCAGAAATCATTGAACTGTGCCAGTATCACCAGATTGACCCTAGCCTTTCGGTAGGTGGATCGCGGGTGCAGTGGCTAGGAACGATGTCTTGGGACAGAGAGGGTGACGAGAACCATCAAGGGAAAACCATATTTGCGATCGTGCCTGATGTTGATAACCCCAGGGGTGGTAAATTACTGCGTGAAAGAGGCTACGCTGAAATTGTGCCTGTAGTCGGTCTTTTTCACATGGATGATGAAGATGGGCTAGTGTTGACAACCGAATATGAAACAATGAGTTCCATTGAAAGATTCTGGTTCGCCAGCCCAAATATGCGACTACGAACCAGTACAGTAAAACGGTTTGGTGGGTTCAGCACGGCATCATTTTGTACAGAAACCCGTATTGAAACTTCTGTTGAGGTTTCCAATACAGAAAATGTAACAGAAAGACTTAGGTCGGATGTTCCGGAAAAAAGCCAGTTTTATTCAGTTTTGGGTTGGTGAATGATTCTTAAGCAGACCGATGCTTTTGCTCGTGGCCGAGATTATCTGCATCGAGTACAGGGGTTTGCCCTAGAACCGGGTATGGTGGATGTGTTCGATAACCTGCGCGATCGCATCCCCATTTGTACTTGGATTGGCGATAATATTAACACCGTTAACGCTCAGATCAACGCCTATCTACAGCTTTGTCATGAGTGTTTTCATCCCCAAGAGCGTCGCCACATCCAAATTTTTGCAGTCCCCATAGCTCAATCCTTCGGCATTGACGGGCTGTGTAATATTCTCATAAACCCAATTACCATTCTGGTAGATGTTGGTCGTGTTGCACCTAAAGACTGGTTTGGTATAGTCATTCATGAATACGCCCATGCCCATCTAGGAGACTTCGGCCACAATCAGCAGTTTGCCAACATCCTATCTCATCTATGTTTAGGGCTTGGATTAGAACCACCCTATTGGGAGCCAGGGATGGAAGCAACTTTGCGTAGCTGGCCTTACTGTAAGTCAACCATAGATCCTCTGGAATTTTGGTTAGGTCATTGAAGGAGGTAGGAAGTAAGGAGAATAACCAATGCCCAATTCTTCATTAATTTCTTTTGCTATATGTAAATAATTATTGCTTCATTTCAAAAAGGTGAAACTGAATCTCCTAATCTGAAATATGTGAATAAAATTTTTTACGTAGTTATTAGCCTGAAAGCCCCACTGCCTTTATTGATTTAGCTATGGCTTGAATCCAACAGGCTAATCGTTATTTTTCGGAATAGTTAAATTCCCCTTAGTTAAGTTTCGTGAAATTTTATCAGAATCTGAAGTTCTGATACAACTACTCCCTTAATATGTGATCTAAAGTTGTTAACTTTAATTAAGAATATGGAGGCTTTAGAGTGTCAATTCCTCTGTTAACATACGACCCTTCAAGTCAAAACCAGCGTGTAGCTGCATACGAAGTACCGGGTGATGAACAGCCCAGGATTTTTACTACAGACAATTTGCTTTCTCCATCAGATTTAGATATTCTGATCGAAGCAGCATATCGTCAAATTTTCTTTTATGCCTTTGCTGCTGATCGCGAAACATTTTTAGAGTCCCAACTCCGTAATGGACAGATTACAGTGCGGGACTTTATTCGTGGGTTGCTGCTTTCCAATACCTTTAGGAAAAGCTTCTACGACCTCAACAATAATTATCGCTTTGTTGAGCAAGTAATTCAGCGCGTTCTAGGACGCGACCCATACAATGAGCGGGAAAAAATTGCCTGGTCAATTGTAGTCGCAACCAAGGGTATTAGAGGCTTTGTTGATGAAGTCCTCAACACTGAAGAGTATCTGAGCAATTTTGGAGACTCCACAGTGCCTTATCAGCGCCGTCGCATATTGCCATCCCGCGCTGAGGGTGAGTTGCCATTCAACATCAAATCTCCACGATACGAAGCTTACCACCGTGCCAAACTGGGTTTCCCCCAAATCATCTGGCAGGTCGAAGTACGCAGATTCCTTCCACAAGAGCGAAAGCCCAAGGCAGGCGATCCAGCTCTATTCTTGTCTATGGCACAAAGTGTCAATGCAAAAGGCAATACGCCACAAAGGATCTCGTCATTCAACATCGATATTGAAAAGTCTGTACCTTATCGGCAACTGGCTGGAATTAAATAACGATTTTTGTTCGACGGCTGTCTAGTACATCCATTTGATCATTTTATAGCGTGCATAAGTCTTGGGTTATGTAGGAGTTTCATTTAGGTATTACTAGTGGAACAGACTCTATCCCATGTCTAATGCACGCTAATCGTTTGTTTCGATGCACATATTAAATGTTGTTTGAATGTAACTTTAGACACTTTGTCTAAGCTCTTTGCCCGGTCGTAGCTTAGTAGATTTCAAGCTAAGTAAAGTCAGATTTAAGTAAAATCAAATAGCACCAAGGGTTTCTCATGCTGTGGCTGGATGGGGAAAATGGCTAATGATTATATAGAAATTAGAAGGAAGAGGTATTTCAAGCTCAGTTCACAAATCGCTCAGTTGGATAATACACAATTGGGTTCTCTGTTTGACAATAGTCAGTCGAATGAGTCAACCACGGGTTGGGGGATGAATCACATCATCGTCCTTGGGGAATTCAAGGTTTTTGTAAAACGTGTTCCAGTTACAAACATCGAATTTGACAACCTGTTCTCCACCAAAAACCTCTACGATCTGCCGACTTACTGTAATTACGGCTTCGGTTCCACTGGTTTTGGGGTCTTCCGGGAACTTGTAACCCATATCAAGACGACCAACTGGGTATTGGACGGGGCAATTGCCAGTTTCCCACTGATGTACCATTATCGGATTATTCGCTTCGACGGGCGGCGTGCAGATGTAGATAAGTCGCATCTAAAAGCTTATGTGGAGTACTGGGGCAATAGTGCGAACGCCGGGAATTATGTGTTAGATAGAGCAAACGCCAAGTATGAGTTAATTCTGTTTCTAGAGTACATACCGGATGTTCTGGAAACATGGCTGCGGGAAAACCTCAACAAACTTCAGAAACCCTTGGATGATTTACGCACGACGATTACCTTTTTGAGGACGAAGGGAATCATTCACTTCGATGCACATTTTCGTAATATCCTCACCGACGGCAAACAAATATATTTGACAGATTTTGGTCTGGTACTTGACAAGAGTTTTACGTTGACCAAAGAAGAAGAGTTATTCTTTAAACACAACACATTTTACGACTATGGTGAAGTCCTGCGGAATCTTAGTCACCTTATTCAATCGCCCTATGATTTATGTTCAGAGAACGATAAACGCAGGATCATGGAAAAATATGGCATAAAAGAAGGTTTAAAACCTTATGAACTGAGGTCTATATTACTCGACAACATCGAGCAGATACATTCTGATGGCGTCATGAAGTTAGATGAGTTTTATGTTGCCAGCATTGTCAAATACCGCAGCATCATTGCGCTGATGCAAGACTTCTTTTCTGATATGTGGGAAAATAAGAAGAAAGACACGAAACTTCGCCACGCAGAACTACGACTGCTGCTCAAAGAGACGGGGTTTGCTTGAGCGCGATATCTACTGTAAGCTACGCTAAAGCACTCCATAACCAAAAACTCCGGCGTTAGTACCGAGGTGAGAACGAGGGCGATCGCTCCTCAAATCCCCTACAAGAATGCGATCGCTTTGAATAAAAAAAGATTAAGATGTAGTTCGTCTTTTTAACATCTCCACAAGTTTTGTAAAGTGGCTAGGAGGGTTTGCAGTCACCTCAATCAACTCTCCAGATACGGGATGCTGCAATTTTAGTCGCCAAGCGTGCAGTGCTTGACCGGGCAAATTTACGCCCACTGAATGACCAGAACTATAAACTGGGTCGCCGACAATGGGATGACCTATTTTGGCGCTGTGGACGCGAATTTGATGGGTACGTCCGGTTTCTAGTTGGAAGTGAATTAATGTATAGTTACCGAGGCGTTCTAGTACTTGCCAATGAGTGACGGCGACTCGTCCGCCTTGTTCAACAGGCATAATAGCCATTTTCTTGCGGTCTTGTGGATGGCGACCAATAGGTAAGTCAATCGTACCACTGTCAACTTTTGGCGCACCATAAACCACACCCAAATATTCTCTCCGTGCGGTTTTAGCTTTGAGTTGTGCTTGTAGGTGATGATGGGCAACTTCTGTTTTAGCGATCGCGATCGCACCTGTTGTATCTTTATCCAATCGATGGACAATTCCCGGACGTTGGACTCCGCCAATTCCTGGTAAATTGGGGCAATGTGCCAATAGAGCATTTACCAAAGTACCATCTGGATGACCGGGTGCAGGATGGACAACTAACCCTGCGGGTTTGTTGAGAATGAGTAACTGGTCGTCTTCGTAGAGGATATCTAAGGGGATATCTTCTGCAAGGAGTTCTAAAGGTTGCGCTTCTGGTATTTCGAGAGTGATGCGATCGCCTAACTTGACATTGATCTTCTTAGATGTGCAAACTTTGTCATTAAGTTGGACGTTACCCTGTTCGATTAACTGTTGGATGCGGGAACGGGATAAGTCTGGTAATTCTTGGGAGAGGTAACGGTCAAGGCGATCGTTGCCTTTAGTGTTGACGCAGTGTATCGTATCTTTGAAGGGAAGTAAGCCAGACTCTCGATCGTCTAGTGGAGTTGACGAGCGTTCGCCCTTGGCGTTGGCAAAGCCATCGCTATTTTCTTGGATTTGTAAATTAAATTCGGTCACAATTGCTCTAAATTATTAATTCCCCGTTCTTTAAGTAAAGCGCGGAATGCTTGAAAAGGGGGGTTATAGATCGTGTCTACTCAAGTAAAACCCTGATGTATCCGCGAATTCTATTGCCTTAGCTGTCTTGTATTTGTTCTCTTACCGATTGTCTTGTATTTGTTCTCTTACCGATTGTCGAAAGGTTTTAAGTGTTGAACTCATTCCTGTGGTTCGCGCCATTTCCACAAATCGGGGAATCAGTTCTGTGATAGAAAAAGTGGGAAATGTGGGGCTAATGAGAGACTTCACATATCGCTCACCTTGCAGCAAGCTAATTTCTAGGTTTTTGCTTTCATATCGCCAAATTTCAGGTACTTTCAACGCCTCGTAGGCACTAATTTGGGTTTTAGAGGTGACATCAATTTCAATTGCCAAATCAGGAGGAGGGTCAACAGTTAGGTCGATCCTATCTTTCCCAATCATTAGCTTATAGTTTTGAATATAAAAACAATCATCGGGTTCAATACCTGCACTTATATCTTTTCGCTTAAAGGTAGTTGAACCTAAAGACTCCCAATTGAAATCGAGTTCATCTAGCAAGGCTTTAACTAAATCTCCAATAATTACCTTAGATGGCTCATGTTCTGGTAATGGAGCCATAATTTCTAACGTTCCTTGGCTGTATGCTACTCGACTCCCGCGATGCTCTCCTAACTCGTTGAGAATTGCTTCAAATACTTGCCAACTCACATCTTCCAAGATTATTCTTTGCCCTGGTGGAACTCGAATTTGTTTGAGTTGAAGAGTAACCATAAGATGTTAGTTGTTAAATAACTTCATTTTTACATTAGCAAAAAGGGAATTTTTTCAAATTCGATGTAGCAAACGCCCTAGCCAAAAAGCGATGTTGGCATTTTGTGATGTAGAGAATATTATTCATAATGATTTAGTTAACTAGAATATTTGATGATCCCTAAATTCTAATTCTCATTATATTCACGCAATTTATCTAACAGAAAAATTGATTTTTTAGTCAGTTCTATTTCTTCGGTTGTAACTTTTCTACGAATTCCATTAAGGAAATAACTATACTGCCGCAAAACTTCTTCTTTCCAAATCAAATACTCTTTAGCTTTCTTTGAACACAAACAATACGTTTCAAATAAAGGAATAATCACTTCGGCTAGTTTTTTATTATCTGTAAGTTGATAGAAATTTACTGGTTTCCCTTTCTGCGTTGGATAACTACTAGTAACATGACCCACACCTAAAGTTTTTTTTTATGAAATGAAGAACTTGCTGATCATCACTCCTTTGACCAATCCTTATTCTTTGATATCCTAAACCAATCTTACCCTTGGGTTTTTGTTGACCAATTATTAAAGATCCCTCACCATCAAAAAAGCCAGTAAACCAAAATCCAAAATTATCATCAATTTGTAACCGATTAGGTATATGTAAATTCATGGTTGGCATTTTCTACGTTGAATCAATACAAGGAATTTTATTATATATTAATACATTAGTACTAAACTTCCAAGAAATTTCTTCTAACCACGAAAATATGAAGATTAATCAAACAAGCGAACAAGTTTTTCTTTGCGCCTTTGCCTGAGCCTATCATTCCTAAGAACCTACGGCTGGCAGATTAACTGGAATACATACATCTGGCGCACACAAACCAAGAAACTCTAGCGTTGTCACCTCAAGAGTATTCAAATCCACGAGGCGGATGGCATAATTATTGGTATCAGCAATATATAAAAAAGAACCGATCGCACTCAATCCCGAAGGTTCAAAAAACTGAGTGTTTTTACCCTGGCCATCTTGTAAGCCACTAGTACCATCTCCTAAAACTGTTTGACAATTCCCTGTACTAGGATTCACTAATTTAATTTTGTGATTGTAAGTATCTGCTACCCACAAAAAATTCTGAGCATATTCCACTCCTAAACAGTGCTGTAAACGAACATCTTCACCTTGTCCATCTACATCACCAAAACCAAATAAACCCCCGCTACCGCAAACAGTTCGCACTTGGTACGGTTCTACAATTCCAACACCGCGAATTGAGCTAACTTCACTGTCAGCAATATATAATTCATTCCCATCGGTGCTAATACCGCTAGGTTGAGCAAAAGCAGATTCGGTAAGTGAACCATCAACGCAAGCTTCTGCACCAGTACCAGCATAAGTTTTGATAATGCCAGTTTCTAAATCCATTTCCCAAATTTGATGAGGCCCAGCCATTGCAATAAACAAGGTATTTCCCACTTTGACTAAATCCCAAGGAGAATTTAACGCAGTTTCTAAACCAATACCGCCATGAGGACGGATATTGCGGCTTTGTTTACCTGTTCCTGCGATCGCTTCCACCACTTGACGCTTCAAATCTACTCGCCGCAGGGTATGATTTTCTGTATCAGCAACATAAAGAATTTCATTTTCAGCATCATAAGCCATTCCTTGTGGTGCAAAAAATTGCGCTTCGTCAAAAGCACCATCAGTTAAGCCAGATTTTCCAGTACCAATCAAGTGCAGAATTTCGCCGTCGAAGGTACTCATAATCAGGCGATGATGTCCAGAGTCAGCGATGAATAAACCCATTGGAGTAGCTAGAACTTTACCAGGAAAAGCTAAAGGTGTGATTAATGGTTGGCGCTGTTTTTCTAAAGTCAAGCTGATTTCTTGAAAATTAATTGTGCCTTTGTCTTGGTGTTGCTGAATTAACTTTTGAATTAACTCGTCTAAAGTGTCGCGGTTTCCTTCACCAGAAATCTGGCCAATTACGTAACCTTCTGGATCGATAATTATTAACGTAGGCCAAGCACGTACAGCATACTCTTCCCAAATCCGAAAACCACTGTCAACTACAACTGGATGTTCAATGTCGTAGCGCAGGATAGCTTGACGAATGTTTTCTATTTCTTTTTCGTTGTCAAATTTGGCAGAGTGAACGCCGATAACAATAAGGCTGTCTTTATATTTTTGTTCTAAATATTTCAGGTTTGGTAAAATATGCAGACAATTGATACAACAGTATGTCCAAAAGTCTAAGATTACGACTCTACCCCTGAATTGTTTAAGAGGCAAGGGTTTTTCGGTGTTTAGCCAAGAGTAATTTTGTGGTAATTCTGGCGCTCTGACACGGGGAATCATAGGTAATTCATAATTCATGATTCATAAATGCAAACATTGTGCTTATTGGCTATACGTAATTTAACGCGGTTGTATCTGTTGTGAAAAAACTTGAAGATTTAACTGCTGTGGATTTATCAGCTTTGGTACAACAAGCTAAAACACAGGCTAAACAGGGACAAGTTGCCGATCGCATTCCGCAATTAGCTAAAGCTAATCCTGGTTGGTTTGCAGTTCATATCTGCTGTGAATCGGGGAAAACTATCAGCTTTGGGGATACAGCTTGTGTGTTCCCGCTAATGAGCGTGATTAAGACATTTTCTTTACTCTATCTGCTAGAACATCTAGGAGCAGAAAAAGTTTTTGGATGGGTTGGGGTGGAACCATCGGATGCACCTTTCAATTCTTTAGAACAACTCATTACCGATCGCGGATACCCCCGCAATCCGATGATTAATAGTGGAGCAATTATTCTCGCTGGTAAATTACCAGGAAGGGACGCAAGCGTTCGCACTCTTTTATTTTGTCAATGGCTCAACCAATTAGCAGGTTGTCAACTAAATTTGGATGAGGCCATGCTAGCTTCAGTGCGATTAACACGCTCAAAAGCCAATGAAGCGATCGCAAACTATCTTGCCGAAACAGGTCATCTAGAAAACTGGGAAACGGCACTTGACACTTACGAGCAAATATGCTGTATATCAGGACGAGTTGAAGATTTAGCTCTGTTAGGAAAACTCCTAGCTTGTGAAAATGACTGTTTATCGGTACAAAACCGCCGGATTGTCAACGCGTTGATGTCAACTTGTGGGTTATATGAAGCTTCCGCCCAGTTTGCAGTCAAAATTGGTTTACCGATGAAATCAGGGATTGGTGGTGGACTTGTGGCAATAGTACCAGGTGAGGGAGCGATCGCTTGCTATAGTCCAGGGTTAGATGATGTAGGAAATTCTGTAGGTGCGATCGCATTTGTTGAGGCTTTAGCGCAAGAGTTACACTTGAGCATTTTCGGATAAATGGTGCTTTTGAATTGGAAGAGAAATGATGAATTCTGTACCACTACTTACCTCAGATTTACACATTAATTGTCCTCCGTGTTTCTCGACTACAATCTGATGACTAATTGAAAGCCCCATACCAGTGCCAACACCTCTAGCTTTAGTAGTGAAAAACGTCTCAAAAATTCTTTCTTGAACATCAAGGGGAATCCCAGAACCATTATCAATAATGCGGACAACTACCCAGTTTTTATCTTTAAGTTCAGTAGCGATCGTAATTCGTGGTTTGTCTTGAGCATTGTGCTGTTCCTCCAATGCATCAAGCGCATTATTAAGAATGTTCATAAACACTTGATAAAGCGAGCTAGAAAAGCCCTCAATGCTGGGAATATCGCCGTATAAGCGCTCAATCGTAATACCTTTTTTGATGCGGTTATTGAGAATGAGTAGGGTACTCTCAATGCATTCGTGCAAATTTACTGGATGCGCTTCTGCTTCATCTAGACGAGAGAAGTTTTTCAAACTTAAGACAATTTGCCGCACGCGATCCGCACCAAACTTCATTGACTGCAAAAGTTTAGGTAAATCTTCTTCTAAGAATTCTGCATCAATTTCAGTGGCATAGGATTGCACCGCTAGAGGTGGATTAGGCACTTCTTGGCGATAGGTTTGTAGCAATGCTAATAAATCGTCTACATATTGAATAGCAGGATCTAAATTCCCATAAATAAAATTTACTGGATTATTAATTTCATGGGCAATACCAGCTACCATTCGTCCTAAACTAGACATTTTCTCACTTTGAAGCAACTGGGCTTCTTGCATTTGCTGCTGATGAAAAGCTGCTGCTTGCTGTTCTTCCAGTAGACATTTAACTCTATATAAAACTTGGTTAAATGCAATAGCAAGTATCCCAATCTCATCTGTAGTCATAACAGGTGCTTGCAGGTCAAAGTTAGATTCTTTCGTGACTCGCTGCGCCATATTCGTCAGCACTTCGACCGGACGGGTAATAGTTCGACTCGTGAATAAAGCTAAAAGAGTAGCAATTAACGCTGATAATAGTACACTAGCAGTAATAATATAAACCCGCATTTGTGCTGCTGTCTTGAACGCAGCCGTCGCTACTGTTAAATCTTTATAAGAAGTATCAATAACGGTAACTAATTCATCAGATATTCCGTCAAACTTGATTGCTAAATCACTGTTGGTAAACTTCAACAATTTTTGTTGAGCGATCGCAATTTTATTTTCAGTTAAAGGTGATAGTTCAAGTTGCTGAAGTAATTCTTTAAGTTGCCGAATATAAGTTTGAGCTAAACCATCATAAGTTTTGAGAAACAGAGGAATATTCTCAGTATGGTTTTCGCCCACATAATCAGCACTTTTTATATATTTTTGGAGTTCAGGCCAGACTTGCTCAATTTGAGGTGCGTGTACATTAGTAATGTGTGCGTATTCCTCTGTATATAAATCTGGATATGGCACTAATGGAATGAGCTGCTGTTGGTGCGTCCGTGTCTGGAGGATACTTGTCTGGAGGCGATAAAGCAAATTAAGTTCTTTAAAAGCGTTTTGTTGCTCCTGCAAAGCCTTTTCTTGATAGTGTTCTCCAAAGATTAATCCAATCGTAGTTCCTAAAATTCCAACACTGAGGGCAAGAGCATAACCACATTTAATTTTATTAACAACACTCAGACCATTTGTAAGTCGTGAAAACCACCCTTTTTGGTTCGATTGTACAGCAGCAATATCACTGGAAGCTGCCTGAAAATCTGAAACTTGAGTCTGATAAGGCATAGTAATCCTAAGTAAGTAATAAAAGCTAATCCTTACTTAGAATTCCCTAGTTGTTCTGCAAAATAAAAATTTTGCAACTTTTTGCTCCCGACGGTAAAGCAAATTATTTCACTTCTCTTTTTTCCGGTAATGGCATTGATTCAGGCGTTGGCGTTATCTCTGGCTGTGGTTCTGCTGTTGGCGTAATTATTTCTGGTACTGGAGATTCAATAATCTCTGGCAGCGTAGGTGGCAAACTAGGAGATGGCGTAACTGGTACTTGTGGAGTAAGTGTCTTGCCTGTTCGACGGTTAAAAAATCCGCCAAATTTAGGTTTTGTTGTCTGAGGCACAACTTTTTCGGGTAATGGCCTTGATTCAGGAGTTGGCGTTACCTCTGGCTGTGGTTCTGCTGTTGGCGTAATTATTTCTGGTACTGGAGACTCGATAATCTCTGGCAGCGTGGATGGCGAACTAGGCAATGGCTCAACTGATGGTTGTGCATTGGGGACTTTACCAGCCCTACGGTTGAAATATCCATCTAATCTAGGTTTTATTGGTTGAGGTACAACTTTTTCAGGTAAAGGCGTTGATTCAGGTGTTGGTTTTACCTCTAGTTGCGGTTCTGATACCGGAGGCTCAATTATTTCTGATGGTGTCGGTGAAAGACTAGGAGATGGTACAGCCATTGGAACTTCCAATTTTGGTTGTTCTGGCTGTGTTTTGAATTCTTTTGGAATTTCAGTTTCAGGAATGGGCTGTTTTTCTAGCTTCGGTTGTATTTGGGGTGTTTTCTCAACAGACGGCGTAGGTGTGAGTTTATAATTCGGGTCTACAATGCCACGCACCTCATCTGCTGTGAGTTCTCCTCTGACAATTTTCGACAAAGTGTCTTTACCTTTTGGTTGGTAGTCAATCAGCCTGACTGTAGTATTAAAGGCATTTTTAAGAGGATTTCCTTGGTTATCAAGGAATTCTAGTTTTACCCAGTTTTTTCCTGGACGGAAGCCTTTAAGATAAACTGCTTGCCAGCGATCAAAAATAAAGCTTTCACCATTAATTGTGGAGCGGATGCGCCAATCACTGAATTCGTCATTAGCGTTTTCCTTCAGGGCGAGGTGCAGAGGAGCGTTAGTTAGGTAAAAGTCTAGTAAGATTGGTTCTGCTCCATAGCTACTTTGAGGACGGCTGTAAGTTAGCAGGGGTAAATTAGGATCTGGGTTGTTGTCGTCGGTTTTGGTGAAAACGTGAAATGTTGTCTGGGCATAAGCACCTTCATTCTTAAAGCTTTCATGCCAAGGACGAGAGGCAAAGACGCGCAGGGTATGAGTACCTGGAGACAAGTCTGGCAAAACCAAGGGCTGATTCAGGTCGTAAACAGGTATATAAGGTTGGTTATCTAAAATTACGTGTAAATGGGGCCCTAGCTGTAATTGTGGGTCTTTAAATATTGGTAGATCCTTAACCTGAAAACTGGCTGTGGCTTTGCTGTCTTGAAGAACTTCATCAGCTTGCGGAGTAACAATTGTAACTTGTGGCTGATAAACTTCCAAAATTGTCCGCAGTTCTTGGATAACAGATGGTGGGGAAACTTCCGAAAATTGCTTTGAAATTTGAGAAATCTCTGGAGAGTTTTCTCTATATTCATCAGTAGATACTTCCTGGCTACTGACTTTCCCACCACAACTGGTCAAACTTAATACCAGCAATAATGTTATTACCCACCTGAGAATCGGGAACCTCTGAGGGAGGAGCTTCTGTAATACCCTTTTCTGCCAAGAGTTCATGCGTTGCACCCAGTGATAGTCTTCGACAATTGACAGATTATTTTGGCTCAAACTGTCCATAGGGAACAATAGCCTAAAAGATGAAATCTGCCTCAAATCTTGCAAGTTTTCTTGTGTATCTCAGGAAATTTTAAAATAAGTCATATTCTTTACAGCTTTTTACTTACAACAATGAAAATATGACACAAATGTTCATGAATAATAGCAGCAAAAGCTGGAATGCCAGACACAGCCTGCCAAACCATAAATTTTACAAATTGTTATTCTTTGTAAATTAAATGGAAAAACTATTGACTTTTAGACAAATAGCTTGAAGTTAAAAGGCATACAAGGCAGTAATTCCAGCTAGATTTCAGCAAGTTTGAATTATTGTTAAAATATCTCTAACAAAGTACAGGTTAAGACTCTATAATTCAACGAGAAACAACTATCCACATAGGGTGTTCATTACGGCTTCAGTAAAATTCTGGAGTATGTGATAATGGTTAACTTTGTGGTATTCATGATTCCTCATTCCTTATCTAGAGAGGAGGTCGAATGACAATAAGTCCTCCGGAGCGAGAGGAAAAGAAGGCAAGAGTAATCGTCGATAATGACCCAGTTCCAACCTCATTCGAGAAATGGGCGCAACCTGGACATTTCGACAGATCCTTAGCCCGAGGCCCCAAAACCACCACATGGATTTGGAACCTGCACGCACTCGCCCATGATTTTGATACACATACAAGCGATTTAGAAGACATATCCCGCAAGATATTCTCAGCCCACTTCGGCCACTTAGCCGTAGTGATGGTTTGGTTTAGCGGGATGATTTTCCACGGCGCGAAGTTTTCTAACTACGAAGCTTGGTTAAGCGACCCGTTAAACGTTCGGCCTAGTGCCCAGGTCGTTTGGCCCATTGTGGGACAAGACATTTTAAACGGTGATGTTGGCGGTGGTTTCCACGGTATTCAAATCACCTCCGGTTTGTTTCAAGTATGGCGTGGCTGGGGTATCACAAACTCCTTCCAACTTTACGTGACTGCGATCGGTGGCTTGGTATTAGCAAGCTTATTCTTATTTGCTGGCTGGTTCCACTACCACAAACGCGCTCCCAAACTGGAATGGTTCCAGAACACGGAGTCGATGCTGAATCACCACTTGTCAGTATTGCTGGGTTGTGGTTCATTAGGCTGGGCCGGTCACATAATCCACGTGTCCGCACCGACCAACAAGCTTTTGGATGCAGGCGTAGCTCTTAGAGATATACCCTTGCCCCACGAGTTCATCTTGAACAAAGGCTTGTTGACCGAGTTGTATCCTAGCTTTGCTGCTGGTTTAGCACCTTTCTTCACCTTGAACTGGGGTCAGTATGCTGACTTCCTCACCTTCAAGGGCGGTTTAAACCCAGTAACAGGCGGCTTGTGGATGACTGACATTGCTCATCACCACTTAGCGATAGCAGTTATCTTTATCATTGCTGGTCATCAGTACCGTACCAACTGGGGTATTGGTCACAGCATTAAAGAGATCCTAGAAAACCATAAAGGTCCTTTCACCGGTGAAGGTCACAAAGGTTTGTATGAAAACCTGACCAGCTCCTGGCACGCTCAGTTGGGAACGAACCTAGCTTTATTGGGTTCGCTGACCATTATTGTGGCGCACCATATGTACGCCATGCCTCCTTACCCATACCTGGCAACTGACTATGCTACACAGTTGTGCATATTCACTCACCATATGTGGATTGGAGCCTTCTTAATTGTAGGCGGTGCGGCTCACGCTACCATTTTCATGGTGCGGGATTACGATCCTGTGGTCAACCAAAACAACGTTTTGGATCGGGTACTTCGTCATAGAGATGCAATCATCTCTCACCTAAACTGGGTGTGTATATTCCTTGGCTTCCATAGCTTTGGGTTGTACATCCACAATGACACGATGCGTGCCTTGGGTCGTCCCCAAGATATGTTTTCGGATACAGCAATCCAATTGCAACCAGTTTTTGCCCAATGGGTACAAAACATCCACACCTTAGCTCCTGGTGGCACTGCTCCCAATGCCTTAGAGCCAGTTAGCTATGCGTTTGGTGGTGGAATCTTGGCGGTAGGCGGCAAAGTGGCGATGATGCCCATTGCTCTGGGTACAGCCGACTTTATGATCCATCACATTCACGCATTCCAAATTCACGTTACTGTCCTGATTCTGTTAAAAGGATTCCTGTTTGCCCGTAGCTCTCGTCTGATTCCAGACAAAGCAAACCTGGGCTTCCGCTTCCCTTGCGACGGTCCTGGTCGTGGTGGTACGTGTCAAGTGTCTGGTTGGGATCACGTGTTCCTCGGACTATTCTGGATGTACAACACCATATCCATCGCAATTTTCCACTTCAGCTGGAAGATGCAATCAGATGTATGGGGAACTGTAGATGCAGATGGTGCTGTGACTCACATCACCGGTGGTAACTTTGCCCAAAGCGCGATTACCATTAACGGTTGGTTGCGAGACTTCTTGTGGGCACAAGCTACACAAGTCATCAATTCCTATGGCAGTGCGCTATCTGCTTATGGACTCATGTTCTTAGGCGCTCACTTTGTTTGGGCATTCAGCTTGATGTTCCTGTTCAGTGGTCGCGGCTACTGGCAAGAACTGATTGAGTCCATTGTTTGGGCACATAACAAACTGAAGGTAGCACCAGCAATTCAGCCTCGCGCTCTGAGTATTATTCAGGGTCGAGCTGTAGGGGTAGCTCACTACCTCTTGGGAGGAATTGCCACAACTTGGGCGTTCTTCCATGCACACATCCTTTCAGTAGGGTAGCAATCAGTTATTGAGTGCTGAGTACTGAGTGCTGAGGCAAAACTCAGAACTCAGGACTCAGAACTTAGGACTCTAGAGGCTGATACTTGATGGCTAAAGGTCAGAGGATTTATTAAACCTATGGCGACGAAATTTCCGAAATTTAGCCAGGATCTCGCACAGGACCCGACGACTCGTCGGATATGGTATGCGATCGCTACAGGCAACGATTTTGAAACCCATGATGGCATGACGGAAGAAAATCTTTACCAAAAGATTTTCGCAACTCACTTCGGTCACTTGGCAATCATCTTCCTGTGGGCATCCAGCCTCCTGTTCCACGTAGCCTGGCAAGGTAACTTTGAACAGTGGATTAAAGATCCCCTTCATATCCGTCCCATCGCCCATGCGATTTGGGACCCCCACTTTGGTAAACCAGCGATCGAAGCTTTTACCCAAGCTGGCGCTAGTAATCCAGTAAATATTGCTTACTCTGGTGTTTACCACTGGTGGTACACCATCGGTATGCGGACAAACAGTGAACTGTACACTGGTTCAGTTGGTCTGTTGTTGTTGGCAGCAGTGTTCTTGTTCGCTGGCTGGCTGCACTTGCAACCCAAGTACCGTCCTAGCTTGGCATGGTTTAAGAGCGCTGAACCCCGCCTAAACCACCACTTAGCAGGTTTGTTTGGTGTTAGTTCTTTGGCTTGGGCTGGTCACTTAATTCACGTTGCTATCCCCGAAGCTCGCGGACAGCACGTAGGTTGGGATAACTTCCTGAATACCCCACCTCACCCAGCAGGTTTGACACCTTTCTTTACAGGCAACTGGGGCGTTTACGCTCAAAACCCTGACACTCCTGGGCATATATTCAGCACATCTCAAGGTGCAGGTACTGCAATTCTGACTTTCTTGGGTGGTTTCCATCCCCAGACAGAAGCTTTGTGGCTAACTGATATAGCTCATCACCACTTGGCGATCGCAGTTATCTTTATAATTGCCGGTCACCAGTACCGGACTAACTTCGGAATTGGTCACAGCATCAAAGAAATGCTGAACTCCAAATCCGGTTTAGTACCTGGTACAAAGAGTGAAGGTCAGTTCAACCTGCCTCACCAAGGATTGTACGACACCTATAACAACTCGCTGCACTTCCAGTTAGGTATTCACCTAGCTGCTCTGGGAACCGTCACCTCTTTGGTGGCACAGCATATGTACGCCATGCCTCCTTATGCATTTATTGCTAAGGACTACACAACTCAGGCAGCGCTGTACACGCACCACCAATACATTGCTGGTTTCCTAATACTTGGTGCTTTTGCTCACGGAGCTATATTTTGGGTACGTGATTACGACCCAGAACAAAACAAAGGCAACGTCCTTGAGCGCGTGTTGAAGCACAAAGAAGCGATTATTTCCCACCTTAGCTGGGTATCCCTTTTCTTAGGCTTCCACACCCTCAGCCTGTACGTCCACAACGATGTAGTGGTTGCTTTCGGTACTCCTGAAAAGCAAATTCTGATTGAGCCAGTGTTTGCCCAGTTCGTCCAAGCTGCTCATGGTAAAGTACTGTACGGCTTAGACACCTTGCTGTCTAACCCAGATAGTATTGCCAATACAGCATGGCCAAACTACGCTAACGTTTGGTTACCAGGCTGGTTAGATGCCATCAATGCTGGTACTAACTCCTTGTTCTTGACAATTGGCCCTGGCGACTTCTTGGTACACCATGCGATCGCTTTAGGTCTACACACCACCACCTTGATCTTGGTCAAAGGTGCTTTGGATGCCCGTGGTTCTAAGCTGATGCCCGATAAAAAGGACTTCGGCTATGCCTTCCCTTGCGACGGCCCCGGTCGTGGCGGTACTTGCGACATCTCAGGTTGGGATTCCTTCTACCTAGCTACATTCTGGATGCTGAATACCCTTGGTTGGGTTACCTTCTACTGGCATTGGAAGCATTTAGGTATTTGGCAAGGCAACGTAGCTCAGTTCAATGAGAACTCTACATATCTCATGGGCTGGTTCCGCGATTACCTCTGGGCTAACTCTGCTCAGTTGATTAACGGTTACAACCCTTACGGCGTGAATAACCTGTCTGTCTGGGCTTGGATGTTCTTATTTGGACACCTAGTTTGGGCTACTGGCTTCATGTTCTTAATCTCCTGGAGAGGTTACTGGCAAGAGTTGATTGAAACCCTTGTTTGGGCACACGAACGCACTCCTCTAGCTAACCTAGTTCGCTGGAAAGACAAGCCCGTGGCTTTGTCCATCGTTCAAGGTCGCGTAGTTGGTCTAGCTCACTTCACTGTTGGCTATGTCTTAACTTACGCCGCATTCTTGATTGCTTCTACTGCTGGTAAGTTCGGTTAATTAGGCTGCTAGTTTTGTAGGTAAGTAATAAAAATCCCCTGCCGAAAGGTGGGGGATTTTTGTGAAATTAATTTTGTAGCTGGATGAGGTTAGGGATGGATATAGTATGTATTAATTTGTATGTTTTGAAGTATTTGAAGTATTTTTAGATGCAAAATTCGGAATAGGTATGAGAAGGATAAAGAAAAGGATGCTTGGTTTAAAAAATCAAGAATTCTCTGCGTTGAACACTACCCTGCGGAGAAATGTTACAACCAACCAAGAGCAGTAGTAGAAGAATTTTTGAGCTTTCTGTCTAAACACAAAAGGTAGGCTGCGATCGCCTAAAATTAAACTTAATCGTGAGCAGTCGTAATTATGACAGACTGGCATAATATCTTATAACTTAAGATGAACACTAAACTTGTTGAATCACTCTTACAAGTTATCCTGTCTCTCTCTGATGATGAGCGATCGCTATTAGAAGAAAAACTATTTTTCAATTCATCAGAGCCTTCAACTCCTGATTTAATGCTACTTGCCCAGACTGGAGGAGCCTTTAACTTTCTTGAAAATGAACCAGACATATACTCACTTGACGATGGAGAACCTATCTAATGTCTCTCCAAAAAGGTGATATTGTCTTGGTTCCATTTCCATTTACAGACTTGAGTGGAACAAAGCTACGTCCTGGTTTAGTTTTATGGATAGATACTATAGGCGATGATGTCACTTTATGTTTTATTTCATCTCAAAATATAAGTAGTTTGAGTCCAGAAGAGTTCATCTTAGAACCTTCAGATCCAGATTTTACTAGTACTGGATTACGGATTGCTTCTAAAGTTAGGGTGACTCGAATAATTACCATAGAGCGTAGACTAATCACTAGAAGGATAGGTAAATTAGGAGCAAATCAACTTCAGCAGTTGAACACACTAATACTTCAAGCTTTGAAACTGACATAATTTCAAGTCTATTATTAAGCTACTGGAAACCGCGAGTTTACCGCCGTAGGTATCGCCTAAAATTAAACTTAATTACAAGCACTTAAAACCATAACAAACTGGCAAGAACGCATTAATAAATAACAGTAAAACTCGACGAGAACATGGCACAACGACATACAAACGCGAATCCGCCGATCGCAGTGATAGCATGGATACAAAGTTAATATACTCTCTGCGTTACTTTGCGCTTCCCTCTGTGTTCCTCTGCGTTAAAAAATCACCTTTAAAATAAAATATCCAGACAATATAAAAACAAGCTATAACTATAAAAAACGAGATAATTTTATAACTCTTGCAAGAAGAACCAATAACGTCACCAAAAGAAATAATTTTTAATCCCTATTATACCCAGCAGAACGGAACAGCATATTTAGGTGATAGCCTTAAACTTATTAAATTTATTGACGATAATAGTATTAATTTAATTATCACATCACCTCCATTTGCTCTGACACGAAAAAAAGAATACGGTAACGAAACTGCTGAAAAATATATTGAGTGGTTCCTACCTTTTGCATCCGAATTTAAAAGAGTACTCGCAGATAATGGCTCATTCGTAATAGATTTAGGTGGTGCTTACCTTCCTGGTAATCCCGTGCGGAGTATCTATCAATACGAACTTTTAGTTAGATTATGTAAAGAAGTAGGTTTCTTTCTTGCTCAAGAATTCTACCACTACAATCCAGCCCGACTGCCAACCCCTGCTGAGTGGGTAACAATCAGGCGGATTCGCGTGAAAGATTCTGTAAATACAGTTTGGTGGTTGTCTAAGACACCGAATCCTAAAGCAGATAACAGAAAAGTTTTAAAGCCTTATAGCCAAAGTATGAAACAATTACTCAAAAATGGTTATGAGGCTAAACTACGTCCTAGTGGACATGATATTTCGGATAAATTCCAAAAGGATAACCAAGGTGCAATTCCGCCAAATCTACTAGAAATTGCTAATACTGAATCCAATAGTGCTTATTTACGACGCTGTAAAGCAGCAGAAATTAGACCGCATCCAGCACGTTTTCCTCAAGGGTTTGCCGAGTTCTTCATCAAATTTTTAACTGATGAAGGTGATATGGTTTTAGATCCATTTGCAGGTTCTAACACAAGCGGGTTTGTTGCTGAAACTCTGCAACGCCGATGGATATCTTTTGAAATTAACGAGGATTACGTAACGGGAAGTCGTTATCGATTTAGCCCGTAAAAGATTAAGTAAAGAGTCAGGACCCAGAAGTGAAAATTTATAACTTACAACTCATAAATCATAACTATTGACTTAAATTTCTCCATTCACCTGCATTTGATGAACTTGATCTGCTAGCTCTTGACGACCTTGATCATCTAGTTTGTCAATAGCTAACATCCCCATCAGAATAACTTCTTTCAGGGTCAAACGTGTCGAATGTGCCTGTTTTTGCACAATCTCTTTAATAATGGGACTGACACCAATCGCTGTACTAGCTCTAGCCACGGAAGAAAAGGAAAACACTAATGATTAAGCCTAAATCTTAGCACTTCCCATGAAGTTATTTTCTATAGTTAAAACTTAATTTAAATGTGTTTCAACTCATACTTCAATGAGTAAACATTAATTTTAAATTAGCTATGTAAAGAATAACGGTTTTAAGCAGAGGGCACTGTTCCCAAACTAGACATTTCATATCAAATTTCAATTATCGTATCAAAAGTAACAATTTACTTTTGTGATCCCAAAATAGCTGGTATAGTCTTTAACAGCACTAGAAATGACTATAAAGTTATCCCAAACCTTTTTAATTGAGGGTCTTAAGCTCTTTTTTGAGTGAGTCTCCAACTTTCAGTATGGTGAATTTGATGCTTGCTCATTGAGGGTACGTCATCGTATGATATCAACATCCTTAACAGTTTAAGTTTTGCCTATTTCTCTAAAATTTATCTTAAATATTCAATAGCTACATCAAAATTGTGGTCTAATTTGCGACTGGTAGTAAAATCGACTGTTGTCATTTCTTGGCGATCGGCATAACTTCTAACTGTGATGTAAATTAGTCCAAAACGGTCAGAAAGCTATTTGAGTTTCAATCCTTTCTGATGCTAGTTTTTGAATGTTTAATCTGACTAAATCCTATATTTAATAACTGGTGCATTTGCACCGCTCAATCTTATATAAGAAATTAAAAAGCGATCGCCCCTTGATCTAGCAAACTTTCATGCGATCGCTACAATTGCCTTAAATCTGGAAACCTGAAATCAAATGGTTATTTCTTATATCTTAGTAACAACAAAAGCAAAACCCTCTGTCTTGAGATACTCAAAAATCACTCAATAATCGTCAAGTTCGCATACACTTGCAATACAGCACTTTGCAACTAAATGAGGTACAGAACCAAGGATTCACAAATCAAATTATTCTTCTTCCTCCTGCCTCCAGCATAGCTGCCTCCTGCCTCAAAACCAGCGACTTTGTACCTCATGCAAAAGAAAACTGCTGTATTTATGACAACTGAGTTATAAAAAATGGTCAGTTTGTGAAAATAGTGCTTTCAGTAAAACTATCTTTACAAATAAGACTTGTATACCACCGAAAAAACCGTACTTTAAAGAGATCGTGAATTGTCTAATATAATCTCGTTAATACGCTTTACAGAACTATACAGTGTAAATAAGAATAATAACTTAACCGAAGTAAAATTTTCCTGAATACAGGCAATTAATGCTGTCATAGGGAAAAGCAGTGAGTAGAGGAGAGACAAAGCGATGAGGGACCCTTATCTGTTGGCAGCAGGCTTGTTAACAGGATTAGCAATACCAGCATCGGCTCTTCCACATTTGTCAATTGTCCTGCCAGAAAATTCTAGATTCCTGTGGGATTCAAAACAAGGTTCGCAGACAATAGTAAGTAGACAAATCATCCCCAGTGTTGATCTCTCCTTACCAGAACTCAGCAGCCAAGCGTTCCAACCCCTAAAAAGTTCGCAGCCAGCAGGTGAGAAAAATATTAACAGCGTTGATATCTCCTTACCAGAAGTCAGTAGTCAGGTATTACCAGCCCAAACAGAGTCATCACTCAACCCCAGCCCCCAACCAGCTGGTCTTTCGCTGACATCTGGGAATCAACTTTACTACCAAAGATTGGCGGCTCTGAAAACAGGTCAGATTTATACACGCGTAAATAGTGATAATTTGCAATCATTGTGGGAGTCGATAAGGAAGCGTCAACTAACTTATGATGACTGGAAAAGTTTACTGGCTTTAGAAGCTAGAGCGATCGCTCAAGGTCAAGGTGCAAATCATTTAAGTATCTTAATTGGTGATTCTTTGAGTATGTGGTTTCCTAGAGAAAAACTGCCTGCTGGGAAATTGTGGCTGAATCAAGGTATATCCGGAGATACTTCCAGTGGCGTTTTAAAAAGATTAAAGGCATTTTCGGCAACGCGGCCGGATGTTATTTACGTTATGGCTGGGATTAACGACTTACGAAAAGGTGATAGTGATGATGCAATTTTGCGTAATTATCGCCGGATTGTCCGTCGGTTACGGCAGGCTCACCCACAAACTCAAATCATTGTCCAATCAATTTTGCCTACTCGCCTACCAAAACTTTCTAATAGCCGCATTCGTCAGATCAACACACAACTAACCCTAATTGCCAAACAAGAAGGCGCTAATTATCTAAATATTTATAGCTGGTTTACAGATATGGAAGGCAATTTGCGCTCAGAGTTGACTACTGATGGGCTGCATTTGTCTCAAGAGGGATATGATGTGTGGCGCTCGGCACTACAGCAGATAGAATACAGGCTGACTCAGCGTGAAAATTGAGCGATCGCTACGCCAACAACGACGTTTGGGGAGATGTCTACGACAGGCTGCGCCTACGCAATTTTAGATTTATGGAAGTTACTGACAAGGATGCAATCACCATACGTTCTGTAATTGAATATCAATTGGCAACCTTTCAAAAGGATGATGCCCGAGGGGCTTTTGCCTTCGCTAGTCCGGCAATTCAGGCGCAATTTGTAACCCCAGAAAATTTTATCCGGATGGTGAAGATAAGCTACCCAGCAGTATACCGTCCTCGTTCTGTCTTTTTTGAGGAGATAACGACCATCCAGGGAAAGATAACTCAGCCAGTGCTACTACTAGCTCCTGATGGAGTTCCCTTGAGGGCTTTATATTTTATGGAAAAACAGCCAGATAATACCTGGAAGATTAACGGTTGCTTTCTAGTTTCTCTAGAAGGTAAAAATTTATAAATTTTTACCTTTTATAACCAAAATATTTATAATTTAACGCTTAAGGCTTCCCGATCCAAAACCTGATTCAACTTACCACTGCGATAACCTTCTAAATCCAGGGTTACGTAAAGAAATCCGAAATCCTGAAAAGCAGAAACTACTTTCTGTAAATCCGTAGTCAACACAAACTCTTTAATTTGTTCTGGTGGTAATTCAATACGTGCTGTATCCCCTTCCGATCGCACGCGCAAATTCTGCCAACCCAGCTTTCTTAAGAAAATTTCTCCTCTACCGACTCGTTGCAACTTAGCAACAGTAATCTCTTCACCGTAAGGAAACCGGGAACTTAAGCAAGGTTGAGCAGGTTTATCCCACCAAGGTAAACCAAGTTGTTGCGAAAGTTGGCGAACTTCGACTTTGGTGACACCAACTTCAGCTAAAGGCGATCGCGCCCCTCTTTCTTTCGCCGCCTGAATTCCTGGGCGATAATCATGCAAATCATCGGCATTTACCCCATCCACTACGTAGGGATAACCCAACTCTAAAGCTAAAGGTTTGAGAGTGTCGTGCAATTCACTTTTGCAAAAATAACAGCGATTAACAGGGTTAGAGGTGTAATTGGGATTTTCCATCTCGTGAGTCTGGACAACTTTATGAGGAATCCCAATAGTTGCGGCTTGAATTTTGGCATCTTCCAATTCTTCTGGCAACAGCGAAGGAGAAACAGCCGTGACAGCCAAAGCGCGATCGCCCAACACATCATAAGCAATTTTGGCAACCAAAGTGCTATCAACGCCCCCAGAGTAGGCAATCAATGCCTGCTCCATTTCTTCAAATAAAGCTTTTAATTGCTCAAATTTTTCTGTCAGCATCATTTCTCAATCCTGCCCAAACCCTATAGCACCCAACAAATTCTATTGTAGTGATTACTTATAGGGCATTGGGGATTGGGCATTCCCTACTCCCCATCAACTAAGCTTGGTGCTTTACTGTACTTGGCCACCAGACTGGCTAAAAGTGGTAAATCAATCGGTTTAGAAATATAGTCATCTACTCCAGCCGCTAAACAAGTTTCGCGATCGCCTTTCATTGCCCTTGCTGTTTGTACAATTATCGGAATCGCTCGATATTGCCGATTTTCTCGCAGCTGCTGTACTAAGTTAAGTCCATTTGCATCTGCTAGATGAACATCCATTAAAATCACCACTGGGTCTAACTGTGTTAGAGCTTCCCACATTTCGTCAGCATTCTTAACCCAAGTCACCTGATATCCCAATTTACCTAGATAAATTTGCATCAAATTAGCGTTGGGTAAATCATTTTCTACCAGCAAAATCTCTACAGACGAGCTAGAGGTGAAAGGCAAAGAAGATGAAGAGTATTTTGCTTCCCCTGCTTCCCCTGCTTCTTCTGCCTCCCCTGCTTCCCCTGCTTCCCCTGCTCCCCCTCCCTCCTCATCTCCCGCCTCTTGCTTAAGGGGAAGTACAAGGGTAAAACGGGAACCGCGATCTACTTCAGATTCAACTTTTACAGAACCACCATGAATTTGGGCGAGTTTCCGAGTCACTGTTAAACCCAAACCAGTACCTTCAGCACCACCAGCGACAGCCTTCGCAATTTGGAAATAGGGTTCAAACAGTTGAACTTGGTCTTCTTGGGAAATGCCAGTGCCAGTATCCCAAACTGTAAAATGCATAAATACACCTTTGGGAGCAACCTGTAAGCCAACACTTCCTTTACTAGTAAACTTTAGAGCGTTGGAGAGTAAATTAAACAGCATTTGCTTGAGTCGCAAGGGATCAGCTACTAGGGTTGTAATATCGGGATCAAGTTCTAGACGAAGTTTCAAACCCTTATTAGCGGCTTTCTCTTTCACCAGTGCCAAAACATTGGTACACAGCAGTGGGACATCTATTGTCTCCCACTGCACTTCTAGTTGATTTGCTTCAATTTTAGAAAGATCCAAAATATCATTTATCAGAGCTAGCAAGTGCTTGCCGCTAGACTGAATGATATTTAAATACTCTTGCTGGCGTTCTTTAGTTGGTTCGTACCCTTGAGCTAAAAGCAAGTGGGTAAACCCAATCATAGAACTTAGCGGTGTCCGAATTTCGTGGCTGGTGTTTGCCAGAAACTGATTTTTGAGTTGATTGGTACGCTCCAATTCTTGATTAGAGTTACTTAACTGTTGATACCGTTGTTGCCAAGACAGGATCTGTCTAAGCTGTACTAAAGCTGTAGTACAGTGTTTGGCAGACCTTGCCATCAATTGTGATCTGAGTTGAGCTTGTAATTCTTCTCTGAGCGACTCACGATTAGAGTTTAGGCGTGCTGGGGCGATAATTAGCCAGCCCATGACGTTGCCAGAATCATCAGCTAACCGCCAAGCGCTCGGTGGTTGCTGATTTTCAAGCTGTTGTAAATCTTCGAGTTCTATAACCTCTTGCAATCTCAACAGCAGCTTTTTTTCTGCTGTCAGCACTTCTAAAAATAAAGGTTGTGAGTTTGGCACTGGAGAACGAGAAACATAGCAAACTGTGGCAACAGTTTCTTGTGGTTGAAACAGAGCAATGCCTACGGCACAATCTGTAAGCGCCGGATTACTGCTGTGAACAGCACTGTTAATCTCGTTGACTACAGTTTGGAGAATTTGTGCTTCTGCGGCTTCTGCCTGTGGGACATTGTTACAAGCAGAAAGTACACAATCATTAAGGCGACTTTGCAACTGGTTCAAGCTGCTCTCCAGCCACAACTTGGCGCGAAGTTGCTGAATTGTTGTCAAAGGTTTTGGCCTTGCATCTATCTGTGAGTTCTGGTCTGGTAAGCTTGAATACTGCTGCATGGTCAACTAGACCGCTGAACAAGTTTAGCTTTGCATAAAAATCCTAAAAGGATTCTATGTATATTAGCGGACAATTCTTTTTTATTTATAAACCATAACCTATGTTGTTATAAACCATAACTTATGATGTTAAATTTAGCCGCTAATCCAAAAAAATTATTATATAAACCACGGCTCTAAAATTTTTGAAAGCAACTTAAGCCTTATGGATACACAATTTGCCCAACTAATGGTTAACGGGATTGCGGTTGGGAGCATTATTGCTTTAGCCGCAGTCGGACTCACTCTTACCTACGGAATTTTACGGTTATCTAACTTCGCTCATGGTGACTTTCTCACTCTGGGAGCCTATCTGACCTGGCTGATAAACACTATTGGAGTCAATATTTGGCTGTCGATGATCCTGGGAGCGGCGGGAACAGTAGCAGCAATGCTGTTATCGGAAAAGTTACTCTGGTCAAAGATGCGCTCTATTCGTGCTACTTCCACTACGCTGATTATTATTTCTATCGGACTTGCCTTATTTCTTCGCAATGGCATTATTTTTATCTGGGGTGGCAAGAACCAAAATTATAATTTACCTGTCACGCCAGCATTAGACATCTTTGGTTTAAAGGTGCCGCAAAATCAATTATTGGTATTGGGGTTAGCGGTGCTAGCAATTTTGGCGCTGCATTACTTGCTGCAAAATACCAAAATTGGTAAGGCGATGCGAGCAGTTGCTGACGATCTGGACTTAGCCAGGGTTTCAGGTATTAATGTTGACCGAGTAATTCTTTGGACTTGGGTAATTGCTGGCACTCTTACTTCACTGGGCGGCAGTATGTATGGGTTAATTACAGCCGTGCGTCCAAATATGGGGTGGTTTTTAATTTTACCATTATTTGCCTCAGTAATTCTTGGTGGGATAGGCAACCCTTACGGTGCGATCGCAGCAGCTTTTATTATTGGCATCGTCCAAGAAATCAGCACTCCTTGGCTAGGTTCGCAGTACAAACAAGGTGTAGCACTGTTAATCATGATTTTGGTGCTGCTCATTCGTCCCAAAGGTTTATTCAAAGGAACGATTTGAGCAGCACCATTCCACTTCTAACTATTCAATAATGTGGAAATAGAAGGCTGCCACCACAAAATTGATAGCTAACAATAACAGTGCCCAGCCTGTGCGAAAGGCGTAGGGAGGTTTAGCTCCACTGTCGGCAACTGCGGAATCCTTCGTTTTAGCGGTCATAATGCGATTCTCCTAATGTCAGAACTTTTTAAGAAATACCAAACTGGCGTACCAAATATTCAAATTCTTTAAGAATATTTGTGTGAAGTTAAGAATTGGGAAGAGGCAGGGGGCAGGGAGCAGGGAGAAGAGGGGAAAGAGGTAATTTTTATTCTCCCTCTTGCCCCCTGCCCCCTGCTCCCTGCTCCCTTGCTTCATCCACACTCCCTCATCCCTCCTCTCCAGCATGATAGGAACTGCGAACCAGAGGTCCAGAACGAACATGGTTAAATCCCATTTCCCATGCTAATCTGCCGAGTTGATCGAATTCCTCTGGAGTCCAATATTTTTGGACTGGCAAATGTTCTAAAGAAGGACGCATATACTGCCCAAGAGTTAAGCGATCGCACCCCACAGTTCTGAGATCAGCCATTGCTTCGACGACTTCATCAAGTGTTTCTCCGTGTCCCAGCATCAAACCTGATTTGGTAGGAGTTGTCGGATCGATTTCTTTGACCATAGCCAGTACCGAGAGGGAGCGATCGTACTTGGCTCCTCGGCGCACTGGCCCAGTTAAGCGTCGTACTGTCTCAATATTGTGATTAAAACAGGCAGGTTTGGCTTTCACAATCATCGCTATTCGCTGGTATTGACCTGACTCGCCAATACCAGCACCACCCCAAAAATCTGGTGTCAGCACTTCAATTTGAGTCTCTGGATTCAACTGGCGGATAGTTGCGATCGTTTCTACAAAGTGACCTGCGCCCTGATCGGGCAAGTCATCACGGGCTACAGAAGTCAGCACCACATAACGCAATCCCAAAAGCTGCACCGCCTGTGCTACCTTTTGGGGTTCCTCTAAATCAAGAGCCATCGGTGCATGACCTTTATCTACTTGACAGAAAGCACAAGAGCGTGTGCAAGTTGGCCCCATTAGTAAGAAAGTTGCAGTTTTTTGGGCATAGCACTCCCCCCGGTTGGGACAGCGCCCTTCTTCGCAAATCGTGTGAATTTGGCGCTGCTTAATAATCCGTTGTACGGTAGAGATTTCACTGGCTTTGCCAATAGAGCGACGTAACCAGCTAGGCATTGCCTTAATTTCAGACTTTAGTTCGGCTTGTTGTGACGAAATCATAGACATCCAGGGAAGATGCGGATATTGAGTAACGGTAACGGTCTGTCAATTAACAATAGGCGCAGGGATCGGCAGAGGCAAGGATGCTCTTAATCAAGTCACGATGCCCCTTATGCCCTAGAACCAAGCTAAAGCCTTAAATATCACCATGACACAAATTGAAAAGAGCACAAGCAAAAGTTTTACAAAATACCTCTACCAGTGTCATTTATACCGAAATATACTATCCCCCAATTTCTAGAAATTTTGTATATAGTGGGGGAATTCTCAATGACAATCGGCAAAGCCGCTATTTACACTTAAAGTTTCTGTTAGAGCGAACAGTCGTGGCAAGCAACAAGATTTTAGTTATCGATGACACTACAGTTGTCAGGGTGAAAGTACGAGAAATGTTGCCTCCAGGCAATTTTGAGGTACTGGAAGCAAAAGACGGTTTGGAAGGACTAAATTTTATTCTTCAGGAAAAACTCAGCCTGATTATGCTGGATTTCCTGTTGCCTAAAATGAGTGGCTGGGAGGTTTTCCAGAAAGTTCAAGCCGATCCGGAGTTAAGGAAAATTCCTTTGGTGATCATGTCTGGTCGCAAAGAAGAGGTGACTGAGAAAATCACAGAACCCTTTGAATACTTTGAATTTTTGGGTAAGCCTTTTGATCAGAAGCAACTAATCGGCGCGATTAAGTTAGCTATGACCAAGGCGAAACAGCCACGCCCAGAACTAGCCTCAGTAGGAGCAGCAGTTGCCGTCAAAAATAGCACGGTTGCAACTTCTAGTGTTGCCAATGCTACGGTAGCAGCCCCTAGTGTCGCTAATACTACAGTAATAACTCCTAGTGCTACAAATACTGCGATGCCTACGGCGGCAAGCAACTCAACTCCTAGCGCCGGAGGAGCCTCCAACGCAGAAATTAATGCATTGAATGAGAAAATTGTCAAAATGCAAGCTGAAATCGATGGCTTAAAGAAACAGCTAACTCAGGTTGTGACTTTTATTAAACAAAAAATCAAGTAGCATTTTTGCTCATTATTATTATCGCAGCCAAAAATACTCCGTTTCTAATAACGGATGTCCGATTAATAGCGGGTAAAAATAGTTAGTTCAAAAATACTTATGTTGATAAATCATCGTTGATAACAAAATTCAAAAACTGGAAGAATAGCTAGCAATTATCTCCACCTTTATCAACTTTGGATTTTGAATTCCCCGATCGCGTAACGTCTTCGTGAGAAGAAGAGGTTCACAGTCTAGCAAAGCACCCCTAAACCCACTAAACCTGCCGCAGTTTGCTCTTGAACTAATGAGAACGGCAGGCTTTTTTGTTATGTAGCCTGCTCCATTTACAATCTGCGTTACTTGAGAGCTACTCCACTAATCGAAAGCACAGAAAAATTCGCTAAAAATATATTTAGCAAGCTTATGCCTTGATATCAAAATTAGCCTTTTCTAGAATTACATAATTCAAGCTAAGACTTTAATAAAAAATTAAATTTTTAAATACAAACTAAACAAAAAAATTCTTATTTCATGATAATGATAGTCTTCGCATGGGAATACTAAGCCATAGAAACAAGAATTATGAGCATAGTCTGCGATGTTGGTAGTATTAGATACATTATATGCGTTTCCTGGCTATCGCCTCACCGAGCAAATCTACTTAGGCAGTAAAACCTTAGTTTATCGTGGCATTAGAGAACAAGACCAAAAATCAGTTGTTCTCAAATTAATGCGAAATGAATATCCCACGTTCGCGGAAATTGCCCAGTTCCGCAATCAATATATCATCGCCAAAAACCTCGATCTTCCTGGCATAGTCAAAACCTATAGCTTAGAAAGTTACCGTAACAGCTATGTCCTAGTGATGGAAGATTTTGGTGGCATTTCCCTCCAAGACTGGCGACTGGAGGACAGAGGGAATGATGAAAACAGGTTTTCCCTAGATGAGTTTTTCAACATTGCTATTAAAATTGCTTCCACCCTTGAAGGACTGCATCGCGATCGCATCATTCATAAAGATATCAAGCCTGCCAACATCCTGATCAACCCTACTACAAATGAAATAAAACTCATCGACTTTAGTATTGCCACCCTGCTACCAAGAGAAATCCAATTTGTCACGAATCCCAACGTTTTAGAAGGCACTCTAGCTTACATTTCCCCAGAACAAACCGGGAGAATGAACCGAGGTATTGACTACCGCACTGATTTTTACTCCCTCGGTGTCACCTTCTTTCAACTCCTCACCGGGCAGTTGCCCTTCACAACTAAAGATCCGATGGAGTTAGTTTACTCTCACATTGCTAAACAACCGCTAAAAGCCGATCGAATCAACTCTAATATTCCACTAGTTTTGTCTGATATTATCAGCAAGCTGATGGCAAAAAATGCCGAAGACCGCTATCAGAGTGCTTTGGGATTAAAGCATGATTTGGAGATGTGCCAAAGCCAATGGCAAGAAACAAAAAATATTGCACCCTTTGAACTAGGCGTTAAAGATATTTCAGACCATTTTGTAATCCCTGAAAAACTTTATGGCCGCCAAAGTGAAGTTGAAACCCTACTCGCTGCTTTTAAGCGTGTGACACAAGGGGCAACAGAAATGATATTAGTCGCGGGTTTCTCTGGAATAGGCAAAACTGCTGTGGTCAATGAAATCCACAAACCTATCGTACGGCAGCGTAGTTACTTCATCAAAGGAAAATTTGACCAGTTTCAACGTGATATTCCCTTGTCAGGATTGGTGCAAGCTTTTCGAGACTTAATCGGGCAACTGCTCTCAGAAACTGATGCCCAAATTCAACAATGGAAAGCCAAAATTCTGCGGGAATTGGGTACACAAACTCAGGTGATTATTGATGTAATTCCTGAACTTGAACAAATTATTGGCAAGCAACCTCCGGTTACAGAAATCTCTGGTAATGCTGCCCAAAATCGTTTCAATTTATTGTTTCAAAAATTCATCCAAATATTTACAACGAAAGAACACCCCCTGGTTATTTTTCTGGATGACTTGCAATGGGCAGATACGGCATCTTTGAAATTAATTCAATTATTAATGTCTGAAACCACCTTATCTTCTGTTTCAGAAGAGATAGAAGATATGCGTGAAGCAAAGGGAAGTTTCTTATTAGTTGGTTCGTATCGAGATAATGAAGTTTCCAAGGCACATCCACTTTCTTTAACACTACAGGAGATTCAAAAAGCAGGAGCAAATATTAATACGATCACCCTAGCACCGTTAAATCAGGGTGATTTAAATTATCTAATTGCTGATACCCTTAATTGCCCTGAAGTAGTTGCTGTTCCTCTTACGCAGATGGTGTTTGCCAAAACTAAAGGCAACCCCTTCTTTTCCGTTCAATTCCTCAAGTCTTTATATGATGATGGACTAATTGTATTAAACTTTGATATTGGTTATTGGCAGTATGATATTTCAAAAGTCAAAGAATTAGCTCTTACAGATGATGTAGTAGAATTTATCGGACTTCAAATACAGAAGTTGCCATTCAATACCCAAAAAGTTCTGAGACTTGCTGCCTGTATAGGTAATCAATTTGACTTAAAAACTCTTGCGATCGTCAATGAAAAATCTGTAGTAGATACAGCATCAGACCTGTGGCAAGCATTACTTGATGGGCTAGTTTTCCCTCAAACCGAAAATTATAACATCTTTTCTCAAGAGGATCTTAATCAAGAATTTATTGTTCATGGAATAGAATCTACACAATTTTCAAGTTCTAATTTACAGCTACCTAAATATAAATTTGTACATGACCGAGTGCAGCAAGCCGCTTATTCTTTGATTCCTGAAGAGCAAAAAAAGCCAATTCACTTAAAGATTGGGCTACTGTTATTAAACAATATTCCAGTAGCAGAACAGGAAGAAAAGATTTTTGAGCTTGTCAACCAGTTTAATATTGCAGTAGAATTCATCTCTCATCAAGCTAAACGAGATGAACTAGCCCAAATGAATTTAATAGCTGGACGTAAAGCTTTAACATCAACGGCTTATCTTGCTGCGGTTAACTATTTAACTACTGGTATTCAATTGCTAGCAGATGATAGCTGGGAAACTAAACATGATCTTACCCTAGCTTTATATGAGACTGCGACAGAGGCAGCTTATCTAGCTGGCAATTTTGAACAGATGGAGGAATTAGCAGAGGTGGTGTTGTCACGTGAAACACTACTAGAAAAAGTGAAGGTTTATGAAGTCAAAATTCAGGCTTATGGGGCGCAGAATCAAGCACTAGAGGCTGTAAATACTGCATTAACCTTTTTAAAACTTTTGGGAGTAGAATTTCCTGAACATCCAAGCCAGTCAGATATTCAGCTAGCAATGGCAGAATTAACGTCAAATCTAAATGGAAGGCCCATTGGGAACTTAATTGATCTGGCAAAGATGAGAGAACCCCAACCTCTGGCAATAATGCGTATATTATCGACTGCAACCTCTGTTACCTATGCAGTTGCACCTGAACTGTTTCCACTCATTGTTCTAAAACAAATCAAATTATCACTCCAACATGGTAATGCTCCCTTATCTGCTTTTGCCTATGTAAGTTATGGGTTAATACTCACTGGAGTAATAGGAGATATTGAGTCTGGCTATCAATTTGGCAAACTGGCTGCAAGTTTAGTGGATAAGTTTAATGCTAAAGAAGTTAAAGCTAAGATCATGCTGGTATTTTATACAAGTATCTCGCATTGGAAGCAACATACTAGGGTAATGCTAAAACCTTTGTTGGAGGCTTACTATGCTGGAATCGAAACAGGAGATTTAGAATTTTCAGCCTATTGTCTTAATGCTTATTCCTATTCTTTATATTTTATTGGTCAAGAATTGACAGGGCTGGAATTAGAGATGACAACCTACAGCAATGCAATTAGAAAAATCAAACAGGAAATAATATTTAACTGGAGTACTATTTATCGGCAGACTATCTTTAATTTGTTAGGAAAGGTGGCAAATCCTTGTTGTTTAATTGGTGAATTCTACGATGAGGATAAAATGCTGCCGCTTCAGCTTGAAGCCAATGATGTAATGGGAGTTTTCCATTTTTATGTCAGTAAACTACATCTGTGTTACCTATTTCAGGAATATTCTTCAGCGTTAGAAAATGCTACTTTAGCAGAAAGGTATTTACATGGTGGAACAGGACAGCTAGTTACTCCTCTGCTCTACTTCTATGATTCACTAGCACGACTGGCAGTATATCGTAATGCATCTTGTTCTGAGCAAAAGCACATTTTAGATAAGGTTCAAGCGAATCAGGAAAAAATGCAGCATTGGGCACATCATGCTCCGATGAATTATCTGCATAAATATTATCTTGTAGAGGCTGAACGGTATCGGATTGCTGGTGAATATCTTGAAGCAATAGAATTTTACGATCGCGCTATCTTCCTTGCTAAAGAAAATGAATATATTAATGAAGAAGCGCTAGCTCAAGAACTTACAGCCAAATTCTATTTAGAATGGGGTAAAAATAAGATTGCCCAAACCTACCTCACAGATGCCTATTATAGCTACGTTCGCTGGGGAGCGTCAGCCAAGGTTGACGATTTAGCAAAACGTTATCCTCAATTACTTGCTCCTATATTTCAGCAGGAAAAACTGAGTATTCACTCCAGCGAGGAAAGCACTTTTTTCAACAGCACATCTCTTTCTACGTTGAGTAATCAACAAACTGTGATTGGCTCAAAGACAAGTATTTCTGACTCTCTAGATTTAGCCGCATTCATTAAAGCATCTCAAGCACTTTCTGGGGAAATCGAGATTGAGCGGCTACTATCTACTTTAATGAAAGTTGTAATGGAGAATGCAGGAGCCTCTAAATGCGCTTTGATTTTGAGTGAAGATGATAACTTACCATTAACTGTCACAGCGGTTTGTTCAAGTTCAACCTTTGAGCATACCTACATAGAGTTCCCATCAACTTACCTAGAGTCAAGTTACGACGTTCCTATTACTTTAATAAATTATGTTAAACGTTCCAGAGAAATATTGGTTATTGATGATGCAATGTCCCTTCATTTTTTAGCATCTGATAGCTATATTATCTGTGAGGAACCCAAGAGTTTGTTGTCTATACCTATTATCAATCAAGGCAAATTGATTGGTATTCTTTACTTAGAAAATAATCTAACTACAGGGGCATTTACGCACGATCGTGTAGAAGTTATCAAACTCCTTACTACCCAAGCAGCAATATCCCTAGAGAATGCTATTCTCTACAAAAATTTAGCTCAAGCTAAAGAACGTTTAGAGAAATACAGTCATACATTAGAAGAAAAAGTCGAGAAAAGAACGCAAGAAATCAACGAGAAAAATCAACATTTACAACAAACCCTACAAGAATTGCAACGTACCCAAACCCAATTAATTCAAAGTGAAAAAATGTCTTCGTTGGGGGAGATGGTCGCGGGAATAGCCCATGAAATAAACAACCCCATTAACTTTATTCATGGCAATATTACTTATGCTAGTGAGTATGTCCAATACTTACTGGATTTGATAGCTGTTTATCAGCAGGAATACCCCCATCCTTTACCTTTAGTTGAGAAAAAAGCTGAGGAGATTGATATAGATTTTCTAGCAAAAGACTTGCCAAAGATTCTAGATTCAATGAACGTAGGTAGTTCCCGTATCAGGGATATTGTTTTAGGCTTACGCAACTTCTCACGTCTGGATGAATCTGAAATGAAGCCTGTAGATATTCATGAAGGAATAGACAACACCTTAATGATTTTGCAGCACCGACTTAAGGAAAAAAGCGATTACCCTGAGATTAAAGTCATAAAACAATACGGAAAGCTGGGAGAAGTTACTTGTTACGCTGGTCAACTCAATCAGGTATTCATGAATATCTTGAGTAATGCAATCGATGCTTTAGAACAGCCTTTGATAAATGACAAAACACAAATAATCAAAGACAAAGGAAAAATTCGCATCTTTACTGAACTAACAGATTCCAATACGGTAATAATTCGGATTGCTGATAACGGTTATGGTATGACAGAAGCTGTGCAGCAAAAAATCTTTGACCCATTTTTTACTACCAAGCCGGTAGGAAGTGGAACGGGGTTAGGATTGTCGATTAGCTATCAGATTGTTGTAGACAAACACAAGGGTAGTTTAACCTGTAATTCTACATTAGGAGATGGGACTGAGTTCGTAATTGAGATTCCGATGCAACAGTCAGCTATATAGGCTAGTACTACTTGTATTAAATACAAATTTGCGTTAAGGGGAGCGGAACTTAAGATTTGCAAGTTTGTTGGGTTTTGTTTTACTCTACTCAACCTAATAATTATAAAAACCCAGCTTTTCACAAAAGCTGGGTTTATAATACCATTAAAACAACTCTAACGAGCTACTAGTATATGGGTGTAGTTGTCATATTCACTAAAGGCTCTTGACGCACACGGTGTCCTGTAATTACCATCTTGACTCCACCTGCCGGCGCAAGGGTAAGACCTCGGCGCTGAGGTCGCTCTAGTCGTTGATCAACTAACGCAAACTCATAGCGTGACAAGGCTGTTGCTAATACTAACTTCATTTGAAATATAGCCAAAGTTTCACCAAGACAACGACGGACACCGCCACCAAAGGGCAGAAATTCATAGGGAGAAAATTGGTGTTTTAGAAAGCGCTCTGGTTGAAACTCCTTAGGTTGAGGATATAAATCCTCACGCTGATGAGTAAGATAAATGTTGGGAAGCAATACAGTCCCAGGCTCTAAAGAATGTCCCAATAGTTCGACGGGTTCTTGTACTACTCTAGGAAAAGAGAACATTACAACGGGGTGGATTCGCAAGGTTTCATTGCAGACAGCACCCAAATATGGCAGCCTCGAAATACTCATGGGATCTGGGGAATCACCAAGAGTGTCCAGTTCTTGGAGTAGTTTTTCACGGACTAAAGGCTTTTGGTGAATCCAGTATAATCCCCAAGCCATTGCCGATGCCGTAGTTTCATAGCCGGTAAGTATCAAGACCATCAACTGATCGTGCAATTCTTGCTCAGTCATCAGTTGGCCGGCTTCATCCCGAGATGACATTAGTAAGGAGAGGATATCAATGCATTCTGAATCTGGTTTTTGCCGGCGTTCGGCGATTTCAGCGTAGAGCAATTCATCAATTGTCTGCCGATCGCGCAGAAACTTTCCCCAAGGACTCCAAGCTCCTAAATCTTTCTGCAAGGATGAGAAGAAAAATGAAATAGAAGTCAAAGGTGAGCGAAAAACATCCATCAGCAACGGTAGCAGATGCTTAAGTTGTTGAAATCTCTCTCCCTCATACAAACCAAAGACAGTCTGCAATATGACTCTTAGGGATATCTCCTGTGTTAAATTACGAGCTAAAAAGGGCTTATTTAGAGGTAACTTACTAAAGACTTGTTCAGTGAGATTACAAATTAGCTGACCGTAAGCTTGAATACGTTCTCCATGAAAAGATGGCATGAGCAGTTGTCGTTGCCGTTTGTGGCGATCGCCCTCTAGTGTGACAATTGAATAGTCTCCTATGAGAGGTTGCGTAATTCTATTAAGCGTACCGACAGCTGTAAATTTTTTTCTATCATTGGTTAAAATTTCTTGGATTCCCTGGGGATGGTTCACGAATACTACAGTGTCCCCAAAACCAATTATCCTACCAGTAAAAATGTCAGGATATTGCTGACTTGCCTTTTCCATATAGCCTACAGGGTCAGTAACCCATTGAAGCTTTTGTAGCAGAGAGGGGGTTTTAAGAAGATAGGGTAATGGCATTTAATTTTTTTGAATCGGATAAAGTCGAGCTTAGGAATTCACCATATTCTGATTTAGCGTTTCTAAAATTAAGTATGAATTTGCAAACATTCAATTCATAACCTTCTATCCTAGAGGCAATTTCTGAATTGCTTCCACAGAAATTATACTCACAATCAGGAACACCTCTTATTTTGTGTTAGTTCCAATCCTTCTAAACTTTGGTAACGACCTGTCTGGGAATACCAATCATGGTTGCTACGTATCCAGGCGTGCATTCCTAATATAAATTTTGTAACTTCAGCATCTACTTCTTCTCCAAATTTTGGAATAGATTTTTCTAAATCCATCATTGTTTGTACAGCTGTATTGTGAATCTCTGTTACATGATTAACTGCCTGATTTAGAGGAATTTTCAGTTGTTCATGCAGTACCAATACTAAATTATTAACATCGCCACTTGAAATTTCTCTAGATGCAGAAAAAATATCATTACAACAGGCAATAATATGTCCTGTAAGAAATTGTATTTGGATAACTGTTTCATGTTTTCGTAAAAAATCGGGAATCATCAAGTTATGGCAAAATTCAGTCAATGCTAGAAAAGCATCCACGCCTACACTTGATTTACGTATCAGCATATAAGTGTCAAAGTCTGGTATGATTCCCTGTGCACGGATGTTTGCTTCATCAATGCATCCCTGTAACCATTTCTCAAAGCTACAGATGAAATGATGGAACCATATTAAGCTTCCTCTTGCGAGTGTCCTCTCTTTTAGGTTACTTAAAGCAAGAGTAAGGGGTATATCTTGGCTGGTAACTTCTGCCCCATTTAATATTTCTAGAAATCTTTTATGAAAAATCTTTAGAACTTCAGGTTTTTTTCCTAAATCTGACAAATCGCATTGATCATCCCAAATAAACACCCAGCTTAACCAGTCACTTGCTATCTTAAGCTCTTCAAGATTACTGTCAGGATAAGCGGATGCAGCTAATAAGAAAAATTTTGACTTGCAAAAACGCTTATAAGTTGATTCCTTCGCCAAAAGGTTGAAGTGAAGTACCCATTCAAGAGCTGACTCTTCTAGAACATCAACGTGCTTATTGATCTGGGACGGAAATGGGCAGTGTAAACCGGGGTAAAGTAATTGCTTCATAAAAAACTTATTAGCTAAACACAACGAACATAAATTACATGAAAAGAAATGCGGTAAATTTCTTAATAGCCTGTCATAAGTATTTTCAAAAAAATCGTTATAGTTCCACATTTTTTACAGTACGTAAATTATATTTGCGTTCCTATTATGGTTGCGTAAATATATATAGATTTCTAATTTGATTTTCGTAAAAATGCTAAGGTTGAAAGTCCAGTTTTATCAGGATTTTATCTGAAATCTTTTTCAGCACTAGGCAGGATTTCTAGATAAATATTTCAGAACTTATCTAGTTATTGTTCAACAATATTTTTATGAAAGTAACGGGAATTATCCTGAATTATAAATTTTTTATAATAACAGTTATGATTTTATTGGCTCAGTAATAAATACGGTTGACTAACTTAAAAACTTAACCTATGACATCACAATATTTTTCTGAGCTAGCGGCGCTTTTATAAAAATACAAGGGTAATAATGACTAAGTTAAGAGCGATCACCTTCATAAAAGAAGATGCTTCACTCTAGTAAAAGTGAAGATTTAGTGGTTATTCCCATCCTGTAGCGATCGCTTTCCCAATCACATAGAACAATTTAGCGTAAAAATGTTGTTGTTATCAGAGTTTTGGGAACCATAAGATTGTCAGACGAATTTTTCGTCTGTAAGTCCACCGATACATAGAGGTAACCTAGCTGCGATCGCAGGTTGAATATTGAACAAGCAATAAGGAGGCAAATTAATTTAAATACATGAATTACAAGCAAAATATACAAATGCTTTATGTACCAGAAGACAATTTAATTTTAGTAGTAGATGATACTACAACAAATTTAGAAATTGTCTTTGATATATTAACGAAAGTAGGTTTTGAAGTTACTACAGAAACCACTGGAGAGAAAGCAATTGAACAGGTTGAGCGGAGATTACCTGATTTAATTTTATTAGATGTAATGATGCCTGGAATAGATGGGTTTGAAACCTGTAAAAGACTTAAACAGAATTCAGCTACTTGTGATATTCCAATAATTTTTATGACTGCCAATTCTGACACTGATAGTAAAGTAAAGGGACTAAATATAGGAGCCGTTGATTACATTACTAAGCCCTTTCATGAAGAAGAATTATTAGCTAGAATTAAAACCCATCTTCAATTACGAAATCTCACGAAAACTTTAGAAAAACGAGTTACAGAAAGGACAGGAGCGTTATCTAGGGCGTTAAAAGACTTACAAGAGTCTCAACTTCAGCTTGTACAAACAGAAAAAATGTCTGCCCTTGGCCAATTAGTAGCAGGAGTTGCTCATGAAATTAATAATCCTGTTGGTTTCATTCATGGCAATCTCGGGCACGCTTCAGCATATTTCCAAGACATGATTAATATTATTAACCTCTATCAGCAGCATTATCCTAATCCGGTTTCAGAAATTCAAGAGGAAATTACAGCAATAGATTTGAAGTATATCCTTGCCGATCTACCTAATTTAATTTCTTCAATGAAAGAGGGTGTTCAGCGCATTCGTAACATTAGTACGAGTCTGAGAACCTTTTCTCGCGCAGATAGCGATCGCAAAGTTTTTTGCAACATTCATGATGGCATCGATAGTACAATCATGATTCTCAAACACCGATTAAAAGCATCCGAGGATCGCCCTGATATTCAGATAATTAGAGATTACGATAATTTGCCAGAATTAGAATGTTTTATCGGACAGCTAAATCAGGTATTTATGAATTTATTAGCTAATGCTATTGATGCTTTAGAGGAGTCTAATATAGGACGCACCTATATTGAAATCGAAGCAAATCCTAACCAAGTTTTGATTCAGACTAGCCTTAGCGAAAACAAAAATCATATTTTGATTTGTATTAAAGATAATGGCGTGGGAATGCCGACTGATGTGCAGCAAAAAATTTTTGACCATTTATTTACCAGTAAACCTGTAGGCCAAGGCACAGGATTGGGATTATCAATTGCTCGTCAAATTGTTGTCGAAAAACATGGTGGAACTTTGGAGGTAAATTCAGCACCCGGCCAAGGTTCAGAATTTATTATTAAGCTTCCTATTTAAAAATCATAGAAAAAACACTTATCCATATAGATAAATTTATGTTTAAGGCAGTAGTAGGTCACAGTAACGATCCAGATTCTGTATCAGCAGTTGAAGAAGTTATTCAGCAATGTACTAGTTCTCTTGCAGGAGATATACCAAAAGCTGGGATTATTTTTGCTGCAATTGACTTTGAACACTCTTTCATATTGCAGGAAATTCATCAGGCTTTCCCAGGTATTGAACTAATTGGTGGAACGACAGATGGAGAAATTTCTTCAATCTTAGAATTTCAGCAGGACTCAATTACCTTAATGTTATTTTGCTCAGACGAAGTTGAAATTCATGCAGGAGTTGGACGCAAAGTTTCAGGTGATCCAATTATTGCCACTAAACAAGCTGTAGAGCAAGCAAAAGCAAAAACTACCGCAGATCCAAAGCTATGTTTAACTCACCCAGAGAGTCTTACAACTAGTGGTGTGTCTATATTAAATGGCTTAAAGCTAGCTCTTGGGCAACATGTGCCAATATTCGGTGGTTTGGCAGCCGATCAGTCAAGATATCAAAATACATATCAATTTTTTCAAACAGAAGTATTAAGTGATTCTGTCCCAATTCTGCTTTTTTCCGGCACAATATTGTTTTCTTACGGTGTTGCAAGTGGTTGGCATCCCATTGGTCAAATAAGCAAAGTAACTAAGGTAGATAAGAATATACTCTATGAAATAGATGGTAAGCCAGCTTTAGATTTTTATCATCATTATCTAGGTTTGCTTCCTCCTTCAATGGAATATCCTCTAGCAGTTTTTGATCACAATAGAGATAATTTTTATATAAGAGCACCTATTGCTTACAATCAGCAATCTGGCAGCATAACTTTCTTCGGAGATATTCCCGATCAAGCAATTATTCAAATTTCAGAAGCTTGTCATGAAGATATTCTAGCAGCTTCCAAAGCATCATTTATGAATGCTTTAAATAATTATCCAGGTACAGAACCAATCGCGGTTTTGTTTTTCTCATGTGTAGCTCGTCGGCAAATACTTGGTACCAGAGCAAAAGAAGAATACCAAAATACAAAACTTTTTCTCCCTGACTATTTACCCGCCTGTGGATTTTATTCTAATGGAGAAATAGCTCCTATAGATCAAATTAGTCAAACGCAATTTCACAATGAAACTTTTGTAACTTTAATTTTGGGAAATCGGTAGCAACTGATGGAAATTGTAGATTATCAACAAGAGATTAAAGAATTAAAAAAAGCAAATAGAATTTTCCAAAAGCAATTAGAGCGTTCTGAATTAGACCGGAGAAAGCTCGAAGATATAAATAATAAAAAAGAATGTCTGCTTAGGGTAGTAATTGATGAGTTAAAGGAATATCAAAATAATTTAGAAGAAAGAAGCCATGAACTAGAAATGATGCTTCTTAATCTTCGGATAATGCAGAATAAGATGTCCACTCTGGGAAGCCTTGTCGCAGATGTAGCTCATGAAATTAACAACCCAGTTGGTTTTATAGCAGGTAATCTGACTCCGGCTCAAGAGTATATTGGGAATTTATTACATCTTATCAACCTCTATCAGCAGACCTATCCCAAAGCATCTCAGGAAATCGAAGAAACGATTAAAGCGATTGACCTGGAATATGTGCGCGAGGATCTACCTAAACTCATTTCCTCAATGAAAGAAGGCACAGACCGTATTTGTAATATTAGCAACAGCCTGCGAACCTTCTCTAGAGCAGATACAGAACAAAAAGTTCTTTTTAACCTACATGAAGGTATCAACAGCACTCTCCTCATTCTCAAGCACCGTCTAAAAGCTAATCAGATTCGTCCTGCTATTCAAGTAGTTCAAGATTACGATGAATTTCCTTTAATAGAATGCTTTCCAGGACAACTGAATCAGGTATTTATGAATATATTGGCAAATGCCATTGATGCTTTAGAAGAGTCTAACTCTGGACTGAGTTTTAGCGAAATTAAGAAAAATCCAAATCAAATTACAATTCGTACTGCCCTAATTAAAGATACAAATCACGCATCGGTTCGGATTCAAGATAATGGTGTGGGAATATCGGCTGATGTTCAGGAAAAAATTTTTGGCCATTTATTCACAACCAAACCTGTTGGAAAAGGAACAGGATTAGGGCTATCAATCGCCTATCAAATAGTTGTTCAAAAACATAGAGGAACTTTGAAAGTAAATTCTATGTTAGGCGAAGGTTCTGAATTTATAATCACTATTCCAATTTATTAAAATAAAAATATACTAATTTTTCAGCTTAATATTATGCACCATAAATTTTAAATGTTTTAGTAAATAATCGTGACCGAATAATTCTTGATTAATTACGGTTTTAGAACAACAAAATTTATTTATGGTAAGCAAGAAACTTTTCTCTTGATTGGGGGCAAGCAGATTTATGCGTGGGTTGTAATATTTTACCCCGAAACATGATAACCCACGCCAGTCGCTCCTCCGTGGGAACCAAAAAGACCGCGCTGGCTCACCTTAAAAAGGCTGGCTCTCATTTAATTCTCTCCTTAGAAAGAAGGGTTAGAGAAGATCAAGCTTTAATCTAAGCGTATTGGGTGATAATGGGAACCTAAGCTAGAAGAGACTTTGCAAAACTAGGAATTTTTACAACGACAAGGTTCAAAATTTATGATGGCCATTTCCATTCATTAGAAACAAAAATAAGTATCAAATTCTCTAAAAAAAGAGATTAAGCAGTTACTTTAAAAGCATTTTGGGGAACTCTAGAACTGTAGCTTCAAAATTGTGTTCTCAAAATTTATGACCAATGCACTTAACCGCTCAATACCTACGCTTAATCTTTCTTTAGAACGCGATATATTTTTACGTACATTAATCAGAGAATTATCTGGCACTTTGCAGGATGTAGTTGGCTTAGAAGAAGCTTCTGGATTTATTAGCGTAGTTGGTGAAAGGATGGCTAGCCAGCTCAACCAAGATTACAAATCTGCCCTAGAAGTCTCAAATCTTTCTCGTAAGCAGGTTGCTGATGTCTTAATAGATATAAAAAAACGAATCCAAGGCGATTTTTATGTCATTGAGCAGGATGATGAAAAAATTATCTTTGGCAACCGTGTCTGTCCATTTGGCGAAAAAGTGCTTGACCGTCCTGCCATGTGTATGATGACTTCAAACGTCTTTGGGACGATCGCAGCTAATAATCTGGGATATGCGAAAGTAGAATTGCAAGAAACAATAGCACAAGGTGCTTCTGGATGTAGAGTTATTGTTTACTTAAAACTTACAGAGGAGGCAGAAGATGCAGAAGGTCGAGAATATTTTAGAGGACTAGAGTCTGTGTAAACTCTTCACCACTATATCAAGCACAGAATACAAGCTTGAGCGCAGATATGTAAAGTAAAGTCGAACCCTGAAATTGAAAGCCCCATGACCCCTAAACAATTTCTTGAATTTGCTAGAGTTTTACCAGAACCTTTACTCCTGGTGAGTAGTGAGGGTCAGCTTTTGGCTACCAATCAACCAGTAGCAGATATGCTGGGATTACGCCGTCAGGAACTGCGGGAAAGAATGCTTTTTGAATTTGTAACTGAGTCTGTTAACGATGTTGTAAAGTACCTGCAAGCTTGTTCAAGTAGCAGGACAATGGTTATTGGCTCTTTGACTTTACGAAAGAATGATGGACAAACCTTAATATGTCGTAGTCAAGGAGCCGTTATTCAACCTTGGTCTCCTGAATCTTCAGCTTTAATTCTCTTACGCTTGGAAAACAGAACTTTAGCCAGCAGTAATTTCGTCCTCCTGAACCAGAAAATCGATGAGTTAGCAAGAGAAGTTCAGAGACGAAAACAGGCGGAGGAAGCGCTCAAGAAAGCGAATCAAAAGCTAGAAATTCGGGTTGAGGAACGTACAACTGCTTTACAAGAAACATTAAACGAACTACAACTTACCCAAACCAAGCTTATCCAGGCTGAGAAGATGTCTAGTTTAGGTCAGATGGTCGCTGGTATTGCCCATGAAATTAATAACCCTGTCGGTTTTATTTATGGGAATCTTTACCACGCCCATAAATATACTCAGGATTTACTGAAATTAGTGCAAGTGTATCAACGGGTTTTTCCAAATACTCCTCCAGAAATCCAAGAGCAAGTAAAAGAAATAGACTTAGATTTTCTATTTCAAGACCTAACTAGACTTTTCCAGTCAATGACAGTAGGAACAGAGCGCATTCAAGAAATTGTTAAATCACTACGTAATTTTTCGAGACTTGATGAAGCACAACTTAAGCAAGTCAATATCCACGAGGGAATTGATAGTACTTTAATGATTTTGAGGCATCGGCTGCAAGCTAGGGATGAGTACCCAGAAATCAAAGTAATCAAAAAATATAGTCAACTCCCCAATGTAACTTGTTACCCTGGCGAACTTAACCAAGTGTTTATGAATATTCTTGTTAATGCGCTCGATGCACTGGAGGTGTCGGCGCTCAATGGACAGCCTTTAGAAGTCAATCTACAAACTACTGGCAATCAAACACTGACAAAGAATAATCCCCAAATTGAAATTAAAACTGAGATAATCGATGAAAAATGGATAACGGTTAGTATTGCTGATAATGGTTTGGGGATAAATGAACAAATTCACTCAAAGTTATTTGATCCGTTTTTCACTACTAAAGCTGTAGGCAAGGGTACTGGGCTAGGACTATATATAAGCTATCAGATTATAGTTGAAAAACATAACGGACAACTTAGCTGTTTTTCTGTTCCAGGAGAAGGTGCAGAATTTGTAATTAAGATACCTATTAGCTCAGTCTCATAAAATTTAATTACTAATTTAGTATTTTTTTCAATAATTAATATAATCATGAGCTATTAGTAATAGTTCTATTTATATAGCAATACTAAATCATATTATGTCCGCTTTATTGCTTATTAAACCCTAAGAACCCCGCCCCGCCAAAGCTGTGCTTTTTCTTCCTGCTCCTAATCCCCAGAGGGGGGCCCGAGTTCCCCGTTTGCGGAGAGGGGTTGGGGATGGCGTGCAATGATTGTGGGAATCGTAACTAATTATGCTGACATGATATTATTGGTTAGCGATAAGATTACAATTACAAGTATTTAAGTCTGCTTAAATATAAGCTGTAAATTCGATTATATGTTAGTTAAAAATATAACAAACGCCTGTCTGCTAATCAGCAAACAGGCGTTTCTTTAAATACAAACTTTAGATGAGACTCGGTTAAATCTTAGCGGTAGAATCAACTGAGGTTTGAGACTGACTAACCGAATCTAACTTTGGTAAAAGCAGTGGATTTTCTGCTTTTACATTAGTGTTGATTGTTGCTTGCAAAATTGGGGTATTGGAGATGGAATTGTTCGCCAATGTAAACAGTGGATTTGACAAAATCCCTGCTATGGAAGTGGCAATTAATGTTACCACCAACCCAACCTGCAAAGGTCTTAGCCCAGGCAAATCCCAACGCACTTGTGGATAATTCTTCACTACGTCGGACATTTCATGGGGTTCTTTGACTACCATCATTTTAACTACGCGAATGTAGTAGTAGATGGAGACGACTGTGGTAACTAAACCCAGCAAGACTAACCAATAAAGACCTGCTTGCCAACCAGCCCAGAATAAGTAAATCTTGCCGAAAAACCCTGCCAATGGTGGAATACCACCCAGGGAAAGCAGGGAAATACTCAATCCCAGTGTTAAAAGTGGGTCTTTTTGATATAAGCCAGAGTATTCGGCAATCTGATCTGTTCCTGTTCGCAGTGAGAACAGGATGATGCAGGTAAAGCCGCACAGGTTCATGAACAGGTAAACCAGTAGGTAAAATATCATACTGGCATAGCCCGCCTGTGTACCAGCAATCAAGCCAATCATCACAAACCCAGCTTGGGCAATGGATGAATAAGCTAGCATCCGTTTCATGCTGGTTTGAGCTAGGGCGACTACGTTACCCAAGATCATGCTAAGAACGGCCAGAGCAGTGAAGACAAATCTCCACTCATCAGCAACAAGAGGGAAGGCTGTTGTTAGCAAGCGGATGGCTAGGGCAAACCCAGCTGCTTTGGAACCGACAGATAAAAAGGCGATTACTGGGGTAGGAGCGCCTTCGTAAACGTCTGGTGTCCACTGGTGGAAGGGTGCAGCGGAGATTTTGAAGCCAATACCTGCGATCGCAAAAACCAGGGCAATCACTAAACCTAAAGATTGTCCGACTTTAGCTGTGGCAATGCCATTTGCGATCGCACTTAGTTCAGTTTGTCCTCCAGATAGCCCATACAGCAGTGATACACCGTACAAAAATATTGCTGTGCTGGAAGCTCCAATTAACAAGTATTTCAGCGCCGCTTCATTGGAGCGGGGGTCACGCTTGGTATAACCTGTTAACAAGTAAGAGGAGATACTCAGGGTTTCTAGGGAGATGAAAATCATCACCAACTCACTAGCCCCGGATAAAAACATCCCTCCCAAAGTAGCACTCAGCAAAATAGCGATGAACTCGGCTAAAGCGGTGCCGCTCTGCTCAACGTAGCGAATTGACATCAGTATAGTCGCGATCGCAGACAAGGCAATAATACCGCGAAAGACTATACTCAGGTCATCACTATTAAAGCTCCCGGTAAAACCGATGGGATTAGGAGAGTCCCATTGAAAATATAGGGCGACAATCGAAGCAAATAAACCTGCGATCGCTAGATATCCAATCCAGCGTGCGGATGTACGCCCCAAAATCAAATCAACAATCAAAACCCCCAAGAGGGTGAGAATAACAATCCCCTCTGGCAAAATCGTTCCAGCGTTTAGCTGGGATGCAATATTAGCAAAATCCATGAGATGTATAGGTTTTGGGGATTAGACATTAAGGCTAACTCTGTTCACTCTAGCAAGTTTTCTAACCCCCGGACTAGCTCTTTTAACAAGAGCTTAACAGCTTGGGTGCAGATGGCGATTGCACCAATTCCACTGGCTTACCAGCAGCTTTCTCAGTATCTAGGAATCTACCTAACAGCTTTCCTACCTCGTTTTCCAGGCGTGACCTTTACGAAGATCATAAATATTATGCTGTAACGAGTGCGTGCCGTAGGCGATCGCCACGGACAAAAAGCTCATAAAATTAATAAGGGCACAGCAATGCTCATACGTGTCAACTTAAGTTCAAACGCTTATCCCACAGGCGTTTTACCCCCCTTAATCCCCCCTTATAAAGGGGGGAGAAAATAAATAAATCTAGTTCCCTCCCCTTTATAAGGGGAGGGTTAGGG
>JAHHHR010000024.1 GCA_019359245.1 Nostoc desertorum CM1-VF14 | reverse complement strand
AACTACAACAAAGCCCCGCAAAGAGCAATCAAAATCTGCTTAGTACTGTAGATTTTCATATCTGAAGTTTGTTTCTTTTCAACTCAGCGTTGCTGAGTCTTTTCTTATTGCCTAGTCTAAACTCCAGAAACGTAGGCAAACTAGTGTAACGTAGTGCAATGCATCTTAGAGAGGAATGCGATCGCACTATATGCAATCATGCTGCCTCAATGTCAGCTTCCAACGTGCCAAAGAGAGATTTCACAAAAATTAGTGCCTCATTGCCATCCATTAGTAGTTTCTGTACAGCCCCCTCATACTTTTTACGGTTTTGAAACCCAAGTTATTTTGCGATCTTCTCTAGGCAGGCGTTTCGCTAACCGGATATTGTGAGATAATTTCTGCCAAATTGCCAGCACCAACTGTATTGTCTCATACCCAATTTTTATTTGATATTTTTAGAATGACTATAACTCATCACTGCATCGAGAAAATAGATAAAGTCGAATTTAGTAAGCAAAATGGCATTTGACTTTCTCAAAATGCCATTTGACTTTCTCATTTCGGTGTTTTCCGCAAGCAAAAGCAGCTTTTACTTTCTCAAACCCCAGTTTGCTTTCTCATTTAAGTAGTTCGCGCAATCTGCTGTAATTATCCCTACGTAGCAAAAGCCATTGCAGATTTGCCGGAATTCTCTCAGGCTGATCTATACGTAATTTTTTAAGGTAAAGAATATTAACCGTACTGGATTACAAGGAGTAGATCATGGCTCGGAGAAAAAGAACTTCTGTAGTGTTAAAAAGAGCAGTGCGCCGTGCAGCTAGCATAAACTCAATTGCTCCGAAGTTAGATTTAGGCAATGGACTCACCTTACCTGCCTTCTCAAGCCTGATTGAGATGATGCGATCTAAAGAAAATGCCTACAATAGTGCCCTTTCCAGCTTAGATAAGCTGTATCGTGAAATGCTGGAAACAGAAAGTGAGTTGGGAGATATGACAGAGCGAGCATATGCTAATGGCAGTTGGGACTCGATATGGCAAAAGCAGTGTAGAGTACGGCATGGCAGGAGGAGTTCCTAAAAATCAGCGTCGTAAGGGACTACGAGGCGAACCGCCAACTTCCGGTACTGAGCAACCGTCATTTGTTGCCAGTGTGGAAGGCAAGAATGGAAAGACAACGGTAGTGACAAGTTAAGATGTGCCGTAGTACTCAAAATTTTGTCAAACCCAAATAATTGCGTAGGCGCAGCCCATCGTAGACATCGTTGTTTTATCAAATTTGCGACAACGCACCCTACAGCTTGACAAAAAAATTTAAACAAAGGTGAGTATGTGGGCATCTTGGGAACTATAGAGGTAAATCAGATTAAACTCAACTTCTAGTTTCCAATGAAAACTCACTATCCTAGCAAAGAAGGTAAAGCGTTTCCATTACAGATTGTTCTTGTTGTTCCCTTCCTTATTCAGATTTTTGCAGCAGTAAGTTTAGTGGGTTATTTGTCCTTTAAAAATGGACAAAGAGCAGTTAACGACTTGGCAGAAAAGTTGATAGACCGCACCAGCGAAGTAGTGGATGAACATTTGAAGTCTCGTCTTTCCATTCCGCAAACCCTTAATCAGATTAACGCAGATGCTATCCGCAGGGGAATATTAGATGTGCGCGATCGCCAAACTCTTGGCAAGTATTTTTGGGATCAGATGCATGCCTATGACCTAACTTATATTGGTATCGGGTTAACGACAGGTGAGGGGCTTGGAGCTGCTCGTTATGATGGCAAGATGATTACTATTGATGATTGGACTGCTAAGATTCCTAATAATACTTCCACATACAGCACAGATAATCAAGGCAATCGAACTCAGGTGAATGCTCGATGGACTTGGAACAATTTCAGCGAATCTTGGTATACCCAATCCATCGCCGCTGGCAAACCTATTTGGGGAAAGATTGTGACCATAAATACCCCAACAGGACCCTACATTACTGCCTCTGCCAGTCGTCCGATCTATGATTCGCAAAATCGGTTGTTGGGAATGATTGCAACGGACATTCACCTGCTGAAACTCGGCGATTTTTTACGCAGTTTAGATGTTAGCAAGTCTGGGGAGGTATTCCTTTTAGAGCGGGATGGCACATTAGTCGCCAGTTCTGCTACAGAAAAGCCCTTTACTATCGTTAATCAAAATATTCAAAGGTTGGGAGCGATCAACAGTTCCAATCCAATGATCCAGAACATTGCCAAACGCCTCCAAACTTTCAACGGATTTGCTTCCATCACTAAAGACACAGATTTTCAGATTGAAGTGCAAGGAAAACGCCATTTTGTCGATGTTGTACCTTGGCGTGACAAGTATGGCTTAGATTGGCTAGTGGTAGTGAGTGTGCCAGAAAACGCATTCATGGCGCAAATTAACGCCAATACGCACACCACGATCGCACTTTGTTTTGGTGCATTAGTTGTTGCTTCGGTGATGGGCGTGTTCACCTCTCATTGGATTGTAAGCCCTATTTTGCGCCTGAATTGGGCAAGTGAGGCAATGGCATCCGGCAATTTAGATCAGAAAGTAGAAACTAGCGGCATTCGAGAACTTAATACCCTATCGAACTCTTTTAACCACATGGCAGGGCAACTGTACGAAACGTTTACTGCCCTAGAGAAAAGCAAGGAAGAATTAGAAGACCGGGTAGAAGATCGCACCACTGAACTCAAAAATGCATTAGAAGAATTGCAACGCACTCAATCTCAAGTTGTTCAAAGTGAAAAAATGTCTAGTCTGGGGCAATTAGTTGCTGGAGTTGCACACGAAATTAATAATCCAGTCAACTTTATTCATGGCAACCTTGCCCATGTGCAGGAATATACCCAGGATTTATTAACGCTTGTGCAGTTGTATCAGGAGCATTGTTCTATTCCTACTCCAGAAATTCAAATTGCTGTCGAAGAAATGGATCTGGAATTCTTGCAAGAAGACTTGCCGAAAATGTTGTCTTCCATGAAAGTGGGTACTGATCGCATTCGCCAAATTGTACTATCGCTGCGGAACTTTTCCCGCATGGACGAAGCGGAATTCAAAAGTGTCGATATTCATGAGGGCATCGACAGTACCCTGATGATTTTGCAACACCGCCTCAAAGCTAAACCAGAGCAACCTGAAATTGAGGTGATTAAAGACTACGGCAATGTACCCCTAGTAGAATGCTATGCCGGGCAACTCAACCAGGTGTTTATGAATATTTTAGTGAATGCGATTGATGCGTTAGAAGAAAACAATGCCAAGCTTACCTATCAGGAGATTAAGGACAATCCCAGTCGAATTAAAATTCGCACATCAGTAATTAATTCAACGTCGGTAGAAGTAGCGATCGCTGATAATGGAGTCGGTATTTCCAAAGACTTACAGCAACGAATATTCGATCCCTTTTTCACCACCAAACCCATTGGTAAAGGAACCGGAATGGGTATGTCCATCAGCTATCAAATCATCACAGAAAAACATGGCGGCAAACTAGAGTGCTTCTCAACTGCTGGAAAAGGAACCGAGTTTATCATTCAGGTTCCTCTCCAGCTAAAGGTTCATAAAGTAGTTTAGCTGGATACTACTTTGGTATTGTCAAATTACCTAAGCATTATTACAGCACATAAATTTTATTCATCATTATATTATACGTCTTTATAGGCTATAAAATTAAGATTTACTTTGTGTAACTATGATTACGCAATAGTTAGAGCAACGCTTAACGCAGCAATATATCTAGTGCATTATAGCTAATCTCGACTTTCTCAAACTCTCAAATACTTGCATAACCGTAACACACTCTACTTTACATTTACTCAATCAATAGACTGTCATCAATCCAAGATAAATAAGTACAAGAAGTATTGCATTAAACAAAGTTAAGCTAACTATCAACCAGATGTTAATTGTAAAATCTATTGATTTCAAGTGTAATACAATAGCTCTATTAATAATTCCTACAATTATTGATGTATCAAACAAACAAGCAAAAGCTATTCCAAATACATAAGAGAAACCATCTCCTCGCCGATTGATTGACGTTGTGTAAGTGATTATAATACAGCAAAATAGCTAGTGTCCAAAAAAAAATAGCATAAGCTATTAGCCACTTTTTATTAGGCATAATCTGAGCAATAGCAAAGGGAATACTTAAAAACAATAGAAATAATAAAATAAGAGAATAAATCATTTATAAATGCCTTGTTTTTTAGAATATTTCAAAAAAAATGCTTATAAAATAACATTTATTAAAATTATTGATATAAATTAAATTGGCAAATGAAACTATATAAATATACTGGGTTTAGGCTATTGCGGAGTAAATAAAGATTCAGTTATATTTAGATTTTATTTACAAATTCCGTAAGAATTTAGTACTCAGGTGGTCGTAACTCGACTGCGCTCGGCGGCCACCGAGCGTAGCCGAGGTGAGTCAGAAGCCAGAAGATATAAGGAATATTTATTTATCAAGTCTTTATTTGATTCTTTAATTATTCTGACTTCTGAATTATTACCAAATTGCCTCTGAAATTGTGGTGCATTGCACTTGATAAAAAGACACCACAATCTACATCATTTAGTTTTACAAGTGATTTTGAAACAGTTCTATAACATGTTGCCAAGCATCAGGAGCAGCTTCAGGATTGTAACTTGGGTGTTGTTCCATAAATGGGTACTTATCTTTGAAAAATCCGGCAAAGAATCCATGCCCTGCATCGTATCGAAATATACGATGATTTATTTGATGTTTCTTTAATTCTGCTTCAATTTGTTCGCTTTCTTCCTGGGAAACTAATGTATCTCTTGTACCAAAAAATGCATAGATAGTACCTTGAATTTCTGAAGTACGATTAATGGTTGGAATCTCTTCACCATAACTAGAAGTAGTAATTCCACCACCATAAAACGAAGCTGTTGCTTTGATATCGGGTAAAGTTGCAGCCATGTAAGCAACATGACCGCCAAAACAGAAACCAATCACACCAATTGCATTATTTTTGACATTGGGTAAAGTTTTGACGTAGGTAATGGTAGCTTGAATATCGCTGAATATCTCTTGATATTTCACTTGTTGATAATATTCCAATCCAAGCCGATATGCTTCTGGACTAAACCCAATATCTTCAGCGCTAAAATCAGCCTCAAAACCGGGAGCAATACGTTGATACATTGCCGGAGCTATTGCTACATAACCTTGTTTAGCGATTAATTCTGTAATATCTCGAATATTACTATTGATTCCAAAAATTTCTGGAAAGACTATAATCGCGCCAAAAGTCCCGTTTTGTGCTGGTTGAGCTAAGTAAGCATCGATTTCTAAGTCATCGTTGGGTACTTTGACATAGGAGGTATTAATTTCGATGTTTGTTGTTTCTAGCATCTTTGTTTCGGCTGATTTTATACCAACTCATTTATTTTGACTGGTTTTCGACACAGACGGGCACAAACATCAGAAGTATTGCTCTCCTCACCTGAAGCATGACTTTACAGCTGTGAGCAGATCAAAGAAATTTCTAACTTTTGAATAGATACCATCTCAAACTTCTGGAAGATTACAAGGGTTTTTGATTTGTGCGACCTTACATAAAGTAAGCATAAAGACTCAAAATTAATAACCAGAAGAAAAAACAATGCCAGATCAAAGTTTTAGAACAAATATTCCAGAAGTTGACCCAACAGAGATTGAAGATACTCGAACTGCGATCGCAGACGAACATCACTCATTTCTTGAAAAAGTCATGGTTCGAAGCGGGTTTGCAGATTTGTATGATGCAAGAGACTTTACCGAAGTTGTGTATCGCGTTATGCGTGACTTAATGACCACAGACACAATCGATCGCGTCGAGTCAGAACTACATACAGAAGCTATACCTACAGATGAAAAAGCACTCCAGTTTGAAGTGGCTGAACTCTGGAAAGACACCAATCCTGTTGTGAGATTTTTAAGTCGAATCCGTCAACCTTTGAAAGGTCCGGCTCCCATTGGAATTGATTCTAAGCTATTTCTAACGCGAGTTGCGAATGAAGGAGGGGTTCCAGGATCAGTCGAGGCGGAACAGGCAGTTAAAGCGGTATTTTCTGCTACCAAAGACGAACTTTCCGAAGAGCGGATTCAGGAAATTGCTGGCGCACTGCCTGATTATGTACGTCAGCTTTGGGAGCAAGCTTAATTAGAAGTATAAAAAAGTTAAGTCTGTTTGTGGGTAACGATCGCAAACAGGCTTTCTATATAATAGATTTATTAATTCCCAACCATTAGCGATCGCTTACGACCTATGATTTCTACCATCTCGCGCCGCTACAGCTTGGATGAATATCGCGCGATCGAGGAGAAAGCCGAAGGACGCAGCGAATATCGAGATGGAGAAATTGTACCCATGCCTGGAGGAACGCTCAAACACAGCCGCATCGGTCGAAACATTCTGACTTATTTTACTTCTATGCTGCGCGATACTCAATTCGAGCCAATTAACAGTGATTTACGGCTGTGGATTCCTGAACATCGACGCGGAGTATACCCAGATGTAATGGTTTTTGACGGCGAACCGCAACTAAATGCTGAACGTTTAGATGAACTATTAAATCCCGTGCTGATTGTTGAAGTCTTATCTCCTTCCACCGCAGATTACGACCGACTCAATAAATTTCGGATGTATCGCTCAATTGAGAGTTTTAGCGAATATTTATTAGTCGAGCAGAATGAACCTTTTGTTGAACGCTATAGTAAACAAGCTCAAGGTTGGTTGCTTAGTGATTTTAGCGGCTTAGAGTTACCTATTTCTTTGGATTCAGTTAGTATTGATTTGCCGATGGCGGAAATCTATCGCGGCGTTGTTTTTGAGTAAATGAATGGACGCTACAAGAGAGATGCGATCGCATTACAACTGTGGACACACATCAAATACCATCTGTGAACGATAGAAACACACATCAAACTCCAAAAAGAAGTTCATACGTCCTAGCAACAAAGGTACATCATTAGACAAACTCCACGCAAAAACTAAGCGAACAGGCTCAAATGATCCAATCTGAGCAGATACAAGCAAACCTTTTGCTTCAACGGGAGCCAAATTACCAGCCAACATTACAGAAATCGTCTGTTCTTCCCAAATTGCGCCTAGTTGAATACCAATACTGTATGGCAGAACGCTGACGCTTGATCCAGTATCTAACAAGCCTGAAACGTCTACTGATGAGTTACGATAGGTTAATATTAATGGTAGCTTTGGCAGCGCATCAGGAACACCAAATGTATCGTATTCCTCTGTAAAAGAAAATCTTTGAGGATTAACCATTGTGCATTTACTCGTCCGACTCTAGCAGTTGAGCAAGTTGATGTGCAGCTGCGTGGGAATTAAGTGGCGACCAAATAGGGTAAGTCGCTCCTTGCTCTAATGATGGTTCCTCATCCCTAGATAATTCTGAAACTAGAAACTGCATCACTTTTAGCTTCTCTGCACGAGTTAAATTTCGCAGGGTAGGAAATAGCTCTACGGCGTTCATAATTGTCATGCTGGAGATGAATCAACATTTCATCTTTCCATAAATTTTATCAGGCTGCGTAGAAATTAAGCAGCTTTGATATAGCGTGCGTTAAAGTTTGCGACAAGGCGCTCTACATTAGGGATGCGATCGCGCACGCCCCAAATATATTTGAAAATATTGGAAGTCCCTAATCTATATTTTTTTAGGGTGCGTCAGCATTAATTCCTTTTCATCATCCAATAGTTTACTTAGGCTGAGGTACTCTACTTAGTATCATATGTAACAAAAATTATTGAAGATTTGCCTAAATTCTCTGAAGCCGATCAATACGGAAGTTTTTTAAAGTAAAGAATATTACCGTACTGTATTACAAGGCGTGTATCATGGCTCGTAGAAAAAGAAGCTGACAAGTATTACCACGTCATTAGTCTGCCTCAAACTAAATGCAAATAAGCTCAAACTAACCAAATAAATTATCTTAGGTAATTTGCTATGCCCGTCATTCTTCCCTTTGTAATTCAGGCTGTTTTGCCTGCCTTGACTACCATTTTTGCTCTTTTGATTCCTGTATTAGCTGCTGTTATCAATTTCACCTTGACTCGTATCCCTAAAATTCCTTCGTATATTCGCCTGATAAAAATTTTATATTCTGATATTGATTCATCTGCCAAAGAACGCAAAATTATTAACGCGGCACTTCTGGCAATTGGTAGTATTTTGACTTTTATGGCTTATTCCCTTATACCTTGGACTGGTGTTCCCTTAATTGGTGCTATTACCAGTCCCATTGCAGCTGCTATCGCCATTGTGGTCGCCCTGACAGTTTTAGACACGATTTTTGCTATGAATAAAGGTTATTATCTGGAACAACTTAAAAAAGAGAATTTTGCTGGACTACATGAAATAGAAGACGATATTCAGAATTTGAAAAGCATTTTTGGCAATTCATGGCATAAAGTTGTAACTACTATTAATGATTCCACCCAGAAAATCTATGAAGATGGTAGTAAACGCGGCATCAACTTTACTGATAAATCTTTTCAGAACTACCTTGACCATGAATTAGATGGATTAAATGTATATGTTAGTAGAAGCTCAATTCAAGAGTATCAAAATTTAAATGCAGATTTATTAAAGCAAAATAACAGCGATGCTTGGTTAAAAGATACACTCTCTTTAGGCACAGGTGCATCTTTAGGAACATTGGCTGGTGTTGGAACTTCGGCCGTTGCCTCATCACTATTTGTGCCAGCTAGTATTTTGACAACTGTCCAAGGGTTTTTTGGAATATCAACGGGTATAGTTGTCGGTGCATCAACATACACATTACTAACGCTTGCGGCTCCTGTCGGGCTGGGAGTGCTGGCAACTGTCGGAATTTACAGTGGTTTGACGAACTGGAGTAGTAAAGAAGAAGCTGCCAAAAAAAGTAAGTTTTTATCAGAAATTATTATTGCTGCGTTACCAATGGCTTGGATAGACGGTGAATTAGCTGACCAGGAGAAAGATACAGTAGATAGGTTGATAACTACCTCCGGTATTAGAAAAGAAGAACAATCTCTGGTTTGGAAAGCTATAAAAGAAGGCAAAACTTTTGACCAAATTATAGAAACAAGTATTCTTTTCGACAATGAACATCGAGAAAAAACTTGTAGCCCTTGCGGGGCTACAAAAAGGGCTAGGATGCAGATAGAATAAGCCTCATAGCCCTCTCTCCTTGCTGGTAGTACTTACGCTTATTAGGACTTAATCTCAATAATTCAGTGATTAACTCATAAAAATTTTCCATGAAATTGACCCAATTGTCGCCATAAAGACCAATATAAAAACTACTATGTCGTCGAACAATCCGCTTAGATTCTTTAATTCGTCCAACATATTTTTGAACACCCATGCGTTTAATTTTTTGACCAGATATAGTTGCAGCCATATATGCAAGTGATATTAATAGTATTAGGGAAATTAGCCTTTGACCTGATACATTAGTATCTTCCAAGTTATAGCCACCGCTCTTAAAATCTCTAAACATCTCTTCAATATCAAAACGTTGTTTATAAGCTCTAATAACTGAATCTAAATCATCTAAGTTTGTAAGGATAAACCAACCTTCCTCCGGCGCAACTCCCAAACGTTTACGCTTCCATTTAGCAGCAAGATTAAAGCTAATAAATCCTGTGCTTTTTGTATATTTAATACCTTGGTAAAAGAAAGAAAGTCCAGGTGCTAAACCTAAATCTCTTAATTGCAGCCAAATTTCCGGTTCTATTTCTATAAATGCATCTTTTTTTAAGCGTAAACAGAAATGTACTTTCTGCTCTGTCAGCCAGTTAGCCAGTTTTATTGAACAAAATTCACGGTCTCCTAACACTACAGTTTTATAATTATTAAAAAGCGGCAATGCTTTTTTAAATACTGCTTCTTGTTCATCAAAATTGCTTGAACCTAATTTGTCTAATAGCTTAAAGTATATTGGGATAGACCTTTTATCCCAGACCACACTAATCATTAACAGATTAATACGTCCCCAATTAGTCCTGTCAATTACTAAATAAATAACTTCATTTAAGGGAAAATATATCTCTAACCAGCTTTTAATAATTGGGAACCAAATTTCTTCAATATTTATGTAATTTAAAGACAAAAATCTTTGAACTTTCTTTCTTCTACTCTCAAAAAATATGGGGATAGGTAAAGCAGTAGCCAGTGCTTCAATACTAACAGTTTTAATAGATTGTAATAAATTTATCAGGATTTTTAGTAATAAATATTCTACACGTCCTAATTCTCGCTTGAGGTTTGTTTCGTAGAATTCTGGTAATATTATCATTAAATAGAGCTTGTTGCGAATGAATGCTCTTTTTCTTTTACCACAAATTGCTACACTCATTGTAATACAAGCATTCTAGACCATTTTGTCCCCCCGCAAGCTTGTAGCCAAAGCGATTATGAGCGGCTGAAGCATCGCTTAATATTGTGTGCGGCTTGGCAAATTGCCATTGCTGATGGAAAAATCCAGGGGTCAGAATTGCAACTTCATAACCGTATGGCAGATAAACTAGGTATTTATCGTGACGAGGTGAAGGAAATTCGTCGGGTATTCAACCTTAAGCACGAGGGCGAGCTTTGGGAAGTGATAGAAGTATTAGAACCAAACGGTTCAAAGACCAAGTTATTAAGAGATGTTCGTGAACAATATCGTCTGCGACCAGATGCTGAGAATCTTTAGTCATACCATATTGCTATACTTTTTTAATATAGGTTTGTATCCAAAATAGCTATTCCCAGTCTTCGTACTTCAAGCCATCAATACGGCTAAATTCGCGGATGTTGTGGGTGAAGAGTGTGAGATCATTAGCTAAAGCGATCGCAGCAATTAATAAATCATTACAGTGCAACGTACTACATAAATCTCAGTAGTAAATATCACAGTTGAGTATGCATTATGGGCGATTATTAGGGTTTTCAATCATTAATCCCTCACTTACAACTGCTGCATTCAACTCATTATCTGCGGACACAAAGGTAATAGGAAGCAATCCATTAGCAATGGAAATGGTGTTGACTACACGACCTACTGCTAGTTGGATAGCATCATAACCTCTTAAACCATAAGTTTCAGATAATACCATTCCAGAATTAATGATATTTTCTGTGATTTCAACAATTTGATAGTCTTTCTGTAAATCAATTTTGAACTGATTGCGTGTTATTGCCGCATCTGTAATACTAATACTTCCACTGCGCGATCGCCTGGTAATTGCCGCTATAATTTCTACACCAGTTATTGCAGCAATAAATGCCTCATTATTGAGAGCCGGATCAAATAACCCCAAAACCCAAACTGATCCAGTTTCGCTAATATAACGCTTAACTAATGCGCTACTGTCTAGAAAATAAACTGCCATCTAGCGGCGTTCCTCAATGATACTTTCAGAAACAGGCTTTCCCTCAGCATGAATTAATCGTCGCTCAGTTATTGGCTCGTAAGTTGGATGCTTGATCTGTTTTACTAACCCAGAATCGATCAAGGCTTGATGAAATGCTGCTTGCTTAACAGTTTCTTCTTTATCAGAAAGATACTTTTGAATTGTCTGATTAAGCTGCTGAAGCTCTTTTAGATCAAGTGTCTCAAGCTGCTTAAGTATTTGGTTCAAAGTTTCTATTGCCATACTTTTGTAATGTATATTTCTATTGTTGATTATTTTTCACCTATAAATCATAGCAAATTATCTAAAACTGGTATGATTTATCAGTAAACTTAACTTTGTTTATAAACCATTTCCATTCTCAACTTCTCAATCTCCAATCTCAACTTATCATTCTCCATCCTCAAGTTTGCATTCTCCTCCCTAATTAACTCAACTTCATTTCTCTTACTCAAAGCCTGATTGATTGCCAACTTACGCATATCTAGCGAAAACCAACGCTGATAAGTTTGCGTGTGAACTTGCACACTATGCCCCAAATTATCTGCCGCCGCTTTAATTGGTATTCCCAAAATATGCGCCCGAATTGCCCAAGCGTGGCGTAAATCATAAGGTTTAAAGTCCAATCCTATCTTGCGAAACCACCAACTAACTCGCTGTGTTAACGCCGTTATCTCAGCATGATTGGTGTTATCTTTTTTAGCGATCGCACCCCTTAACATCTCTAAATAGTTCGGATTTCTCAAATCAAAGTCATCAATCCATTGCCTATATAATGGTAATGCTTGTCTCTCACCAGTCTTACAATCTTTATCAACTTTCCATGTCAAATCTGTATTTTCTGCACTTAACCACCAATCAATATCAGGATTAATAAAAAGTTCCCGTGGACGTAAACCAAAAACTGCTAACATTCCATACGTCCAGCGCCAAAGTTGCCAGCTATCTTTAATATTTTGATTAACTTGATTACCTCTGTTATTTTGATAATCTTCAAACTTGATAAGTCCCTCAGAAATTTCTGTATCCGTCGGTATATTTCGGGAATTATTCTCAGGCATTTTGGAATATTTCGATAAATCAATTTCGATATTGAATGTCACACAAAATGCTGCGATCGCTCTAGCTGCATTATACTTAGCCCATTCTTTATCGATTTGCTCAATTGAACCGATCAGATTTTCCGCAGTTGCCAAATCTTGAGGATTGGTAAATCTCTTAGTACGGGAAAAGTAATAAAAAAAAGTATGTTCGCTTTTAGTTGTGCGTTTGTGAGTTTTAAAATACTCTTCTTCAAATTTTTCAAGTAATTTCCCTATAGGTTGAAAATCTTTTTTAATTGCTTCATTACCTAAATATTTATCATTCCATTCAAAAGTTTTACGAGCGATTAACTTCCCTAACTCATAAGCTTCTTCCTCAGCCGTTTTGAGTCCATCCAAGTTAGCGGGAATATTTAAGCTGAGATTGTATTGTTTTCTCCCAGTACCGTTGCTATCTTTGTCTCCCGGTTTAATTGGTAACGTCGCTCGTAATTGCAGACTTCCATTCGATTCTCTAATTGTCACCTTTGCCTTTGCAGACTTCAAACGCAGATTAACTTTCTCTAATTCTAGTAGTACTTTCGTTCTCATGTGTTCTTTTTGCTGCTGTGCTTGCAGAGATGAGCAAAAAAACAGGCGATTTTTTAATCGCCTTGGTTCAGGACAACATTTAGATGATGCGTGAGTCCTGAACCTAGTTATGCTGTGTTTTTAGCCTATATTTAGCCTAAAAATAAATGTGTTATCAGCGAACAATGCTTATCGCTGACACTGTTTACTGCAAACATTAGGCTGTTGAAAAGAATTAAACCACAAAAAGGATTACTCCGGCCCTTATCACGGTTATGACGGCTTCGCCATCTTCGCACGCGATATGGACTTGGCACTCAACAGCCCAACCTGGGGATTAATTGGCGCTCCTTGGAATGAAAAAGCTCAGGCTAAGAAGGCTGAAGCTAAGGCTAAGGCTGCCGTTTAGGGAAATGGGAGAGTGAGATAAGTAAGGATAACCTGGGGCTAAAACCCCAGGGGGGAGTTGGGAATACAAAATTCAAAATTGAAAGATTAAAAATTTATTTTGATTTTTGCATTTTGAATTTTGAATCATATTTCCACTCCCTACTCCCCACTCGCACCTCAATCAGTAAAAGAATTCAGTAACCTTGGAGTCCAGAAGAAATGCCTCAGAATCCAGAAAAAATTCAAGATCACGTCGAGTTATTCCACCAACCTGAGTACCAACAGCTATTTGAAAACAAAAAGCAGTTTGAAAACGGTCACGAAGCCGAAGAAGTACAACGGGTTGCAGAGTGGACAAAAGGTTGGGATTATCGTGAAAAGAACTTCGCTCGTGAAGCTTTAACCGTTAACCCTGCTAAAGGCTGCCAACCACTAGGAGCAATCTTTGCTGCTGTTGGTTTTGAAGGTACTCTACCTTTCGTTCAAGGTTCTCAAGGTTGCGTTGCTTACTTCCGCACGCACTTAACCCGTCACTACAAAGAGCCATTCTCTGGTGTATCTTCTTCAATGACTGAAGATGCAGCCGTGTTTGGTGGTCTGCAAAACATGATTGACGGCTTGGCGAACTCTTACCAACTCTACAAGCCTAAGATGATCGCTGTCTGCACCACCTGTATGGCAGAAGTAATTGGTGATGACTTGCAGTCTTTCATCAACAACGCCAAGGAAGCTGGTTCAGTTCCTCAAGATTTCCCAGTACCCTACGCTCACACCCCTAGCTTTGTCGGTTCCCACATCACTGGTTACGACAACATGATGAAGGGAATTCTTTCTAACCTGACAGCAGGTCATAAGAAAGAAACCAGCAATGGTAAGATCAACTTCATCCCAGGTTTTGACACCTACGTAGGCAACAACCGCGAAATCAAGCGGATTGCTTCCTTGTTCGGCTTTGACTACACCATTCTAGCTGACAACAGCGACTACCTGGATTCACCAAACACAGGTGAGTTTGATATGTATCCAGGTGGTACAAAGCTAGAAGATGCAGAAGATTCAATTAATGCTAAAGCTACGATCGCTCTGCAAGCACACTCTACCCTCAAAACCCGCGAGTACATCGAAAAAGAGTGGAAGCAACCAACCTCAGTTTCCCGTCCTTGGGGCATTAAGGGTACTGATGAATTCTTGATGAAACTCAGCGAATTGAGTGGTATCCCCATTCCTCAAGAATTGGAAATCGAACGCGGTCGTGCAGTTGATGCCATGACTGATTCCCACTCATGGATTCACGGCAAGCGCTTCGCTATCTACGGCGAACCAGATTTAGTATACAGCGTTGTTGGCTTTATGCTAGAAATGGGTGCTGAACCTGTGCATATCTTGGTTCACAACAGCAACGAAGTATTTGAAGCAGAAATCAAAGAATTGCTTGCTTCTAGCCCCTTCGGTCAACATGCAACTGTTTGGCCTGGTAAGGACTTGTGGCACATGCGTTCACTGTTGTTCACCGAACCAGTAGACTTCTTAGTTGGTAACACATACGGTAAGTACCTGTGGCGCGACACCAAGATTCCCCTCGTGAGAATCGGCTACCCCATCATGGATCGCCACCACTTACACCGCTACGCCACCATTGGTTATCAAGGTATAATCAACCTCCTCAACTGGACTGTAAACACCCTGTTTGAAGAAATCGATCGCAACACCAACATTCCTTCTAAGACAGATATTTCCTACGACTTGATTCGTTAGAAATTGCGTAGAAACACAACGTGTTAATTAAAGGGTAAAGAAGGGGAGTAGGGAATAGGGAATAGGGAATGGGGAAATATTCAAACCCAATGCCCAATGTCCAATTCCCATCCCCAACTCCCCTTTTTCTTGATAGCATTTACCCAAGGAATTGATAAATGGAAACCATCAATCACACTCACGAACACACTCACACTCATCCTCATCCTAATTACCATCCACCTAATCAGAAAAAACCAGGATGGTTCCACAATCTTCTTAATCCGTTGCGCCGTGTAGTGGATGGAATTCAGGTTAAAAATAATCGCTTCGCTCATCTAATTTGCCAAACAATTCCTTGTTGTTGTCCCTTTGAGCGACAAATTAAATTATTTGGCAAGACTATTGATATTCCACCACTATGTAAACTCAATCCTTTATATGACGAATTTGTAGGATTGCGTTTCCGCGCTCTATCCTACCTCGCTGATGTATGCGGAGAGGATGTCACAAGATACATTTGCTAATTATTGGGCATGGGGCATGGGGCATTGGTCATTAGTCATTAGTTGTTAGTTATTCAAATGACAAATGACAAAGGACAATTAACAATTAAGAGAAGAGAGATGAAAAGCACCCAAGGCAAAATCAACGAGCTGCTGACTGAGACAGGATGCGAGCATAATCAGCACAAACAAGCGGAAAAGAAAAACAAATCATGCGCCCAACAGGCACAACCTGGCGCGGCTCAAGGGGGCTGCGCCTTTGATGGTGCAATGATTGCTCTAGTGCCGATCGCAGATGCTGCTCATTTAGTCCACGGGCCGATCGCCTGTGCTGGTAATTCCTGGGGCAGTCGTGGTAGTCTGTCGTCTGGCCCTCAACTCTACAAAATGGGCTTTACCACTGACTTGGGTGAAAATGATGTCATCTTCGGTGGCGAAAAGAAACTCTACAAAGCGATTTTGGAACTTCACGAGCGCTACCAACCAGCAGCAGTATTTGTCTATGCCACTTGCGTTACAGCCCTAATTGGCGATGATATGGATGCTGTCTGCAAAGCTGCGGCTGAGAAAATCGGTATTCCTGTTGTTCCTGTGATTGCTCCAGGATTCATTGGCAGTAAAAATCTGGGCAACCGTTTTGGTGGCGAAGCTTTATTAGAATATGTTGTCGGAACAGCAGAACCGGAACATACAACGCCCTATGATATTAACTTAATCGGTGAATACAACATCGCCGGGGAAATGTGGGGAGTAACACCACTGCTAGAAAAATTAGGCATCCGTATTTTGTCTAAAATTACGGGCGATGCTCGCTACAATGAAATTCGCTACGCCCACCGTGCCAAGCTCAACGTCATGATCTGCTCACGAGCGCTGCTCAATATGGCGAGAAAGATGGAGGAGCGTTACAACATCCCTTACATTGAAGAGTCTTTCTACGGCATCGATGATATGAATCGCTGTCTGCGAAACATCGCCGCTAAATTAGGCGACGCTGATTTACAGGAGCGGACAGAAAAGCTAATTGCAGAAGAAACGGCTGCTTTAGATTTGGCATTGGCTCCTTATCGCGCTCGACTCAAAGGTAAGCGGGTTGTGTTGTATACAGGTGGTGTCAAGAGTTGGTCGATTATCTCGGCTGCTAGAGACTTAGGCATTGAAGTTGTTGCTACCAGTACTCGCAAAAGTACTGAAGAAGATAAAGCCAAAATCAAGAAGTTGATTGGCAACGATGGCATCATGCTGGAGAAAGGCAACGCTCAAGAATTGCTACAACTGGTTAAAGACACTCGCGCAGATATGCTGATTGCTGGTGGACGTAACCAATACACAGCTTTGAAAGCTCGGATTCCTTTCCTTGATATCAACCAAGAACGCCACCATCCTTATGCAGGTTATGTGGGAATGATTGAGATGGCGCGGGAACTGTACGAAGCTCTGTATAGCCCGATTTGGGAACAAATACGCAAACCCGCTCCTTGGGAAGAAGAGGAGGAAGTTTAATGGCGATCGTTACCGCTTCTAACAAAGCACTGACAGTTAATCCCCTCAAGCAAAGTCAAGCTTTGGGCGCAACCTTAGCCTTTTTGGGATTGAAAGGGACGATGCCCTTATTCCACGGTTCTCAAGGTTGTACTGCTTTCGCCAAAGTTGTCCTAGTGCGACATTTCCGGGAAGCAATTCCCCTAGCTACCACGGCGATGACGGAAGTCACTACAATCTTGGGTGGTGAAGAGAATGTGGAGCAAGCAATTCTGACTCTGGTGGAAAAGGCTAATCCAGAAATTATTGGTTTATGTAGTACTGGGTTAACGGAAACTAGAGGCGATGACATCGAGGGTTTTCTTAAGGAAATCCGCGATCGCCATCCCGAATTGAATGATTTAGCGATCGTTTTTGCACCTACCCCAGATTTTAAAGGTGCGTTACAAGATGGCTTTGCTGTTGCTGTCGAAAGCATAGTTAAAGAAATTCCTCGCGCGGGTGGACTCAGAACTGAACAAGTCACGGTTTTGGCGGGTTCTGCCTTCACACCTGGGGATGTACAGGAAATCAAAGAGATAATCACATCCTTTGGATTAGTGCCGATCTTTGTACCTGACCTTGGCGCTTCTCTAGATGGACATTTAGAGGATAATTATAGTGCGGTTACAGTTAGTGGAACTACCTTAAAACAGCTACGAGAAGTAGGTAGTTCTGCTTTCACCCTGGCATTGGGTGAAAGTATGCGGGGGGCTGCGAAGATTCTGGAAGAACGCTTTGGCACACCTTATGAGGTGTTTGGCGAACTGACGGGATTAGAACCAGTAGATGAATTTATCCAAGCATTGGCGATTCTGAGCGGTAACAGCGTACCGGAAAAATACCGCCGCCAACGTCGTCAGTTGCAAGATGCGATGTTGGACACACACTTTTACTTCGGTGCAAAACGAGTTTCCTTAGCACTAGAACCAGATTTGTTGTGGTCAACCGTGCATTTCCTGCAATCGATGGGAGCGCAAATTCATGCTGTGGTGACAACCACGCGATCGCACCTCTTAGAAAAACTCCCAGTTAAAAGCATCACCATCGGCGATTTAGAAGACTTTGAGAGTCTAGCGGGTGGTTCTGATTTGCTGATTGGTAACTCGAATGTGGGTGCGATCGCTAAACGCCTCTCGATTCCTCTTTATCGTCTAGGATTGCCCATTTATGATCGCTTAGGTAATGGTCAATTTACTAAAGTTGGTTATCGAGGCACGATGGAGCTTTTATTTGGCATCGGCAACCTGTTTTTAGAGGCAGAAGAAGCGAGAGTTAAACAGTTCCAAGAGTTCGGAACTGTGAGCGCTGAGTTTTGAATTCACACTTGAAATTCAAAACAGTTCAGTTAAGAGTTGATCCTTCCTAACCTCCTTTTTAAGGCGTGTATACACAAGTCGAATTACCCCCCTTAATCCCCCCTTATAAAGGGGGGAAACAATAAATCAAATCTAGTTCCCTCCCCTTTATAAGGGGAGGGTTAGGGTGGGGTAAAACCTTGTTTAATCAGCTATTTCAGACTTATGTATACACCGGAGCTTTTTAAGGGGGATCTTCCAAAGCTAAATATTACTAGCTGAACCGTATTGCTTCAAAATTCAAAACTTTAGAGAGGAGAATTACAATGAAAATAGCCTTCACGACGAGTGACCGAGTTCATATTAATGCCCACTTCGGATGGGCAAAAATGATTGATGTTTACGAAATTACTGATGAGGGATATCACTTCGTAGAAACCCTCACCTTTGAAGGTGAACTCAAGGAAGATGGAAATGAAGACAAAATCACCCCAAAACTTGAGTCAATAGGCGACTGTACGATTATTTACGTAACAGCAATTGGTGGTAGTGCCGCCGCTCGGTTAATCAAGAAAGGTGTCACCCCAGTGAAGGCGCGATCGGAAGAAGAAGAAATTAGTGAAGTGCTAAACAAGCTAGTGAAAACCCTCAAAGGTAATCCTCCACCTTGGTTGCGTAAAGCTTTACAGCCAAAAACCACAAACTTTGCTGATGAAATTGAAGACGAAGCAACAGTATGACCGCAAATAATAGTGTTAACGGAACCGCTACAACTGAAGTCTTGAACTCACCTTTTCTTAAGGTATTAATCAAACAAATCCGTGGTCAAGACAGTTATGGAGTTTATCGTACTTGGTCGGATGAGTTGATTCTCAAACCCTTTATTGTTACCAAACAAAAGAAACGGGAAATCTCCGTTGAAGGCGAAGTTGATGCGGTGACTCAAGCCCGGATTATGGCATTTTTTCGAGCTGTAGCGGCTGGGATTGAACAAGAAACAGGTTTGATATCCCAAGTTGTAGTTGATTTGAGCCATGAAGGATTTGGCTGGGCACTAGTTTTTTCTGGCCGTCTTTTGCTAACTGTGAAAACCCTGCGAGATGCTCATCGCTTTGGCTTTGACTCGTTAGAAAAATTAGCAGAAGAGGGAGAAAACTACGTCAAGAAAGGTCTTGATTTGGCGAAGCGTTTTCCGGAAGTTGGCAAAATTTAAAAATTTTAGATTTTGGATTTTGGATTCAAGTTTTAATCATTAGCTTCATCACCATTTGGTTAAAACAACATCATCCAATCCAAAATTTAAAATCTAAAATCCAATGTGGAGTGGCTGATTGTGCAAGCAGAAGAGACGAGTATTGAGGAACTACAAGGACAAATTAGACGGCTTAACAGCAAAGCAGGTCAAATGAAAATGGATCTGCATGATTTAGCTGAAGGTCTGCCAACAGATTACAACCAACTTATGGATGTTGCAGCTGCAACTTATGAAATCTATCGCAAGTTAGATGAGCTGAAGCAACATCTGAAAAAATTGGAGAGTGCTAAATGACTGGAACTATTGATGAATTCAAGAAGCTCGTAGATACAGAAGAATTTTTCCAATTCTTTAATATGTCCTACGACTTAGAAGTTGTGAATGTACATCGTCTACATATTCTGAAAAAATTTTCTCAATATATGCAGGAAATTGATGATAATTCTCCTGACTTGAGTCAAGAAGAGAGACTAAATCAATATTCTTTGGCTTTGCAAAAAGCTTATCAGGTATTTATCGAATCGACAGCTCACGAACAAAAGCTGTTCAAAGTGTTTAACGACAAGCCGAAAAATGTAGTCACACTGACAGAAATCACTTCTGATTAGGAGGTATAAATTGGTTAACCTAACGCCTACCGAATTAGAACGCTATCGTCGCCAAATGATGCTTCCTAATTTTGGCGAAACAGCACAGAAACGCTTGAAGTCAGCGACAGTTCTGGTGACAGGTGTGGGGGGATTAGGCGGTACGGCGGCGCTTTACTTAGCAGTAGCGGGCGTTGGGCGGCTAATCCTAGTCCGGGGTGGTGACTTGCGGCAAGATGATATGAATCGTCAGGTTCTCATGACTGATGATTGGGTAGGTAAGCCAAGGGTATTCAAAGCTAAAGAAACTCTGGATGCGATTAATCCTGATGTCCAAGTGGAAGCTGTTCATGATTACATTACCCCGGAAAATGTAGACTCATTAGTGCAGTCTGCCGATATGGCTCTTGATTGCGCCCACAACTTTACAGAGCGCAATTTGTTAAATGAGGCTTGTGTGCGATCGCGTAAGCCAATGGTGGAAGCTGCAATGAATGGGATGGAGGCTTACCTGACAACGATTATTCCTGGTGTGACTCCTTGCTTATCTTGTCTGTTTCCAGAAAAGCCTGAGTGGGATCAGCGCGGCTTTTCAGTTCTAGGCGCTGTTTCTGGAACCCTAGCTTGTTTAACAGCACTGGAAGCTATCAAGCTAATCACCGGGTTTAGTCAGCCTCTATTGTCGCAATTGCTGACAATCGACCTAAATCGAATGGAATTTGCTAAACGCCGTTCTCACCGCGATCGCTCTTGTCCAGTATGCGGTAATAGTGCGCCTTGGAGACACGCACAATCCAATTCGATGGAACCCACAGCCACAGGTATTGCACAAAATAGTTAATTTTGTCATTGGTCATTAGTCATTGGTCATTAGTGAATAACAAAAGACAACTGACAAATGACGAAGGACAAATGACAACCTACACCTGAAATCAGAACAACTAATCGCTACAAATCAGGAGACTTCATGGCCGTTATTTTATCAGAAAAAGCAGAATTTCATCTGCGGGCATTCCTCAAAGGTTCCGCACCCGATGCTAATGGCGCAACTAAAGGTGTCCGCATCTCGGTAAAAGATGGTGGTTGCAGTGGCTATGAATATGCGATCGATATCACCAGTAAGCCCCAACCAGATGATTTGGTAAGCCAGCAAGGCAAAGTGCTAGTTTACGTTGATGCCAAAAGTGCGCCGTTATTAGACGGAGTTATTGTTGACTTCGTTGAGGGAGTGATGGAAAGCGGTTTTAAATTCATCAACCCCAATGCAACTGATACCTGTGGTTGTGGAAAGTCCTTCAAAACAGACGATGGTACGCCTACTGGTGTACCTTGCAGCTAACATCATTCCGTTACATTCCGTTAGCTCCAAGTCAATTGTAGAGTCTTCCCATAGACGCATTCCGCAGAGTTTCAATGCTCTTGAGATAGCTTCTAGTTCGCATTGCATCCCTTACTCCTATACAGAAGCCGACTAAGCGTAGCATCTCTATAAGAATAAAGGAAGCAAGAAGTAGGATAGGTTGCTCAGAAAATTCGTAAATTAGACCAACTGTATAACGTTTGAGGAGAATCTGAAAATGGCTACCTACCAAGTTAGATTAATCAACAAAAAAGAAGACCTCGACACCACAATTGAAATTGACGAAGATACTTACATTTTAGACGCAGCACACGAAAATGATATTGACTTGCCAGCTTCTTGTCAAGCAGGTTCTTGCTCTAGCTGTGTAGGCAAGGTTGTTGAAGGTGAAATTAATCAAGACGATCAAAACTTCCTGGATGACGAGCAGATGTCTAAAGGATTCGCTCTACTTTGTGTCACTTACCCTCGTTCTAATTGCACAATTAAGACACATCAAGAACCTTATCTGGTTTAAGCTATTAGTTTGGTTGCTGCCTTTGACGACCAAATGAAATATGAAGGATGAAGGATGAAAAAATACTTCCTTCTTCCTTTCACAATTTTTTATTTATAATTCAATGTTTACCCACTTCAGTGTAACTGGCTGTTCATTAGAATTATTGAGAATAGGAGAAAGAGGAATCGTCACCTTCTGTAAAAATAAAGATGAAATAATCTTGCAAAAGCTGATATCAATGGGCGTAGCACCAGGTGCTACTATAATTTTAGAACAAAATTCTCCTTCGTTTATTATTAAATTAGGAAATACATCTTTAACACTAGATATAGAAAGTATCCGCGCTATTTATATCCGCATTATTAATAATTGAATTACAGCAGATTACAACTTCGTCAGGTACAGATGATTTTAAGGGCATAGCAGTGCTGTGCCCCTAACTGTGTACTTAATTTACCTGATAGACGTTGTAATTAACACTTATAATAAAATTGTCTTAAAAATAAGTTCCACTTCGTAATTAAAAGATTACAAAGCAAGCATTCATTGTAAATACGAATTACAAATTACGATTTACATTGACCCCACTCCTGCCCTAATTGATTACAGGAGTGAGGTCATTCAATTTATAGATTATGAATGCAATTTGCTATTAGAGGTAAAACCGCTTGCAGAAAAAGTTGCCCATATTTTAATCAACAGCAACTATCACATCTGATGATTTAATCACGGCATAAGCTTCTTTCCCTTCTGTAAGCCCCAGCTTTTCCGCTGATGATTTGGTAATTATTGACACTAACTCTACTCCTGGTGCAATTTCTAAAGTTACTTCAGTATTAACTGTGCCAGGTACAATTTTTTTTACAGTACCTTTGATAGAATTACGAGCGCTAATTTCCATTTTTCGTTTGTGTTTTACTTAATTTTTACTTAAACAAACTAGCAAATTTTGGTTAAAAAAGTAAACTTTTTGAGATTTCTTAATAAGTTTCAGTATGATAAAGTAGATGTCAGCATAATATCTGTGCTTTATTAAACACAAGATTCAATGGAAATACGATATCAAATTTGAGCTTTAACAATGGGTTTAAGTTTATTGTTAAAGCTAGGAAAAATCCTATCGCAGTATATTAATAACTAAGTACACAAAATCTTATCTGCTATTATTCTAGATTATGAATTTAAATTGTAAAAAATACTGCATTTTAACTGCTTTTAAATATTTTTTCTTAGATATATCCGGGAATCTTTAGAAATGATTCATAATTCAAACTTATCAAAATGATAGTATATAACTAAGCTAAATGCTAGTTAATTTAGTAGTATTTTACCAATCTAAAATTCCTAAATGAGGGCGGGGAGTAGGAAGCGGATAAAAAATTTTTTCGTTTTACCTAAATTTTGAATAACTAGCAAATTTGCTTTGGTAAACTACTATATTCTAGTTAATTTTATAGCATTTTAAAATAATGGTGGGCATTACCCACCATTAAGTCTTTTAGGCAGATTTATGTTTTAAAGTTGCTGATTTTTGTACCCTTCGAAGAACAATTATGAGTCAAGTAAATAGTAAACATTTGAGTGAAGCAACAACCCAATGGCTAGTAGTAAAAGGCTATACTCCTGGTGATTTAAATCAGTTAGGTGAAAATGGCGATACAGCTTTGATGAAAGCGACAAGAGAGGGAATTTATGCAGTTGTCAAAGAACTAATTGATGCAGGTGCGGATATCAATGCTCGAAATAGCGATTGCAACAATGCTTTGTGGTTTGCTTGTTTTGGTAATTACTACGAGTTAATTAATTTACTGTTGGCTGTCAACATTAATATTGACAACCAAAATGATAATGGTGCAACTGTTTTAATGTATGCAGCATCAGCCGGAAAAACAGAAGTCGTTAAGTTACTTTTACAGCATCAGCCTAACTTAGATTTGAAAAACTTAGACGACTATAAAGCTATCGATTTTGCCAGCAATGTAGAAGTTTTGAGGATACTTAAAAATGCCACAAAGTCAGATATCGGGCAAAGCTTATCATGACGCTACCAAGCATTCTTACTTATCGGTACAACTTGATCCAAATTATGTAGATGCTTCAACACAGCCATCTTCATTTAAAGTTTATCCAAAGTTTTATCGAAGAATGAAATTAAATCTCAATAATCCTGTTCATTCTTTTATCTCCTTAACCAGTGCGATAACTTTGGAAAAGGTGTATAAAGATGGCCCTTATAAACTGCGGGTAAATCCATCAGCAGGCGCTTTGTATCCCACGGAAGTTTACGTACAGGTTCGCGGTGTAGAGGGAATAATAGATGGGATATATCATCTAGAAGTTGAGAATAATTATCTAACTCTTATCTATGAATTAATTGATGATGGGTTAGAGAATTATATTATACCTGGTAAAAGTATCAACGGATTCATTTTTTTAATTAGTTGTGTTTATTATAGGTCTAGCTGGAAATATCAAAACAGGAGCATAAGATATTGCTTCTTAGATAGCGGACACCATTTAGGTGCGATCGCAGCTTCAGCTTTTCTCCACAACCGAGATATACAACTAATTTTTGACTTTGATAAACTTGCTCTTAATTCAGATTTGGGTTTTGAGAATAAGGAGTTTATTACTGCTTGTGCGGTGTCAGGAGAAATACAAGACAAGAAAACCAGAAGCTTAAGGCTGAAAGTTCCTTTTGTGTCTGGTACTGATTATTTTGAATCCAATCAATTTATTGAAGATGCCTATCAAGCAACTACTCTACAAAAGAGTTGTCAGCAGGAATTAGAGTATCCTCAATTTGATTTTGATCGGGATAAATTTTATCAAACAGTTTGGAATAGACGTTCTATTAGACGTTTCCGGAAAGAGTCTATTTCTCAAGAAGATTATTTATATGTAGTGCAACAACTTGAACAGTCAATACCGGCAGAAAACTATGAGGAGATAGAAATTTACTCAGTGGTGCATCGAGTAGAAGGGATGACACCTGGGTTATATAAAGGTACGTATCTGGTTAAAACAGGTAATTTTAGTGAAAAGACAGGTTACTTATGTATTAATCAGGCTATTGCTAGAGATAGCGCTGTAACTTTATTTTTTGTGTCAGATTATTTAAACTATCAAACTGCTATGCAAATAGCTGGTTTTCTTGGACAGAGACTTTATTTAGCTAGTAATTATTTGGGGATTCAGTGTAGTGGGATTGGTGCTTATTATGATGACGAAACCCAAGAATTATTAGAAACAAATAAAGATGTACTTTATGGAATGGTGATTGGAATATAAGCAGGAAGCTAAAGAAAGATGGCTAGAAAGATGTATTACTTCAATGGTGATGACTCACATCCAATACAACCGACATCGGCGGATATTATACTGCGTCAGCAACTAGAGTATTCTATTAGTAGATACTTTTATGACGCTTGCGATCGCACGATTCAAAATCTTCTATCTAATTGTCGGTGGTATGTCACAACTCATGCCAATGCTTTAACATTGGTAATTGAATGTCCCGATCAAGTTACTAATTGGCGAGTTTTGCAAAAAATTGTGCCAATGGGGACATTACTATATGGAATTGTTAGCAGTGCTAAAATCCGTGTTTGTCCGCCAGAGAGCCAAGGCGTACCTTTTGAAATGAGGGTAGATGAACTCTCTGTTTATCGGGATTGGGCCTGATTCAATTTTGTAATTGGGATTTTCAATTAGTTAATATTCCGCTTGATAAGTGCAGCTACCTCTTCAAAAACTAAATCAGCAGAATGTTTGATAACAGGGCTTAACTCCAGTCCCAAATCAAGATTTGCCGCTTCAATTAAATAGACTGTTATATCTTCGGGAAAGTCATTCTGAAAAATTTTTCGCCCAGCGGCTAAAGCATTATCCCAACGAAAATCGTGCAAATTATAGCTAGGTTCTGGCAAAGCTTCCAGTTCTTTTCCTGGAACTTTAAACACAGCACCAGGTTCAGAACCAGTTGAACTTGCATCAATAATTACTAATTGTTTACTACCTCTAGCTTGAAACATTACTTCCATCCCTGCGGTGCCACAGTCATAAACTTGTACTTTAGGATGAGGGTTTTCAGCTAGAAATTTTTGTAAGCGTTGGGCAATGATTACGCCTACTGCGTCGTCACTGCGATTTAGATTGCCGCAACCAATAATAGTTAACATGAGATGAGATTTAATTATTTCAGCAGTTGCGAATAGCAATTCAACAATTGACAGTAAGTAAAGTTTGTAATACAAGCGATTAGTAGTGACTGAAACAGAGGCTTTGACTAAATAATATAGACAAAGCCTCTGAAAACCAAATTATCAGTAGAAAACTATAACTCTACACCGTGTTTCTTGGCAACTTCAGTCAGTTTCTCATACTGATGTTGTGATGCTTGAGTTAATATCTCTTCAGCCTGTTCTTTAGTACTTCCTTCTTTAGGAATTAAATACTTAACATAAAGAGATACAAAATCAGCAGCGATCGCTAAACCAGATAAATTATGTTTGTCAGCTTCCTTACCTGCGATCGCAGCTACCAAACCCGCTTTAATTGGGTCCGGTTTAACTTTCATGAACTGCTCGACAAGTTTAGGAACGTAGTCTTCTGGTGGCAAATTATCTAACTTACTTCTATCAGGAGTAAAGTTACATTCTGCGGCTTGAGCCTGCTCTAAAACACACCATTCTATGTATTCTTGCAATGCTGCATCGGGAACGCGAAGAAGATAATTATGTAGCGCTAAATCAGACACAAGCTTACCGTGTAAATTGCTGTTTTATGCAAATGCATTAAGGCAAGCCTAACGCATCGTTTCTAGAAGTTTTGGTGTGTTATGCTACGACTTTTGAATAAATAGGTAGATTGTAAGATATTTCAAGCATAAATCACTCTAAAGTAGAGTAACGATACCCGTAATAGTTGAAGACTTGTAGATTCAAGTAGAAACCACAATTAAAAGGATATATTTTAAATAATGTTTCCAGATGTATTCAAGTTGTATTTTTCATGGGAATCTTGAAAATATTGTCACCAGCTTTGATTAATTATTTTTAGGAAGGTAGAGTTAGCTATGGCAAAAGATTATATTTTATTTCTGCATGGTGTAAATGTACGAGAATCGAAAGAAAACGAAAGGAAGCAGAATTATACCTATGCCGACAAGTTGTTTAACTCGATTGTTGAGCTAGTCCGGCAGAAAGATCGTAATCGTCAATGCATCAAAGTGCCTCTTTACTGGGGTGATGTCAACCAAAACGCTTTGGATGAACTACTAAATAACCTGAAAGGCTCGTCTAAGTGGAACCAACTCTGGTTCCAAGATTTTCGTCAGAAGCAAATATTACAATTTGTAGGGGATGGGGGACTCTACATTAGTCGCCTAATTGGATCAATGGCGGCTGACCAACTCAAAAACCAAACATTTAAAGGCTTAGAAAATTATGAACAGAACGATCGCTTACATTTAGTAACTCACAGTTGGGGGACGGTCGTGCTGTTTGACATTCTGTTTGCTAGCCGTTGGGATAATCAGGAAATTCCTGGCTATCAGAGTGTAAAGGCTATTCGAGAGCAGCTTTATGGCATTGGGGATAACGCTAAGAAAGGTATCCGGTTGGCTAGCATTCAGACTATGGGTTCTCCCATCGCCTTGTTCAGCTTAATTACTATCAATGGTAGAAATGCTAATGATGAAAGTACTCATGACATTAGCCCTGGTTTAAATAATTTGTTGAAAAACCTTACCCAAAGAGATCGAGAGTTGCATTGGCTCAATTTCATCCATCCTGGTGATCCAATTGCTTGGCCGCTAGAAAATGTCATCACCAAGTTAATTCCCAATTCTAGTTCTTACGTTCAGGTAGAAGACATTCTCACTAGTGACTCTGGTTTCTTGAATTTATTTGCTCAAATTCCCCCCATCCAACAAACGTTTTTGGCTTTGGTAAATGGCGGTAACGCTCACGGAAGTTACTGGGATAATAAAGATGTAGCACAGCGAATAGCAGCAAATATTCTAACGGTCTAATAGTATTGTCTTTTAACCAAGCTCAACATTTCGTTTTTACTTTGTGGCGGAAGTTTGCCTATCTTTAACATAATACGCTTGGGTTAATCAGATGGTAGCTAGATTTCCGCCATGCTGTACTAGACTATGAGTAATATTTCTGTTCTCAAAAATGCTGGAGTTGCAGTGAGGTCTAAACCAATGACTTTAATACTTGAAACTCAGAGGCTGTTGTTAAAACCAATTTTGGAAAGTGGGCTGAATACACTACACGCTATTCTCATTGACTCATACGTTAGAAAGTATCTGTGCGATGACAAAATTTTTCCATTGCAACAGGTTGAAGAAATGGTGATACAGAGCCAGAATAGTTTTGAAGAAAAAAAACTTGGTTTATGGTTTATTGAAACCAAAAATGAGCAAAAAATCATTGGATTTGTTGGTTTGTGGGATTTCTTTGATGAAGAACAACCCCAATTAGTCTATGCTTTGCTGCCTGAAGCAACCAAAAAAGGCTATGCTACCGAAGCGGCAACCAAGATACTGGACTATTGTTTTAGTAAACTTAACTATCAATATCTTTTAGCAAGCTGCGATCGCCCAAACCTTGAATCACAAAAAGTAACAGAAAGAATAGGCATGACGAAGGTGGACGAAAAAATCGTGAATGGCAACCCCCTAGTATTTTTCAAAATTGAGAAATCGTAGGTAAAGATATTGTGATTGTTGAAGGCGATCGCCAAAATAGCAAATGTAGTCGCCGAAATAGCAAATACATAGGTATAGCTAGCCGTATGCATTAAGATTTGGCTGCCCAAAGTAGGGAAATGTCGTACTTATTAAACATCGAATCTGCACTCACAAGCGTCATTTCTTCTATCTGAGCCTGTGCAATCAACATTCTGTCAAAAGGATCTCGGTGATGCAAAGGTAAAGCAGCCGCTTGTAAAGCATGAGAAGCTGTAATTTCTAGCGTTCGCATTGCCAACACCGTCATCCGACTAGAAATATAACTGTCTAGGGGATCTGCTAGTGGTAACTTGCCGATCGCAACTTTTATCCCCATTTCCCAAATGCTGGCAACTGAGAGCCACAATTCATTCGTTTCATCGGCAATATGGGCGATTGCTGCTTCATTCAAAAGCTCTGGTTGGGTAAACCACCATAACCAGCACTGCGTATCTAGCAAAAGTTTCACTCCTCACCGCCCTCAAATGCTACCAAAATTTCTTCTGGCAAAGGGGCATTGAAATCATCTGGCAATACAAAACGCCCTTTATCTTGCCCTAAACTATTGAGTCGATTTGATGAGGTGCGAAACGGAACCAACTTTGCGATCGGAATACCTCGGTTGGAAATAATGATTTCTTCTCCAAGTTCAACGCGCGACAACAGCTTTGAGAGATTCGTTTTAGCTTGATGAATATTTACAGTTTCCATAAGATTAAACTAAGTCTGTAAACTAAGTTTAATCTGGTTGCCATAGTGGTGCAAGGGCGAGGGCTTTTCGTCAACACTTGGTTTATACGTATAAGCGATCAAACAATTAGATACTAGTTTCTTGTTTCGCCTTGCTGACATAGTTCATTGCGAAGGCTATGATGAAGCGGCCAAAATAAAAAAATTTATCTAGGAGTGCGATATGAAACTACCAGAACCTCAAACCAAAACATTTTCAACTTTGGTAGGAGAAATTGAAAATGGTCAAATTAAAATTCCCCAATTTCAAAGAGAATTTGTTTGGACAATGCAGAAATCTGCTGCTCTTATTGACAGCATTATCAAAGGCTATCCCATTGGCACATTCATTTTTTGGCGCACTAATGAACGTCTTCGCTCAGTGAAAAACATTGGTAAGCTAGATTTACCAGAACCAAAGCCAGGTGAGTTTGTTGATTACGTTTTAGATGGACAGCAGCGATTAACTAGTTTATTTGCTAGTCTGCAAGGCGTTATTTTAACCAGAGAAGACGGAAGAGAAGATAATTTCTCACAAATATTCATCGATTTAGAAGCTCAAGACTCTGAGCAAATCGTCATTACTGATATTGCGGGTAAAGATGAAAAAAGTTTGATTAGCATTCTCAATTTACTCAAAGGGAGTTTTTTGCTTTTAGCAGCATATTCTCAGAAATATCATGATAAAATTCAAACTTATAAAAATTGGATTGAAAGCTATCAGTATTCAATAATTCAAGTCAAAGATGCACCGATAGAAATAGCTACAGAGATTTTTACAAGGATTAACGTTAGTGGTCAAGTTTTGTCTTTATTCGAGATTATGGCTGCTAAAACATTTGATTATGAGAAAAATTTTGATTTAACAGAAAAATTTCAAGAGTTGATAGAAAATCTCAAACCCCTCAATTATGAGACTATTTCAGATGCTACTGTACTACAAGTTGTCTCAGTTATTCTCTCCAAGGAGTGTAAAAGGCAAGTAATATTAAAACTAGATAAAAATAGTTTTATTGATGTTTGGAATAAGTCAATAGATTCTATTGAACGTAGTGTAGAATATTTCAGAAATTTTTATCGTATACCAGTATCTCATTTACTTCCATATAATGCTTTAATTGTTCCCTTTTCATATTTCTTCTTCCACCACCAAGATAAACCAATTGGTGATAAACAAAGATATTTAGAGGATTTTTTCTGGAGATGTTCTTTATCTGGACGTTATTCTTCTTCTGTAGAAAGTAAATTAGCACAAGATATAAAAAGAATAGATGAAATTCTTGCTGGAGATTTACCTACCTATGATTGGTCAATTGATACTTCTCCAGAATTTATTAAGGGTAATGGTTGGTTTAGTACATCTAGAAGTTATGTTAAAGCGATATTGTGTATATATGTATATCATCAACCAAAGTCATTTAGTGATAATTCAATCGTCAATGTCAGTAACTATTGGCTAAAACAAGCAAATAGCAAAAACTATCATCACTTTTTTCCCAAAGCACATTTAAAAAAACAGGATTATTTTGATTGGTACATCAACCATATCCTCAACATCACCATAGTAGACGACTTTTTAAATAAAAGAGAAATTAAAGCACAAGCCCCTTCTAAGTATATGGCTAAATTCCAAGCAATAAATCATGACTTGGAGACTACTATGAAAACTCATTTAATTGAGGATTTAGATACTTTTGGTATCTGGAATGATGATTATGACGAATTTTTATCTGAAAGAGCAAAAGTTGTTAGTCGAGAAATTTCCAAAAGAATCATTAAGCAGGAAATAGATAAAAAAGGACAATCTAATTTAGTTGATGATTTTGAAGAGGAAGTAACAAATATTGAGTAAATCCTACCGTAAACTGTAGTGTTGTGAATATGTAAGATAGAGGTACGGTAGAAAGCTCTCTGCGTACCTCCGCGCTTACCTTCGCGCCACTTTGCGTTTAAACTTAAGCAGTCCGAAAACGCGCCAACTCCTCACCAGTCTTAGCATCATGGGCGTGAACTGTACATACCAAACATGAATCAAACGATCGCGCCACATGACCAACTTCCACGGGATCGCTAGAATCGTAAATGGGTGTCCCAATTAATGCTTCTTCAATGGGGCCGCGAATACCTTCACCGTCACGAGGGCCGATATTCCAAGTACCTGGCGCAATCACTTGGTAATTTTTAATCTTACCGCCCTCCACTTCTACCCAGTGAGATAAAGAACCGCGTGCTGCTTCTGTTGCACCCCAACCCTTGCCATCTTTTTCTGTGGGTTTGATATACCAGGGGTCGTTTAATTTGAATTCGCGCAAACAATGTTCAGCTTGCCGATATAACTTGACAAGTTCATGAACTCTTGCTAACTGACGCACATGAATACTAGCACCACCCATTCGTTTGAAGACATCGAGGATAAAGCCGTCGTAGTGTTGCCAAGATTCGCCATGTTGACCACCAGCTACTAATTGACGCGCTAAGGGGCCAGTTTCCAAGCGTCCGAAGTCTTTGTGAAGGACTGCACTCGACCAAGAGTAGGCGTTATCGAAGTCTTTTGTATTAATTGCAGTAGGTTTAGTGGTGCGATCGCTAGGGTGAATATCCTCTGTCCCTTCATCGTACCAAGAGTGAGTTGTATTCTCGCGGGTAAATGACTGATCCATTAAGGTGTGAGTGTCTGCAAAGCTGTCATACACTCCATTTTTTATAATCATCGCCGCGTTTCGTCCTTCGATAGTCGGCTTTTGGTATTTATCTTCATGGGCTAAATATCCCCAAGTCACATATTTACCAACACCAGCGCCATATCTATCTAAACCGATGTCTAAACCCATGCGCCAATAGAAACCTAAATCGGAATCTCGATGATTTCGGTTTTCATCCAACCAATCTCTAAAGTCGTCATAAGTTTGGATTTGCTCGTAGCGTTCCAAAGAACAACCCAACCACACTGGTTCTAACCAATTGGTGCGGAAATATTCGAGAATCGCCCAAGCGCGGGTAATGTCTGTAAGGGTTGGGGCGCACATCACGCCACCAGGCACCATATAACTGCTGTGGTAACTGGTGATATGCTAAAAATGTTCCTGGGTAACTTATTGCATAAAGTAATTTTGCTCGGCGATAACATTTTATTTTCACTATTTCAGCTTATAAATAAGGGAATATTTAGGGAATGAGCGGGCAAAATCAAAACCAAGATGATCGCGTAGGCGCAGCCAGCCGCAGGCATCGCCAAAACTTAATATCGGAGACATATCCCCCATCTACAGATGAGGATGCAAATGCAGACTCAAGGGACTTTTTCGCCGATATTTTTGCAGATTTTGAGCCGCAGAACACCACAGACGGTAGCTACAGGGGAACAATGGCGAAAATTAAAGCAACAGAATTACGCTATCAAGAAGTTTTTGAGCAGAAGTTAGTCGAAGCTAATACTAATTTAAAGAGGGATAGAATTAGAGTTAGCATTAAACAAACTGGGAATTCTCTCCAATTACGGGCTACCCTACCGTTAAAACCAGGCGATTGCAGCTTGGGTAAGGAAAAAAAGCAGTATGACTTGTCTCTAGGGATACCAGCAAATTTAGAGGGACTGAAAACTGCGATCGAGGAAAGTTACGAGTTGGGTAAATTAATCGCTCGCCATACTTTCGAGTGGAATGAGAAGTATTTAGGAATTAAATCTAGAGAGAAGCAAGAGATAAAAACTATTGGGGAATTATTAGATACATTTGATGAAAAATATTATCAAACCCGTCAGAAAACTATAACTAGTCAAAATACTTTTGCTAACTATATATCCGTTATTAAAAGAAACTTTCCGCCAACAACTTTGTCAACAAAAAATCATTTTGAGGAAATTATTAATTCATTTCAGGGAAATAAAAAAAATGAATTAATTGCGGTAAGTTCTGTTTTTATTAAAACCTTTCAGTTGGGATTTATACTTGATGTGACACGAGATCATGTCACTCCTGCTCATCGAGAAATACCTGACAATGATAAAATAGTATCTTCTTTTGACCTATTTGAAAAATTCGCCCTCAATCGCAAAAATACAAATATCACTGATGAAATAGACACCTGGGAAATGTGGCGTTGGGTATATGGAATGTTGGCAACCTTTGGGTTAAGACCAAGGGAATTATTTGTCGAACCAGATATTAATTGGTGGATGTCTCCCCAAAATATAGACCATACTTGGAAAGTGGATAAAAATACCAAAACTGGATATCGAGAAGTTATCCCCTTTGTACCAGAATGGATAGAATTATTTGATTTACAAAATCCCAAACCATTAAAGATTTTAGAAAAAAAGGTGACAAAAATTGCATCTGTGCAAAATATTAATTGGATGCGAAGAGATATATCCAGATGGTTTAGAAAAGTGGGAATTGAGTTTCAACCCTACGATTTGCGTCATGCTTGCGCCATTCGAGCGCATCTTCAGGGAATACCCATCAAAGCCGCAGCAGACAACTTAGGTCATACTGTTGATGAACATACAAAAACCTATCAAAGATGGTTTGGTATTGAAAACCGGAAAAAAGCCTTTGGTGAAGTAATTAGTCAAAAATCGTTAATTGAGTTGCAGAAGAATGAAATATTGGCGTTAAGGATGGAGAATGAAAGGTTAAGGTTGGAGGTGGAAAAGTGGAAATTATCGGTTAGCAAAAATCTATAATTAACTATAGTGCTTTCTACTACTGAATTGTTTATTCTAATACATGGAAAATTTCTGTCTAATAAATAGTGATTCCTACTGCACATCATCAGTTTTGACGTTGAATCCTGACTCTGCTAAATTTGATACTCTAGGCTAAATTTTAAAATAAAATTCTTCCTGGATGATCATCGGAAATGAGGGAACAATTATGATCCGAAAGAGTATACCAACCAATATAGCTCGTAAACTTTGGTCACAGTGTAGTGGCTTTTGTCAAAATCCAAGTTGTAACAAGTACCTTTTTGCTGAAGTAGAGGATAATGCAGTTAGTCTTGCTAATGTTGCTCATATTATTGGTCATGGAATAAATGGTCCTAGAAGTGAACATGAATTAGCTAACCACATTGATAGAGATGGTATTGATAATCTGATTATGCTTTGTTTGCAATGTCATAAGATTGTGGATGAGCTTCAAGACCAATTCTCTGTTGAGCAGATACAAGGATGGAAGACTACCCATGAACATAAAATCATCTCTCTTTTTGATTTGCCTCAAATCCATGATGAAAAGATATTACTAGAGAAAGTTAATGATCTCTTAGATGAAAACAGAGTGATTTTTGAAGAATATGGTCCTTTCTCAACTCAGGCTTTTGAAGGTTTGTCTGGTGATACTTGTACTATCTGGAGAAGACGTTGCTTAGATACGATTCTCCCTAACAATCAGAAAATTATCGACTTGATTGAAGTTAACAAAAAGAATTTCCCCTATCCTTGGGAAATTTATAGACAAATGATGAGATATAAACTTCACAGTGATTCTTTTAGAGATAATTGCTTACTAGAGAAAAAGATTAATGATTATAAACTCTTTCCAAGGGAATTTGATGATTTTGTAAAACGAGAACTCGGTCTAACTGTAGAAGATAGAGAACGCAAATATGAAGAAGAACTTGAATTTAGAAAAGCAACAGTTTCAGATTATATCGAGAAATTTCTAGCTAATCATTCATTCATCAAAAGAATGGAGAAGCTTAATATAGCAATGTTTGATGTTGAACTTCAAGATGGACGAAATCTTAGAGTCTTTGCAACAAATACATATTTCTTCACTGAATACACATTCGAGCAGACTATAACAGTTGATCCAGCAGTTGATGTTATCATTTGCTCCAAGCCTTATAGTACATATACTTCAGAGGCGAAAAAACTCTGTATTAGTAATGGAATTGGCTTATTCACTCTCAAAAGTTTCATGGGGGCTATCCGCAAAAATGGTGATGAGTTCCTGAATTATTTATTAAATGAAGGGAGGTCTGGACGCATAAGTAACTCTCAGTCTCTGATTCGTCAAGCTACAGTTCCCTTAGATTTTCAGGTATATATATTTGGTTCATATCTAAGGAGAGAAATTTACAAAGATATTGATTTTATCTTAGTCTATCCTACTGGAACAGAGTCAGATTTAATCTCTTCAACAGTTGAGAACATAAGGCAGGTTTTTAAAGATAGATTATTACTTCTAGATATCACAATATGCTCAGAAATAGAGTATAAAGCTATGAGCTTTGAGAATGACAATCGTGTTAGGATTCAATAAACAATTTATGAAGATTAGGCTAGAGTTCAGATAAACATATTTGATAAAAGCGATTCCTATGTCGCGCTTTGCGATCGCTCAATATCCATTTTCTTGTGCTTCTCTAACTGTGATTAACTGCGATCGCTAATCTTATGCGTGATAGACGGAAAGATTCCGTCTAATAATATAGTTATACTTCTTAAAATAAGATAGATTAATGACTGATCAACTGCTTGAAGAATTAGATAGAGCAAATCGCGGCGAAGTACCATCACCATTTGGCAAGGCAGAATTTATAGTCAAAGGTTCTCCTGCATCAGTTCAAGCCAGTAAGGATAAGCGCGATCAATATATTAATTCAATTAAAAACCAGTTCAAGCCCCTGAATTATGTACTGACAGGGGATATCATTCTGAATATCACATGGCTTTTACCAACAAAAAGTCGATATGAAACTGATGCTAAGGCAGATATTGATAATTGTCTTAAACCTATTATTGATGCTTTCACAGGGAGAGATGGATTATTTATAGATGATTGTCAATTAAGAGGTTTATATATATGCTGGCAGCATATTGAATCTGAGGATGAACGACTAATCTTTGAATTTGAATTTGTCGGCAGTGAATTTTCATTAAAGAGTGAACTGGCCTTTGTACGCTTAGAAGGCGCTCTTTGCACTCCAGTTAATCTAAATTGGCCAGATGCCGCCAAAGTAATATGGGCAAGTTTTCTGAAATCTAGTCAAGCATCAAAAGGTGTTTTGGAAAAGTTGGGAGTTTCTTACCCAGCGGTTGCAGGTTTTCTAGGTTCTAGCCGGCCATTTCATGTGACCAGAGTTAAGGGATTCAAGGTTATCAGCCTCAATGAATTTGTTGAGAAAAAATCAGTAGACGAAGTATAACAACGCCCATGCACGCCGACCGCCTAAAAGTTGTTTGTTGTAAAAGCGATGAGGATAAGTTTTCATCAAACAGTAATTTCATGCTGATAAGGAGAAATCATAAGCCGTCAATAATTTCACCGTTAAACATCTTTCAGAAAAGCGATCACTCAATATCCAAATAAATCAATACTTTTATACATAAGCTAACCTGTAATTATTTAAACTCAGATATTACTATTTGCGTATTTATATTGAGAAAAACCGCGCTTTATACTTCAATACAAAGAAAATAATTATACTTAACTACTTGCCTTGTAGTTTCTTAACTGCGCTAGGTTAAAATGAGAGGGCAAGCAATGATGAATTTTCATCTTCATAAAATAATTTGATCGTGCTGAACTCCCGACGCAGTAAATTTTCAACTTGTAAGGTAGAACAGTTTCCAAGTCTAAGCCAGATGACTTTTGGGGGATTTCCAAACACTAAACTCAGATCGTGCATATCAGCATCTTTCGAGACGATCATCAAATCATTATCTTTTGCATAATTCCAAACTATCGGGTCTATTGTTGCTTTCATGCCTATATCTCGAACATGAAGTGAGTCTGGAAAAAGATCGCTCAAACGAGTGGGTAATTTAGGGGATAAGTTTTCATCAAACAGTAATTTCATGCTGATAATGGAGAAATCATAAGCCGACGTTCACGGTCAGCCGCATAAGCAATACAAGCTTTTAAATCTTCTCGCGTTAGATCGGGAAAATCATCAAGAATTTCTGCTTCGGTCATCTCGGAAGCTAGGTATTCAAGCACCTCATAAACTGTAATTCGCAAGCCACGCACACAAGGCTTACCACCGCGTTTATTCGCTTCAATTGTGATATAGTTTCTGTAATTCATTATGTGGCGAGTGCATTTTTGCCAATTCGTCTGATCGTATCATGTATTTCTGCTAAAAACTCAATAATTTCACCGTTAAACATCTTTGAGAAAAGCGATAGCTCAATATCCAAACAAATCAATACTTCTATACATAAGCTGACCTGTAATTGTTTAAACTCAGATATTACTATTTACGTATTTATATTGAGAAAAATCCTGCTTTATACTTCAATATAAAGAAAATAATTATACTTAACTACTTGCCTTGGACTTCCTTAGCTGCGATCGCTAATCTAGGGTTAGGGAAAAATTAGGTAATACCTGAGAAAAGCAAATAACTTTTAGCAGAGAAAAATAAATGGATTTACTGCTTGCTATCTTTGCTTATGGTGTAGCTGACCGTGGGTTTATCCCCTAATTTAAGGAAAAACCAGGGAATCATTACACATATCCTGGCAAATCCTTACTATATAAGCAATTCCCTAATTTATTTCCATATAACTGCTGTGGGGCCATTGTCCGCCCAACAGTGCATAAATTTCTACGGGTTTAGCGGAAATTGTTATGCCTATTTCGTAAGATTTGCCTGTGAAAGCGGCAAAGCGTCTAACAGCTTCGTCATAATAGCGACTATTGCGGTATTTTTTATTAGTTAAATCAATAGCAAATAATCCATAGAAATAGCGAGGGATGCTTTGAATTGTCTCGACAATTTGTCCAAGATTTCTCGCCAAAATCGCATTGCGGGGAACTTCTGTTTCCCAAGCTGTATCTAATGCCCAAGATGCAGAAGTTAGGTGAGAACCGCCGCAAATTCCGCAAATGCGAGGTGTGACAATTAATCCGGCTTGGGGGTCTTTACCGCGTAGGATAACTTCAAATCCGCGAAATAGTTCCGCGTGTGTCCAGGCGTTGACTACTCTTCCATGTTCAATATCGACTCGGACATCTAAATCGCCTTCAACTCTACCAACGGGCGAAATGTCTAATGATTGAATTGTCATTTGTCATTTGTCCTTTGTCATTTGTTATTTGTCATTGGTCATTTGTCATTGGTCATTTGTTGTTTACTAATCACCAATGACCAATGACTAAACTGTAAAAAAGTCTTCTTCTGCCCAAGGTGGTGCTGCATCTTTTGCAACCATTGTCAGTAAGGCGTAGTCTTTTTTGTTCACTCCTGGCGGTAATTCTTTGGGAACTCCCATCACTGTTTGGGTTTTGAATACAGTTCCAGGTTTAAGATCAAAGAAGGGAAATTCTGGTTCTGTGCAACCTAAACAAGGCATTCCGACGCGAGTTTTGGATGAGACGCGGTTCCATAAGATGCGGTTGCAGGAAGAATGAGTCATGGGGCCGCGACAACCTAAGTCATAAAATAGACAGCCTTTGCGCTGACCAAATTCGGCAGTTGATGCTTTGTAGGCAAAGTGGACGTTGCGGGTACAGCCTGTTTGAGTATAGGTGTTGAAGAAGGTTTGAGGACGATTAAGTTCGTCGAAAGCAATGTCTGCTATGCGTCCAGTAGCGATCGCAACTAATATCTGCGTAATCCAGTCGGGATGGGCGGGACATCCAGGTATATTAATTACAGGTAATCCAGCTTGTGAGAGAAAATCTTTCCCTAAAAAGCCGCCTTCTTGACGTTTGAGAAATTGCAAACCTTCCGATTCGCTAGGATTAGGTGACATGGCGGGAATTCCTCCCCATGTGGCACAGTCTCCCACCGCTACAATAAATTGAGCAACTTTGGCGAGGTCTGCTAACCAATCTTTCATGGCGCGATCGGCAAAGCGATTCCATTCGCCAGTACCGTTGGGGGCATTAACAACGCTGCCTTCAAATACCAAGATATCCAAAGGAATTGCGCCAGAAATGCAATCCCGCAGCAGTGTTTGTAAGTTGTCGCCTATTTCTAGCCCCAAGGAGGGATGCCAAAGTATCTTGATGCCAAAGTCGGCAATTAAATCGCAGACTGTCGGTTCTTCAGCGTTGAGAAATGACATAGTATAATCACTATAGAATAGTAATTAGCAACGATGTCCGAAAAATGGTTTTATGGTCGGGTTTCGACTGTCGAGCAACAAGAAGATCGCAACGCGCTAAAAAAACAACTAGAAAGAGGTAAGAATGGAGGATGCGATCGCTTTTACTGGGATATTCAAAGTCGCACAACCGAAGTGCGTAATGGATTGCAGCAATTAATTGATGATTTAAAAATATCACCAAAGGGTACTGTCAGTGATTTAGTTGTTACCAGGATTGACCGGATTGGGTCATCATCAAAACTGTTTTACTCGCTGTTGGAAGTATTACGGAGTAAGGGTATTAGGCTAGTAGCACTAGATCAAACAATTGATACAGAAAGTTTGGGTGGCGAGTTGACTATTGATATTTTGCTAGCAGCCAGTAAATTTGAAATAAAAATGTTGTCCAGTCGTGTATCTGCCGAACGTAAGCACCGTATGGTTCAGAAGAAAAGTCATCGGTTTGCGCCGTTTGGGTGGAAGATTGTTGATGATTCTTACGTCAAGGATGAAAGTTGGTGTGTTTCGCTACTAGAAGGCAAGCGTAATTTTAGAGTTTGGGAACTAGCTTTATTTATATTTGAAATATTTAATAGTTATGGTAGTGCCAGAAAAACTTGCAATATATTAAATGAGATGTTTGGGGTATGTGGAAAAGTAGATGCAAAAAGCACAAAATCAAAAGGGAATCATCGGATAATGCCTGATGATATCGAGCAATTGGATTTATTTCAAAATCATAAAAAAACTTATCAACGATACCCTTGGACGGGCTTACAGTGGTCACCAGCTGGACTAAAAAACTTCTTAGTAAATCCAGTCCATGCAGGTGGAACACCATTTAACGTCACTACATCTAGTCCGTCAGGCAAACAAATTAAGCATTTTGATCAGTGGGATTGCAACTGGGATACCCATGAGGGGATAATTAACCGCGAACAACACGAACAAATAAAACGCACTATTCGCCAAAATCGCAATAATAAGTGGGCTGCAAGAAAAGAGGATATTAATCCATTCGCTAATTTATTGAAGTGTGGTAGATGTCAAAGCGCACTAACCCGGATGTCGTCCCGACGCGATCGCAATGGGCAATATACAGCCTACTATCAATGTACCTACTATGCCCTTGGACGTTGCGATGCCAAGGAAATGCTTAGTAGTCAAAAATTAGATACACAAGTGGCTGATTTGCTAGTAAGCGAAGCTACTAGGCTAGCTGGCATGGTGGATTTTGAAGAAGATAAGCATCTTGAACCTACAGAAGTTAAAGAACTGCGGGAAACCATAGCAGGGCTGGAAAAGTTACCTACTAATCCTTTTGTAGAAAAAGCCAAAGATGGTATCCGTGACCAAATCGCTAGTATCTTAAGCCTGCATGAAAACATCACAAAACGTAGCCTGTTGGTTCGAGAAGAGTTGGTACAGATGTTTTGCGATCGTGAATACTGGGATAGTCGAACATCTGAGGATAAAAAACGAATACTAAATAAACTTGTCCGTCGTATTGTTGTTGACGGACGGGTTGTTTTGGGTATTGAGTTTTTTTAGTTTTCTTTGGCGGACAATTTCTCGGTATTCGTCTAATTGGCGTAACCAAAATTCTTTCTCTGATTCAATTCTCATTTGTAGCGTTCTCCATTAATAAATTTAGATTAGCTTTGAGTTGCAAATTTTCTGTTCTCTACGAACAACGTTCATTCGCCGTGCTAACTTCGCAACTGCTTTTAATTTTTTAATTGAGTGTTAGCGTATACCTAAGTTTAAGCAAGCTATACACGCTGAACAGCTACGGGAATTCACCCATTTCCCAAATTGAATTACGTCGAATAAATGTGCTTTTTGGACATTATTCAAGTTAGCATATTTATTCGTAAGTATTTTTATGACGTAAATTTACAGCAAAACTTTCAGATACATTAATGACAGCACTATCACAAAAAAACTTATGAGTAGGCTTAAAGGATGCTTGAAAAGTTTTGGGCGAATATAATTCGCTACTGCACAAAGCTTCGCCCGCCTACGCCGATTAATGAAAAAGTAAGGATTTTTAATCCACGGAGGTGGGTTTTGTCTGTATAGCCGCAACTTCTAATCACCCAGGCAAGTAACAACAATTTATAATTTTCAAACATCCTCTTAAAGATCCCCCTAAATTTCCTTGAAACAGGGTAACTTTGAGGCTCTTATTCCCCCTTTTTCAAGGGAGGTTAGGGAAGATAAGCAAATATTTGATACTTCTCAGATAATGGATCTAAGCATTTATTTATTATATTTAAACTCTTACGTATTTTTTCAAGGATAATTTCGCATTACTATATGTTTCCTGATTAACAGACATAGTATATATTAGTATTAAAGTCCATCCAATATTTAGTAATCGCTCTTCGGAGAAAAACTTGCTGATTTATTAATTTATGCATAGCTCATTTTTTTACAACAATTTTAAAACTATCAGATGTTGATAAAGATGAAAAAATTTAAATTTAAAAGTAATGCTGGTAAACTAACTGCACTTTTAATTTTAATCACCATTTTATTGACACCTTTTATAGTTGTCAATGCTGGAGAACGTGGTGTATTAATGCAGTTTGGCAAAGTACAAGAAACAGTATTAGGAGAAGGAATACATATAATAATTCCTATTGTTAATTCTGTAAAAAAGCTCAGTGTGAGAGTTCAAAAACAAGAAATTTCTGCTGAGGCTTCTTCTAAAGATTTACAAAATGTGTTTATAAATCTAGCATTAAACTGGCATATTATACCTGAAGAAACCAATATAATTTTTCAAAACATTGGTGATGAAAAAGATGTAGTTGAAAAAATTATTAATCCAGCAATAGAAGAAGTGCTAAAAGCAGTGATAGCAAAATATACGGCAGAAGAAATAGTCACTAAACGAGGAGAAGTAAAATCTGGAGTTGATAATACATTGACTATAAGACTACATAACTACCACATAGTAGTTGATGATATTTCACTAGTTAATCTCAGTTTTTCTAATCAATTTAATCAGGCAGTAGAGGCAAAACAGATTGCAGAGCAAGATGCAAAACGAGCCGATTTTATAGCCTTGAAAGCAGCGAAACAAGCAGAGGCTAATGTCAATTTAGCTAAAGGAGAAGTAGAAATAAATAAATTGTTACGTGAAAACTTGACTAATGAAATTTTAGAAAGACAGGCAATAGAAAAATGGGATGGTAAATTACCTCTAATTATGTCTAAGGATGCTCCTAAACTTTTCAATATGAATGAAATTTTAAAATTAAAATAACCATAAAACCAGTATCAATACTGGTTTTATGGTTAACTGACAGGAAATAAATTAGGAGTATCAATAATATGCAACTGGATTAACGCCACAATCAAAAAAGTATATACAGTGGAAGAAACTAAGCCTGTTAATAATTCTTTTTTTAAATTGTGTTTTTGGGTTTGTTTTTGTAAAACATCAATTGCCCCTGCTTGCATCAACAGAATACCAATAATGTTAGATAGCCAATAACCTATAATGGCACAGGGCATCAGTAATTTAGGTGCAAAAAGACTACAAATATAACCGAAGGCATAAGCAATTGGTAAGTTAAATACCAAATCATTCCACCAGCATAAGGGTGATAATAAATATCCAATGACTAAGAAAAATCCACCTCTTAGCTTTTGCAGCAATGTTTTGGGTAAGCTTTCTGGAGTTGGTGATGAAAATTCTTGATCACCTGTTTTGATACTTGTCATAATAATACATTAATTTTAGCGACTTACCGTAGTTTAAAGCAAAATACGAAATAAGTCCAGCCGTAAACACAAGTTTGATTTCAGATAGGTAGAAATTACACGTAATGATGCTGTAGAAAAAAGCCTATTCTTATGAATATAAAAATTTTATTCTTCATTGATTAATTGCTGTTCTTCTGGGAATAGTTTCGTTTCACTCGCTGGCTGTTCACTGATGATATTTGCTGACTGTGAGAATGGACGAATAATTAAACTCACGCCAATTGCCCAAGCGATCGCTACCATCCAACCTGCAATAATGTCACTGGGAAAATGTACTCCTAAATATAGGCGTGTCCAGCCAATGGCCAAGATAAACACACTACCCAACATCACTGTTAACCAGCGCCAAACACTATCCCAAGTTAAAACTACCAAAATCGCAATCAACGTCATACTTGTCATAGCATGACCACTAGGGAATGAATAATCAAATTCTGGCGCAGCTGAAGTCCACATATCAGGACGGACTCTATGCCAAAATTCCTTTGCTGTGCGGTTGATAGTGGCACTACCAGCCGCAGTAATCATTAAATAAGTGAGCGATCGCCAGCGACGTTGTAATAGTAAAATCAGAGCGATCGCACTTAGAGTAGGTAACACAGTCCAAAAAGAACCCATTTTAGTTAGCAGCACGGCGAATTCATCTAACTGCGGCTGTGCTACAGAGTGAATCGCGACTAAAATCGGTAAATCCCAAGGAAAACCACCTTGATTTTGCTCAACCTTGAACGCCAGCAATCCAAAAATTTGTAGTGGTACATATACCCCCACGAACAGCAGCAACAAAGAACGCCAACGGCTAATCAGCAATTTTTGCCCAAACGCTATGGGTGACTGTGGTTTTGACGGTAATGTTTGCTTTTCTAACTCTGCCATACTAAATACGATATTTGGCTGCAATTGAAGTAGTTTTTTGAATAACTAGTAATCATTTTACTACTGAGGCATAAATATCCGCTAAACAGTCTTTTTATAGAAAAACTCCTATATGGTCTGTATAAAAAAACACTGTATTTTTGTATATTTTCACAAAAATGTAGACTTTGATTATATTTTAAATATAAAATACGGTAAGCCAGTAGATATTTAGTATTTGGTGTGGCTTTTTCCACATTTATTTAAAACTTGCAGTTGCCTAAAACAGTTTGCACAGAACTATTCAAAGCAATCTTTCCGTTTCAGGTAAACACAAAAGCATCTACAAAACCCCAGGTAAGGACAGAAGTATGGATTTTTTATTATTGCCTTTCTTCAGCTTTCTAGTGGGAATTATTGTTGGTTTGACAGGAGTTGGTGGTGCTTCTCTCATTACCCCGATGTTGATTTTTGTTTTTCAAGTACCGCCTGCTGTGGCAGTAAGTTCTGATGTCGTTGCAGCCACACTGATGAAAGTTGTTGGTAGCATCAAACACTGGCAACAACAAACCCTTGATGTGCAGGCGGTAAAATGGTTAGCTTTCGGAAGCGTTCCCGGTTCTCTTGTTGGGGTAGGGATACTACACCTGATTAAACAGCAAAAAGAGCATCAACTGAACCATATTACCCTACAGTTACTAGGTTTAACAATTCTGTTAGTTACAGTATTAGCGTTGGTACAAATGCTGCTGTTGACTTTCTTCCCCAATCTACAGTTACCTGAACTCCCCAGATTTGACTTAACAACTCAACTAGGACGCTTGCAAACAATAAGTATAGGAGCATTTTTAGGTTGTATTGTTGGTTTGACAAGCGTCGCTTCCGGCTCAATGTTTGCCTTAGTACTGATTACATTTTTCCGCTTGGATGCTAAGAAGTTGGTAGGGACAGATATTTCCCAAGCAGCAATTCTCCTACTATTTACTGCGGTTGGGCACCTCACATTGGGAACAGTTGATTGGAGTTTAGTCCTACCGATATGGCTTGGCTCAGTACCAGGTGTATTATTAGGAGCTAAAATCTGCAAATCTGTACCTCAAAAACCATTGCGGTTTATGGTTTATTTTATTTTAATGATGGTGAGTGCCAAGCTAGTTTATTAGTTTTCTGAGGACTGGAATGAAAAGGAAGATTATCTCCCTACTTCCTAAACACGCCCAAAAACTCCGATTGCGCCTTCTAATTCAGCTCCGTGTAAGTAACGAGGTTGCCACAGGGTAGGAACGCAGAGTATTTCTGGGAAAGATCCTTTAATTAGAAAACATGGCAAGAGTCGGTAAGAGCCGATAGCTTTCACTGTCCATTAAGATAGAGTATCCCAACCAAATTAAGATAAAGGGAAAGATTTTTCGACCATAATTAGCTAGAACAGGTGCGATTAAAGGATTACGAGTCAGGTTATAAGATAGAAAACACCACAGCCCAACTGTTAAATAGCAAACTAACAAAATTACTCCTAAACGTGGCAGGCTACTACTGGCAAACAACGGTACATAGATGCCAATATTATTTCCTCCATTAGCAATGGTAACAGCAGAAACGCGGTAGGTTTGTGGGTCGCGTATCGTCCCCCAGAGTGATTTCTTCTGACGCTGAGGTTTGGTATAATTTAAGTTAATTGATACAGCTTGTGTGGTTTCTTCATTATCTTCTTTCCTCAAAAGATGATTAATCCCAATAGCGATTGGCAGAAAACCTAGTAATCCAATCCAGGTATGGGGAATTATCAGACCACCAAAAAAACCAGGAAGGCTGGCAAATACTAAAGCTGTGAATCCTAAAAATTCACCGATAATAATATGCCTGGGATGAAAGGCATGATTGACTTTACCGAAGAAGGCTGTCAAATACAAATTATCATCAAAAGTAGTTGCGATCGCAGCAGAAATCCCAATAATTATTGTACCAATTAACCAACTCATATTTTTTGTTTGCAAGAATATAGTTTTGTTGTTTTCTGGTCCCTCTCTAATTTTGGAGTTGAGGGCAGATTAAACTTTTATTAGGCTGCTCTATCTAGCATTAGCAGACAATAAGTTTTATAATTTTTTCAAGCGATCGCTATCAAATCAACTGGTAATTCCTGAGTAAGTGTTTTTTCAGCAAGTTACCTGGGTTGCATCTGAAATTAATATTATTTTTTTTGCTCAATAAAAGCAAATACTCTTTGTGATTAAAACGATAAACACAGTTTATTAAGAATAAACTACTCTTTTTTGTATTAAGGCTAATTACAATCAGGAATTTATAAAATTAAAAACAAATATCCCATATGAGGGCTATTGTCACGTAGTGCAACGCACCATCTTTATTTATCTCGGTGTACTATAAATAAACAAATTAAATGTCCCCTTTCGTAGTAGGGTTAAAAGAAAATAATGTTGAAGTAATATATTTTTAAATAAATCAGGATATATTGCAATGAATGAGTTGATTACTACGCTCTTAGTGGGAATCTCAGCTTTTATTGCCACTAATATTGATGATATCGTTATTTTATTACTATTATTTTCACAAATTAATTCTAGCTTTAGATGCCGACATATTATTGCTGGTCAGTATTTAGGCTTTACTATTTTAGTTTTTGCCAGCCTTCCTGGGTTATTAGGTGGATTAATCATCTCACCTAATTGGATTGGCTTGCTGGGATTAATCCCTATAGCGATGGGTATCAGTAGTTTAATCAATCAAGAAGAGGACAAAATTCAAGAGGTTGCAATTGAAACAACAGAATATCCAGAGACAAACACCGCCAGCATTTTTAATGTACAGACTTACAGTGTAGCAGCCATTACTATTGCTAATGGAAGTGATAATATCAGCGTTTACATCCCACTATTTGCTAGTAGCAATTTAAATAACTTTTTGATAATTATTGTTAGTTTTTTTATATTAATAGCAGTTTGGTGCTATCTGGCTTATAGATTAGCTTATCAAACCAAAAATATAAATATTTTAAATCAAAACTTCAATTATATTTTACCATTTATATTGATAATTTTGGGTGGGGTAATAGTATTAAAAACACAGGCTTTAGGTGTGATAAAGTTAATAGCAAGTTGTATGTGTTTAACAATTTTAGTTAAAAAAAATAGAACAAATTAAGCAAATTGTATATTATCTGGGATCAGCAGGGCTTCAAAAGCTGCCATTACTCTTGTATGAAAACGTTGATGATGTTTTAATTTCCAAACAGGTTGGACAATTTCTAGCTTTTTCCCGGTTTCTTTTTTGGGATCGATAATTTGTATGGAGCGTAATGTTCCTAATTGCAATTCTTTTTTCACTATCAATTCGGGGATCGCCGCTGCACCAACGCTACTTTCTACAACTGCTTTCACCATTTCGCTAGTGTTCAGATTAAGTACAACATCCAACTTACTAGGTTCAATTCCCCAGCTTTGTAAGGCTTGGTGAAACATCTGTTGTGCGCCGGAACCAGATTCACGCATTACCCAAGTAGTATTTAGTAATTCATCTACATAAATTTCGCTACGATGGAACCAAGGGTGAGATTTACTGACAACAATTTGCAGGCGATCGCTTCCTACTTCTTCTTTCTCTAAACAGTGCTGCAATGATGCTTTAATCTCTCCTGTTACCAAACCTAAATCATACATCCCCACAGCAGTCCCTTCACAAATTTCTTCAGCATTTCCTAGCTTACAGTCAATAAAAATACCAGGATATAAGTGCTTGAATTGACTAATTTTTTCGGGTAGCCAATAATTCCCCACCGTCAGACTTGCTCCTAACTTCAGCTCTCCCCGTTGCAGATTATTTAATTCCTTTAAGCCACGTTCTGTTAACTCTACATGAGTCAGAATTTTCTGTGCTTCACACTGCAATAATTTACCAGCATCTGTAATTTCAATATGACGACCAATACGATGAAATAACTTCGTACCATATTCTGTTTCCAAGGTTTGGATAGCAGCACTCACTGCTGGTTGGGTAATATAAAGCGCTTCAGCTGCGCGGGTAAAGTGCAGCATTTCTGCAACGACTAAAAAAATTCGCAACTGTTCGAGCGTCATTTCTACTATTTATGCTTTTTACCATAGTAATTTTATACATTAGAGAAGTATTATACGTTAAGTTCGGCGGAAAATTGTAGATATGTATATGTATGCTGTTATATCTGCTTAAACATAAGTTTTATCTATGTATTTAGCAAGAAAGGCTGCTGATGAGACGAAAAGCTTGATTTAATTGTTACGTATAATTATTAAGGCGTTTTTGCATTTTGTTTGCTTTTAATACTTCTATCAGCAAATCATCACTTAGTAAAAATAATTTAAGCCAGATGATAGATAAATATCACTCTATATACCCTATAATTTTTTAATTACGGTATTCGGATGTAAATACCGTAGCTTTAGGGGTGAATTCTGATGAGCAAGTCTCAACAACTGACACAATTAAGTAAATCTTTAAGCGAGGGGATGCAGGCTTATGTCATGAAAGCTTTGCAAGCTACACAACTCTCGTATCAACACATAATTAGGAGTTGGTTCAATAAACACACTGTGCAAAGCTATGTGAGTCTGTTTCTCATAGGCACTTTTCTAAGTATAGCAGTTGCCTCCTGCTCTGGAAGCAGTTCAGCTAGCAAAAATGATGTTAAGGTAAGATTAGTTTCTTTCTCTGTTACCAAAGCAGCTCATGACCAGATAATACCCAAATTTGTCGAGAAGTGGAAGCAAGAACATAACCAAAACGTCACGTTTGAACAAAGTTATGGTGGTTCTGGCTCTCAAACTGCTGCTGTGATTGCCGGTTCGCAAGAAGCAGACATAGTACATTTGGCACTTCCCCTGGATGTCAACAAAATTCAGCAGGCGGGTTTGATTAAATCAGGCTGGGAAATCAAAGCTCCCAGAAATGGTATTGTTAGTAGATCGGTTGCTGCGATCGTAACGCGCGAAGGCAATCCAAAAGGTATAAATACTTGGGCAGACTTGGCAAAAGATGGCGTAAAAGTAATTGCAGCTAACCCAAAAACTTCTGGTATTGCTATCTGGGAATTCTTAGCTTTTTGGGGTTCTGTAACTCTAACAGGAGGCGACGAAGCCACAGCATTAGATTATGTTACTAAAGTTTATAAAAACATCCCTATTCTGACGAAAGATGCCCGTGAGGCAAGCGATTTATTTTTCCAAAAAGGTCAAGGAGATGTCTTGATTAACTACGAAAATGAGGTAATTTTAGCGGAAAAAACTGGGACGAAACTTCCTTATGTCATACCAAAAGTCAATATTTCCATTGATAATCCTGTAGCCGTAGTCGATAAAAATGTCGATAAGCACGGTACAAGAGAAGTTGCACAGGCGTTTGTTGATTTTCTATACTCAACAGAAGCTCAACGGGAATTTGCAAAATTACAATATCGTCCAGTTAACCCCACGGTTACCCAAGAAGTAGCATCAAAATACCCCCCAATTGAAACTTTATTCACATCTGAAGATTTAGGTGGCTGGGATATTATCCAGAAAAAGTTTTTTGGAGATGGGGCGATTTTTGACAAAGTTCAAGCTGCAAGCAAAGCATAATATCTCTTTTTTCATGCAGCATTCTCTACTGACAGATAGCCAAGCATAAGAAATTCTGAGTCACTTTATCTCAATTGATAATTTATGAGCTTTCGTCGCCGATTTAAGGATAGCTTCTTTTTAACATCTTTAATGTTTATTGCCAGCAGTATCACTTCTTGTAACGGTGGGCAAGAATTGAAAAGCCAGGTGAGTATTGATGGTGCAGCTGTAGGTTTTTTTGTTTCTTTAGCAGTTGCAGAAGAATACGGGAAGGCTAAACCTGAAGCTCAAGTTAGCGTTGCCTCAAGTGGTACTGGTGGTGGCATTAGTAAGTTTTGTGCTGGTGATATTGATATTGTTGGTGCTTCTCGTACTATTAGGGATGAAGAAATAAAAAAATGTAAAAGTAAGAATATTGAGTTTGTTGAGTTCCCTATCGCTTTAGACGGCATCGCTGTAATTGCCAACCGTCAAAATAATTTTGCCAAATGTCTAACTATAAAGGAACTGAGCACGATTTGGAGCGCTAAATCAGACGGCAAAATATTGAATTGGAATCAAGTTAATCCGAAATTTCCTAACCAACAACTGAAGCTTTATGCTCCGGCTTCTGATACTGGAACGTTTGATTATATGACTCAAGCTGTGACTGGCAAAGTCAAGAATGGGCGTACAGATTACACTCCCAGTCATAATCAAAACCTCCTAGTGCAGGGAGTATCAGGTGATGCATCAGCCTTGGGTTATGTAGGCATATCTTACTATATTCAAAACCAAGATAAGCTCAATTTAGTTGCTGTAGAAAGCCCTACAGGAAAATGTGAAAAACCAGTTCCGGTAGATAATGTGATAAAAAATATCTACACACCTTTGTCTCGTCCACTGTTCATCTATGTCAGTAAAAAATCTTTAGATAGTAAGCCAGCAGTCAAAGAATTTGTAGAATTTTATCTGGAAAATTCTTGGAAGTGGGTAGATAGCGTAGGTTATGTAGCATTACCTGACGAAGCTTATGTCAAAGTAAAACAAAAATTGATTACTGGTGAAACTGGTACAAAATTTAAAAAAGCAAAACCTGGACAGCCAATCACCAACTTTATTTAAATAAAGTACTAGTTGTTGTAGTGTTATTGTATCCAAAATTTAACTGTTTATGCAAAATAGCAATTCTGAAGAAGACTCTAATCAACTGTTCAGACAGTCACTAGAGAAAAACGCATCTGAAGATATCTTAGAAAAGATTATTGCGGTAATTTTATTTGCTTGTGCTTTAGTTTCTGTTTTGACTACCTTTGGTATTGTCTTAATTATTTTTCAAGAGGCATTTGGTTTTTTCCAAGAAGTTACGTTTGCTCAATTCTTTCTTGATACTAAGTGGACACCTCTGTTTGCAGAGAAACATTTTGGTGTTTGGCCATTGATAGCTGGTACTTTCTTAACTACAGTTATAGCTATGGCAGTTGCTATTCCTTTGGGGTTATTTTCTGCTATTTATTTAAGTGAGTATGCTCAACCCAAAGTAGCAGCAATTTTACGTCCAGCAGTGGAACTTTTAGCAGGGATACCAACTGTAGTATATGGTTACTTTGCGCTGTTGTTCCTCACACCATTGCTGCGGAATATTATTCCTCTAGAAATATTTAATGCCTTGAGTGCGGGGTTAATGATGGGGGTAATGATTACTCCTACTGTTGGTTCCATCAGCTTAGATGCTATTCGAGCAGTCCCACATTCTTTGCGTGAAGGAGCTTACGCTTTAGGTATCACTAAGCTAGAAAGCATTTTTAAAATAGTTCTCCCAGCAGCGCTTTCTGGAATTATAGCCTCGATTATTTTAGGTATTTCTCGCGCTGTGGGTGAAACGATGACTGTCCTTATTGCCGCAGGTCAACAGCCAAAGCTGACTATTAACTTTGCGGAATCAGTAGAAACAATGACAGCTTACATGGCACAAATTTCTGGTGGAGATAGTCCACGTGGTAGCCTCAGTTTCAAGACTTTATATGCTGTGGGCGCTCTTTTATTTCTAATAACCCTAGCTTTGAATATTGTTAGTTACTGGATTGCAAATCGCTATAAAGAAAAATACGATTAATAAGTATGACTACAAGTTATCAACAAGATGATTCTCTAAATTCTGCGGCAGAGTTTGCTGATAATGTTGAGAGTAGAGAGACGTTAGGAAAAGTATTTGAAATAGTTTTTTTGTTAGGGCTGCTGATTGGTATATTTGTTCTGGCTTTGCTACTTTTTGATATTTTTCGAGATGGATTAGCCAGATTTTTAACACCCGGTTTTCTAACAGAAACCCCTTCTCGTTTTCCTGACCAAGGTGGCATCCGTCCTGCTATTGTCAGCAGTATCCTTTTAGGAATTATTGTGATTGGAGTCACTGTCCCCATTGGTGTCGGAGCAGCTTTATATCTAGAAGAGTATGCACCTAAAGCTTGGTGGACAGCGATTATTGAGATTAATATCAGCAATCTGGCGGGTGTACCTTCTATTGTTTATGGATTGCTGGGTTTAGGAGTTTTCAATTATTTGCTTGGGTTCGGTCCCGCTTTGATTTCCGGTGCATTGACTTTATCTTTGTTGTCTTTGCCAGTAATTATTGTGACAGCTAGAGAAGCAATTCGCGCTGTCCCAGATTCCTTAAGAAATGCTTCCTACGGCTTAGGTGTCACCAAATGGAAAACTATCAGTAGTCATGTGATACCTTATGCTATTCCTGGTATTTTGACTGGGGTGATTATCTCTGTATCCCGCGCTATTGGTGATGCAGCCTCTCTAATTGTTGTAGGTGCTGTAGGTTTTCTCACCTTTAACCCTGGTTTGTTTCAGAGATTTATGGCATTACCCATTCAAATTTACAGTTATATCACTCGTCCTGAACCAGGTTTTGCTGATGCAGCTGCGGCGACAATTATTGCGTTGTTGCTCTTGATTTTAGTTTTAAATGGTGTAGCAATTTATATCCGCCAGCGCTTCTCAATACATTAGGTAATGAAATATCTAATTGATTACATTCACAGATATTAGGAAATACGCAAAATGACTTATAGCAATAGTAGAAGTAAATCAGATAGCGCCACAATTAACCAAGATAATGGTGTGTTCAATGTTGAAGGTGTGAAGGTTTTTTATAATGGATTTTTGGCACTTGTAGATGTTTACCTAAAAATTCCTGAAAAACAAATCATTGCTTTTATTGGCCCTTCAGGATGTGGTAAAAGTACCTTACTGCGTTGCTTCAATCGGATGAATGATTTAATCCCTGGAGCGAAGGTAGAGGGTAAGTTGAATTACCGCGATCGCAACATTTATGATCCTAAGATAAATTCTGTAAAATTACGCCGCCAAGTCGGGATGGTTTTTCAAAGACCAAATCCGTTCCCTAAGTCAATATACGAAAATATTTCCTTTGGGCCGCGGGCTAACGGTTACAAAGGTAACATCGATGAATTGGTAGAAAATTCACTCAGACGCGCTGCTATCTGGGATGAAGTCAAAGACAAACTTAAAGAGAAGGGTACTGCATTATCTGGTGGACAACAGCAACGACTTTGCATAGCAAGAGCGATCGCTATGAAGCCAGACGTATTATTAATGGATGAACCATGTTCTGCTCTTGACCCAATTTCTAGCCGCCAAGTAGAAGAACTCTGTTTAGAACTCAAGCAGCAATACACCATCATCATGGTAACTCACAATATGCAGCAAGCTTCGAGAGTGGCAGATTTCACTGCTTTCTTCAATACAGAAATTGATGAGCATGGCAAACGTCGCGGAAAATTAGTTGAGTTTAATCCTACAGCCCAAATGTTCAGTTCTCCTCAAACTAAAGAAGCTGAAGATTATATTAGTGGACGCTTTGGTTAAAGAGACATCACAGTTCTAATTCCAATACGTTTCAGTTAAGCCTAAAACTGTGTTACCAAAATCAATTTTTAACGTAGACGCATTCGCGTAGCGTCTCGTAGAGAAGGCGTAGAGGATGCAGAGAGAAGAAAGAGATGCTTAACCCAAACGTATTGGTTCTAATTCTGGAAAATATGCTGAGAGAATGTCTGAGAAGTTTTTTGTATACACAGAACGCTGATAGCTCTCCCTAAATCCCCTGTTAAATTTTAGGGCTTTCAGGTTCTTGTTCCCTCTTTTTTAAGGGGGGGTTAGGGGAATCAACAAATATTTGATACTTCTCAGACATCCTCTGAGGCTTGATAGTACTAAAGCTGAGTAATACTTCAGATTAGTAATCATACTGTGTATAGCCTCGTAGTATTTATCAAGATGAAATTAGTAGTTGCAATAAAATGGTTAAAATATTGAATAATTTGAAGAGCTAGCCGCAGTTTAATTTATATGAAAGTGGAAACAGAAAAATTAGAAGTGAATAAGTTAGAAAAAAAGAAGTATAGGTCAGATCGAGTCCGGGATCATTTAGCTAATGAACGTACTTATTTGGCATGGATGAGGAGTGGTGTTGCACTCATGGGTTTTGGTGTTTTAATTGTGCGATTGCGGATTATCCAACCGCCCATAGCACCACAACCTCCTGGTAATGGTTGGAAGTTGGGTTTAGCATTCGCTTTAGTCGGTGTGTTATCAGTATTACTTTCAACTCAGCATTATTTCGCAGTTCGCCGAGATATTGACGAAGATACTTATCAACCACCAGATCGTTGGATAATTCTCGCTAGTTTAGCTGTGCTTTTCTTGGGTGGGGGAGTACTATACTATGTATTCACGGTTCCCTTAGATTATTTGAATACTTATATTCTGGAGTAATAAGGTGTCACGTTAAGTTAGACCTTTGGGGGTTTTCAAACGCAGAGATATGCAAAGCAAATCAGAGCCGGGCTTCCCTGCGTAGAAAACTTTTCAAGACAGAGGTACGTAGAGTGTTTTTAATCTACGGTGGCTATTTGCTGTTTGGGGAATTCTCGGTTGGCTACAATTTCGCCAAAGGGACTGATTAGTTGCGGTTCTGCTATTGGCTGATTTTCTAGGGGTAAACGAGGAAAGAGTAGTTCTGCTACTCGATATGCCTCTTCTAGATGCGGATAACCAGAGAAGATGAAGGTATCTATGCCTAATTCTTGATATTCCAGCATTCTTTGAGCTACGGTATCGGGATCGCCTACTAAGGCTGTGCCGGCACCACCACGAACTAAGCCAATTCCTGCCCATAAATTCGGGCTGATTTCTAATGCTTCACGAGAGCCGTTGTGTAATTCTTTCATCCGGCGTTGTCCTTCAGAGTCCATGCGTGCATAGGCTTGTTGGGATTCAGCGATCGCTTCTTCGTCTACGTAGCGAATTAAATTGTTGGCTGCATCCCATGCTTGGCTTTCTGTCTCCCGCACAATGACGTGTAGACGAATCCCAAAACGTAATGTTCTGCCTTGGGCTGCTGCTAGTCTACGTACAGAGGCAATCTTTTGGGCAACTTGTTCTGGTGGTTCGCCCCAAGTTAAATATACATCTACGTGTTTGGCAGCAACTTCTTGGGCAACGGGGGAAGAACCTCCAAACCACAGGGGTGGATGCGGTTTTTGGACTGGGGGAAATAACAGTTTTCCACCTTGAATATTCAGATAATCTCCCTCTAAGTCGGCAGTCTCTCCGGCTGCTATCTGCCGCCACACTGCTAAAAATTCATCTGTTAATCTGTAGCGATCGTCATGGGAAAGATGTAACCCATCTCCTGCTAACTCTACGGGATCGCCACCTGTAACCACATTAATTAGCAATCTTCCGCCAGAAATGCGGTCAAATGTTGCCGCCATCCTTGCTGCTACTCCTGGTGACATCAAACCTGGACGTATTGCCACCAGAAATTTCATCTGTTTAGTGTGCGTTACCAAAGTTGATGCCAAAATCCACGCATCTTCACATGAACGGCCTGTAGGTAGTAATGCCCCTGCGAAACCTAAGTGATCTACTGCTTGGGCAATCTGCCGCCAGTAATCAAAGTTGACTGCCCGCCCGCCTATGGCAGTACCAAGATAGCGCCCTTCACCGTGAGTCGGAATAAACCAAAGTAGCTGCATGATATCTATGTCAGAGTAGCTGCAATATTTCTTGGCTATTTAAATACAGTAAATTGATATAAATACCGTATTATTTAGTCACTTTTAGAATATCGCACAAATAATCAAGCAACGCAATACTTTTACAAAACTAAATACGGCAAGTTTATCAAGCTACAGTAGTTAAATGCTTGCAGTTTTGTGTGGGCTGTGACATACTCTAATTTATAAAAGTACATAAAATCGATAAACTTACCGTACTTAGGATTATAAATCTTGCTGCAAGGAATTCATCATGCTTAAAGATGCACAAGGACTGGTAGTGACGACAGATTCAGCCCAAGCGATCGCAGCTATTAACCGTTTCATTGATCAAGCACTGTGTTATGGTCAAAATGCAGAAACAGCGATTTTACAAGCAATTGAGGCTGATCCAACTTGTGTTTTAGCTCATGCTTATGCAGCCGCTTATTATCTTACGCAAGAAAACAGCAAAGCTTGGCAGCAAGTACAACCATATTTGCAAGTAATCCAACGGAATTTAGCCAAGGTTACTTACAGAGAAAAATTATATGTGCAGGCAATTTTAGCTTGGGCGAATCAAGAAATTGATCGAGCGATCGCCTTTCATGAACAGATTACCAACAAATTTCCTCGTGATTTAATATCGGTCCAGCAGGGGCAGTATCACTATTTTTATACAGGTAAAAAAGAAAAATTACTGAAAATTGCCCAGAAAGTTTTACCTAGCAATCCCCAACAACATTATTTATATGGCATGGTGGCTTTCGGCTTAGAACAATGTCACCAATTAGAAGCAGCAGAAAAAATGGCACGTGAGGCGATCGCTTTAAATAGATATGATCCTTGGGCGCACCATGCTTTAGCTCATGTGATGGAAACTCAAGGAAGAGTCAATGAAGGTATAGCTTGGATGGAGAGTTTCGCAGATACTTGGAAGAACTGCAATTCTATGCTTTATACCCATAACTGGTGGCACATTGCACTGTATTATTTGGAGCAAAAAAACTACCAGAAAGTTGCTTCATTATATGATAACCACATTTGGGAACGTGCAAATAAACAATCTCCTAAAGACCAAGTAGGTGCAATTTCATTATTATTACGTCTAGAATTACGTGGGGTAAATGTAGGAAAACGTTGGCAAAGTATCATTCCTTATCTTTACAGCCGTATTGATGAACACGCATTACCATTCCAGGACTTGCATTATGTCTATGCCCTTGCCAAAGCCGGACATACTGGTTGGGTAAATGAGATGCTTCAGAGTATGCATGATCATGCCTTGAGTATCAATCCCTTTTTGCAAAAGAGTTGGTTAGAGGTAGCGATTCCCGCAGCTAGAGGTATGGTAGCTCATGCCAAAGGTGACTTTAACACAGCTGTTACCGAACTCAAATTGGTTTTACCACGCTTGTATGAGATTGGAGGGAGTCATGCACAACGAGTTTTATTTGAGGAAATTTATCATGATGCTGTGTTATGGACACAAAAGCAGAGTAGGATTTATGGCATTACCGCCTGATTAAGCTCATCCCATCACCTTTTAGGTGATGTAAACCGTCAAGTTGGGGCATCTTTCATTCCATCTTTAAAAAGAACAGGTTTTCCCGATGCCTTTTTATAAATCTGTTTGAGTACCTGATAATGTTCTAATTTCACTGCGGCAAAACGCTTAACACCAAACTTTTTCATAACTCCTTGCAACTCTGCATCTGGTTGGAGTAGCGCCAATTGCATTTGCTGAATTAAGGGGATACCTAGACGCTGTGCTACTACTAATGGTGGCATCGGAGAAGGCCCTATCACTTGCACCACACGCAAATGCTGTGATAATTCAGGAACATCGCTTAATTCTTGTTCTAACACTACACTGTCAATGGCTGCACAATCTGCCAGTCCCTCAACTACCCAGCGAATTGAACGCTGATGAGAACCTGATTCTATAGTTTTTCCAAAGAAATTTTGTGGATATTTTTCTTGACTTAACCAGTGATGAGGTAAATTATAGCCACTGTTAGAACCAGAGTCGTTATAGCAAAATGTTTTCCCTGACAAATCGGCAAACTTTTTGATATTACTATTAGCCTTGACAATTATATCTGCATAGTAAACAGGACAGTTATCATACCGGGGTGCTTGCATCACAGGTGCAACCAATGTCTGTAATTGGTCTAAAACCACTTGATTGTAGCGAATTAGTGGTAATCCACAAATAAAAGTTAGGTCTATTTTGTCTTGAAATAATAGAGGATCTTGGAGGGGATCGCATTCACCTTGGTGTAGTTGGATTTCTACTTGTAAAACACGGCTTAAATAAGCTGCGATCGCCTGATATAATCCAAACGAATTAGGAGCTAAGTAAGATATAGCCCGTAAGCTTGTTAATATAGTCATTCTTGTTTTAAAACAGTATTTTTCTGGAAAACTTGAGCCAATTTTTGCCCAGAGTAATGCATATATAAAAATCCTAGGCTAGCAACACTCAGTAGCATAATTCCTAAAACAGTCGTATAAGCATTAATATGCCACCACAGCCGATTTAACAAAGATGTTCTTAGTTGTGATACCTTCCACAAAGAATCAGGTTTTACGCTCTTATTGTTTTGGATACTAATATTTTGGGCTAATGTCATTGTAATTTCTCCTTTTAACTGACCAACCTAAAAGCCACTAATTCGATAGACTTAATGTAGATTATATTATATATTATCTAATTTCGTCAAAATATAAGACCCATAATTTGATTATTGCGACAATTCATTACATTTCTATCTCTTTTTCATCTGGAGTTGAGATCATCGCAAAAACAAAACCCCAACTTCTTCAAGAAATAGGGGTTGTTCTAGTTTGTTATCAATAAAACTTGATAATTAACCTTTTATATAACTGGGATTCCACTGCAACCAAGATTTTTCTAACTGTCTAGCGATGACATCTGCCAGTTTGCCAAACAATGCATATAGAAAAATACTCAAAACCACAACATCGGTTTGCATAAATTCTCTAGCATTCATAGCCATATAACCAATACCAGAATCAGCCGCAATAGTTTCGGCTACAATAAGTGTCAACCACATAATCCCCAAAGAAAAGCGTACACCAACCAAAATAGAAGAAATTGATCCTGGTAAAATAATTCGCCAGAATAAACCCCAATAATTTAAACCGTAAACTTTCCCCATCTCAATTAATCCAGGATCAACACTGCGAATCCCATGAAAAGTATTTAAATAGATAGGGAACATAACACCTAATGAAACAAGAAATAATCTAGCTTCATCCCCAATACCAAACCACAAAATCACGAGGGGAATTAAAGCCAAATTAGGTATATTACGCAACATTTGGATAGATGTATCTAAAAGCTTTTCGGCAAGAGTAGAAATGCCATTTAGCAAGCCTAAAGAAAAACCAATACCTCCTCCAACTAAAAAACCTGTAATTGCGCGTGTGGCACTAATGCTAATATGTCTAAATAGTTCACCACTTTTAGTTAAGTTAATTGCAGCAACGACTACGCTTAATGGAGCAGGTAAGATTCTTGTAGGGATAAAGCCAATAGCAGAAAGGATCTGCCAAACAATAATAATTGTTATGGGTACAACCCAAGGGATTAATATCTGAATATAGCGACTTTTTAACAAAAATACCTGAAGTTTATTTTTATTTTTTGTATGTCTTGCAGAAAAATCTGTAGAAGTAGAAGAAATGGATTTCATAGGGCTATGTAATTGAGTGGACTAACTAAATGGACGGCTACTCGCCAAGCTTACCCGCTTCATTCCTTGGCATTGCTATGAATTATTAAAAATTCCTACAAATAACAAGCTGTAGAAGTAGAAACGTAGAGTTCACAGAGTGAAAAGTAAAAAAGAGATTTTTCTAGAGTGTCTCATTTAGAAAAGTAGCTTTGGTAATAAAAATATTTCCTTACCACCCTAAATGCTAGTTTTTCGCCAGCAATTCTTTGGGAGTAATTTCGGCATATTGTTCAGGTGTTAAAAAGCCATCTCTTACATTTACCTTCTTAGGTATGAGTCCTAAGTTGTACCATTTTTCCGCAACTTCTTGTTGTTTATTAATAGTTACTTCAGTAATTGGTACGAGCGTGAAATCATATTTATCGTGCATCACCTCTAATATTGGTGGATCGAGCTGAGTTGTCCCTGCTAGTAATTGGGCAAGTTCTTTAGGATTATTTTTAGCCCATTTTTGGGCTTTTTGTACTTCGTCTAAAAAGACCTTGATTACTTCCCGATTTTCTTCATAGAATTTACGGTTTGTAGATATAAAGTTATTAGTATCTCGCAAACCGTTACCACCATCAACTAAAACTCGTCCAGAATTATTTTGGACATTTCTGGTAACAAATGGCTCCCAGATGAACCAAGCATCTATTTTACCTTGACTAAATGCGACGTTAGCATCTGGAGGCGCTAAACCAACTGACTCTATATCACTGAGCTTTAGTCCTGCTTTTTCTAAAGCCCTGACTATGAGATAATGACCAATTGACGCTTTTTGAAAAGCTACTTTTTTCCCTTTCAAATCTTTTAGGCTTTGAATGGGAGAGTTCTTAGGAACCAATAGTGAAACTGCTCTCCCATCGCTAGAATTAGCAGCTAAATATACAAGAGGTGCGCCAGCTGCTTGGGAAAAAATAGGGGGGGATTCAGCTGTCGAAGCAATATCAAGCGCACCTGCATTTAAAGCTTCAAGTTGTTGTGGACCAGCAGCAAATTCAGGCCATTCTACCCTATAACCTAAAGGTTTTAATCGTTCTTTTAGAATACCTTTTTGTTCTAAAACAGCTAGAGCAGTAAGTTGCTTAGAACGAACAATTCTAATTACTTTATCCGCAGCATTACTAGTAGTAGTAGCATTAGATGCAGATGAAGTTGCTTGTTGTTGAGAATTATCTGGTGAATTACTACAACTAAATAGCGTAGTAGACAATACTAAACTGTAGCCAAATGCCAACAAGGCGTGACGACGAGTCATGCGTCGGCGTATTGAGGATGCAAATTTATATTTGAAATATTCCATTAATTAACTAACCTCTAATTATTAAGCAAGTTGTTAAATTCAAAATTTAAACTGTAACTTTTGTTCCATCAAACTTTGTCAATGTGAAGCCATTAAATTTTTCGTTGTAACCTAATCTTTCATCTTTAAGAAGGCTGATGGCAATTTCTTCACCCAAAGCCAAGCCGGCAGAACCATCTGTACGCCAGTGAATCCCACCATGACCACGACCAAGGGCGTAATTAGCTGCTAATTTGTTCAACTCGCCACCCACTGTTAAAGACTCCTCTGTGTAGGGAATTACCTTCGTGGGGTCATTAGGATCAGGAACTACAGGATTAGGGATGACAAAATCTTCGTCAAAGTAGGCTTTTAATAATGTCGCACTGACACCAGCGATCGCAGCTGCACCACCAACATAAGATGAATGAATGGGCGAACCTTCCGGGTATCCATGCGGCAAAAGATAGGAGCCAAATCTGCTGAAACTCTGCGCTAGAGCTTGAGAGTTTAATATATCTCCATGAATCGGATTTTTAGTTTTATTAACAATGTTGTTGTGGATGAGTCCGCCATAGGCTTCTGGGCGTAGCGTGCGGTGTACATAAAACTTGTGCCAGTACGCAGCCCTAATAGAGCGGGATATACCCAGATACAGTAAGGCTTGTAAATGTCCAAGTGCAAATGACCCATTACCCCCCTGTTGAGTCTTTGATTTAACAAAGGGATTGCCTGAATCAAAGGGTGCGCCAATACCACTACTCAAAGGATCGTTGGCGTTGCGAGCTGTATTCAAAATTAGAGCAGCACCGGAGAATGCCGCTCCTGGCGCATGGGAAAATTCCGATAGGTCACGAGTTGTGAATACATAACGGCGCACTGGGTCATATTGAATAGCTTTAGGAGTACCGCCATTCTGCACATTCAACCATTCTTCATAATCAGTCAAAAAGTCATTACCAGGGAGAGCCGTCCGAATCACAGGCGGAATAAACTGAACTCCCCAAGGAATATTCAGTAAAGCAAACTGGGAAATGTGAGGCCCTACTAATACCCCTGATGGAGTAACGTGTTTTGCCGCCCTACCAGATTTGTCATTTTGATCAACGTAAGTGACAGTACCGCGAAACAGACTTTGGGGAGTCACACGTCCATTTTGTTTTGGCCCTTTGAATGTCGCCAGCTTGTTTAGTTCTTCAACAGCGGCCAATACTAGAGGATCGTCGGTGTTATTTTGTAGTTTATGAAAAGGTACGTCCCGCAATAACGCTTGCCAATAAATTTCTACAGCTTCAGCAGCGCGTTCTGAACTAGCTAGAGTTGGTGGTGGCGGTACTGCTACCTGCACCCCATGACATCCTTCTAAACTGGCCGCGAGAGGTCCCTGAGCATTAACTAGTTTTCTTGTACCACCCAAAATGACCTTTTCAAAGTCATCATGATCTTGGGTCGTCACTGCTTTTGTCAAAGAGTCATAGGCTTTAAGATCAACTTCACCCAACTTGTTGTGTGGTAATCCCTTAGTGTCAGAGCCGATTTTGTTAGGATACCGTTGTTCATCGCCATTAGTAGGATTAGGCGCAATTGGAACTTGACGATTGGCCTCTGCTGCGGCAACACGTATGCGATAAGCCTTTTCAGTGAACTTGTTGTTAACTGAAGAAACTTTCTCCTGTGCTTGACCTTTTTCAGCAGAAAGCTTTAAACCCACTGCCCCTGCTACAACACTACTTGCAGTAAATATACTAGTGTGTAACAAAAAAGATCGTCTACTAACCGGACTAATAATAACTTTAGATTTTCTCTGATTCATAACTTTATTTCTTTGCGCCTTTGCCTGAAATTTCAAAGAAAGGAAGTAAGGTGGTTTTACCCACCTTAAGCAACCGATTTGAGGTATGTTGTGGCGGAAACTTTAGGAATATTGCGTTCAGGTAATTCTTGATTAAGTACCTAATTGCCAATATCACGCAATTTATAATCTACAGGGTCGTGAAGCGTGAAAGTATGTATATCTATCAAACCCGTATTTGTTCGACTTAAAACGGGTTCCCATAATTTCAAACGTACTTGTAGTCATATCTAAACCAACACTTCAACTAGTTGCGCCATAACCTAGTTTTTATGCTTGTGACGGAATAAGGAAATGGGAAATAGAGATGGGGTAGATGTGGTGAAGGTTAGGAATTATCTCAACACAAAGAGGTATAGTTCTATCCCCAATTCCCAGTATTTAATTCTAGTTAGAATATCTAAGTTGAGAATTTAGGGCATATTCAGGCAGGCGATCGCGTTCACCCATTACTCGTTGTAAAATCTTCTCAACCAGCTGGGCAAACTCTGCATTGCCTCTGGCTCTTGGACGTGGCAGATTGATTCTTACATCCATACCAATTTGACCGTTTTCAATCAATATTACTCGGTCTGCTAACACCACGGCTTCTTCTACATCATGGGTGATTAACAATGCCGTAAATCCTTGCTCTTGCCACAACTTTTCTAATAATTGCTGCATTTCAATCCGGGTTAGAGCATCCAAAGCACCCAAAGGTTCATCTAGAAGCATCAAAGAAGGCTTACTTGCTAAGGCTCTGGCTAACGCTACCCGTTGCCGTTGTCCACCAGAGAGAACAGCTGGCCATTCGTTAGCACGGTCTTCTAAACCCACTGCACGCAAGACCTGCAAAGCTGTTTGTTTGGCATAAACTTTCGACTTAGAACCAAATAACCCTAACTCTACATTTGATAACACGCGCTGCCAAGGCAGAAGTCGCGCATCTTGAAACATCATCCGCACGGTGGGATTTGTACGCTGAAGGGAAATTTGATTATTCAGCAACACACCCCCTGCACTTGGTTCATCTAACCCAGCAATTAAACGCAGCAGTGTACTTTTACCACATCCACTGCGGCCAACAATAGCCACAAATTCTCCTGGTTTAATGTCTAAATTAATTTCTTGTAAGACAGTCTTCTTCCCAAAAGACTTTGTTAACCCTTCTAGTTGCAAATACATTCCACGCGTTGCAGATACCATCTCAAAATCTCCTATTTTTATGCTGTGCCGGCTGTTTATTCTCTATTGACTGGATGGAACACGGCTTTTTTTAAAACCAGCAGTCAATATTTTGATTTCTATCAAGTTTGAAAATTTCGGTCTTTGCTAAATAAGTTGTAAATTTAGAAAATACAATCAACTGGCGAATAAACAACACTTTTGAGATAACACTGAATTAACCATATATATTGTTATGAAAGCTTCAGGACTGAACTACCAAGCATATTCCTGCTATAACCGGACTAGCTTTAACAAGATTGATTTCAGTTATCGTAAAGTACGGTAAGGCGGTAGGGTTTTAGTAGTTTTTCTATCTTAGTAGCTTCGCATAGTTAGCTATAAAAGACAAGTAATTTTGCATTTTTTTGCAAAATGAAGGTTGATTTCACATCTAGTCATATTTACTGACGAGAAATAAAGTCGAGAAACTTTGATAATTTTAATTAAAAGCCTATTTTGCTGAGTGCTTTAGTGGAATGATACTCAGATAATCAAGAGTTGACTGTTGAGGTTTAAGTTTCGACAGCCAACTTTTTCTAGGGCAGTTATAGCATTAAGCAGCTACAGGAGTAGCAAATCTAGCATATCGCTCTACGTAGAACTCCTTACTATTCGCGATCGCCTGTACAGAATCACGCTGCTTTAAAGCCTTTTTCCACTGATGTAGACGGGTAAATTCAGTAGGTATGGCAAAGCCGCGATAATGCTTAAGTGCTGGCCAGCGCTCAAACCAAGGATAAAAGGTGAAATCGACTAGACTAATCGATTCACCAAACCAGTAAGGGCCTTCTGACGATAGTTTTCCCAAACCTTCTTTTTCAATAAATTCCAAATGTTTGTATAAGTAGGTGGGCGCTAAAAGATACAACTAGATTAAGAAATGTAAATTGCTTAAAAGCTTATATTGAAAGCGTTTCTGGCGCTTTACATAAGTTTACACAGTTCGGTTTAATTGTGCCTACCTACTTAGTTCCTGTTTAGCTGCTTCTTGCTGTGAGACATCTGGACTACGCAAGAGAGTAGAAAAAGCTGGAACTAATCTGGTATTGGCGAAATCGATCCAAATCCGCGCTTGTGCTTTAGCAATGGGACTGCTGGGTAGCAGTGGTGGATTGGGAAAAACCTCATCGAGATATTCATTAATTACTGCTGATTCCCACACTCGTTGATCACCATGTGCAATCGCAGGTACTTTGCCATAAGGCGAAATATCAGTAAATCCCTCAGGCTTGTTCTGCAAATTAATCTCAATCAATTCAAAGTCAACGCCTTTTTCTTGGAGTACTAGGCGCGAACGGTGAGCATAAGGACAAACGACTGCACTATATATCTTTATTTGGGGCATTTTCTGTTCCTTCCAAAAGAAGCGCTTGAGCTATTCTACTTTATCTTGATGGATTTACAGTATTATAAATTTACAGTACGCTTTCTATATCACTACCACCGGGACTAGTGATGAATACGATATCAAAGTCATATTTATTTAGATAACCTAAAAATTAGGTATACATAAATTTATTTTCAGAAGGACTTTTCCTTTCGGAAAGATTGTATGATGGGTTGAAACTACGGTAAGGCAACTGACAAACCGTAATATGCTTTTTAGCATACATAAATACCTGCTAGTCAAATTAGGGACATCCAAAAATTAATCGCTTCTTTGCAGCTCCAAACAGTTGGCAACGCAATATTTACAAAGGAAAGCATTCCATGAGCAACTTACAACTTTATTTTGCTAAAGCCTCTACTTTCTCTCAACGCACGCGTGTCGTGTTGCTAGAAAAAGGTATTGACTTTACCCAGATTGAAATTGATTTACAAAACAAACCAGATGGTTACACGCAGATTTCCCACTACGGCAAAGTTCCAGCGATTAAGCATGGAGATGTTGAACTCTATGAGTCTGCAATTATCAATGAATATTTAGAAGAGGTTTTTCCAGAACCATCGTTATTACCTCATGATCCCGCACAGAAGGCGATCGCCCGCATCTGGATCGACTACGCCAATACTCGCTTTGTACCTGCATTTAGCAAGTTCTTACGTGGTAAAGATGCCCAAGAACAAGAACAGGGACGAAGAGAGTTTACAGAAGCGCTGTTGTATATTGAGCAAGAAGGATTAGCCAAGTTATCCGAGAATGGGCCTTACTGGTTAGGGGATCAGTTTAGTTTAGTAGATATCAGCTTCTATCCTTGGTTTGAACGCTTACCCGTTTTGGATCACTTCCGCAGTTTTGCCTTACCAACAGAAACACCCCGTTTGCAAACATGGTGGAATGCTGTGCGCGATCGCGATTCAATTCAAGCAGTAGCAAATCCTGTGGATTACTACGTGCAGAGATTTGCCAAAGTTCTCGGTCAACCTGTTCCCGTTGGTGCAGTTCAAAAATAGGACGTAGGGATTGACAGAAATTAACCAAAATCCAAAATGGGATAACCTATGAGCTTAAATAATCAAGTTCTAGACAAACCAATTTCCGCAGAACTGCCATACGTAGAGGCTAACCTCAGTTACCTGGTTCCAATGGCAGAAAAACCTGTTAACTATACTTACGAACCACCACCAGGGATTCCCCGCACGAATGCAACTTATCAGACGCACAAACTGCCAATTTACAATGCTCGTTCTATCTCAGAGAACATCTCGTTAGATCGAGAAGGTTTTGCATTTACTGGACATAATACTAATGTCCGCAACTTTTACGATGAAGACGAAGTACGCCGCGTCTACTACCCAGAAGCCGAGCAATTGTTAAAAAAAGTAACAGGTGCGACGAAGGTAATAATATTCGATCACACCTTGCGTAATGCCAGCCAGTCAAAGCCAGGTGAGAATAATATTAAAGAACCTGCTTTGCGCGTACACAACGACTTCACCGCCAAATCCGGCTATACTCGTGCCCATTTGGAACTCGCAGCGCGAGGCATAGATGACATTGATGCGCTACTAAAACAACGATTTGCCATCATCAATATTTGGCGAGCGATCGCACAACCAATCCAAGAGTCACCATTAGCAGTGTGTGACGCGCAAAGTATCGCACCCACAGACATTGTGGCTGGCGATCTTGTGTACCGCGATCGCGTCGGTGAAACATATGGAATCACCTATAACTCCAAACATAAATGGTTCTATTTCCCGCAAATGCACAGAGACGAAGCACTATTTATTAAATGCTTCGACTCCGCAGAAGACAGACGCGCCCGTTTTGCCGGCCATACAGCCTTTGAAGACCCCACCAGCCCAGCCAACGCTCGCCCACGAGAAAGCATCGAACTACGAACATTCGCCTTTTATCCCGCATAGATCGCAAAAATTTCTCTCATACGCCTACTCTCTGCGTGAAACAAATTAACCCTTGGAGACACAAATATTATGACTTCCCAACACTTTGACATCAAACCAATCGCCGGACGTATCGGTGCAAAAATCATTGGTGTTGACTTGAGCAGCAACCTTAGCGATGAAATCATCAGCGATATCCGTAAAGCTTTAGTCAAACACAAAGTCATCTTCTTCCGAGAGCAGAACCTTGACGCTCAAGGACAAGTAGCCTTCGCCCGTCGCTTTGGAGAAGTCACTACAGCTCATCCGACTGTCCCATCACTTCCAGACAACCCAGAAGTTCTTGACCTAAATTATGGACGAACTGTAAGCCGTGCTAATACTTGGCACACCGATGTCACATTTGTAGACCGTCCCCCTCTAGGTTCTATTTTACGAGCATTGGTGATTCCCCCATCTGGAGGTGATACCATTTGGGCAAACTCCGTGACTGCCTACGAAGATTTACCAAACCATCTGCGTAACCTCGCTGACCAACTTTGGGCAATACACAGCAACGCTTACGACTATGCAGCAGCTGTCATAGATGTTCCCGAAGAAGTCCGTGCTTATCGAGAAGTCTTCACCTCTACCGTATACGAAACACTACATCCAGTAGTGCGTGTTCATCCTGAATCGGGTGAACGGGGATTATTTATTGGTGGTTTCGTGCGCCGCCTGCGTGGTTTATCACAGAATGAATCAGATGAAATTGTGAAATTGTTGCAGGCTTACATTACTCGTCCCGAAAATACAGTGCGGTGGCGTTGGCAAGTAGGAGATGTAGCTTTCTGGGATAATCGTGCTACTCAACATTATGCGATCGCAGACTACGGCAATCAACCTCGTCATGTTCAGCGTGTAACAATCGTTGGCGATATTCCAGTTGGTATCGATGGTAAACAAAGTGAAGCCATCAAAGGAGACTCTTCTGCCTATAACCGACGTGAACCTGCTTTAGTTTAGATAAAGATAAAAAAGGTTTTTACCGTTGTACGGGCAGTCCGAACCCGTAGAGTAGCCGCTACGGGTCTACAAGCTGGGAAACCCACTTACACGGCTGCCCTCGTTTTTGTGGTCAAAAATCTTGAACCACAAAGACACTAAGCATTTACTAGACAACAGAGAAATCAGTACCAGAAAAAACAGTGGTTTTAGCAATACAATCGGGTTGTCCTTTAGAAACCTTTTTAGCAAGTTGGGCATTCTGACGGTTCTTATATCCGCTTTCGTCTTATCGTTTCACAACGTTGCTGTGCGAGTTTTGTTTTCAGAACATCTCGTACTGGGTTTATTTTTACTCGGTGGATACGTTAAACCGGATTTGCAGAACTCATTATTGCTCATGTTCATGCGAATGCTATTAGTGGTTCCACTTATGGCATCTCTAGCATTCAAGTTATATCCATCTGGTGGTAAAGAATTTCGAGAGTTATTCAGGCCCGAACGCACTGATGTTTTGCTCCAAGCATTGGGCTGTGGAGTATTAATGTTTGTGTATATTGCCTTACTCTACATTGGTATTGGCTTAATTCCCACTGGCATTGCCATGACCCTCTTCTTTACCTATCCTGTGTTTACAGCGTTGCTTGCTTGGAGGTTTTTTGGCGAACGTCCTACACTCTTCCGTTGGCTAGTGATGGTGATTATTTTGGGGGGTAGCGTACTTACAATTCCTCAATCTTCTGCTGCTTACAGTAGTGACACCATTACTACTGGCATTTTCGCCAGTGTTGGCTCTGGGGTTGTTTACGCCTTTTATAAAGTCATGGCCCAAAAATGTTTGGAAAAATTTCATCCAGTTCCTTTCACCTGGATTAGCTTTACCTGCACCCTACTGTTTTCTGGTATCAGCTTACTATTTTGGCCACTTCCCAGCACTCAATTAGATTGGACACCCCTGTGGATTGGTAGTATTTTTTCGGGTGTAGTGAGTTTTATAGGACACACATTCAATAATATAGGAATTCGCATGATTGGTGCAACGAAGGCTTCTATTATGGGTGCAAGCAGTCCAGCATTAACAGTATTAGTCGCATGGATCGCAATTAGTGAAACTTTAAATTTGGTTCAAAGCTTGGGGATTGGGATTGTCACATTAGGAATTGCACTGTTAAGTGGAGAAGGCTTTATCCGTAGACGTAGCCTTTCATAGAAATCTTCTAAATTACGAATTATGTCTACCTCCGCTATTCTGTTTGATATTTAGCGATTTAATACTTGCCTGCTCATAAACCAACTGAATAATAAAGCTGTTCCCACTCCCCAAGCACTATTGACTAATAAGGCAGTAATGATTCCAGCTGGTTGCCAACCTCCGCCAATGGGTAGACCTTTCGATGGTGCAACTACAAACCAAGCCACTAATGTCGGAGCAACAGCACCAAAAATTAGTGATGCTATCCAATATTTTCTATTTACTTGCCAACCCATTGTAATAGTCGCCCACACTAAACCCCAAACTCCTCCCCAGAAAGCAGCTGATAGAAATTGGGGTATACCAAAAGGCTGTGTAGGTGTGGTTTGAAAAGGTGGACGGGGCGCAAAGTTAATTGCATGAAGCAGCACGAGCAAGCCTTGGTGAAATACCAGCACAGCAATAAATCCAGCAACGAAAGCTAGAACAAATCGAGAGAATTCTGCTTTTTGAGTCATCAGGTAGCTTGCTTCCTTAGAATGATTTATGATAACTTCTTATTTAAGTTAACTGCGGTAATTTTATCAATTTATAGTGGTTTATCTGATAACTCAATCACCAAAATCAGCGTATTAGTCAAAAGCTGAATACAGGTAATTATCAAGCTTTCCATGCAAATCAAAACTGTTGGTATTTTAAGTCTGGGTAATATGGGGCAGGCTATAGCAGCCGTTCTCAATCAAAATGGATTAAAAACTATTGCCGCCCTTGATGATCGCAGTCCCAGAACTCAGTAATTAGCAACCGCCGCAAATATTCAAGATGTGGGTTCTCTCACACAACTAGTAATTGAATCTGATGTGGTGTTATCAGTTCTAGTCCCAGCAAAGCAAGTAACTGAGGTAATAAGCAATGTGGTTAGAGAGGTTATTTATGTTGATTGCAATGCGATCGCTCCTTAAGAGAAATTATTAATGCTCTTTCCAACGAAACTGCATCAAACTAAAACTTGTAACTCAATTTAGGTTTGACAAAATGAGTAAAATCCGTGCTGTTGTTGTTGATCCTGATATATCAGGGCGTTTAGCACTACGTGATGTAGATGCACCCACCCCTGCTGCGAATGAAGCGGTTATTAGAGTAGCAGAAATTTCCCTTAACCGGGGAGAAGTCAGACGTTCTACCACCGCCGAAGCAGGTTGGCGACCAGGTTGGGACTTGGCTGGTATTATCGAAACTCCTGCTGCTGATGGTTCTGGGCCTGCTATCGGGACGCGAGTTGTCGGCTTACTCCGTTCTGGTGCATGGGCGGAATTAGTATCAGTACCAACCCACTCACTAGCAGAATTGCCCTCGTCAGTTTCTTTTGCTCAAGCTGCTACACTACCCGTAGCTGGTTTGACTGCATATCATACCCTACTCAAAGGTGGCTCACTTTTAGGTCGTCCAGTTTTGATTACAGGTGCATCTGGTGGTGTGGGTCACTTCGCCATTCAATTAGCACGTCTCAGCGGCGCACAAGTAATAGCACACATTCGCCGTGCAGAATACGAAACCTTCGTTAAAGATGCTGGTGCTGATTCTGTAGTCATTGGTGAAGACCTATCACCAGCTAGCAAATATGGTCCCTATCATTTGATTATCGAATCAGTGGGTGGAAACACCCTCGGAACAGCCCTCGGTTTGTTGGCAGAAGATGGGACTATAGTTCTGTTTGGTACTTCCGGAGGAAATGAAGTAACATTCAATGCACAGCGCTTCTATGGCACTGGTGGTGCAAGTTTGTATGGTCTTATTTTGTTCCATGAATTGAGACGAGAATCAGCAGCAGTAGGATTGCAAAGGCTTTTGCGTTTAGTAGAAGTAGGCCAATTGCGTCCTGTGATTGATATTCAAGCTGATTGGACAGAAATAGCTGACATAGCACAGAAATTGTTAAATAGAAGCTACCTTGGCAAAGCTGTATTGCACGTTTCCAATCTGTGAATCATCGAGTTTTTTACAAATTCATGAACAAAATTAAATTAAGTAAATTGTTATGAGCTTAGAACTACAACTATCAGGTAAAACAGCAATTGTTACAGGTGGTAGTGCAGGTATTGGATTAGCGATCGCCAGAGCTTTGTATAGTGAAGGTGTGAATGTAGTAATTGCTGCTCGCAATCCAGAAAGATTAGAGAAAGCTGTAGCTGATATCCAATCCTTACCCACCTCAGGGGCTAAGATTATCTCCATTAGTGCCGACCTGACTCAAGCAGAAAGTATTGATCAGATAGTTTCCACAACTTTGGCACAATTTGGTCAGATTGATATTTTAATTAACAATGCTGGTTCAGCGCGTGCAGGGTCTTTTTTAGAATTGGGTGATGATGCTTTTTTGGATGCTTGGAATCTGAAACTATTGGGCTACATCCGATTAGTTAGAGCTGTTGTACCACATCAAAAAAATCGGCACGATGGGCGAATTGTCAATATTATTGGTGGTGCAGGACGCACACCCCGTCCATCCTTCCTTCCAGGCGGTACAACCAATGCTGCTTTATTAAACTTCACACGAGGAATCTCTAAAGAGTTAGCCCAGTATAATATTCGCATTAACGCCATCTCTCCTGGTTTGACTGGCACTGAACGCGCTGAACGTTTGGCAGAGCAAAATGCCCAAATTCGCGGTGTGAGTGTAGAAGAAATCAAGGCGGAATCATTGAAGTCCATACCTTTGGGCAAAATTGTTAAGCCAGAAGAGATTGCTGCCTTAGCTTTATTTTTAGCCTCCGATTTGGCCTCTTCAATTACTGGGGCAGAAATTCTGGTTGATGGTGGAAATACTCCGGGTGTTTAAATAGTCGTCTTAAATTTTTCATGAATAACATGATATCCGACTTTTTCAATAAGTTGGATGCTTGAGTACTCCAAATATTAATATCTTACTTGCACCAGCACCAGGTAATTCCCATTGCTTGGTGCTTTTGATTTTTTATTCAATAAATTTATTTTATCGTTTTAAAAAGAAAGAGTATTTGCTCTTATCTGAGCTAGACCATAATATTAGATTCATAAGCCACTCAACTTACCTGTTGAAGAACAAAATTACATCTGTAATTCATGGCTAGCTTCAATTATTGTCTGAAAAATTTTTGTTAAATAGTTGTAGAGAAAAATATGACTTGGCTAATTGGTACATTATTTATTGGTATGTCTGCGGCTTTTGCAACCACATTTGATGACAATTTATATTTGACTGCCTTTTTTGGAAAAGTAAATCATATATTTCGGCCAAAACACGTTATTATTGGCGAATTTGTGGGATTCACTACATTAGTAATGGCTAGCCTACCTGGTTTTTTCGGTGGGTTAGTTCTTCCGGAATCATGGATTGGGTTGCTAGGGCTTCTCCCAATTATAATTGGTATCAGCCATCTTATGAGCCGAGAACAGCAAGAAGATATTGTACAAGATGTATCAGTAAATTTTGATCATTCAATCAAATATAAACGCCATAAAAAAGGTTTGTTAGCAACTCTAAAAGATCCTCAAACCTATCGTGTTTCTGCTGTTACTATTGCCAATGGTGGAAATAATATTGGTATTTACGTTCCATTATTCGCTAGTAGTAATGTTCCTAGCTTGGCAGTAATTTTGTGTGTGTTCTATGTATCAGTTGGATTCTGGTGCTTTCTCTCTTACAATCTGACTCGGAATCCTGTAATGGCTTCTGTATTTACTCGATATGGTCGGAAGGTCTTTCCGTTTGTCTTAATATACTTAGGGTTATCCATCATTGTTAAAAGTGGAACTTATCAGCTTGTACCCAATCTAGCAATGCTTTTCAAATAAATTGTAGACATGAAAATTATCAAAATCACTTTAATGATTTTAATCCTTTTAATCAATTTAGTAATTGCTGCCCCCTCTTGGGCAGATGAAACATCACATTTAAGCGTCAATAATGACTATTTCATCGGGCAAAAAGTTATCTGGCTTTATAAAGCTCGTGCTGACTCAGAAAACACCCAAAGAATTCCTGCCGAAGTCATCAAATTAGGCTCTAAGAAAGTGCAAGTCAAAGTGCATAAAAATAAAAATGAGTTCGTTAATCGTTGGGTAAATCGAGACAGATTGGAAGTTAACAAAAGTGGCAATTATTTAAAATAATATAAATACAATTTAATAAATAAAATTCATATAAAATGCAATCTGACACTTTAAATATCTAGTTAAAATTTATCATCATTTTTATTTATGGTTATGGAAAACAATAGTGTTTGATTTTATTAATTGATTAGTATTAAAGTAAAAACAAGGTTAAACAAAACAAAAAAACCATACTCAATAGGAATGAATTTAATGAATAATCCAAACTCAAAAAAAATAACTTCTTGGCTTTTGACTTCTGCATTTATGCTACTTCTGGCGATATTTTCTCTTTTTGATCAGCCCTATGCTTTAGCTCAATCAGAGATATCACCAGTACCTATAGAATCTACATCAACTCCAATAGTAGCTCCGCCTATCATACCTCCAACAGTATTGCCAGTAGATACTGTAGCTGCAAATGTTCAGCGTCTCTTGACAACTAATGAATGTGCTGGATGCAATCTAGTTGGAGCGCAATTAGACAATGCCAATCTGCAAGCAGCTAACTTAGCAGGTGCAAATCTACAAGAAGCAGAATTAGAAAAAGCAAATCTACAAGGAATAAACCTCGCAACAGCTAATTTACAAGGAGTAGATTTAAGCAAAGCAAACATAGCTGGAGCAAATCTGCAAGGGGCAAACTTATTTGATGCAGATTTAGAGGGAGCAAACCTGCTAGGAGCTGATTTACAAGGCGCGAACTTACAAAAGGCAGATTTACAAAAAACAAATCTCACAAATGCCAATATCCAAGGTGCAAACTTGCTAGGAGCTGATTTGGAAGATGCGATCGTACCTCTAGGATTTACAAATCAGTATCAGTATCAATAATTCCTGGTGTTTAGCTAAGTGAATGGATATCTCAGCTAGGGAGCGATCCCTAGCTTATTTATATTTATGGCGATCGCTTCGCTACTACTGCAAACTGACTAATCACCTCGCCAAAGGTTATCAAATTCAATGGATTAGAGGTTAGGGAGAGAACTTTTATCTTTTTGATTCTTTAGAATTGCGCGTTGCGCTTGGATGGAAACTTCTCGATCGGGGTCGTCTAATGCTTGTTGCAAGGGGTTAATAACAGCAGGATTAGCTAAATTACCAAGTGCAATTACTGCTTCTTTACGGACATCTGCATATTCATCTGTTAATGCTTGAATTAGTTTCGGCATAGCTTGAATATCTGGGATTTTTTGCAAAGCTTGTGCTGCTGATTTCCGCACTTGCCAATGTTCATCATTTAAAGCGATTGTTAATGCTGAAATGGCTTGATAATTTTCATGAATAGCTAAAGATTTAGATGCATTACGACGAACTTGCCAGTCACTATCATTTGTGAGTGCTTGAGAAAGTATTATAATCACTTCTGAATCCTGTAAATGTCCTAAAGTTAAAGCAGCAGACCGGCGCACAAGTGCTGATTCATCAAAAATCAAATTCAAAGCTTGTGGGCATTTTTCTAGTTGATTTATATATCGCAGTGTGGTAATTGCTGCTTCTCTTAATTCAGGGTTATCTGATTCTAAAAATGGTAAAATATCCGGTAAAGATTGAATATCATGAATTTTCCGTAAAAGCATTAGAATATTTAATTGTGTATTGAGATCATTACTTTGCAACTTATCCAGTAAAAATAGTAATTCATCTTGCGTAATTAACTCATTTAAAGCTGAAGCTGCTTCAGTGCGAATGTCTATATCTACTGAATTGAGGCATTCAATTAAAGCAGGAATAGCAACAGGATTGGCAATCTCCCAGAGGGCAGATATTGCTATTTTTTGCACAGTAATATTTTCATCTTTGAGGGCGACGATTAAAGCATGGATTGTTTTATCATCGCCCAAATGTTGTAAAGTTTTGACAGCTACTATACGCTCATTTACATCAGGCGATCGCAGCATCTCTAGCCAATATTCGAGGTCATTATTCATTCGTTTAAACCATTAGTAATTAACGTAATAAGAAGGGAATCTGCACAGTAATAGCATTAGTTGGGCATTCTTTTTCACAGGGTAAACAAAACCAACACTCGTCATATTTCATGTAAGCTTTGCCTGTCTCTGGATTTTTAGCTAGCACATCTAAAGGGCAAACCTCAATACAAGCAGTGCATTTTTCTAAACATTTAGATTCATCAACAATGACAGGAACATCTACTCTTTGTGTGATTAAAGCCATAAATTTGTTACTCCTTAATTAAACTAAATTTTGAATTTTAACAAGACATTGCTCTATTTGTTGATTTGTTGCAAAATATTCCAGTTGTTCGCAAAGACTAGTAATTATCTCTACATCTTTAGTCTCAGCTTGTCTAATTTTAATTTGCTCACCTATATCACTTTATTTGTCATAAATTTTAATTATGATTATTTAGTTATCCAGCGTTGCGCGGATAAAACGATAGCCTAAATCAATTTCCGTTAAATTTCGAATATCACCATACTGTTTTACCCAATCGCCACTATTTAAATCTGCTGCCAATAACTGTAATCCTTTATTGATTAAATCTTGATTAGTTAAAGCAAAAGATGATATTCCCGCACGTACTTCGGGTTGAAGATATAACTCTGGTCTTCTCCACGCTGCTGCTGCGAATAAATCAGATAAGTCGTATGGTAACAAGAGGGGTATGACTTCAACACACCTTTTAGTATTAGTATGGATTAAATTAATCTGTTCATTAAGTGATAAAAATCGCAAGGCATCTTCCCACAAAAACGGGAAATAATCATAAAGCCATATTTTTTTAGCAAACCTAATATCAAAACTTAGCAAAACTATTGTCCCATCTCTAATAACTCGTTGCATTTCTTGAAACGCTTTTTCAAGATGAGCAAAGTGATGAATTGCCAGCATACTGATAACGCCATCAACAGACTTATCTGGTAGAGGTAAATTTTCTGCATAGCCAATAAACCACTTAATTTGTGGATGCTCTTTTGCTTGTTTTTGCATCACTACAGAAGGTTCAATAGCATTAACAAGAAATCCTTGGTTGGCTAGTGCTAAACTGTAACCACCACTACCAGCCCCAATATCAGCGATAATGCTATCTTTGGGTAAATTAAGCAAATTAACTAATGTATTGACAATGCGTTGGTCAGTAACACGAGTTTTTGAGTATTGTTGACCAATTGAATTATAAATAGGCATTATTTTAGCTCACAGCCACATCATAAAGTTCTTTGACTCTATCTATTTCCACAATGTAAGGATCTACAGAACGCTTAAACAATACCATTTTACCTAATTCATCTTTATTTAAATTGACATGACAGAACCACTCGTCATCATTCTTATCTGGATAATCTAAGCGGTAATGATAAAGTCCCCAACGAGTTTCTTGACGATATAATGATGCTCTGGCTGCCATCTCTGCACAATCGCGGATAAAATGCACTTCAAGAGAGCGCATCAATTCATGGGGATCACGAGCGCCCATTAAATCTAATGTTTCTTGATATTGAACAAAATGTTTCAAACCAATCTCAATTTTATTGCCTGTTTTTGGCGGTTGCAGATAATCATTAACTAAACGTCTTAATTTATATTCTACCTGGGTATGAGGTACACCATTAGGGCGAGTGAATGGCGCATAAATTCTGGCTTTTTCTATTTCTAAAAAATCTGCATCTGGTTCGATTAAATCTAAGTCCTGAATATATTCAATGGCGTGAGTACCTGCTATCCGACCGAAAACAAATGCTCCAATCATATAATTATGGGGAACGCTAGCCATGTCTCCGGCTGCATATAAACCAGGAACAGTTGTTTGGGCATTTTCATTTACCCAGACGCCAGAGGCACTATGACCGCTACATAAGCCAATTTCAGAAATGTGCATCTCTATGCCGTGAGTGCGGTAATCTTCATTTCTACCTTGATGAAAGCGTTCTCTACTTGGTCGTTCATTCGCCCAAAGTATTGATTCAATTTCAGCAATTGTGTCTTCATCAAGGTGAGTCATTTTCAGTTGGACTGGCCCTTTACCAGAGTTTAATTCTTTCCAGATTTCCAACATCATTTGACCACTCCAATAGTCGCAACTAATGAAGCGATTTCCTTCGGCATTGGCTGTATGAGCGCCAAAAGGCCCGGCAACATAAGCACAAGCAGGGCCGTTATAATCTTTAATTAGAGGATTAACTTGAAAGCATTCAATATTACTGAGTTCTGCGCCTGCATGATAAGCCATTGAATAGCCATCCCCGGCATTGGTAGGATTTTCGTAAGTGCCGTAGAGATAGCCAGAAGCTGGTAATCCTAATCTACCGCAAGCACCTGTACACAAGATGACTGCTTTGGCTTGAATGACAATATAATCACCGTTCCTGACATCAAATCCCACTGCACCAATAGCACGTCCTTCTTTTACTAATACCCTTGTTGCCATGACGCGATTTGTCACTTTGACTTTGTGGCGTTTGACTTGACGGGTGAGAATGGTTTTTAAGTCTTTACCTTCTGGCATAGGTAGGACATATTTACCTACACGATGCACTTGTTTTAAATCATAGTTTCCTTGAACATCTTTTTGAAATTTCACACCCCAACTTTCTAATTCTTGGATGACTTCATAACCTAATTTACCTGTTTGATATACGGCTTTTTGGTTGAGAATGCCATCGTTAGCCAAGGTGACTTCGCGCACGTATTGTTCTGGGGTGGAATGGCCGGGAATGACTGCGGTGTTTACCCCATCCATACCCATTGCGATCGCACCACTTCGTCGAATGTTAGCTTTTTCTAAAATCAGCACCTCCGTATCGGGATTTGCTTGTTTGGCTTTAATTCCAGCCATCGTTCCAGCTGTACCGCCACCGATGACAAGTACATCAGTTTTTATCCGTTGGGTATTGATGTCCATAAGCTTTTAGAACTGGGCGAGTAGAGAGTAGGGAGGAAATTTTTAGGATTTATTACCGTTCCAAACGATGTCTTTAACCTGGATTTTCTTGGGAACTAGCTTAATTTGATGGAAAGTATCGGCAATATTTTGTTGCCGTGTGATTACTTCATCTGTCAGAGGTAAAACGCCATACTTCCGGCGCTTTTCAGCAATTTCCAATGCGGCTGCTTTAATACCTAATTCTGGTTCGAGGAACTTGGCAACCTCGTCTGGATTATTTGTTGCCCATTTATCTATTTTGCCGGCTTCATCTAAAAGAGTTTTTAATAAATCTGGGTGAGAATTGACAAACTCTTGACGAGCAAGATAATAACCCCGATTTGGTGCTAAATTTGTCGCATCTGTTAGTATCCTGACATCTAGATCGTGTTCAACTGCTGCTAGGTAAGGGTCCCAAATTGCCCAAGCATCAACGTTACCACTTTCAAAAGCTGCACGGGCATCTGCTGGTGTTAGATGTGTTGGCTTGATGTCAGCATATTTTAATCCGGCAGCCTCTACAGCTTTGACAACAAGATAGTTAGTGTTCGATCCTTTGGCAAAGGCAACTTTTTTACCTTTAAGTTCAGCAACACTTTTAATTGGTGAATTTTTCGTTACAACAATTGCTTCTGCTTTAGGACTCCAAGGATCATAAGCAACATAAAGCAAGGGAGTACCTGCCGCTTGGGCAAAAATAGGGGGTGATTCACCTGTATAGCCAAAGTCAATACTACCTGCGTTCATCGCTTCCAACATAGGCGGGCCTGCGGGAAATTCTGCCCATGTCACCGAAGCACCAGCAGCAGTTAAAGTTTGCGCTAAACTGCCTCGATTCTTCAGAGCATTGAGAATAGTTGCCGCTTTTTGATAGCCAATACGAACTACCACACCTTGAGTTGCTGTCTGCGTTACGGTGGAGTTACTTGTGTTGTTGGGAGAACAAGCCGATATCACAAGAGTTAAACTTAATCCGACAGCAAAGAATAAGGCAAATATGCCAATTCTGGATATTTCATAATTCTGAAGAAAGCTACTGACAATCTTCATCAGTCGATGTGGTAAATACTTACTAAACATACGTACATTAAACTACAAGCAATAACAATACTACGATAAATTGAGCGATTTGCCGTATTTTACTGATAGAATACTCACATAGATAAGCCGCAAATGCAAGATCCGAAAAAGTATGCCTATTACGAATTAGCGCATAAAATTTTAGCGGTTTTTAAACGCATAAACGCTTCTCTAAGAGACGCTACGCGTAGCTTGCTTCCCCGTAGGGGTAAGCCTTCCCGCAGGGTAGGTTCGCCAAGGGAAGCGCAGAGGTACGCAGAGGATTTTTAAGAGGCGTTGGGTTTGATGCGTTGTAGGAAATCGATGTTTAAATCTAGCTTATTTCCTAGCCATAAAGAATGTGCTGTATGATCTGTGACATCATCACCCGTCTCAGGGTGGACGAGAATATTTAACCCTTCACGGTTGAGCATTAACCAGGGGACAACTTGAGGAAATTGGTTTGGTGAGAAGGCAACTTGATACATTGCTTGTGGATGCGGGCCAATGGGTTGATCGTGCCAGCGTCCAAGTTTTACTTCAAATCTAGCTCCTAATCCTTCACGTATACGGGCAGCAGTCTCACGAATCTCGGTATCGTAGTAGACATGAGCATGAAAACCAGTGATGATGATATTTTCCTTCATTGCTCTATCTAGATTATTTTTTATCGCCCTAATAAATATTGTCTCAGAAAAGTGTTCACCTCATTGGCGCATAACCCTACATGAACTATCTTTCCTGCTTTTCTAAGAATTTCGAATCCTTGACCATTGTTGCGAACATCTGGATCAAGTAGAGATACATATATTTCATGTATACGAGTATCTTCAGCAATGGTTAAAGCACAGGCAGGTGTACGTCCATAAAAAGAACAAGGTTCAAGAGTTACGTACATTCTTAAGAAGTCGAAATTTTTTCCTTGAATATGGTTGAGCGCATTAGCCTCAGCATGAGGTTTTCCTGGTGGTTGTGTATATCCTTGTGCTACTATTTTTTCGTTCTCTACGATTACGCAGCCTACTGGTGGGTTGGGCAAACATTGTGGTAATGCTTTTCTGCTTTGAGCTAAAGCAGTCAGCATAAATATTTCATCCATATTTTACTCGTAAATTCAGTTTCTTAGGCTTGTAAGATTTTCAGATAAGCCTTTAATACTGTCACCTTACCGTTCTTGCTGAGTTGGTCGAATGAGAATTTCATTGACATTAACATGGGGTGGCTGAGTTACAGCATAAGCGATGTCTACGACGGGCTACGCCTACGCTCTGGCAATATCTTCACTTTGCAATGGTGCGATCGCCTTGATTCGTTCTTCAACATTCTTTTTGGCTACAGGATCGGTGACATGATTATTGATTTCTGTCTCCACCAAACCAGGTTCAATGATAGTGACGCGGATATTATCTTGCAGAACTTCTTGCCGTAGGGATTCTGAAATAGCGTTCACGCCCCATTTAGTTGCGTTGTATATCCCGACACCTGCACGCGCTATACGACCTGCGACTGATGAGATATTAACTATATGCCCTTCGCCTTGGGCTTTGAAAATTGGTAGGACGGCATGGGTAGCATAAAGCAATCCGAAGACATTGACATCAAACATTCGCCGCCAGTCTGAAGTGTTGCCACCATGAATATTACCTGTGAGGGCTACACCTGCGTTGTTCACTAAAATATCCACTCGTCCTAACGCTGCATTTGCTTTGTGGATGAGGTTGTTGGCTTGGGTTTCGTCGGTGATATCGGTAACTATGGCTAAAGCCTGCCCACCGCTGGATTCAATGCGTTTTGCTAATACTTCCAAGCGATCGCTTCTTCTAGCTGCAATTACCACTTTTGCCCCTTCTGCTGCTAAGGTAATGGCCGTAGCTTCACCAATACCCGCAGAAGCCCCAGTAATAATGGCTACTTTACCGTCTAATTTTCCTACCATAATTTACTCTTAATATCTCTTGAGCTTAATCTACTACAAATCGGGCGATTTACAGTAATTTATATTAAATTGTGCTGTAAAGCAAAATAAAATTGCTATTTTATACCATCTACAACTGCTTGTAGATATTGATTAGAGGCTGTTTCTGCTGAAGAATGCACAACCAAAGCTGGCGTTTTTAAAGCATCTCGAAACTGGCGATACAAATAAATACTGTGTTGCAATGCTTTGGCAATTTCATGATGATTGTGTTGTATAGGTATAGTTTGACGAAAGTCTGGTAACAGATGGGGAAGTTCCGTTTCTAAATTCCTTACCCCGCGCGGGAGTTTTCCAGCCTGGATTTTGGCTAATGGAGCGAGAACTTGTCCACGAATAAAAGAAAGAGTATCAATAGCTTCAAAAAATTCACCTCTACCTAATTTTGTGGTGATGTAGTGTACCCAAACCCAGAAGCGGTCTTCAATCCACTGTAAATCTAGAGGTGGATAATTTCGTGGGTTTTCTTTTATAGCTAAGGTTAGTAAATCTTTTTGCTCCCATAGAACAATAGGGTTTTCTATCCGATCTATTGTGAAATCTTGTAAAAGCAAAAACTTTAAATCGACGTGTAAAAGTGGATTTTCGTATAGACAAATGAACAATCGAGGTTCCCCGACGTGTTCGCCTGTAAAAGCTACCAGCAGTGAACCTAATTGACTGGCAAAAAGCTGTCGCTCATTTAATATCTGTTGATAATAAGCATCTTTTACAACAATAATCAGATCGAGATCAGAATATTCATCCATTTCCCCCCGTAAATAAGAACCACCAATAGCTAAACCTAGCAAGCGATCGTCTTTTTTCAATTGAGAAGTAATATGCTCTAAAAACTCTTGTTGTGCTTCAGGAACAGCCATAGTAATTCTTTTTTACTTAAGTTAAACAGAACTAGAAAAAGTAACATTTAGCGCCCCAGCAATTTGCACAAATACTTTACTAGCTTTGGAGCTAGGGTCAGCGAGTGTTAGGGGTTCTCCGATATCACCACCATTACAGATAAGGGGATCAATAGGAATCTGCCCTAAAAGGGGTGCGTTAAGTTCTTCTACCAACTTTTGACCACCACCACTACCGAAAATTGGAATTTGTTCACCACCATTCCCTATGAAATAGCTCATATTTTCGATAATACCAATAACAGGAACCCCAACTTGGCGGAACATATAAATACTGCGGCGTACATCTGAAATTGCCACATTTTGGGGAGTTGTGACCAATATTACCCCACAAATTGGGCTTTCTTGGACGATAGTAATTTGGGCATCACCAGTACCAGGAGGAAGGTCAATTAATAAATAATCTAATTCTCCCCACTCCACCTGATGGATGAATTGGGTGATGATTTTGTGTAAAACTGGGCCACGCCAAGCTAAAGGATGGTCTGCTTCTGCTAACAGTCCTACTGACATAACTTTAATTCCGTGAGCTTCTAATGGTACAAACCTTTGACCATTGGGAGTATCAATAACTTTCACTTCAGATTTATCCAGTCCCAGCATTTGGGGAACATTGGGGCCGTAAACATCAGCATCTAAAAGACCGACTTTTGCCCCAGTTAATTGTAAAGCTACTGCTAAATTAACCGCAGTGGTAGACTTACCAACACCCCCCTTACCACTAGAAACTGCTAAAGTCGTTCTTACTTTTGGAATGGTGCAGAGTTGAATGTAAGTTTTTTTGCTCCAAGTTAGGGATGATAATACAGTTTGAATCTCGGCTTCTAATTGATGTTGATGGGAACCAATATATAAACGCAAATATATATAATCATCAACTATCCGCAGATTTCGCACCATTCCCAGACTAACAATGTCATTTTTTAGGATGCGTTCGCTAACTTGCTTGAGAATTTGCACAACTTCTTGTTTTCGGGCGATGGTGAGGGAGTCGGGTGATGAAGCTTGTACTTCTTCATTCGGATGTTGGAAAGGTGATTGATGGTTTGACATAAAGAATTACCTAAATAATACTACTGTATATCTATCAAGGTATAGAACTTAAAATCAAATTCATCATCTCAAGTGCTTAAAAGCAAGGCAACAAATGGAAAGAGTTCAAGCGATTGACCATATCCAGATAACATCATCTTCTGAAGCTGAAAATGCCATGTTGTTTTTTTACAGCCAAGTTTTGGGATTAACGGAAATTACCAAACCAGAGGATCTGCAAACTAATGGCGGCGCATGGTATGTACTGGGAAATATCCAAATCCATATCAGCACAGAGCAGCAGGCTAATAATGCAGTATCTAGGCGGCATATTTGTTTCCAAGTTGACAACTTGGAGGCTTTTGCAAAACATCTCCAAACACATGGGGTAGAAATTATTAACGGCCAACCCATACCATTCACCAAGCGCTTTTTCATTCGTGATCCTGGTGGTAATCGCCTAGAAATAGCAGAATCCGCAAGTTCACATCCAGGCTCTTGACTTCTCCATGAATTATGGCAAACTAATATTTAGATAAGCTAAATATTAAAAGCACGTAAGACTTGTGACCATATTTACAGGGAACACAGATATATCAAAATCACTGCCTAGTAATTCTCAAGCAGTGATTTTAGAAACCCAAGGACTGACACGTTATTTTGACAAAGCAATCGCAGTTGACGATTTAAACATCACTGTAGAACAAGGTGAAATATTTGGCTTACTGGGCCCTAATGGGGCAGGCAAAAGCACAGTCATCAAAATGTTGACCACCTTGTTACCCATCAGTGCCGGAAACGCAACTATAGCAGGCTATGACGTGGCACGTCAGGCTGCTGGTGTGAGGCGAATATTAGGTTATGTACCCCAAGCTCTATCTGCTGACGGTAGTCTGACAGGTTACGAAAACCTGTTAATCTTTGCCAAACTGTATGACATTCCCCGTAGCCGCCGACAAAGGTGTATTCAAGACGTTCTCGGTTTTATGGGTTTGCAAGACGCAGCTCATCGCTTGGTACGCAACTATTCTGGTGGCATGATTCGCAAGCTAGAAATTGCCCAATCGATTATGCATCAACCCCGAATTTTATTCCTTGATGAGCCAACTGTGGGACTAGATCCCATTGCCCGTAATCAGGTATGGCAACTTGTACAACAACTCCGGGCAGATTATGGCACAACTATCTTTTTAACTACTCACTTTTTAGAAGAAGCCGATAGTCTGTGTAGTCGAGTTGTGATTATGCAGCAAGGCCAAGTTGTGACAACAGGCGCACCCAGTGACTTGAAAACCGCTTTGGGTAAACCTAATGCAACTTTGGATGATGTCTTTATTCACCACACAGGCGACCAATTAAAATCAGGAGGAGTCAACTACCGTGACACAGCAAGAACCAGACGTACATCTCAACGGTTGGGTTAAGACAAAATCATATTACCGAACTAATCGTATCATCTCTGCACTGGATCAGATATTCGCAAAAACCCTGGTAATTGCCGAAATGGAAGTGCGAAAACTCCGACATGATCCGACTGATTTAGTAATTCGCGCCGTACAACCAGCATTATGGCTACTGATTTTTGGTCAAGTCTTCTCTCGTCTGCGAGCAATACCCACAGGGAATTTACCTTATTTAGACTTTATGGCGGCGGGTATTTTGGCACAGAGTGTATTGTTTGTCGCCATTTTTACAGGTGGAATGACACTGATTTGGGAGCGAGATTTAGGAGTTGTACATAAATTCTTGGCTAGTCCGACACCCCGTATAGCAATGGTTTTGGGTAAGTCCTTGGCTTGTGGGGTACGCTGCTTATCACAAGTATTTATTATTTATGGATTGTCATTTTTCTTAGGTGTGCAACTCAATCTGCATCCTTTAGCTTTTTTGCAAGTCTTATTAGTTGTGATGCTGGGGGCTGGTTGTTTTTGCACTTTTTCGTTAATCATTGGCTGTTTGGTGAAAACCAGAGAACGGATGACAGGAATTGGGCAATTGTTAACTATGCCGTTATTTTTTGCCAGTAATGCTATCTATCCCATTTCATTAATGCCCGACTGGTTAAAGTTTTTATCCCACATCAATCCTTTGACTTATGAGGTAGATGCATTGCGTGGAACGATGTTAATCAACGGCACTAGTATCTATGGCTTTGGTTGGGATTGTACAATTCTCTTGTTAACATTAATCGGCTTGACCCTTATCTGTGGACCACTTTATCCACGGGTAGCAATGTAATCAGGAGAACATAAGCATTATGAAACTCGATAAACCTACTCAGGGTGCAACTTCCGAAGAATGTGCTGCCAAAGTCATGGAGACAGTTCCATTAATGATGCGGTTTATTCGAGCGGATATGCGGATTCATAGTGCTGCTTCTTTATCAGTACCACAGTTGCGATCGCTAGCATTCCTCAACCGCAATCCAGGTGCTTCGCTATCTGAATTGGCAGAACATTTAGGTGTCACGTGTGCCACAGCTTCAGCTACCACAGAACGGTTAGTACAGCGCAACTTAGTACAACGCATAGATGATCCCCAAGAACGGCGGCGAGTCCTTCTGAATTTGACTGACGAGGGAAGGCATAATTTAAAGCAATCCCAAGACCAAACTCGCGCTCATATTGCCGAACTTCTAGATCATCTCACACCAGAGCAAATTTCCCATATAGAAGAAGGGTTAGGTCTACTAAAAAATGTCTTCGAGCAAACGGAAATTAAACCTCCCCAATGATGAATCTGCACAACACGATCCTTTTGCAGCGCTGAGGTTTCGTGACTATCGACTATTTACGATTGGGCGTGTACTTTTATTTATCGGGTCACAAATGCAGACTGTGGCCATTGGCTGGGAACTCTATGAGCGCACTGATTCGGCTTTGGCATTAGGTGGTGTAGGGTTAGCCCAAGTCTTACCAATGATTGCCCTCACGTTGATTACTGGCGATGTCGCCGATCGCCGCGATCGCAAGTTAACAATGTTATTATCAGTAATGCTGCTGGTCTTATGTTCATTGGGTTTAGCAGTACTTTCCTGGAGTCAGGGTGCAGTAGTTTTAATTTACGCCTGCTTGGTATTAACAGGTATTGCCAGGGCTTTCTTGAAACCTGCTAGTGATGCCTTAATGTGGCAATTAATACCTGTTGCCGCCTTTACCAATGCCGCTACCTGGAATAGTAGTAGCTTTCAATTAGCTTCAGTTATCGGCCCAGCCTTGGGAGGATTTGGGATTGCATTGCTGGGGAATGCTACAGGGGTATATGTATTAGCTGCGATCGCTGGATTGTTTTGTTTTATTTTAACGGTAGCGATATCAAAACAAAAAACAATTCGTTCCACAGAACCAGTTTCACTCAAAGCACTGTCAGCCGGGGCTAAGTTTGTCTGGCAAAATCAATTAATTTTAGCAGCAATTACCCTCGATATGTTTGCAGTTTTGCTAGGGGGTGCGATCGCGCTGCTACCGATTTTTGCCAGGGATATTTTGCAGGTAGGGCCATTAGAGTTGGGTTATTTACAAGCAGCCCCTTCCATCGGGGCTTTATTTATGGCTGTTTTACTGGCATATTTACCACCTCTACGCAAAGCCGGGCCAGCCTTACTTTGGTCGGTAGTTGGCTTTGGCGTAGTGACAATTATTTTTGGGCTATCTCGTTCGTTGTGGTTGTCACTATTGATGCTGATGTTGAGTGGTGCGCTAGATACAATTAGCGTTGTGATTCGTCATACTTTGGTGCAAATTAGAACGCCAGATCATTTACGTGGTCGAGTGGCAGCTATTAATAGTGTATTTATCAGTGCTTCTAATGAGTTAGGTGGCTTTGAATCAGGTTTGACAGCTGCTCTTTTCGGCCCAGTCATCTCTGTAGTTGGCGGTGGCATTGGTACAATTGTAGTGGTAATTGCGGTAGCTATGATCTGGCCGGGAATTACCAAGCTAGGATCATTGCAAGAGTATAAATAAATGCAAGTTGTGGATGAAGAAGTTTTGCACGTTCCCATAATTGATATTAGTACATTAGTTGGGGAAACAGGCGAGTCTCCTTCGCTGCGGGACGCTCGCGATCGCCATACCGTTGCCACTCAAATCAGACAGGCGTGCCAAGAGTTTGGTTTCTTCTATATCATTGGGCATGGAGTAAATGAACAGTTACAAGCGCGGTTAGAACAACTCAGCCAACAATTCTTTGCCCAAGATTTAGAAACTAAACTTGAGATGCGTATGGCTTTGGGTGGTAAAGCATGGCGGGGATATTTCCCTGTAGGCAATGAATTGACATCAGGTAGACCTGACTTAAAAGAAGGCATCTACTTTGGTGCAGAACTTGAAGAAAACCACCCACTCGTGCAAGCGAACACCCCAATGCACGGTCGCAACCTCTTTCCATCCAAGATCCCGCAATTTAAAGAAACAGTACTTGATTATATCGAGTCAATGACCAAACTCGGACACACCTTAATCACTGGTATTGCTCTAAGTTTGGGGTTAGAGGAGTCATATTTTGCAGACCGTTATACAAAAGAACCATTAATATTATTTCGGATTTTTAATTACCCTCCCCATCCATTACCATCTGAAGATAAATACAGTTGGGGTGTTGGTGAACATACCGATTACGGTGTATTAACGATTCTCAAACAAGATGATATAGGTGGGTTACAAGTCAAATCAAAATTCGGCTGGATAGACGCACCACCTATACCGGGTTCCTTCGTTTGCAACATTGGGGATATGCTTGATCGCATGACCAAGGGACTGTATCGTTCTACACCCCACCGTGTTAAAAACCTATCAACAGACAATCGTCTTTCATTCCCATTCTTTTTTGACCCCAACTTTAATGCTGAGGTCAAACCCATAGAACTAAATGAAGTAGTAGTGAAAGATAACAAAGTTGAACGATGGGATAAAGCCAGTGTTCACGAATTTAGCGGAACTTATGGCGAATATCTATTGAACAAAGTTTCTAAAGTCTTTCCAGAACTACGTCAAAAAGTACTTAGAGAGTAAAAGTTACTAGCTTCTTCGAGAATGCGATCTTGATTAAGGTGATTTCTGACAAAGAATATACCCAGGTTGACGAGTGAGTTTCGCCTTCTCTGCGAGACGCTACGCGTAGCTTGCTTCCCCGGAGGGGTACGCTCAACTTTCGATTCCTTAGTTGGTTGAGCGAAGCGATGCACTGATTTGTACTGAGCGCAGTCGAAGTAGCCTCAATACGGTTCGGATAAGATCCCCCCAACTTGGGGGGATCTTCGACGAATAAACACGTTAACCGAACTGTATTGGAAGTAGCCTGTCGTAAAGCCTGCGGCATAGCTACGCTTCAGGCGCAGTCTCTGTCTACGACACACTGTTCGCGTTCGTAGAGAAGTGTCGAAACCAACGGCTGGAGTAGATTTATTAACGGAAATTGCCTAAACACCGAAATTAACTTTGATAAGGACGCGGTAATTGGCGCAGTTTATGAGCAGTATCCAACTCACTATTGTTTTTTTTGCCATATCCCCAACCCAACAGGCGACGATATTCACCCATGATGCCACTTTCAATTAAATCATCCTCATTGACTTCAATATCGGTGTGAGATTCGGGCGCAACATAGAGCGCATCCGCAGGACAATATGCCTCACACATGAAACAAGTTTGACAGTCTTCCTTGCGGGCGATCGCAGGTGGTTGGTTGGGAACTGCATCAAAGACATTGGTAGGACAAACTTGGACGCACAAATTACAATTGATGCAGAGTTTATGGCTGACAAGCTCGATCATGATCTGTTCCTGCTACAACTTTGTTGATATAGATGGTGTAGTTTGAGTGGTGATTACTGGTCGTGTAGCGTAGACGCTTTGCGGCTTGTCGTCAGACATTGCATCCGTAATCCAATCACGCCTCACCCAAAGCTTATCTAAGCCACCTGTTGCTTGGTAATAACGCTGATTTGGATCGGTTTCAGGATAGTCTACGCGAATATGTTCGCTACGCGTTTCCTTGCGATGTAACGCACTAAAATATGCCCATCGTGCTACAGCCGTCAAAGCAGCCGCTCGACGAGAAAATTCCACATCGCGCACACTATCTTGTTTCGGATTTTCTTGTACTTGCTGCCACAGCGTTTCTAATTTAGCGAGGGAATCCAAAAGCCCCTGCTCAGAACGCAAGTAATTCTTCTCCAACGGGAACATCTGGGCTTGTACACCACGCACAATCGCCTCACTATCGAATTCAGAAGTGGGAGAATGCGATCGCGTTCCGCCCAGCGTAGCTGATCGCAATCCGGCTTGACCAGCAGGACGCGCAACCCGTTCATTTGCATAAGCACCCAGATTCTTGGCAAAGTCCGCCGCTCCAACTCCTGCCCATTGCCCTGTGGAGATTGCCCAGGCAGCATTGGGACCACCACCCCCAGAAGCTAAACCAGCTAAAAACTCCCGCGATGCTGCATCACCGGCAGCGTAGAGTCCAGGAACCTTTGTCGCGCAATTATCATTCACAATCCGAATACCACCTGTACCACGGACTGTACCTTCTAAAACAAGTGTTACAGGCACTCGTTCTGTATAGGGGTCAATGCCAGCTTTTGTATAGGGTAGAAAAGCGATGAAATGAGACTTTTCAATCACTGCTTTAACTTCCGGTGTGGCTCGATCCAAACGAGCATAAACGGAGCCTTTCAGAAGGGCATTAGGAAGGAAAGATGGATCGCGACGACCATTGACATAGCCACCCAGATCGTTGCCGACTTCATCGGTGTAACTAGCCCAGCCAAAGGGGACACCCCTTGTCACTGTGGCATTGAAAGCGGTCGAGATGGCATAGTGATTAGAAGCTTCCATACTAGAGAGTTCGCCGCCAGCTTCCACTGCCATCAGCAGTCCATCGCCTGTATTGGTATTGCAACCTAATGCTTTACTCAAGAATGCACAACCGCCATTCGCCAGGACTACTGCACCAGCACGAACAGTATAACTACGATGATGTTGCCTCTGCACACCTCTTGCTCCAGCTACTGAGCCGTCGTCAGCTAATAAAAGCTCTAAAGCAGGACTTTGATCAAGAATCTGCACACCAACACGCAAGAGGTTTTTGCGTAGTACCCGCATATATTCAGGGCCATAATAACTTTGACGCACAGATTCCCCATCTTCTTTGGGAAAACGATAGCCCCAGCTTTCCACTAGGGGCAAACTCAGCCAAGTTTTTTCGATAACACGCTCGATCCAACGTGAGTTAGCGAGGTTTTTTCCGATGCGATAACGCTCCGATACAACTTTGTCCCAATTCTCTGGTGAAGGGGCCATGATGCCATTGCCACTAGCAGCAGCAGCACCACTCGTACCCAAAAAACCTTTATCAACAATGATAACTTTGGCACCTTGAGATGCAGCAGCCCAAGCTGCCCATGCTGCGGCAGGACCACCACCGATTACCAGTACATCAGCAGCTAATTGTAGTTCATTTTCACTATGGACTGTTAGCAATTCTCTTTCCTCCTTTCTGGGCTTATTTCATCAATAAACAGAAGCTAACAATTTATCGATCGCAGCCCGAAATGCGGTTGCTGCACCAGCACTCATATCACGGGGGGCGCAGATGCGATTTCTTAAATATGCAAAAGCGATCGCCCCCACAGCAGCGAAGATAGGGTCAACACTGCTATTTTTACCACCAGTCCGACCACCCGGTAAAGTTTCGCCATTGCCATGAATGAGATAATCAGCCAGTTGTCGCAGGTGAAAATCAACAGCGTCTTTAACTGTGGTAAAGTCGCCATCTGCGGCTAAAGCTTGAACTCCAGAGTTTTTAATAACATCTGCGATCGCAACTTCCCGATTATCACTCAGTCTCTCGGCTGCTTCGGCTCTATATTGAATATTCTCACTATCTGCTGCATCAAGAGGCAAAGAATTACTAATAGGTTCTGCACCCCATCGACGACGCAGAAGTAAATTGTTAGTAATATTATCCGACTTTACCCGGTGATAAGCAGGACGCTGATTCAGTGCGTCAAACCAAGCATTGAGCCGAGGAAAACGAGGATTTCCCTTGATGTGATACCCCCGATACACAGGTAGATTAGCCGCCAATCTATCTAGATGGGGGCTATACGTAATATCTACTAAGCTAAATGTACTGACAAAGTAAGGGCCGGGATATTTAGCTAAAGCTTGTTCAAATTCATCTAACTTAGCTTCAAACTCTGCTTGTAAGTTTGCCAACTCATTAGCATCTGTAGGTGCTTCTCTCAGGAATTTGTAAGAAATATTCCTAAAACCATTCGTTTCAGCCTCCTCAACCAACTGTCTAGCAACAGCGTTTTCTTCTGGATTTTCCGGTAATAATGCTGGATGTGGAAACTTTTCTTCTAAAGCCAAAAGAATATCTTTTGATTCATATACTAACTCTTCCTCAATTTTCGCAGCTGGGACAAGAGTTGTAGGAACCAAATCGGTATACCACTTGGGTTTGTTGCTTAAATCAATAAACTCCGTCGCAAAGGGAATTTCCTTTTCTTCCAGCGCAAACCATACCCGTTCACAGAAAGGACACCAAGAATTAGTATCTCGGTACAGGAGGACTGGCGGTGCTGTATCTGGAGGCAGTTTATGGAGACTCTCAGGAATGGGTGCAGTCGAAGGAGATTGTCCTGGTCTTTTCACCCTACGCGCAGGAGTCTTTTTTTGGGCAGTTTCTAACAGTTCTTCCCAAGTGGATATTGTGTTTTGAATAGACATTTTTTACCTCGCTTTACTAGGGATGCCAGAAAACACAAATAACTGTTGCTCTTTGGGTTTAGGTAAATTTTCACCAAGGTAACGATGAAGACCGACACCCATATTTGCTGTGTCCGTAAGCTTGAAGTTCACTTCCTCAAAAGAGGATGCACTTAAAATTTTCCGCACATTGTCCGAGTAGGGAATACCGTTAGAGTGTCCACGAGTCCAGATAATGAAAGCACCTGGTTTACTCAAAAAACTCAGGTTATCTAGTAAGCGATTAAGTTCAGCTTCCTCAGCAAGATTGCCAAAGACACCGCACACAATCACAATATCTGCTGGTACTGCTTCTAAATAGTTAGCAGAAAGAGTTGCATCACCATTAATAAACTCAATTTGCTTGGCTAAACCTAATGATTCTATAGTTGCTCGTCCCCGTTCGACTAACTGGGGGTTTAGTTCAACAAGTCGTGCGTATACGTCATTTCTTCGGGGGTGATTTTTTAAAGTTCCTAATAAATCTCGTCCATCACCCGCGCAAATACTCACTACACGGATACTTCCAGATGGCAACGCATTCAAGCTATAAGCAATATATTCCTGCACGATTTCTAGACGCTGTTGCAATTTTGGCTCAGTGTTGTAGAGGTCGTGCCATTCATACCAATCTTTTGGCATAAGGGGTAATTCCCGTTTAATGCACATCGTATATTCACAAACTACTGCTAGTCTATGGGATAAGTGTAGTTATGTAATAGATGCAGAGTATCATATAAATTCATCCGAAATCAAGTCCAATTATTTAATTTGGGATTAAAATGCATTGAATCCTAGTAAATAGACTTTATTAATTCGGTGTGGCTATTGATTTTAACTGCGATCGCCCAGAACAATCAGGAAATTTTTACCCTTGGCAGGTAGCGTTTTGTAAGCATTTTGACTTCACTACCTACTAGCCCATAGTCTTTATTATTTAGTTGTGATTTTGTTGGGTAATTAAGCCCATCTTGATATAAACAGGAAATACTATTTTTTCCATTTCCGGCAATTTCATTGCAAAAAAACAAGCTCCTACGAAACAAGATATACCACCAAATAATAAAGCATTATCAACTCCAAATTTACTTGCCAATCCACCGAAAAATAAATTTCCGAATGGCAATATTCCTAAAAAGCCTGTTGTGAATATGCTGGTGACTCTACCTCGTTTATTTTCATCCACAAGAATTAACTGAATAAAATTACTAATTGCAGCCAAAGCGAGAGTATTAGTCATACCAACGAGGAAGATTAATAATAGGCAAATTTCTAAATTACTAGAACGAGAAAAAAGTATCAAACTTAAACCTAAAATAATGGTAGAAACTGCTATGATTTTTTCCAGTCCTGTGGCTTTTTTCTTCAAAACTAGATAAAGTCCTGAAACTATAGAACCTAATGCAGAAGCAGTCATTAAAATTCCCATAGTCTCGGCATTACCGTTTAATACTTCTTTCACGAAAATAGGTATGAGGTTAACGTGAGTCATTGCCATAAAGCAAATCAAAATTTGTAACATTAATATATATTTAACAGGGATAAATGTATAAGTGTAATTAAATCCTTCCTTTAGATTTTGCCAAACATTGCTTTTTTCATTTGAATTACTAGTAACTGACTTTATTTGAGTAGTTAAGATAGCAGATAGAAATGGTAGATAACTAATGCTATCTACTAAAAAACATAAAGCTGCTCCAAATTTAGCAAGTAGTAAGCCTCCGATCATCGGACTGACAAACTTGGCAGTATTAATTAAAAATGAATGAATAGCAATTGCACTGTAGGCATCCGCTTTATTATCTACCAGTCTAGGAATAGTTACTAGACGTGCTGGCAAATCAAAAGCTTTGACAGTCCCCTGGAGTGTACCAATAATAATAATCCATATAACGTTTATGTAACCGTTAAAAGTCAGAAAAGTTAAAGCGGTAGATAGCAAAATAGAAGCTAGCTGAGTAGTTATTAGAACATATCTGAGGTTCCATCTGTCTAGTAATACTCCTACTAACGGTGTAATAATTAAACCCATAAATTGATTTGTAAATCCAACTACACCAACCAACATTGATGAGTCTGTGAGTTGATAAACCATCCATATTAGGGCAATTTGAGTCATCCAAGAGCCAAAAAAAGATACGCTTTCTCCCAGCACAAAACAACAAACATTTGGCGATTTAAGAACAGGTGGCATCTGGAAAAAATCTAATAATTTTTGCCCTTTTATATGAGTTTTTTGATTAAGCTTTCTCATTAATATTTTCCTTTTTAAGAAGATTTATTAGAACTTTGATTTAAGTTGCTCCAAATTATATAGAAAAACTTAAATTTAGAGATACATACAATTAGTGTACGTATTATATTGGTACAAGAGTACTTGTATAGCCCATACCTTTTACTGTTGAGCGAGTGTAATTAATAACTTAGTGCGATAACCCAGCGGTGACACAGTAGTAACATAAACGACATATCAGCAAAATACCTACTCATCACAGGTATTTAGTGAACTGACAAGTCCCTGCTTGCTTTTGACTGCTCTCTGTGAAAAAGTTTTGAGTATTTGTCAGCAAATACAATAAATGCACGGAGTTACAGTAGTATAACAAGTCAGGCAGCAAAAATTCCAAAAAGAGCGATCGCAACCTTACAGCTACCTGAAATAGCAATCAAGATCAGAAATTTGTTATGCACACAACAAATTTAGTGTAGCTAACAATTAGCAAAATATATATTTAGGCTAACGTATACTTTTGTTTACTAAAGGCTTGCATTAGAACTAGGGTTGTGTAACCATACTAAATTAATCAACGATAAATCGATCAAAAAACCGTATTTTAATGAAAAGCTAGTACCAGTAAGGCACAGAGGAATAATTCCGACGGTGTGATTATGAAGTCAGCAGTGCCCTTTGTTTATGAGTATTGCTGGACAAAAGTAGAATTTAGTATCAGAGGTGAAGATCATGAGCGCAAATCAACCAGCATCAGATCAACAAGCTGCCACTAGCTTTTGTGCAAATCAATAAACTCTTCTTATCTTGCCGCACTAACTTATTGCAAGTTTGTAAGCAGCACTTTCGGTCTATTCGTAAAACTTAGTGTGACAAACTCCTCTCACAACACAGGCTGATATCGAGCTATCCCTTGGAAAGTTTTAATTTTTACCAAATTTACATCTGGTGAAAATTCCCATAATTACATAGATATGGAGAGATAATCATGACAGTTGCACTAGAACGTCCTACCAAAAAGTCTCGTTCAGCCCAGATTCGGGAACAACTCGGTTATCCCATCATCGATACCGATGTGCATACCCAAGAATTTGAACCTGCTTTTCTGGACTATTTAGCTCAAGTAGGTGGTTCTAAGATTGCCGATAGTTTCCGAGAACATCTACCTGGTGCTGGTCGCTATCGTTGGTTCCAGCAAACACCAGAAGAACGCCACACATACCGCACTGCTCGTCCTCCGTTCTGGGGCCGTCCCACAAAAAACACTTTAGACCTTGCAACAATCACTTTGCCAAAGCTACTGCATGAACGTTTGCAAGAAGCCGGGACAGATTTTGCTGTACTGTATCCTAATTTGGCAACCTTAGCACCGCAAATTAAGAACGAAGAAATGCGGCGTGCTGTGTGCCGTGCTGCGAACCTCTACCATGCAGAGATATTCCGTCCTTACTCTGACCGCCTTACACCCATTGCTACTATTCCTCTCAATACACCAGAAGAAGGGATAGCAGAATTGGAATATGCAGTTAAAGAACTGGGATTGAAAGCAATTCAAATTCCTGGTTATGTTACCCGCGTCATTCCTGGCTTCGAGAATTACTCTGAAGAAGTACAACGGGAAGCAACTTGGATTGATAACTTTGCCTTAGATAGCGCTTATGATTATGATCCCTTCTGGGCCAAGTGCGTAGAACTAAAAGTTGTCCCCACTACTCACGCTTCTGGTATGGGTTGGACATCTCGCCGCTCGATTTCTAACTATCAATATAATCACATTGGACATTTTGCTTCGGCTGCTGAAGCTTTTTGCAAAGCACTGTTCTTTGGTGGCGTGACTAATCGTTTCCCTAACCTAAAATTTGCCTTTCTAGAAGGTGGTTCGGCTTGGGGTGCGAGCTTATACACCGATATTATCTGGCATTGGGAAACTCGCAATCCAGAGATTTTACAAAACAATCATCCTGGTAATGTGAATCGGGAAGAATTACGAGAATTATTTACTCGTTACGGTGGAAAAGAATTCCAAAATCGCTTTGATGAAATCGGTAGTGGTTTAGGTTTCCACGGAAAATATTTTGCACCTGAAGATCCAGGCGAATTAAACGAATTTGCGGCGGCGGGAATTACCAAAGCTGAAGATGTACGCGATCGCTTTTTGAATCACTTCTACTTTGGCACTGAATCAGACGATGCTCGTGTAGCTTATGCCTTCCATCAAAAGGCTAATCCTTATGGCGAGCGTGTCAAAGCTTTCTTGGGTTCTGATTCTGGTCATTGGGATGTACCCGACATTACAGCCGTTACTTCCAACGCTTACAGTATGGTAGAACGCGGCATTCTTAGCGAAGAAGACTTGCGATATTTCTTATCTACCCATCCTTTAGAGTTATATACCAGCCTCAATCGTGATTTCTTTAAGGGTACAGCGATTGAGAAAGCTGCAACAGAATATTTAGCTGGGAAAGAAAGCCAAAAATAGGAAATAGGGAATTTTAGATTTTGGATTGGACTGTAATCTAAAATCCAAAATTGATTACCCTATTCCCACAGCTGTCCATGTTCCATTTCCTCTGTTCTGTGGAGTGGGATTTTCCCACTCTACATTCCTAGTAAATTTTCTATCTTTCGGTCATGAAAACACTTTCCACTTATGACCCGACATTATTTGAGGGTGCAGCTCAGGTTTACGCTGAATATAGAACTAAATACCCACCTGAAGTATTTGAGAAACTAGTTGAGATTTTCCATCTCAATGGTCAGGGACGACTCCTTGATTTGGGTACTGGGCCAGGATTAATTGCTATTCCCTTACGAACCAAATTTGAGGAAGTGATTGCGATCGATCCAGATCCAGAGATGCTTAAAGAAGCACAACAGCAAGCAGCAGCCAAAGAAGCAAACAATATTACTTGGTTAGAACTAGGAGCCGAACTAATTAACCCTAGTTTGGGGGTATTTAAACTAGCTACCATTGGCAGAGCTTTCCATTGGATGGAACGAGAAGTTGTGCTGGAACGCCTTTATGAATTGCTGACCGATGATGGAGGTTTAGCACTACTCAACACTGGTGATAACCCTTGGGAAAGCTCTTTACCCTGGAAACAAGCTGTTATTGGAGTAGTGAAAAAATGGTTAGGTGAAGAACGACGAACTGGACAACGAGGACAAGGTATTCGTAAACCAGTTGATCCTCCCCACGAAGTTGTAATTGCCAATTCCAAATTTGCTCGTCAAGAATTCTATAAAGTGCCTTTTGAAAAGTCCTGGACAGTCTCTAGCTATCTTGGTTACTTATACACTACAGCCTTTTCTCTGAAAATTTTCTACGGCGATAAAGCCGAAGAATTTGAAGCAGATATCAAAGAAGCACTATTAGCAGTTGAGCCTTCTGGACACTTTACAGAAGAACTCACAGCAACCATCCAAGTAGTTTGGAAAAACTAGCTCTCACACTAGAAAAATACAAAACTTAAACTTCTATTCACAAATGAGTAAAACACGCAAATTTCGTTTAGGTGCATTTATTCAAGCCACCGGACACCATATTTCTGCATGGCGACACCCTGATGCACAAATAGACGCTGGATTCAACTTTGAGCATTACAAAGAAATTACCCAGACAGCCCAACGTGGCTTATTTGATGCAGTTTTTTTGGCAGACAGCCCAGGAGTTTGGGGCGATGCGCCGGAAATTCAGATACGCAATGGTAAACTTGTCCATTTCGAGCCAGTCACTCTTTTTTCTGCTTTATCTTCCGTAACCCGAAATATCGGCTTTATTTCCACCGCTTCAACTACTTATGAACAGCCCTACACCCTAGCACGTAAGTTTGCCTCTCTAGATCACTTGAGTCAAGGTAGAGCGGGGTGGAATGTCGTCACCACAGGTAATGAAAATGCCGCAGGTAATTTTGGTCTTGAGCATCATCCGGAACACAGCCAGCGTTATGAACGTGCCCAAGAGTTTGTGGAAGTGGTGAAAGGATTGTGGGATAGCTGGGACGACGATGCTTTTATTCGCGACAGAGAATCTGGGATTTATTTCGATCCGAATAAACTGCATATACTCAACCACAAAGGTAAACATTTTTCTGTCAAAGGCCCCTTGAACGTCGGTCGTCCACCCCAAGGTTATCCGGTAATTGTGCAAGCTGGAGCTTCGGAAGCCGGGCGAGACTTAGCTGCGCGGACTGCTGAGGTAATTTTCACTGCCAATCAAACCCTAGCCGATGCCCAAGAATTTTACGCTGATGTCAAAGGTAGGCTGGCGCAATATGGACGTTCTCCAGACGATCTCAAAATCATGCCTGGGGCTTTCCCAATAATTGGCAGAACTGAGGAAGAAGCTCAAGAGAAGTATGAATTCTTACAATCATTGATTCATCCCGATGTAGCTTGGGGCATTTTGCGGAATTATTACAAAGGTGTCGATTTGTCTAAATATTCCCTAGATGATTTGGCTCCCGAACTGCCCAGCGACACCAACAATAACAAGAGTCGTCTGAAACTAGTTAAAAATTTGGCGACTCGTGGGACTTTGACGCTGCGCCAGTTATATCTTGCTCTGGCTACTGCAAGAGGTCATCGCACCATACTTGGTACTCCTGAAAGTATTGCTGACCAATTAGAAGAATGGTTCAACAATGGTGCAGCAGATGGCTTTAATATCATGCCGCCAATTTTGCCTACAGGGTTGGATGACTTCGTTAACTTAGTTGTCCCTGTTCTCCAAAAGCGGGGTTTATTCCGCACTGAATACGAGGGTAGTACCTTACGTGAAAACCTGGGGCTACGTCGTCCTGGTAATCGTTTCGCCGCTAAACAAGTGGAAGAGAGATTAGTTTTAGCGTAAATTTTCCGGCTTTCTTTGCATATTTGCAAAGCACAGAGATATCAGAACAACTTGTAATTTTTTCAAGGAAAAAAACATGACTGAATATAGCAGATTGAAAACATCCCGCTCCGCCGCCATTAAAGCCACTCTTGATTATCCAATCATTGACACCGATGTTCATACCAATGATTTCACTCCGGCGCTTGAGGATTATATTGCTAAATACGGTGGCTCGAAACTGGTAGACGAATTGCGTAAGGCGGAAGCCTCTCGTCTCAACTCCAAGAGCAATGGTAAAGATTGGTATCAGCAAACTCCAGAAGAACGTCAATATAACCGGACAATTCGATCACCTTGGTGGGCTAGAGTTACTCGTAACACGTTGGATCTCGCTACTTACACTTTGCCCGAATTGTTCTATGAACGTCAGGCGGAGCAAGGATCAGATTATTCAGTGTTATTCCCCAATAACGTCTTAGCACCGGCTGGAGCCAGTTCAGAGAACCGTCAAGCATTGCAACGGGCAGTCAATCATTATCATGCTGACCTCTACCGCAAATATAGCGATCGCCTCACACCAGTAGCTGGCATCCCCATGAGTAATCCTCAAGAAGCCATTGAGGAATTAGAGTTTGCCGTAAAAACACTGGGTCTTAAAGTGGCAAATATCTCCGGTGGTGTAAAACGCCCAATTAAAGCGATCGCAGATAAATATCCTGCCGATCAATTCCCAGAAATCGCCAAATATGCTTCTTATATCGACTTTTATGGACTGGATAGTGAATATGACTACGATCCGTTCTGGGCTAAGGCAGTTGAATTAGGCGTACCTATTACTACCCATTATGGTAGTCAAGGTTGGACTGGACGCTCCTCCATCAGTAACTACATGAACAACCACATCGGTCACTTTGCCGATGGTTCCCAAGCATTTGCTAAGGCACTGTTCTTTGGTGGTGTGACCAAGCGTTTTCCCCAGTTGCGCGTAGCCATGCTCGAAGGTGGTGCGGATTGGGGCGCTCACGTTTACATTCATTTGGTGGATCGTTTCTCTAAGCGCAATCTTCAGGGACTACAAAACTACAACCCAGATAATGCTAATCCCGATGAGTTATTCGAGTTGTTTGAACGCTTCGGGGGTGAAATTACTCAAGGACATTCCCTCAGCAAAGAGGAATTGACCAAGAGTGTACTGGGTTCTTCCTTTAACCGTCATAGCCGCTCACCCGTTGGTAGTGAACTTGAAGACTTTGCCGCAGCCGGGATTGAAACTATTGAAGACATTCGCGATCGCTGGGTGAACAGTTTCTTCTTTGGTTCCGAGTCTGATGACCGCACCATAGCCGCAGCATTCAATGACAAAGCTAATCCCTTGGGTGTGAAAATCAACGCCATTTATTCTTCGGATGTTGGTCATTGGGATGTGCCAGACTTGACCGACCCCTTAGCCGAAAGCTGGGATTTGGTACAAGAAGGTGTGATTTCTAAGGCTGACTTCAAGGACTATGTATTCACTAATCCTTACAAGTTCTATACTCAAGCCAATCCTGACTTCTTCAAGGGTACGGCGGTTGAATCCAAGGTAGGTAACATCGAATCTCCACAAGTAAATAAGAATTTGGTGACGGCGTAAGGGATGAGTAAGGAATAGCTATATTCCCTTCTTCTTTGCGATCGCTAGTACTGGTTAATTTGTCGATCGGTTGCTTAGTGGGGCGATCACTACGAACCACCAGCGAAACGAAGAATTGGTATCTCTGTGTTCTCTGCGCCTCTGCGGTTTATTTACCCTACGAACCACAGAGACACGGAGAACGCAAAGAAAGTAAGGAACAGAAAAGTTTATTGCGCTCTAAAATCTAGGAATCAAAATTATGCCCGTCGAACACCATTCTCTTAACACCAGCAATGGTTCCTTGCCTTATCTTTTTTCACCTGTCTCTGCCTATGCTAATCAACCCGCGCCCCTTGTGTTGTTTCTGCACGGAGCGCGCGATCGGGGCACAGATATAAATGTGCTGCTGAAATGGGGTTTACCTCGTTTCGTGGATTCGTCTAGCCGCTTACCTTATGCCTTTGCTGCTCCTCAACTTCCAGAAGAACAGACTTGGATAGATCGAGAAGCAGATGTAATTGCTTTGCTTGATGATCTCATTGCCTCCCAAGCGATTGATCCGTCCCGCGTGATTTTGTCTGGGTTCAGCTTAGGTACAGCTGGAGCTTGGCACATTGCTGCTTCCCATCCTGATCGTTTTGCTGGTCTAGTGGCAGTTTCAGGTCGTGTACCCAAAACATTAGAAGAAACCCAATTAGTCGCACTGAAAAATATTCCCATCCAAATATTCCAAGGCGGAAAGGACGAAAAGCTTTCTGTTGAAGATGTGGAACAGATTGTCAATACCTTACGCAAAGCGGGGGGAACAGTAGATTTTACATTGCTGCCTGATGGCGATCATTTTATTGCTGATGAAGTATACAGTGACCCGAAATTGCAACAATGGTTAGGTTCACAAAAGCGTCGTCAAGTTTCTGTAGTTGCATAAGCACAATCCCCAGTCTCAATCACCATCACCTCTTAACATGACACCAACAACTAAGCTCGGTCAAACTGGATTGAGCGTTTCCCGTCTCTGTCTTGGCACAATGACCTTCGGCTTGCAAATCGACGAAGAAATTTCCAGACAGATTCTCGATACCGCAGCCGATGCGGGAATTAACTTTCTAGATACAGCCGACGTTTATCCCCTTGGCGGTGGACTGACTACAGCTGGACGGACAGAGGAAATTGTCGGACGCTGGCTTAAAGGCAAACGCGAGCATTTCATTTTAGCTACCAAATGCGTGGGACGAGTCGGCCCTGCACCTTGGGATCAGGGTGCTTCACGCAAACATATTCTTGATGCTATTGATGCTTCCCTCAGAAGATTGGGAACCGATTATGTTGACTTATACCAATTGCACTCCGACGATGCCTCTACCCCTCTGGATGAAACTTTAGAAGCATTAGATATCGTAGTGCGTGCTGGTAAAGTGAGATATATCGGGGTTTCTAACTTCTTAGCCTACCGACTCAGCCGCGCCTTGGGTCGAGCCGATGTGCGTAATTTAACTCGCTTCGTTTCGATTCAACCGCGTTATAATCTCCTATTCCGTGAAATTGAACGAGAACTATTGCCTTTAGTGCAAGAAGAAGGACTAGGCGTAATTTCTTACAATCCCTTAGCAGGTGGTTTACTCACAGGCAAACACAGTATTGCTCAAGGCCCTACATCAGGCAGCCGTTTTACCTTGGGTACTGCCGCAGAACGTTATCAAGAACGTTACTGGCACGATCGCCAGTTTAATACTGTCGAGGAATTACGCATAGTGGCGGATCTAGCTGGAGTTTCCCTTACTACCCTAGCGGTAGCTTGGGTACTGGCTAATCCTGTGATTACTGCGCCTATTATTGGTGCTAGTCGTCCAGAACAACTTTTTGATACTCTCAAGGCTATAGAGCTTAAGCTTGACGACAATTTGAAGCAAAAATTAGACGAAATCACCGCCGAATACCGCAGGGGAGATTCTCTACGTTAGGTATGGAGATTAATTCAGTATTCATGCCCAAAAAGGTTCGTAAGGTTAAAATTTTTCAACGTGCTGCCGATGCACCAGCCTTGCCAGAAACTCCATTTAAGTTCATTTGTTATTTCGTTAATCAGTTCCGTTGGTGGTATCTGGCAATAATAATCCTGGAGGCAATACACGCAACCTGCGGTATTATGTTGCCTTATGCCATTGGCGAAATTATCAGGAGTGTGACGCGATCGCCTGACAACAGCCAGCCCATTCTTGATGCTATCAGGCAACCCGTAATCCTGTTCACTGCTTTGAGTTTAGGAGAAGTGATATTTGGGCGATCGGCTGGACTGTTGATGACTATTCTCCATCCGATCCACCGACAGCACATAGTCCGCTCCTTGTATGCTTACTTGCAGCACCATTCACATCGTTACTTCAGCAGTAGTTTTGCGGGGGCATTAGCACATCGCATCGGCGAAACCTCTCTAGGTGTGACTCAGACGATGCAAATGCTGATTTCGGAATTTATGTCCGTCATCATTGTGTATATAGTCTCCACGATATTACTGTATCGCGTCTATCCTCCACTGGCTGCATTCGTAGGGTTATGGGCAGTTTGCTTCATCAGTATTTCGTTTTGGCTGGCAACTCGCTGCCGAATTTACTCCCAAAAAGCCGCAGCCGCCAGAAGTGAGACAACTGGGATTATTGTAGATGCAATCACAAATCTCACCAGTAGCCGACTATTTGCTCGTCTGGGTTTTGAACGACGCTATTTGAATGAGCAATTAAGGCTCGAACTCAAAGAGGTGAGAAAGTCCAACTGGTACTCGGAGCGAATTCGTTGGTTTCAGTTTATTTCAGCAGCCATTCTGAAAGTCGGTACTCTGTATTACTCGCTCTCTCTGTGGAATCAAGGAGCGATCACAGCTGCTGATTTTGTGGTAGCAACTAGTTTATCACTGTTAATTATCAGTGAAGCCCGTAATTTGAGCCGACGGTTTCTCGAAATATTTGAACATATCGGGAATATTGCCAATGGTGTTTTAACTATTATTCAACCCCATGAACTGATTGATCAAGATGAAGCGATCGCTCATTCAATCACTCAAGGTAAGATTGAATTTCGCCAAGTCAATTTCAGTTACTTAGAAGGAAAGCAAGTTTTTCAGAACCTTTCTGTCACCATTCAATCAGGTCAGCGTGTAGGACTAGTAGGCTTTTCCGGCTCAGGAAAATCTACTTTCGTCAATCTGATTTTGCGTGTATTTGACCCCCAATCGGGACAGATTATCATTGATGGGGTGAATATTGGTGATATGACTCAAGAGGCTCTCCACGCTCAAATTAGCTTGATTCCCCAAGACCCTTCTTTATTCCATCGGACATTGATGGAAAATATTCGTTACGGACGACTGGATGCCACCGATGAGGAAGTGATCAAGGCGGCACGAAAAGCTCATGCTCACGATTTCATTGCCCAGATCAAAGAAGGTTATCATTCGCTGGTGGGTGAACGTGGTGTCAAACTATCGGGAGGACAGAGACAGCGCATTGCCATCGCCCGCGTAATTCTCAAAGATGCACCAATCTTGATCCTAGATGAAGCTACTTCCAGCCTCGATTCGATCACCGAAAAAGCGATTCAAGACACCCTAGACTTGGTGATGAATGAGAAAACAGTCATTGTGGTAGCTCATCGACTATCTACGATCGCCCATCTAGACCGCATTTTAGTATTTGACCAAGGTCGCGTTATTGAAGATGGTACCCACAGCCAACTGTTGGCAAAGGGTGGTGCTTACTACAAGTTATGGAAAATGCAGGCAGGTGGATTTTTACCTGTAAAAGCTAATAATCAGAATGTATCCGAGTTACCAACCAGATAGTTGTGAATAAGATGCTTTAGTAGTTCGCCAAACAATTTGGCTGCAAGCTTAGTACTTTAGCTCTTAATACTTATTCACCCAGTAAAGTTGCCTTCCCAGACTACTTGAAAAGTTTTCTAAGTAACTTTTAATTTTTAGCAAGTATGACTAGACTATTCAACACTCGCCGCCACTTCATCAAGCTGAGTACAGCAGGTTTATTAGGATTATCAACTTCATTTGCTCTGGGTAGTTGCAATACAAATACTCAGCAGGCAGAAATATCTACTAGCGCAATTAATGCATCAGCTTCTAATAAAATCAAAGCAAAAGTACTCCGTATGGGGTATCAACAAGCTGGTGATTTAGTGAGAGTGACAGGAGTCTTAGAAAAACGCTTAGAGCCTTTAGGTATCAAGGTAGAGTGGGCGCAATTTGCTCAAGGGCCGCAGCTAATGGAAGCCATGAATGTTGACAAAATTGATTTGGGTTCCGTAGGCGAAACTCCCCCAATATTCGCCCAAGCAGCTGGCGCTCAAATCGTTTATGTTGTTGGTTCCCGACGCACTGAAAAAACAGGTAGAGGAAGTGCGATCGCAGTACCCCCAGATTCTCCAATTAAGACTGTGCGGGATATCAAAGGGCAAAAAGTAGTCTTCCAAAGAGCTTCTGCCTCACACTATTTTATTCTCAGAGCTTTAGAAGATGCAGGCTTGAAAGCTAATGATATTGAAATTCTGAGTATACCTAACGTAGAAGCTAGTAGTGCTTTTTTGGAGGGAAGAATTCCTGTTTGGGTAAGTGGTGATCCTCATTTAGCCAGGGCAGAAATATTAGGTAAAGCGCGGATTATTAAAACAAGCCAAGGACTTGATACTCCAGGCGGATACTATATCGGCAGAAAACAATTTGCAATTGAAAATTCAGAATTGCTGCGAATAGTGATTGAGGAGATTGATAAAATTCAACGCTGGGCAGAAACACATCCCAAAGAGACAGCAGCCTTAATTATGCCTCATCAAAAATTAGATCCACAAGTGATGGACTTAGTACTTAGTCGTCGTAGCTACGGATTAAGAGCTATTTCTCCTGAGTTAATCAGGGATCAACAAAGAGTTGCCGATTACTTCTATCAAAACGGAGTGCTGCCTAAACCTGTGAATATTCAAGCAGCCGTATTGACATCTGAACAATATGCAGCTATTACTCCGAGAACAATTAGCCAAAAATAGCAAAATCTGCTCTCTATCTCCTGCCTTTCTTGATAAAACCTGCCAGTACTTTCCGACTAAATACTTTAGTGCAAATTGAAGCATAAGTTGTGTAGAATTTCTCGCAACTTATGTCTTCCTGATCAAGATTCAGCAAATGCAACTCTCTTGGAAAAGTGTTCTGTCCAATCACTGGAAATTATAAAATCTTTTCAAGCGATCGCAACTTGAAAAAAATAAAATGTACTAGTGCGGCTAACTTTCTATAGCGTATTACAAATTCTTAACTTTTTGGTGAAAAAGCTGCATATTGCTCAGGTGTAAGCATTGCTTCTCTCACATCGATTTGTTTGGGAATTAAATTCAGTTTGTAGAACTTATTAGCAACTTCCTGTTGTAGAGTAATTAGCTCTTGAGTGATTGGTGTAATGCCAAAAGTTCTTCTGTTCGTACTTTTTCGCATGGTTTCTAAATCAATCCCCAAAATAGGAGAAAGAGTAGCTGCTACTTCTTCTCGATTCTGAGTAGACCATGTTTCTAATTTTTGAATTTCTTCCAATACTGCCTTAATAATTTCTGTTTGTTGGGCAGCAAAATTCTGGCTGGCAAGGTAATATCCTCCTTGTTTATTAATTCCTGTGCCATCAATTAATTTGCGAGCATTGACAGATTGTTCGGCTGCTGCATAGAAGGGGTCCCAAATTGCCCAAGCATCAATACTACCTCTGACAAAAGCAGCACGAGCATCGGCTGGTGTTAAATATGTAGGTTCAATATCACTATACTGCAACCCATATTTTTCTAAAATTTGCACTAGCATATAATGAGCGCTAGAGCCTTTTTGAAAAGCAATTTTTTTACCTTTCAAATCATTGACTCTTTTGATGGCAGAATCTTTAGGTACAAGTATTGCTGAACCAGCCGGGCTAGGGGAAATTCCAGCAACATAGGTAATTGCTGCACCTGCTGCTTGGGCAAAAATTGGCGGTGATTCTCCTACGTTTCCGAAGTCTATACTGCCAACATTCATAGCTTCTAAAAGCTGTGGCCCCGCAGGAAATTCAATCCATTCTACAGATACACCTTCGGGTTGTAAGCGTTTTTCTAAAAGCCCTTTACTTTTGAGGAGAATTGCCGATTTTTGATAGCCGATTCTAATTACTGATGCTTTGTTTGCAGTTGGGTTATTAACAGATACAGCAGTAGTGTTGCTGTCATTATTGGCCGTACAGGCAGCAAATAACAAACTGAGGCATAAGCCAATTATAAAAGCCCCAACCAATGGAATAGATGCGACAGATATACGAGACTTCCATTTTAAAAAATGGACTATTAAACGCTGGATCATGAGATGAAGCACCAAAATTTATCCTGAACTAACCAAATTCTACTTTAAATCGATCAAATTGCCGTACTTTAATTACAAAGAAATTCACCTCCCCTACGGCTAAAATGCCAAACTGGTGCGGAGAACACCTACCCAAATCGCGTCATTGGCGTCATTATGTTCTGGTTTGGTAATCAAATAAAAAATTGGTGTGATACTAATGTTGTCATTTACACGGAAACGATAGAAAGTTTCAATGTGTAAAGATGTATCCGGGTCTTCACGATTTTGTCCAGCTACCTGAAAATTGTTACTTGTTACCTTTGGTGGTATCCCTAGAGTAATACCACCAACATTCCCTTCTTTAAATAAATCTGGGAAAGATAAATTCAAAGCGCTATTGATAATAGTGGCATTACTATTATCATCGCCTTCTTGATTAGCCAGGGTATAACCAAACCAACCACCAACATGAAATCGAGGATTTACTCTCCAGTTAAATTGCAAGCCATAGTTATCAGATGTGGTGGCGTTTTGTAAAAATGGATTTCTGGCAAAAGCGCTACCTGTGCCACCTGTAAGATTTAAACCAGAGTTAGCTGTAAAATATTTACGAGTGTAAGTCAGACCTAAATTAAACTGGTTACTGGGTGTAAAAGTAAGCTGTGCGATCGCAGCAAAGGAACTGTCAAAAAGTCCACTATCAGGACTGTTTGCCTGAGTATCATCAGCAATATAAGCCGCGTGTAGTTGCAATTGATTACTAAATTTATAGGCTACAGCTGCACCAGCACCATCAAAGCCAGGGCGATATACAGTCGGGTTGAATGCTCCAAACCGAGAAAAACCACCTTGTAAAGCACTACCATTGATGGGGTTTAAGGTAGGGACATAAACTGGAAAATTGAGTGTTCTCGTCCCTATCCAAACTGTAGCTTTGTCACCTACAGGAAAGGTATAGTATAAAGCTGATACATACACTTCATCATCTTCAAACTTCCCAGCATCCAAGGTAAAACGAGTCATGTGAGTACCCGTAGTTGCAGCCAAGTTAGGAATATTCATGGCTTGTAAAGACGTGACTAATTGATCTCTACCTGTAAAGCTAGTTTGTAAGGACAGTTGGGAACGGTAAGAGAAAAAAGTGTTAGTGTTATCATTGGTATCATCTGCGGGAGTATTATTTGCCCTATTACCAAAGGTATCGGCCACCACAAAAACTGCATTACCGACTAATTTCGTAGTTGTGGAAAATTGTTCTGCTTCTACCTTTGCTGTTCTAACTTCTAAATTATCGATTTTTCCCCTTAAACTAACCAATTCAGCCCGAAATTGCTCTGTTAATCGTTCAAGAGTCGCCAAATCTTCTTTACTAGATAGTTCAGCTGTAGACGATGCAATCAATTCTCTAATTTGTCCTAAGCAAGCATTTAACCCAGCCGCAAATTCGTAGCGAGTCAAAGCACGATTTCCGCGATATGTGCTGTCAGGGTAGCCAACAATACAACCGTATCGTTCCACCAAAGATTGCAATGCTTGAAAGGCCCAGTCTGTCGGCTGTACATCAGAAAGTTCAGATACTGATGTTACAGAAGATTGGTTAACTGGTTGTGGGGTAGCTTGGACAAGTTTAGGGTTAATGTTAATTAATTCTGCTGACTCAGATGTATCAACTTTACTTAATGGTAATAATGTCCTTTCTTCATTGGCAAGAGTTTTGATACTTGAGGTTAAGATTAACAACACCGCAAAGATTGGCAAAGTCAGTAATAAATTCCAAAGAGTTTTTTTCATTTTGATAAACACACAATTCGGTCTAGTACAAAATCTTTTGTAATTCCCTATTAGTCGAGTCACGTCAGAAAGCTATCTTGTGCCACAGGCTAACGTAGCAAAGATATTCAGGGATTTTTAATTATTGGGTATGATGAAAAGCGCACAACGTGCAGGCTAAGGCACAGATGAGGTAATCTATCCCAAAAAAAGTCTTTAACGTGAGATTTTTCCAAATCCCAGCCTGAAGTTGACACAAAAGAACTTTGCTTTGCCCCCACAAAGCGTTTCATCTGTAGTCAAATTATCCAGAACTGCTATTGAGATTAATATACGGCAAATCGGTCGACTTATCGCACTTTAGATTTTACAAGATAGTAGCATTTCATAAAAACTTTAGTAAATGGGTGTTTCTCACTCTAATTATTTGATATTTAAAATTAAGAAATATAGTTGCCCTGCTCAACGATATCTGGTAATGTGTATACTTCAGATGTTAACTACGTTCAACCAGTAGATTTACAGTATTTTAAGCTTTGTAGCATAGCTAATACAGATCAATTATTCAAAGATATGAAATACAAGCAACTTGGTGAAAGTGACCTAAAGGTTTCCGAAATTTGTCTGGGAACTATGACTTATGGACATCAAAATACTATTGAAGAAGCGCATCAGCAACTAGACTATGCTGTTTCTCAAGGAGTGAATTTTATTGATGCTGCCGAAATGTACCCAGTACCACCACGTGGTGAAACTCAAGGTACAACAGAAGCTTATATTGGGGAATGGCTACAAAAGCAACAGCGTGAAAACTTGATAGTTGCCACCAAAATTGCTGGGCCCGGTCGTCCTTTTAAATGGCTACGGGGGGGAAATATCAAAATTGACCGTGATAATATTAAGCAGGCAGTTGATGATAGTCTTCAGCGATTAAAAACAGATTATATAGATTTGTATCAGATTCATTGGCCTGATCGTTATGTTCCCACTTTTGGACAGACAGCGTATAATCCTGAATTTGAAAGGGAAACTGTTCCCATCTCTGAGCAATTAGAAGTATTTGCAGATGTTATCAAAGCTGGAAAAATCCGCTATGTAGGTTTGAGTAACGAGACTCCTTGGGGAGTTAGTGAATTTGTACGTGTGGCACAACAATTAGGATTACCCAAAGTTGTTTCGATTCAAAATGCTTACAATTTACTCAATCGGATATTTGATTCGGCTTTAGCAGAAGTTTCCCGTCATACTAATGTTGGTTTATTAGCTTATAGCCCTTTAGGATTCGGTTTATTATCTGGCAAGTATCTACAAGGTAGACCAAAAGAAGATACAAGAATCAGTTTATTTTCGGGTTTTGGACAACGCTATCTCAAACCAAATGTGAATGAAGCTGTAGCAGCTTATGTAGAAATTGCTAGGAAATATAATTTAAAACCTGCTCAATTAGCTTTGGCTTTTGTAGAGAGTCGTTGGTTTGTCAGCAGTACCATTATCGGTGCTACAACACTGGAACAATTACAAGAAAACATTGATAGTGTGAATGTAATTCTTGACCCAGAGATTTTAGCAGAATTAGATGCAGTTCACACGCGTTATCCTAATCCTGCACCTTAGGTGATTTCTCACAAAGAATACAGCAGTTTGCAGCTAAATGAAGTACAGAACCAAGGATTCACAAATCAAATTATTCTTCTCCCTCCTGCCTCAAAACCAGTGACTTTGTACCTCATGCAAAAGAAAACTGCTGTATACCCAGGTTGACGAGTTTCGACTTCTCTGCCAGACGCTACGCGTAGCTTGCTTCCCCGGAGGGGTACACTCAACTCTCGATTTTTTAATTAACTGAGCGCAGTCGAAGTAGCCTGTCGTAAAGCCTGCGGCATAGCTACGCTTCGGGCGCAGCCTCTGGTAGAGAAGTGTCGAAACCAACGGTGGCGGTAGATTTATTAACGGAAATTGCCTTAGTTTTCTAATAATTTTATATATCTTCTTGATTTTTTAGAAAAAGTATGCAAAGCTTTCTTTATAAGAAATACACTAAATCGATCGATAATTAGTAGAATTAGTATTTGAGAAGCCAACATACTGATGACTTTAGCTCAACAAGTTATTTGGTTTGGTTGTTGGTCTATTGCATCTAACGTCCAAGTTTGCGTTTAGCAGTAAGTATTGTAACTGTCTTGTCACAAAGGTTTTTATGTTCATGCAAGCATTGATATTGCAGCGAGGGATTTGATGAGTAATAACCTGTATTCTAGGAATTCATCTGAGAACGATTTTGACCAGACCTTGCTTGGTGATGTGCTGGTGATTGGTGGTGGCCCAGCAGGTACTTGGGCTGCTTGGAGTGCAGCTTCTGCTGGTGCGCGAGTGGTTTTAGTCGATAAGGGCTATTGTGGTACGAGTGGTTGTGCAGCAGCATCAGGTAATGGTGTGTGGTATGTACCACCAGATCCTGATAGTCGGGAAGCAGCAATGGCCAGTCGGGAAGCATTGGGAGGTTTTTTATCCAGCCGGGATTGGATGCAACGAGTGCTGGATCAGACTTTTGCGAACGTCAACCTACTTGCTGAGTGGGGTTATCCTTTTCCTGTAGATGACGAGGGTAGACCTTATCGGCGTAGTCTCCAAGGTCCAGAATATATGCGCCTGATGCGGAAGCAAATTAAACGGGCAGGGGTGAAAATTTTAGACCACAGTCCGGCTTTGCAGTTATTGGTAGATGCAGAAGGTGCAGTAGCAGGAGCGACGGGAGTTAACCGTCAGACTGGTACAAAATGGGTTGTGCGATCGCATACTGTAATCATTGCCACTGGGGGCTGTGCTTTTTTAAGCAAAGCGCTGGGTTGCAATGTATTGACCGGGGATGGATACTTAATGGCAGTCGAAGCGGGTGCCGAATTGTCGGGGATGGAGTTTTCCAATGCCTACGGCATCGCACCTGCTTTTTCATCCGTCACCAAAACTTTATTTTACAATTGGGCAACATTCACATACGAAGATGGTACGCCAATCCCAAATGCAGGTTCACAAAGGGGGCGTTCTGTAATTGCTCAAACTTTATTAACACAGCCAGTTTACGCCATCATCGACAAAGCCACAGAAGAGATGCGGGTGAATATGCGTTTAGCACAACCCAACTTCTTCTTACCTTTTGATCGTGCTGGCATTGATCCATTTACACAGCGCTTTCCTGTAACTTTACGTTTAGAAGGGACTGTGCGTGGTACGGGTGGCATTCAGATTAATGATTATACTTGTGCTACTTCTGTACCTGGACTTTATGCAGCTGGAGATGCAGCCACAAGAGAATTGATTTGTGGCGGCTTTACAGGTGGTGGTAGTCACAATGCTGCTTGGGCATTGTCTTCAGGATACTGGGCGGGACAGTATGCAGCTACCTACTCTCTTGATTTAGGAAAGCAAGCGAATCAACGCCAAGTTGAAGCTGTGGGTGGGGTAGGATTTACATCTGGTAGTCAACGCCAAATTAATAGTGCAGAAGTTATCCAAGCTACCCAAGCAGAAGTATTCCCCTACGATCGCAATTATTTCCGCACTCAAGAAGGGTTAACAGCTTCATTGCAGAGATTAAATTCTCTCTGGCGAGAAATACGCACTAGTCAAGCAGCAGATAATCACAATATTCTCCGCACTAGGGAAGCCGCCGCAATGGTAGCTACAGCCCGATGGATGTATAGCAGTGCCTTGGAACGTAAAGAAACACGGGGAATGCATAGGCATTTGGATTACCCAGAATTAGATCAAAAACAGCAACATCATTTAATTACTGTACGTTCGCTCATTTTTGAAGGTAAGAGGAATTAATACCTTACTGTGTAAGGTTTCAAGGTGTTTGTGGATCTGATAGCGGTGATACCATGTAATACTTGGATCAGAGTTTGTCAGTCCA
>JAHHHR010000023.1 GCA_019359245.1 Nostoc desertorum CM1-VF14 | reverse complement strand
CTTGATAATGGCTATTTTGTACTTACTTTGTTTACCATCATACATTTCAATTGATGATGTATCAAAAAATGTCTTATATCAAGCGATGTGAATTGATTTTTTATTGTTTGTGAGAAATTTGCGTTTATGAGTTTTTGCGAGTTTGTCTAGATATTCCTTTTGTTAAGGTAATTTTGTCTTTGCGGGAAGATTATTTACATTATTTATTAGAATTAGACCGTCAGTTTAATTTGACTGCAATTAATAATAATATTCTTGATAAAAATATTCGCTATTATCTGGGGAACTTTTCGCCAGACGATGCTAAAGCAGTTGTGCAGAGTTTAACAGAACGCTCTCACTTTTATTTAGAGCCTGCATTAATTGATGAATTAGTGCGGGATTTAGCAGGTGAATTGGGGGAGGTTCGCCCGATTGAGTTACAAATTGTGGGCACGCAACTGCAAACTGAGAAAATTACAACTTTAGATAAGTATCGTCAATTTGGCACTAAAGAAAAACTGGTTGAGCGATTTTTAGAAGAAGTCATTCATGATTGTGGCGCGGAGAATGAGCAGGTTGCACGACTGGTTTTATATTTACTCACAGATGAAAATGGTACTCGTCCCCTGAAGACTCGTGCTGAGTTAGTCGCAGATTTGGCAGCAGAAGCCGATAAACTAGATTTGGTGTTAGAGATTTTTGTGGCTTCAAGGTTAGTGTTGCTATTACCAGAATCGCCTGCTGACCGTTATCAACTGGTGCATGATTACCTTGTGTCGTTTATTCGTCAGCAACAGGGTAATGAAATATTAGCAGAACTAGCTAGAGAGCGAGAACAACGCTTGCAAGCAGAAGAGAAGCTGAAGCTTGAACAAGATGCAAAGCAGATATTAGTTAATGCTCAACAAGAAGCCAAGCGGCAAATTCGCCAAGGGCGGATGCGGTTAGCTTTAAGTTCCGGTTTAGCGGTATGTCTATTATTATTGGCAGGGATATCATCCTTATATGCATTGAGTCAAATTCAAGCGGCTAACAATGCTGATAACGAAAAGCAAAAGGCAGAAAAGAAAGTTACAAATGCTGAAGCAAACTACAATAAAGTAACTCAAAGCCTGGAAGCTACGCGAAAACAACAGGTAGAGATACGGAAGAAAGCGCAAGACTTAGAAGCTAAAAATAAAGATGCAGAGCAAAAGTTTAAACTAGCAAAAGCAGAAACTACAAAGGCAAAGCAAAGCTTACTGGCTGCTAAAGCAGACTTGGAAGGGGTAAACCAGAAAGCCTTAGAATTACAAGAGAAAAATGCCCAAGCCGAGAAAAGCATTAAAACGGCAAGCGAAAATATAAAAGCTGCTCAAGTAAAATTACAACAAGCAGCGACAAAACAACAGCAAGCAGAATCTCAAGCTCAACAAGCCCAAACCACCCTCAACCAAGCGCAAACAAAACTTGCACAAGCACAGAAAGTAACAGAAGGAGCAGAAGCAGCACAAAAAGAAGCACAAAAGGGAACGGAATTAGAACGGGCTGGAGTTAATGCCTTAAGACAGTTTGAGTATGCTGGCGAGTTAGAATCGCTGGTGGCAGTAATGCACAGTGGTAAAGAGTTAAAAACTTTGGTAAAAGATGGTCGCCCTTTAGAAAAATATCCAGCTATCAGCCCTATTTTTGCTTTGGATAGTATTCTCAATAAAATTAAAGAACGTAACCAGTTTCAAGGGCATCAAGGCGGTGTCTTAAGTGTGAGTTTCAGCCCGGACGGCAAAACCATCGCCACGGCATCATCTGACAACACAGCGCGGTTGTGGACGCTCAACGGGCAACTGCTACAAGAATTCAAAGGGCATCAAGGCGGTGTCTTAAGTGTGAGTTTCAGCCCGGACGGCAAAACCATCGCCACGGCATCATCTGACAAGACAGCGCGGTTGTGGACGTTCAACGGACAACTGCTACAAGAATTCAAAGGGCATCAAGGCTATGTCAACAGTGTGAGTTTCAGCCCGGACGGCAAAACCATCGCCACGGCATCAGATGACAACACAGCGCGGTTGTGGACGCTCAACGGGCAACTGCTACAAGAATTCAAAGGGCATCAAGGCTTAGTCAGAAGTGTGAGTTTCAGCCCGGACGGCAAAACCATCGCCACGGCATCAGATGACAAGACAGCGCGGTTGTGGACGCTCAACGGGCAACTGCTACAAGAATTCAAAGGGCATCAAGGCTTAGTCAGAAGTGTGAGTTTCAGCCCAGACGGCAAAACCATCGCCACGGCTTCTTATGACAACACAGCGCGGTTGTGGACGCTCAACGGGCAACTGCTACAAGAATTCAAAGGGCATCAAGGCGAAATCAACAGTGTGAGTTTCAGCCCGGACGGCAAAACCATCGCCACGGCATCATCTGACAACACAGCGCGGTTGTGGACGCTCAACGGGCAACTGCTACAAGAATTAAAAGATCAAGATTGGGTCAACAGTGTGAGTTTCAGCCCGGACAGCAAAACCATCGCCACGGCATCATCTGACAAGACAGCGCGGTTGTGGACGCTCAACGGGCAACTGCTACAAGAATTAAAAGATCAAGACAGTGTCTTAAGTGTGAGTTTCAGCCCGGACGGCAAAACCATCGCCACGGCATCATATGACAAGACAGCGCGGTTGTGGACGCTCAACGGGCAACTGCTACAAGAATTCAAAGGGCATCAAGGCTTAGTCAGAAGTGTGAGTTTCAGCCCGGACGGCAAAACCATCGCCACGGCATCAGATGACAAGACAGCGCGGTTGTGGACGCTCAACGGGCAACTGCTACAAGAATTCAAAGATCAAGATTGGGTCAACAGTGTGAGTTTCAGCCCGGACGGCAAAACCATCGCCACGGCATCAGATGACAAGACAGCGCGGTTGTGGACGCTCAACGGGCAACTGCTACAAGAATTCAAAGGGCATCAAGGCTATGTCAACAGTGTGAGTTTCAGCCCGGACGGCAAAACCATCGCCACGGCATCATATGACAACACAGCGCGGTTGTGGACGCTCAACGGGCAACTACTACAAGAATTCAAAGGGCATCAAGGCTTAGTCAGAAGTGTGAGTTTCAGCCCGGACGGCAAAACCATCGCCACGGCATCAGATGACAAGACAGCGCGGTTGTGGACGCTCAACGGGCAACTGCTACAAGAATTCAAAGGGCATCAAGGCTTAGTCAGAAGTGTGAGTTTCAGCCCGGACGGCAAAACCATCGCCACGGCATCATATGACAAGACAGCGCGGTTGTGGACGCTCAACGGGCAACTGCTACAAGAATTCAAAGGGCATCAAGGCTTAGTCAGAAGTGTGAGTTTCAGCCCGGACGGCAAAACCATCGCCACGGCATCATCTGACAACACAGCGCGGTTGTGGCCTGTGGATAATTTAAACCAATTGCTGGTGCGGGGTTGCAATTGGCTGCATGATTATTTGCAGAATAACCCGAATGTAGGTGAGAGCGATAAGCGTCTCTGCGATGATATTAAGTAATTCGTAATACTCGCCAAAGGCGAGAAGCAAGCTACGTAATTCGTAATTCGTAATTTTTAATTCACAATACTCGCCTCCAGCAAGAAGCAAGCTACGCGTTAATTAACCGTAGCGAGCAAGATGCTTTCAATCCCACACCCGTCGCAAATTCAAGACAAAACCCGGCAACACCGCTTCACCTGACAACTCAGCAGGATTCTCCAACACTTCCACATCCTTAGCCAGTCGATAAATTTCCACCCGTCGCTGCTGCGGATCGATTAACCAACCAAGTTTAGCGCCATTGTCGATATACTCCCTCAATTTATCTTGCAGGGACTTGAGGGTATCTGAACTAGAGCGTAACTCAACTACAAAATCGGGGCAGATATTAGCAAACGTTCCTTTTTGTGCCGAAGTAAGCGCCTGCCATCGTTCTCCACTCACCCAAGAGGCATCGGGGGAGCGAGTCGCACCATTGGGTAAAATGAAGCCTGTAGAAGAGTCAAAGACCTTACCAGGTTCACCCGCATTACGCCACCACAAATACAATTCTCCCGAAATACTGCAATTTCGCTCTCCAGTTTCCCAGCCTGTTGGTGGGTTCACTATTAATTCTCCTTGTGCGGTTCTTTCCAGTCTCAAGTCTCGGTTGGCTGCGGCTAAAGCAGTAAACTGTTCTTGGGTAACATACAGCCCAATCGACTTAGGCAACTCAATCAATAGGGTTTCGGTTTCTGGACTAGCGGGTGTTTGTACCATCTTGATCTCTTACCAATAGGGATTCGGTAAATGATGCCTACCCTATTAACTAACAAATTCTACAAGCTTTCTTAGCGTCCGCCTCCGGCACTGTACGATCGCCTAAGCACCTCGAACGCGATCGCAATTGCAGATATAGCAGGTAACAGGCAACAGGCTTGAAAGTATTATGGTGTAAGGGTTTTACGATAAGGTTATGTCTTAACCTTAACTGGCAACTGCTGTAATTATAAGCGATCGCCATCTCTTCTCTAACAAACTGAGACGGCTAACTGATAATAACTAACAGCTAATCATTATAAAAAAATTAGCAATTAGACATTAACAATTAGCCGTCAATCCCCTTGGGGAGTATTTAAAATTCAAAACTTAATTTTGAATTAGAGTGTAAACGCCTGTCAGAACCTTTTCCGCAGGATAGTAAATCTCAAGCACGCTCATCAAATTTAGTGTATGCACTACCAGATTTTATCCAGTATTGTTTTAAAGTATGATGAGGCGTATGTAAACTAGCTTTTGCCTGATACAAGATCACCTGGCGATGATCGCCCATCCAAATCTTATTAATCGGATCAACGGATATTACTGTTCCTCCTAAAGAAGCGACACATTCAGAAAAGCTTTCAATGGTCGTGTATTCTAATGTCTCGAATATAAAAAAGTTGCCCGAACAAATCAAGTGGCGACTGCGAATCCAGCAGCGCATTTTTTTTTCAGCTTGTGGAGGTAACATTTTAGATTTAATAGATTCAAGCTGAATCAACATAAGGCGCTCACCGCACATAATTAATCAGCAAAACTTTCCCATTTTTCAAACCGCGAAGGGCTAAGAGGTTAACCCCCATATCTGCTCGTGGATTTTAATATCTATACCTCTATCTAGATTTATCTAAACAAATTTCTACCACCGCAGACTTATTGACGGATAGAGGCTCAATGTTATAATGCACCTGCTCAAGGCGGGCAAATGCTAAATCATGAGCGTTATGCTGCGATCGCGATCGTCCAATTGAAAATTCAAAGAATTCAGTAATTTCCATTAGAAAAGCCATTAAAAAAAGTAGCTTACAATTCAAGAGGTATCTTGGCTAAAAAGTTATTTTCCTAGCCTCTTTGATCATAACCGCATTCAGAAGTGCTAAGTGCTGCTAGCGGATAGCTATGCTTGAGCCAGCGCTGACTTAGGAGTACTGAGTTCTTATTCTCCCGGTTGTTTTTAGCGCCCAGCCCATTTTTCATCTATAACTTAGGCAAATCTAAGCAACTTCAGTGATAAGCTGTTACGCATTTAACTTGAACATTCCCATGAAGGCTGATGACTGATAACCGTCAACAGTTAACAGTTAACGACCATAAAGAGTGTTTATACAATTTAGGCGCGTATCAGCTTACTGATAATTTTGCTGCTTGTCCTATGAGTGTTTTGCACATACTCAGACTGTTGGTTGTAGTTAACTACATCTTTAAGCCTTGCGTAAATGGTTACGCAGATTAGCTTTTTGCATTCTTATGCCTTTACACATTCTGATATGATGCCGAAACCATATTTATTAAAATTTGTTAAGTTAAATATTACTAAAGTAGCCAGTGCAAAATCCTGCGCTGCTTTGATGCTAATTAGGATATTTGGCGCCGAATAACCCCCTGACTTTTCACGGCATCTGGAAAACTTCACTTCTATTTCTCTCCTAAAAGGAGAGAGACTTTGAATTTCCTCCTTCCCGCATCGGGAAAGGCAGGGTGGCTTGATACAAGCAGAGAAAAACTAAAACTGCGTTTCAAAGCCTCTTTCCCTGTGGAGTCTACGGTGTACACACATCTTTTTGCTGGGTGCAAAATGTGTATTGATCCTCCTAAATCCCCCTTGAGAAGGGGGACTTTGAGAGCTTTTTGCCGCCCTTTTTAAGCTACCGTGTATACACAAGTTGGATGTAAAGTAGGTGCAGAGTGTTTCACCATAAGTGGTATATTGGCTTTTGACCCGACCGAGTACAAACTATGCATAAGCCCACAGGTGTCAAAAGTCGAGGTATTGTACTCAGTACTACAGTACAGGAAGGGAGAGTGGGCAGATGAACAAAAAGTTTGTCCAAAGTAGTGTTTTTTCCCTGTTTAAAGGCGTACCCCTACGTCGCATTTTGGTAGCATTATTTCTGCTACAAATCTTGCTAGCTGTATTATTAACCGCATACTTATCAATCAGCAATGGGCAAAAGGCAATCAATGACGTAGCTAGTGAATTGCGTTATGAAGTCGCTAATCGAGTAGAGCAGAATTTACAGACTTATCTCTCAACTTTGCCTCAACATCTGCGCGGTAATCAAAACGTTATTGATATTGGGTTGCTAAAGATGGAAAATCTGGCAACTTGGGAGTCATATTTAATAAAGCAGTTAGAAATTTTTCCTGAAGCCATTTTAACGGTAAGCAATGAACAGCAAGAACACCTAGCGGTGGAAAAGCTCAACGATCGCGAATTTTTGCTCCGAAAAGCCGATAAATCAACTGGGTACGATCTCTACACATACAGAATTGACTCTCAAGGTCAACGTACCCAACTACCAGAGGTGATCAAAAACTATGATGCGCGATCGCGTCCTGATTATCAAGCAGCAGTCACCGCCAAAAAATTCACTTTTAGCCAAATTTTTCCATCCATCAACGAACCAACGCTTCTCATTAGTGCATCTCAGCCTATATACAACTCCCAAGGGCAGTTACTCGGAGTCAACAACGCTCTAACTCGCATATCACAAATTGGGGATTTGCTACAAAATATTAAAGTTGGCAAGTCTGGGCAAGTTTTTATTATCGAGCGATCGGGGCTATTAGTCGCAACTTCCACAACAGAAGAACCATTCCGCTTACAAAATGGTAAACCCACTCTGTTAGCGGCTTCCCAAAGTAGAAATTCTTTTACTCAAGCGATCGCTAAATATTTAACAACGAAATTTAGTAACTTTGACCAGATTCAAAGTTTACAGCAGCTAGATTTCTCCTTTGACGGCAAACGGCAATTTTTAGAAATTAGACCGTTACAGAGCGAAAAAAATGTCAATTGGTTGATTATAGTGGCTGTCCCAGAAGCAGACTTTATGGGACAGATTGATCGCAACACTCAAACCACAATTTTTCTCTGTCTGGGAGCATTAGTACTAGCTACTTTACTAGGGATTGTCACTGCCGATTGGATAACTCAGCCAATTTTGTATTTCGGCACGGCGACAAAAGATTTAGCCGATTTTACTAATGGCAAAGACTCAGTGATGATAGTACAGGGCATTAAAGAACTAGAGGTGCTGGGTGAATCTTTTAACGAGATGATGCAGCACCTACGCAAAACTTTTACTGCACAGATTACCAAAAGTGAAGAGTTAGAATTGCAAGTTAAGCAGCGAACTCAAGAATTACAGCAAGAGATTCAAGAACGCATTAACACTGAGCGAAGACTTAGCCAGCATCATCAGGCGTTAGCAGAACTGGCAAATCACAGGGCGATTTCAGAAGGAAAGCTGGAAACGGCATTCAAAGTTATTACTGAGAAAGCAACAAATGCTTTAGAAATAGAACGAGTTAGTGTTTGGTTATTTAATCGCAATGCCTACGAAGGGATGCGCCAAGGCACCAAACTACAATGTATAAGTCTCTATGAACGTAGCAATCAGAGACATTCGGCAGGTTTAGAACGCAACCTTGAAGATTATCCCATCTACTTTAAATCCCTAATATCTGCTCGGATCATTGCCGTAACCGATACTCGCACTGATCTACGGGTACAAGAATTATGGGATGAACTGCTAGAACCAGATAACATCCTATCTCTAATTAATACTTCCATTTGGGTTGGTGGGGAAGTGGTGGGAATGGTATTGTATGAGCAGATTGGGATTACGCGGACATGGGAACTGAGCGAGCAAAACTTTGTTAGCTCAATAGCTGAATTTGTCACCCTAACTTTAGAAGTCTGCGAGCGTAAAAATGCAGAATCCTCTCTGCATGAGGCTAAAGAAGCTGCCGAAATCGCAAATCGTGCCAAAAGCGCCTTTTTAGGAAACATCAGCCATGAACTGAGGACTCCCTTAAGCTCCATTCTTGAAATTACAGAGGCACTTCAAGATCAAGTGTACGGCCCTGTAAATGAAGAACAGCGCCAGTCCCTAAATACCCTCGAATTAAGTGCAAAGAATTTACTAGAATTGATTAACGATATCCTTGAGCTTACCGACATCGAATCCAGCAAGATAGAACTGCAACTAGCTCTTACTTCAATTCAAGGAATATGTGACTCTAGCTTGAGTTTTGTCAAACATTTAGCATTACAGAAAAATATCCAACTGAATGCACAAGTACCTGAAGAACTTAAACCTATCCAAGTTGATGAGCGCCGCATCCGCCAAGTATTTATTAACCTGTTAACTAATGCTATTAAGTTTACTCACGACGGAGGCAAAGTTTGGATTGAAGTCCAGCCAAATCCTACAAACGAATATATCTTTTTTAGCGTGGTAGATACAGGTATTGGTATGCTTTCCGATGACCTTTTCAAATTATTTCAACCTTTTGTGCAGGTCGAAAATGCCTCTACCCGTCATTCTACAGGCACTGGTTTAGGATTAGTGATGGTGCAAAAGATTGTCGAGTTGCACGGTGGTACTGTGCATGCCGAAAGCCAGTTAGGGAAAGGGAGTCGATTTACGGTCAAACTTCCGTGGAAAAGTTACTAGTCTGAGAACAAAAACAGTTAGCTTTTAAGTTCTATTCAATTTATTCTCAGCTAAAGAGTCATCGGTCATCAGCCTTCATGTAAATGTTCAAGTTAAATACGTAACAGCTTATTTGTTCTAAATCACTATGCAACAGCTATTTCCTGGAGAGGTATTTGCCAATACTGCTGATTTTGACACTGGTATCCGCCAACTGTTACCGAGATACGATGAGATGTTGGAAGTGATTACCCGTTGTGTGCCTTCCACAAGTCGGCGTATTTTAGAATTAGGTTGTGGTACAGGCGAACTTAGTCTAAAAATACTTAACCGTTGTCCAGATGCCCAAGTAATCGCCCTAGATTATTCACCTCGAATGCTGCAATTTGCCCAAGATAAACTCACAGCAGCAGGATATGAAAAACACTGGACTGGTATACAAGCAGACTTTGGTGACTGGGCAGATAATCCAGAGAAGTTAGATATTGGTAGCGGATTTGATGCTTGTGTCTCATCCTTGGCAATTCACCATCTCCAGGACGAGATGAAATTGAAGTTATTTGAGCGAATTACTGCTAGCCTCAGTAAAGACGGCTGTTTTTGGGATGCAGACCCGATTTTACCGGAATCACCAGCCTTAGCAGAAGTTTATAAGGCGGCACGAGAGGAATGGTCAGTTCAACAGGGAACTAATTTAACAGATATTCGCGCGAAGCTTGGTACAACTAGCACTCAAGGTTACTCCGGTCAAGACCAGCTAGCTAGCTTAGATGCTCATTTACAAATGTTAAGCAAAGCTGGATTTAAGATAGTTGCAGTCCCTTGGAAATATTATGGTCTAGCGGTGTTTGGTGGCTGGCTGTGAAAATTTTAGCTTTTGAATGCTTGGATTTGGGATTTACCTGTTTCCAATGGGTATTTATAGCATTAACAGCTTGATAGTAACAAAACAGCAATAAATGACATGATTTCTCTTGATGAGAATTAATATATAAACGCATTAAGTCTATAAAGGAGGTTTTGCTAACTAACACAAGGATTTTGACTGAAACTTGCGATATATAAGCTTGTTTTGTGTTTTATGCAATATTTTTACTTACATTAGAAGTACCCGTGAGGGTACTATCAATCCTCTATAGACCTATCTGAAAATACAGAGTAGAAAATCTTATTCAGAAAGCAAGCCAGGAATATGCTATTTGAATTCGTTTTTTTGCTCGTTTCAAAGGTGGAGTTAAAGCCACTATTTGCCATAAATTAGTTTCAAAAGGAGAATATCTTGGATGGCTCGAAATAAAAAGAAATCAGCCCGGTTCAAATATGAGCATCCACTTGACTCTAGATGCCCTATTTGTTGTATTATTCCGCCCCATATGCTGGAAAATGTCGTGGTGAATGGCAATCCCCAGCAGCGTAGTTGGGCTTTTCAGACATTAAATGTTTCGGCACAGTTTCGTGGACGAAGAGATGTCATAGGTTCTGTCTCATTTGCACCTTCTCCGGGTGAAATGCGCCGTACCATCTACGATGCAAAACATGGCCAGCAACTTCCTGGTACACTAGTGCGCGCTGAGGGAGATCCTCCTAGCAGTGATACAGCAGTTAATGAAGCCTACGATGCTGCTGGTGCTACTTATGAATTATTTTATGAGATATTCGATCGCAATTCGATTGACGACAAAGGGCTACGTTTAGACTCCACCGTGCATTATGGCGTTAAATATGACAACGCCTTTTGGAACGGCGACCAAATGGTTTATGGTGATGGCGATGGAGAAATGTTTCAATGCTTCACAAAGTCAATTGATGTGATTGGGCATGAATTAGTTCATGGTATAACTCAGTATGAAGCGGGTTTACAGTATTATGGCGAACCTGGGACACTAAATGAATCCTTTTCTGATGTCTTTGGTTCTCTGGTAAAACAAAAGACCAAAAATCAGACTGCACAAGAGGCAGACTGGCTGATTGGTGAAGGTCTTTTAGTACCAACTGTTAAAGGTGTTGCCCTCCGCTCCTTGAAGGCACCGGGAACAGCATACGATGACCCAGTATTGGGTAAAGATCCTCAACCAGGTCATATGAAAGATAAATATACTGGTGTTGAAGATAACGCTGGGGTTCATATCAATTCAGGAATTCCTAACCATGCCTTTTATCTAGCGGCTGTTGAGATTGGTGGCTATGCTTGGGAAACAGTTGGTAAAATCTGGTACATAGCTTTACGCGATCGCTTGCGTGCCAAAGCAGATTTCAAAAAAGCTGCCAACGTCACCATTCAAGTAGCTGGTGAACTCTACGGTAATGACAGTCATGAGCAAAAAGCTGTGCAGAATGCTTGGCAAAAGGTAGGAGTTATTTAGAGTTAGGAGTTAAGAGTGAGGAGTTAGGAATAAATAGTCAATACCTTACAACACTGCCTCACTCAACACTTAAGACTGATAAATCTGTTGTTTATTGTTGGTAAACTGGGAACCGAGAACTATTATCTCTCGGTTTAAGCATTTATCCCAACTAAATAGCACAACTGAGAGCAAAACAATGCGGATATCCTTTGAACGCACAGGCGGCTTTGCTGGGATTACCAAGAAAACAACCGTTGATACAGACACTCTCTTGCCAAATGAAGCCAGCACACTTATCCGACTGGTGGAAGTTGCTGATTTATTTAGCCTACCTGAACACATTACCTCGCCAAATCCTCAGAGCGATCGCTTTCAGTATAAGTTAACAGTAGAAGATAACGGTAAGCAGCATACGGTGACTGTCAGTGAAGCAGCATTGCCAGGAACCTTAAGACCCCTAATTGAATGGCTACAGAATATAGCACAAAAAAGGTAATTTGCTAAATTAACAATTTAATTTTTGCAGGAAAATCCAGTCAACGCAAAATAAATTTGGATGCCTAAAGAGAAGCATATAACTAGGAGAATGCGAAGTTGTGGGCGAAGAAAATATAAATTTTAATTCCGCAGAAGAAAACCAAACTGATGACTTTTTGCACGTAGCATCTGTAAAAGAGGATTGGGGTGGAGACGGCAGAGGGCGCATGAACCTATCGGGAAGGCGTACAGCGATCTCCAAAGAGTATGTACCTCGCCAATACCAATTCTTTGATACAAATACCCTACCAGAAGAACACGGTTGGCGAGTGAATGGAATGCCAGATAATGTAGCATTTGGTAGTAAGCGATCGCTTACATGGCATGACTGTGGTGCATCCACTTCAAAAGTAATTTTACCACCTCAATTTGAAGCACCTTCTGGCTTCTTTACTGGCGATTTAGAGATTTTTGTACTCAGGGGTGCAATTCAATTAGGTGAGTGGCAATTAAACAAGCATGGCTACTCCTTTGTCCCCGCAGGAGTGAGAGTAGGCCCTTGGAAAGTGCTAGGCAATGAAGAAGTTGAAATCCTCTGGATGGAGAACGGTTTTCTTAAATATAAAAATGAACTAAATAATCATCCAGATACTAGGTTACATGAATTTATCCCAGCATTAGATAGCAAATTACTACCGTGGGGTAAGACAGATACAGTTCAATTTGTACAAGCAAGTAAGAAGTGGCTGAGAAAAGATGCTAATGGTGGTGGGGCATGGTTGCTTTCTGTATTGCCACATTATGATGGAAAGTATCTAGAAATACAATCTTATAACGAAGAGGGATATTGTTTAGCTGGATTCTTTGACATAGGAGATTACCGCTTTGGAAAAGACCACTGCTTATATTCTCCCAGCTTTACCACTATTCCTAGACAAAAAACTGATGATGGCAGCTTATTCTTTATCCGAGTTGATAGGGATTTATCAAAATTAGGTACAGTATTGTCATATGCACCTGGAGATACCTAATGATTAGACCAAGTAATTTTTTTGGTATTCTTTGTGGATTGACGGTTTCAGCTTTGATTTTGCCACTGCCTTCTTTTGCACGAGTTGAAATTCTTACAATTTCAGCACAACCTATGCCAAATAATCCTGCTACTACCCAATCCAAGAAAGTAATAGCACGTATTTGGCATGGTACAACCCTAACATCAAAAGCAGATGAATACTATGCTTATTTGATAGAAGCTGGAATTAAAAAAATTGAGTCGATTCCTGGTAATTTGGGAGTGCAAGTACTTCGCCGCACTGATGGAAATAATACAGAATTTACTGTTATCTCTTACTGGGAATCACGGGATGCAATTCGCAAGTTTGCTGGTAACGATATTGAAAAAGTCAGATTTCTTCCTAGAGATAAAGAATATCTGATAAAACCAGAAACTACAGTTAAACACTTTGATGTCATGCTAGACGAGCGCAAATAATTTTAGATCAAAATGTAGCGGCTGTCTGCGCGTAACACCGAAACGTGAAGGCAGAAATCGCTACAGACTGCGCGTAACACGGAAACGTGAAGACGGAAGTTGCTACAGGGAAGGCAGAAGTTGCTACAGCCTGCGCGTAACACGGAAATGTAAAGACGGAAGCTCTTACAGGGAAGACGGAAGTTGCTACAGACTGCGCGTAACACCGAAACGTGAAGGCAGAAGCTCTTACAGGGAAGACGGAAGTGGCTACAGGGTAGACAGAAACAGTATTCCCCTAGTAGCAACTATGTTAAATGTTAAGCGATCATAAAAAACCGGAGTCTTCTACAGTATTTTTCACCTCAATTATTGTGTGCTTACGAATAGTGAGAGCGTTTTAAATAACGTCCAGTAGGTGAACCTAGAACTTGTCCTTTGTTATAAATCAGATTTCCCCGCAAAAAGGTACTCTTCACCCGTCCGGTTAACTCGGCTCCTTCAAAGGGTGTATAGCCTTGTTGCGATTCCGACTCAGCAGCACGTACCACAAAGCTTTCATTGGGATCTACCAGCACTAAATCAGCATCATAACCAATAGCAATATCACCTTTTTCTAACAAACCAAAGCGCCGCGATGGGTTCCAAGATAGTAACTTAGCCATCTGGTTGTAAGACATCCCCCGCTTGCTACCTTCACTAAATACACCAGAAAGTAAATATTCTGTACCACCAAAACCAGATTTTGCTAACCAAATATTATTTGGGTCTTTAGCACTTCTTTTTTGTTCAGCAGAACAGCAAGCATGGTCGCTAACTATCCAATCTACTTGATTATTAAGTACTGCTTGCCACAAGTATTCCACATCGGCACGGGGACGAATAGGAGGGTTGACTTTTGCCCAAGTAGCTGTCGGGGTATCAACATCTAATAGCAAATGTCCGACAGTCACTTCTCGCCGAAAGTTGATATGAGGAAAAGCAGTTTGCATAGCTAAAGCCGCTTCCATTGCTTTACGCGAACTCAGGTGCAACAAATTGATATTTGCACAGTTAGTCTCATGCGCCAAATAAGAAGCAATGCAAATTGCTAAACCTTCGGAGTGAGGTGGACGTGCGGCACTGTAAGCGTGTAGTCCGCTTAGGCTAGAATCGTTTTCAACTATTTTGGTATAGGCGTTGAGAATTTCTGCAACTTCGCAATGCAAACTCAAGCTGATAGTATCTCGCGCTTCTGGATGTGCTTCCATCAAGCGAGTTAGACCACGCATAATAAATTCAAAATGGGCAAAGTCGTACCGTTCCTCTTTATTAATCATCAAAAAGAGGTTTTGCTGGTCTGACAAACCATGCAACCCATAGCCGCCATAAAACATGAATATTTTAAACGAAGATACACCGTGTTCTTCAAACAATAGAGGTATTTCGTCGATATGCTGGCTAGCTATAGGTGCGATGTGATAGCTGTAATCTACAAAAAAATTACCTGCGGATAACGCCAACACCTCTGGAAAAAAATCGCGGTAGGAGCCGCCTTTGTTAAGATAATACTGCCCTGTACGGATGTAATTTAAGCTAGTAGTCACGCCTCCCATTGCGGCTGCTTTGGTTTCAGTTACAGCATCTTTGTCGAGAGGTTGGTAGATACCTATGTGCATATGGGCATCTACGACTCCAGGAAAGCCTAACAGGCTTTTGCCATCAAATACTTCCTTACCTGTGTCTGGGCTAATATTAGGGGCAATCTGAGCAAATTTTCCATCTTTAATGCCTAAATCAAGTAGTTCGATTGCATCCTTATGGGGACGAACTACCCGCACATTTTTGATAATTTGATCTAATACAGGAGTTTCAGACACAGTAGACCTCCCACTAAAATGAGTACATAACCCAAAATTTTAATGTTCAAAAAGGATATGAACACAGATGATATTATTCCATTGAACCATTGTACAAGTTCAGATCCAGAACTCTGGATACTTGTTTTTTAGCTACTGATAAATGAGTGCCTTAGTTTAGTCAGAAATTCCAACATCCAATCGGGACGAAAACCAAATTCCATCATTATATAACGGTTTTTTATAAGTTCATCTTCAGGAGAAAAGACAATGGAACATTTTAATGAGTATCATATAGACCCAAAGCAATTTTATTTTCTCAATAGTTTTCAAGATAGCTGGCAAGTGATTAGAGATGAGTTTACAAGCTTTATCAATAATGCATCTCATGAGGAGTTAAAACTCACTTACGATATTCTGGGGCCTAAAAGTCAAACGATTAAAACCAAGGGTGATGCAAAATACAGTGCTTTTGGTATTTTATTTCAAGGTTTGTTTATTGAACAATATATTCAAACGTATCAAATACAATATCCTGATTATGGATCAGATGCTGCATCACAAAAAGCACTTGCATTAAGAGAGAAATATTTCCCAAACTTGGCGAAAGTTATAGAAACAGTAAATTATCTTGATGATGGGATTATCAGAAACGTGTATTATGGTACATTCCATCCTGGCTTGGATATCAAGCTACATGTGAACTATAATCCTCATATGAATCGTGGGTATCTAGGATTAATCGTGCCAGAGGGGGATGTGGCTATGAAAATATGTCACGATCAACTTTATTGGCATGAAGGGAAATTCATGGTTTTGGATCATAGTTATCCACACTGTCCACATAATTACACCAATTATGATAGAACTGTTTTGGTTGTAGACTTTTTTAAACCCGATAAACCTAGAGATGAAGTTATCGGATTTGAAAAAGAGCAAGTTACACAACGTATGCAAGATAATCCTTATAGCTTAGGCGTTTTTGGTAAAAGCGACAAAGCTAAAGAAGAAGATTTTATCAAATATGGTTTAGCTCATCAATTAGAGTGGAATAAAGCCTTAAAAGCTTAGTATAATGCACTTTTGATTGTTGATGGTGCGTTAACTGAAAGCATAACGCACCCTACATTTGAAATTCTCAACGTAGCTTTAAATCTTTGCGCCAATTTACTTATATCAATGAATGTAAAAAGTTACAAAAAGTTAATAGCAAAGCAACTTAACCAAGATTTTAAATCTGCTGTTGAAATTGTCGAAATTCCTTTTACCCAACCTACTGCTAATGAACTTTTAATTCAAAACAAGTTTGCTGGGGTTAATGGTGGCTTTGACACCTTGCTTTGCCGTGGTGATGTTCCCTATGTTAACTTAATTCCTCCCTTTGATTTAGGAGTGGAAGCGGTGGGAAAAGTTGTTGCTATGGGTGAAAATGTTAAAGATTTTCAAATAGGTGATGCTGTCATAACTACAGCACGTGGTGGTGGTTATCGAGAATATCAGGTTATTGATGCAAACTTAGTGGTGAAGGCACAAGAAGCAACACCAGAGTTGCTAACACTAATGCCTACAGGTGTATCAGCTTTGGTTGCATTAGAACAAGTGGGGGAGATGAAAAGTAATGAAGTGGTTTTAGTAACAGCAGCAGCAGGGGGAACTGGTCATATTGCGGTGCAATTGGCAAAGCTAGCTGGTAATCATGTCATTGGTACTTGTAGTTCTGAAGCGAAGGCAGATTTACTAAGGGAATTAGGGTGCGATCGCATTATCAACTATCGCACAGAAAACCTCAATCAAGTCCTCAAGCAAGAATACTCCAATGGCATTAATTTAATTTTTGAATGTGTAGGCAAAGCAGTATTTGATACTTGCGTTGAAAACTTGGCAGTCCGGGGACGCTTAGTAGTGGTTGGTTTTATCTCCGAATACGCAAAAGAGTTGCAACAGATTACACAACCACGCATTTACCACCAACTGTTTTGGAAAGCTGCTTCTGTTAGAGGCTTTCTCATGCCTCATTATAAGGAGTATATGGCAGAGGGACGCGATCGCATCTTAAACCTGTTCTACACACACAAACTCAAAGTTGCCGTTGACCCAAAACAGTTTCAAGGCATAAAATCTATACCCAACGCTGTAGAATATCTCCTCAGTGGTCAGAATTGTGGCAAAGTAGTTGTCAGGTTTTAAGTAACACGGTATTAATCTATATCTAGTCAGGGGTAAGAATGACACAAGATTCAGAAAATACTCTAAAAGTTGCTCGGCAGGCATTTGAGAACCTGACGCATGGTTTGGCGACAGGAGAGTGGGAACCATTATTAAATATGCTCACAGAAGATTTTACCCTTTGGTTTCCAATGGGTAAATTCCACGGTTTAAATGTGGGAAAAGAGCGAGCTAGAGAATTTTTCGAGTACGTTTCTGAATCCTTCAATCCTGGTTTGAACCTGACTAGTCTAGACCGTGTTACTAGTAATGAAACAACAGCTGTCTTTGAGTTTCGGGATGAGGGACTCTTATTCGGAAAGCCTTACAAAAATCGGGTAGCAGTTTCTTTTGATGTGCGTGGAGACAAAATTTACAGCTATAGGGAATACTTTGGCAGCGATGGGAAATCATATTAAATAATTCATGATTCGTAATTCAGAATTATTTAATATGCTTTCCTTAGTTACTCTCAGGGTTAAGTTCGCTGATTTCTCTACATTTAGCCTCTGCGGCTTGATATGCTGCCAAGTAATCTTGACCACCCAACATCACATCACCGTAGTATTCATAAGGTGGATCACCATAGATTGGTAATGGATCATCTTCCGGATAATCTTCTTTTGATTCTTCAATGATGGCTTTCAGTTTTTTAACAGTCAGCCTTTGTGCTGCAAAATACCAGAGTTCTTGGGGATTTTTGTTTAGGTGCGGTAATGTGGGATCGATAATGCGGACATCAGAGGCGTCGCCAATCTCAATCCAACTGTGTTCAATCGGTCTGTATGGTTTCCCCGCAAAAGCTAAAAATCCCTGAATATATCTAGCTCCCTCAGTGGATAATGCTGCTTTGTAAGCATTATCAAACGGAGTGCTAGCTCTGCTGTTTATGTCTTCAGCAATTTTGATTGACAGCGTTTCATCCAATAGTTTGTTCATCAATAGCAAGGATTAGAGCAGCCGTAAAAATATATTACCATTGCTGCTTACCATTTTGCTTGACCAAACAAAGCATGGGGTAGGGAGAGAATCAATACAGTTGAGTTAAAGAAATTTATCTGTTAAGGCAAGCAGGGGGAGCAGGGGAGGCAGGGGGAGCAGGGGAGGCAGGGGAAGCAGGGGGAGAAAAAAGGCTTAACTCAACCGTATTGTTGAGAGAATAACTAATAGCTAACTTTATTTTGTATTAATCACTATCTGTAAATTTATTAATAGTTATTTTTGCTACTTAACTATGATTTAGGCTATGGGTTAGCGATCGCCTTTGAAAAAACTTTGCGATTTACTGAATTTCAGATTTTTAGCGATCGCACTTTTATTCTCTTCGCAAAAGCAAATAAATATTTAGGTAAATGTCACGTAGCGCAGTTAGTTATTCTACCTGACATTTATCTATAAAATCACGAGGTTATGGAGGGATCAGGTTTTATCCTAACCATCTTAGGATGACAGGGACTTCCCCAACAAACCTGACCAGAAGGCATATTAGTAAAAACACTACTACGAGCGCCAATCACCGCATTAGCCCCGATTTGCACTCCTGGCCCAACGAAACAATCTGCTGCTACCCATGCACCATTGTCAATTGTGATACTAGCTGTTTTCAACCCAAAGGCAGGGTCTTGCATATCATGACTACCAGTACATAGATAACTTTTTTGGGAAATTACGCAGTGTTCACCGATGCGAATCTGATCAAGGCTATATAAAACTACGTCATCTCCAATCCAACTATAGTTGCCAATGGTAACTTTCCAAGGGTAAGTGAAGCGAGCGGTAGGTCGAATTAATACCCCTTTACCAATATGAGCGCCAAATAGTCGTAGCAAAGCACAACGCAGACTATTTAACGGTTGAGGAGTTAGAGGAAAAGCGATCGCTTGTACAAGCCACCATAAGAAAATATACCAAGCTGGACGCCCCCGATCAAACCAAGATTGGTCATATTTGCGTAAATCTACAAAAGGTTGGTCATTAGTCATTAGTCATTGGTCATTAGTTATTTCTCACGAGTCAATGGTCAATAGGTTTCCCTCTGCTTCACTGGTTTCTTGCTCCCCTGCTTCCTTCGGGGTAGTTGCAGTATTTAAGTGACCACCACAGTTACGTAATTCGTAGAGTTTAACGCCAATTTGATATTCATATTGACTTAGCAAGCGTGCATAGATATATCCGGCTTTACCATCCAGAAAACCGCGTTGAATAATATAAAATAAAATAAACCGTAACATGGGTTTAAATGGCAGGTGTACCCACACTTTTTTCAAAAAGCGCTTGCGTTGGACTGCATCACCAAATAGATTCGCGCCGATAGTGCCGCTATCATCTTTCCCTGTGAGAATATTAAAATAAACGCTGGCTTCCCAGTTGGAATAGCGATTGTGCCGTTCTAACCAATGGTAAAGATCGCGGAAGTCTTCATGGAGCATATCATTTTTGAGATACCCAACTTTGCCCTGTAAAATCACATGCTCGTGAACTTCGTTATCACCAGTATTAGGAATATCTTCTGTATTTAGGTTTTCGTAGCGACCTTTTTTATGTTGAAATAAACGTAGATTCCAATCGGGATATTTCCCACCATAACGAATCCATTTTCCTAAGAAAAATACCCGACGGTTGAGGTAATAACCTGTATATTCAGCATTTTGAATTGCTTGATCAATTTCTTCCCAAAGTTCGGGGGTTATGCGCTCATCGCAATCTACAATTAGCACCCATTCATTACGAAAAGGTAGATTATCTAAAGACCAATTTTTCTTTTTCGGCCAACGTCCATTAAAGTGGAATTGGACGATATTTACACCGTGACTTTTAGCAATTTCAATGCTGTTATCGGTACTTTGAGAATCTACTACAAATATTTCATCTGCTCTGCTGAGGCTAGCGAGGCAGGCTGGCAAGTTTGCTTGTTCGTTTTTTGCCGGAATTAATACAGAAACTGGTATTTTAGATGACATATTAAGTATAAATTATATTATTGGTTATTTCTTATTTGATGTAGATAAAAGTCCTTGAATAGCAGCATTTAAGTAACCAATTTGACCGTAAGCATAGACAAGTTTATCAAACCGTTCTGCTGGATCAGAGAAATATTGCAATGCTTTATATAAGCCCCGCACAAACCGTTCGCTACCTCGCTGCAATTGAGCAATCCCAGCTTTACCAGCGAGTTGTTCTCGATAGCATTCACTGATACCCTGCCACCAGCCTCGGTTTAAAAACCAGGAGCGTTGGAGGCGTTCTGGAGCAACATTGTGAGCAACCAGCGCTTCGGGAAGATAAGCGACTTGCCAACCACGCTGTAGGGCAAATTCGGTCATTTGCAGTTCTTCATTTGATAGTAAATTTTTTCCGACTCGACCGAGATGAGGATCAAAACCGCCAATTTCTTCTAGGAAACTGCGGCGGATGGAGTAATTTAAGCCTCTGGGCGTTAAGCCAGGTTGCTCGATGTAGATGAAATTGTCACCCAAATCGTATGCACCCAGATTTGCAGCTAGCCCTGGAGATAACCACTGTGGTTGCTGGATTCCTTCGGGCCAGATGAGAGTGACTTTGCCACCTGCGATCGCTAGTTTAGAATTATTGTAATAGGCTAAATCTAAAACTTGTAGCCAGCCCTTGCTCGCAACGGCATCGTCATCCAGATAAGCAAGAATATCACCACGCGCTACTTTTGCACCCGTGTTACGGGCGACAGATAAACCAATAGTGGGTTCAAATATATATTTCAGGCGCGGATTGTGAACCCTTTGTTCTACAACCTCACGGGTGCGATCGCTAGATCCATTATCAACTACCACAACTTCAAAGTCAGCAGCAAAATCCTGCTCTAAAAGACTATCAATTGCAGCCCCTAAATAGGTATCTCGATTGTGGGTACAGATAATGGCAGAGATTTGGGCGTCTGGCATAGATTTTATTTTGGATTTGAGATTTGGGACTTTCCTGCAAAACGCTACACGTAGTTTGCTTTCACTAAGTGGTACGGCTACGCTCAGTCGAACGATTTTAGATAAAAATCTTAAATCCAACGCACATCTACTGAGAGTTAATCTAAACTAAAAATTACCCACCCACCAACCGAGTTTCTTCGGAAATAAACTTTAAAACTTTACGTTTGTTGAATATGACTGTGTAAAACTACAAGTGTTTGAGCCAGTTGACTCAGACGGGTTTCCAAAGATTGCTTGCGTCCCAACAGTTGACGTAACTTTTGGTAACGTGCGATCGCCATACTAACATTAGGAACCTGATCTGCTGGACATGGGCGCGACCAGACTTTACCAGCATCGTCCACACCACAAAGACGGTAGCCAGTAATAGATGATTGATAAGATACTTTTCCACCAGTCGCGCAAATTTCTTCTACGTAGTTCATCAGGCGGTCTACTTCTGCATGGCGCAGTGTTGCAGTTCCTCCTGCCTCTGGTTCGGTGGGATTGGATTCTAACCAACCATTAACAATTGGCCCTTCTAAGTAAATATCCTGAATTTGCTTCAAAATATTTTGCAGTTCTGTTTGCCAACCGGCGACAGTTTCCTGAATTTCTAGCAATAGATTCATCGCCAATGCTGGATTTGCTCCGTGACGATGGCTACTAAAGCTCGGAGTTTTTAACTTGGGTAGACTGGGTGTTTTACCACCATTCTCTTCTGCCTGAAAGGTTTGTACAGAGTCATGGTGAGGAAAGAAATTTTCTTCAGAAGGATAATCACTCTCAGTATCTTTGCCCAAGTCTACTGTTTGTTCTTCCTGAGAGGATGGAGCTTGTGTACTTTCTGTCGATTCATTAGCTCCGACACTGATTCTAAAGGAGAAAGGTCGTTTTGTCGTCGTCGAATCAACTGTTTCAGCGGCAGAGGCAGTGCCGCGATTCCCTAAATCGTGTAGAGTTGCTTCTATGCGTTTTAAGCCTGCGTTCATAAAGACATCCTAAAGTTTGCTTTCCCCAATGGTGTTGAATAATTGAGAATGGGGTTGTTGGGATTTTTGGCTTTTGCCAGTTGTGACATCAATCTAATTCGTAATTCGTAATTCGTAATTAGAAAGGGTTTTTACCTGGTGCATAATGACGCTAGTCCTGTTTGCGGTGGGGCTTCAATCCTGACTGGAAACAGAATTATGAATTATAAATTTTAAATGGTGCTGGTGCTAATTTTATCCCTTAAAAGTTATTTGAAACCAAAAATCTCGTCAATGTAGTAAAAGATTGCGGTGATAAATTACAACTGTAGGCATATTGGTAGAGAAGGCTGGAAGGAGACGGCAATATTTCTCCAGCAAGAACTGCCCTCTGTCTCCTGCCTCTCTTGTTAAAATACTCAGAAAACAACTTTGGGTAAAATCATTTTAGTAACAGGGCCAGCACGATCTGGTAAAAGTGAGTGGGCGGAAACTCTGGCTATGCAGTCAGGAAAAGCAGTTGTTTACGTAGCAACAGCCACTGATAACCCCGATGACCAAGAATGGCATCAACGCATTTTAGAACACCAAGAACGTCGCCCTCAAGACTGGATAACTTTATCTGTACCTGTGGAACTGTCTGCGGCCCTCGCCGATGCTAAACCCTATAGCTGTCTTTTAGTTGATTCTTTAGGAACTTGGGTTGCTAATCTCTTAGAAGAGGACGAATCTAGCTGGGAAAACATTGTTGCAGAGTTATTAGAGACAGTGGATTTAGTTGCTGCTGATATGCTGTTTGTAGCAGAAGAGGTAGGTTGGGGTGTGGTACCAGCTTATCCCCTTGGGAGGGCATTCCGCGATCGCTTGGGTTCTTTAGTGCGCCAGCTAGCTGCACTTAGCCACACTGTTTATTTAGTTATTGGTGGTCATATTCTCAATCTAAGCGTCCTTGGTTCGCCATTGCCAATTAGAGGGGAAGGAGTGGTGATGAGTCAAGATTCTTAATTGATTCAAATTAATTCCAAATCTAAATTAAAATCTAAAATTGTAATATGGCAACCAAACAAGAAGTTAAGGGATACCTTGCCTACTGGTTTCAGTTGGGTAAGAAGGTGATTACGGGCAACGGTAAGGCAAGCATTTTGCCCCAATCGGTGCTAAATGGCGATCGCTATAGTGAAGAATTTGAAGAGTGCTGGCAAAAAATTCTCTCACCGGAATCGGGTGATTGTTACCTGGAGGGTACTCAAGAAACCATTGCTGAACTATTGACACCAGCATGGGATATGGTGCCTTGTGGTCGTTGCAGTATGCCAGTAGCCGCGCGAAACGTCGGGATGCCGGCGTTATTATGCCCCTGTAATGATTTACCTAACTGGCCTAATACCGAATTACCCGCGCCGCGAGAACCAATTAAGACTCAAGACCAACTTCAAACAATTCGCGATCGGCTTGTAGACAATATTAGGTAAACAACTAATTTAGAAATCTGACAAGTTTTTTGTAATTATTTGATTGTAAAAAGGCGTTGGGAAAACGCACTTTTTTTAAAAATGGGATGAGAAACGCTCCGACACCGTTGACGGTTGACGGTTAACAGTCTTTCGTGTTATCCCATCCCCTTTTGAGGGATGGGATGAGCTTAATTTAATATGTATGTCTGTAGTTGTGCGCCCCTAGTGTCTGGATTTTACGCAATTAAGCAGAAAGATGGATGGGAATATTTGTGAACTTTTACATGGTCAGGACTTACGCAAAATTATGAGACGAACCGCATAGACGCGGAGCGGCTTCCCGCAGGGTAGGGCGCAAAGGACACAAAGTAATAAGAGTTTGAGAGAGTTTTCGCGTAAGTCCTAATGGTTTTTTGAGAATTGCGATCGCTCTATTGAGTATCTGTGATTCATTTATTGGATAATTTATTTGTTGGAAATTTCTTAGTTTACTTTGGTGCTTCGAAATTTGGCGTTGGACAAGTTTTATTGACAAAATCACACTGGTAAATATAGGGTTCTTGCCAACTCAGAGGAATTTCTAATAAATCTCGCGTTCCTGTCATACCTTGTCCAATAAATAGTAACAAAGCAATACAGTTTAATATTGTATGGACGATGCGCCAGCGATTGGACTTATCTTGATAAATATCTTGAACAATTGCTAATGAAAAAATCATCAGCAGTGCTGCGCTAATGCCAATATAATAATGTGACCAATACCACTCATTGGTGCGGCGATACACTCCATCCTGACAGCCTAGTATTACTAAACCAGCACCAGTTAAAGTTGCAAAAACTGCCCGCCACACTCGCTGTTTTGCCCGAAAAAGTAATACTAAAGATGCAATGGTAGCAGCAAATATTAATACGATAAAAACAACTTGAAAAGGTGTTCCATTCCACAATTGATTTTTGATAATATTTTTGCCGATAGGGTAGCTTAATCCAATTAAAGTTAGTCCGACAACTGCACTTGTTAGCCATTCACCTAACTGCTTATGCTCTACACCCACCACTGGAGGAATTTTGCTCTTACTCCCGCCTACAATTTGCAATCTGCGTTGGCGTGTTTGCCAAGCAAAATTAACCACTGTACCAATGAGTGGGAACACGAATATAACTGCGATCGCTGGATGTAAAAGACCAAGCAAATCTGTTATTTGCATACAATACCCTTTTAATGAATCATTAAAATCATATCAAAGGGCAATATAAAGTATCCTCCTAACAGTTAAATTAATTTAAGATGAGAATCTGGTTAATATTTCTTATTTTTAGCTTGTGTTAATAAAAAATTTGTGCAGCCTATCATGCTATAAACTAGCAGATAACTTATTATTAGGTGAAATATTACGTCGGCGCAACTTAGGATATTTAATCAATTTCCAGACCGAATAATAATTGTCACTGTAAACAATATCTGTCTTTAATCTATACTTTTTTTCGATTGTTTCGCGCCAAGCGTTTGAAGGATTGAGTAAAAATACATCAACAAATGCATCAGGAATTTGGGGAATTTTTTGATTGTTCACCAACAAAAATCGGGCTTTTGGTTCTAAAAGATAGCTCAAAGAAAAGACATTTCCATAATTATTCCCCAAAGCATCACTAATCAAAAGTGGACGAGTCGCTTGATTGATGATTTGAGCAACTTGTGGATTGCCATAGCTCATACCCTTATTCCACCAAGTTTCTGCCTGGGAATTCACCTTAGAAGAAATCAGTCCACAAATAATCACTAATGCCATAATTATGTGCCAAATGCTCCGGCGTGACACGCTTCCATTATATATTTGCGTAGCGAGTAGGTAAGCAACAGCCACTTGGATTCCTAAATAAGATGGTATGAAATATGCTTCAGTAAATGGTTGCATGCTCCCAGGACTTAGCAGTATTAGAGGTAGCGCTGGTACTACAATCAATGTAATGACAAAAAACCAGACTTTATAGTTAGTTGTTAAGCAAAGAAAAGTAATTGAATATCCTACCAAAACTAAGAAAATTGGTATAATCAAATAATTAAAAGGATTACTTAGGCTAAGGTCTATGTCAAAAAAAATCCGACTTAACTGCATTAGTAAAAAGGGAAATGTAGGCAACAAGTTTTGCTGCGTTTCTGTTTTGTCTGATGAAATCAAAAATTGAAAAAAGTCACCTATTACAACTGTTACCCAAGGCATGAAGGCTAAGAAACCTACAAGTGATGCTAACAGATAAGTTCTGACAGTTTCAGTCAACTGAAATTTGGCAGTAACCATCACATAAATTCCATGAGCAACTGCTACAAATCCGCTCCAAATAAATGTATAAAAGCTAATAGCTAAAGTTATTGCATAAATACTCCAAATAGCGAATAAATCAGGTCGCTTCCTTTGTTTTACTGGCTCATATTTATCTTGTAATTCCAGCCGCATTGCTCGCAGCAGAGATGCACTGGATAACAATATGGTGACTAACCAAAGAATATATTCTTGTGCTTCTTGGGCATAAACTAGATGAATTGGGGAAACTGCCATAAGTGCGATCGCTACCCCAGGAACCGATAACGGTACATTAAATAATTCTCGACATAGCCAATAAACACAAGGAAAAACCAGTAAACTGATGCAGGCAGATAAACTTCTAATTGCCGTCACCGAATTACCAAAGATTTCCATCCACAATCTGGCTATTATGTAATAAAGCGGTGGATGGTGAGAATCTTCTTTTGCCAAAGTCATAATTGTGTCATTTAAGCTTTTTTCTGGATTTACACCTTGAAATTGGGCAAAACTTTCTCCGCCAATGACAAGATTATTAAAAAGTCGCTGTTTTGCTTCATTAATTGTGTAACCAGAAATCCGCAATGAGGTATAAGTTTCATCATGCCAGTAAACTTTGCCATCAAGGTTAAAAAAGCGAAACAATATACCCATCGCCAATAAGAAAATAATTAAAAATCGCAACCAACTCGGAGCAAATTTGAGGTGGCGCATAACTGGGGTTCCTAAAAATTTTCTCAAATCATTTAATTAAGCAGAGTGGATGAGGTATCGTAGCTACGCCCGCCGTAGACATCGCCAAAACTTCAAGCGCAGCCTATTTGTTAAACATCGCCAACTGCACTTTAATTTGATTGGGAAGATTGGCAATCAACACCTCTCCTTTATTAACTACAAAAAGAATTGGACAAGGTTGTATCAAATCCCGCAAAACTAGACTTAGTTTTGAAACCGAAATCCGAATGGAGTGTAAAATACACTAAGTGTAGCTGCATCTGTGGTAAAACGACTCTACAGCTACCGTGCATTCGGCGATCGCGTACCCGCCTACCGTAGGCGATTGTTAACTAATAAGAATTCAAGGTAGCAGTTTAAAGTAGCTGTATCAGCAGATTGAAATTACTGCCTTGGCAAGACAACTCTTGCTTTTAACCTATGCGAGGCTAAGATCGCGCAGATGCCACAGCAGAACTTCTTGCGTCCGATTCCAAAAAGGTTATTGAGGGTGCCGCTCCGTGTAGCTCTTGTAGTACCTTTCATCCTGCAAATTTCTGCTGCTGTAGGATTAACAGCATTCTTGTCTTTAAAAAATGGTCAGAAAGCTGTTAATGACGTTGCTACTCAGCTGCGGAATGAAGTTACTACTCGAATTCATCAACATGTCACCGATTACATAAAAATCCCCCAACTCGTCACTCAGATTAACGCCAATTCTGTCCATATTGGTGAGCTAAGTTTAAAAAATGGAAAAGTTTTAGAACACCATTTATGGCATCAAATACAGTTATTCAAGCCCTTAAACCCGATCGCTTTTGCAAATACACAAGGAGAAATTCATTCGATTGATCGCCTTAAGGATGGCTCACTAGTCATCCGAAAAAAAGATCAATCAACAGGTAACAATTATTATACTTACGCCACGGATGATGAAGGTAATCGTGTCAAGTTAATTAAAGTTAACAAAATCTTTGATCCTCGCACTCGCCCCTGGTACATAAATGCTGTGAAAGCAGGTAAATCTACTTGCACAGAAATTTATCCCTATTTCTCTTCATCAGGGCTAGCATTCAGTGCAACCCAACCTCTTTATGACCAGACAAATACTTTGCTTGGAGTGACGAATGCAACGTTATCTCTCTCGCAACTGAATGAGTTTTTACACACTTTAAAGATTGGTCGTTCAGGAAAAACCTTTATTGTCGAGCATTCTGGAGATTTGGTAGCAACTTCAACGGCGGAGCAACCTTTCATTGTGAGTGATCAGGGTGGCAAAAAAACGTACAAACGGCTTAGAGCGATCGCCAGTAGCGATCGGATCACTCGCCTAACAACACAGTATTTGCAGTCACAATTTGGTAGCTTTAGAAACATTTCTTCTAGCCAGCAGCTAGAATTTGAAATTGATCGCAAGCGGCAATTCGTACACTTAATGCCCTTTGCAGCCGACTGTGGGCTAAATTGGATGATTATCGTGGTGGTTCCCGAAGCCGACTTTATGGAGCATATCGAAGCCAACACCCGAACCACTATTTTGCTGTGTTTAGGAGCTTTGATACTAGCTACAGTCATAGGAGTGATTACTTCTCATTGGATTACTCAACCAATTCTCCATTTGAGCTTTGCCTCTAAGGAAATTGCTAATGGGAAGTTAGACCAAACCGTTACATTAGAGGGTATCAACGAACTAAGAGTTCTTGGTCAGGCTCATAATCAAATGGCTACTCAATTACAAGAGTCATTTGCTGGACTATTAGAGGTTAACAGGCAGTTAGAAGCTGAAATTAACGAGCGCAAGCAGGCAGAAGAACAGTTGCTACATAATGCGTTTCACGATGCACTAACAGGTCTACCCAACCGAGCTTTCTTTATGGAGCGTTTAAAACAGAGGCTCCAGCGAGCCAAACGGCAGGAGAATTATTTATTTGCTGTAATATTTCTCGACCTGGATCGGTTTAAGGTGATCAATGACAGTCTCGGACACCTAAAAGGAGACCAATTTCTACTTGCTATTGCAAATAAATTAGAAGTATGTATACGCTCCACGGATACAGCTGCACGGCTTGGGGGAGACGAATTTACAATCCTGCTTGACGAAATCCAGAATTTATCAGATGCCATCAAAGTAGTTGAGCGGATTCAACAAGAATTGACATTACCTCTTGAGCTTGACGGGCAAGAAGTATCTACAACAGCAAGTATTGGCATCGCCCTGAGTTCGACAGTAGACTATGACCAAGCAGAAAACTTGCTAAGAGACGCTGATACGGCTATGTACCGAGCCAAGGCGCTGGGCAAAGCACGCTATGAACTATTCAACCCAGAGATGTATAGTAATGCTCTAGCTAGATTGCAGTTAGAGAACGATCTACGCCGAGCGATCGAACGCCACGAGTTTGACGTTTATTACCAACCGATTGTTTCCCTGACTACTGGCAGGATTTTAGGCTTTGAGGCTTTGCTGCGCTGGCAGCATCCGGAGCGTGGTCTAATTTTGCCAACAGATTTTGTCCCTCTAGCAGAAGAAACCGGACTGATTGTCGAGATTGGCTACTGGGCGCTACATGAGGCGTGCCGACAGATGCAAACTTGGCGAGTGCGCGATCGCATAAACTCGCTAGAGAAAATCAGCGTCAATCTCTCAATCAAGCAATTTTCTCAACCGGATTTGATTGAGCAGATTGGGGAAATTTTGCACTCGACTGGTCTTGATGCTGGCAGTCTCATGTTAGAAATTACTGAAAGTGTAATTATGGAGAATGACAATGAAGTAAATGCCGCACTTTCAAAACTTCAGAAAATGGGCATTGAGTTCTCAATTGATGATTTCGGTACAGGCTACTCTTCTTTAAGCCGTCTTCATAGCTTTCCGATTAGTGTGTTAAAGATTGACCGTTCTTTTGTTAGCTTAATAAATGCTAATGGCAAGAATTTAGAAATTATCGAGACAATTATCACACTGGCACACAAATTAGGTATGGATGTGACCGCCGAAGGAGTGGAGACAAAAGAGCAGTTAGCATTTCTGAGAAAATTGAACTGTGAATGTGGACAAGGATATTTTTTCTCGTGTCCGTTGGATAACGCGGCAGCAGTGGCATTAATCGTGAAAAATCCTCAGTGGTAAAGCTTTTTTGAGAGGATTTGGATAACGCCATCTGGCAAAGTCTGCAATATTAGATATAGTTAAAAAATCAATTGTCTGAAACTGCCGATCAATAGCTGGAAGGCTACATATCTTAGCTCCAATATTCAAGTACGCCTGCAAAATTTTAGGAATATCAACATTATATGAATCTGGTGGATAACTTTGAGACAGTTCTAGACAAAATTGTGAATTTGGATAAACCAAAATACTTGGATGCATCAAGCGATTTTGCCGAAAATAATCATAAGCACAAGTAGCTTGCCAAGGACATTGTGTTAGTAATGATGCACAGCCAAAGAAATATTGATTTTTACTCCAAATGAGATAGTTTGCCAGCCCTTCCCAGAGGAGTAAAAGTGCCTGAATATTGCGGTATTCTTTAGTTATACATGTACGCCCAACCTCAACTGATGCCTGAAGCACAGAATTAGGAATCGCATTAAGATTAAATATATCGGCGGCATCAAAGCCTAATCTTTGAGAAGCCATTGTATAGGTTTGCATCCGATAAGTTCCAATTGTTTTACCCGTTTGTTTGGAGATCAAGATTAAATGATGGCAAACTGCATCAAATTTATCTATATCCATTTGGGTAAACTTAGAAGCCGAAAATCCCAAACCTAGTTCAAGATTAAAAACTTCAAACCGTAACCGAAAGATTGATTCTAATTCTTCTTCAGTTGATGCCAGTCGTAGGATATATTTTTCAGTTTGAAGGACGGGGAAATCTTCCAGGGGGTGAGGAGGATTTAGCGGGTAATTGATGTTGCGTCCAGAAACTTCCATCTATCTTCCTACTTACGATTTGCGAAAATATTCTACTAGGATTTAGGCACTATACAAATAGATCACATTATGCATTAATGTGTCGAGTGTGATTGATACGGTTTTCGATAACAGAACCTCTAGAGAGCTTTTTATTCTTTTAGATTAGAGGTAGAGTGCTTTTATTATGAGCATTAATTACCAAGAAATCTGGCAATAAGATACAAAATTTCCCTTTGATATACGCTATAAATGCAATTTAGCGAAGAAAATCACAATTAGGACAGAAAAGCCCCGGATGAATCCAGGGGCTTGGATAATTTTGGTTACAATGCCTATGCGATGTCTACGACGGGCTACGCCTACGCAATCTTCGGTAAATGCACTCTTAAATACTGAATTAATTACGGTGATTATTGCTGTAGTGAACTCTTGTACCTGCCCAAAGCAACTTCTCCCGCAGCGTCTGATAGTAGGAATTGTTCTCGCGCAAAATAATAAATTTAGCCCGACAATCTGCCATCCGCACATCAACGCGGTGTCCCGGCCAAATTGAAGTACCTAAAACCCCATCTGTCCACAGCTTGGTACTCAAATCGTAATCCCCCAAAGGCCAAATACTCACCACAGAACCAGGGGGTAAAACGAGGGGGCGACTAGAAAGGCTCATTGCACAAATAGGAGTGATGGTAATCGCTTCCATACCATCATGCATAATTGGCCCATTAGCAGAAACGGTGTAACCAGTCGAGCCTGTGGGAGTGGAAATAATCAACCCGTCCCCGACATACTGATCGACTACTTCACCGTCGATTTCCATTTCTAGAATAGAAGTAATCATTCGGTCAGCGGAGGCGGGTTTGACGCAAAATTCATTCAAAGCCAGATAATGCTCACTCACTGGTTCTAAATTAGACCCATGACCCTCATACACCGCAGCTTGTAACATCATCCGCCGTTGGATAGCATAACGATCCTCAAACAGCCGATCCCAAACTTTCTCAGTATCCTGAAACTCTTCCACTGACTCAGTTAAAAACCCCAGATGACCTCCCACATTCACTCCCAGAATAGGGATGCCCGCTGGGGCTAAGTGTCTGGCACCAGTTAAAACAGTACCATCGCCACCGAGCACCAAAGCGAGATCGATTGGTTGACCTGCAGAAGCCAAAAAGACAGGATAGGGGTTGTCTTTTGGCCCGCTAGGTCCCATCAACACATGGCACTCGCGGCTTTCTAGTTGTTTAGCACAGATTTCTGCCCATTGTTTACTCCGGGCATCCCGCGCTTTATAAGCAATGATTACCTGCTTTAGTTGCACGCACAGTTACCACTTCAGGAGATTAAACTGCTCCATATCGACGGTATCGCGGTTGCGATAAATGGCAAGCACAATCGCTAAACCTACCGCCGCCTCGGCTGCGGCCACGGTGATCACAAATACTGTGAAAACCTGACCCTTAATTAATGTTGAGTCGAGAAAGTTGGAAAATGCCATTAAATTCAGATTAACAGCATTGAGCAGTAACTCAATTGACATCAGCACCCGCACAGCATTGCGGCTGGTAATTAAACCAAAGATGCCAATGCAGAATAAAGCTGCTGCTAGTAATAAAAAGTATTGGAGTTGCATGAATCTGGGTATCCCTCCTGAAAAAACCGCCTTTTTCTCTGCGAATGAAGTCGCAAATCTTACTCTCTTGTTTCGCTGGTTGTTGATACCAGTTCTCTGGGGCGTTCTTGCAAAGTCAAAACAGTTTGCCCTACTTCCGATGGCGTCAGTTGGTCTGGCAAATACTCTCGGCGTGCCAAAATAATTGCTCCTACCATCGCTATCAGCAGCAAAATGGAAGCCAGTTCAAAAGGCAGTAAAAAGTCAGTGAAGAAATGTTCTCCAATTAAAATTATCGAACTTTCACCACCCGCTATAGCAGGAGTTGAGTAGGCCCAAGGAGTAGCCAGAACCATTGTGCTTAAAAGACCAAATAATCCTACACTGACTAAACCCGTTAAGGCTTTCCGTACCCAAGAGTTCGGAAATGCTACAAAATCCTCTCGCTTGTTCACCAACATAATGGCAAACAAAATCAACACGTTAACTGCCCCAACGTAAATCAGTATTTGTGCAGCTGCAACAAAATCAGCATTTAGCAACAGATAGATTCCCGCTATGCTGATGAACACGCCCCCCAGCATAAAGGCTGAATAGACGATGTTAGAGAACAGTACCACGCCAATGGCCGCCCCAATCATCATCACGCCCAGTATGCCAAGCGATACAAACTGTACTCCTTCCGCTAGATTCACTGTTTTTTGTCCTTAGTCATTGGTTATTGGGCATTGGTCATTGGTCATTGGTCATTAGTAAAAGGCAAAGGACAAATGACAAATGACATTTATTTTTCTGTTTGTTCCACCAAGTCTTCTGGACGCGCACCCGGACGTGGCGCATCTGCGGGCAGTCCATGTGGTTCGAGGACGCCCTTGGGTAGGTAAACTAGTTCGCGCAGTGGTGTAACCATTGGATCATCTGTTACTTTATAGGGCAAACGACCCAGTGCCACGCTGTCATAGTTCAATTCATGGCGATCGTAAGTGGAAAGTTCATACTCTTCTGTCATCGATAGACAGTTAGTAGGACAAAATTCCACACAATTACCGCAAAAGATACAAACTCCGAAGTCAATGCTGTAGTGGTTGAGTTTTTTCTTTTTGCTGGCTTTGTCGAATTCCCAATCGACTACAGGCAGGTTAATCGGACAAACGCGAACACAAACTTCACAGGCGATACACTTATCAAATTCAAAGTGAATCCTACCGCGAAACCGTTCGCCAGGAATCAGTTTCTCGTAAGGGTACTGTACGGTAATCGGACGCCGCCGCATATGGTCAAAGGTAACAGAAAGTCCCTGACCAATGTAACGTGCAGCTTGTACTGTTTCTTTGGCGTAATCACCAACTTGTTTCAGGAACTTTAGCATTATGTTTCACTCTCTCTTTATTTGTCCCTTGTCCCTTGTCCGTTGTCCTTTGTCCTTGGTCATTAGTACAAATGACTAATGACTAATGACTAATGACTAACCCCCAAAGGCGAAGGGAAAGGCTAATTTTAGGGCGGCGGTTAATAGAAGATTAACCAAACCAACTGGCAACAAGAACTTCCATCCTAAATCTAACAGTTGGTCAATCCGTACCCGTGGCACTGTCCAGCGCAACAGGATGGCGACAAACACTAGTAGATAGGCTTTGAACACGGTCATGGTGATCCCCAAAGCCGCAGTTACTATTTGGAAGACGGGATTTAGTTCACTGACTCCCACCCAACCAGCGATGAGGTTGAGGGGAATGGGAAAGTCCCAACCGCCCAGGTAAAGAATTGCTACTAGTAAGGAAGAAAGGATCAAGTTTACGTAAGAACCCAGGTAGAAAAGACCGAATTTCATGCCTGAATATTCAGTCTGATAGCCTGCGACGATTTCTTCTTCCGCTTCTGGTAAGTCAAATGGTAATCGTTCGCATTCAGCTAGAGCGGCTATCCAAAAGATCAGGAAACCGATTGGTTGTCGCCAAATGTTCCAGCCCAAGATGCCGTAGCCAGACTGTTGATTGACAATATCAACGGTGTCGAGGCTGTTAGACATCATAGCGATCGCTAACACCGCCAATGACAAAGGAATTTCATAACTAATAGATTGCGCTGCTGCCCGCAACCCCCCTAAGAGGGAGTATTTGTTATTAGATGCGTAGCCAGCCATTAACAAACCAATGGGTTGAATGCTTGACAAGGCAATCCACAAGAATACGCCCATGCCGACATTGCTAATTACGATGTTCTGACCAAAGGGGACGATCAGGAATGACAGAAACACCGGAATCACAACAATAATTGGGCCAAGGGTAAACAGCCAGGGGTCAGATTTGGCTGGTACTATATCTTCTTTAAATACCAACTTCAAACCATCCGCTACAGGTACCAGCAACCCAAAAGGCCCCTGGTATTCTGGTCCAATTCGCTGCTGTGCGGCGGCAGAAATCTTTCGTTCTAACCAAGTCGCAACTAATACCCCCACTGTTGCCCCAATCAGCATCAGTATCATTGGCAGGGGCATCCAAATCGCTTTGGCTGTTCCTGCTGGTAAACCTAAATCCCGGAGGGATTCAATAAAAGTTCCTTGAAGGTCAATTCCTGAGTTCATGTTTCCACTCTTTAAGACATCGAGTCATGGTGAGTTACAACTATTAGTTAAATTAATACCTGTAAATTCACCCATTTTTAATTTTTGCCCAGATGACGCTTGATTGAAGATTTGTTGCTAATTCCCATGCCTAGTATATCGTTGGATGGTTTGAGCACTCTGAAGCGAAATGAGAACTTCTATTTATGGTTGGCATTAATGAAGAGCAGGGGAAGACAAGGGAGAAAATTTTACTTTATCCTCCTTGTCCCCCCAGCATGGCAACACAAATCCTCCGCTTCCCTTTTGGCAACGGTTGTCTACTTTGTGAAATTTTCTGCTTCCCTAAAAATGGGGTTTAACATGACTTAATAATTTTAGACTGCCGATTTGAGATTTTTTGGTACAAGCATTTCCTTTGAACTAAGAAATGAATCCAAAATCTAAAATCTAAAATCCAAAATTGCTTGACTGTCAGTTAACGTTGCTCAATGGGGGTATAAGTAACTTCGTGCCGACCATTATAAACCTGGGTAGGACGGAAAATCCGGTTTTCTGCTAGTTGTTCTTTCCAGTGGGCTAACCAACCGGCAACGCGAGCGATTGCAAATATTGGCGTAAACAAATCTGTGGGAATCCCCATTTTCCTATACACCAAACCTGAGTAAAAGTCAATATTGGGATAAATCCCTTTGCTACCTAGTTTTTCCGCTACCACTTGTTCCATTTCTTGAGCAATCTCATAGAACTTGTCATCGCCAAACTTCTCAAACAGTTGCTCTGCTAGACCTTGTAAAATTATGGCTCGTGGGTCTTTCACTTTATAGACACGATGTCCAAAACCCATAATCTTAGATTTAGTTTGCAGACAATGCTCTATGTAGGGACGGACATTTTCTACAGAGCCAATTTTTTCCAACATCTGAATTACTTCTTCATTGGCTCCACCATGCAGGGGCCCACCCAAGGTTCCCACGGCACTAGCAACCACAGCGTAAGGATCAGTCAACGTGGAAGCTGTTACCCTGGCACTGAAAGTGGAAGCATTCATTGTATGCTCAACTTGAAGTATCAAGCAGATATCAAAAATCCGCGCCATCAGAGGATCGGGTTCTTGCTCATTGAGCATATATAGAAAGTTAGCGGAGTAGTCTAAGTCATCACGGGGACGTACCGGGTCATTGCCTTTCCGCATCAGTTGGAACGCAGCTACCATCGTGGGAATGGTAGCTATCAGGCGCACTACCGAATCTCGAATGTAGGCAGGATTATGTAAGTCCCGGAGTGAATAAAATAAGCCTAAAGCAGCAGCAGAAGCTTGCAGCGCATCCATTGGGTGACCGCTTTCAGGAAAGCATTTCATCATGTCCCGAATGCGGTACTTTATTCGCCTGTGGTAACGAACTTCATGCTCAAATGCTTTCAATTCTTCTTCGCTTGGCAGTTCGCCCCAGATTAAGAGATAAGCAGTTTCCAGGAATGTACTTTTCTCTGCTAGTTCCTCAATCCGGATGCCACGATATTCTAGTATTCCCTTTTGCCCATCAACATAGCTGATACTTGATTGGGCGGCGGGAATGCCTTCTAAACCAGGCTTGTATTCGCACACCATCATGGCACCACCATTCGCTTTGTGAAATATCTGATCAAGCTAACTTACCAGAAATTATTGTCGCTATAACAGTAGCCCTTTTAACAACAATCGAAAATGTTGAAAAACTGTTATAGCAGGTACTTGGGTGGTGTCAACCAAAACATCTGACTCCGACCCAAAGGAGAACCTGTTTCTGGTAGTTTTATCCCAATCATACCTGCTTTTTTCAAGACTAAGCTTCCTTTGACTTCTCCCCATAGGAGAATTTCTGCCCAATTGGTCAAATCAGGTTCGTGTCCAACCAGTGCCAGTTGGGTATTTTGGGAATAATTTCTTGGCTCTAACCAGTCTTTTAGCCAACTAGAAATTTTACCATCGTGGGCGAGGTGGCTAGATTCTTCTAATTTGGAGCTTAATTTTTCTGCTATGAGGATATCAGCCGTTTGGCGGGCCCGCACTAAGGGGCTAGTGAGAATCAAGTCAAAGTTTAATCCCAATTTAACAAGTTTCTGAGCAACTTTCTCAGTTTTTTGCCTTCCTTCTTTGGTAAGACTGCGCTCCTCATCCTTGATGCCTAATCCTTTATCTTCGGCAATGCCATGACGAATTAAGTATAGTTCCATAGTTTGAATTTTGTTAGCATAATGGGCGTAGCCCCTACCTAGTTACCAGTTACGTCTGATGTCAATGAATCCATCCTAACTTTAATAATCATTACGTGTTCGTTGATATACCATCTGTCCTATGCAAACTCGAGAACACAACGATCTGCATCAATTAGAATATCAGTATCAACGATAGTTGAGTTAGTCATGTAACTTTGATCACTCATTTTGTCTAAACATCACGCACCCAAGCAGTGCTATCAGCTAAATCTTGGCGATGTCTACGACGGGCTACACCTACGCTCCACATCCAATAAAAGTATCATTTATCAAGTCAGAATCTGGCGACTCAGAGGCGGGTTCAACTAGTGGATATGTTTTTTGCGCCTTTGTGAGAGCATCATTGACTACAGAATTCAAAAACTCGTACAAGGCACTAATTGTTAATAACTTTTTTTGACCATCAGGTGTCCATTCTGTCAACAGTTCACTAACCTCAAAATTCCCAACTTTTATAAAAAGTCGGGAAAGATGTTTATCACTAATGATTTAGGGATGCTATTTGACCAAACACTTTGACTGCTGCATGAGTTAGGAGTTCTCCACATCTCCTTCTCCCTCTATTCTGACTGAATCGGGTTGTCTTTAGGATTAACCAACCTCAGCAGTTTTTGCTTAATTTGAGTGTCGAATACTTCCCATTTCATTTTCGCATAAGCGGAATTTTCGTTGCTGCCAGACAAGAAACCCATCGGGATTTCAAAGCCGCCTGCGCTTGTCCTTCCACCGCCAAAAAACCGCCCTGCACTATCTTGCCCAAAGGCTTCTTTGATGAATTCATCAGGGTCAAGGGTGAGTTTGGTGGTTCTCAAGGAGCCGATGACTATTTCCAGTTCATCGTCTTCATCGTGAACAATGCCATAAACTACGGCGGTGTGGACGTTTTCTTCGGTGACGAGAAAATCAGCCGCTTGGGGGATGGCATCGCGGTCGTCGTAGCGTAGGTAACCAACACCAGCGATGGAAAAGTTATTTTGGACGATGCGATTTTTTAGCGATCGCTCGATCACATCCATTACCCGCTTGGAACGGTTCGCCTGTAAAATGGCGTTTAGCAGTTGAGCGTCATAAAATCGGCTTAAATACGCCGCTGCCATAAAGTCTTCTTCTTGCGCTTGCATGAGCCGATTTGTATCCGATCGCAAGCCGTGCATTAAGGCAGTAGCACATTTAACGTGTTGATTTATACTAGTATCTAATGCCAGTAATCCAGTTTGGAGATACTGGGTAAAAATGGTTGCCGTCGCTCTTACATGGGGACGAATATCCTCAAACTCTGATTGGAGATCACCTTGGATACTGTGATGGTCGATGAGGGCTATTAGGGGAATTCCAGCCTGCTGCACTGCTGACAGTAGCTGTGAAGTGGTTCCCTGGTTATCAATTAATACAAAACCTTGATAAGATGACAAATCTTTGGTTTTCAAGGTTTGCAGTGTCCAGCGCTGGATAGGTAAATTGGTCAGCCTCACCAAGGCAATATTTTCTTGATGGCTCAATGCGCCAGCATAAATGATTTCACATTTGATATCATATTGCTGGGCAATTAGCTGATAAGCCCAGGCGCAAGAAAGAGCATCAGGGTCAGGAAAATCTTGCAGAATTACCAGTTGGCGATCATGCCGGTGTGCCAGAAGGGTTTTTTGCAGTTCTTCTGACTTTTGCTGTGCCGGAGAATTACCACGCTGGCTCAGGTATATAGCTCCTTCACCTACCGATGGCGGTAATGACGGACTTTTAAATGCAACTTCTACTGGCACTTTCTCTATTTCAGGTTCCTCTGGTTTTGTTTCTGTGGTCAATGACAAACTCTCAAACTGACTAGCGGGAGAATTCAAGTACATAGGGAACTTTTTTAAAGTGTGAGGCTCCTTTAATTCAGAAATACCACGAGCAGCAATTCCCTGAATTTAGCCAGATTATGATCTTCGCAAAAATATCAAGACATTGCACTCTACATCTAAGTATACTTTTTGCCAGTCACAGCAATGCTCAACAATGGTCAACAATCAACTAAATTCCACTAGAGAGCATATAGATGCTAGAAACAAGGAAGTTTAGTATATCGAGCTGTATCTGACAGCATAAATCTGTTTGAGGAGCTTTTTTTGTTTTCTATAAATTGAATTAGCAGGATTTTAATCTGACTTAGGATATATTTTCTATTTTATACTTTCGGGATAGCCCTTGATATTTGAAATAGTCTTATGCTCAATACTCTCATCATTCTGACTATTGAGCAATTAACAATAATTTTTAATGAACAATGCGTGTTTCGTATCCTTCTTTAAAGTTCTGAATAATTGAGAACAAAACCCAGTGCAAGAAGGCAGATAGCTTTTAACGTCTCCTCTTGGGATAAAACAGGGAGTAAGGAGAAAGCCCCATACACAAATGTAGAGGCTTGAGTGTTGACGCATTGCAGGTGTCTACGAGACGCGATCGCCTTCGTTGCAGGTTATATAGCCACCAATTTTTTAACAATCGATAACTAAAGTTATTGGCACTTTCCCAAAGCAAGAAGGTATTTTTTCTTTCTCCTCTCTTCCTCTGCTTTTTTGCTCAAAGACCTATAACATACTTTTGCCACTCTGTGTGCAGCCCACTCTTAAGATGTTTGCTGACCTCGAAATAGAGGCTGCTATAAGGTTGGCGGGGGGGATGACGCAAAGGCATATGAGCTTCGTGGGGATTACGACTGCCTTTTTTAACATTGCAACGGACACAAGCAGTTACAATGTTCTCCCAAGTATCGCCGCCGCCGCGCGATCGCGGTATTACATGGTCTAGAGTCAACTCATCCCCTGTGTAACCACAGTATTGACAGGCATGACCATCACGGTGCAGTATATTTCGGCGAGTCAGAGGAATTTCTTTATAAGGAACACGCACGTAATGACGCAACCGGATCACAGTCGGCAACGGAAAATCCGAGTACAAAAATTTACCGTTGTGTTCTACGCGTTCTGCTTTGCCCTTAATTAACAGAACTACAGCACGACGCCAACTCGTTATATTGAGAGGTTCGTAAGATGCGTTTAAGACTAAAACCTTCCCCATGTATCTGCGCTCAGGGTAATAGCTTTACATAAATGTTAACACAAATACACCCTGCTAGGGAAATGAAAATAAATTATACTTTCGAAAGAATTCAGCAATTAAGTTATGAATTATGAGTCAGGAGTTTGCAAGTAAAATTTTTAACTTAAAGTAAAAAAATACGTGGTTGATACAAAGGATGCAGCCAAAAGTTGAGCCAGTTGCTGCGGTAGTTTTCCCATACCAGTTGCGACAATCAAGGGCAAACAAAACAAAGGATACATTCGCACAGCATCCCGCACTTAAGGGTAAAAATAAGAATTTCAGAGAGTTTTTATATAAATCCTAAACTCATAAATCTTAACTTTTACTTTACTACCACAACATCTTGTATCAATTCCAATATGAAGGTTAAACTTCCTATTTAATCTGATCTCGCTTTTAGCAGCGTGTATAGATGGATAAATTGGAAGTTTAGCCGTGGTGTGATAGGAGTCAGTGCAAATGTTAAGTCGCAAAAACATCTCTGGTGTAGTTCCTAATGAGCAGTGCGACACCTACGCGTGGTTTTCGCAACGAGCTTGGGTAGAAATTGACTTAGGGGCGTTGTCGTATAATATACAACAATTAGTGCAGTTGTTATCGCCGCGTACTCAGTTGATGGCAGTAGTAAAAGCTGATGCGTATGGACATGGAGGGGTAACAGTCGCCCAAACTGCGATTGAATCGGGAGCAAGTTGGCTAGGAGTGGCTACAGTTCCAGAAGCTATCCAATTGCGAGAAGGCGGGATTCAAGCACCTATTTTGATTTTAGGGGCAACTCATACACCAGAGCAGATTCATGCGATCGCACATTGGAAACTTCAGCCTACACTCTGTAGCCCTAAACAAGCTTTGGTATTTTCCGATACTCTAGAATCCATGAATTATGGTTCTTCAGTGCCCGTACACATCAAATTAGACACGGGAATGTCTAGGTTGGGAACTAATTGGCAGCAAGCTGGTGAATTTGTGCAATTAGTACAGCGATTACCACATTTATCTATTGCCAGTATTTATTCCCATTTGGCAACAGCAGACGATCCTGATACTACGGCAATGGAAGAACAGCATAGACGATTTGAGGAAGCGATCGCCCAAATTAAAGCAATGGGAATTGAACCACCTTGCTTGCACTTGGCAAACTCTGCGGCTGCGCTGACAGATTCGGCATTGCACTATGACATTGTGCGAGTAGGTTTAGCTGTATATGGACTTTACCCAGCACCGCATTTACAAAATGCGATCGACCTCAAACCCGTTTTGCAACTTAAGGCACGAGTTACCCAAGTTAAAACAATCGCCGCAGGAACTGCTGTCAGCTACGGGCATAAATTTATTGCCCCGCGTGAACTTTGCTTGGCTGTCGTGGGAATTGGCTATGCTGACGGTGTGCCTCGTAATCTTTCCAACAAAATGCAGGTGTTAATTCGCGGTCAGCGAGTCTCGCAAATTGGGACAATTACAATGGATCAGTTGATGCTGGATGTGAGTGCCATACCTAATATCCAAGAAGGGGAAGTAGTCACCTTACTAGGGGAACAGGGAAAAGAACAAATTTCAGCAGACGATTGGGCAGAACAACTAAACACTATTTCCTGGGAAATTCTTTGTGGGTTTAAGCATCGTTTGCCTCGTGTTGCAGTTATGTAATTGGGCATTGGGTATTGGGCATGGGGCATGGGGAAGAGACAAGGAAGAAAGTTGTTAAATAATTCCTCCTTGTCCCCTTTTTCCCCCATTCCCTATTCCCATAAATAATTTCTTATGCTATGATAGTAAACTGATGCGGATGTGGCGGAATTGGCAGACGCGCTAGATTTAGGTTCTAGTTCCGAGAGGAGTGAAGGTTCAAGTCCTTTCATCCGCACTTTTGATAAATTGAATTGCTTTATCTAGGCTGGTAGTGATACTTGATTTAAAAGTTCAGGTATAGTTACCAGGCTATTTAAAAAGGGGGCTTTGAAAGCCTACTTTTTACTAGGGTGTACACAAGTTATCTAATTACTTAAAAAACCTTCAAAAGCTTACCCTGTCTTATCTTTAATTCCTCCACTTACTGAGGAGAGGGACAGGTTTATGCTATGCAAAAGCTTTCTTGAGGTATTTCAGAAGCTATCAGACTTAACCGGAAACTACATTCATAAAGCATCTGTATGTACACGACAGCCCTTTTTGGAAATGCTTTAGCGCATAGCCCAGCGTCTTGTAGAGAGCGTCTGGGGAAAGGAAAAAGTTCTGCTAAATAAACATATGTTCAGCCAGCATCGTTTCAAATATAAAAAACGTGGATTTAATAATCTCTAATTTTCATAGGTAGAGTGCATTAGGGACGTAATGCACTATTTCGAGTACTTTTAATGTGTTACCCTGTCGCTACAAAAGATAAGTTTTGTATTTTGTTTAATCTACATTTTTAAGTGTGAATATTAATAAATCAATTTATTATTATCAATAAATCAGTATTATTGCTGTGGTCAACTTGAAGTTACTCGATGCAAAGTGGCTTCATCTAGCCGTTATCTACTCAAAAAACATATTTACTTAAGTGTAAATACAGAAGTTCAAATATATTACTATCTGCAAAATCAGTATTATTCCTGTGGTCAGATTGGGGTTACTCAATGGAAAGTGGCTTCATCTGCTCTTGACATTTTTATGTCTTATTCTCCAAAAATGTCTGTAAATCTCAGTAACAGGAAGTAAATTAACAATAATTTACGAATTTACTGAGATTTGATCATTTGAAAAGAATGCTGTTTTTGTTGAGCTTGACCACAAATCCTAGAGATAAACTGATGTACTTTAAAATACAAAAGTTTGATACTTTTTACTTAATTTTAATTGTGGAATAACTCTGGATGAATTTAGTTTACACGTACCGAATTTAGCTGAAGTAAAAGCAAAATGAGCACAACTCCTATAGGTAGCTACAGGTTGTTCCAGAAACTACATCCGCTATCTCTGTTGGCACAATTAACCACTCGGCGTGCTACAGGGTGCTTAAACATATTTACTGGAATAGTTTCTTGGTCAATTTATCTAGAGGACGGTAAAGTTACTTATGCCTCCTATTCAGATAAATTGTTTGAGCGGCTTGACAGTCACTTGCGACGATTGAGCCAGCAAATTCCTGCCCTCAATAGCGCCACTCGTGCACAAATGCGGCTGATGTTTGAGGCGAAGAATGAACATCAAGCAATACTAAATGCGGATTACCAAGCTATTTGTTGGTTAGTAAATCAGGGCTATATCACTTCGGTACAAGCAGCAAGCCTGATAGACGAATTGGCAAAAGAAGTACTGGAATTATTTCTGTGTTTAAAAGAAGGTAGCTATGAATTCAGCCCGGAAAGCTCTTTGGATGAATTACCAAAGTTTTGTCATCTAGATTTGCGGTTACTTGTTGAATACTGTCAAAAGCAGTTACGAAATCGCCAAAACATCCGGTCATCAATTCCGGCTGGTGGGGGTTCCCAAGTTTTGTCTACAACACAACCTTCTCAAGTTAAGCCACAACTGCAAATAAAACTTGGGCAAAAATTACCAAAACCAATTAATTTTGATATTTCTGATAATAATAAAAATACTCAACTACCTGTTGGCAAAAAACTATATACAATTGCCTGCATTGATGATAGCCAAACAGTTTTGAATTCTATCAAATATTTTTTGGACGAAAATACATTTTCAGTTGTGATGATCAATGATCCGGTGAAAGCTTTAATGCAAATTCTTCGGAGTAAACCTGATCTGATTTTGCTAGATGTTGAGATGCCAAGTTTAGATGGGTACGAGCTATGTTCACTATTACGGAAACATTCAACTTTTAAGAATACACCTATCATTATGGTGACTGGTAGAACAGGATTTATCGATAGGGCAAAAGCTAAGATGGTTAGATCATCAGGATATTTGACTAAGCCTTTTACACAATCAGAATTGCTAAAAATGGTTTTTAAGCATCTTGGTTGATTTAAGCAAGGCAATAAAAATAACAAAATATGTTTAATTTATTTTTTTAGGAGATTTAATAGTGAGCCTAACTTTGCTTGGCACAATTCTAGTTGTAGAAGATTCTCCCAGCGAATTGGAATTAATGAGCCATTATCTCAAAGAAAGTGGTTACAACGTAATTAAAGCAAGCGGTGCAAAAGAGGGTTTAGAAAAAGCTGTTTTAGAAAAACCAGATGCAATCGTTACTGATGTAGTAATGCCAGAAATGAGTGGATTTGAATTATGTCGTTCTCTGAGAAGAAACCCGATTACTGCAAAAGTGCCAATTGTAATTTGTAGTTCTAAAAATCAAGAAATTGACCGTTTGTGGGCTATGAGGCAAGGTGCAGATGCCTATATAACTAAACCTTACACCCGCGAACATCTTCTACGTACTATTAAATCAGTGGTAATTTGAATCAATGACTAATGCAAACATTACACTTCCTTTAAAACCAACGCAAACTAATTTAGGAGATGGTTATCTAAAGTTTCAGCTAAATCAACAGACTGCTGCTGTTTTATCAATGAAACATACGCAAGAAGCAGTTATTGTCCCTATTGAATATGTAACCTCAATGCCTAATATGCCTTCTTGCATATTGGGATTAATGAATTGGCGAAGTCGGACAATTTGGGTAGTTGATTTGCCAAGAATGCTCAATTTAGAATCTCTAGATTATCGAGTACGACAGTACAGTGCGATCGTTATCCAAGTGGAATCATTAGTATTAGGTTTAGTTGTGCAAGAAATAAAAGGTACAACCAAGTTCATCCCTGATGATATTCATTCTCCTATAGGACAAGTGGCATCCAGTTTAGTTCCTTATTTATGTGGGTGCGTTGTGCAGCAACAAGAAATATTACTGGTATTAGATGCACTAGCAATTGTCCAGTCTTCTATTCTCCGCAGTGATTAGGGTGTACTACTAAAAAGGATTTTTAGTGTTCTTATTCACATAGTTAGGAGAATTAATTTTATGTTTAATAAAACCAACTCAAATCAAGGTAGTGGCGCTCAAAATCGAGCCTCGCTGATTTCCTCCCAAAAAATCACTGGTGGTGGAGTAAAGCTACCAACTAAGACTACCAGTAAAACGGCTAATAATTCTTCCCTAAACCAAGTTTTTGCATCTTTTACAAGCCTAGGATTAGTTAAAAAAGCGACTATTTTAGCGATCGCAATCGGTACAATACCAGTATTGGGGATAGGCGCGATCGCTTTTAACTTGGCAAACAAATCAATTACTAAGCAAATTACCCAGTCTCAACAAGCTGAAGCCACTGGCTTAAGTGATAAAGTTAACCGTTTCATGTTGGAACGCTACGGGGATATTCAGGTAATATCAAGTTTGCCTTTTTTAACCAGTCCCCAAGCTAGTGTAAATACCACTAACCAACAAAAAAAAGCAGTCCTAAATCGTGTTGTTGAAGCCTACAAAGCCTATGACAGCGTTGCTGTTTTTAATCGCCAAGGTAACTTGATTGTCCAATCTACAGGCGAACCCCTGGACAACCAAAAAGACCGTACCTATTTTCAAGACGCTTTACAAAAAGATACTCCTGTCATCAGCAAACCCGAAACAGCAAAAAATACTGGTGTCGTGAGTATTTATATAGCTGCACCTGTTAAAGAGACAAGGACGGGTCAAACCATTGGCGTGGTACAAGCACGTATGCCCGTAAAATCTTTAGAGGAAATCTTGAAAAACTACGTAGCCAATGGACAACAATACCATTTGCTCGATGCTTCAGGAACAGTTTTCTTGAGTCCACAAAAGGCATTATTGGGGAAAGAGGCAAAGGGAGAGTATTCTAATTTACCTAAACTAGTAGCAGCCAAAAAGGTAAATAGTTTTATAGAAGTTCCCAAAACTCACAAAAAACAAGAACTAGTAAGCTACGTACCAGCCACTAAGTTAGATGGCTTACCAGATTTAAACTGGCAAGTACTTTTATCCACAGATACAGCAATTGTATTTGAGCCACAAAGACAATTGTTGTGGACTATAGCCATCGGTACAGCACTGACAGCATTAATTGTGGGTGCGATCGCATCTCGATTAGCTAAACTCACTACACAGCCAATTTTAAATGCGACTGCGGCATTAGCAAAGCTTGGTCAAGGTAAATTCAATACCCGTCTGGAAATCGAAAGAGAAGACGAATTAGGCTTATTGAGTGCAAATATCAATCAGATGGCCGAACAATTGCAAGTCTTAGTTAAGGAACAGGAACTCGAGGAGATAGAACAATCTAGGAATGTTCCAGTAATCGGTTCTGACGACGAACGACATCAAAAAGAAACACTGCAACAGCAACTTTTACAACTGCTCAACGATGTAGAAGGTGCAGCCAGAGGCGACTTGACAGTACGTGCAGATGTGACCGCTGGAGAAATAGGCACTGTTGCCGACTTTTTCAACTCTATTGTAGAAAGCCTCCGGGATATTGTTACCCAAGTTCAACAAGCTGCTACCCATGTGAATACTGCTATTGGCTCTAACGAAGGAGCTATCCGCCACCTAGCAGAAGAAGCACTTACCCAAGCTGCCGAAATCAACCACACCCTTGATGCTGTTGACCAAATGACCCAATCGATGAAATCTGTAGCCGAAAGCGCCGAAAAAGCTGCTTTCGTTGCCAACCACGCAGCTCACACAGCTACCAAGAGTGGACACGCAATGGATTTGACAGTACAAAACATCCTGTCTTTGCGGGAAACGGTGGGTGAAACTGCTAAGAAAGTGAAACGTTTGGGAGAATCTTCGCAACAAATTTCTCGCGTGGTGTCCTTGATTAACCAAATCGCTATTCAAACTAATTTACTAGCCATTAACGCCGGTATTGAAGCAGCGCGTGCGGGTGAAGAAGGTCAAGGTTTTGCCGTAGTGGCTGAAGAAGTCGGCGAACTAGCAGTTAGGAGTGCCGCAGCAACCCAAGAAATTGAACAAATTGTTGAAAATATCCAACGAGAAACCAGTGAAGTGGTACAAGCGATGGAAATAGGAACTATCCAAGTGGTGGAAGGAACTCGAATTGTGGAGGAGGCTAAAGAAAGCCTGAGTGAAATTTTGGATGTATCGCGTCAAATTGACTCTTTAGTGCAGTCAATTTCCACTGCAACTGCATCTCAGGTTGAAACATCCCAAAGTGTTAGCCAATTGATGAAAGATATTGCTGCTGTATCACAACGCACCAGCGATTCTTCTCGCCAAGTTTCTGAATCTCTGCAACAAACTGTGGAGATTTCTCATCAGTTACAAGAAACTGTCGAGGCTTTCAAAGTTAGTTAAGTTTGTCATTTTTCATTTGTCATTTGCCCTTTGCTATTTGCTAGTGATTAATGACGAATGACTTTTATTATTTGTCTGTTGTCATTTGTCCTTTGTCCTTTTACCAATGACTAATGACCAATGACTAATGACTAATGACCAATGACCAAGGACAAAAACCATGTTACAAGACAAAGAATTAGAAATCCAGATGCAGTTTCTGGAAGAAGCAACTGATTACTTGAATACCTTAGAAGGGGTATTGTTGGAAATCGATACTACTAACCGCATTGATTTAGATAAAATCAATGCTGCACTCCGAGCCGCTCATTCTATCAAAGGTGGCGCGGGAATGATGGGATTTAAATCGCTAAGTCATTTAGCTCACCGTTTGGAAGATTCCTTTAAAGTTTTAAAAACTAAAAAAAATTCTTTAGAAATTGATACTCAGTTGCAAAGTTTATTGTTATCTGGAGTTGACTGGCTGCGTCAGATTGTAGAATTACTTAGAGAAGGAAATATTGTTGAAGATGCGTGGTTAGCAACCTTTTGTTACCCGATTTTTGATGAGTTGCACGATCGCTTGGGCGACCCCACCCCTGAGGATGCCTCATCCATGCTATCCCCAGAAGACGGGCAAGATGTTATTCCCTTGCTATTTAGCACCGAAGTAGAAGAGTGCTTGCAGCATCTAGAATCTATATTGGCAGATAGGGAACAACCTGGTTTGCATGAAGAAGTTGTGATCATGGCAGCTGAATTGGGCGGTTTGGGTGAAATGCTCCAGTTGGCAGCCTTTACCAAGCTTTGTGAGTCAGTAACGCAGCAATTAGAAATGGTTAGCAGCTCGCGCATTCCAGAAATTGCCCAGTTAGCATTGCAAGCATGGCGGCGATCGCAAGCTTTGGTGCTGACAAATCAACTAGATAACTTACCTACAGAACTTGACTTCAATAGTAGTTCTACGCCACCGCTATTATTACCAGCAGAAAGAATACCACAGCTTCCCCCCGCAGACACAGAAGTAGTGTCAACACCTGTTTGGCAACCAGAAAACACTAGCGAAAATTGGACTAATCATGAAGCATTGGCGCAGCCCATCGCAGGTATCGCGGCTAATTTTACATTTCTAGACGCAGAATTTGCCGATGATGTCAATGCTGTCAATGTCACAGAGCAAAATACAATATTTAGTAAAGAAAATAATCTTCCAGATGCTAAATTTGGTGAAGGCAAAGGAGAGCCAAATGGCGTTGTTAAAGAGCGAGAAAATCATGAAAATAGTGTCCGAGTTCCCAGCAAGCAACTAGAGCAAATTAATGATTTATTTGGTGAACTTATTGTTCAGCGCAATGGATTAAACTCACAAATAGAAAGATTACGTAAACTTGTTCGTAACCTGAACCAACGAGTCCAAACTCTCGACCGAGAAAACCAGGATTTACGTACAGCCTACAACAAGATTTCCACTCAAGCTGCTACTTCTGCTGGGGTACAGATGCAAGCTGAGAATGGGCATCAAATACAGGGTACAAGCACAGAATTTGATGCCTTAGAAATGGATCGCTATAACGAATTAAACCTGCGATCGCAGGAAGTTATGGAAACCATTGTTCAGGTACAGGAAGTTACAACTGATGTGCAACTCAGTGTAGATGATACAGATCAAATTGCTCGTAAACTTAACAAAACATCGAAACAGTTACAGACAAAACTAAATCACATCAGAATGCGACCGCTGTCTGATTTAATCGAACGTTTTCCTAGAGCTTTACGTGATTTAAATGTGGAGTATGGAAAAAATGTTCAGTTAAAAATTGAAGGTGGTAACACTTTAATTGAACGCAGCATTTTAGATGCATTAAACGATCCTTTAATGCATCTCTTAAGGAATGCTTTCGATCATGGTATCGAAGACTCTGGTACTCGTCGCCTTTTGGGTAAACCAGAACAAGGATTGATTGAAATTACAGCTACTCACCGCAGTAATCGCACCCTAATTACCATCCGTGATGATGGTTGGGGTATTTCTCTGGAGAAAATTCGCACCCGCGCCTTAGCTATGGGATTGGATGCTTCTCTACTCGCTAATGCAAGTGATGAAGAACTATTATCACTAATTTTTGAACCAGGTTTTACCACCTCCGAGCAAGTTACAACATTATCTGGTCGCGGTGTCGGCATGGATGTAGTTCGTAACAACCTCAAACTGATTCGAGGAGATGTCAAAGTTGATACGGAACCAGGAGTTGGTACTACCTTCACGCTATCAGTACCATTTACACTTTCCATTGCACGAGTTCTGTTGGTAGAAATCAACAAAATGCTGTTGGCATTTCCCACAGATGTCATTTCAGAAATATCTTTACTCCAAGACGAGCGAGTTTTCCAAATGGCAGGTAGCGAAGTTATAAATTGGCAAGAAACCACGCTGCCACTGATTCGCCTGAATCGTTATTTAGAGTTTAATTGTGTGCGCTACGATAGCCAAGAGTTAGAAACTCCGGCAGCAATTAATGCTAACAGCGTGTTAGTAGTCAAAGGTAATAATCAGTCAGTAGCAATCCAAATAGACCGTTGCTGGGGTGAACAAGAAGTTGCTATCCGCCAAGTTGAGGGAAATATACCTTTACCGAAAGGCTTTAGCAACTGCACAGTTCTTGCTGATGGTCGAGTAGTGCCACTAGTTAATGTCAATGAATTGCTGTATTGGATTGCTACAAATCGGCGAACTCATAAAGGTAGCCAATTACCATCGGCAAGGTTAAAAACACCTTTCTTGATATTTGATGAAAACAAAATATCAGCAGCAACTGTTAAGCAGAAAGGTACAATTTTGATTGTAGATGACTCAATTAATGTTCGCCGCTTTTTAGCTTTGACTCTTGAAAAAGGAGGCTATCAAGTAGAGCAAGCTAAAGACGGTCAAGATGCTTTAGAGAAACTCCATAGTGGATTGAGAGTTGAGGCAGTAATTTGTGATATTGAAATGCCTCGTCTTGATGGTTATGGGTTTTTAGGTAAGGTAAATTCAGACGTTGATACAAAAAATATTCCAGTTGCAATGCTGACTTCTCGTAGCAGCAATAAACATCGGCAATTAGCTATGCAATTGGGGGCAAGGGCTTACTTTTCTAAACCTTATAATGAGCAAGAATTACTCCAAACGCTGGAGGAGATAATTCGTAATGTGGCGGAAAAGGCGGCTTCTAATTAGATAATTCATAACTATGTTTCAGATATTTTCGTAGGGTGAGTTACGCCAAAAGCTAACGCTCTAGTACAGCACGGTGTAAATCAACGAAACGTTTATGTGGGTTTATTTTGACTTTTGACTTTTGACTTTTGATTTTTGACTTCCGCCTTGCGGTAGCCCTGGCGATTAGAAATCGCGGCTACACAAACAAAACCCACCTCCGTGGGTTAAAAATTTGACTTTTTCGTTAGTCCGCGCATAAAGAATTAGTCTGATTTAAGCGATCGCACTTTCCACAATGGATTTTCCAGAATAGGGTTAATTAAGAATTTTTGTAATTCGCTACTTCCTGGCAACTAAGAACCCAACTGGATAATTGCTACTAAATTGCGTGATATTCTGAGTTACGCTGGCAATAATCGCCAAGCTTCTACGTAATGGTATTTGTCAAGCTTGAAGTAATTACTGACATAAACTTATCTATAGTAAATTTATGGAACCTGTGACGCTGACGGCTGTTGTAACTGCGATCGCAACTACGCTTTGGACTAAAGCCCAAGAGAAAATCGGCGAAAACATTGGTGATGCTACATGGGCACTAGGTGGCAAGTTAATCGGATTACTCCGCCAAAAGAATAAATCGCCATTACTCACCAATGCTGTAGAAGCAAATGAACCGCAGCGTTTAGATTATGGTCAAGCAGTGCTAGAACTGAAAGCAGCAGCAGAGGCGGACCCAGAAATTGCTTAAGCTGTTGTAGATGTGGAAGCAGCAGTCAACAACGACCAGTCTGAGACTGCTAAGGAAATTAAAAAATTAGTAGAAGAAATCAAGTCACAGCCATCAGTTGTCAATAACTTTGCGAAGTTAGCAGAGGAGATAAAAGCTGAGAAAGGTGCAATGGTTGCCCAACAAATCACAATTGGGCAACAGCACAATACTTACAACTGACCACAGTCGTCTCATGGGGAGGATGGGACAAAGTTAACTCCCGATGATTGGCGTAAAGTCTGCCATGAAATACTCGCAAAACGGCGAAAGCTGACTACAAATCCTCTGACATCAACTGAAGGAGTCACCCTGCAAGTTGATGATGTTTACGTACCACTGGGATTAGTTGAGCGTAATTTTGCAGTAACGACGTTACAAAGAAAGTTGGCGTGACGCAACAGCTTGTCAATTTGTTACCAAAACAGAGGCGAACGTTAAGAATAAAGTTGTTTTCGTCACCACAACTTGTTTGATCGTCCACAACACAAGTTGTTTCGTTCAGAATGCTTATCCGTTGTTACAGAAAACTTGTCCGTTCGTTCAGAACACAAGTTGTTTCGTTCAGAACGCTTGTCCGTTGTTACAGAAAACTTGTCTGTTCGTTCAGAACGCAACTTGTTTCGTTCAGAACGTTTGTTTGTTCGTTCAGAACACAACTTGTTTCGTTCAGAACGCTTATGTTTTCGTCACCACAACTTAAGCAAAGCTTATCAATCAAGTTGTTTCGTTCAGAACGCTTGTCTATCTATAGCAACGCTTATGCGTTCGTTAACAACGCTTAAGCAAAGCTTATCAATTAAGTTGTTTCGTTACTAGAGCTTATCTATTTGTGGCAAACGCTTATGCGATCATTAGCACAGTTTAAAACGATCGCAAATAACGATTTCAAGAATGGGCTACGCCTAAGCGCAATTTTGCTGCGTATTGAACCAGCAATAAAGGCAAGATTTCAGGGAGCATCCATTTTTGGAAGAAACAAAACACCGGGCGATTGGAAATCGCAGCTATACAGACTAAACCCGCCTGCGCGGGTTTTATAGAGTCCGCGTAGGCGGACTTCGTTTGTATAACCCCAGACTTCTAGTCTGAGGGTATCTGTTAAAACGGGATGCTCCCAGATTTCACAGGCTTCTGAAAATTATTCAATTAGATTTTGAATCTGTGAATTATCAAAACCTGCTTTGCAAATTAAATTTAAACATTATGATGTATCTATGTAATTGTACAAATAAGTTTTTTATTCTTTGACAAATTAATACTAGGAGTTTTAAGTGACAAAAAACAATAGAAAAAAGGCTGTCGCTCAAGCTATTTCCACAGCCGTTGCTTTGGGCTGGGTAATAATGCAAGTGGAATCAGCCCAAGCTGCTACCTTGGTGGTTAACAATCTCAATGATAGTGGCGTTGGCTCATTGCGAGATACTATCAACATTGCAACTAGCAATGACGTGGTAGAGTTCTTATTGGAAAGTCATCCTAGTACAATTAGCCTAACGAGCGGGGCACTTGCGATTGCTAAAAACCTAACTATTAATGGGCCAGGTGCTAATTTCCTTACCATCAGTAGCAATAATCAATTCCCCGTGTTTGACATTAACGCCGCCGATGTTACATTTTCTGGGCTAGCGATCGCTGGTGATATCAACGCTTACAATTCTGGTAACCTAACGTTTACTAATAGCACTGTTAACGGCGACAATTTTAAGATAAAGATAGATAGTAACTTTAGACTGATCAATAGTACTATTAGCAGCAACAATATTGAGATTAATGCTAGTAATGTGACGCTAACCGATCATAGTCGTTTAGTTAGCAATAATACTGAGATTAATACTAATGAAGTAAATATCCAAGATCGTAGTAACATCGGGACTCCCAACGGCATCAACAACGGTGGTACTTTAACTATCTCTACTGATGATCTTGGCTTAAATAATGACAGGCAAATTAACGCTGATAGCAATAATTTGGGAGATGGAGGTGACATAACTATTACAACCAGTACCCTTTCCATAAGAGATGGTGCCACCCTAAACAGCAATTCTAGGTCAATCAGCGATGGTTTAGGAGGTAACATCAGTCTCAATGTCAGCGATCTTCTTTTATTAAGACGAGCGCCCCAACCAAGCCCGATCGCTGCTGATAGCAATAATTCCGGGCTAGGAGGTAACATAAATATTAATACTGATTTCATAGTTGCAGTACCTAATGAACCAAGCGCGATCGCTGCTAGTAACATTAATTCAGGAGCAGCAGGCAGTATAACTCTTACAGCCAGTAGCGTTTTACTGACAAGAGTACCCGAACCAAGTGCGATCGCTGGTAGTATACTTGCTGTTAGTCTGGCTTGGCTAACGAAGAGAAAGCAAGCAGGATTTCGCAGAGTGAAGGTATAATTACCTCTCAAAATAAGGTTTTATTTGGTCAGCATTGTTTGAGATGATGCAGCCAAACCTTCTTTTGTATGCTTTTCAACTTAGAATCGACAATAGCGTAGGCGTAGCCCGTCGTAGACATCGCTTCAGTAAGAGGTTGTTTGAAAAGTAGTTAGCCGTGATTTTAGGTACTTGTTGATCCCCCCTAACCCCCCTTAAAAAAGCAGGGCTGTTTCATTCCCGAAAGAGCTTTAAAAATCAAGGGTTATAGCGATTAAAAATTAGTTATTTTGTTACCAGCGTGCCGATGAAACCAACTCTTTTACTGATATTTCAGTGCTTAAATGTTCATCTCTTCGTCACGCTTACTTACAATTTTCTCGCTAACCATCTTGACAAATCCTGTTTGAAATGGAATGAATCAGCCCTGCCTTAAAAAAGGGGGGAACCGGAATTAAAGTCCGCCTTCTTAAGGGGGATTTAGGGGTATCTAGAACGTTTTGCTACCAACAAGAGGACTTTTCAAACATCCTCTAAGTTACATCCCAAAATCCCTGCTGATACGAACATAATTTACTGCTTGGTCAAACTAAATTGATAAAATTCTTTTACGCAAGTGTGCAATTAATGAGCCAGTGAATGCTCACCTGAAAACCTGTGTCAAATAGAACATTCTCGCCATCGTAGCGTATTTAACTTCCTCGTTAACTTGATGGCCGGTTTGGCTGATTATACCTATCTGCCTCAAAAACCTTCACTTGACATTTACCCAAAAGATTTACCTGCTCTATCTCCTGCTGTTTTTAGTTCGTCGAACTCACCTTATGTTAACTCTGTACCTTCGCTTTCAAAGCTAAGGAATCCTGACAATTAATGAATGCAAGCTCGATCCTGAAGCCTGGATGTTTTCTAGCACAGAAAACTGATCGATTTAACCTGCTTTATTAAAATTTTATTTTAAATTTTATATTTTTTATATAAGGATATCTAAGTTTTCCCAGCTTAGATATCCGATAGCAACATAACCAACAGTAAATAGACTATTAACTATAAACTTAATTATAATTCTGGTTTCTGTTTTTAAACTACTTCTTTAGGAAGTTTTTCAATTCATCCTTAAGTATGATGAAAACTATATGAAATAATTTAAATTTTGAAATTATCGGCATAATTTGTAGTGACGTACAGATATGCGCTTATACTTTGTTCAGCAGGTGCGTTACACACTATTAACGCACCCTATCTAGTTTCTAGGAGAAGCTAGCAACGCTGGACTTTTCTAAAGTCGCTATTAATTTAACTCCAAACTCTTCCTCAAATACTCCTTTTTTGTAATCTAAACTCCAGAGTTCTAAAGCACAGTCATCATCAGATTTAGATGGAAAAACTATCAGATTCACCTGCTGTAATTGTGGATAATATTCACATTGCACTTGAGCGATCGCACCAATTTGCCGCCTATCTAATGCCACTGCCAATCTTAAAATTGCACTCAATTGACTAACCATTTGGCGGTGGTGTTTAGTTAGCAAACTCTGGTAACTTTCATGTTTTTTCTTGGGCGGCGATTTGCGATGATAACGCGCTAAATTGGCGATGATTTCAATCTCGGTTTCTGTATAACCGAGTAATTCGCCATTACGAATTAGATAGTAAGAGTGCTTGTGGTGGGACGAATGGCTGACATAATGACCGCAATTGTGTAATATTGCTGCTGCCCACAACAGTTGTCGCTCGTCAGATCCCCAGTGGTGTAACGTACCTTGAGTTTGGTCAAATAAACTCTGGGCAAATTTTGCTACGCGATCGCTATATTCTAAGTTGATGTGGTATTTATTAGCGAGTTTTAAAACATTGCGTTCCCGAACTGAACTTTGATAGCGCAGCTTATCTTCAATTAAACCGTGGGTTAGCATCCAGTCCACAATTACACCTTCCCGCAGAGAACGCTCACAAACTGTGACCGATTCACTTCCCAAAAGGGTCATTGCTTCCTGTAATATAACTGCGCCAGCCAGTATAACTTCAGCTCGCTTATCTGGCATACCAGGAATCGCAGCTTTTTCTGAATTACTCAGTTTCCGCAAGCGGTTTACCAACTCTTGCAAGTCTTTAAAACTTAACTGGTAGCCATTGAGAGTGGAAGGAATAACAGTCGAATTTTCTCGTGCATGAATCATCGCCAGGGTTTCAATCGTGCCAGATGTACCCACCAAACGGGGAGATTCGCCAAACTCCAAGTTTGCTAGTATCTCATCCACGGAACGTTCTAACATACCGTGCGTATAAGATTGCAGATACAGAAACTCGCTGTTGCTAATCGGGTCGGTGGTAATTAACTCGCTAGTAAGTCGTACTGCACCGACTTTGGTACTGGTAAGAGTACGCGCTTGGTTACTATCGCCCAAAACTAACTCTGTTGAACCACCGCCAATATCAACAATCATATGGGGCTGGTTGTGAAATTCCATGCCCGACAGCACGCCAAGGTAGATTCGTCGCGCTTCTTCTTGACCAGAAATCAAGTCAACGCTTAAACCCAACTCCGTTTCTACCCTGTACAAAAAATCTTTACCATTGGGGGCTTCCCGTACAGCACTAGTTGCCACAGCAATGATTGTTTCAGCGTTGATAGTTTTAGCAACTTCTTGGAAGCGTCCTAAAGCTGCGATCGCCTTTTTAATGATCTCTGGTTTAAGTTCGCCAGTGGTAAGATTGCGATCGCCTAATCTTACAGTTTCTTTGTCCCTAGCGATAATGCTGAAAGCTGGTAGTGTGGGGTCAATCTTGACTACTACCATGTGTAGAGAATTTGTTCCCAAGTCAATAGCCGCAATAATCCGATGTTGCTTAGGTGGTTGAGTTGGAACACTCTCCCAGCTAGCCGAAACTAAATTCTGCATCTACTTTTCTCTCTTTATAAGAAATGATGGCAAACGGTGGTATGTCGGGGTAGCTGGCACTGATATTCGTTGCAACACACTTGCTCAAACTGAGTAGTGTTAGCGTTAGCGGGGCGTTTAGCCCGTACTCAGCACTGAGTAAATTAAAACATACTCAGCACTGTTCATATTTTGTTGAGGGTAACAGAGCTAAGTATATTCACCCTACTATTTCTAACCGTAGTGACTACTTAATAGATATTTAAAGTTGCCACTTGAGGTTATGCTTTTACAAATAACAAATAAAGTTATTCTATAGATGTAAAGATGTGTGAATACATCTATCTAAAGTTATTCATTGATTTCTATGTTAAGCACGCCAGAACGCCCTCATAAACCAGTTTGGCTTGTAATTATCCGGCTTTTGCGCTGGCATAAACCAGAAGGACGGTTAATTTTAATGATTCCTGCCCTTTGGGCTGTATTTTTGGCAGCTTCTGGGAAACCGCCTTTACCTCTGGTTGGTGTAATTATATTGGGGACTCTGGCCACAAGTGCGGCCGGATGTGTTGTCAATGATTTGTGGGATCGGAATATTGATCCAGAAGTAGAGAGAACACGCGATCGCCCCCTCGCTTCTCGCGCTTTGTCTGTGAAAGTTGGGATTGTAGTTGCGCTCGTCTCGCTAGTATGTGCAGCCATCCTGGCCTTTTACCTTAACCCCCTGAGTTTCTGGTTATGTGTGGCAGCAGTGCCTGTAATTCTCCTTTATCCAGGTGCAAAGCGGGTATTTCCTGTACCGCAACTAGTACTTTCTATTGCTTGGGGTTTTGGCGTGTTAATTAGCTGGAGTGCAGTGACACAAACTATCACTCAACCAACTTGGTTACTTTGGGGCGCAACTGTACTGTGGACATTGGGTTTTGATACAGTTTACGCCATGAGCGATAAGGAAGACGATCGCCGCATTGGTGTTAATTCTAGCGCTCTATTTTTTGGGAATTATGCCCCTGTAGCTATTGGAATTTTCTTTGCTGGCACCATCTTGTTATTGGCTTGGTTAGGTATATTGATACATCTAGACTTAGCCTTCTGGATTAGCCTTGCATTTGCTACTATCGGATGGGTTTGGCAGTCTCTGCGATTAAGACAGCAAGATTTACCTAATCCTGTTTATGGTGAGATGTTTCGACAAAACGTGTGGATTGGTTTTATTTTACTTGCTGGAATGATTGCTGGCTCTGTTTAAGAAGTAAAAAAAGAATTTCCATAGTTTAAATTATGGGATTTTAAACTGAAGCGTACTTATAAATCGAAACGACTGCGAATCTATGGCTGAGACAAAAAATATTTATGAGTTTTTGTATGCGTATATTCTTTGATTGGTTGAGTCCCTTATTTCAGTATCTGCGTAGTTGGTCAGCAATAGGTCTGCTACTTTTAGTTGTTACTTATTCATTTCCTGCACAAGCTGCTAGCCGCACTGATCCGCAGTTAGAACAGCAAGTATTACAAATTATCCGCGAACATCCAGAGGTAATTATTGAATCGATTCAAACTTATCAGCAGCAACAACAACAAAAAGTTAAGCAAGCACAGTTAGGATTTTTACAGGATTTAAAAACGAATCCTCAAACAGTGATTGGTGAGTCTCCCACCACAGGTTCCGCTCAATCAAAAACTGTGCTAGTAGAATTTTCAGATTTTCAATGTCCCTACTGTGCTGAGGCGCATAAAACATTGAAAGAATTACTAGCAAAATATCCAGATAAAATAAGATTAGTTTACAAGAATTTACCATTGACTTCAATTCATGCTGAAGCATTACCAGCTGCAACAGCAGCTTGGGCAGCATATCAGCAAGGTAAATTTTGGGAATATCATGATGCGCTATTTACTAATCAAAAGAAGCTAGGTGAGGCGTTATATTTAGATATTGCTAAAAATTTGAAGTTAGATTTGGGTAAGTTTAAACGCGACCTTACTCGTGCTACTCCCGCAATTACAAAAGATATTCAACTGGCTGAGAAATTGGCTGTTTCTGGCACACCGTTTTTTGTAATTAATAGTCCAACTTTTTCAGGAGTGGTGCAGTTAGCAGATATCGAAAGTATATTGACTGGTGCTAAGTAAATTATAGCGATTCTCGCTTGAGTGAAATACAAGAACCCCACTCCCTCCCCGCTCTTCGAGAGCTTGCTCTGATGTACCTTATTTAATTAAGAAAAGCTCTGGTCTGAATTCTTAATCAATGATGCTAGTAACTAGCAATATGCTTGACTAATGCATAATCCCCATAGTATCCATGTAGATAACATCTCCTTATTAATGGATAATGTGCATCTTTAGTTAGAGGTTTACTGATGCACTAAACTGTTGTACTTAAAGCAAGTGTAAGGAGTAGCTTATTGAGGAGTGATGAGAAGAAATTTTTCTCGCTCCTCTGTTTTTAAAGATATGGCAACTTAAAGCAAGCTGAAAGAGAATTAGTTCATCAGGTATGAGCAATTTGGGATTTTCAATCCTAAATCCAGCATTCAAAATCCAATATTGATTAACTTCTTACCCAAGGTAATAAATTGAATGTGCCTCGCTCATACATAATAAACAGACCTAAACCAATTAACACAAAAGGTACAATAGCTCGGCCGTAGCGACTTAAAATATAACCAATGGTTGGTTGACGGCTTAAAAAATAAGCGATCGCACACCAAACCCCTACCATGATAAAAAATATACTTAGAATCACTCCCAAGCTGGCAAGATTATGACCAGCAAACAAGGGGATATATATACTAATATTGTCACCACCATTTGCAACAGTTACTGCTGCCACTTTATAGGTTTGGGGGTGCAAAACATTCAAAAGAAAAGACAATATCGGGTTGGTAGCTGTGGATTGCCTAAAATCACTGCTGATCTGAACTGTTGCAGTTTCTTCTTTTCTATATATTAATTGTTGAATACCAATTGCTATTGGTAGCAGCCCTAGCAACCCTATCCATTCTCGCTGTACAACCAATCCACCAAAAAATCCTGGTAAGCTAGCGATGATAATGGCTGCAAAACCCAAATATTGACCAAGTAAGATATGCCGCGGCCGAAAATTAACATCTACCTGTGAGAAAAATATTAACAGAATAATGATGTCATCAATATTGGTAGCTGTGAAGGCAATTATCCCTTCAGTGAAAGCTGTCTGTAGCTCACTCATGCAGGATGGTCATAACATACGATTTCCCAGAATAACGCATTAATGTGCTAGAACGACTAAGCATTTCTCTTAGGGGCGCACGGCTTTGCGCCCCTAATTGTTGCAACCCACTCTACTAGATAATTTATTTTTTAGAAATCTGTAAAATCTAAAATCTAAAATTGGTATCGGGAATCAAACTTTGCTCAACCATTCATTCTCACTTGGGTCTTTAAACAGTGAAGTACTTAGGTAGCGTTCGCCGGAGCTAGGCTGCACCATGACGATTAGACGACCTGCATTTTCTGGACGCTGTGCCACTTGAATAGCAGCATACAACGCAGCGCCAGTAGAAATGCCAGATAGCAATCCTTCTTCTTTTGCTAGGCGACGGCTGTAAGCGATCGCTTGCTCATCCGCTACCTGAATTACTTCATCCACTAGTTCTGGACGGTAAATTGCTGGGACAAATCCCGCGCCAATACCCTGAATTTTGTGAGGCCCTGATTTACCACCTGCTAATACTGGGCTGTTGCTTGGTTCAACTGCGATCGCTTGAAAGCTCGGTTTCCGCTTTTTAATAACTTCTGCAACTCCCGTAATCGTCCCACCAGTACCGACTCCCGCCACCAGAATATCCACCTCTCCATCGGTATCATCCCAAATTTCTTCTGCCGTGGTTTCAGCGTGAACTTTCGGATTAGCGGCATTGCGGAACTGCTGCAACATATAAGCATTAGGGGTTTGAGCTAAAATCTGCTCTGCACGGCCGATCGCTCCTCGCATCCCTTCTACCCCTGGCGTTAACTCTAGTTGAGCGCCATAAGCTTTGAGCATGGATCGTCTTTCTTGGCTCATTGTGTCAGGCATCGTTAGAATGAGATGGTACCCCTTGGCGGCCGCCACCATCGCCAGCGCAATTCCTGTATTTCCAGAAGTCGGCTCTACTAAAACGGTTTTTCCAGGGTGAATTAAGCCTGCTTCCTCTGCCGCTTCCACCATACTCGCACCAATCCGGTCTTTCACAGAAGATGCTGGGTTCATGCTTTCTAGCTTCACCACAATCCGAGCTACCGCTCCTGAAGCTTGGGGAATCTTGTTTAATTGAACTAAAGGAGTCCGTCCGATTAACTCTGTGATATCTTTGGCTATCCGCATATTAGTACTCCTTGGTGACTAAATATAATACATTGGACTTTGCTGTGCGCGAGTTTCCCTTTCTTGGCACAAGTCTTGGAGTGTATAGCGACCCAAAACTTCAATTGAGGCAGCGTTGGCTTGCTCCCAGACTTCATAAACTAAAGTCTTTTCTAGAGTTGGAGAGTTAGAGGTATCTTTCTCTTTCCGTTCGCCTTCGACCAAAGTGACAATTTCTAGCATTGTAATCTGCCAAGGTTCACGAGCTAAAACAAAACCTCCTTTAGAGCCGCGTTGACTCTGCACCACACCAGCACGCCGGAGGTTGGTCAAAATTTGTTCAAGATAGCGTTCAGGTATGAGTTGTTTGGCAGTGATCTCGCTCATCGTTAGAGGAAGTTTTTTCCCGTGGTGACTTGCCAGTTCTAAGAGTGCTAGCAGTGCGTATTCCACTTTGGAAGACAGATCCAAAAGAGCATAGTTTTGGCTATTCAAGACTGTATTCAACATACTACGGTGAATTGGGGGGTTTATCGCAGTTGATGCGAAATTAATTTTTATCAATAGTGTGGAATGTGATAGCATCCCACTTACTACCTACAAAAGCACTATACACTATCGATTTGCCGTAGATTGTTATCTTACACAATTCCCATAAATGACCTGATCTTTTAGTGGGAATTATCCTGAGTTTCTGTTTTCAGAACCTCACCTACCAACGAAAATTCCAACAGAGTATGCTAATACATGATTTGCGAACCATTTTTGAGCGTGACCCAGCAGCCCGTAACTGGCTAGAAGTATTATTCTGTTACCCTGGACTCCAAGCGCTAGTATTTCATCGATTGGCACACTGGCTGCATAAAATCAAAGTTCCCTTCATACCTCGGTTTATTTCTCATATTAGTAGGTTTATAACTGGCATTGAAATCCATCCTGGGGCATTAATTGGCCAGGGAGTATTTATTGACCACGGTATGGGAGTTGTGATTGGTGAGACAGCGATCGTGGGCGACTATGCCTTAATTTACCAAGGTGTCACCCTTGGCGGGACTGGGAAAGAAAGCGGCAAACGCCATCCAACTTTAGGCTCTCATGTAGTTGTGGGAGCGGGTGCAAAGGTATTAGGAAATATTCAAATTGGCGATCGCGTCCGTATTGGAGCAGGTTCTGTGGTGCTGCGAGATGTACCCAGTAACACTACTGTAGTCGGCATTCCAGGGCGCGTGACTCGTCAGAACAACTCGTCTACCAATGTTCTAGATCATGATAAAGTACGCGACGTAGAAGCCGAAGTCATCCGCGCTTTATTTGAACGCGTTAAGGCACTAGAGAAACAGTTCGAGGAGTTGCAACAATCAAGTTTTTCCCCAGCTGAGCTTGACAACGAGCCAACCGATAACCCGAAAAGCAATAATTCTGATGGGATAATTGAAGATTTTCTTGATGGTGCAGGAATTTAAGTCTTATATAAGAAAGTAGGGACACAGCATGGTTTAAACTAACTGATGAATTGAAAGATTTCAATTACTGTGTCCTTACTATCTATACATCTAAAGAATAGCTACAGCAGTTTACAAGTAAGTAAACTACAGAACGCAGGAATCAAAATCAGATATGGAGAGTTTCTATTTCCTGCCTTGTCTACGACACGCTGCGCGATTTACTTCAAAACCCATAGCTTTGTATTTTATGCAAAAGAAAATGCTTTATATCTGTGAGTTATTAATTTTTAAATTTTTTAGGCAGTAGGAGATAAATTGAACCGTGAAATCTATCTGTGTGTTCTGTGGTTCTAGTATGGGTGTTCGACCTGTTTATAAAGAGGCTGCTCAAACGCTTGGTAAAACTCTGGCTAGTCAAAAATTTAGGCTAGTTTATGGAGGAGGAAATGTAGGTTTGATGGGGGTTATAGCTGATGCAGTTTTGCTGGCTGGAGGTGAGGTTATTGGAGTAATTCCAGAATTCTTAGCTGCTAAGGAAATAGCCCACAATGAACTCACTGTACTTCACGTTGTTGGCTCTATGCACGAACGCAAAACTAAGATGGCGGATTTAGCTGATGCTTTTATCGCACTTCCTGGCGGATACGGAACTCTAGAGGAGCTCTGTGAAATACTCACCTGGGCACAGCTAGGACTACACCAGAAACCTTGCGGTTTGCTGAACGTGGAGCGGTACTTTGACCCCTTACTCAGATTATTTGACCATGCCGTGAAGGAAGAATTCCTCAAGTCTGCCCATCGTTCTCTTGTACTGGAAGCATCTGACGCCGAAAGTCTACTAAATTTATTTGCCACTTACCAACCACCTATTGTTGATAAATGGATTGGGCGAGAAGTAAGACTTTAGTGGAAGTATATTTTTTACCAAAAGATTACATTTACATGATTCCTTAATATTTTTTTATAAATACCCTCTAACTCCTATTTTTGAGTACCCCTGCATAGTTTAAGAGCCAAAATGACTTTTTATTATTTGCACAGGTTGCTAATCATAATACCCATAGGCTCTTATAACCTGATATATGTATAATACGATTAGTTTATCGAGAAGCAGTATTTAAATAATATGGTGTCTTTATACACAGTTATTCCTAACCCATCCAGTAGTACTAAAGAAGCTTTTGCACGTCGGTCATTTCTACCAGAGCATGAAAACAATCTTTGGAAAATTGAAACAGGTTTTGTTCGGACTTTTACCTATCTGGAAGATGGTACAATCGTCGCTCTAGGATTGTGGGGCCCTGGAGATGTCGTTGGTAAGGCTTTATCAAAATTAGAACCTTACCAAATGGAATGCCTAACTAAAGTAGAGGCAACAGCCTTACCTTTAGAGGAATGGACTCAACTAACAGAAACTTTACTTAACCATATCCAACAGGCTCAAGAATTGATGGTTATTCGTAGCCATAAAAAAGTTGAAACTATGCTAATCAAGCTGTTGGCATGGTTATCTAAAAAGTTTGGTTCGGAAGTTGAGAAAGGACGTTTAATAGATATGCGTCTGACTCACGAAGACTTGGCAGAAATGCTTGGTTCAACTCGTGTGACTATCACTCGTATTCTTGGGCAGTTTGAGCAAGAGGGACTGATTGCTCGTCTTTCTTTGCATCGAATTGTACTGCGAGAGGAAGAAATTTGGTACTACGAAATTTAGATTATTTCAGCAAAGCCAGCCATCGCCGTCAGTATTCGGCTTGCCCACAATTCTTAAATTTAGGGATTCCAGGTAAGCCAAACCGCTACAAATTTGTGGGGCTGTTCCCCGAAGTTCAATGTCAAAATACCCTTCTCCATCTATATTTGGTTGTAACAGAGCCTTAGTAATATTAACTACCAAGCCATAAACAGAAATTAGTTGCGAAATTACAGGCACTTGCAAATAGTACTTGGGAATATGTATCCGCAGACGAATCTGAGTGACTTGGCTTTTTGTATGGACTGAAGAAACGAGCGATAATCTGGCTTGGGAATTGGTTTGATTATTTAATGCTGCCATTGGATAGTGACTATTTTATTAATTAGCGTAGGCGTAGCCCGTCGGAGACATCGCTATAAACGCTAGACAAATCTAGCCAAATTGGTAGCCCTAGTTTTTCTAAATAATTCAGGCTAGAGTAGATTTGCTTTGTTCTCCCCCACAAATCCAAATCAAACCAGCCATCATCTTCTGTATCGGGTTGAAGTCTAGCGCTGGTGATATTGACTGTTAGCCCATAACAAGAAACTAACTCGGAAATCACTGGTTCTTCGTAATAAGATTTTAAGATGCATAGTTGCAAGCGCAATCGATTGGTTTGACCCAGAGAAATCAATTGCTGAAATTGTTTTTGCCATTGATTTGTCAGCCATGCAGAGTCTTTGGGACTCAGTTTGCTCGTTGGACTTGGGAAAGTTAAAGAGTGCTGGTTGGGTTGAATTTGGGTAGCGATCGCTAATTCTAATAAATTCACTCCCAATCCTTGCAAGTAAGATAGGCTATTTGTCAGTTTTTGAGGATTTCCCGAAAGTTCCAAATCAAACCAGCCATCGCTGTCATTGTCTGATGTCAGAGATGCAGCTTTGATATTGACGGTTAAACCATAACGAGACACCAGCCGCGAAATTACAGGTTGCCTATGATACCTCTGAGGCACGAGAATTCGACTGTGGACTGAAGCGGGTTCTACAGATTTACTCTGAGACATGAGATTCATTCCCAATAGTGATACCTACGGTGGGCTGTGCCTACACAACCTTTAGGTTCAGCAGAGAATTTTGCTAATGCCGTACCCCTACAACTCAACTGTGCTTCCTTGAATTTCAGCCTCATAGAGATTTTCATATTTTTGGCTTCTATTAAACTACGGTAACACTATCGATTTAATGCACTTATTGTTATGTAAAGTACACTATCACAAAGATTGCAAAAAAACAATGAGTAAATGCACATAACTATACTCAGTTTATTAGGATTGCTATAGCATTGCTAGTGACAACTTACACATCCGTAGTATAGATGTATGACATAACAATATTTAAGTGTTTCCAAAACATTGAAACGCAATTTTAAAGTTTTTTAATCGAAATTAATTGATTGGCTATTGGGCGATCGCATATATCAGTAAACCAAAAAGTTTTTCTCCAAAGAGCGATCGCTAAATACTTTCTTTTATTACTATGAAAAATAAAATATTTATAGGTTGGGTTTCACTTTGTTGAACCCAACCTATACTTAGATTTATAAAAACTAATCAGAAACCAATGTTTCTGATTTTTATTTCGTGAGAGTCATAAAAAAGCGTTAGTCAGCTCAAAGTAATTTAAATTTCACCTGCATTTGATTTTACCAATCACTTGCTTTAGCCTCATCCCAGACTTCCAACTCCAATTCGTGGAGATAGGTTAGTGCGCTCTGAATCTGTGCATCTGTTCCTTGTAATTCAAGGTCAAACCAACCATCACCGACAGCATTGGCTCCCAAAATTGCTGCGGTGATATTTACAGTCAGTCCATAGTCAGAGACTAGGCGAGAAATTACAGGTTCTTGGTGATAGTCTTTGGGAATTCTTAATCGAATCCGTTTATTGGTAAGTGTATTGTCACTAGTCATGATTGTCACCATCAAAAAGATTGGGGGCTGGAAGGCAGAGGAGAATAATTCATAAACTATGCCCCATGCCAAACCTATTCAACATCTTTAATGCGGGTTTTCCGTTCCAGAATCTCCTTCAGTACTAAGGTCACTACTGCTAACAATGCTAACAATACAGCCGCAGAGAAAGCAGCTTCGGTTTCGTATTGTTTGTAAGCATCTTCTACAAACAGTGGTAGGCTCTGGGTTTGAGCCTCAATGTTGCCAGATACTACCGAAACCGCGCCGAATTCACCCATTGCCCTAGCATTGGTCAAAATTAAACCGTAAAGTAAACCCCAACGGATACTAGGCAAGGTGACGCGCCAAAATATTTGCCAATCTTTCGCACCTAGAGTTCTAGCAGCTTCTTCTTGATCTTTACCAAATTCCTCTAAAACAGGAATTACTTCCCGCGCCACAAAGGGCATACTCACGAAGGCTGTAGCCAGTACCATACCGGGAAAGGCAAAGATTATTTTGATATCATGGGCTTGGAGCCAAGGACCAAACCACCCATTACGTCCGTAAAGAAGCACAATCATCAATCCTGCAACTACGGGCGAAATCGAGAAAGGCAGGTCAATAATGCTCAAAACTACGGCGCGTCCAGGAAATTTATGACGAGCGATCGCCCAAGCGGCACATAGCCCAAACACAGTATTCACAGGCAGAGAAATTAAAGCCAGCAACAGTGTTAGCCAAGCTGCATGGAGAAAAGCTGGTCGACTCAGGTTGGAGAGAAACGGCGCAACTCCTTTGCTAAAAGCCTGGGTGAAAACGTTGATTGCCGGGATGTATTGAACTAGGGCTAAATAGGCGATCGCTATACCAATTAAAACTATTGGTACCCAACTTTTCTGCTCTTTAGCCTTGGGCGTATGTGTATCAGATACAGATGAGTGAAAACTTGGCTTATCTACTGTCATATCGCCTTGCCCATGCTTGTAAGAAATTAATTGCCAATAGTAGTACCAATGAAATTGATAGTAAAACTATGCCAATTACTGTTGCACCAGAATAGTCATATTGCTCTAATCGCTGGAAAATCAATACAGGTGCGATCAAATCTTGATAGGGCGTATTGGAAGAGATAATTACAGTCGAACCATATTCCCCAACTGCACGGGAGAAACCCAAGGCTACACCAGTTAAAATTGTCGGAAATAAAGGTGGCAAAATCACTTTCCAAAAGGTCTGCCATTGAGTAGCACCCAGACACCAAGCAGCTTCTTCTATTTCCTGTTCCATTTCCTGAAGCACGGGTTGCACAGTTCTCACGATAAAAGGTAGTGAGATAAATATCATTGCCACCGCTACTCCAGTGCGAGTAAAAGATACCTTAATTCCCAGTGGTGCTAATAAAGAACCTAACCACCCATTATCACTGTAAACTGTTGCCAAGGTTAGCCCTGCTACGGAAGTTGGCAGTGCAAAGGGTAAATCTACTGTGGCATCAATCAAGCGCTTAAAGGGAAAGTCGTAGCGAACTAGAACCCAGGCAATTAGAGTACCAAATACGCCATTGAGCAAAGCCGCAAATATTGCTGTAACAAAAGTGACATTATAAGTTGCTAATGCAATATCACTGGTTGCGATCGCCCAAAATCTCGCCGGAGGTTCTGTACTTGCTTTCAGGAACATGGCAATGATGGGGATAAACAACATCACCGTCAAGTATCCAATGGTGATTCGCCAAGTCCAAGGAACCCGCCCCAATTTCTTCCAGAATGGCGTTTTGCGTTCAACTTCCACAGAAGGAGATACAGTTGTCATAGTCAAAAATTCAAAATTTAAATTTCACAACAAGTTTTTTGTCAGTGGTCGGTTGTTTTTCCTACTGACCACCGACCGTTGACTAATGACTAATTACCGTTTATTTTTGGGCTTGAATTTTGTCAAACACGCCCCCATCTGCGAAGAACTTCTGATCAATTGCTTCCCAACCGCCTAAGTCTGCAACTGTACCCAAAGTTTTCACCTTGGGAAATTTGTCTGTAACTTCTTTAGTTTGAGCTATAGTCTCATCCACAGGACGGAATCCCAATTTGACAAACTCTTGCTGTGCTTCTGGGCTATAGAGGTATTTCACAAAACCTTCAGCAACTTCGCGGGTTCCATGCTTATCAACGTTCTTGTCTACCACAGCGATCGGATTGTCAATGGATATATTCACATCGGGAACGACATACTCAACCTTTTCGCCCTTTTGCTGTGCCAAAATAACTTCGTTTTCGTAGTTGATTAAGACATCACCCTGCCCTTGCTTGGCGAATGTATCAGTAGCTTCCCGCGCATCTTTAGGCAGTATCGGCACATTTTTGTAAACTTTAGTTACAAATTCAGTAGCTTTAGCTTCATCGCCACCTGTTTTAATCACAGAATCCCATAATGCTAAGAAATTCCATTTAGCAACGCCTGAGGTTTTGGGGTTAGCAGTAATCAATTTTACACCGTCTTTGGCTAAATCTTCCCAATTCTTGATGCCTTTAGGATTGCCTGAACGAGTGACTAATGCTGCAACCGATTTGGAGACAATACCATTGTTGGGAACTTCTTTCTCCCATCCTGGCTGAATCAATCCAGCTTTCTCAATCTTTGAGGTATCTCCAGCGAGTGCCAAGTGGACAATATCTGCTTCTAAACCATCAATAACGGCGCGAGTTTGAGAACCAGATCCGCCATAGCTTTGTTTGAAGGTGACAGTTTGATTATGATCTTTTTTCCACTGTTCTACAAATTTAGGGATAATTGCTTCATGAGCCGCTTTGGTGACAGCAAACGATACAAGGGTTATTTCAACATTATCTTTGCTTGCAGCCACAGGACTAGCACTAGGGGTTTCAGAGGAAGCATTACTCCCATTTCCTCCACCGGAGCAGGCCGCAAGCGCCACACTCAAAACAGTCCCTACTAAAAAGAGTGATACAAAGCTTTTGAGCGAGTTCAATCTGAACCGATTGGTTCTATGTTCAGCGTAGATGCGTTCGCGTAGCGTCTCGGAGAGAAGCTGCTTGTCGTAAGACATCGCTTGTAACCTTTTCAATAGGCGTTGCCACAAACTCATTCCATTTCCTCCACTAAATCTACAAATAATTGATGGGAATACAGTTATATAGTGTTTATAATACTGGATGATTCCATATATGTAGTTGCAAACACCAAAAAACCTCACATTCTTTATCAAGAATATGGTGATTCTACCAGTTTTGTAAGGAATTACAATTATTTTATTTTCAACTATCAAGTTGTCATCATAATTCGCTACTTAATGGATCAAGCAAATTGCTAGGGAATGGCTAATTAGCGATCGCCTTTTCTCAACCCAGTGCAACAAAATCAAGATGAAAAGCATAAAAAACAAAACCCATCTAGAAATTATCTAAATGGGAAAAATTTAGCAATTACTTATTTTTAACTGAATGTATATTTCAGGGGCAGCCCATCCTGAAAAACTAGTAATTCTCCCGGTTGGATTTGTGTCCAAACTTCGTTGTCAGTTAGAGGTGTGGTAGCAATGACAGCAACGCGATCGCGTTCAGTAGTTACCTCCCGAAAATCTACGGTCATGTCTTGATCAATTAAATGGGCAGCTGCAAAGGGCGCTTGGCGGACGATGTAACTGAGATTAGTTGAGCAATAAGCAAAAAAGTGGACTCCATCTGATAATAAGTAATTAAATATACCTAGTTTTGCAATTACATCAGTAATTTCTCGCAGCACAAAGTACAGTTCCTTGATGTCAGGCTTGCCCTGGGGAAAACGCGATCGCAGTGTTTCTAGCATCATACAGAATGCCTTTTCACTATCGGTGTCACCTACGGCTTGATAAAAGCCCAAATTTTCTGGATCAAAATCTGGCAAATTACCATTGTGGGCAAACACCCAATACTGACCCCACAATTCTCTACGGAAAGGATGGCAGTTGTGTAGGACAACTTCACCCTGGGTAGCTTTACGGATATGGGCTATGACATGGGTTGAGTGGATGGGATAACTCCGAACAAACTCCGCTACCGGAGAAGCAACAGAAGGTTGGGCATCTAAAAACATTCGACATCCCTTTCCTTCAAAGAAAGCAATGCCCCAACCATCGCTATGATCATCCGTTTTTCCTCCCCGTGCAGAAAACCCTTCAAAAGAAAAGCAAATATCCGTTGGAACATTGCAATTCATTCCGAGCAGTTGACACATGGATGTTGCAGCTCTAAATTTTTGACTAAGGCCTCAGGATTAAGATACTTCAGAATGCTGTATTGATTCTGGAGCGATCGCTTCAATCTTGGAATTTAATCATCGGGCATGGGGCATTGGGCATGGCTCAAGAATCAATCAATAGTTCTTCTTCCCCTGCTCCCTCATCTCCTCCTACTCTGCTGTTAAGATTTATTAAGACATCTGCTTTAAATATTGCTCATAGCCTAGTTGTTCTAGCTTTTCTTGCTTTGCAATTACTGATTCACATAAGGTTTGGCGATATTGCTGCACTTTTTCTAGTAATTCTGGTTGCTGAGTTGCGAGGATTTGTACTGCTAAAAGTCCGGCATTTTTGGCATTACCGATCGCCACTGTTGCCACAGGAATCCCCGCAGGCATTTGTAGAATAGAATACAAAGAATCAACACCTTGTAAGTTACGAGTGGGTATAGGAACACCAATAACAGGAAGTGGAGTTAAAGACGCTACCATTCCCGGCAGATGGGCAGCACCACCCGCACCAGCAATAATTACCTTAATACCGCGTTGGTGTGCAAGTTGAGCATATTGCACCATCCGTTCTGGGGTGCGATGAGCAGAAACGATCGCCACTTCGCTCTCAACGCCAAATTCGTCACAAACTGCGATCGCATCTTTCATGGTGGGCAAATCAGAATCGCTGCCCATGATAATACCAACTAAGGAAGTCATAGAATTTTGAATTTTGGACTTGTCGTGAGCGTTCAGTCGAACGATTTTGGATTAATTGCTGATGGTTCCATCTAAAATCGGGTCAGGTTTAATTATTCCCTAGCCAGTGTGATGACCCAAGCAACACAAAATCCTGTAGATATTATCAATGCTAGAGTGCCTGGTTACAAAGATTTGCAAATGCTTTTAGTTAACCAAGAGGGCATAATTGAGCAAATCTTGCCAATGGGTACAGTAGAGACGCACAGATGTGCGTCCCTATTAGATGTAGCAGGTGACTGGATTTCTCTAGGCGGCGTTGATTTACAAATTAACGGTGCTTTGGGATTAGCATTTCCTGATTTATCGGCTGAAAATGCTCACTTACTGGTGAAAATTTCACAATTTTTGTGGGATGTCGGGGTAGATGGATTTTTACCGACACTTGTAACAACTTCAGTGGAAAATATTCAGCGATCGCTTGCTATTATTGCTGAGGTTATCCCCAGTCAACAAGCTGGAGCCAAGATTCTGGGAGTACATTTAGAAGGCCCATTTTTGAATTTCCAAAAGCGCGGCGCACACCCGGCAGAGTATTTGCTACCTCTGACAATTGACGAGGTAAAGCGGGTTTTGGCTGATTATGCTCATGTCGTGAAAGTCATTACCTTAGCACCAGAGTTAGATCCCACTGGTGAAGTAATTCCATATTTGCGTTCTCTGGGGATTACTGTCAGTTTAGGGCATTCTCAGGCAACAGCTGCCCAAGCGCAACGTGCTTTTGAGGAGGGTGCAACGATGGTAACCCATGCTTTCAACGCTATGCCAGCATTACATCACCGCGAACCAGGATTATTAGGGGCAGCAATTACCCATCCTAATGTGATGTGTGGTTTTATTGCTGATGGTGAACACGTTATGCCCACAATGCTGCAAATTTTACTTCGCGCTAGTAATTACGAAAAAGGTCTGTTCCTAGTCAGCGATGCCCTCGCGCCTCTGGGGCTACCCGATGGGGTGTATCCTTGGGATACTCGGCAAATTGAAGTTAAAAACGGTACTGCACGCTTGCCGGATGGTACTTTGTCGGGGACGACTTTACCCTTGTTGGTGGGAGTGCAAAATTTGGTGAAGTGGGGAATTTGTGATGTAGAAAGTGCAATTTTACTAGCTACTAATGCGCCTAGAAAAGCAATTGGTTTACCAGGAATTGCCAAGAGTCAACCCGCTAATTTATTACGTTGGCATTGGGATGATACTACAAAAGAATTAACTTGGCGGCGTGTTTTTACCGCAGAGATGGTCTAAAGAGGCAGGGGAGCAGGGGGCAGGGAGCAAGGGGCAAAAAAGACCTCTCCCTGGTTTTACTAAGCAAAATAGTCCCTCTCCGAGTCGGAGAGGGACAGACTTGAACTTTAGTTCAAGGCAGGGAGAGGTTCGTCGAACTCACGTTTAATTACGAATTACGTAGCTTACTTCTCCCCGAAGGCGAGTATTACGAATTAGTAATTATTATGCAGGGTTAGGTTGGGTTCGGCTTTGAAGTAGCTGGATAATAGCAGCTTTTTCTAAGATCCCAACTAGAACGCCATTCTCACGAATCACAGGAAGCACAGATACTTTTTGTTGTTCGAGTAACTGCATGACTTCTAGCAGAGGTTGATCGGATTGAACTGTGGTAGATTCGGTAATTGGTCGCATGACTTCTTTTACTTGAGTTTCTGACCACATTGCTGTTGGGATGGTTCGTAAATTATCAACTGCGATCGCACCTACTAATTGTCCATCATCATCAGTCACTAAGAACCGATGCCAGTTTTGCCCACTTATAACTCGCTCATCGGCAAACTCTCTCAGGGTAAGATTACCAGATACAATCGGGCTATCATGAGTTACAGCATCTTCAGCAGTCAAACCTGTGAGCTTTTCTTGCACTCTGGCGAATTGAGCCGCATTACCAGCATTTTGCAACAAGAAGAAGCCAACTAACAAATTCCAGAAGTTACCGAAGCTGCCAAATAATATTAGTGGAACTAGACCGGAAAGAATTGCTACCCAACCAAAGATTTGCCCAACTCGACTAGCAAAGGTTACACCTTTATAAGGATTACCTGTAATTTTCCAAACGAGAGCTTTCAGTATATTTCCGCCATCTAAAGGCAAGCCAGGAATCAGGTTAAACAGGGCTAATGCTAAGTTAACAGAAGCTAGAACACCAAGAATCGCAGCTAACGGGCCTGATGCAGTAGTAGTAACAGCAATTACAGTAACGATACCGCACAGTAGGAAGCTAACTAAGGGCCCGGCGATCGCTACCCAGAAAGCTTCACCTGGGGTTTTTGACTCTTTTTCTAAGCTAGCTAAACCGCCAAATATAAACAGAGTAATAGATTTAACATCAATACCCTGACGAATCGCAACAAAACTGTGGCCTAATTCATGGGCGACGACAGAGGCAAATAACATCAGCGCTGTCATCAATCCCAGTAGCAAAGCGAATCCCGCAGATAATTGGGGAAATTGTGCCGCCAGTCCACTGCTATAGCTCCAAGTTACTAAACCCAGAACTAAAAACCATGACGGATGGATATAGAAGGGAATTCCGAAGAGATTACCAACGCGAATTGTGCCATTCATGTCGTTCACCTTTGATTTCAGCTTCGAGAGGTTTGCTTTCGTCCTTCTCGATGTTTTTATTGTAACGAAAGGTTAAGAGATTTTAATCTTGATGACAGTAGTGGTGTCCGTCCGTAAAGGTGCGGTTATTGGCAATATTGGCAACATCGCAAGAAACTCTCACTATTTCTCTATAGCTACATCAGGTAGACGGCTCCACTCATTCCAAGAGCCATCATAATTCCGAACATTGGGATAACCTAATAAATACTTCAAGACAAACCAGGTATATCCAGAACGCCCACCGATGGCACAGTAGGGAAACACTTTCTTATCAGCCGTAATGCCCTTACTGGTATAAAGATTTTTCAATTCGTCGAATGATTTAAAAGTGCCATCCTCATTGAGAGTTAAGATATGCTCAAGATGGACTGCGCCTGGAATATGTCCAGTAAGTTGATCTGCTATTGGTGGCTGATCGAAAAACCACTCGCCACAGTATTCTTGAAGTGTTCGGACATCTAACAACACGCAATCGCTTCGACCAATTGATGCTTTAACTTCATCATGTAATACTCTTAGACTAGCATCAGTAGCTTTGGCACGATAATCAGTAGCAGAAAACGCGGATAACTCAGTTGCTAGCGGACGACTCTCTGACTTCCATTTCTGGTAGCCACCATTGAGAACTTTTACATTTTCATGCCCAAAGACTTGCAACAACCAGAAAATCCAGGCTCCGGTTCCAGGATAACTGCCATAGGCAATTACTGTCGTGTCATTGGTGATGCCTGAACGTGCCATGAGCTTCTCAAAAGCGATCGCATCCCAATTCATTTTAAAATCGGGCAATAGTAAATCTCTAAAGAAGTTCCAGAAGATAGCACCAGGTATGTGAGCATTTTTGTATGGCTTTGGGCTGATATCCACTTCAATAATGCGGATGTTTGGATCGTTGAGATGATCTGCCAGCCACTGGGTATCAACAAGAACGGATGGATGAGCGTATTGAGACATTTATATTTCTCCTGTAATAGCGCTAAAAGAATTGAAAGTTATAGTTTTAATCTTGGTTGTGCTTGGGAAATACGATGTGCGATGTCCGATGAACTAGGGTTGTAGAAATAGAAAATAAGGAAAAGCCGATAAGTGGGTGGAAAACCGCTAAAGGAAAAGAAGTTTTCAAGTGAATTGTGAGAAATTGCAGCCCCAGCAGTACTGGGATACCTGCTGTCAAGCGCTGGACTCTTGGGGGAAATGGCATCAAAAACACCCATATCAACAAAATTAGTGAGAGTCCGCTATATCCTCGCACCAGCCAAATATGTAGGTTCCACCAATCAGAGTTGTAAAAGTAAGCCAGTCCAACACTGAATACTTGGATTGCTAAACAGAGATTGAAAAACACTACTGCGATAAAAAAACTGATTTGAATCCAGCGCCCGGATATCTGTGTATCATCAATGCCAGAATTTAAAGTCATGGTTAAGTAATCCCAAAAAAGCAGACAAGAGAAAATACTTGATGTGACTAAAGCTAAGATAGGTCTGGTTGCTATACTGCGCCTAGACCTCGAAAGAGTACAATTTGCCAATCATGATTGCCTTACAAGCTCTATTTCATGCAATTGCTCAAGCTAAAAATGAAGAGACGTTGCGATCGCACATATCCGCAGAAATGAGTGAATATTTTTCAGCTACACGAGGTGGGCTATTTTTCTTTTCTCAAATTCCTTTAGCTAACAGCAAGCTCCAAAAAGCACTGCAAATTGCATTATCACCCCAACATAATCCAGTTGCATGCTACTTACTAGAACGCCATGCGCCTGTTCATGAAGCTTTAGTAGTGGAACCTAAGACATGGCAATTAATTTGTCCTCGTGCCGATCACTGGCACGTCATGGCAGGGCCAATTGTCAGCAATGGCCAGTTAGTGGGCGTGGTAGGTTTGACCCGTGAGCAAGGAATGCCTGCATTTGACTCACAAAATCTCACAGATTTGAGTGCGCTTTGTCTGCACATTTCTACTTGGGTAGCAATGGCGCGACTGCAACAACCATTACTATTACAAACAGAGCGTTTAACGCCTCGTGAAGTGCAAATTGCTGACTTGGTAGCTCAAGGACAAACTAATGCAGAAATTAGTGCTGAACTTTGGATTACTGAAAACTCTGTCAAGCAAGCCTTAAAAAGGATGTTTCGCAAACTTGAGGTTTCATCTCGGACTCAGATGGTTGCAAAGCTTTCCACAGTTTCAAAATAGGTATTGAGTCGTATGAAGATCGAGGATTTCGCCAACAATGGGCGATCGCAAATAAACCAGTAAAACTTCTGGCTCAATTTTGGTTGTTTTTTTGTGTGGTAGCGAGGCTTCCACACGTTGTAATGGCTTAAGCATTCACCTATGTTGCAATTATCTCCATCTGCCGAGAACTTTTCTGCAACATCGGGGCAATTATATCAGCAGGGACAGGACGACTGAAATAGAAACCCTGGCCTTCATCACATCCACGCATTTGCAGGTATTCAAGCTGTTCTTTAGTTTCCACACCCTCTGCCGTGATTTTCAACCGGAGGCTCTTTGCTAAGGCAATAATCGCATCAGTGACGGCGGCGCTATCAGCATTAGACATGACATCTTGTACAAATGAACGATCAATTTTGAGCATATCCACAGGAAAGCGCTTCAAATAGTTCAGCGAGGAATATCCGGTGCCGAAATCGTCTAAAGCCAAGCATATACCGAGTTCTTGTAATTCTTTTAAGGTTTTAACTGAACGCTCAATGTCAGCCATTAAGAAGCTTTCCGTCACTTCCAGTTCTAGGTAAGATGCTTTAAGTCCAGTCTCCTCAAGAATTTGATTGACGATCTCAACCAGATACGGTTGTTCAAACTGTCGAGATGACAGATTCACGGAGATCCGAATTGGGGTAAATCCAGCCAGCTGCCAAGCACGGGTTTGGACACAAGCAGTTCGCAAGACCCATTCACCAATTGGTACGATCGCACCATTGGCTTCTGCAAGCGGAATAAACTTTGCTGGAGAAATCAAACCTAATGTAGGATGTTGCCAGCGAACTAACGCTTCCATAGCTGTAACTTGTCCGCTATGTAAATCAATCAAAGGTTGATAATAAACCAGCATTTCGTTGCGTTCAAGCGCTCCATGTAATTCATTTTCTAAGGTCAGTCGCTCCTGTAACTGAGCATTAATTTCTGGCGAATAAAATTGGTATTGGCTACGCCCTTGCTGCTTCGCTTGATAAAGTGCTATGTGAGCCTGTTGCAAAAGTTGATCTACGCTATTACGATCATTTAAGTTATTAATTGTGATGCCAATGCTGGCGGTTATATGAATCGAGTTACCCTCTACAGAAAAGGGTTTGCTTAGGGTACTCAACAGCACTTGACATAGCTTAATCAAACTTTCAAAAGAATGAATGTCGATTCGGGCAAGAGCAAATTCATCTCCGCTCAAATGGGCAAGAATATCTGTTTGTGTTGTGCAGGTTGATAACCTCTGGGCAACTGCTCTTAACAACAAATTTGTCGTCTCATGCTCCAACCCATGACTCATCCCAGTGAAATCATCAATACTCAGCAAAAAGACAGCTACAAGGCGCTGGTTGTTTTCAGGTTGGGATAGAATCTGATGGAGGCGATCGCGGAATAAATCACGATTAGGTAATCCAGTTAAATCATCATAATTAGTGATGTACTTAATTAACTCATCTAATTTGTAAAGAGTTCGTGAGGTATCCGCCATCAATGTACCCGCTTCATCAGCATATTCTGTAGGCAATTCAGGTAGTGTTTTGGTGTTCAGATAATTTTGTAATGTAGCAGATGTGAAAATGACCGGTTTGAGGAGATGGTTTAGTGCATAAAGGGTGACAGCCGTACCCGCTAACGTCGCCAACAAAGCAATTATCATAATTTGCGTTGCCATCTCCAAAGAATAAGAGTTGGAGATGACGAAACTCAAGAGTAAAGTCAGAAGTGGTACATGAGTACCCAAAAATGCCACCAACATAATTTTAGCGGTGTAACTTTTCTTGAGCCATGCAAAATTAGCTAGGAACGAGTACAGGTATAGCTTGTGATTGAGCTTCATAAATTCTGTTTGATAGTTGGCAAATTAGTTTCGAGCCATCCTGACAAAAAAGTATTTTTAGTTTATATTCCAGTGGAATTAGCTCTCATGGAATCTAATCCTGATCAGGTTATATATATGCTTCCCAATATAGGGTTTTACTTAATATCTATAACGATAAAGTTTGTGTAAAACTTATTCCACAAACGATTTCATAACTAAAACTAACTTGTATTGATTATTACACTGTCAGTAGTTATTAGTTTGCCTTTTTTCTACTAAAATGCATATAGCAGTTTTAAATTACTTGTAAAAGTAAATTAACCACAGAGGCGCAGAGAACACAGAGAAAGGAATCAGAGATTTCCACGACTCATTTAGGATTACTATAGATAATTGGTAATATTCAGCTTTGTACAAAAAGTCAAGTATATTGAGCTAATTATAAATATTTTTTAATTTTTTGGATTTTTTGATTTACTTCTATCCATAAAACTTTATTCTTAGAAACGATGTTTATAGCCAATCAACTTGTATGAGTAGCAAAAAAACTACAGAATTGCCACTCTGGGTACAAGATAGAGATATAGTCATTGCTCATGATGAAGAAGTACAGTGGCGAGAAGGAAAACGTCCTGATTATTCTTACACCAATGAATTTCTTCATCAAGAGAGTAAATTTCAGCATCCAGAAGGTTCTTTAGAAGCGATCGCACAAAACTTAGTCCGAAATTTTGAAATGGAAGCTTCTAATAAATCTAATCCTCAACAGTGGCTTTCGATTGTTACTGATAAGTTTAAAATGAGTACCAATGGAGGGCAACAGTACACTGCTCAGGATGTTGCAGTGGAAGGTACTTATAATCTTTTCCTGGGTGAAAGTGAGCAGTATAGTTCTGAAACAGAAACTTTTGAATCTTCATTTGAGGTTTTTCATAATGCTTTTCCTAATGGCTTTCTTTGGGAATTAACAGAAGTTCTTTCAGGTCCACCTAATGTTACTTTTAAGTGGCGACATTGGGGAACATTTAATGGTTCCTATAAAGACTATGCACCCACGGGGGAAACCATAGAAATCGTAGGAATTAGTATTGCTCGTGTGAGCGATGATTTGAAAATTGAGTCTTTAGAGCATTATTTTGATAATAATGTCTTTCTTCAGAAATTAACGGCAGGGGGTTGTCCCTTCCATTCTCAAAATCAGTAGCCTCGAAATCTGCCTCCGCAGGTTAACAAACCCTTGATTTTGTATTAGTCCACGTAGGTGGACTACCCTGCGGGAAGCCGCAAAGCCTCTATGTTTGTGTAGTAGCGACTTCTAGTCGCCTAAGAATTGCGCCATTATTTTTGCAATAAATCATTCCAATCTATTGCCAGAAAAAAGCCGATTCGTAACTTGCTCTAACACCTTTAATGCTGTTAATGAACCTCGAATCAGCCGAGTTGCAGCAAGAGGCTGTCGAAGCATTCCCATCGCTAAAGGGAAAGGCTTTAAGGAGCCATCAGAGTCAATTGCTGATGTGAGATCGGGAATATCGTGCTGACAATCGTCACTAACTACTCGCAGCATTGCGACTGCAACTCCAGCAGCATTGAAAAACTCTAAGGCGGTAAATCCTTCCATATCAACAATATCAGCGGCCAAAGTTTCACCCAGATGGCGTTTTTCAGCGGCAGACCAAATTACACGATCGCTTGTCAGTGACTTGACTAATGAGGCTTGTTCTGATACAGCAGAGTGTAATTGTGATGTGAAGGTGCGATCGCATTCTTGCCGTTTCCCAAGGTAAACACAATCTTGATACAGCACAATATCGCCAACTGTATAGCGATCGCTCAAGCTACCACAGATACCCATAATCAGTACCCTGGATTTTGGAGGTAGAAATTGTCCATTTCCTTGAGATTGTTGCAGGTATTTGAGTAAAGGCTTCATTCCAACAGGTATGGCTACTACTGTTGGGATGGAACCAGTAACGCCGCTTAATCCGCGACACACAGCTTTATATTCTGCTCCTTGAGGTACCAGAATTGTGTTGTTGGGCAAAAAATTAGGCACTAGCCCCCTCGACAGTTTCAAGTTTGCGTTTGGGTATAAATAGGCGCTCACGGCATAATTCCTTATGCTCCACAGAACCAAGTTTCATTTTTCAAGTTCAATTCTGTATTAAAAATTTTGCCACATCTGAGTAACAATAACTAATATTGCCGTTTGCTGGTAACCAAAACTCGCAAATGAAGGTGATTGCTGTAGCATGACTAAATAATTGTGTAACCCACACGATAATTTTCTAAGATGGTTAAGCTTCGTAACTCAAAATCCGCACGAGAACTGTTCAACATTTCCAAATTGGCGATTCAATTTTCGTGGCTGACGGTGAGTTTTTGGATTGCCGTAACGGTAGCTGGTGTTCTGGCTTTCAGTTCCCTCAAGTATGCCTTGTTTCCAGATATTACATTTCCAGTAGTGGTTGTAAATGCTACAGCCCCTCTGACAACTGCTCTGGATACCGAGGCGAAGCTCACCCAACCTTTAGAAGAACGCCTCCGCTCCTTAGAAGGACTGGAGAATATTCGCTCATCCACGTATCCTAGTCAAACAGCAGTTGCCCTTTCTTTTGCTGTTGGAACAAATTTAGAAACATCGACTAGAGAAGTTGAAACTGCCCTCAAGCAGCTGACTTTGCCTCAAGGAGCGACTTCTAAAATTATTCCTTTGAATTTAAATGAGTCAGCCGCCATTAGTTATGCCATTGAGAGTCCCACGCGGAATCTCACAGATTTGACAAAGTTGGCACAAGATCAGATTGTGAGTGCGATCGCTAAACTACCAGGAGTCCTGAAAGTCTCCCTGTTGGGTGGGGCTACTGCAACTCCTCCCCTAAATCCATCGAATGCGAGTGCAGCTGTTCCCCAAGCAGGGGCGACATTAGTACGGTTTAATGGGCAAGATGCACTCGCATTTCAGGTAATCAAACGCGGTAGTGCTAACACCTTGGAAGTGGTGAGTCTAGTTGAAAAAGAAGTCCAAAGGCTACGGTCTAGTCTGAAGGATGTCAAACTCACTTTAGCTTCTACTCAAGCAGAATATATCCGCCAAGCCACACAGTCAACAATTGATGCTTTGCTGGAAGCAGTTTTGTTGTCCATTGTGGTCATTTTTCCTTTTTTATGGAATTGGCGGGCAACTCTCATCTCAGCCCTGGCGATTCCGACATCTTTGTTGGCAACGTTTATTGTCATGGCGATTTTTGGCTTCAACCTAGAAACTATTACGTTGCTGGCTTTAGCCTTAGTTATCGGCAGTGTAATCGATGATGCGATCATCGATGTCGAAAACATCATGCGGCACATCGAAGAAGGGGAAACTCCTCGGCAAGCCGCCTTTTCAGCTACAGATGAAATTGGCTTAACAGTAATCGCCACCACTGCTACAGCAGTAGCAGTTTTTTTACCCATTGGTTTGATGGGTGGAGTAATTGGGCAGTTCTTTAAGCCGTTCGGAATTACGGTTTCAGCAGCCATGATTGCTTCGACATTGGTTGCCCGTACATTGTCACCAGCCTTGGCTACCTACTGGTTAAAACCTGCTACTTCAACTCCCCAACGCCGTCAGGGAGCAAACACTTGGGGGAATTTTACCCAATTTTACAGAAACTTACTCCACTGGTCTTTAAACCACCGCAAGACAGTCATTGCCTTAGCTATACTCAGCTTTGTTGCAGGTATGGCGCTGAGTCTATTCATTCCTAAAGGGTTTATTCCTAAATTAGATCGCGGTGAGTTCAATATTACTTATACCGCCCCTTTACCAAAAATCCCTGAGCAATTTTCACAGGGACAAGCAAGACAAGGGGGAATTTCTTCCTTATCTCCCCTATCAGCCCCAATTCCCATCCCTAATCCCTTAAACGATTCTCTAGAGGTTGCTAAGAAACTAGAAGATGTAGTGAGAAAATCTCCAGTAGTGGAAACGGTATTTACTACTGTTGGTTCTCGTGAAGGTGAACCAAATAAAGGTACCCTCTATGTGAAGCTTAAAGAAGACCGCAATATCAAAACTGCGGAAGTACAAGACCGATTACGCTCGTCTTTGCCTAATCTCCCTGGTGTGACTACTAGTGTGGAAGATATTCAATTTGTTGACACTGGCGGACAAAAACCTTTACAGGCGTCACTACGAGGTGATAACCTCCAAAGCCTCAGCAAAGCTGCCAGGGCAATTAAAGAGCGAATCGAAAAACTACCAGGATTTGCTGATGTTACTGTGACAAGTGAAACTAATCCACAGGGTACAGTTTTTCAAATTGAGCGGCTCAACAATCAAAGAGTTGCCTATATCAGTGCCAATCTGGGCAAGGATTTGTCCTTGGGTAGTGCCACAGACCAATTAGTAGCAGAAGCAAAAACAGTGTTACCTGCTGGTGTAACTTTAGACTTGGGAGGAGATTCTGCCCGCCAAAGTGAAGTATTTAGTAGTTTTGGTACTACTTTGCTTTTATCAACCCTGTGCATTGTCGTGGTACTGATTTTGTTGTTCAAAAGTTGGATAGACCCAGTAGTTATTGGTGTTTCTTTGCCCTTGTCAATTGTCGGTGCCATGTTGGCTTTACTCTTTACCAAGAGTGACTTTGGCATGATCTCGCTGATTGGCTTTGTGTTCTTGTTGGGACTAGCAAACAAAAATGCCATTTTACTGGTAGATTACATCAACCAACTCCGCAAATCTGGCTTAGACCGCACAGAGGCGATTCTCAAGGCGGGGCCAGTGCGCCTCAGACCAATTATGATGACCACTGCTTCCACCCTCTTAGGGATGCTACCGATCGCATTGGGTTTTGGTGCTGGTTCGGAATTGCGATCGCCTATGGCTGTAGCGATCGCTGGTGGACTCGTAACTTCAACTATTCTCAGTTTGATTGTAGTACCGGTAGTCTACGCCATTTTAGATGATTGGTTTCCCCGATTTCAAACGAGGGAGAGAAGTTAATGCAAGTTTTTGTAACCGGGGGTACGGGCTTTATTGGTGCCCACTTAGTACGGTTGTTGCTGCAACAGGGTTACACAGTCAAAGCCCTGGTACGCTCAAGCAGCAATTTACAGAATCTCCGTGGTTTGGAGGTGGAAATTGTCAAAGGCGATTTGAACGATCCCAATCTCTGGCAACAGATGGCAGGTTGTCAATATCTATTTCATGTGGCAGCCCATTATTCCTTGTGGCAAACAGACCGGGAGTTACTACACCATAACAATGTCCTGGGTACGCGCAATGTGTTGGCAGCAGCCCGCAAAGCTGGCATTGAGCGCACCGTGTACACCAGTTCAGTAGCGGCAATTGGAGTAGGATCATCTGGTCAAGTCGTTGATGAAACACATCAGAGTCCCTTAGAGAAGTTGGTGGGTAACTACAAAAAGTCTAAGTTTCTCGCTGAACAAGAAGCTATGCAAGCCGTTGCTACAGGTCAGCAAGTAGTTATTGTCAATCCCAGCAGCCCGATTGGCTCGTTGGATATCAAACCTACCCCGACGGGTGATATAATCCTGCGGTTTTTGCGACGGCAAATGCCTTTTTACTTAGATACTGGTTTGAATTTTATCGATGTGCGAGATGTGGCATGGGGGCATTTACTGGCTTTGCAACGGGGTAAATCAGGCGATCGCTATATCTTAGGTCACCAAAACCTAAGTCTCAAGGGACTACTCGAACAACTCGCCGATATTACAGGTCTAAGCGCACCTCAACGAACAGTACCCGCTTGGTTACCCCTTAGTGTTGCCTGGGTCGATGAAAAGATTCTCGCACCCTTGGGGAAATCGCCCTCAGTACCATTGGATGGCGTTCGGATGGCGAAACAACCTATGTATTACAATGCCGCCAAGGCTGTACGAGAGTTGGGTCTACCTCAATCTCCGCTAAAGGCAGCACTCAAGGATGCTGTGGATTGGTTTGTTGCTCAAGGTTATGTCAAATGAGAAATATAGCAATTCACGTGTGGATACAATATGTAGGGGTGCATAGATGTACGCTCCTACTATGGTGTTTTTAGATATATAAAGAGGAGCGATCGCAACAATGGCAGTTAATCTACAACAAGCTATAGATATTGGGAAATATTTGGTTACTCAACGTTTCTTAGGACGTAAACGCTTCCCATTAGTATTGATGTTGGAACCCCTTTTTCGGTGTAATTTAGCTTGTACTGGTTGTGGTAAAATCCAACACCCAAAGGAAATTTTAAAGCAAAACCTCACCCCAGAACAGTGCTTTGCCGCAGTGGAAGAGTGTGGCGCACCGGTCGTCTCAATTCCTGGGGGAGAACCTCTTCTACATCCCCAAATTGATGAAATTGTTCAAGGATTAATTGAGCGCAAGAAATATATTTACTTGTGTACCAATGGTTTGTTGTTAGAAAAGAGTCTGGATAAGTTTCAACCTTCTCCTTACTTAACTTTCAGCGTCCATTTAGATGGAATGCGTGAGTTGCACGATCAATGTGTTGATCGCAAAGGTGTTTTTGATATTGCTGTCAAAGCTATTCGCGCCGCTAAAGCTAAGGGTTTTCGAGTGACAACTAACACTACTATCTTTGAGGGTACTGAACCCAAAGATATGCAAGAGTTCTTCGACTTTCTGGACACACTTAATACTGACGGAATGATGATTTCTCCCGGCTACAGTTACGAGTGGGCACCAGATCAAGATCATTTTCTCCACCGTGAACAAACACGCGCCCTGTTTCGGCAAATTTTGGCTCCATACAAAGCTGGTGAAAAAAACTGGAACTTTAATCACAATCCGTTGTTCTTAGATTTTCTCACTGGTGAGAAGGACTACGAATGCACGCCTTGGGGTAGCCCTAGTTATAGCGTTCTTGGTTGGCAAAAACCTTGCTATCTGTTGAACGAAGGTTATTATTCTACCTTCAAGGAATTACTGACACAAACTGACTGGAGCCAATACGGCCAAAAGAGTGGTAATCCCAAATGTGCCGATTGTATGGTTCACTGCGGTTATGAACCTACTGCCGCAATGGATGCAATGCAACCGCAAAATATGGCGCGCGCCCTTGGCAGTGTGTTTGGTAGAGGCTAGTACCGCAAGGCGGAATTCAAAAGTCAAAATTTCTTTGGTGGACTGCTAAGAAGTAGTAAATGCTACACAAATTAAGGGTGCGTAGGCGTAGCCTGCCGCAGGCATCGCGCCCTTAAGCATTATGTTCTGGTTCGTAGCAAAATATGAATTTATAAATTGTGCTTATCAAGAATTTCAGGCAACGCATATATACATAACGCGATGTACGACTTATTCTGAAACCCCAAAGGGCTACGGTGTACACATAAGTCTAGAAATTGTACCTGAGAGCGGGTTTCATTGCCCTAAGCTTTAAATTTTGGGGACAAACTCAGTCTGTCCCCTGCCTCCTGCCTCCTGCCTCCTGCTTCCCCCACTTCATCCCACTGTTCTGCAACGGCCAAAAAACAAATCATCCCATCTTTTGGTTTGGCAAAAGGTCATAGATAAAATAAATAAATGTGTAAACTTATGTAAACGAAATTAACAAACATAACAATAATTTGTAATAAATAATGACCCGGCAGCATTGTATAAAGATAACTTGGAAGGGAAAAACAACATCTTAATCAGGTTTTCCAGTAGTTTACAGAAGTTTGAAGTTTTTTAACAAAAGTTTTAATCTGAAAGCCTGGAGATTGTAAACTTATTCCGTGGATGTCTGTTTTGAACCTTTCGTAACTCGTCAGGCAGTGCTGACATCAAAAAAGCTGAACCATTCAGTTTTGAGTCCAATTATTCTTAACCAAACAAATTAGGAGATTTAAGGCAATGGTTTTAGATGCATTTGCAAAAGTAATCACCCAAGCTGATGCCCGCGGTGAATATCTCAGCGCTGCTCAGTTAGACGCTCTAGCTGCCCTAGTTAAAGATGGCAACAAGCGTGCAGATACCGTAAACCGGATCACCAGCAACTCCTCAGCAATTGTTGCCAATGCAGCTCGTGCTTTGTTCGCAGAACAACCTCAGTTAATTGCTCCTGGTGGTAATGCTTACACCAACCGTAGAAATGCTGCTTGCTTGCGTGACATGGAAATCATCTTACGCTATGTCACCTATGCAATCTTTGCAGGTGATGCAAGTGTATTAGATGATCGTTGTTTGAACGGTCTGCGCGAAACCTACTTGGCTCTAGGAGTTCCTGGTGGTTCTGTAGCAGCTGGCGTACAAAAGATGAAGGACGCAGCTTTGGCTCTTGTTAACGACCCCAACAATATCACCAGAGGCGATTGCAGCGCTATAGCATCTGAAGTTGCTAGCTACTTTGATCGTGCAGCCTCAGCAGTAAGCTAAACCCGATTAAGACTATTGACTGACAACTATCAGTTAGACAAAACAAATTTCAACAAGATTGTAAATAGGGAGATACTAAACCGATGAAGACACCTCTTACCGAAGCAGTTTCAACAGCAGATTCTCAAGGTCGCTTTCTTTCCAGCACCGAACTTCAAGTCGCTTTTGGTCGTTTCCGTCAAGCTCCTGCTAGCATGGAAGCAGCAAAAAGCTTGACTGCTAATGCCCAACGTTTGACAGAAGGCGCAGCTCAAGCGGTGTACAACAAGTTCCCCTACACCACTCAACAACAAGGCCCTAACTTCGCTTCTACCAACACTGGTAAAGAAAAGTGTGCACGTGACATCGGCTACTACCTGCGGATTGTTACCTATTCCTTAGTTGTGGGTGGTACAGGCCCATTGGATGAGTTCTTGATTTCTGGTTTGACTGAAATCAACCGCACCTTTGATCTATCTCCCAGCTGGTACGTTGAAGCTCTCAAGTACATCAAGGCTAACCACGGTCTAAGTGGCGACCCTGCTGTAGAAGCTAATTCCTACATCGACTACGCAATTAACGCTCTAAGCTAATAGAGTGTATTTAGCCCGGAAAGGAAAACAAGCTCTGTTGGCAAATAGCTAGGAGTTGGTTTACCTTTCTGGGCAGTTTTATTTTCAAAAAAGTGTTAAAAAAACTAGAAAAAATTTTTGTAAAAACTTTGTTTTCAGTTTTGCGGTGAAAACTGAGGAGGTTTAAAAATGGCAGCTTTGGTACAAGCAGCAAGGCTAGGAATTGGAGCCTTTGAAAACTCAGAACTAGCAGAACTACGTCCCGATAGAACAGAATCGGATGTACAAGTAATCATCCGGACAGCTTACCGTCAGGTTTTGGGTAATGAATACCTGATGGAATCAGAGCGTCTTGTCAGTGCTGAATCATTGTTGCAACAAGGTATGATTTCTGTTCGAGGTTTTGTGCTAGCCATTGCTCAATCCGAACTCTATCGAGAGAAATTTTTCCATTGCAACTCGCAAATTCGGTTTATCGAGTTGAATTATAAGCATTTATTGGGTCGCGCCCCAGAAGATGAGTCAGAGATTTCGTACCACGTTGAGCTTTACAACTCACAAGGTTACGAAGCTGAGATTAACTCATACATTGACTCGCCAGAATATCAAGAAAGCTTTGGCGAAAACATTGTACCATACTATCGTGGCTTTAATAGCCCAGTGGGGCAGAAAAACGTTGGCTATAGCCGGCTGTTCCATCTGTATCGGGGTTATGCCAATAGCGATCGCGCTCAAGGGCAAAAACAAGGACGCCTAACTTGGGAAATAGCTAAGAATCTGGCTTCACCCATCTACCCAGTCTCTACAGGAGCCTTAACAGGTCTCTCAAGAGGTGAGCGAGGCGAAACATACCGGATTAGGGTACTACAAGCAGCTTCTCCAAACTCAAGTGTAGTGCGGCGGGGTACTGCGGAATTGCTCGTACCCTATGAGCAACTTTCTAGTAAATTGCAGCAGCTTAATCGTAAGGGCAGCAAGATTATTAGCATCACATCTGTCTAAATTAGGGAATAGGGAATTAAGTGAGGAGTTAAGAATAAGGATTGAGGAGTTATGAGTTAGAAGTTATGAATTTTCAATTCCTAACTCTACCCCAACTCTTAACTCCTAACTTTTCCCAACTACCAATTACATAAGGAAAATTACCAATGGCTATTACAACAGCAGCTTCCCGTCTGGGAACAGAAGCTTTTAGTGATAACGCTCCTCTAGAATTGCGCCCAAATGCAAGTCAAGAAGACATAGAAAGGGTAATTGCTGCCACCTATCGTCAGTTGTTGGGCAACGATTACTTAATGAAATCTGAGCGTCTCACAAGTGCTGAATCTCTTCTGCGCGATGGGAAAATTACAGTACAAGAGTTTGTGCGTCAAGTAGCTAAATCAGAGCTATACAAAACCAAATTTTTCTACAACAGCTTTCAAACTCGCGTCATTGAACTGAACTATAAACATTTGTTGGGTCGTGCTCCCTATGATGAGTCTGAGGTGATTTATCACTTGGACTTATATCAAACCAAGGGATATGAAGCCGACATTGATTCCTATATTGATTCACCAGAGTATCAAAGTAGCTTTGGTGAAAATATTGTGCCTTTCTATCGCGGTTTTAAAACTCAAACAGGTCAGAAAACTGTCGGATTTAGCCGGATATTCCAACTTTATCGCGGCTATGCCAATAGCGATCGCTCCCAACTTAGAGGTAATTCTCCCCGTCTTGCAGTTGAATTAGGTCGCAATAGTGCATCTGTTGTTGTTCCTCCATCTGGTAGCGCTTCTGGTTTTTCCTACGTTGCTCCTGGAAAAGGCGTTACCCCCAACAGTACTTTCGGTGGTGCAGGAACTTTTGGCCAAGAAGGCAGACTTTACCGCGTTGAAGTGGCAGGCGTTTTTGGAGCCGGATATCCTAGTACACGCCGCGTCAATCAAGCTGTGGTTTTACCATATGAAGGGCTATCTCCTTACTTCCAAAGAGTGCTAAAACAAGGTGGTAAAATCGCCAGTGTGAAGCCACTTTAATTTCATTAGTCATTAGTCATTGGTCATCAGTTATTAGTTTTTGACCAAGGACTAATGAAAACTACGATTTATAAATTAGGAACTGATTTATGCTGGGACAAATTAGTGGTAGAAATAGTAATCGCTCCTTCCGCTATGAAGTAGTTGGTATGCGCCAAAGCGAAGAAACAGAAAAAGTCGGCTATCCCATTCGTTCTAGTGCCAGTGTATTTATCACAGTGCCTGAGAACCGGATGAATCAAGAAATGCAGCGGATCACTCGCTTGGGTGGCAAAATAATCAGCATTCAGCCTTGGAACGGTCAGGCTCAAACAAATAGCGAACACGGCCATCAATCTTCTCATGAATCCCAGTCCGGAGAAAACTGAAGATTTGTCACCAACAGGTAACAATACCGAAGGTGGATCTTTAACGGTAGAGCAGGCGATCGCTAATCTTGAAGGTGCAGATTTAGGCCTGCGATTTTATGCTGCTTGGTGGTTGGGTAGGTTTCGTATAAGTGAAGCAGCTGCGGTTACAGCACTGATCAAAGCTTTAGAGGATGAAGCCGATAAGACACCAGAAGGCGGATATCCTCTACGACGAAACGCAGCTAGAGCCTTAGGAAAACTTGGCGATCGCCAAGCAGTATCACCTTTAATTGGGTGTTTAGACTGCTCAGATTTTTATGTACGGGAAGCGGCGGCGCAATCCTTAGAGATGCTGGGCGATCCGGTTTGTATTCCCGCGCTAATCAAGCTATTAGCAGTAGGTTTGCAGGGAGAGCAGCTCATATCAAAGCAGCCTGATTTATCTCAACCCTACGAGGCAATCTTAGAAGCTTTGGGAAGCTTGCGGGCTACTGAGTATATCCCTTTAGTAAAGCCATTCTTAGAGCATCCAATCGAATTGGTGCAATATGCTGCCGCACGAGCCATGTATCAATTAACCCAAGAACCAGTTTATGGAGAACGGTTGGTACAAGCTTTGGCGGGAGAAAAATTGCAATTGCGTCGAGCAGTGCTGGCAGATTTGGGAGCGATTGGGTATCTACCCGCAGCAGATGCGATCGCACAGACTCTAGCAGAAAATAGCCTGAAGCTAATTTCTCTTAAAGGATTACTAGAACATCAAGTCAATCACAGAACACCAAGCACTTTCTCAGAAGATACAATTAAAGTTATGAACTTGATGGACTCGCTATTGTAGTCATAAGTTCTAGATCATTAGTTGTCATTAATACGTTACAAAAGAATGTTTGCTACACATAAACCCCCAAGCTAACTGTAAAATCAAAGCTTGGGGGTTTATGTATTATGTCAACTACGGATAACTTAAGCTACAATTAGCTGACAACTAATTACTGATGAAAAATTATTATGAATAACAGCGATCTTGCCCAAATATTGATCCGTGCTGTAGAAGAAGCAGATTCCTCAGATCGCTTATTAGACGCAGTTCAGGAGTTAGCAGCAGCTGGTATAGAGGAAGCTATTCCCACTCTAATTGCAGCTTTGGGTTACAACAATCCAGGGGCGGCAGTGGCGGCGGTAGATGGGCTGATTGCGATCGGGGAAGCTTCAGTGCAGCCACTATTGGAACTAATTGATAACTACAACTATGGTGCTAGAGCATGGGCAGTTCGTGCGTTAGCAGGAATTGGGGATGTACGGGCGCTGGGTACTCTTTTAGAAGCGGCAAAAAGCGATTTTTCCTTGAGCGTGCGACGGGCAGCTGCCAGAGGATTAGGCACTTTGCGCTGGTATCAAGTACCGCCTGAGAAACTAGAATCTATCCAGACTCAGGTACTAGAGGCTTTACTACTAATTTCTCAAGATCCAGAGTGGGTAGTGCGTTATGCGGCAGTGACGAGTTTAGAAACACTAGCGATGTCTGGCGACAACCCGCAAAGCGGCAACGCTATATCAGCCACTTTACCTGAGCAAGCGTCGCGGATTACAAATCAACTTCAGCAAATGCTCGATACAGATGTTGATCTTGGAGTTCGCACCCGTGTTAAGTTTGCACAGCAAAAAATTCAGCCGCAACAACATCAACAAACGTTTGCACCTAAAAGAAAGGTAGTAGATCCTGAACTGCCTTATCGCGGTGGTAGTAGACGGTAAGCAAGTGAAAGAGGCAGAAGGCAGGAGGCAGGAGGCAGGAGGCATATTTTCTTTCAACTTAATAATGGTACAAATACGCTGGTAAGGGCATGACATTGCTCATAGGTGTCAACTTAACCTGAAACCCTTGTCAAAACGTGATATTGAGTTCATTTACTTACCATTACTCACCGCGTTACCCCACCCTAACCCTCCCCTTGTAAAGGGGAGGGAACTAGATTTCTTAATCCCCCCTTTCCAAGGGGGGATTAAGGGGGGTAAAACGCCTGTGGGATAAGCAGTTTTAACCTAAGTTGACACCAATGGACATTGCTATGCCCTTACAAGAAATATGTATCAAGCTTTTCGTGAATTGGGATGAGCCTTCAGCAAGACTACCATGTGTCTTTCTTGGATAAAGACTGAATTTCTCCCTGGATATTGCCACGGGCAGATGGTTCGGCGAACTCTGACATTAAAGGCGTAGAGTAGATACGCGATCGCTGTAAAAACCGTTCTAAAACCTGCCGACGACCTGTGATATAATCTGCCTCTGCGACTGAGCCATATTCCTGGCGAATAGCATGGGCGTATTCATAATACTGAACTGAGTTAGTAGCCAAAATCGCTAAATCTGCATCAAGTAGAACTTGGCTATCATAGTCATCCGCCGCAGCTTGGTGGTCTTTAGTATTCAGAATGAGACGGGTGACAGTAGTTATGGTACTTTCTGAAATACCCAAATTACTTAGCAATTCAAAAGCATAGTCTGCGCTTCTTTTTTCATTATCTTGAGCTTCAGTGTCATACACTACATCGTGAAACCAGGCAGCTAGTTGAACAGCAGCTAGGTTGTTCGTGTAGCCTTGCAAAATCTGAATTGTGCTGAGGACTTGATCAATATGTTTTAGTGTATGGTAGTAGCGACCAGGGGTGGAGTAAGCTGCAACCAAGCAACTAAAGGCTTTCTCAGCCGCTACCTGGTCAACACCAAAGGGCTGGAGTGTGTGTTGCCAGTTAGAAAATAAAATATGCGTAAGGTTTTCTCTAGGCATAAACGTAATATCCACACTCTTAGTAAGACTGAGCTAATCTCTTGTGTTGCAATATTTGTCAATCAAGTTAGAAATAGATCAACAAAAGGATAACACTTGTCAGTTGTTGAATTGGGCATTGAAAAGAGGCAGGGGGGCACGGTGCGGGGGACAGAGGGAAAACTCTTTTCCCTTGCTCCCTTGTTTCTTCCCTATTCCTAAAATATGGTGACAGCTAAATGAAAACGTCAAAATAGAAGACACAGGGTTTTTACAAAAAGCCTTGCCTTAATTAAGGAGTTTATTATCAGTGGTATTACAAGTACAAACAAGCACTTACGAAGCTAAAACCCAAGAAATTGCTAAACAACTTCTAGCAGCAACGCAGGAAAATCGTTCCTTTTTTTCTTCCCTGCGGGATCAAATGCGCTGGGATGATAAATTACTAGCTTGGGCGATGAGTAATCCTGGGTTGCGGGTGCAACTATTTCGCTTTATAGACACGCTACCTGCTTTGCATAGTAAATCAGAAATTGCCTCACATTTACAAGAATATTTAGGCGATGAGTCTGTAGAATTACCCTCAGCTTTGAAGGGAATGCTAAACTTTGCCAACCCCGACTCGATGCCAGGACAAGTTGCTGCTACAACTGTTGGTACAGCTGTTGAAACTCTTGCTCACAAATATATTTCTGGGGAAAATATTAAACAAGTCATCAAAACAGTTGAACGACTGCGAAAAGAAAAAATGGCTTTCACTATCGATTTACTTGGTGAGGCGGTAATTACCGAAGCCGAGGCGCAGTCTTATCTAGAACGCTATCTAGAATTAATGCAACAATTGGTGGAAGCATCAAAGAATTGGTCAGCTATCCCAGCTATTGATGAGGCTGATGGCGAAGCAATACCAAAAGTTCAGGTTTCTGTTAAGTTAACGGCGTTTTATTCTCAATTTGACCCATTAGATGCTAAAGGTAGTGAAGAGCGAGTTAGCGATCGCATTCGTCTTCTTTTACGTCGTGCTAAAGAATTAGGTGCAGCTGTGCATTTTGATATGGAACAGTATGCCTACAAGGATATAACTCTCAGCATCCTGAAAAAACTGTTACTAGAAGAAGAGTTTCGGCAACGCACAGATATTGGCATAACAGTTCAGGCATATCTGCGTGATAGTGAGCAAGATACCAAAGACCTAATTTCTTGGTTGAAAGAACGTGGTTATCCCCTGACAATCCGCTTGGTGAAAGGCGCATATTGGGATCAGGAAACTATCAAAGCAGCGCAAAAGCATTGGCCACAGCCAGTTTACAACGACAAAGCGGCAACTGATGCTAACTTTGAAACCATCACTCAGTTATTGCTAGAAAATCACCAATATGTGTATTCTGCCATTGGTAGCCATAACGTGCGATCGCACTCTCGCGCAATTGCGATAGCTGAAAGTTTAAATGTTCCCCGCCGTCGCTTTGAATTACAAGTCCTTTACGGCATGGGTGATAAAGTTGCAAAAGCGTTGGTTGATAAAGGCTATCGAGTCAGAGTTTACTGTCCCTACGGTGAATTATTACCTGGAATGGCGTATTTAATTCGCCGATTGTTAGAAAATACAGCTAATAGTTCTTTTTTACGCCAAAATCTCGAAAATCGACCAATTGAAGAATTATTAGCGCCACCGATTGTCAAAGAGGAGAAAAACTCTTTAACTCCTAACTCCTCACTCCTAACTCCTAACTCCATTCCTAACTCTCATTTCTCTGGTGCTGCTGATACCGATTACGCTGAGGAAGAGGTGAGAACGAAAGCGGCGCAAGCTTTCCAAAATGTTCGTCAACAGTTGGGTAAAACTTATTTACCGTTGATTAACGGGGAGTATGTTAATCCGCCAGAATTTGTTGATTCTCTCAATCCTTCTAATTTGAGTGAAGTAGTTGGTAAAGTTGGATTGATTAGCGTTGAACAAGCAGAACAAGCGATGCAAGCTGCTAAAGCTGCCTTTCCTGGGTGGAGGAAAACACCAGCTAAAGAACGTGCTGATATTTTGCGGAAAGCTGGTGATTTGATGGAACTCCGCCGCGCTGAACTTTCAGCTTGGATAGTTTTGGAAGTTGGGAAACCGGTTAAGGAAGCTGATGGAGAGGTTTCGGAAGCGATAGACTTTTGTCGGTACTACGCTGATGAGATAGAACGGTTAGATAAAGGTGTGAATTACGACATACCTGGCGAAACTAATCACTATATTTACCAGCCACGAGGAATTGCTGTGGTAATTTCTCCCTGGAATTTCCCGCTAGCGATCGCTTGTGGAATGACTGTTGCAGCTTTGGTCTCAGGCAATTGTACTCTCCTCAAACCTGCTGAAACATCTTCTGTGATTGCAGCTAAACTCACAGAAATCTTGGTAGATGCTGGTTTTCCCAAAGGTGTATTTCAATACGTACCTGGCAAGGGTTCGCAAGTCGGCGCTTATTTGGTAAATCATCCAGATACTCATGTAATTGCTTTTACGGGTTCCCAAGAAGTCGGCTGTAGAATTTACGCAGAAGCGGCAATCTTAAAACCCGGACAAAAGCACATGAAACGGGTGATTGCTGAAATGGGTGGCAAGAATGCCATTATTGTCGATGAAAGTGCTGATTTAGACCAAGCAGTTGTAGGGGTTGTGCAGTCGGCATTTGGTTACAGTGGACAGAAATGTTCTGCTGCCTCAAGAGTGATTGTGCTGCAACCGATTTATGATGCCTTTGTGCAACGGTTGGTGGAAGCGACAAAATCCTTGAATATTGGAAAAGCAGAGTTACCAAGTACACAAGTTGGACCAGTAATTGATGCTAATGCCCGCGATCGCATCCGCGAGTATATTGAGAAGGGTAAGGCAGAAGCACAATTAGCCTTAGAGTTACCAGCACCCGAACAAGGATATTTTATCGGGCCTGTCATTTTTAGTGAAGTATCCCCAAATGCGGTAATTTCCCAGGAAGAAATTTTTGGCCCTGTGCTGGCAGTAATTCGGGTGAAAGATTTTCAGGAAGCTTTAGCAGTCGCCAATGGTACAAACTACGCCTTAACTGGAGGACTTTATTCTAGAACACCTTCGCATATTCAGCAGGCGCAGACAGAATTTGAAGTCGGAAATTTATACATTAATCGCAATATTACAGGAGCGATTGTAGGACGACAACCCTTTGGTGGATTCAAACTTTCTGGAGTAGGTTCTAAAGCCGGAGGCCCTGATTACCTCCTGCAATTCCTCGAACCACGCGCAGTAACAGAAAATATTCAGCGTCAAGGTTTTGCACCAATTGAGGGTGCAGATTAAAGCTTGTAAGGTGGGCAATGCCCACCTTTTTTTATATACTAAATACAGAAAAAATTTGATGAATAATTTAGTCATAAAAATTGCTGATTTACCTGAAGAATTTCCAGCGATCGCAGCAATTAGAAAATCCGTTTTTCAGGAAGAACAAGGGATAGATCCCGCTTTAGAGTTTGATGGCAAAGATGAAACATCTCAGCATTTGATTGCTTATTTAGATGATAAAGCTGTGGGTACTACTAGAATTAGATATTTAGATTATAAAACTGCCAAAATAGAAAGACTTGCTGTTTTGTCTACAGTTAGGGGGCAGGGGATTGGTAAGAAAATAATGGAAAATGCATTACAAGCTATAGCTAGTCAAAATATTCGAGAAGTTATAATCCACGCCCAAACATCTGTCAAAGTTTTATATCAAAAATTAGACTTTGTAGAAGAAGGAGAAATATTTGAAGAAGCTGGCATTACTCATGTGATAATGAAAAAATTTTTAATTTAATATGATTTTTCATTGCTATATCTATTAGTTTATCACCTGCCCTCTGCCCGCGACCGGAGAGAACAAGGGTTTAAGACTCCCACTGAATAATAATTCACTGGCTATGGTTCGTAAATTTCTCTTGCAATCATAGTTAAGTAATTCTACATCTGTGGAAAACTTGTGGAAAAACTCACGTACTTTTCCACCAGGTAATTATACTTAATTAAGCTTTACCAGCAAAATATCAAGATTTTTACAGATTTATCCACAAAAAGTAAGATATTTTCCACAATTTAAGTGAAATTTAATCAATTTTTATCCGTTATTTAATATTATCGGCTAATTATTCAGCCGCCAAGGCTAATTTTTACGGTGTTGGTTGTGGAAAACTCCAAATACATTCTCAGGATGGTTTTTGAGAACGGCTAGTCATGTTGATGCGATCGCTTAGTTGCCGTAGTGTTTGTGCTAAAGTGCGATCGCTCTCCTGAAGTTGGGTAATTTTGTCGCAACTATAGATTACCGTTGTATGGTCTTTACCACCAAACTCCTCTCCAATTCTCGGCAAACTCAAAGCCGTGTGTTGGCGCATGAGATACATTCCAATTTGACGCGCCCAGCTAATCTCTCTTCGTCTTGAGTTGCTTTTGAGGTCGTCTATTAAAACATCAAAATTATCTGCCACTACCTTTAAAATTGCTTCTGGGGTAGCTGCCATTTTTTCATTCGGCGGTTCTAAAACAGGTGTGATATTTTCCACCGTCATTGGTAAGCCCCAAATAGAAATATAAGCCACCGCCCGAATTAAAGCTCCTTCTAATTCTCTAATATTAGAAGTATAGTTAGAAGCAATATACTCAATCACGTCGCGGGGAAGACAAATATTTTCATACTCGGCTTTTTTCTGCAAAATCGCCATTCTAGTTTCTAAATCCGGTTTTTGGATATCTGCGATTAACCCCATAGAAAACCGAGAACAAAGACGTTCTTGCAAGCTAGGAATCTGATTAGGAGGACGGTCGGAAGCAATCACAACTTGTTTACCAGCTTCATGTAAAGTATTAAAAGTATAAAAAAATTCTTCTTGGGTGTATTCCTTCCCTTCGAGAAACTGAATATCATCAACTAATAAAACATCAGCAGCTCGATAATGCTCTCGAAAACTTTGCATACTATCCTTACGAATCGCTGTAATTAAATCATTAGTAAACTGTTCAGTAGAAACATAAAATATTTTACAATCAGGGCAGATTTTCCAGCGATAATGACCAATAGCTTGCATGAGATGAGTTTTACCCAAACCTACGCCACCGCATAAAAATAAAGGGTTAAACTCTTTACCTGGGGATTCCGCAACTGCCAAAGAAGCAGCGTGAGCCATCCGATTATTAGCACCAACTACAAATCGGGAAAAGAGATATTTAGAGTTTAATTCAGTAGTTTTTTGATTGTTATTAGAAACAGGTTCAGGAATACTGTTAGGATTTGTTGATTCCCAAGAAATCTCTCGTTCACTAAAATGAGAAACTTCATCACCTTGAGCAACAGTAATGTAAATTCCTACGGGATGACCCAGAATATCTTGTACTACATGAGCAATGGTATTGATGTAATACTTCTGTAACCAATTACGAGCAAATGGGTTAGGAGTACGGATTACCAAGCAATTATTTTCTAATCGCTCCGCACTAGCAGTTTTGATCCAAGTTTCAAAGGTGGGTCGGGATAGCTCAAGCTGTAGGCGCTCTAGTACCTGACTCCACAGACTTTCTATGGGAATTTCCATCATCCACCACCTTTGCTGCTAACGGTCACAATAGAAGAGAAAGCACTAATTTAGCATCCAGACACGCTAGACCTAGAATAAGCTTTTAAGTTGTAATCATTTTGGGACATACCCGGTAGGCAAGATCCTAACATCCACTGACTGACACGGAGAAGGAACGACACATGAAGATAATAAACGATGATTCAGCGCCCAAAAAGATTGAAAAAGAGGCAAGGGAGCTCTTAGCAGGGAGCGAGGGGGATGGGGTCATTTCTCCAAACGAAGTGCCCCCTCTCCCCCAATCCCCACTCCGTGGGGGTCCCAAGTCCACCTACCTCTTCGGAAGCGGTTTACGCCATAGGTTGTGGATGCTCTCATATGGTTTAGCAGTGGTGTTCCTGGGGAGTTGCTCTCTTGTACCTGCTAAGACCTTTCAGGCTCGACAAAGCGATACTCAAGCCCAAAAGACAACAGAACCCGATTCGGTAATTACTCTCCCACCAATTATCTCGTCGTCTGGAGATCCTAATTTTGTGGTAAAAGTAGTACAAAATGTGGGACCTGCGGTAGTTCAGATTGATTCTTCCCGGACAATCACTTCTCGCATACCAGACAGATTTAATGACCCATCATTCCGGCGATTTTTTGGAGGCGCAATACCACAGCCTAGAGAACGGGTAGAGCGCGGTAGTGGCTCTGGATTTATCATTAAGTCCTCAGGCCAAATTTTGACCAATTCCCATGTGGTCGATGGTGCTGATAGAGTGACTGTCACACTCAAAGATGGCCGGACTTTTGATGGTGAAGTTTTGGGTGAAGATGCGGTAACGGATGTTGCTGTAATCCAAATTAATGCTAATAATCTGCCTACCCTAGCTGTGGGTAATTCTGATGCTTTGCAACCAGGAGAAGCAGTAGTTGCCATTGGCAACCCTTTAGGCTTAAATAATACCGTCACTTCTGGGATTATCAGTGCTACAGGTCGCTCTAGTAGCGATATTGGTGCTAGTGACAAGCGGGTTGATTATATCCAAACGGATGCTGCGATTAACCCTGGTAACTCTGGTGGCCCATTACTAAATGTTCGTGGACAGGTAATTGCCATGAACACAGCTATTATCCGAGGCGCTCAAGGCTTGGGATTTGCTATCCCTATTAACACCGTGCAAAGAATTGCCCAGGAGTTAATTGCTAACGGAAAGGTAGATCATCCTTATTTGGGTGTTCAGATGGTGACACTGACACCAGAAATTAAAGAAAGAATAAAAAATAAAGCAGGCGATCGCTTAAATATACAAACAGATGACGGCGTTTTGCTGGTTGATATCGTGCCGCGATCGCCTGCATCTACAGCTGGATTACAAGTCGGTGATGTGATTAAAAGTATTAATAACCAGCCTGTTACTAAAATTGAACAAGTACAAAAGCTAGTAGAAGGTAGCAAAATTGGTACTAAGTTACCAATAGAAGTGGAACGCAATGGGCAAATTATCCAAATAGCAGTCCAACCTGCTCCTTTACCCGTAAGAGGGGAAGAATGATGTTAGTCATTTATCATTTGAAAAACAACTGACATACTCTACCCTTCAATCCTTAATGCCCACTACTTAAAGGAGTTTTATTATGACTGAATTAACACCAATAATTCAATTAGGCAATCCAACATTACGCCAAAAAGCTGTTTGGGTTGACAATGTTCAAGATGAGCAGATCCAAAAGTTAATTGAAGACTTAATAGCCACTGTTGCCAAAGCTAACGGCGTGGGTATTGCTGCGCCTCAAGTAGCACAATCATATCGTTTATTTATTGTGGCTTCTCGTCCTAATGCCAGGTATCCCAATGCTCCAGAAATGGAACCTACTGCCATGATTAATCCCAAAATCATTGCTCATTCAACTGAAGTTGTCAAAGATTGGGAAGGTTGTTTAAGTGTTCCAGGAATTAGGGGACTAGTTCCTCGGTATAAATCTATTGAAGTTGAATACACGGACTGTCAAGGCAACCTACAAAAACAAGAATTAACCGATTTCATCGCTCGGATTTTTCAACACGAGTACGATCATCTCGACGGTATCGTATTTGTAGATCGTCTAGAAAACACTCTTGATATGGTTACTGAGCAAGAATATCAACAACGAGTAGTTAACAAATAAATGGGAGTGAGAAGTGGGAAGTAGTGTATTAATTACGAATTATTTAAGCGTGTGCTTCGCAAACTTGTTCGCCCCGCCACAATTGATATAGTCGCGTCGCTGGCATAGTCATATATAAAATATCACCAGCACTGAGGTTGGTTTCTAATAAATCCCAGCCGTGAAGGGTTTGGTGATTTGTTTCTACGTATAAAGGTACACAATCGGCAGACATAGCTACATCTTTCACCCACTGACCACAAAAGACATGTGAAGGTGTAATCACAGTTGCAAAAGCCACCCAAAGACTATCTGCTGTAATGCCATTACCGAGAATGCGTCCCCCTAACGCAGCAGCAGCAAAAGCTGGGGCTGCTAGTTCAGCCGGACTCAATACCGCCTCGAAGCCAAATAGCTGTTGCGCTATACCAGCAAAATCAGGATCGGCATAATGAACAATCACTGGAATGCTGGGTGTTAAGCCTTTGGCTTTGAGGGCAATTTCCAGATTGGTAGCATCATTACTAGTAACAGCAAGCACTGCGGCGGCAGAGTCTATATTGCTGGCTTTAAGTATTGTGCGAAAGCTGGCATCGCCCTGAATGACGGGGATACCCAGTTCGCGGGCGGTGTTGATATATTTATTGTTGGAGTCGGGTTCAACTACTACAACTTCATGTCCACTGGCATGGAGTTGCTGGACAATTCTTACTCCAATACCACTCAAGCCACAGACAATGTAGTGATATCGCTGGGGAATTCGGGCTGCATCCCAAAATTGCTTAAAGCGGCTTCCCAAGACAAAATCGGTGAGCATTGCATACCAAATACCGATCACCACTGCTCCAACTAGCATCATCACGACAGTAAATAACTTGATACTGTTAGGAGCATTTTCTATTACTTTGTCATTACCACCCGCTCCAGTAATCATGCCTACAGAAAAATATAGAGCATCAATAGCAGATAAACTCAACTCAGCCGACATATAGGTGAGTGTAGCAATGAGAATCACTGCGAATAATACAACAGCACCCACTACTACCGATCGCCCGTGTTGCTGAAACTGCCTAAAATTGGTGAGAGCTTTCAGCGCTTTTTTAATCAATGATCTTCGAGGTGAACAGATGCGGGGTTGTGTACCAATAATTAAGCGATCGCCTACTTGTATTTCTTGTCCAGATATTACAGCTGACACCAAATCCATCTCACCTTCTACTGGCAAGTAATAAATCAGCATCCGCGATCGGTCTTCCCACAATTCACTCAGCTTTAGGCCCTGCCAAAAATGGTTTTCATCAATGTATTCTTCGTGAATTGGCCAAGTTTGCTGAAATAATTTGATTTGTCCGATCGCTCGGTTTCCCAGTGCTGCAAAGGTGAATACGGGTGCTGCTAATCCTACAACACTCATACTCAAGTGGTCTGGCAAACTTTGATCTAGGCGCTCTCCCAAATTTGTATTATAAAAACGGTTGATAATGCGAATCTGGGGATTCAGCACCCGTGCTTGCATCATAATAGACAAATTCAAAGCATCTTTAGATCCAGCGATGACTAAAGTATGTGCCTGTTGAATTCCCGCTGCTGTTAGGGTAGAAGCTGCTTGTAAATCGCCAACAATCACATCCCCTGCTGTTTCGCCAGAGATAGGTTGGTGATGAATGCCAACAACGAAGGCTCCCTGATGTCTCAGCAGACGAAAGGTTTTATATCCGGTACGTCCTAAGCCACAAACAATAATTCTGGGTTTCATGAAACGGCAGCATTTTTTACAGGTGGGGCTGCATTTCTAGTTATTCATCAATATTGTTGCCCATTTTCCTGGAATATAACTGTAGCTGACAACACGGTTGTTTCAAATAATATGGCACTTTTACAAATTTATGAAAGTCGATGTTATTTGTATACCTGAAATTTGAATAGATTTAAGTTATGAAAAGTTTGGTAAATTTGATAGCTTTTGGTACTATTTTATGCCCTCTAGTTGTGGGAGGAACCATAGCTTCTACAGCGCAAGCACAGCCACAGTCAGGGACAGAGCCGATTTCTGCTCCTCATGTGACACTGAATGTACAACGTAGCAGTGGTAAATGTCCTCAAAGAATTGGATTGTGGTGGTTTGTTCTCCCTTATGAAGGCGGTGCTGAACATACGGTAGTGGCAGATACCAGAGAGTTTGCAGATACAACTAAGTTAGTTTCATCTAATAATAAGCAGTTTGTGGAATTTGTTTCACCTTTACGGAGTAATTATGCTTCTTGTGTAGGTCGAACTAGTGGGCAAGAACATACTTTCTACAATGTAGAATTTAAGGATAAAAAAGCTTATTTCCGTGTGGATTTGCGAAAAATTGATGCACCCGCTCGCCTAATTACTTACAAAAATGTGGTGGCTTCACGGCCTTATGTCAGATGGGCGATCGCTGACTAACTCCTCAAATAAAAAAGCTTTCTCTTGCCAAGGTTTGGGCAGGCAATAAAAATAATTTAGAAAAACATGGCAACTTTTGTAGGTTGTGATACGCTATCTGCTTGAGAAGTGTGGAGGAACCGAAAATGACTAAGCTGCGCGTGGGGTTATTGTTTGGCGGTCGTTCGGGAGAACATGAAGTTTCGATCAAATCAGCACGGGCGATCGCTAAAGCCTTAAGTGCAGAGCAAAATGCTAGTAAGTACGAAATCCTGCCTTTTTACATCCAAAAGGATGGACGCTGGCTAGCGGGAGAAGCACCCGAAAAGGTTTTAGAAACCGGCAGTCCTCTACTGGAATCTGAACAATCAACATCTGTTGGGAATCTGACATCTAACCCTCAAGCGCAAACCCTCAGCAAGTGGCAATCTCCCTCTCAAGTAGCCCAAGTGGATGTTTGGTTTCCCATTCTCCACGGCCCCAACGGTGAAGATGGAACGATTCAAGGGTTACTAACTTTGATGCAAGTCCCCTTTGTTGGTTCTGGAGTGTTAGGTTCCGCAATGGGGATGGATAAAATTGCCATGAAAATTGCCTTTGAGCAAGCGGGACTAGCACAAGTAAAATACAAGGCGATAACTAGAGCGCAGGTTTGGTCTAATCCTTGCGTGTTTCCGAAATTGTGTGATGAAATTGAGGCAGCATTAGGTTATCCCGCTTTTGTCAAGCCTGCTAATTTGGGTTCATCAGTGGGTATTGCCAAAGTGCGATCGCGCCAAGAATTAGAAGCCGCGTTAGATAATGCTGCCAGTTATGACCGCAGGTTGGTGGTAGAGGCTGGTGTCGTAGCTAGAGAAGTAGAGTGTGCTGTTTTAGGAAATGACCAACCTCAAGCCTCTGTCATTGGAGAGATTAGTTATGATAGCGATTTTTACGACTATGAAACTAAATATACTGAAGGTCGGGCAGATTTACTGATACCTGCATCGATTCCAGATGCGATCGCTCGTCAAATTCAGGATATGGCTTTGCAAGCCTTTGCAGCCGTTGATGCTGCGGGGTTGGCAAGGGTAGATTTTTTCTATGTGGAAGCGACAAAAGAAGTTTTTATTAACGAAATAAATACCTTGCCAGGCTTTACTGCAACGAGTATGTATCCACAACTTTGGGCACATAGTGGAGTCTCATTTCCAGAATTAGTTGATCGATTAATTCAACTTGCTCTTGAAAGGCATTCTCCTAACTGACGGGAAAAATAAGCGAACTAATTTCCAAATTTTTAGAGCAAAAAGTCACAATAAATACAGAATTTTGGCAAAAGTTAGCCAGATTTAGTAGCCTATATTTTACAAAAAAGCTACTTAAATCTTTACTTTTGTTACGGATACCTGATGATTAATTCCTCCAGTACAATTTATTGACTAGAGGGGTACAAATCTGAAAGTAATCATGGAAAAAAGTCAGAGTGTACAGCGCGAGCCAACCCAACTCAGAAGGGCTACTCCAGAGCTGACAAACAGGAAATCGAGATTAAAACAAAGCTCGAACGTTCTGATATATCTGGTTACACATCATCCTTGGCTATTGTTAACCGGGTGTTTAGCCATGTTTTTAGGAGGAGGTGCTTTTGCCCTGTACAGCTTAGGTAATGCTGGACAGGTAGCACAAGAAGAACCAGAAAAAATCCCAGTTATAGTTGAAGAACCAATCAATGCACCCCCTGAGAATAGTAATCCAACACCTTTATGGATGGTGGCTGCGATCGTCCTCAGCTGTGGTAGTGGTTGCTTGCTCATTTTCCGAATGCTCAACAGGACAAAGCAACCGCAAAAAGTCCAAAAACAGATTAACCGTCATCAAGCACGCTTGGCACAGAACCATTACCAAAGATTGGAGCCACGCCTTCCCAAGAACCAGCCAGTTTTTGTGCCACAGCAACAACTGATGCCGCTTATGCAGATGCAACCTAAAGCAAAACATCTGGTGACGGTTCTGCCAGCAGAACATAAGCACCACTTGGATACGCGCACAGAATCTTTAGCAGACTTAATGGACCTTCGTAAAGAGAGTTCATTGTCTGCAATTTTACGCCAGTATTAAATTTACTGTAAAGCAAAAACCTTTCAAGATAATACTTTTTGCGAATTAAGGCACGGTTATACCGTGCCTTTACTAGTATTTAAAGGATATATAGCTGTTCTCACTTCGGTTTAAACTGATAAGGATGAAAATAGCAGATCAGGCAGTGAATAACATAGTGCGGTTCGTTTTGACAGCAATATTGCTGATACTAGTAACGGCTTGTGGCAGTATTGGACTGCTACCGACTAACGAGTTAGTGCAAAAAGCGATCGCACTTGGGCTAGAACAAACTCAACAAAAACTTAGCCAACAGTTGGATCTAGATTTTCAAGGATTTGAAATTAAGCGCCTATCAATTACCCAAGAACAACCCCTAACCATTGAAAATTTACCAGCTTTCCACGTTCGGGGAACCTACGACTTGATTGTAAAGCTACCGAAACGAAGCTTGACACAACCAAAAAAACCTTTTGACGTTTACCTGCAAATTCAGCAAGAAGGCAAAACTTGGCGATTGCTACTTCCAGAAAAGGGAAATAAAGATACTCCATCAACTTGGCGTAGCTATCTTATCCAATAGAGACGGGGAAAGTTTGAATTGTCTCACCTTTTCCCAAGCTACAGGGTGAACTACCCCACCGCATGGCGGATGGGGCTTCCAAATTCATTGGGAGTATCCTTAGATAAGGACGACTTTGTTAGTCTCCTGCATTAATTAATTCAAAAAATTGTGAAATTTGTTTAGTCGAGCGAATGTGATAAACATTTTTGATGCTTTGAGCCTGCTCGATATACTCACGATATTTTGGGGTTAAATATTTGTAACACAACCAAAGCACGCGGTAGCTAGTAAGCGAACTCCTCAATATTGGGCTGTTTTGGGGCCAGCCTTCTGGCGGTTGAAAGTAACCTGTGATAAATCGCTTAGTTACCCACCAAAAATGCACATACAGCGGTAAATCGACAAAAACCAGAGTATCTGCCTCGTCAAGTCTTAGCCAGAGAGTCTCCATGCAACCAAACCCATCAATAATCCATCGATCAGTAACTAAAATTTGTTGATGGGCGCGCTTATAGTCTTCATGTGGAACCTCTGTACCTCCTGATTGATATTGAATTTTGTCCAAGACGTGAAGTGGCAAACCAGTGATTTGAGATAATCTCTTGCTTAGAGTTGATTTTCCGCCTCCAGCATTGCCAAATACCGCTACTTTTTTCATTGCCACCCTCCTTTTAGTGCAATCAAGTCAAATTTGGCACAAGCTTGTCACTAAAGAATAAAAGTTTTAGCTATATTACCTATATACTACAGAATGTATTTATATATGTGCAACAAAAAAAACCATCACAATCATGTTTGTTGCTACTTTCCCCAAAAGGGTAGCAAACATATTTAACCGAATTGGCGTAGTTATCTTATTGAGAAGCTGGTGTGTGCAAATAGAAAAACCATCACAATAATTTACGTACAACTGTTGAGAAATAGTCATGATCGAGATGATGGTTTCACCGGAGACAGGGCAAAATGTATATAAACTTTTTCATCAGTTCCATTGCTGGAATTGTGGTTGTGGTATTAACAGCTTTTGGCTTACTGCAATGGTTGCACATCCCTGCTGGTAACTTTCTTGATTGGGTGATTGGTGGTGCAAGCTTTTGGTGGCTGTTGGTAATTGTTACCGTACCGTGGAATGTGCATTTTCAAGCTAAAGAAGTCTTAGCAGAAGCAGCACAATCCAAAGAGAAAGGAATTCCAGTTGATGAGAAACAAGTGAAATATGTCACAGTATTGGCAAAGCGATCGCTCTGGGTTGCCATTGCTTTACACTTATTCTCAGCCGTTGGTCTTTATACTCTTGCTGCCACTGGTATTAGTACGGTTGGGTATATAAGTTCTGGTGCAGCTTTGTTATTAACAATTCTGCGTCCAGCGATTCGGGCGTATGAGTACTTATATGCGCGGTTAGCAATGATTCGCCAAGAATGGAAGTATCCGCGCGAAGATATTGTTGAACTGCGCGATCGCTTCTCGATATTGGAACAAAAAATCCAGTCATTTGAGGAGCAACTTAACCCAGAACAATCTTATTCATTACCTGCAACTCAACAACGCTTTGCCGAAGAAACTCGCAGAGATTTAGCTCGAATGGCTGCTAATTTGGAGGAATTACGGGCGACCAATCAAACTGAACATGAGCGTTTAGCAAGAGAAGCACGAACTGCGATCGCGCAACTTTCCACCGACGGACAATTTCTTGATCATGTCCGCGAAATTATTCGATTTTTTAAGACCGCTTAATTATATTAGTCGTGATTTTCCCCTTGTTTAGGTTCGCCGATTAACTAGGGTAGCGCTGGCTTGGTCAACAGGCATCAGCACAACTTCATTAATATTGACATGGGGCGATCGCGTTACACAGAAAAATATTACATCAGCGACATCATCTGCTGTCAGGGGCATAACTCCCTGGTAAACTTTTTTGGCGCGTTCAACATCTCCGTGAAAACGCACCTCACTAAATTCCGTTTCTACCATCCCAGGGTCAACGGAAGTTACACGTACCCGCGTTCCCAACAGGTCTTGTTTTAAACCTTCAGAAATTGCCCTTACAGCAGCTTTAGTAGCACAGTAGACATTACCACCGGGATAGGTTTGATGTCCAGCAATGGAACCTAAATTTACCACATGACCGCGATCGCGGCTCACCATTCCCGGAATGACATAACGGGAAACGTAAAGTAAACCTTTGACGTTAGTATCAATCATGTCTTCCCAATTTTGAAAGCTGCCTTCGTGCAACTTGTCTAAACCACGACTTAGCCCAGCATTATTAATCAGAATGTCGATGTTAGACCAGTGAGACGGTAGAGAAGAAATAGCAGATTCAACAGCGTTGCGATCGCGCACATCTAGCTGTAACAAATGAGTTTCTGTACTAAAGTCTTTACGGAGAGTATCTGCTAGCTGCTGCAAACGTTCTAATCGTCGTGCCGCTAAGATTAATTTTGCACCTGCACCAGCAAAGATTCTCGCACAAGCAGTACCAATACCACTACTTGCACCAGTGATCAAAATGATTTGATTTTGTAGAGAAGTCATTGAAGAAAAAGCCAATAGTCCAGTGTTAATTTAAATACACAATTTAGCAATTTAGCAAGTTCCTGAGTACACACATATTTTCTCAGCTATTAATATTTATTTTTTCTTAGATGTAACTCGAAAGCTATATCTAAGGCGATTTCCGTTAATAGATATACTGCGAGAAGGACGGGTGAAAACTCAGTAACTCTAGCGTCTACAATAAACTAGAGACGGTGTTAACCGTCCGTATGTTTAAACCTTTGTCGCAATGATGATATTCCCTCCTTGGTAAGCTTCTGAAACTCAATCCAACAGGCAATTCGCCCGATCATTATGGCGAAGCGTTTGTTCATGGATTCCCCCTCCAATTGCCACGCTGTGACAAAAGTGCGTTGGTAAACAAATTTGGAGAACGGGAGAATTTTATGATGCCTTTGGATGGTCAGAACAAAACAACCAGATCAGTTATTTTATTCATCAGTCTCTTCCTGGCGATCGAAGGATTAGACGAAATTGTTGATGGTGTGATGGGTGTAGCCTATCCGTTGATTCGTCATGATCTGAATCTCTCCTACCTGCAAGTCGGGTTGCTATTGACCATACCCAATACGATCAGCAGTGTGATAGAGCCAATTTTTGGGGTTTTAGGCGATTTTGGTCATCGACGGTTATTGATTTTGGGAGGAGGCATCAGTTTTGCGATCGCTCTCTTGCTGATTTCCCTCAGTCATCACTTTTGGAGTTTATTAGCCGCATTGGTGTTGTTTTACCCGGCATCTGGTGCGTTTGTCAGTTTGTCTCAAGCGACGCTGATGGATCTAGAACCCACCCGCCACGAAGCAAACATGGCACGCTGGGCATTGGCGGGTTCTCTCGGCAATGTGATTGGTCCTTTGGCGTTGGCAGGTGCGATCGCTTTGCATCAGAGTTGGCGGAATGTTTTTTTCACCCTGGCAGCCCTGACGCTTTGTCTGGTTAGCTTAATGTGGAAGTCTCCGATGGCTATAGCAACGGTATCCACTCCAGCGAATTTGCCAGCCCCTAGTATTCAAAAAGGTATCCGTCATATCATCCGCGCACTCAAACGACGTAACGTCCTACGCTGGTTAACCCTGTTGCAATTTTCAGATTTAATGTTGGATGTTCTGCGGGGCTTTTTAGCCCTTTATTTTGTGGATGTTGTGCGTACAAGCGACACACAAGCGAGTTTTGCTTTTACTATCTGGTTGGGGTTCGGCTTGTTAGGCGATTTATTGCTCATTCCATTGTTAGAGCGGGTTCGAGGCATTGAGTACTTGCGGGTGAGTGCATTTTTAGTTTTGTGTTTTTATCCCGCTTTTTTGGCGATCCCGAATATCACCATCAAAATAGTTATTTTGGGCGGTCTGGGCTTCCTCAATGCGGGTTGGTATTCCATCCTTCAGGGGCAGCTATATACTGCCATGCTGGGGCAAAGCAGCACCGTGATGGCTCTTAATAACCTGGCGGGTTTAGTCGGTGGTTTCATGCCCCTGGCGCTGGGTTGGCTAGCACAGCAGTATGGGTTACAGCTAACGATGTGGCTGTTTCTAGCTGCACCGAGCACTTTGTTAATTGGGTTGTTTCATGAGCGCAAGTACTCTTAACTCCCAACTCCAACCTATTTCTTTACCACTTGCAAGCGCTGAGTTACCATCGTCATCCCATTACCCCGCAGAATGACAGCAGAAACCCAGCGACTACCAGGGGTAGATGGTGCTTGTGCCGTTTTAAACAGTCCGCCAGATGTTAGTAATTGCAAATCTACGGATGTGGGGTTGAGAAAGTTATCTGGTTTGATGGCTTCCTCTAGCGCCGTTCCTAGTAGAAAATCATCACCAAGTGGCTCTTGAACGATCGCATCAAAATTATACTTTTGACCAACTTGCACCTGCTCTGGTAATTTAAAATCAATTTGGGGCGGCTTGGTACCAGAGGTAAGTTGGGTGCGTTCCGACAAAATGTCTTGGCGGACTATTTTTCCACCTATAATGCGCTGACGCGATTTAATCGTGGCATTGAGAGCCGAATTATTACTGTTACCGGAAGGTAAGCCTGTTATCGTCGTTTCTGTTTCGGCAATAATTGCATTACCTTCAGGTTTTGAAGATAGTAGTTTTGTACTGTACTGCAATTTAGGATATCGTTGCCAAAGTGAAATCAAAGACTTTTCCAGAGTTTGGAGGTTTAATCCATCCCCATGAGCAAAGTTGGGGCTGTAGAATTGCAACACCCCTTTGACATCACCCCGGCTGGCGGCTGCATCAACTTGTGTCAGTAGGTTTTTCAAATCAGCTGGTGCATTTTGGGCTATACCAGCTTGAGCTAATTGCTGTGGTGTCGCCGCTTGAGTGCGTTGCCAACCACTTGTTAAACCAATGGTTAGCAGGAATGAAACTAGCCAGATACTAGCTGGAAATCTGAGTTGTCGTTTCATTAAGGTGTTAATAATGTTAGTCATTGGTAAGAATTTACTGATTTGATGAGAGAAGATAAGGAAATTGTTTTATCTTAGTTAAGCTAGACGCTAAACGGTAGAGGTTTGATGGCAAACGCACCGATACGATTATTAATAGCTGCCAGTGGGACTGGTGGACATTTGTTTCCAGCGATCGCACTGGCACAAAAACTTCCAGATTATCAAATCGAATGGCTGGGAGTACCCGATCGCCTGGAAACTCAACTTGTCCCTAAAGAGTATCCCTTGAATACTATTGCAGTTGAAGGGTTTCAGCAAGGGTTTGGAATTTCCTCAATTCGCATCTTGAGTAAACTCGCTGGTTCGATTATAGAAGTTAGACGAATTTTGAAGCAGGGAAATTTTCAAGGGGTATTTACTACAGGAGGTTACATTGCCGGGCCAGCCGTTATTGCGGCGCGTTCTCTCGGTTTACCCGTGGTTTTCCACGAATCTAACGCAATACCTGGTAAAGTAACTCGTTTTTTTGGCCCTTGGTGTAGTGCGGTAGCCTTGGGATTTGAAGTAGCTGCTAAGTACTTGCCTCGTGCCAAAAATGTCTGTGTCGGTACTCCTGTAAGAGCGCAATTTCTCGATGCGGCAATTGATGCACCGTTAGATTTAGCCATTCCAGAGGGTGTTCCGTTAATTGTTGTCTTTGGTGGTAGCCAGGGTGCAGTTGCGGTGAATAAGTTAGTGCGCGAATCTGCAAATGCTTGGTTTGATGCTGGTGCTTATGTAGTACATTTAACTGGCGATCGCGACGAGGAAGCAGATAGCCTCAAACATCCACAGTATACAGCTTTACCTTTTTACAACAATATGGCGGCGTTGTTGCAACGAGCTACTCTAGCCATTAGTCGTTCTGGTGCAGGCAGTTTGACAGAATTAGCAGTATGTGGAACTCCAGCGATTTTGATTCCTTACCCCTTTGCCGCAGAAGACCATCAATCTTACAATGCAGACGTATTTACAAAAGCTGGTGCGGCGTTAACACTGAAGCAATCGGAGTTGACGGCACAAATATTGCAAAGTAATGTGTTGAATTTGTTGCAGTCACCAGATGAATTAGCAAGAATGGGGGAAAATGCAAAGGCGATCGCAGTTCCCGATAGTGCCGAAAAGTTGGCGCACTTAGTGCGTGAGGTGATAGAGGCATAATGTTGATTATTTAGCATTAAAAATTTATTTTCCGAGTTATGAATATTTTATCTAGCCAAAAATTCCGCTTCACAGTGGGTTGTGCTGCCTTATTGCTTGTCAGTTTAACCAGTAGCCATCTATATACTCAGTCAAAAACCAAACACCTAGCCCAACAAGATCAGTCTTTTATTCAGCAAGATAATTTTGCCCCACTTCAATCACAAATTTCCTTAACATCAAATCAAGCTTTTGATGAACTAGCCTCAAGGTTTCAAAATCCTTTTACCGTTCAGCAAACATCTGATGAAATTATAGGCAAAGAAAACGCTTTTTCATCTGGGCAAGATTTGTTAGCAGCATCTGCACCCTATCGAGTTGTCGATGAGTTCAAAAAATATAATTTTAGTATTAATGGCAGCCAGGTTGTTACTCCAGTCAAACTGCCAATTAGTAAGGTTAACTTCAATCAAAAAGATTTATTAACCGTTCTTGTTAATACTAGAAAATATTTTCAAGATTATAGTTCACAAGATCCAGATATTCTCCGTACAGGAATCCTTGCTAGTCAAGGAGTGACTGTGCCAGATGTCCTTAAAACTTTAGATTTTATGGTTGCTGTTTTGAAGGAGGATATTGCTAATAATCGAGCTACTCGTTTACAAGATCCCAAGTTTATCAATACCAATTTCCGAGTCATCAAATGGACTGCCTATAACCCAAAAAAAAAGAAACAAAAACAATTACGAATTACTAAATATGCTGTGTTTACTCATACCGGCTCTCGGAAGAAAACCTCTAAGTTTAATACACCAATTTATAGCCTAAAAGATAGCTCTAAAAAGGACACTTTCTATACAAGATATACAAAACAGGATGTTTTGTCGGGTATTTATGAACCAGGCGGTAGAGAATTTGGAAAAGTTAAAAGTCTTGCATATCTAACCAGAACTGGCTTAGAAGAAGCATTAATGCAAGGAACAGTCTTGATTAACTTTACAGATGGTTATAAAGCCTTTTTTAACGTAGATAGAAATAATGGAATGTCTTATGTTCGCGGATTAAAAGCAACAGCACAAAAACGTTATTGGTATTTTAGAGAGGTTGATGCCATTAAAGGCTATGGATATAAAATAGATGCAAAAATCTCAATTAAACCAGGAGTAACTTTTGCTGGAGATGTTTTGAATATCGGTTTAGGTAGAGTAATTATTATTGAGCATACTAAAAATGGTCGCAAACATCTGCAAATGGGAGTTATGGCTGATACAGGTGGAGCCTTTTTACCTAATCTTTATCAACTAGATTTTTTGGCAGGTATTTTTAAGAATCAAAAAGAATTTAGGCAGAATATCAGTCAATTACCGGAATATGCTACAGCATATTTTTTAGTAAAGAAGTAATGCAGGGAAGGAGGCAGGGGTCACTGAACCTCTTGCCCTGACTTGTACTGAGCTTATCCTAAGCGTAGCCGAAGGGCGGCGTTGAAGTAGCGTAGTCATAAAGCCTGCGGCATAGCAACTCTTAGAGATGCTACACGCAGCCTCTCCAAGAGTTAGGAACTGAACTAATGCCAAATATCTATGCACGGGTCAACAGTTCTAAATTATGACCATTAGAATCATAGAAATAGAAGCCACGACCTTCCTTTCTGTGGTTAATTTGCCCTTTATTCTGATGCATGGGGTCGCTACTGTATTCAAGACCTGCCTCTTTGATGCGGGCAAAAATTGCATCAAATTCTTCATCACTGACATGGAACGCATAATGATGCGGCTCGAACGCTTCAGCGTCAGCGAAGTCGAGCGTTAGTGCATCATTTATATGCACAGCAGCGAAGTGACCAACGGGAACCTCGACCTCTAAACCAAAAATTTTTGCAAAGAACCTCGCCGAAGCTTCCTTGTCATGTACGGGCACGATGGTGTGATTTAGAGTAATTGTCATGTCACACCTCCTCTCCTAATTTTGGTAGTAATTGATCTCAACTCTATATTCAAAGTCGATAAGAGCAATGTTTACTTTCTATTCTATCTTTTCAGCGGTGGCACCAGCATAAACCTACATAACGCAATACGGTTCAGTTAAGCCTAAAAACCTTTGTGAAAGTAAATTTTTTAACGTAGACGCGGAGCGGCTTGCCGCAGGCTACCACAGAGGCACAGAGAAGCCAGTGCGTTGTGAAGCAACTGGCGCGACACAGAGAGAAGGAAGAAACGCTTAACTGAACTGTATTGCTACACAACACGATGTGCGACTTATTCTGAACCCTGCTTCCATTCTTTACTAGGGAAGGGGTTGGGGATTAGGTTTGAGAGAAAGTTACACACGGCGTTATATAAGAAAAAGTAATAAGCTATATCAGTTTTACTGAAGTAATAAAAGTTGATTAAAAATTGTAAAGCAGTGTAAAGTAGTTTCACAGGCAAAAACAAAACCGCCTGATTATAAAATAACTAACCGCACTTATAAAACCATGACAGCAACCTTACAACAGCGCTCAAGCGCCAACGTATGGGATCGGTTTTGCGAGTGGATCACCAGCACCAACAACCGTTTATACATCGGTTGGTTCGGCGTACTAATGATCCCCACCTTGCTAGCCGCTACCGCCTGCTTCGTAATCGCCTTCATCGCCGCACCTCCAGTAGACA